>CAVPOU010000006.1:0-57933 GCA_963707125.1 uncultured delta proteobacterium | reverse complement strand
CGAAAGTCTGCGTCATCAGCCTCGGCTGCGCCAAGAATCTGGTGGACAGCGAGCACATCCTGGGATGGCTGGCAGAGAAAAAATATCCTCTCGCGGGAGGACTGGAGGAGGCGGACATCGCGGTCATCAACACCTGCGGATTCATCCGGTCTGCGGTGGAAGAGGCCATCCGCACGATTCTCGAAGTGTCTGAAAGAAAGAAGAAAGGACAACTCCAGAAGCTCTTCGTGGTGGGCTGTTTTGTGCAACGTTACGGGTACAAGCTCAGGCATGAAATGCCCGAGGTGGACGGATGGGCCGGACCCGGGGAGATTCATCGGGTCACGGAACTTCTGCAAGAGAGCGGCCGGGAAGGATCTGCCTTTCTCATCAACAGGCCTACGTTTCTCCCTGACCATCGGACACCGAGAGTGCAGTCGACCCCTCCTTTCAGCGCCTACCTCAAGATCGCGGAAGGGTGTTCCCACCGGTGCAGTTTCTGCATCATCCCCCAACTGAGAGGCCCTTTCAGAAGCCGCAGCCCGGAATCCCTGATCGAAGAAGCGGTGCAGATGGCTGAGCGTGGCGTGCAGGAGGTGAACCTGATCGCCCAGGACACCACAATGTATGGAAGGGATCTCGGGAGAGGGGATCAACTGGAGGACCTTCTGGAAAAGCTGATTCAGATCCGTGGGATTCCCTGGATCCGCATCCTTTACAGCCATCCTGAGAGGATCACGGACAGGCTCCTGGAACTCATGAAGCCCCCATCTTCTCTTTGCCCCTATCTGGATATTCCCATCCAGCATGTGCATCCGGAGATTCTCACGGCCATGGGAAGAGGCTTGGATGAGGCGAAGGTGTGGCGCCTCCTTGAGAGAATAAGATCCAGGAATGACCGGATCAGTCTCAGAACAACGGTGATGGTGGGATTTCCAGGGGAAACACAGGCTGCTTTCAAGCGTCTTTTGGGATTCGTGAAAAACGCAGAATTCGATCACCTGGGTGCGTTCACCTTCAGCCCGGAAAAGGGCACGGCCGCCGCCCGCATGAAGAACCAGGTGGAGCCGGCTGTCGCAGAGAGGAGACGGGATCGAATCATGCGTCTTCAGGCGAGGATTTCGAGAAAGAAGAATGAGGACAAATTCGGTCAAGTCTATCCTGTGCTGATTGAGGGGGCTCGTGCGGGTTCGTGGATTGCAGGAAGGGCGGCCTTTATGGCACCGGAAGTGGACGGACAGGTTTTCATTCGCAGGGGCGGTGCAGAGACAGGTCGAATCGTGCCTGTCAAGATCACAAGGGCCAGAACTTATGATCTCGTCGGAGAATGGGCCTGATCTTTTCTTGCTTTGGCAGAGACGGCGTGATACACAAATAACCATTCAAAGAAATGAAGTTTCCCAATACAGGCCTTTGGCAGCAATCAAATTCGAATCTCGAAATCCGAAATTCGAAACAAATTCAAAACGCCAATGCTCCAATGTCCAAAACCGAAACCCATCTGCCCACCGTTTTGGTCATTTGAATTTGGATCATTGGATAATGTTTCGGATTTCGGATTTTCAACTTATCCGCAGTTTGCGGCGAAGTCACCGGCCAGTAGGGAAAGAACAATTCTGCCTCCACCCCTATGAGTTTTCTAGAGCGCGATGAACGACTTTTTAGATCACTTCAGCCCTCATCTCAAGGAAATCGACGATGCCCTGAATCAGTCTCTTGGCACCCGGGTGCCTGTGGTTGCGGACATCGTTCGGTATTCCCTTCTGGGGGCGGGGAAAAGGATCCGTCCGCTGCTCTTTGTGCTTTCGTCGCATCTTTGCGGATATAAAGGGGAGGATGTTTACCGGCTCTCAACCCTCTTTGAGTACGTTCATGCCGCATCCCTCGTCCACGATGACGTGCTCGACAACGCCGACCTGAGAAGGAGAAAGCCATCGGTTCGACAGGTGTGGGGAAACGCCGCCGCCGTGCTGGGAGGAGATTTCCTGTACTCAGCCGCTTCCGCCATCGCGGTGGAATGCCGAAACCTCGAACTCATCCGGCTGCTCAGCGATTTACTGAAACGCATGGTGGAAGGCCAATTCCTGGAACTGGAGCACACCCACAACTGGAAAATCTCCAAAGCGGAATACATGGAAATCATCACCGCCAAAACAGCGGCTCTCATGCGCGCAGCCTGTAACTCCGGCGCCATGGTCGCCGGCGCGGATGAGAAAACAGTGCAGCATCTCGGGGATTTCGGGTCGAATCTTGGCATCGCTTTCCAACTCATGGACGACCTTCTGGATTACACCTCCTCGGAGGAGGTCTTTGGTAAGCCCGTGGGCAAGGATCTCAAAGAGGGCAAGATCACCCTGCCTCTTGTCTATTTTGTTTCAGAGCTTGAAAGGGCTGAGGTTGAGCGCCTTGCTGAGCTTTTCAAGAGTCAGAAGGCGAGCGATCAGGATTACCAAGATCTCGTCCGGCGGGTGAGAGTCAATGGGGCGATCGAGCGAGTTCGATCCGAAGCGTCTGAGTACGTCGCAAGAGCGGGAGAGCTTCTGAAGCTCTTCCCAGACTCGCCGGTCAAACAGGGCCTTCTTGAACTTGGGGGCTATATCCTCACGAGGCGCCATTAAACCACGGCGGGCTGTTCTTTTTTTCTTGACACCTAGCGCGGGTTGGAAATAGATTGTCTGTTCATTCTAGGCGCAGAGTTGCCTCCTCATTTCAGCTGCTCTAAAATAAAGACAATAGCCGCCAAAGGAGATCCGCAGCTTCAACACGGAACTGCGCCAGCACTATGAACAGGGTATGGAAGGTTCAGGGCCTGAGAGGCTCATCGGAGCTATCAGGGTCTGACACGAAGAAAAAGAAACCAAAAGGAGGATAATTTATGGCCGATCTGATTGCACCCCATGGCAAACAAGAAAAACTCATGCCTCTCTTGCTCGCGGGGAAAGAGCTGGAGGCGGAAACCAAGAGAGCGAAGACTCTCAAACACATCACCATCACCACCCGGGAAACATCCGATGCCATTATGATGGGAATCGGTGCTTTCACGCCGCTCACCGGCTTCATGACCAAGGCGGACTGGAAGGGCGTTTGCGACAAGTACACCATGGCCGACGGCACGTTCTGGCCGATCCCGATCACGGTCTCGACGAACGACGAAAGCATCAAGGCGGGTGACGAGATTGCTCTGGACGACGAAGAAACAGGCACGACCGTTGCCACGATGCGCGTGACCGAGAAGTACACCATTGACAAAGAGTCTGAGTGCAAGGCCGTCTTCAGGACCAACGACAAGGAACACCCGGGCGTCGAAAAGGTCATGGCCCAGGCCAAATATAATCTGGCCGGACCGATCAAGGTCTTGAGCGAAATCTATTATCCGGAGCAGTTCAAAGGTCTCTATCAGAGGCCGGCGGAATCACGGAAAATCTTTTCGGACATGGGATGGAAAAGAATTGCGGCTCTTCAGCTCCGCAATCCCATGCACCGCTCTCACGAATTCCTTGCCAAGATCGCAGTCGAAGTCATGGACGGCGTTTATATCCATCAGCTGGTTGGAAAGCTCAAAGCAGGAGATATTCCTGCGGATGTGCGCGTCAAAGCCATCGAGGTTCTCGTGGACAACTATTTTGTGAAGGGCACTGTGGTCCAGGGAGGATATCCCATGGAGATGCGCTATGCCGGGCCCAGGGAGGCTTTGCTTCATGCCCTATTCCGGCAGAACTACGGCTGCAGCCACATGATCATCGGCCGCGATCACGCCGGCGTGGGTGATTACTATGGACCTTTTGATGCCCAGAAGATCTTTGACGAGATCCCCAAGGGAGCCTTGAAGTGCCAGAATTTGAACATTGACTGGACGTTCTGGTGCAACAAGTGCGGGGGCATGGCCTCCATGAAGACCTGCCCCCACGGGAAGAACGACAGACTCATGCTCTCTGGCACCGTGGTCCGAAAGACCCTGTCCGAGGGCGGCCAGTTGCCCGTGGAATTCTCGAGACCCGAAGTGGCAAAAGTTCTTCAGGAGTACTACCAGAACCTGGACGAAAAGGTGGAAATCAAATTGCACGGCGCTGCGACAGGCGATGTGAAGAAGTCTTAAGGGGAGAGGGGCGAGGGATGTAAAGATGAACCTTCGCGTTCGTTTTTTCTTGACACCTCGAAAGGAGTGGAAATAGATTTAATGCTTCTTGAAGGTGAACTGCACCCTGCCAGGTTCATCCACAAACGCAATATACAAATTAAAGTTTGAGACGGGCCTCGCAAAAGGCTCGATCGAAAAGGAATACATCACTGAAAGGAGGTGCATGAGAGAAGAAGGTTTTCCAGCAGGAATTACAACGCATTCTATTAACTAGTCAATTTAGGAGGTGTGATAATGCCAAGTTATGTGATCACCGAGAAGTGCGACGGTTGTAAGGGGCAGGACAAGACAGCCTGCATGTACATCTGCCCCAACGACCTGATGGTACTGGATAAGGAAAAGATGAAGGCTGAGAACCGCGATCCTCAAATGTGCTGGGAGTGCATGTGCTGTGTCAAGATCTGTCCCCAGCAGGCGATGGATGTTCGCGGCTATGCGGATTTCATCCCCATGGGAGCCAGTGCGACACCCCTCAGAGGATCTGAGGACATTATGTGGACAGTGAAGTTTAGGGATGGTTCCATTAAACGGTTCAAGTTCCCCACCAGGACAACTCCTGAAGGGTCTGCCGATCCGATCGGCGGTTATGGAACTCACGATGATTTGAACAGCCAGGCCCTTGCAACTGAGCCGGCGTCCCTGGGACTCAAAGAAGTTCCCACTAAAAATTAAAGAAACGGAGGTAAAGATATGGCAAATTGGGAAACTGTTGTTGTAAATACCGACCTCCTGATCTGCGGTGGGGGGTTTTCAGCTTGCGGCGCCGCGACAGAGGCGTCCTATTGGGCCAAGAAGAAAGGTCTTAAGGTCACACTGGTCGACAAGGCCGCACTGGACAGAAGCGGCGCCGTGGCCATGGGTCTTTCGGCCATTAACCAATACGTGGGCCTCAGGGATGGGGAGAACACATTGGAGGATTACATCCGTTATGTTCGGAGTGACCTCATGGGCATCTCCAGGGAAGACCTGGTTTATAATATTGCCCGCCACGTGGATTCTACAGTCCACCTCTTTGAAAAGTGGGGACTCAAGATCTGGAAAGACGAGAAGGGCAAGTATGTCCACGAAGGCCGGTGGCAGCTCATGATCAACGGCGAGTCCTACAAGGTCATCATCGCCGAGGCAGCGAAAAACGCGATCGCGGCCGCAGGCGGCGAGATCTTCGAGAGAGTCTTTATTGTCGACCCTCTCATGGATGGAAACAAGTGTGTCGGTGCGGTCGGCTTCAGCACGCGGGAGAACAAGTTCTACGTGTTCAAAGCTAAAGCGGTCATCGCCGGCATGGGCGGCGCCGTACATGTGTTCCGTCCCCGGTCCGTTGGTGAAGGTTTCGGCCGATCCTGGTATCCGCCCTTCAACTCCGGCTCCAGCGCTTATTTCACGATCAAGGCCGGCGCCGAAATGACCTGTCAGGAAGTGCGGTTTATCCCGGTCCGGTTCAAGGACGCCTATGGTCCGGTCGGGGCATGGTTCCTCCTCTTCAAGTCCCGTGCGATCAGCGCAGGCGGTGGCGACTACATGGTGGTGAGAAAGGCGGAGCTGGAGAACTGGAAGCCTTATGGCCTGGTCAAACCGATTCCGGCCAACCTGAGGAACTATCTCGGCATGCTGGATACGGAGAAGGGCCTTGGCCCGCTTTACATGGAAACGGATGAGGCTATCAAGAACATTGCTGCACAATTCAAGGATGATCCCAAGGCCTTCAAGAAGAAGATGAAGGAACTGGAAAGCGAAGCGTGGGAAGACTTCCTCGACATGACGATCTCCCAGGCCATCCTCTGGGCAGCGCAGAACCTGAAACCCGAAGAGAAGCACTCAGAGATCGCCGCTTGCGAGCCCTACTTCATCGGCTCCCATTCCGGCGCCTCCGGTGCCTGGGTGAGCGGTCCTGAAGACCTGCCCACTCCGTACAAATGGGGCTACGCCAACATGACCACCGCCGAAGCGTTGTTTGCAGTGGGCGATGGTTCCGGCGCCTCCAGCCACAAGTTCTCCTCCGGTTCCCATGCCGAGGGAAGGATCGCCGGCAAAGCCGCCATCAAGTACATCGTCGAAAAAGGCAAAGCGCCCAAGGTCGACGAGGCTGAGGTGGAGAAACTGAAGGCGAAGATCCTGCTTCCTCTGGATCTCTGGGAAAAGCACAGCAAAGAGACGACCGATCCGGAAATCAACACGAACTACATCGTGCCCAGGCAGTTCCTCCACAGGCTGCAGAAGCTCATGGATGAGTATGCCGGCGGCGTGATCTCCGGTTTCAAGACCAGCAAGGCTCTCTGCGAGAGAGGTCTCGAACTGATGGCCCTTCTGAAAGAGGACTCTGCGAAAATGGCTGCGCGCAACCATCATGAACTCACGAGGGCGTGGGAGAACAACCAGAGAGTCATGCAGGCTGAGGCACACATTCGCAGCATTCACTTCAGAGAGGAAACCCGTTGGCCCGGTTACTACTTCAGGGCTGACAAGCCGAAGATGGACGATGCGAACTGGAAGTGTTTTGTGAACTGCACGTGGGATCGCAAGACCGGCGAGTGGAAGATGATGAAGAAAGACATCTGGACCATGCCCGGTGCATAGCGGTTCTCTTTAGTCCTTGTTTCATCGAAGCCCCGGCTGCTCCTTTGCAGCCGGGGCTTTTTTCACCGCCAAGGCACAAAGGTGCAAAGGCACAGAGGCACAAAGGGACAAGAGGAAATGGTTTTTCTGCTTTGTGCCTATGTGCCTTTGTCCCTTTGTCCCTGGTCTTTGCTGTCTTACTTTTGGCTTGCACTTCATTTTTTTGGCTGTGTTATAGCAACATGTGAACGCAAATTATCGAGCAACTCCCTCGATCGGATACCGGGCTGAGAGGGTCGCTGGACGAAAAACGGAGGGAACCATTATGGAAGAACGAGAAATCATGAATGTGGACGTCCTCTTTGTGGGAGGGGGTATAGCCTCCCTTAGCGGGGCACTCCATCTTTCCAACCTCATTCGCCGGCACAACGAAAAGGTGGATGCGGAGGGCCAGGGCAAAAAACTGGAAGAAGTGATGATCGCCGTTGTGGAGAAGGGCGCTTTTGTAGGAGCCCACGGCATTTCCGGCGCGGTCATGAACCCTGTTGCCTTGAAGGAACTGGTTCCGGATTTCATTGAGAAAGGGGCTCCCCTGGAGGGAGAAGTCAAGAGAGAACAGGTATGCCTGCTGACCAAGGGAGGACGAATCAAAGCGCCCATCACGCCTCCGCCTCTGAACAACCACGGTCACTACGTGGTTTCCCTGGCCCGGATGACCGAGTGGCTCGGGAAACTGGTGGAAGAAACCGGCGTTTACATGTTCCCGGGATTTGCCGGCACTGAGGTGCTCTATGAGAACGACCGGGTGATCGGGGTCAGGACCGGAGACAAGGGAATCGACGCGGACGGAAGCAAAAAGCCCAATTTCGAGCCTGGAATCGACCTTCATGCCAAGGTAACGGTCTTTGGCGAAGGATCCAGGGGAAGCCTGACAAAGACCTTGATCAAGAAGTACAAACTGGATGAAGGGAAGAACCCCCAGGGCTATGTCGCGGGGGTTAAAGAAGTGTGGGAAGTTCCCGAGGGCCGAATCCAGCCGGGGGATGTGATTCACACCATGGGATATCCTCTCAAGAGCAACACGTACGGCGGTGGATTCATCTATGGGATGAAGGATAACAAGCTGTCCATCGGCCTCCTGACAGGGCTTGAATATGCAGATCCTTTTATGGATCCTCACCGGGAGTTCCAGAGACTCAAACAACATCCTTACATCGCCGGTCTGCTCAAAGACGGAAAGATGATTCAGTACGGAGCCAAGACCGCGCCGGTGGGAGGATACTTCTCAGTGCCCAGACTCACTTTCCCCGGCGGGCTTCTGGTAGGGGATTCCGCCGGCCTTTTTATCAGCATGAAACTCAAAGGCATTCATGCGGCCATGAAATCAGGCATGCTTGCGGCGGAGGCGATCTTTGCGTCCATGGTGAAGGACGATTTTTCAGAGAAGGCGCTTGAAGCGTATCCCAATGCCCTCCGGGAGAGCGCCATCGGCCGGGAACTTTATCTGTCCCGCAATTTCCACCAGGCTTTTCAGAGGGGATTGTGGATCGCCCTCATGAAAGCGGGGTTCCAGTATGTGCTGGGCGGGAGAATTCTCAAGCCTCGACTCGAGACCAAACCGGACCACACCCATTTGAAAACGGTTTCCGTGCTCTACGGCAAGGAGGTACTCACGGACGAGGAAAAGGGAGACATCAAGGTCGACGGCAAGTGCACCTTTGACAAGGAGACGGATGTCTATTATTCAGGAACGACGCACGAAGAGAAACAACCGCCCCATCTGAAAATCCTGGACCTCGAAACGTGCTACAACCGGTGCACCAAGGAATTCCAGAACCCCTGCGTACGATTCTGCCCGGCCCATGTGTATGAAATGGAATTGGACGAGCAAACAGGAAAGCGCCGGATGAAGCTCAATTTCTCGAACTGCGTCCATTGCAAGACGTGCGACGTGAAAGATCCGTACGAGAACATTAACTGGGTTCCGCCCGAAGGAGGAGGAGGTCCGAAATATACGGTGCTGTGACTTTGACGGCGTCGCAAAAAAACCAGAAGGCGCGCTTTTCTGTCATTCCGGCGGAAGCCGGAATCCAGGAATGCCAAGAAGTTCTGGATCCCGGCTTTCGCCGGGGCGACGGCGCGGAGGACTTTTTCCGCAGCCGTCGATTTTAATCTGGATTTTTTTCTCTTCCGCAAGTATATAAGGCCGACCCAGTCGGATATCCCTGCCGGGATACCCATCCTGTCTCAATGACCATTTCGATGGCAGAAAGGAAGCTCCTTCGGAGTCTGAAGGGAAGGAGTTTTTTATTACATCATCCTAGGAGGATCAGCATGGCAAGCACAGACACCCAAAGCATCCTGGTCGTCGGTGGCGGCATGAGTGGAATGACGGCCGCGATCGAAGCAGCGGAAGCGGGATACGACACCTACGTGGTGGAGAGAAATCCCTATCTTGGAGGAAGAGTGGCACAGCTCCACAACTACTTCCCCAAGTTGTGCCCGCCCCTCTGCGGGCTGGAAATCAACTTCCGGAGAATCAAAAACAGAATTCGAGGGTTCGCTTCTTTACCATGGCGGAAGTGGAGGGGATCTCCGGGTCCGAAGGGAAGTTCGATGTGGCGATCCGACTGAACCCCCGATACGTCAATGAAAAATGCACGGCCTGCGGCAAGTGCGCTGAAGCGTGCTCCATGGAAGTGGAGGATGCGTTCAACTACGGAATGAATAAAAGCAAAGCCGCCTACCTGCCTCATGATATGGCCTTCCCCATGCGCTATGTCCTGGACCCGGCCCTGGTGAAAAGCGGGGAAGCCCAGAAAGTGAAAGATTCCTGCCCTTACAACGCCATTGAGCTGGACATGGCCGCCAAAACCGTGAATCTCAAGGTCGGTTCCATTGTGTGGGCCAGCGGGTGGAAGCCCTACGACGCCAAGAAGCTCGAAACCTACGGTTTCGGCCAGTATCCGGACGTGATCACCAACGTGATGATGGAGCGTCTGGCCGCCTGGACCGGTCCCACGAAAGGAAAAATCGTGCGCCCCTCGGACGGCCAGCCTCCTCAGACCGTGGCCTTTGTGCAGTGCGCTGGGTCCAGAGATCAGAATCACCTGCCATTCTGCTCCGGGATCTGCTGCCTGGCCTCCATGAAAGAGGCCACTTATGTGCGCGAGCAGTATCCGGACGCCAAGATCTACATTTTCTACATCGATATCAGAGCCACGGATCGTCTGGAAGATTTCTACGTGAAGGTCAAGAGTGATCCGAACATCCATTTCTTCAAGGGCAAGGTGGCGAAGATCACTGCGGACGGCGCAGGAAAGAAACTGGTCCTGAGGGTGGAAGACACAACGGCGGAGTCTTTGCAGGAAGTGATCGTGGACCTGGTGGTGCTCGCCACGGGCATGCAGCCCAACACGTCCGAGATCAAGCTTCCTGTCCAGGTTCCCTACGACGATTACGGGTTCGTGGCCGGGCAGGCCGCCAAGCCCGGCATTTACGCTGCCGGATGCACCAGGACACCGACCGGCGTTGTCGAAGCGGTTCAGGACGGCACCGCCGCAGCCCTTAAAGCCATACAATCCGTCGCGAGGAGGTAATGCTCAATGGAAAAGAAAACTGCAGCGTATATTTGCTCAGGATGCGGCATCGGTGATGCCTTGAACATAGACGAACTGGTCTCTCTGACCACAGGCGATCTCAAAGTTCCGATCTGCCGGACTCATGCCAACCTTTGCAGCCAAGAGGGCGCAGCCCTGATCAAGGAAGACATGGACAAAGAAGGGGTGAGCGCGCTCATCATTGCGGCCTGCTCGCCCAGGGTCATGTATGACGTTTTCAACTTCGAGAACTGCATCGTGGACCGTGTGAATCTCCGCGAGCAGGTGGCGTGGTCCCAGCCGGCCGGAGACGAGAACACCCAGATGATGGCCGCTGATTATCTGCGCATGAGCGCGGCCAAGGTGGCCGCCATGGAGTTGCCTGTTCCCTATAAGCCGGAAAAGGAAATTTCCAAGACCATTCTGGTGGTGGGAGGGGGCCTTGCCGGCATGACCTCTGCTGTGGAAGCATCCAAGGCCGGTTACCCGGTGGTTCTCGTTGAAAAAGAAGCGGAGCTCGGCGGCTTTCAGAAAAAGGTGGGGCAGATCGCCACCTTCCCTTACAAGGCCGTTGTGGCCAATCCCCTCAACGACCTCATCAAGGAAGTGACTTCAAGCCCCAAGATCAAGGTCTACACCGGAGCCAGGGTGGAGAAGACCGTGGGCGGCCCCGGAGTGTTCGAGGTGTCGATCAAACAGAACGGGACAACGGCCCAGGAACAGATCGGGGCCATCGTTCTTGCTGCGGGATGGCAGCCCTATGACCCGGCCAAACTCGACAAGAAGCTCGGATTCGGCGCTTCCCCCAACGTGATCACCAACGCGATGTTCGAAGAGACCTATCTCAAGGGTAAGGCCACCCGGCCAAGCGACGGGCAGGCGGTTTCAAAAGTGGCGTTCCTGCAGTGTGCAGGAAGCCGTGATCCTCAGTATCTCCCCTACTGCTCGACCGTGTGCTGCACCACCTCCCTGAAGCAGTCGCTGGTGATCAAGGCGGAGAACCCCAAGTCCGACGTGTACGTCATTTTCAAGGAGATGCGCACTCCTGGCCAGGCAGAGGATCTTTACCGCAAAGCCCAGGAGGAGGGAGTCATCTTCATCCGTTGCCAGTCGCCGGAAGTCAAGGTGGAGGGCGGGAAGGTGACGGTGGAGGCGCTGGACGAACTTCTGGGCGAAACGGTTTCGCTGGATGCACTGGATCTCGTGGTCCTGGCCACCGGAATGGTCCCTGTGACGGCTTTTGGGCTGGATATCAGCAAAGAGGCAAAGCCTCTGGAGGAGAAAAAGGAAGACAAGAAAGAAGAGGAACTCCTTGTCCCGCCCGATATTATCCGGCGCTCGGAGATCCTGAACCTGGAATACCGCCAGGGACCCGAGCTTCCGGCGCTGAAGTACGATTTCCCGGATTCTCATTTCATCTGCTTCCCCTATGAAACGCGACGGACCGGGATCTACGCAGCAGGTTGCAGCCACCGACCCATGGGGATCGGTTCGACCAAGGAAGACGGGGCCGGCGCCGCCATGAAGGCGATTCAGTGCATTGAACTCACCTCGCGGGGCGCAGCGGTCCATCCGAGGGCCGGAGACCTGACTTTCCCCGAGTTCGCCATGCAGCGCTGCACCCAGTGCAAGCGTTGCACCGTGGAATGTCCCTTCGGCGCCATCAACGAGGATGAAAAAGCCAATCCCCTGCCTCAGCCAACCCGCTGCCGGAGGTGCGGGGTGTGCATGGGCGCCTGCCCGGAAAGAATCATCTCCTTCAAAAACTACTCCGTAGCGATGATCGGCAACATGGTCAAGGCCATTCAGGTGCCGGCAGAGGAAGACGAAAAACCGCGCATTGTCGTTCTGGCCTGTGAAAACGACGCCTATCCCGCCCTGGACATGGCCGGGCTCCGCCGGATGACCTACGCGCCCTGGTACAGGGTCATTCCCTTGCGCTGCCTCGGGTCCATGAACCTGGTCTGGATCGCCGATTCTCTTTCCAAAGGCATTGACGGCATCCTGCTCCTGGGGTGCAAGCACGGAGACGACTACCAGTGCCACTTCATCAAGGGAAGCGAGCTGTCCAGTATCCGGCTGAGCAAGGTGTCGGAGACCCTGAACCGCCTGGCGCTCGAATCGGACCGGGTGCGTTACGAGACGGTCTCCATCATTGACTATGAAAAACTTCCTGCGCTGCTCAACGAGTTTGCTGAGAGGTTGCAGGAGATCGGCCCCAATCCTTTCAAAGGATGGTAATGGGGATGGGTTCGTAAAAAGTCCCGTTCACCCTTCGATACCTCAGGGCGAACGGATGAAATAGACCATAAGTATCTTATGTCCCGTTCGTGGTGAGGTATCGAACCACGAATGGAACGGGGCCTGCGGACTTTTTACGAGGCCGTCAATGTTAGAGCCATGGAGGTGGAAGGAAGATGAGCGTCAAGGTTGATCCGAGCCTGATGAAGGATCTGGAGCATTTTGGCCTGAAAGATGCCAAGAAGTGTTTTCACTGCGGGAACTGCACGGCAGTCTGCCCTCTGTCAACGGCGGACAATTCCTTTCCCAGGAGATTTCACAAGTACATTCAGATGGGGCTCACGGAAAAAATCATGAAAAGCCCTGAACCCTGGCTTTGCTATTACTGCGGGGATTGTTCCACCTCGTGCCCGAGGGGGGCGGAGCCCGGCGAGACCATGATGGTCATGCGGCGCTGGCTCACCTCCAAGTATGACTGGACCGGCTTTTCAAGGAAGTTTTACACGTCCGAGAGTTTTGAAATCATGGCCGTGGCGATCGTGGGGATCCTGGTGGGCCTTGCCCTGATCCTTTTCCGGGCCAGCAACCCCAACATGGAGCACGCCTACTTGAACTCGGTCTGGCCGGCGCCGGCTATCGAGATTGCAGACATGGTCATGGCCGCGATTCTGACCTTCTTTCTCCTGAGCAACACGGCCCGATGCGCCTGGTTCGTGATGGGAGACCTGCTCTTCAAGATCCCGCCCGCTCTGTACCTGGCCAAAGGCAAGGAACTCGTGATCCACTTTTTTACCCAGAGGCGCTTCGGACAGTGCACGGACAGGATGCAGTGGATCATCCACCTCCTCATCATGACCGGTTACAGCACGGCCTTTCTGCTTGTTGCGGTGTTTCTGGCAGGAGGGCTTCACTTCATCGGCCTGTACTCGGACTACTTCGCTTTCCAGCGGGACGTGGAGTCTTCTGTTTGGCCTGGGGTCAGGTTGCTGGGGTACTATGCCACGGCCGCTCTTCTTTATGGCACAACCTATGCCATTATCGGTCGGCTGAGAAAGAGCAAAGCGCCGTACAAGAACTCCCACGGCACGGACTGGATGTTCCTCATCCTGCTGGAGCTCACGGCGCTCACGGGAATTCTCATTCACTTCACAAGGCTTCTGGACTGGCCTATGCCGACCTATGTTCTCTACGTGATCCACCTCATGATTGCGGTGCCCATGCTGGTCCTCGAAGTGCCTTTCGCAAAGTGGGCCCATCTTGCTTTTCGGCCGGTCGTGATTTTTCTCACGGCGGTCAAAGAAGAATACATGAAGGAACAGAAAATGTTCGCCTAGGGTGCACCAGGGAGTCAGAGAACCAAGTCTTCCGGCAGGAGCTAGGAAGATTTGGTTCTTTTTTTTCGCAGAAGGATTACTATATTTCAAAGCCAGGGATGACGACTATGTAATAAGCCGTCACTCCCGCCAAGGCGGGAGTCCAGAAAAACCCGTAAACACTGGATTCCCGCCTTCGCGGGAATGACACAAATAGTATTTCCCGACTTTTTCGAATTCATCAGGGCCAACCCGGAATTAGCCATATCCGGATCCGCGCTGAAAGCTGAGACAGTTGACGACGCTCTTGTAAAGAGATCTTGAAGGAGAAGACCATGGATATAAAAGAAAAACCGGCATGTCCTCACTGCGGTGTAGAGATGAAAAAATGGAGAACTCCGCAGTACTCGACCTGGACTTCCGATTATCAGTGGGTGTGCTTCAATGACGAATGCCCATATTTCGTGCGCGGCTGGGAGTGGATTTGGAAAGATCAGGGAGTGAAGGCTTCATACAGGCATCGCCTGGACCCCGAAACCGGTACAACGGGTCCTTTACCTGCCTGGTCCTATGATGCGCACAAAGATCAGATTATCGAAGAGTAACGAGTAATGAGGACTGAGGACTGAGTGATTAGTGAGGCTCGGTATCCCTCGTTGCTCGGCCCTCAGTCCTGGTCACTGGGGGGTACTGATGAAAGACATCGGACGAAATGATTTATGCCCATGCGGAAGCGGCAAGAAGTTCAAGAAGTGCCATATGGGCAGAGAAGATGAGCTCGTGTGGGAGGGGGCAGGGGAAGCCTCCGTTGAGGAGATGGGGGCCCGCATTGCGAGTCTCCCTGCCGTGGAGTCCGGCCGCTCCAAGGAAATGCTGGAGGCTCTGAACCTCCAGGAGCTGACTGGCAGCTCCATGGGGATTAAGTTCGTTGACCTGGACCATTACTCTCGTTTGAACGTTTCAGGGAGCACGCCTTCAGGCGAAAAGAGAGGCGGCGTCCTCGTCAATGCCTACAAAACGGCAAAGGCTGATCCGGAGCATGTCTACATTGCTGTTTCCGAGGATATTGATGACGGTACCTTGGTTCATCAGCTGGCCCATGCCCTGACCTACCTGTCCGGATCAAAATGGCCTGCCGGCACGCTCGATCCTCTCGCCTATGAAATAGAAATTCCCACCGACCATCTGGAGCACCCGGAAGAATTCGGCTACTGGCTCGACACCCTGGCGAAAAAATTTGATGTCAGGCTGGACGCCGATGACACCATTATCCGCTACCTCTTTGAGAAGCATGTCCTGATTCCTGCGCAAGACATCCACGAAAACAACGGCGTTGTCCTGCGCTCCAAGTCGGATCGCATGCTCCGCTTTCTCAGCGAGCACAGCGAAGAGATTGACGGGATGATCAGAGGCCTTGCCGGCTATATTGGAAAGAGAAAGGCCGAAGAATAGCAGGTTGTTGAAAAACGCCCATCCACTGCGTTGCCCTCATCCCTCGTCATTGCGACGTACTGGACGGTACGTCTCACTCCTCGGGATTTCGGTCGCCTTGTATCTGAGCGTTTTTGAGCAACCTGCGAGCAAGGTCTTTTCCAGCACCTTGCCGGTCCGGGGTCATCTGAGGTTCAAGGTTTTCATGCCGAAGAGACTGAACTTGAGCCAGTCCATGGCAAAGGAGAACAGGGCTGTGTCATCAGAGGCCAGACGATCACGGAGCTCGTCAGGGACTTCGAAAAGATCCAGGAACCTGCTTTTGAACACGAATTGCCTGAACGTATCCAGATTGTAAGAGGCCATGCAAAACATCTGGATTTTTCGCTGGATGTCTTTTTCCGGCCCGAGACTTTGACTAGACGTGACGATGTCCAACCATGCCGCGTTGATCCCATCGTATTCTTTCAAACCCTGATCCGCTACCCAATCTTCGATCGTCCACTCGTGGTCTTCCCTGAATCCGAGACAGTGCTCTTCGTGAACCACAAAATATTTTTCCTGAGTGCCCGCCGCGTTGCCCGGGTTCAAGGCGGCCCTGCCAATAGGATAGATGCGGCACGCACCGGGCCGATCTTCGTAGACGGCGCATCCTTCAGAAGTGACAAAAGGGCATTTCCTGCCTTCCTCATCCTTCATCTTGAGAACCACCATGGGAAACCGTGGGTGCCTGTCAAAACGCATTTCCGTGTGGGTGTTGAGGAACTCCTCGGAAGAGATGCCGAGCCGGTTCTTCAAGCGGAGGATATCGTAGGGCATCAACACGAGACTCAGAGCAGCACAGCACCGGGTGAAGCACTCCATGTCCCTGTGACAGAGGAATTGGAAGCGGTTCCCGTGCAGGGGTTCAAACACGTTTTTCTCTGGGGCTCCATCAGCCATCAGGGGGTTCCTCAAAGAGTCATGGGTTGACCCGTTATTGCGCCTGCTTTTCTTTTACTTTGAAAAGCTTCTGGCCGAAGAGGCCGAACTTGATCCAGTCGAAGCCGAATTTCAGAAGCTCCAGATCGCTTCTCCTGATTTTCTCAATCCGGGTCGGATCCACCTCAAAACGATTCAGGAAGGAACTCTGTAAAACGAAGTCCCTGAATTTGTCGAGGTTGTAGAGGGCCATAAAGACCATTTTCAGGATGCCGGGATTGTCGATGTCCAGATTTTGAGCGGTGAGAGGGATCGTGACAGAGGAGAAAAGAGTGTTCATTTCATCGTAAGGGACAACGCCTTGATCCACGAGCCATTCGCTGATCTGCCAGGTTTCCTCCTCCTTAAGACCCTCGCAACGCGAGGCCTCTGCGATGAGGCGGAAAGTCCCGTCATCCTCCATATTCAAGGGATACATCCTGCAGGGCCAGGGACGATCTTCGTATACCGTGCATCCTCTCTCAGTGACAAAGGGGCATCTCTTGTCCCCTTCGTTCATTTTGAGAAGAACCAGAGGGATCAGACGGTTCTCTCTCGGGATAAGGATCGCGTATTTATCCAGAAACTCGTCCGATGAAACACCGAGGGCATTCTTGAGGCGTATCACATCATACGGGGTCAGGGCGATGGTGACATCTCCGCAGCACCGGGTGAAGCAGGGCACACCGGGGTTACATCGAAAATGGAAGAGATGATCAGCGTCCATTCTTTCCGTCGGTTTTTTCTTGTCTGCTCCTTCGACATCAGGCATATTTTGTTCCTTTCTATCCAAAGGCCGAGCCGGATTACTCTTGACGGCCTCAACCGCTTTGTTTTTATAAGAGGGCTTTCTATACAATGGGATGGCAAGGGGGGTCAACTCGAATCTGTATTTCAAAAATAAGAAGTTTTCGCTGAATCGCAATGTCCCCTTTCGTCGAAACGGATGAGAGACTCTAAAACGTTTCATTGAGAGGATCTACGAATACAGGAGGTAACAAAGCGCATGTCGGAAAGAACGTTGTCCATTATCAAACCGGACGGAGTTGCAAGAAATCTTGTGGGGGAAGTCATCAGGCGCCTCGAAGGAGCAGGGCTGAAGATCACCGCCATGAAAATGATCCGGATGACCAAGGATCAGGCAAAAGGCTTTTACAAGGTTCACGAAGGAAAGCCTTTTTATGAAAGCGTCACGGATTTCATGTCTTCAGGCTCCTGCGTGGTCATGGTGCTGGAAGGAGAAGAGGCGATTGGGAAGTATCGGAAGTTGATGGGGGCGACCAACTACAAGGTGGCTGAAGAAGGAACCATCAGACGGGATTTTGCCACGGACATCGAGAAGAACGTGGTCCACGGCTCTGATTCCCCTGAGACTGCAGCTTTTGAGACCCGGTATTTCTTCAGTGAACTGGAAGTGGTGAGAAAGTGACAAAAAAGGCTAGTCCTTCTCACCCTGCGGCTGCCGGGCGATGGGAAGGTTGACGCACTCCACCAACCGGGCGAGAGGGATTAGCCTTTCGGAAGAAACATTACTGCTGGGAAGGTTTCGAATCCTTAATCTCTTTCAACTCCTGTTTGAGGGTGTCGACTTCCCGCTTGAGATCATCCTTGTCCGTATCAAAGGTTTCGGCCGCTTTCTTGTCCTTGAGTTCTTCAATGCCGAGATAAGTGGCCAGCGCTCCTCCCAGAATGAGCATGACAGGGATTCCTGCCATAAGGGCCTTCAGGAAAAAACTCCACCAAACAATAATTCCGATGATCCCAAGAATAAGAGCAACCAATCCTCCAGCAAGTGCCATCATAGCCTAACCTCCTTATGCAATTAAAATGATCAAGAGCCCGTCTTTCTTCGAGCCTAGGAAACGGGTATGTTCTAGGCGGAAATGTTCTATGACAGGAATCTAATGTGATATTCATTCTTATATGTTATTTTCGAAAAGTCAAACAAAATGCTGTAGATTCTGACGTATGAACCTTTGAGGGTTAGCCCGTGGCTCCTGTGTTCCCAGTAAACAGTTCAGCACAGCGTTAATGGGACCTGGGTTGTGCTTCATCCGCCTAGGCACTCCGGCGGAAGCCGGAGTCCAGTTTCATGGCACTATCGCCGCTCCAAGACACCTGAATTCCGGTTTTCACCGGAATGACGGTTAGAAGCTTTGCTTGTTTCTTTCCTAAATGATTCCGAAGGCGCAGCCTCCGAGCCGGATGCTATTGGCGGAGAAGTTTGCTGTGGGAGGGCAGGGGCTGAAAAAGTCTTTGGTGATGAACAAAGATTTAATTTAAATTTTAGAGATTTTGGTTGCAAATTTTTTTATTTGCCTTAGTATTAAGTGTTTGTGGGCATGAGCTATAAAAACGGGCGAAAATAAAAGAAATCAAAAGAAAAGCAGCGATTGGGTCCGCATGGTACGATCCCCGGGTTGGGAAAGCAAGAAATTCTCAGTTTTTCAGCATTGATATATCGGTAATGAAAAACTAAATTAGCTGTTTGCTTTTTTGATTACATTGGCCAGCGTAGCTCAGTTGGTAGAGCAACTGACTTGTAATCAGTGGGTCGGGGGTTCAATTCCCTTCGCTGGCTCCAGATGGGGGACACTGGAGAGGTTCCCGAGCGGTCAAAGGGAGCAGACTGTAAATCTGCCGGCGCAGCCTTCGGAGGTTCGAATCCTCCCCTCTCCACCATGACCGTTGCAAAGGCGAGCTTGAACAATTTCGTCAGACGTGAAAGGATCCTTCTGACCCTCTAACCAAATCGATGAGGCCCCTTTCATTTCAGGAAGGGATGGACGGGCGGGAATAGCTCAGTTGGCTAGAGCGTCAGCCTTCCAAGCTGAGGGTCGCGGGTTCGAATCCCGTTTCCCGCTCCAGGTTTTGGACCTCCTGGAATGCCTGCGCGGATCGTCCGATGTCAAGATGACCGATGCCCAACGGGCAATGCAAAAACCATGGAAAACCGGGGTGCGAACCATTCAACCCCTTTGCGCCGGCATTCCGCTGGAGAGTGGTAGGGAGAAAGACATCCAGAGCCCACCTAGCTCAGTTGGTAGAGCACATCCTTGGTAAGGATGAGGTCACCGGTTCAATCCCGGTGGTGGGCTCCATATCGGGTTGACCAATCGCGTGATTCTGTAAGGAGGTAAGAGCGATGGCGAAGAAGAAGTTTGAGAGGACGAAGCCGCATGTGAATGTGGGGACGATTGGGCATATTGATCATGGGAAGACGACGCTGACGGCGGCGATTACGAAGCATTTGGAGAAGAAGGGGCTGGCGAGTTATGTGCCTTTTGATCAGATTGACAAGGCGCCGGAGGAGAAGGCGCGTGGGATAACGATAGCGACGGCGCATGTGGAGTATCAGACGGTGAAGCGTCATTATGCGCATGTGGATTGTCCTGGGCATGCGGATTATATCAAGAATATGATTACGGGTGCGGCGCAGATGGATGGGGCGATTTTGGTGGTGGGAGCGGATGATGGGCCGATGCCGCAGACGCGGGAGCATATTTTGTTGGCGAGGCAGGTGGGGGTGCCCTCGGTTGTGGTCTTTTTGAACAAGTGTGACATGGTGGATGATGCGGAGTTGATTGAGTTGGTGGAGTTGGAGTTGAGGGAGTTGCTGACGAAGTATGAGTTTCCTGGGGATGAGATACCGATTGTGCGTGGGAGTGCGTTGAAGGCGTTGGAGAGTGATGATGCGAACAGTGCGGAGGCGAAGTGTATTTTTGAGTTGATGGATGCGATAGACAGTTATATTCCGGAGCCGGTGCGGGATACGGACAAGCCGTTTTTGATGCCGATTGAGGATGTGTTTAGTATATCGGGACGAGGGACGGTGGTGACTGGGAGAGTGGAGCGTGGGGTGATTAAGGTTGGTCAGGATGTGGAGATAGTGGGGATCAAACCGACGATGAAGACGGTGTGTACTGGGGTGGAGATGTTCCGGAAGATTTTGGATCAGGGTCAGGCTGGGGACAATATAGGGGTATTGTTGCGTGGGACGAAGCGGGAGGAAGTGGAGCGGGGTCAGGTGGTGGCGGCTCCTGGGAGTATAACGCCGCATACGAAGTTTAAGGCGGAGGCGTATGTATTGACGAAGGAGGAGGGGGGTCGGCACACGCCGTTTTTTGGTGGGTATCGGCCGCAGTTTTACTTCAGGACGACGGATGTGACTGGGGTGGTGACGTTGCCTGAGGGGGTGGAGATGGTGATGCCTGGGGACAATGTGGCGATGGAGGTGCATTTGATCATGCCGATTGCGATGGAGAAGGAGTTGCGGTTTGCGATTCGGGAGGGGGGCCGCACGGTGGGAGCCGGGGTCATCAGCGACATCATCGAGTAGAGCTCACCTTTCCCAGACGAGACGTCAGGGGAAGAGAGGAATCAAACCATTTAATTGGGCCGGTGGCGAAGATGCGAGACATTATCACTTTAGCCTGTGAGCAGTGCAAGAATAGGAACTATTCGACGACAAAGAACAAAAGAAAGACACCCGACAAGCTGTCTTTCAAGAAATACTGTCCTTTCTGCAAAACGCACACGCTCCACAAGGAGACAAAGTAGGCTTCTGGCGTGCAGGCCAGTAGCTCTAACGGCTAGAGCACCGGACTCCAAATCCGGGTGATGGGGGTTCGAATCCCTCCTGGCCTGCCAGATCCGGTGGCGTGAATCGAGGACAGTAAAAGTGCGGGGACGATGAAAAGACAAGAGAAGAAAAAAGGGATGGGAAGAGCAGTGCCCGATTCCGCGGTGCCTCAATCGGCATCCCCTTCGGAGCAAGACGCCCGGCCCGAGAGGGAGACGAAGAAGAAAGCTTCTCCCGTGCCCTCCAGGAGGGAGGTCGAAAAAAAGGCGGATGGTGGGATGTCGGTTTCCGGATATGTGCGATCCTCTCTCCAGTTCTTACGGGAATCCCGTACGGAACTCAAGAAAGTGAAGTGGCCTACCCGAAAGGAACTTCTGGCCAGCACGGCTGTAGTCGTCGGTCTCACCTTGGTGGTCTCTTTCTTTCTCGGCCTGATTGATTTCGGACTGATCAAGATCATCAAGAACATCGTGGGATAGCGTTTTGGAAAGAAGGTCCTTTATCCAGCCAAACCATGTGAGCTTTTTTGGGGAATGATGTGGAACTAAAATGGTACATCGTGCATACCTATTCAGGTTTCGAGAATAAGGTGAAAGCCAGCCTGGAAGAAAGGGTCAAAACCCTGGGTCAGGAGAACTCCTTCGGAAAGATCCTCGTCCCCACAGAAAAAGTTGTGGAGCTCAAAAAGGGCCTGAAGAAGACTTCTTCCAGGAAATTTTACCCTGGATACATCATGGTTCAGATGGATCTGAACGAGGAGACCTGGCACACGGTGAGGAGCACGGCCAAAGTCACCGGATTCGTTGGGGGCGGCACCATGCCGTCACCCGTTCCGGATGACGAGGCGGAGCGGATCATTCGCCAGATGGAGGAAGGAATCAGCAAACCCAAGCCGAAGTATCAGTTTGAAGAAGGCGATCAGGTGAGGGTGGTAGATGGTCCTTTCAACAATTTTCAAGGCATCGTCGGAGAGATCAAGCCGGACAAGGAGAAGCTGAGGGTCCTGATCACGATTTTCGGGCGGCCCACTCCTGTGGAGCTGGATTTCATCCAGGTCAACAAGATCTAGAGGATGCTCAAGGACGTCGACGAGGTACAGCATGGCTAAGAAAATGATTGCAACGGTTAAACTTCAGGTGAAGGGGGGTCAGGCAAACCCCTCCCCCCCATTGGGCCGGCTCTGGGACAGCACGGCGTCAACATCGCTGAATTCTGCAAGTCCTTCAATGCGAAGACCCAAGATCAGATGGGGGTGGTGATCCCTGTGATCATTACCATTTATGCGGACAGGTCCTTTTCCTTTATCACCAAGACGCCGCCCGCGTCCGTTCTCTTGAAGCAGGCGGCCAAGATCGCCAAAGGATCGAGCGTGCCCAACCGGGAAAAGGTGGGTGAGGTCACCCAGAGACAGGTCGTCGAGATTGCCAAACTCAAGCTTGAAGACCTGAACGCCAATGACCTAGAGGCCGCAGTCCGTATCATTGAAGGGACAGCCCGAAGCATGGGAATTCAGGTAACTCCTTAAGGAATGGTGAGGACGGAGGACTATGGCAACACAGGGTAAGAAATACCGGGCAGCCTTTGAAAAAGTGGACCGAGCCAAGAGGTATTCTTTTCAGGAGGCCGTGCAACTGGCTCTTGCGACCCATTTTACCAAGTATGATCAGGGCTTGGATATCGCCGTGAAGCTCGGAGTGGATCCAAGACATGCCGATCAGATGGTCCGGGGGACAGTGGTTTTGCCTTATGGAGTCGGAAAGTCGGTGAGGGTCCTTGTTTTCGCGAAAGGTGAAAAAGAAAGGGAAGCCCTGGACTCCGGTGCGGACTGCGCAGGCGCGGATGAATACATTGACAAGATTCAGAAGGGCTGGCTGGAGTTTGATAAGGCGATTGCGACACCCGATATGATGACGGCGGTTAGCAAGCTGGGACGCATTCTGGGTCCGCGGGGGATGATGCCCAATGCAAAACTCGGGACCGTGACGTTTGATGTGGCCAAGGCCGTCAAAGAAATAAAGGCGGGCAAAATTGACTTCAAAGCCGAGAAGGCGGGGATCGTGCATGCGTCCGTGGGGAAGGTTTCGTTCGGCGAGCAAAAACTGCTGGCCAACATTGCGGCCTTCATGGAGACGATCATGCGACTGAAGCCGCCTTCGAGCAAAGGGGCCTATGTGAAGAGCATTGCGATTTCCACCACCATGGGTCCGGGGATCAAGGTGGATCCCGGCCTTTTGAAGGATCTGTTCGATTAAAGAAATCCACGGTCTGCGGGGAGGAAGCTCAAAAGCGAACCGCAGAATCTCGAATGACGAATCAAGAAGTTCGAAGGAGACAAAAGAAGTCATTAAACTTCGTCATTCGAAATTCGGTGTTCGATATTCGGTTTTTCTGGTGCACTCTGATCCTATTCCGATCGAGTGCGGCTGAAGAAACATAGCGTAACAAAAAAAGGTCTTGCGGTCGAAGACAGTGGGTGCGTGGCCGCCCTCAGGGCGGTGAAAGGCTTAATGGAGCGAAGGTTCCAGCCTGCCGAGACCGGGGAAAAGCGGTTGATCATGAGGGTTCCCTGTTTTTGGTGCCCATCCTGAATGTCGGGATCGTGAGCGGAAGAGGGGGTGATGGGTCTTTGAACAAGCAGGAAAAAGAAGAAGTGATCAGGCAGATGGCCGAAAAGCTCAAGAGAGCCAAAGGGGCTTTTGTGGTGAGCTATCAGGGCCTCGATGTGGAGACCATGACGGCTCTCAGGAAAGAGCTGAGAAAGCATCAGATCGAATTCCAGGTCGTCAAAAACCGCCTTTTGAAACGGGCGAGCCAGGACACCGGCACGTCGGTGATCAAAGAGCACTTCATCGGGCCTTGCGCTCTTGCAATCACCTACGAGGATGTGGTGACTCCTGCCAAGCTTCTGATTGCACAGGAGAAAAAGTCCGAACACCTGAAGATCAGGATCGGCCAGATCGCAGGGAAGGTGGTTGAGCTGGAAGGCATCAAGAGACTGGCGGAACTGCCGAGCCGAGAGGTTTTGCTGTCGCAGACCCTTTCGGCGATGCAGGCTGTTCCGTCCTCTTTGGTCAGGGTCCTCAACGGGATTTTGACGAAGCTGATGTTTGCTCTCAAGGCGATTGAGAGCAAGAAACAAGAACAGGGACAGTGATCAGGATTCACTTTTCACCGCAAACAAGACTTAAGGAGGATAGAGAAGAGATGGCAGCGAATATCAGCAAAGACGATGTGATTGAGTTTATCTCCAACATGACGGTGCTGGAGCTCTCAGAGTTTGTGAAAGCCCTGGAGCAGAAGTTCGGCGTCACCGCGGCGGCCCCTGTGGCCATGATGGCGGCCCCGGCGGCCGCTCAGGCCAAGGAGGAAGCGGCTGAGAAGACGGAGTTCGACGTCGTTCTGACCTCTTCCGGCGACAAGAAGATCCAGGTGATCAAAGAGGTCCGCGTCATCACGAGTCTGGGTCTCAAAGAGGCCAAGGCGCTGGTGGACGGCACGCCCGGCAAAGTCAAGGAGGGGATTTCCCGGGAAGAGGCGGAAAAAATCAAGAAGCAGCTCGAAGAGGCCGGCGGCACTGTTGAAATCAAGTAGCAAAGCCTGTTTTCGAGGTTCATCATCTGTCACAGCGTGAGGAGATCCGATGAAAGGGAATGGCGGCGTGAGCCAGCGGATCAGAAGGAATTTCGGGAAAATCGAGAAAATTATCGATATCCCCAATCTGATCGAGATTCAGAAGCAGTCCTATGAGCGTTTTCTTCAGAAGGGTGTTCCGGCGGAGGCGCGAAAGGACACCGGCCTTCAGGGGGCCTTTCGGAGCGTGTTCCCGATCAGCGACTTCGGCGGCACTTCCTCTCTGGAGTTCGTGAGGTACACCTTTGAACCGTCCAAGTATGCCGAAGAGGAATGCCTGAGCAAGGGGCTCACCTACGAGGCCCCTTTGAAGCTGACGGTTCGCCTGCTGGTCTTCGACACGGATGTCAACGACGGGACCAAGAGCATTCGGGACATCAAGGAGCAGGAAATCTATTTCGGAACCATCCCTATGATGACCGACCGGGGGACGTTCATCGTCAACGGGACCGAGCGGGTGATTGTGAGCCAGCTTCACCGGTCTCCCGGCGTGTTCTTTGACCATGACAAGGGCAAGACCCATTCGAGCGGCAAGCTGCTCTACTCGGCCAGGATCATTCCCCTGCGGGGGTCCTGGCTCGATTTCGAGTTTGACCCGAAGGACCTGCTCTACGTCCGCATCGACCGAAGGCGAAAATTTCCTGTCACGACTTTTCTGAAGGCCCTGGGTTATTCCCCTAAGGACATCCTGTCCATGTTTTATGACACGGAAACATTCATCATTAAAGAGGGGGAGTGCCTGCGAGCCGCCAAACTCGAGAACCTCTTCCGGCAGGCGATCACCAAGGACATTGTCCATCCGAAGACCAAGAAGGTTCTGGCCAAAGAAGGGGAGAAATACACCAAGAGACTCCATGCGGCTCTGGAGTCGGCCGGGATGACCCATATCCCCATCCGTTTGGAGAATCTTCTCGGCCGGATTCTGGCCAATGACCTGGTGGATCCGGCCACGGGCGAGGTCTTGGGCAACGGCAACCAGCCTTTGACCGAAGAGCTTCTGGTGAAGATAAAGCAGAAGGGCATGACCGAGGTCGAGTGTCTGGTTCTGGATGCGCCGGGAGTGAGCTCAACGATTCGGGACACCATGCTCCTGGATAAAATTGATGAAAGCGCGGAAGCCGTGCTGGAACTTTACAGAAAAATGAGGCCCAGCAGCCCTCCGACTCAACAGGTGGCCGACAATTTTTTCAACGGCCTTTTCTTGAATATCTCGACCTATGATCTTTCTCCGGTGGGAAGGCTCAAACTGAATTACCGGCTCAACCGGGACGTGTCGCTGGATGTGCGGACCCTTGGGAGGGAGGACATCACCGCCACCGTGAAGGAGTTGATCCGCCTGAAAAATGCGGATGCCATGGTGGATGACATTGACAACCTGGGCAACCGGAGAGTGCGGGCTGTGGGCGAGCTCCTGGAAAACCACTACCGCATCGGCCTCGTGAGGATGGAGCGGGCCATCAAGGAACGAATGAGCCTCCAAGAGGTGGAAACCCTGATGCCTCATGACCTGATCAACTCCAAACCCGTTTCCGCGGTGGTGAAGGAATTCTTCGGGACGAGCCAGCTTTCCCAGTTCATGGACCAGACGAACCCTCTGTCCGAAGTGACCCACAAGCGACGGTTGAGCGCTCTCGGACCGGGCGGCCTCACCAGGGAGAGAGCGGGGTTCGAAGTGCGAGACGTCCATCCCACGCACTACGGTCGCATTTGCCCCATCGAGACCCCGGAAGGCCCTAACATCGGGCTCATCGTGTCCCTGAGCACCTACGCCAGGGTGAACGAATTCGGATTCATCGAAACGCCTTACCGCGACGTGGAGAGCGGCAAGGTGAGCAAGACGATTCATTTCCTTTCCGCCCTGGATGAGAAAGAGTATCCCATTGCACAGGCCAACTCCCCCATCGACAAGAAGGGCAACTTCACCACAGAGGAAGTGGCGGTCCGGATTGCAGGGGAGGCCAGCCAGGTGGGGATTGCCAACGTGAAATACATGGACGTTTCCCCGGACCAGCTGGTGAGCATCTCGGCCTCGCTGATTCCCTTTCTGGAACATGACGACGCGAACCGGGCCCTCATGGGATCGAACATGCAGCGCCAAGCCGTTCCCCTGCTGGCGCCAAAGGCTCCCTTGATCGGCACCGGAGTGGAGAGCGTGGTGGCCCGGGATGCGGGCGTCTCGGTCATCGCCCGAAGGGACGGGGTGGTCGAAGATGTGGATGCCTCGCGGATTGTCATCCCATCCACGGGGGTCGCGGAGGACGAGGGCGAGGTCGAGATCTACAAGCTCATCAAGTACCAGAAGTCCAATCAGAACACGTGCTACAACCAGAAACCGATTGTGCGCAAAGGCGACGCGGTCCGGAAAGGGCAGATCATTGCCGATGGGCCGGCCACGGAGCTGGGCGAACTCGCTCTGGGGCAGAACGTCACCGTGGCGTTCATGTCCTGGGGGGGATACAACTTCGAGGATTCCATCATCATCAGTGAACGGATCGTCAAAGAAGACTTTTACACCTCGATTCACATCGAGGAGTTCGAGGGGGTCTCCAGAGACACCAAATTGGGCAAGGAAGAAATCACCCGGGACATTCCCAACGTGGGCGAAGAGGCTTTGAAGAACCTGGATGAGAGCGGGATCATCAAGATCGGAGCCAATGTCAGCCCCGGCGACATCCTGGCGGGGAAGATTACGCCGAAAGGAGAAACCCAGCTTTCCCCGGAAGAAAAGCTCCTGAGAGCGATTTTCGGCGACAAAGCCGGGGACGTGAAGGACACCTCGCTGAAAGTCCCTCCGGGCGTCGAAGGGATCGTGATCGACACCAAGATCTTCTCCCGTCGAGGCATGGAAAAAGACCAGAGAAGCCTCTCCATTGAAAAAGAGGAGCGGGCCAAGCTCGAAAAGGACCGGCAGGATCAAATCCATATCATGGAGAGAAGCGCCAGGGTCAAGCTGCGGGACGTTGTCTTGGACAAGAAACTGAAGACCAATCTGCGGGACAAGAAGAGCGGCAAGCTTCTCTGCAGCAACCGGAAGGAGATCGGCGAGGAGGAGATTCTCAAAGTCCCGGTGGAAGCCTGGTCCGGAGCAGACATCAAAGCGTCCATGGATGAGATCGAAAGGATGGAATCGATCGTCGAGAAATACCGCCAAAGGGTCTCCCAGATCAACGCCCATTTCGATGAAAGGATCGAGCGGCTCAGTCAGGGGGATGAGCTGGCGCCGGGCGTGATCAAGATGGTCAAGGTCTACGTGGCGGTCAAACGCAAGCTGTCGGTGGGGGACAAGATGGCGGGCCGACACGGCAATAAAGGGGTGCTCTCGAGGGTGCTCCCCGTGGAGGACATGCCTTACTTCGAGGATGGGACGCCCGTCGATGTCATTCTGAACCCGCTGGGGGTTCCTTCGAGGATGAACGTGGGCCAGGTCCTGGAAGCCCACCTGGGATGGGCCTCCCGCCAACTGGGCAGGCAGGTGGGAGAGCTTGTGGAGAAGATGAAAGACGTATCCTCCCTCAGGAAGAAACTGATGGAGACCTTCTCGGCGGAGGAGTACAAGGAAATCTTCAAAGACCTGGATGACGAAGAAATCGTCTCAAGGGCCATGATGATGAGGAACGGAATTCACATGGCCTCTCCGGTCTTTGACGGAGCCACCGAGGAGGAGATCAAGAAATGCCTGGTGAAGGCGGGACTGCCCGTGAGCGGACAGGCCACGCTCTACGACGGCCGAACCGGCGAGCCCTTTGATCAACAGGTCACGGTGGGGACCCTCTATGTGATCAAACTCCACCACCTGGTGGACGACAAGCTCCACGCCAGGTCCATCGGACCCTACTCGCTGGTCACCCAGCAGCCCTTGGGAGGGAAAGCCCAGTTTGGAGGGCAGAGGCTGGGTGAAATGGAAGTCTGGGCCATGGAGGCCTACGGAGCCGCCTACTCGCTCCAGGAGTTCTTGACCGTCAAATCGGATGATGTGGCGGGGAGAACCCGCATGTATGAACGCATTGTCAAAGGGAATAATGTCCTAGAGCCCGGGCTCCCGGAGTCCTTCAAAGTCCTTCTCAAGGAGTTGCTGGCCCTTGGTCTCGATGTTCAATTGTTTGAGGATACCTCCATCTGAGAGGACCTCAGCCAATGCAGGCCTCTGGCCGCAACCAAATTGAAGTACGGAAACTCTAATATCGAATGTCGAACAAGGAATTTCGAATGATGAAGTTAAACCTCTTCTGTTGTTTCCTTCAGCGTTCGTCATTCGTTATTCGACCTGCCCGCTCTGCCCATACGCAGACTTGAGATCGATGCGCCGTGCTTACGAATGTCACGGTTGCCTTCTCGGGCACAGCACTTCGCAGGGCAGGCGGGTATTCTGCGGTTCGCTTTTGAGCTTCTACGCAGCTTGCGGAGAAGTCACAAGCTAAGATTCTAAGATTCTACCCTTTTCCGAGAGGAGTCACCCTTGGAAGAATTGTACAACTTCTTTGCAAAGCCGAAGGATCCGTCCAGCTACAATGCGGTGAAAATTTCGCTGGCGTCGCCCGAGAAGATTCGGGAGCGGTCTCACGGGGAGGTCAAGAAACCTGAGACCATCAACTACCGAACCTTCAAGCCGGAGCGGGATGGACTTTTTTGTTCCAAGATTTTCGGTCCCATTAAGGACTACGAGTGCAACTGCGGCAAGTACAAGAGGATGAAACATCGCGGCATCGTTTGTGAGAAGTGCGGCGTTGAAGTCATCCAGTCCAAAGTGCGCCGGGAGCGAATGGGTCACATCGAACTGGCCTCGCCGGTCGCCCATATCTGGTTCCTCAAGTGCCTCCCCTCCAAGATCGGAAACCTTCTGGATTTGACGTTGAAGGACCTGGAGCGGGTCCTCTATTTCGAAAACTACATCGTCATTGATCCGAAGGACACGCCCCTGGCCAAAGGGACCCTGCTCTCCGATGACCAACTCCGCCGCGCCCGGGAAGAGTATGGTCACAAGTTCGCCGCAGGGATCGGCGCGGAAGCGATCCAGGCCATGCTCAAGGAACTGGACCTGGAGCAGCTCTCGGCCTCCTTGAGAGCGGAGATGCTGAACACCAAGTCGGATGCGAAGCGGAAAAAACTCGCCAAGCGGCTGAAAGTCATCGATGCGTTCCGGGACTCCAAGAACCGTCCGGAGTGGACGATCCTGGATGTGGTCCCGGTGCTGCCTCCGGACCTGAGACCCCTCGTTCCGCTGGACGGCGGCCGGTTTGCCACCTCGGATTTGAATGATTTGTACCGGCGGGTCATCAACCGCAACAACCGGCTGAAAAGGCTTCTCGAACTCAACGCCCCCGAGATCATCATCCGCAATGAGAAACGCATGCTTCAGGAAGCGGTGGACGTGCTCTTCGATAACGGGAGACGGGGCAAAGTCGTGACCGGCGCCAACAAGAGGCCCTTCAAGTCTCTCAGTGACATGCTGAAGGGCAAGCAGGGTCGGTTCAGGCAGAACCTCCTAGGCAAGCGCGTCGACTACTCGGGCCGGTCCGTGATCGTGGTGGGGCCGGACCTTCGACTCCACCAGTGCGGTCTTCCCAAGAAGATGGCCGTGGAGCTCTTCAAGCCTTTCATTTACAACAAGCTCGATGAAAAAGGCATTGCCACCACCATCAAGTCCGCCAAGAAGATGGTGGAGCGGGAAACTCCCGAAGTGTGGGATGCCTTGGACGAGGTGGTGAGAGAGTACTGCATTCTGCTCAACCGCGCTCCCACCCTCCATCGGTTGGGCATTCAGGCCTTTGAGCCGATCCTGATCGAGGGAAAAGCGATTCAGCTTCATCCTCTGGTCTGCACCGCATTCAACGCGGACTTTGACGGGGATCAGATGGCGGTCCACGTGCCTCTCTCCATCGAGGCCCAGATTGAAGCCCGGGTTCTGATGATGTCCACCAACAACATCCTCTCCCCGGCCAACGGAGACCCGATCATCGTTCCCAGCCAGGACATCGTGCTGGGCATCTACTACATGACCCGGGAGCGGCCCCTGTGCAAAGGGGAAGGGAAAGCCTTCGCCAGCCCCGAGGAAGTGCGGATCGCCTACGATGCCCGAGAACTGGACCTTCATGCGGCGATCAAGGTGAGGATCAACGGAGTTCTGGAGAACACGACCACGGGCCGTGTGCTTTTGTACGAGATTTTTCCGGAAAAACTGCCCTTCTCCATGATTAACAAAGTGATGAACAAGAAGGAACTGCGCTCCCTCATCAACGAGTCCTACCGGAGGGAAGGAATCAAAACGACCGTGATCCTCTCGGACCGGCTGAAGGACATCGGTTACCGGTATGCGACTCTGTCCGGCATCTCCATCTCTATGAAAGACATGACCATTCCTTCCCGCAAGGCGGAAATCATCGAGAAGGCGGAGCGGGAAGTGAAGAGAATCGATGACCAGTACAAAAGCGGCCTGATCACCGATGGTGAGAAATACAACAAGGTCGTGGATATCTGGGCCCAATCGACGGAAACGATTGCCTCCGAAATGATGGCGGAAATGGCGGTGGAGGAGGTTTCGGGGCGCAAGGGCCAGAAAGTGAGGGCGAACAGCTTCAATCCGATCTTCATGATGGCCGACTCCGGCGCCAGGGGAAGCAAAGACCAGATGCGGCAGCTGGCCGGAATGAGGGGGTTGATGGCGAAGCCCTCGGGGGAAATCATTGAAACGCCCATCACCTCCAACTTCAGAGAAGGGTTGACTGTTCTGGAGTACTTTATCTCCACCCACGGAGCCCGAAAGGGACTGGCCGACACGGCCCTGAAAACGGCAAACTCCGGATATCTGACTCGAAGGCTTGTGGACGTGGCTCAGGACACGGTGATCACCGAAGAGGATTGCGGGACCGTGGACGGGATCTCCGCTTCTTCTCTCATTGAAGGGGGTGAGATCATCCAGAGGGTCGGGGATCGAGTGCTTGGAAGAGTGGCGCTTGAAGATATCTACGACCCGGTCACGGGAGAACTGCTTGTCGCGGCCAATGAGGAGATCAACGAGGAAAAGGTAGAAAAAATCCAGGGCGCCGGTCTTGAAAAGGTGAGAATCCGGTCGGTCCTGACCTGCCAGACCCGGCGGGGGGTTTGTAAGAAATGCTACGGCCGGGATCTCGCCCATGGCCATGAGGTCAACATCGGTGAGGCCATCGGGATTATCGCCGCTCAATCCATCGGCGAACCTGGAACGCAGCTCACGATGAGGACCTTCCACATCGGTGGAACCGCAAGCAAGCGGGTGGAACAGACGACGATTGCAGCGAGAAATGCAGGCACGGTCTCCTTCGAGGAACTGAAGACGGTTCAGAACGCCGAAGGCCATTCGGTGGCGATGAACCGCAACGGGGAGATCGCCATCCTCGGCAAGGGCGGACGGGAGGTGGAGCGCTACCCCATCATCTACGGCGCGGTGCTCAAAGTCCGGGACGGGCAGGAGATCCAGGCCAACCAGGTGCTGGCCGAATGGGACCCTTTCAACATTCCCATCCTGACCGAAGTGCCGGGTGAGGTGAAGTTCGGGGACATCCTTGACGGAGTCACGATGCAGGAGAAGAGGGACAAGGTGACGGGCAAGATCAGCCGTGTCATCGTGGAATCCCGAGAGGTCGATGCCCGGCCGCGGATCTCCATCAAGAACTCGGAAGGCGGCACGGCGACGATCTCTGGCACGGCCAAGGGCTTGGCTCGATACCATCTGCCCATCGGTGCGATCATTATGGTCAATGAGGGAGAAGGAGTGGGTTCGGGAAGCGTCCTGGCGAAGATTCCGAGAGAGACCACCAAGACCAAGGATATCACCGGCGGGTTGCCCAGAGTGGCGGAACTCTTTGAAGTCCGCAAACCTAAAGAGAATGCCATCCTCACGGAAATTGACGGAAGCGTCTCTTTCGGGCAGTACACCAAGGGGAGACGGCGGGTGATCATCACCCCGGAAATCGGAGAGCCCATCGACTACCTGATTCCGAAGGGAAAACATGTCAGTGTTCTCGAAGGGGACTACGTTCGTGCAGGGGAACCTCTGATGGACGGGTCGGCCAATCCTCACGACATCCTCAGAATCCGGGGGATCAAGGAACTGGCCAAGTACCTGGTGGACGAGGTGCAGGAAGTGTACCGGCTCCAGGGCGTCAGCATCAACGACAAGCACATCGAAGTCATCGTGCGGCAGATGCTGAGGCAGGTCAGCGTGACCCAGGTGGGCGATTCCAATTTCCTGCTGGGCGAACACGTGGAAAAGTTGCGCTTTGAAGAGGAGAACCGAAAGACCATCGAAAAGGGCGGAAAAGCGGCGATCGCAGAGCCTCTGCTGCTGGGGATCACAAAGGCCTCGCTGAGCACGGAGAGTTTCATCTCAGCCGCCTCCTTCCAGGAGACGACCAAAGTGCTGTCCGACGCGGCGGTGGCCGGGAAAATCGATTTTCTCAAGGGGCTGAAGGAAAATGTGATCATGGGCCGCTTGATCCCCGCAGGCACGGGCCTTCCGACTTATCGGAACGTTGGTATCAACAGGGCGGAATAGTCGGTCTCCATTTTCTTGAGAAAATTGCTTGACATTCAAACGGGTCAATCTTATAAAAATCTTTTGCGAATTTTTTGCTTTATCAGAGTGAATGAAGGGTCCAACGCATGGCTTAGAGGTTAGAGGGAAACGGTATGCCAACGATTAATCAGCTCATCCGAAAGGAAAGAGAGAAAGCCAAGAAGAAAAACAAGACCCCGGCGCTTCAGAGTTCTCCGCAGAAACGAGGGGTGTGCGTGAGGGTTTACACCACCACGCCCAAGAAGCCCAATTCCGCTTTGAGAAAGGTGGCGCGCGTGAGGTTGACGAACGGGATCGAGGTCACCTCTTACATTCCCGGCGTGGGCCACAACCTTCAGGAACACTCGGTCGTGCTCATTCGCGGAGGGCGCGTGAAGGACCTGCCCGGAGTGCGCTACCACATCATCCGGGGAACCATGGATACCGCGGGCGTGGACGACCGTCGGCGGAGCCGGTCCAAGTACGGGGCCAAGAGGCCCAAGGGAATTTAGAGGAGTCGACTATGCCGAGGAAGAGAGTGATTGTCCGAAGGGAGATTGCTACAGATCCGAGATACCACAACCTCCTGGTTGCCAAGTTCGTGAGTTCCCTTCTGAAAAAGGGCAAGAGGAGTCTGGCTCAGTCGATCCTCTACGGAGCGTTTGACCTCATGGCACAGAAGGTCAAGGAAGAACCTTTGTCTCTTTTCCAGAAGGCCTTGGGCAATGTGAAACCGGTGGTGGAAGTGCGATCGAGGCGGGTGGGCGGCTCCACGTACCAGGTGCCCACGGAGGTGCGGTCGAGCCGTGGACAGGCCCTGGCGATTCGCTGGATCATCTCTTATGCCAAAGCGAGAGGCGAGAAGAGTATGCCTGCCAAGCTGGCCGGGGAACTCTTGGATGCCGCGGGCGGAAGAGGCGCCGCAGTTAAGAAGCGGGAAGACACCCATCGGATGGCCGAGGCCAACAAGGCTTTTGCCCACTATCGTTGGTAGAGCGTTTTCTTTAGAGAATCACCTCATCGATTTCGTGACCCAAAGGAGGTAAGAGCGATGGCGAAGAAGAAGTTTGAGAGGACGAAGCCGCATGTGAATGTGGGGACGATTGGGCATATTGATCATGGGAAGACGACGCTGACGGCGGCGATTACGAAGCATTTGGAGAAGAAGGGGCTGGCGAGTTATGTGCCTTTTGATCAGATTGACAAGGCGCCGGAGGAGAAGGCGCGTGGGATAACGATAGCGACGGCGCATGTGGAGTATCAGACGGTGAAGCGTCATTATGCGCATGTGGATTGTCCTGGGCATGCGGATTATATCAAGAATATGATTACGGGTGCGGCGCAGATGGATGGGGCGATTTTGGTGGTGGGAGCGGATGATGGGCCGATGCCGCAGACGCGGGAGCATATTTTGTTGGCGAGGCAGGTGGGGGTGCCCTCGGTTGTGGTCTTTTTGAACAAGTGTGACATGGTGGATGATGCGGAGTTGATTGAGTTGGTGGAGTTGGAGTTGAGGGAGTTGCTGACGAAGTATGAGTTTCCTGGGGATGAGATACCGATTGTGCGTGGGAGTGCGTTGAAGGCGTTGGAGAGTGATGATGCGAACAGTGCGGAGGCGAAGTGTATTTTTGAGTTGATGGATGCGATAGACAGTTATATTCCGGAGCCGGTGCGGGATACGGACAAGCCGTTTTTGATGCCGATTGAGGATGTGTTTAGTATATCGGGACGAGGGACGGTGGTGACTGGGAGAGTGGAGCGTGGGGTGATTAAGGTTGGTCAGGATGTGGAGATAGTGGGGATCAAGCCGACGATGAAGACGGTGTGTACTGGGGTGGAGATGTTCCGGAAGATTTTGGATCAGGGTCAGGCTGGGGACAATATAGGGGTATTGTTGCGTGGGACGAAGCGGGAGGAAGTGGAGCGGGGTCAGGTGGTGGCGGCTCCTGGGAGTATAACGCCGCATACGAAGTTTAAGGCGGAGGCGTATGTATTGACGAAGGAGGAGGGGGGTCGGCACACGCCGTTTTTTGGTGGGTATCGGCCGCAGTTTTACTTCAGGACGACGGATGTGACTGGGGTGGTGACGTTGCCTGAGGGGGTGGAGATGGTGATGCCTGGGGACAATGTGGCGATGGAGGTGCATTTGATCATGCCGATTGCGATGGAGAAGGAGTTGCGGTTTGCGATTCGGGAGGGGGGCCGCACGGTGGGAGCCGGGGTCATCAGCGACATCATCGAGTAATCTCTTCAAAGGACGGAGACGACGACATTGATTGCCAATCAAAAAATCCGAATTCGGCTGAAGGCGTATGATTACAAGCTGCTGGACAAGTCTGCCATGGAAATCGTGGAAACGGCGAGGGAGACAGGAGCCAAGGTGGCGGGACCCATCCCTCTGCCCACGGAGATCAACAAGTATTGCGTGTTGAGGTCCCCTCACGTGGACAAGAAGTCCAGAGAGCAGTTTGAGATCCGGACGCACAAGCGCCTTCTGGATATTCTTGAGCCGACCCAACAGACGGTGGATGCGCTCATGAAGCTGGATCTTGCCGCCGGTGTGGACGTGGAAATCAAACTGTAAGGTTGGACACGGAGCAGGTTCTTATGGTCAAGACGCTTTTTGGAAAGAAAATGGGGATGACCCGCTACTTCCTGGAAGAAGGGAAAAGCATTCCTGTCACCATTTTGAAGCTGGGGCCCTGTGTGGTGATCCAGAAGAAAACTTCAGAAAAGGACGGGTACAACGCGATTCAGGTCGGGTTTGAGCCCCAGGTCGAAAAGCGCGTCAATAAACCCTTGAAGGGACATTTGAAGGCGGCGGGGGACAAGGTTTTCAGGTACCTCAAGGAGATCCGTGTGGAAAGCCCGGACCAATTCGAGCTCGGTCAGGAACTGAGGGCCGATATCTTCGCGATCGGTGAAAAAGTGGCGGTCACAGGCAAAAGCAAGGGGCGCGGATTTGCAGGGGTGGTGAAACGGTGGGGGTTCTCCGGCGGAAAGGATACCCATGGATGCCGGGCCCACCGGATTCCAGGCTCCATCGGGACCAACACCACACCCGGTCGGGTCGTGAAAGGACGGAAACTCCCCGGCCGGATGGGATTCCACCAGCTGACCGTTCGAAACCTGAAAGTGGTGGACGTGCGGCCCGAGTTAAACGTGATCGCCCTCGTGGGAGCGGTACCGGGAAGCCGAAACAGCGTCATCGAAGTGACGAAACTGGAAAGATGAAAAAGATCTGAGGGGCACCACACATGGCCGTGATCGATGTCTACAACCTACAAAGAGAGAAAACGGCTCAGATAGAGCTGAGGGATGATATTTTTCTTGTGCCGGTCAAGAAGCATATTCTTCATCAGGTGGTCGTCAGCCAATTGCTTCGTCGAAGGTCCGGGACAGCCTCCACCAAGGGGCGTTCGGAGGTCAACCGCTCGGGGAAGAAGCTCTGGCGGCAGAAAGGGACAGGACAGGCCAGGGTCGGCGATGCGGCCTCCCCGACGCGCAAAGGGGGCGGTGTGGCTTTTGGCCCCAAACCCCGCCGGTATGATCAGAAAATTCCCAAGAAGGTGGGGAAGCTGGCCCTTCGTATGGCCCTGAGCGACAAATTCCAGAATGAACGATTGCTCGTGGTGGACGAATTCAATCTGCCGGAAACCAAGACCAAACAGTTCGTCCAGGTGATGAGGGGTTTTGAGGTGAGAAAAGCCCTGATTGTCACCCTGAACAAGAACGAGGGCCTGGAGCGATCCTCAAGAAATGTGCCGGGGGTGAAAGTGATGCGCTTCGAGGGTCTCAATGTGTACGATGTGCTGAACCACGACCATCTCTTTCTGGTGCAATCGGCCATTCCCAAGATAGAGGAGGCTTTAATTTCCTGATGGATATCTATCAAGTGATCAAGAAACCGCTCATCACGGAAAAGGCGAATCTCCTGAAGGAGAGCGGCAACCAGATCTGCCTCATGGTGGATCGGAGGGCGAACAAGGTGGAGATCCGCCGCGCCGTGGAGACCCTTTTCAAAACAGAAGTGGTTGAAGTCAAAACCTTGAACGTGATGGGGAAAGTGCGGCGAATGGGGAAAAATGTGGGGCGACGATCGGACTGGAAGAAGGCGATTGTTCGGCTGGCCCCTGGAAAGCGGATTGAATTTTTCGAGGGCGTCTAGGCGCCGTCGTGGGACATAGATCCTTCGGGGTGTTTCGGAGAAGACCATGACCATCAAGCGATACAAGCCAACCTCGGCAGGCAGACGATTCCAGACCTACTCCACGATGGAGGAGGTCACCCGAAAGGAGCCGGAAAAGAGCCTTTTGACCCCGCTTAAGAAAACCGGGGGAAGGAATTCGTTCGGACGGGTGACGTGCCGATACCGGGGCGGAGGGCACAAGCGTCATTACAGAATCCTGGATTTCAAGCGGAACAAAGACGGGATTCCGGCGAAAGTGGACAGCATCGAATATGATCCGAACCGCTCCGCCCACATCGCCCTGCTTCATTATGCGGATGGAGAAAAACGTTACATCCTGGCGCCTCAGGGACTCCAGACCGGGGACCGGATCGTTTCGGGTTCCGGAGTGGAGATCCGGGTCGGCAATGCCTTGCCCCTGAAGGACATTCCCCTGGGGACCTTCGTTCACAACATCGAACTGAGCAAAGGGCATGGGGGTCAGATGGCCAGGGGGGCCGGATGCTACGCCCAGCTCATGGCCAAGGAAGGGAAGTACGCCCAGCTTAAGTTGCCTTCGGGCGAAGTGCGCATGGTCATCCTGGACTGCAAGGCGACGATCGGTCAGGTGGGGAACTTCGAGCACGAGAAGATCCGCATCGGCAAAGCCGGTCGAAAGCGATGGCTGGGCCGAAGACCCCATGTCCGAGGGGTGGCGATGAATCCCGTGGATCATCCGCACGGGGGAGGGGAAGGCAAGTCCTCCGGAGGCCGCCATCCGGTGACGCCCTGGGGAGTGCCCACCAAGGGATACAAAACTCGCGGCCGCAAGGCGAGCGACAAACTGATCATTAAGAGAAGGAAGTAATTCCGCCAAAGAGGAGGGAGAGCGTTGCCTCGATCGCTTAAGAAAGGCCCTTTTGTTGATAAGCCTCTGATGAAGAAAGTGGAGATGGCGCTGGAGACGGAGAGCCGGAAAATCATCAAGACCTGGTCAAGAAGATCGACGGTTCTTCCTCAGTTCGTCGGTGTAACCTTTGCGGTTCATAACGGGAGAAAGTTCCTTCCCGTTTTCGTCACAGAGGACATGGTGGGCCACAAGTTGGGAGAGTTTTCTCCAACCCGAACATTTCACAGCCATGCCGGGGACAAAAAGACCAAATTGAAAGGTGCGAAGAAGTAATGGAAGCAAAGGCGAAGGCAAGGTTTGTGAGGGTATCCCCTCAAAGGGTCCGATGGCTCATGAATGAGGTGAGAGGGAAAAAGGCGGATGAGGCTATCCAATTTCTGACCTTTTCTCCTCAGAAAGGCGCTCGAATTCTTAAGAAGCTGATCCATTCGGCAGTGGCGAATGCGGAAGCCCATTCAGAAATCGATGTGGATACGCTTTTTATTAAACAGATCTTTGCGGATGAAGGCCCGATCCTGAAGAGATTTCGGCCGCGGGCCATGGGCCGCGCCTCCAGGATCAGACGAAGGACAAGCCATTTGACGGTGATTCTGGATGGCAAGTAACAATCGCTTTACCGGGTAATCCTATTCAGGGATTCAGGGAGGTGCCTGTTGGGACAGAAGGTCAATCCAATCGGTTTTAGACTGGGCATTAACAGAACCTGGGACTCCAGATGGTTTTCGGGAAAAGACTATGCTCGTTTTGTTTTGGAAGATCATGAGATCCGGAAATTTCTGAGAAAGAGACTTGCCCAAGCAGGCGTTGCCAAGATCGAGATCGAGAGGGCCGCCAATAAAGCAAGGATTAAGATCCACACGGCGAGACCCGGCCTGGTCATCGGAAAGAAAGGCGCGGAGATCGAGAATCTGAAGCGAGATCTTGAGAAAAAGGTCAAACGGGAGATGATCCTCGATATCCAGGAAGTGAGAAAGCCCGAGGTCGACGCCCAGCTCGTTGCGGAAAATGTGGCCCTGCAGCTGGTTCGTCGCGTGTCTTTTCGGCGGGTCATGAAGAAGAGCGTCAGTTCCGCCCTGCGCTTCGGGGCTTTGGGGATTAAAATTGCCTGCAGCGGAAGGCTGGGTGGGGCCGAGATGGCTCGACGCGAATGGTACCGGAAAGGGCGGGTACCGTTCCAGACCATTCGGGCGGACATTGATTACGGAGTTGCTGAAGCCTTTACCACCTACGGGACGATCGGAGTCAAGGTGGCCATTTTCAAGGGTGAGATTCTACCGGAGAAAAAAGGTTAGGAATTGCCATGCTAAGCCCAAAAAAAGTCAAGTATCGAAAACAACAAAAAGGTCGCATGACCGGTAAGGCGATATTCAAGGGAGGCACTCTGGAATTTGGGGATTTTGGTCTGCAGGCCACGGAGTGTGGAAAGATGACCGCTCAGCAGATCGAGGCGGGACGAATCGCGATCACACGGCATGTCAAAAGGGGCGGTAAAATTTGGATTCGAGTTTTCCCGGACAAACCCGTCACGAAGAAGGCGGCCGAAACCAGGATGGGGAAGGGAAAAGGAGCGCCGGAGGGCTGGGTGGCGGTGGTGAAACCCGGCCGCATCCTTTACGAGCTTGAAGGCGTGGGAGACGGTGTCGCTGCCGAAGCCTTTCGCCTTGCAGGTCACAAGCTTCCCTTTGGGACTCGATTCGTGAGCAGGAGAGTGCATCTGTGAAAGCAAAGGAACTGCGAGATCTGACAACGGAGGAGTTGACCCTGAAGGAAAAGGAACTCCGCCAGGGGGTGTTCAACCTGAAGCTTCAAAAGGCGGCGGGTCAGATGGCCAATACCGCCGGGATCGTCAAAACGAAAAAGGACTTGGCTCGAGTCAAGACGATTCTGAGATCCCGTGAGATCGCGAGCGGGGCGAATGGAACGAGGGCACAAGGATGAAGGAGCGTGGATCAAGGAAGAAACTGGTTGGGGTGGTGATTGGGCATCGCATGGACAAGACGACGGTCATCTCGGTGAGCCGACTGAAGCGGCACCGAGCCTACCTGAAGTATATGACCGTCCAGAAGACGTATGTCGCTCATGATCCGAAAAACCTTTGCCAGGTGGGAGACAAGGTCAGGATTATTGAGTCCAAGCCGATCAGCAAGACCAAGAGGTGGCAGGTTCTGGACATCCTGGAAAAGGGCCGGGCGGAAATGGTCATGCCGGAAGCCGTTGAAGGGTTGGAGTCTCAGCCATGATACAGACGGAAAGCAAACTCAAAGTTGCAGACAACTCCGGAGCCAAACTGTTGCTCTGTATTAAGGTGCTCGGGGGGTCGAAGCGAAGGTATGCCACGGTGGGAGATGTCATCGTGGTCTCCATCAAGGAGGCCATGCCGAACTCCAAGGTGAAAAAAGGGGACGTCATGAAGGCCGTCATCGTGAGAACCAAGAAGGAGGTTGCACGAGTGGACGGGTCCTATATCAAGTTTGATGACAATTCGGCCGTGCTGATCACTCCGCAAAATGAACCCATCGGAACAAGAATTTTTGGACCTGTGGCAAGAGAACTGAGGGCCAAGAACTTTATGAAGATTGTCTCTCTGGCCCCAGAAGTTCTTTAGCAGACGTGAGGACAGGAGTCTCGGACGTGTATAAGAAGCATCCTCTGATCAAGAAAAACGACAAGGTGATCGTTCAAACCGGGAAAGAAAAAGGGAAAATCGGGACGGTCTTGAAGGTGGACGCCGAGAAGGGCCGTGTGATCGTAGAAAAGATCAACATGGTCAAGCGGCACACCCGGCCGGGGAGGCAAACCACCCAGGGCGGTATCGTGGAGAAGGAATCCCCGATCCAACTGTCCAACCTGATGCTCGTGTGCAACAAGTGTGCGGAACCGACGAGGATCGGGAGGCGTCTTCTGGAGGACGGATCCAAGGTGCGGATCTGCAAGAAATGCGGTGAGTTGATCGATTAGTGGGTTGAAACGCTGCTCGGCTGTGGCCCGGGCCGGGTCCGGGACAGAGGGGCAGCGTCCTTCGCAATAAGGAGTCCAAGTTGCAGCGGCTGAGAGAGAAATACGAAAAGGAAGTGGTGCCGGCCATGTTCAAGGAGTTCGGGTACAAGAGCATCATGGCGGTGCCGAAACTCCAGAAGGTCGTCCTGAATATGGGCGTGGGGGAGGCCATCTTCAACATCAAAGCCCTCGACAAGAGCGCGGAAGAACTGACGCTCATTGCGGGGCAGAAAGCGGTGATCACGAAGGCAAAGAAGTCCATTGCAGGGTTCAAGCTTCGGGAAGGCATGCCCATCGGCTGCACCGTGACCTTGCGGCGCGAAAGGATGTATGATTTTCTCGACAAGTTCTTCAACATCGCCCTGCCGAGGCTCAGAGACTTCAGGGGAATTCCGGAGAAAATTTTCGACGGCCGTGGGAACTGCACCGTCGGAATTCGAGAGCAGATCATTTTTCCTGAGATCGAGTACGACAAGATTGAAAAAATCAGGGGTCTCAATATCTCGATCGTGACCACGGGAAGAAATGACGCGGAAGCGTTTGCGTTGCTCAAGCGGTTGGGAATGCCGTTCAGACGTCAGCAGCCTGCATAGCAGCTGTTTTTGTAACTACCGAGGTAGATAGACTGAAGGTAGATAGACTGAAGGAAAAGACATGCGCGATCACACAAAGCCAAGATCGTTTGGATACGTTAGCAGGTGATTGTGTCATGGATGATCATTATTGCCCTTCAGCCTTCAGCCTTCAGCCTAAACACCTGAGCAGTTACTGGTTTTAAGCAATCTGCTAGGGTCTCCTGAAGGGAGGGAGCCCGCAGGGAAAACACAAGGAACCGGTCATCCGTATCGTGAAGAAAGGTTAGAAGCAGGAGGACAAATTGGCGAAGACGTCGCTTATCGTCAAGGCTAAAAGGAAGAAGAAGTTTTCGAGCCGGGAATACAATCGGTGCCCGATCTGTGGCAGACCCAGGGCATACTTGAGAAAGTTCGGTATCTGCCGGATTTGTTTTCGGGGCATGGCCCTCCGGGGAGAGCTCCCGGGCGTCACCAAATCCAGCTGGTAACAGGGCCTCAGGAAGTTAAGGAGTGTTGCGCATGAGTATGAGCGATCCAATAGCCGACATGCTGACCAGGGTAAGAAACGGCATCATCGTGAGTTTCGACACCGTCGATGTGCCGAGTTCGAAGCTGAAGATCAACATCGCCAAGATCTTGAAGAGCGAAGGCTTCATCAAGAATTACAAGGTGATCGCGGATAAGAAGCAAGGTCTCATTCGGATTTTCTTGAAGTATGATGAGAACGGGGAACCTGTGATCGGCGGCCTGAAAAGGGTGAGTCGGTCCAGTTGCCGGGTCTTTGCCAAGAAGGACCAGGTTCCCATGGTTCTCAATGGATTCGGGATCAATGTCCTTTCGACGTCCAAAGGCCTGATGACCGACAAGCAGGCGAGGAAACTGGGAATTGGCGGGGAGATCCTTTGTTCCGTCTGGTAGACGTAGGTTGGATCCGTTGATGGGGTTGAATTTTATTGTTTCTGGAGGATGTCCATGTCACGCATAGGAAAGATGCCGATTCCTATTCCGGCCAAGGTCCAAGTGGATCTCGAAGGGGATCTTCTGGTGGTCAAAGGGCCGCACGGCGAACTTCGACGAACGATTCATCCCGCGGTCTCGGTCAGCAAGGCGGAAAACCAGATCCTTGTCGCCGTTCGTGAATCCGACAAGAAAACCAAAGCGCTTCACGGGCTTTACCGGGCCTTGATCGCCAACATGGTTACGGGGGTCAGTCGAGGGTTTGAAAAGGTCCTGGATATCGTCGGCGTGGGATACCGCGCGGAGCTGGCCGGAAAAACGGCCACTTTTCACCTGGGATACTCTCACCCGGTCCTTTTTGAACTCCCTGCCGGGATCGACGCGAAGATCGAAAAAACGAGGGTCACCCTCAGAGGCATTGACAAAGAGCTCCTCGGCAGGACCGCGGCAACCATTCGCAGGTTCAGGAAACCGGAGCCTTATAAGGGGAAGGGAATCAAGTACGCCGATGAGGTGATCCGCAGGAAGGCCGGCAAAACCGGGGCCAAGTAAGATCAGGGAATCTAGACAACGTGGAATATACACAGGGTGAGGCTTATGAAGTACGTGAGTAGAGCCGAGGCGCGATTGAAGAGAAAGAAAAGGGTCCGAAAGAAGGTGAGAGGAACACCGGAGAGGCCCAGGCTGTCCGTATTCAGAACGGCGAAGCACGTCTATGCCCAGATCATTGATGACACCGCGGCACAGACCCTGGCGGACGCGTCTTCTGTTTCCAAAGAGCTTCGACCCATGATCCTGAGAAAGGGCGGCAACAAAGTAGGGGCTGCCCTGGTGGGAGAATTCATCGCCAAGCGGGCTGCAGGGAAAGGCATTAAACGGGTGATTTTTGACCGGAACGGTTTCCTCTATCACGGGCGAGTCAAGACCCTCGCAGAGGCGGCGCGCCAGCATGGTTTGGAGTTCTGATTCATCCACATCGACACGTGAGGGAGATGTCCATTGTACAGCGCAGAAGATGAAGTCCAGCTAATCGAAAAGGTGGTGTTCATTAACCGGGTCGCCAAAGTGGTCAAGGGCGGACGGCGGTTCAGTTTCAGTGCCATTGTGGTCGTGGGAGACGGAAAAGGGATGGTGGGACACGGACTTGGAAAGGCCAACGAAGTTCCCGAAGCGATCCGCAAAGGGGTTGAGAAGGCACGAAAAGACATGAAATCCGTCCCTGTCATCAATGACACCATTCCCCACGAAATTATCGGCAAATGGGGAGCGGGAAGCGTGCTTTTGAAACCCGCCGGAGCAGGGACGGGCGTCATTGCGGGTGGTGCGGTCAGAGCGGTTCTGGAAGCCGTGGGGATACAGAACATTCTGACCAAGTGCTTGGGATCTCACAATCCTCATAATCTGGTGAGGGCGACCCTGAAGGGATTGGGGTCGCTGCGGAGCGCGGAAGGAATCGCGCGGCGCAGAGGCAAAACAACTGAAGAACTGAAGCAATGAGAGGCGAAGGGTGATGACGGATACAGTGAGAGTCACCTTATTAAAGAGTGGCATAGGGCGGAACAAAAAAATCCGTGGCACGTTGAAGGGCCTCGGTCTGACCAGACTCCATAAGACCGTGGTCTTGAACAATACTCCCGCCATCCGCGGGATGATCAACAAGGTTTGCTTCATGGTCAAAGTGGAGGCTTAACCGGTAAGGGGATATGGGCGATGAGGATTCATGATCTATCACCCCTGGAGGGGTCAAAGAAAAACAGGAAGAGAGTCGGCAGGGGCGTCGGCTCCGGCCACGGCAGAACCTCCTGCCGGGGCCACAAGGGGCAGAAAGCCCGTTCCGGCGGCACCATCGTTCCGGGCTTTGAGGGCGGTCAGATGCCTCTTCAAAGGAGGCTTCCGAAAAGAGGGTTTACCAACATCTTCAGGAAAGAGGTTGCCGTGGTCAACCTGAAGGACCTGAATCGATTTGAAGCGAGCGCTGTCGTGGATCTGGAAGCACTCAAAAGCGCCGGGTTGGTCCGGAAGGCGGAAGGGGGAGTGAAGGTCCTCGGAAAAGGAGATCTCGCGCACCCTCTCACTCTGAAGGTGGACAAGGTCAGCAGGACGGCGAAAGAAAAAATCGAAGCGGCTGGAGGAAAGGTGGAGCTCCTCTAACCGTGTCGTTGGATCACGCGCGGGGATAAGGTTCAAAGGGGATAAGGAAACAAATCGATGATTGGCGGTCTGCAAAACATATCAAAGATTCCTGAGCTCAAGAAGAGGATCTTGTTCACCCTTCTGATGCTTGCGGTTTACCGGGTGGTGAGTCACATCCCCACACCGGGAATTGATGCGGCGGCGCTCTCTGCCTTCTTCAAATCAAGAGGGGATACGCTCTTCGGTCTCATTGATATGTTTTCAGGCGGGGCCTTGGGGCAGATGTCCGTGGTGGCTCTGGGAATCATGCCCTATATCAGCGCCTCTATCATCCTGGAACTTCTGACCGTCGTGGTACCCTACCTTGAAAAGCTGAAAAAGGAGGGGGAGCAGGGGCGAAAGAAGATCATCCAGTACACCCGTTACGGCACCGTCGTTCTCAGCATGATCCAGGGATTCGGCATTGCCATCGGCATCGAAAGCATGGTGGTGGGACAGAATCCTGTGGTTCCCGTGGGCGGCTGGGGGTTCAGGGTCCTTGCCGCGATTACGTTGACCGCCGGCACCGCGTTTCTGATGTGGCTAGGGGAGCAGATCACGGAGCGGGGCATCGGTAACGGAATTTCTCTCATTATTTTTGCCGGTATCGTAGCCCGATTGCCTGAAGCCATGCTGGGAGTGATCCAGACCATGGGGGCTCCAGGGCAGCTGGGCCCTTTTGGGATCCTGGTGCTGCTGGCGTTCATGGTTGCGGTGGTGGGTTTTATCGTGCTTGTGGAAAGGGGGCAGCGGCGGATCCCTGTCCAGTATGCAAAACGGGTTGTGGGGCGGAGAATGTATGGAGGCCAGACGACGCATCTTCCTCTTAAGATCAATACGGCGGGAGTCATTCCTCCGATTTTTGCCTCCTCTATCATCATGTTCCCGGCGACGATTGCGAACTTCATGGACGTGAAACAATTCCCATGGCTCCAGACGGTCGTCAGCTTCCTTTCCCCGGGGCATATTGTTTATGAGCTCATCTTTGTCGCGTTTGTCATCTTTTTCTGCTACTTCTATACCGCGGTTCACTTCAATCCGGTGGATGTGGCGGATAATATGAAAAAATATGGGGGCTTTGTTCCGGGGATCCGGCCGGGGAAGAACACAGCGGATTATATCGACCGGGTGCTCACACGCGTCACCTTTTTTGGGGCGCTCTATGTCTCAGCGGTGTGCGTTCTGCCCCAGATCCTCATTTATCAGCTCCATGTTCCCTTTTATTTTGGTGGAACCGCTCTCCTGATTGTGGTGGGGGTGGCGATGGATACATCGAATCAGATTGAAGCCCACATGCTGACCAGACACTACGAAGGATTCATGAGAAAGGGATTGGTGAAAGCGAGATAGGCTTTTCCGCCCGGAAGGGACCTTCGAGGAAAGAGGAACCGTGGCTAAAGAAGAGGTGATTGCCGTCGAAGGAACGGTCGTGGAGACCTTGCCAAATGCCATGTTCATGGTTGAATTGGCCAATGGGCACCGGGCGCTTGCCCATATTTCCGGCAAAATGCGGATGCATTTCATCAAGATCCTGCCCGGAGACAAAGTCTCCGTGGAGCTCTCCCCCTATGATTTGAGCCGGGGGAGGATTGTGTATCGAGGAAAGTAGAGTATGAAAGTCAGAGCTTCTGTAAAAAGAATCTGCAACAAATGCAAGATCATCAAGCGGAAGGGAATTGTTCGCGTCATCTGTGTCAATCCCAGACACAAACAGAGGCAAGGATGATCCGGAAGGCCGGCCACGGCTTTCCACAAACCCGAGCTGGGCTTCGCCAGGGGCCGTGAGTGCCCTTTCCGTTGCGCAAAGATTGGCGCAGCTCCAGGAACCCGTAACCGCATAAAGGGAGACCAAATTGGCCAGAATAGCAGGCGTGGATTTGCCGCGAAACAAGAGAATGGAAATTGCCTTGACCTACATCTATGGGCTGGGCAGGAGCAGTGCCCAGAAGATCCTCACAGAGGCCGGGGTGGACTGGAACACCAAGTCGGATGATCTGACCGAAGGTCAAGTCACGAGCCTCAGGAAGGTCATTGATGAGCACTACAAGGTGGAGGGGGACCTGCGGCGGGATTTTTCCATGAATATCAAGAGACTCATGGATCTCGGCACCTACAGGGGTCTGAGGCACAGGAAAGGGTTGCCCGTCCGGGGTCAAAGAACACACACGAATGCACGAACCCGAAAAGGCCCACGCAGGGCGGTGATGGGGAAAAAGAAAAAATAAGGAAAGATCATGGTGAAAAAAGCAGCCAAGGGAAGCAAGGCCAAGAAAGAAAAGAGAAGCGTTCCGACAGGGATTATTCACATCCAGTCTACCTTCAATAATACGATCGTCACGGTGACCGACAATGACGGGAATGTCGTTGCCTCCTCCAGTTCAGGTCGAAAGGGATTCAAAGGGTCCAGGAAGAGCACTCCCTTTGCCGCTCAGATGGCGGCTCAGGACGCGCTCCGGCAGGCGATGGACCAGGGAATGAGAACGGCTGAAGTGAGGATCAAGGGCCCGGGCGTCGGCCGGGAGGCAGCGCTTCGCGCGCTCCAGGTGGAGGGGTTCAGCGTGAGCGTGATCAGGGATGTGACCCCCATTCCCCACAACGGCTGCCGTCCGCCGAAGAGACGAAGGGTATGAACTGCAGAAGGTTATTGTAAAGAGGAGGATCCGGATTGGCGAGAGAAACTGGGGCTTCATGTCGGTTGTGTCGAAGAGAGAATCTCAAACTGTTTCTGAAAGGAGACCGCTGCTACGGGGAGAAGTGTGCCTTTGAGCGGAGGCCTTATGCGCCGGGCCAGCACGGGCAGAGGCGGGGCGGAAAACTCTCGAACTATCAGTCGCAGTTGAGAGAGAAACAAAAGGTGAAAAGGATTTACGGCCTCTTGGAGAAGCAGTTCAGGAGATATTATTTCCTTGCAGAAAAGCAAAAAGGAATCACGGGGACCAATCTGCTGATGCTGTTGGAGTGCCGGCTGGACAATGTCGTTTATCGAATGGGTTTTGGCTCGTCGAGAACCCAAGCGCGCCAACTGGTCCGACACAACACCGTTGTGGTGAACGGCAAGAAAGTGAATATCCCCTCCTATCAGGTCAGGGTGGGCGATGTGATCGAGGTCAGAGAAAGCAAGAGGAAAATTCCGGTCGTTCTAGAAGCGATGGAGACGGTGGCTCGCAGAGGAATTCCGAACTGGATGGAGGTGGAGAAGGAAAAATTCAAGGGAATTCTGAAGGCTGTTCCCAACCGCCAAGAATTGACGATGCCCATCCAGGAAAGCCTGATCGTGGAACTCTACTCCAAGTAGACTTGGAGCATGCAGGAAGGGATGTTCTTGAAATGAAGTCATGGAACCAGTTTCTGTCATAGGAAACCGACCGGACTGAGGGGTATTGGCCCTGCGGGGTCGTGCAAGAAGCCAGATTAACCACTTAATCGGAGGTCTTTTTTGACAGATCTAAAAACAAGAAATTGGCGAGAATTGATTAAGCCGAAGAGCATCTCGATCGAGGAGGACAGCCGGACCCATTCCTTCGGGAAATTTGTGTGTGAACCCCTCGAGAGAGGTTTCGGCATCACTATTGGAAATGCGTTGAGGCGGATTCTTCTTTCTTCCTTGCAGGGAGCCGCCATTGTGTCTGTGAAATTTGATGACGTGGTCCACGAGTTTTCGACCATCCCGGGGGTGAGAGAAGATGTGACGGATATTATTCTCAACCTAAAGCAGATCAAGCTGAGGTTGGTCGACTCCGAAGATGCGGTGATCCGTTTGTCGAAAGAAGGCGCAGGAGCCGTCACAGCCGGCGACATTGAAACGGATGGGATCTTGGAGATCTTGAACCCCGAGCAGCATATTGCCACCCTGAGCAAGGAAGCCAAGCTAGGCATGGAGATGGTGGTGAAGATGGGAAAGGGGTATCTTTCCACGGAGACGGACAAGAGCGGAGATCAATCCATCGGAGAGATTCCCATTGATGCCATTTTTTCGCCCATTCAAAAGGTCAACTATGTGGTGAGCAACGCACGGGTCGGGCAGATCACGGATTATGACAAGCTGACCCTGGAGGTCTGGACAGACGGGAGCGTCACTCCTGAGGACGCGGTCGCTTATGCGGCGAAAATTTTAAAGGAGCAGATGCAGCCTTTCATCAGCTTTGAGGAGGAGCCTGAGCCCTTAGAAACAGAACTGCGCGATGATGAAGAGAAGCTCAATTCGAATCTGTTCAGACCCGTGTCCGAGCTTGAACTCTCCGTTCGCTCAGCCAACTGCCTGAAAAATGCCAACATCACCTATATCGGGGAGCTTGTTCAAAAGACGGAAGCCGAAATGCTTAAGACCAAGAACTTCGGCAGGAAATCCCTGAATGAGATCAAGGGCATTCTGGAAGAAATGGGGCTTTCCTTAGGGATGAAGCTGGACAATTTCCCTTTACCGAAAAAACCGGACTCGCCGGGCGAGCCGGTGAAGGAAGAAAAGGTTTAGATCCATGAGACATCTGAAAGCAGGAAGAAATCTTGGACGCACTTCCAGTCATCGTTTGGCGATGCTGAGGAACATGGTGACCTCTTTGTTCAAGCATGAGCAACTCGAGACGACGGACGCGAAAGCAAAGGAATTGAGGCAGGTCGCTGAGAAAATGATCACCCTGGCAAAACGCGGAGATCTGCATGCCCGGAGGCAGGCCTTGGCAACGATCAGGGAGAAGGCGGTGGTTTACAAGCTGTTTGATGAACTCAAGGATCGCTTCATGGACAGGCAGGGAGGATATGTCCGGATTGTCAAGAAGGAGAATCGAAAAGGTGATGGGGCGCTGATTTCGATCATCCAGTTGCTGCTTCCGCCAGAAGGGAAGAAAAAAGGCAAGAAAAAGGGCAAAGCCGCTGGATCCACTGAGGCGGGTGCGGCAAAGAAAAAGAAAGAGGCCAAGCCCAAAGAAAAAGGCCGGTCAGCGGAGAAACCGAAAGCCGCGAGACCTGAAGGTGCCACAAAGGTAGCGGCATGAGAGCATGGTAAAAGATAAATCTCGGTCCAGAAAAAAACTCCTTGGCGGGTGTTCCGCGAGGAGATTTTTTTGTTCACTACAGGCACAGAGTGCATGGAGAGGGGTTTTCTCTGTGCGCTCAGTGCCTCCATGGTGAAGGAAGATGGACTCGGAGTGTTTTGAAGAGGCGAGGTATGGCGTGGCTGTTTGGATTCAAGGGGGAAAACTGGTCGATCCTGTCCGCAATCGCGTGGAGGAACTGGATCTCCTGATCGAAGGAGACAGAGTCGTGAAGATTCTCCCGACCGGTGTTTTCTCGGACACAGGTCCCCGGCTCAAGAGGATTGATGCGCGCAACCGTCTGGTGGTTCCGGGCCTTGTGGACATGCATGTTCATCTGAGGGAACCCGGCTACGAGCACAAAGAGACGATTGCCACGGGAAGTCTCTCGGGTGTGGCCGGAGGGTTTACGGCGCTCGCCTGTATGCCGAACACCAGACCCGTAAACGATCAGAGAACCGTCACGGAGTTTATTCTCGCCCGTGCCGGAGAAGCGAACCTCTGCAGGGTCTATCCGATCGCGGCGATCACCCGGGGGCAGCAGGGAGGAACACTCACCGATTTCGCTGAATTGCGAAAAGCCGGAGCGGTCGGCGTATCGGACGACGGTCAGCCGGTGAAAAATCGCGAGCTGATGCGGCAGGCGATGGAGCTGGGAAGATCCTTGGGCCTTGCGGTGATCTCCCACTGCGAGGACTTGAACCTGTCCGCAGGCGGGATGATGCATGAAGGGGCTGTGTCTTCACATCTTGGGCTGAGGGGCATCCCTGCGGCGAGCGAAGAAGTCATGGTCCGTAGAGAAATCTCCCTTGCCCAAGAGACGGGCTTCCCGGTGCACATTGCTCACGTCAGCACCGCCGGTTCCGTGGAATGGATCCGGAGGGCCAAGGAGGAAGGAATTCCAGTCACCGCGGAAACCGCCCCCCATTATTTTTCTTTAGATCATCGGGCCGTTGAGGAGTATAATACGTGCGCCAAGATGAACCCGCCCTTGAGAGAACCCGGGGATGTGGAGGCGATCAAGAAGGGGCTCGCTGAAGGGGTCATTGACGTGATTGCCACGGATCATGCGCCCCACAGCCAGGCGGAAAAAAACGTGGCCTTTGAAAAGGCCCCCTTTGGCATCGTTGGCTTGGAGACTGCTGTCCCTCTGACCCTCCGCCTCATCAGGGAGGGGATCCTGACTTGGCCTGAAGCCGTACGGAAACTGTCCTATCTCCCTGCGACCCTATTGGGGGTTGCAGGAGGAGTTCTGAGAGAAGGAGCCGTGGCAGACCTTTCCATCCTTGATCCGGAGTATTCCTACGTCGTGAAAGCCGAGGAGATGAGATCCAAGAGCAAGAACTCTCCTTTTATAGGTTGGAGCATGAAGGGAATCAACGTCATGACTATGGTAGGAGGTCGAATTGTCTGGGAAAGAAACATATAGCATCCTGGTCGCGGATGACGAGAGGAGCATGAGGGAATTCCTCGAAATCCTGCTCACCAAGGAAGGCTATCGAGTGAGCCTGGCGGCAAGCGGGGAAGAGGCTTTCAAGATTCTGGAAAACAACACCTTTGATCTCCTCATCACGGATATCCGGATGCAGGACGTTGACGGAATCGATGTCCTGAAGAAGGCCAAGGCCCTGAGCCCTGAGACCGTCGTGATCATGATTTCCGCCTTTGCCACAGCGGAAACGGCTGTGGAGGCGATGAAGGAAGGTGCCTACGACTACATTCCCAAGCCTTTCAAGGTTCGGGATTTCAAAAAGATCGTCCGGGATGCCCTGGAATCCAGGAAACCGTCTGCAGGCGTGGAAGGGGAAACTGAATCCAAGAGCATCCAGCACTTCGGGTGCCTGGTAGGGGAAAGCCCCCAGATCAAGAGGATTTATGATCTCATCGAGCGGGTGGGCCCTACCAAGTCGAATGTATTCATCTCCGGTGAAAGCGGAACCGGAAAAGAGCTGGTGGCCAAAGCGATTCACCGTCAGAGCCCGAGGGGCAAAAAAAACTGCGTAGTCATCAACTGCGCCGGAATTCCTGACAATCTCATCGAAAGCGAGCTCTTCGGCTACAGGAAAGGGGCCTTCACAGGAGCCGCCGCGGACAAGGAAGGCCTCTTCGAGGTGGCGGACGGCGGGACCGTGTTCCTGGATGAAGTCGGGGAACTGACCCCGGCGATTCAGGTGAAGCTCTTAAGGGTCATTCAGGAGCGCACCTTCACCGCCGTCGGCGGGACTGAAGAAAAAAGCGTGGATGTGCGATTGATTTCCGCGACGAACAAAGATCTTGAGAATGAAGTGATTCATGGACGATTCCGGGAAGACCTCTTTTTCAGATTGAACGTCATCCACCTCGCCATGCCCCCTTTAAGGGAAAGGGAAGGGGATCTGGCTCTCCTGTCCCAGCATTTCCTGGAGAAGTACTCTCGAGACCTTGGCAAGAATGTGAAGAAGATCTCCGCCTATGCGATGGACATCCTGAAGCAGTACAGTTTCCCGGGCAATGTGAGAGAGCTGGAAAATATCATTGAACGAAGCGTGGCTCTTGAAACATCCAACATTGTTCTTCCCGAGAGCCTCACCCTGTCCAATTTCCAGAGAGAACGAACGAAAGATAACAGACGCCGAAGGGACCTCACTCCGGAGGGCATCAACCTGGATGAGATCCTTGCCGAGATAGAAAGGGATTATATTCTTAGAGGCTTGGAGATGGCCCATGGATCCAAGCAAAGGACGGCAACTCTTCTGGGGATCACCATGCGATCCTTTCGATATCGACTGGACAAGCTTGGCCTGTCTACCTCTCCCGACTGACAAAAAGCGGCAATTCCCCTCCAAAATGTGTCATTTCGCATAAAGGACGAAGGCCCGAAAAGAGGATTTCTTCGAGCCTATTGGAAAACAGCTTATTAACTTATTGGAAATGTTGGAGTTAATTTTTATTGCCCCTGCTCGTCCAAATGGCACGGGACTTGAATATTCCTTACAGCAAATAGCAAAACGCTCGCAAGCCCTAGGATGAAACAGGTAGAGGGGGAGGAGGTGAAACAAAGGTCCAAGGTCTTTCAAGGAATCAAGGTCTCAGGAAAAATCAAGGTTTCGAACCAAAAAAATAGTGTCAAGGAGGATCAAGAAAATGTTTACAAGAATGATGAGGAAGAATGAAGGTTTCACACTGATTGAGTTGATGATTGTTATCGCGATCATCGGTATCCTGGCTGCCATTGCCATCCCGCAGTTTTCCGCTTACAGAATGAGATCTTACAACGCGGCTGCGGAGTCAGACCTGAGAAACGCAACTACGGCCCAGGAGGCCTACTATGTGGACACCCAGCATTACGTTGCCGCTCCTCAGACGAACCTCATTGGACAAACTTATGGATTCTACAGGAGCCAAAACGTGGTTATTGACGGAAGCCTAGTGGCAATCAGTACGGTATGTCAGCCTTTCACTCGTCCGGCAACAAAACATACCTGCTTTTAGGCCCGGGCGGCAGCGTCAGTCCTACGACCTAACGGTTGCCATGTCCGATATACCGCAGAAGTGGGCTGGCTTGAGCAAGCCAGCCCACTTTTTTATTGGATAAGGAGTTCGGTGTGGTATGGGTCGGTTCACAAAGCAAAGCAGGAAAGATAAGGGTCCTTGTAAGCCGCTGAGATTTCTTATGCGAGCTTGCAATGACTCAGGTATTTTCAGGCCGATTGTCACAAGTTCAACCCTGAAAACACGGATATGAGGCGGCCATTGACAGGCTGTGAGAGCGAAAAGCCGATCTCCTTCTGCAGAAAATTCCTTTTCTCCTCTGCCGCCCTAGCCGCTATACTTTTCTCTATATACTCGAACTCGTTTGATTGCGGTTGGCACCTCGACGACTTTCATAGCATCACCGACAACCCTAGCATCCATTTAGAAAATCTCACGTGGGAAGACGTCCGCAAGACACTCCACTCTGACCTGAACTACCCTGAGAAGCTCTACCGCCCCGTGGCTGGCCTCACCCTTGCTTTGAACTATTTCGTCTCAGGAACTGACCCAGCCTCCTATCACCTGGTCAACCTGCTCATTCACTGGCTTTCTTCCGTTTTCCTTTTCCTCTTTATTCATCGGACCCTGAACCTTCCCTCCCTGAAGGGCAAATATGTGTCCAGTGCCTACCCGATCGCTCTCCTCAGCGCAACGCTCTGGGCGATCAACCCTGTTCAAACACAATCCGTGACCTATATCGTGCAGCGGATGGCCTCCCTGGCCGGAATGTTTTACATTATGAGCATGTATTTCTACATGAAAGCAAGGACATCGATGACAGGATCGCAGAGTCGTTTTCTCTTTGGTTTCTTTGTTCGCCTTTGTCCTGGGTATGGGCTCCAAAGAGAATGTGCTCCAGCTTGTCCCGAGCATCGGTCTTTTGGAATTACTCCTTGTCTACGGGACTCGCTCATGGAACCCGGCGAAAAAAGGAAAGGTCTTCATCGGGATTTTGGGGATCACCTGCCTGGTTGGGTTGCTGTGGACATACCTTGGAAATGGAAATGTTTTGTCAACCCTTTTTGCAGGTTATGAATACCGCCCCTTCACTTTGTGGGAAAGGCTTCTTACAGAAAGTCGAGTCGTTGTCTTCTATTTGTCGCTTCTCCTTTATCCAATGCCTTAGAGGTTGAGCATTGCTCATGGGTTTCAGGTTTCCACCTCTGTGTTGAACCCGAGTCTCTACTCTTCCGTCGCTTCTCTTTATTTTCGGATTCAGGTTTGCTAATTGGTTTGGCAAGAAGATATCCTCTCCTTTCATTTTCATTTCTTTTTTTCTTTGTGAACCATTTGATGGAGTCCACTATTCTTCCTCTTGAGCTCGCTTATGAACACCGGAACTATGTCCCTTCAATGCTTTTCTTTGTCCCCTTTGCCGTCGGTTTCTGCATGCGCATGAAGTATAGGGCGAAAAGGGTGATGAAATATTTCATTTCCTTATTTGTCGTTCTTGCCGTTGTGGCGTTTGCTCACGCCACCTATGTCAGGAATTTGGCTTGGAAGAGTCCGAAGGCCCTTCGGCTCGACGCTGCCGCAAAAGCCCCTGGTGAATCGCGGGTTCATCATAACCTGGGAGCCCAGTATCAAGGGAGGGGGCAGGCTGAAAAAGCGATGGGAGAATATAGAAAAGGCTTTGAGTCTCCATCAGTATCAGCGAAAGGGGGAGGAAGCAGCTATTTATTTCAACCTGGGGAATCTGCACCGCGATCTGTGGGAGTGCCGATAGAGCAGAATATTTTTTATCAGCAGGCGATCAAAGTTGATCCAAACTGCTATTCTGCTCTCAACAGCCTGGCGGTGCTCTGAGAGACAAGGGAGGATGGATGCCGTTTTACCCCTCCTGAGAAAGCTTCTTGTAGTGGAGCCGGAAAGCTCGCACGCGAGTTTTAACCTTGCACTTTTTTTGAAAAATGGAGAGCCTGAAAAAGCCCGGTGCCTTTTTCAAATCTGCCATTCAGTACGGGATTGCAGCATTCCGTGTTGGTCTCCTCTAAGAGGGGTGAACACTACGAGCAGATTGGACAGCGCGGGAAAGCGGCAGAGCTGCGAGCAAGCGGTTATGACAAATGCAAAGACATCACTCCCCGACTTCATCTCATTGAACTTTACCATGCAGCAGGATTGAGAAGAGCTATGATCAAGGGGAAAGTATCCTGGACATTATCTTCACGGATGAATGCCTTTTCTACAATACCGTGGACTTCATCCTTAAGAAAGGCACCTTAAAAGATGTCGATCTTTCCATGAAGATTATCCTTCCCGGTCCTTTACCAGGCCATGACCAGGAGGAGATATTTTGATCGACAGCTGAGCTATCTGAAAAAATATTTGATTAAAATAGGAATATTGGGTAGAAATTAATGACTGATAGGTTTCAGTGCATTCACCAAAATATTTATCGGGAAGTTGAAGGGGAAAAGAGATCGATGAATCCTGATGGCCTAGTAAGAGTCAGGGAATGGATTTTATCGTCATTCCGGCGAAAGCCGGAAAATGCAGCACTTTGGTGTTCCATTACCAAGCCTCCTGGACTACGGTTTTCACCGGAGTGACGACTTTTTGCCGTGAAAATCCGCTCGTAGGGGCGGGGTTTATCCGCCTAGGCGGATTAATCCCCGCCCGTCGCGGGCGCACGTAAAGTGCGCCCCTACATTTTCATAAGTGGGGGTGACCGAAATCCGGTCATGAGGGTTTGCACGAGAGCATCAAATCTCGGACTAGGAAGATGATTTCCGTCATCTTGCCCACATACAATGAAGCAGACAACATCAGAAGGATCATTCCCGCTATCACAAAGGTCTTTCGAGATGAGGCGATGGAGGGCGAGGTGATCGTGGTTGATGACAACTCACCGGACGGAACGGCAAGCATCGCTTTGAATCTTGCGAGGCTTCTTACCCGGTCAAGGTCCACGTGCGGAAGAGTGGTCAGTGGACTTTCGAGGGCCGTCATCGAAGGGTCTTGAGCTTGGCGCGAGGGGAAATCTGTGTGATCATGGATGCCGATTTGAGCCATCCGGTCGAAAAAATACCGGACATGATCCAACCGATTCTTGAAGGGAAATGCGATGCCACGGTCGGGAGCCGCTATGTGGTTGGGGGTGGAGCTCAGAACTGGCCTCTGTTAAGAAGAATCGTCAGCAAAGGGGCCGGGCTTCTCGCCAAAGGTGTCACCGTGCTCTTTCTGACCCCACGAGCGGATTCATGGCTGTGCGGAAAAGCATTCTGGACGGCGTGAACGCTCGATCCCCTGGGCTGGAAAATTGTTCTGGAAGTGGTTGTGAAGACACGAGCCGAGGGTCACGGATGTTCCCATTGTCTTTGCGGACAGAGAAGAGGGGGAAAGCAAACTCGGGTCTCAAGGCCCAAGTGGACTACCTGCGCCATTTGGTGACGCCTCTACGCGTTCCGATACCCTCTGTTTCTGCGAGTTTGTTCAGATTCTGTGTCGTCGGGCCTGACCGGTCTGGTGGTCGATACGGCGGTGCTCGTTTCTCTGGTGGATCTATGTCGGTCTGGATCCGCGGTTTGCAGCCGTCTTTGCTTTCGCGACGGCGGTCTCCTGGAACTACGTGTTCAACCGGGTGTGGTCCTTTCGAATCCGGCCGGTCCGCTCCCATTCCTCGCAGTTACGCTTTCTTCGTGAGCGTCAGCCTCGGCGGTCTGGCCGTCCGGATCGGGGTGATGCATCTTCTGATCGCCTACGCCGGCATGGGGGTGAGCCCTTGGTATATCCTGGCCAGTTTCGTTGGCATTGGGGCGGCAACGGTTTTCAACTTTCTGGGGAGCCGTACGTTGCTTTCAAAAGCAGACCTAACTCCTCAGGTGAGATAGACTGAAGGCTGTTTTCAGGGACAACTCATGCGTGATCACACAAAACTTCGGGCATTTGAGTTGGCTGATGAAGTAGCCATGTTGGTTTATCGGGTAACCGCAGGGTTTCCGAAAGAAGAGTTGTTTGGCCTGACTTCTCAAATATGGCGGGCAGCAGTTTCAGTTTCTTCTAACATCGTTGAGGGTTGCGCTTGTGACAGCGAGGCAGATTATCTCAGATTTCTCAATATAGCCTTCGGGTCGTTGAGGGAACTGCATTATCAACTGACTTTGTCGCAGCGTTTGGGTTTCTTGCCCAACGAGGATTCATCTCTGATTGAACCAAAGGTCGTAGAAACCGAGAAAGTCTTGAATAGCTTGATTCGTGCCTTGCGAGATGTTTTATAGACTTCAGCCTTCAGCCTAAACACCTGAGCAGTTACAAGCAGAAGCTGAGAAGAGGGGTTCGCCTTTGAAGCTCGATCTCGTCATACCCATCTACAGATGAAGAAGAGAACCTCGGGGAACTGAACCGTCGTCTGAGCGAGGTGTGCAGCCGGATAGAGGGTTGTGACTGGCAAGTGCTCTATGTGAACGATGGAAGCAAGGATCGTTCCCTTTCCATCATGCTGGAGCAGCACCGCGAGGATCCCCGATTCACCGTCTGGAGCTTTCCCGGAAACTTCGGCCATCAGGCGGCGATCACTGCGGGGCTCATGCATGCGCATGGGGACGCCGTGGTGTTTATGGACGGTGATCTGCAGGATCCCCCGGAGGTGATCTCCGACCTGGTCGAGCGCTGCTGGAAGGGCCATGTGGATTGCGTCCGGGCCCAGCGTCGGA
>CAVPOU010000005.1:0-15537 GCA_963707125.1 uncultured delta proteobacterium | reverse complement strand
AAACTCCAGGATACTCAGCAAGCCACAGAGAGGAAGCGATTGAGCAGGTGAAAACTTTTGTAAAACATGATAGGTGAAAAGATATTCAAGAAGCTATAGGGATTCGATCTCTCGACAACACCTCGGGCTGTCGAGAAAGGGATGGGGAAAGCGATGGTCGAGACCGTCAACGTTCTTCTGGATTCTCACCCCTTTTGCCAAGGCTCAAAAAGAGAGAAAGAGTGAAATTTTGTTCCCGAGCACTTTTGGGTTGACTTTTCCCAAATTGCTGCGTAATTATTAACGTTTGTAGTTGCGGAGGATGAGTCCTATGTACGCAGTGATCAAAACAGGCGGGAAGCAATACCGTGTGACCCAGGGGCAGGATGTGAAAGTGGAAAAAATCCCTGGACAGACGGGAGAAGAGGTTGTTTTCGACAAAGTGCTCGTGGTTTCGGACGGCGATAACGTGACCATCGGCAAGCCCTATGTGGACAATGCGAAGGTCCTTGGAAAGCTCGCTCGGCAGGCTAAGGACGGGAAGGTCCCTGTGTTCAAGTACAAGAAAAGAAAGGGCTATCGCCGGAACAAGGGTCACCGGCAGGACTTTTCACTGGTGCGTATTGAAAACATCCATCCTTGATCTCTGCCGCCGGCAGAGCAATAGAATTCCATGCACTGAGAACTCTTGAAGGTGAGGAACAGAGAGTATGGCACACAAAAAGGCAGGCGGCAGCGCCAAAAACGGGAGGGATAGCGCCGGTCAACGATACGGAGTGAAAAAGTACTCCGGCGAGAAGGTTCGGGCAGGCAGCATCCTAATTCGTCAAAAGGGAACCAAGGTGCACCCGGGCGTGAATGTGGGGCTCGGAAAGGACTACACCCTTTTCGCTAAAATCGACGGCATTGTCACCTTTGAAAGAATGGATCGATCCAGAAAACAGGTCAGTGTTTACGCGGCATAGACTCCGTCCGCATCCCTTCCTCTTTTGAGTCCATCTATGCGCTTTGTTGACGAGGTTGTGATCACCGTCCGCTCCGGAGACGGGGGGCGGGGAGGCATCAGCTTAGACGGGAGAAATTCATCCCCAAGGGGGGCCGGACGGCGGCGACGGCGGAAGGGGAGGAAATGTCGTCCTGCGGGCTTCCGACGACTGGCCACGCTGATCGATTTCAGATCCCGCCCGAATTTCGACCACGTGGCGGACCCGGAAGGGGTCGGAATCAACCGGTAAGAACGGTGAGGACATTCTCCTCGAGGTCCCGCCGGGAACCCTGCTGTACGATGAGGAACGGGCCGGGACTGGCCGATCTGGTGCGGCGGACAGGAGGTGATGCTCGCGGGAGGCCAGGGCGGCCGCGGGAACCAGCATTTCGCCACCTCCACGCGCAGGACGCCGCGCATGGCCCAGCCAGGAATTCCGGGCAGGAGAAAAGCTCAGACTTTCCCTCAAGTCGCTTGCGGACATCGGAATCGTTGGACTTCCCAATGCCGGCAAATCCTCGCTCCTCTCCCGGTTCACCACTGCGAAGCCCAGGATCGCCGACTACCCGTTTACGACTCTTATCCCCAACCTGGGCGTACGACCCTGGGCGAAGACAAGAACTCACCGTGGCCGATTTCCCGGACTCATCGCAGGGGCCAGCGAGGGCCAAGGTCTTGGGCACCGCTTCCTCAAACACATCGAGAGGACCAGGCTCCTTCTCCACGTGATGGACATTACTTTTTCTCCCGCTCATGCCCTTCTGGAAGACTTTTTTGTGATAGAAAAGAGCTGGAGGACTACCATGTGGATGTGGCCGGAAAAGATCAGATCGTGGTCATCAACAAAATAGATATTTACTCCTCGCAACACCGGGATGTAAGAGAATGAAAAAAGCTCTGAAGGATAGGGGATTGGAATCCTACCCTGTTTCGGCACTGACCGGGGAAGGGCTCGAGGATCTCAAGAGGGCTTTGTTGAGGAAATTTTTCGATGGTCAACCAAGAAAACGATGAAGCCAGGGGCGTCTCGAGAAAGAAACTCCTCCGGCGAGTGAAAAGAGTGGTGGTCAAAGTCGGCAGTGCCGTGCTGGCAGGCGACGGTTTGAGCCGGAAGGTGCTCTATGACTTGAGCGATGATATCTTCGGCCTGTGGCAAAAGGCCTGGAGGTCGTTCTCGTCTCATCGGGTGCGATCGCCTCAGGGATGAAAAAAATCGGCCTTCCAAGAAGGCCCGATTCCATTTCCCAGAAGCAGGCGGTTGCGGCTGTCGGCAATGCAGCCTCATGCTCGCCTGGGAGAAAGCCTTCGGCCGCCACGGGCAGAAGGTGGCGCAGATCCTGATCACCCGGGACGACTTCAATGACCGGGGCCGGTATTTCAATGCGAGGAACACGATTTTCACCCTCCTTTACCGGCGAATCATTCCCATCATCAACGAGAACGACACGGTGGTGACGGAAGAAATCAAGTTCGGGGACAATGACAGCCTGAGCGCCATGGTGACCGACCTCTTGGACGCGCACTTTCTTGTCATTCTCACGGATGAAGAGGGCCTCTATGATAACGACCCCCGAACAGACGAGAATGCAACGCTGATCAAGGTCGTGGGAAGGGTAAACCGGGAGACCCTGAAACACGCCGGTTCAAAACCGGGGAGCCTCGGCACAGGCGGTATGGAGAGCAAGATCAGGGCAGGCCGGAAAGCCTCCCTTGGCGGCGTCCCCGTGGTGATCGCCAACGGTTCCAAGCCGGGCATTCTGAAAGAGATCTTCAGGGGAAAAGAAGAAGGGACCCTGTTTCTTCCTCAAGACGTGAACCTGTGCAGCCGGAAGCGCTGGATTGCTTTTACCAAGGCTCCAAAAGGGGAGATTGTCGTGGATCGAGGAGCGCAGAAAGCGCTGCTGGGAGGCGGAAAGAGCTTGCTTCCCTCGGGCATCCGGGAGGTGAGAGGTCATTTCGGCCACGGCGACTCGGTGGTCGTTCTCAACGAGGAGAGCGAGGAACTGGGCGTGGGAATGGTGAACTATGACGCGGGCGACATCCGAAAGATCATGGGCTTGAAGACGACGGAGATTGAATCCATCCTGGGTTTCAGGCACGACGATGAGGTGATCCACCGGGACAACCTGGTCATCACCCGGAACCTGGAAGAGGGAGAGGTGGTATGTCTTTAGAAAGATGATCAAAGACATGACCCAAGCGGGGAAAGAGGCCTCGCGGGAACTCCGGAAAGTGTCAAGAGCCCGAAAGGACGAAGCCCTGAAGCTCATGGCCGGAAAGCTGATGGAAAGGGAAAAAGCGATCCGCCGAGAACGAGAAAGACCTTGCTTCGGCAAAGGAACAGGGCTTGAGCTCTGCCATGCTGGACCGGCTGACCCTCGATGCAAAGACGTTGCAGTCCATGGCCGAGGCGCTCGGCGAAGTGGCTGCTCTTCCCGACCCTGTGGGCGAGGTGACGGGCATGTGGAAAAGGCCGAACGGGCTGCTCGTGGGCCGTGTGCGGATCCCCCTGGGGGTCATTGGATTCATCTATGAGTCCAGGCCGAATGTCACGGTCGATGCGGCAAGCCTCTGTCTCAAGGCAGGGAACGCGGTCATTCTCAAGGGAGGGTCTGAAGCTATTCAATCAAACCTGATCCTCGGGAAGATCCTGCGGGAAGCCCTGGAAGAGACGGGCTCCCCCCTGCGGCGATCCAGGTGATCCCCACCACAGAGAGGGATGCGACCCGAATCCTTCTCCAGCAGGAAGAAGAGGTGGATGTCATTATTCCGCGCGGAGGCGAGGGCCTGATCCGCTTTGTCACGGACCACTCACGAATCCCGGTGCTCCGGCATTACAAAGGGGTCTGCCATGTTTACGTGGATGAGTTCGCAGACCTGGGCATGGCCGCCGAAATTTGTTTCAACGCAAAAGTGCAACGGCCGGGCGTGTGCAATGCCATGGAAACCATGCTCGTCCACGAAGGCGTTGCGGAAGCCTTTCTGCCGGCCTTGCTCAAGCGGTTCCGCGATGCGGGTGTGGAAATCCGCGGCTGTCCGAGAACCCTGGCCCTCATGCCTGAAGCAACCCCTGCGAAACCTTCGGACTGGCCCGAGGAGTTCCTGGATCTGATCCTCGCGGTCAAGGTGGTCCACGGACTGGATGAGGCGCTGGACCACATCGAGAGATACGGCTCCAACCACACGGAAGCCATCGTCACGAACCACTACGACCGGGCCCAGCGGTTCCTGGAAGAGGTGAACTCCTCCGTGGTCCTGGTCAATGCCTCCACCCGGTTCAACGACGGGAATCAGCTCGGTCTCGGAGCGGAGATTGGAATCAATACGTCCAAGCTCCATGCCTTCGGCCCCATGGGCCTGGCAGAGTTAACCACACAAAAATTCATTGTCTATGGCAATGGGCAAATCAGAACCTAGGCTGGGTATTCTGGGCGGGACTTTTGATCCCATCCACTTCGGTCACCTGCGCCTGGCCGAAGAGGTCGGGGAGAGCCTGAACCTCGATCATATCTATCTCATTCCTGCGGCTTTGCCGCCCCACAAAGGGCCCAAGACCGTGTCCCTGTTTCGTCATCGGCTGGAAATAACGAGAATTGCATCGGCGGAATCTCCTCTTCTCAAAGTCCTGGACCTCGAGGCAAGGCGTGAAGGTTTTTCCTACTCCATTGAAACCTTAAAGACCTTCCACACGATGTTTCAGCCGGACCTGGATCTCCACTTTGTGCTGGGCATGGACGCTTTCCTTGAGATCGAAACGTGGAAGGATTTCAGGAACCTTTTCAACTATGCCCATTTCGTGGTGATCCAGAGGCCCGGCTTCCCGTCAGACATCCTGGAATCGTTCCTTCCTACCCTGGGAGTGAGTTTCGATAAAAGGGGTCAGGGGGGAAATCGATTTCTGGCCCCTTCCGGGTATGAGGTGATCTCCATGGAGGCCACCTTGATGGATATTTCTTCCACAAAGATAGAGAGAAGGTTGCAGCAGGAAAATCCATTCGGTTCCTTGTCCCGGAAGCGGTGAGGTCTTACATTAGGAGTAACAACCTGTACAGGTCCCATGACACCATTTGAAAAAGCTCGACTGTGCCTGGAAATCATCCGGGAAAGAAAAGCGATCGATCCCATCCTGATGGAAGTGGGCCGGCTCACGTCCTTCACCGACTACTTTCTTGTGGCGAGCGGGAATTCGAGCCGGCAGGTTCAGGCGATCAGTCAGCACATGGCGCGAAGGCTGAGGGAAGAAGGGTTCAGACCCCTCGGGGTTGAAGGAGAGCCGGAAGGCCACTGGGTCCTCATGGACTATGGCGATGTGGTCATTCACATATTCTATCAGCCGGTCAGGGAATTTTACGACCTGGAGGGCCTATGGACAGAAGCCCCACGGGTGGATCATGAGAGCAAGAACAAAAAAGCTTAGGACCATTCTGGCGCCCATTCTTGCGTTTTTCTTCCTCTTTTCTTTGGGAAGAGAGCCGGCCTTTGCCCTTTCAACTGAAGACGAAAGAGCAGCGGGCGAAGAATTTGTAGCGAGCGTGCGCATGCAGCTCGAACTGCTCCAGGATGACTTTGCGAACGACTACATCAATGACCTGGGCCAGTATATCACCAGAGCTCTGGAGACAAAGGCTTTCCCCTTTCAGTTCTATATTGTGCGGGACAATACCCTCAACGCCTTTGCCGGCCCCGGAGGGCATATTTTCTTTTTCACCGGCCTGATTGATATGATGGATGGCGTGGATGAACTGGCTGCGGTGATGGCCCACGAAATCGGTCATGTGTCTGCAAGGCACCTGTCCAACCGTATCGAGCAAAATAAAGCCATGAGCATCGCCGTTCTTGCGGGAATGCTGGCCGGGGCTCTGATGGGAGGAAAGGCAGGCGGGGCCATCGCCACAGGCACGATGGCGGCCGGCATACAGAAGCAGTTGAGCTACAGCCGGGAGGATGAAAGACAGGCCGACAACCTCGGATTCAAATACATGGACGAGTCACGATTCAACCCCTCCGGGATGATCGCGGTTATGAAGAAGCTCGAAAAAGCGGCCCCGGGAGGAACGGACTCTATCCCCCCTTACCTGCTGACCCATCCTGCTGGACCTGAAAGGGTGTCGACCTCGGAGGCCCTGATGACCCAGTTCAGCCCTAAGCCGGAAAGCAGAGAATCCACTGACTTCCGCAAACTCTTTCCTTACTTCAAAGCCGTCTGCATCGCCAAGTCCATGGATTATCAAACGGCAAGCCGTTACATGAACAGAGATAGAGAGAGCAATCCTGAATCCCCGGTGGTTCAATTCGGGCTGGGAGTTCTGCAAAAAGAAAGAATGGACTACCCGATGGCGATTGAACATTTCGAAAAAGCCTTGAAAGGGGCTCGTGATCTGACGCCGATTCTGATTGAACTGGGAGAGACCTATCAGCTTCAGGGGCAGGATCGGAAAGCGATCGAGATTCTTGAGCGGGTCCTCAGGACGGATGGGCGCAACAGGGCGGCGCTCTTTCTCACCGCGTCGTCTTACCAGAACCTGGAGGACTACTCAAGGGCGACCGTCTTCTACGAGAGGCTGACTTCCATTATGCCCGTTAAAGACGAGGTTTTCTACAATCTCGGGGTCTGCTACGGAAGACAGGAAAAGCTTGCGGTTGCCCACTACAATACCGGGCTTTACTTCCAGAGGATTTTCGATTTTCGGAAAGCCAGGTACCATTTTCTCAAAGCCGATCAACTGGCAGGAAACGATCAGGCCCTCAAAAACAGGATCTACGCGGCTGTGCAGACCCTACCCAAGGAAAGCATCTTCTCCACTCAGGGTCAGGAATCAAAAAGCCGCAAGTGATCATCCGCCCCTCCTCGATTCCTTTCCGCATATTCTAGAATCTTAGCGTGCAAGTTCGCTGCGCCATGCCCAAAACATGAAAATCCGAAATCCGAAGCACGAAATACGAAACAATATCCAATGATCCAAATTCAAATGACCAAAACGATAGGCCGCCAGGTTTCTGTTTTGAACATTGGAGCATTGGTGTTTTGAATTTGTTTCGAATTTCGGATTTCGAGATTCGAATTTTGCCCCCAGGGGTCTGCGCTAGGATTTCGGTGCAGGAGTTTTCAACTGGCCCTTGGCTTTGGGATGCCCGGCTTGATCCGCCTTGTTGAAATCCTCCATGGCCTTTGGTTTGTTTCCTTTGGCGAGGAAGGCGAGGCCGCGATTGTAGAGGAGGTCAGGGTCTCCGGGTTTTATTTTCAGCCCTGCCTCAAAGTCGGCTAGGGCAAGATCGATCCTTCCCATTTGCAACTGAGCGCTGCCGCGGTTGCAGAGGGCATCCGCAGCACTGGGATCAAGTTTCACCACCTCTGTAAAATCCTTGACTGCCTCTTCGTACTTCTTCATCTTGGTGTAAAGGAGTCCTCTGTTGTAGTGGGCGTCTTTGTGTTTCTTGTCGAGTTCGATGGCCCTGGAGTAGTCTTTTTCAGCGAGTTGAAGGTCTCCTTTGTACTCATACAACCATCCGCGGTTGAAGTAGGCATCGGCGTTTTTTTCGCTCACCGAGAGGAGACTGTTGATTTTTTTCATCTCGAAAATAAAATCAAAAGAGTCTCCCTTTTTAGGAGGTGCCGCCGGAGCAGCACTCTTCTCCGCCTCTTTGGCAGGCGGTTGCTGCGCAGCGGGCTTGGGTATGGGCGCCTTGTACGTTTCGCCCTGTCCCCACGACATTGAGAAAAAGCCGGAAAAGACAAAGGTCACGATCATCAGAGAGGTGATGATTCTCCAGGAGCGATCTGAAAAGCGAACGGCACATCGGCGGTTTCCCTGAACCATGGCTTTCCTCTTTTGACGGTTACCCCTGAACATTTTCAAAATCCGCAGCTCTCACTCGCTGAGCTCAGCCTTCAATCAAATACCGAGACTTGAGCGAAACGCAGATATTATACCTCTAAGAAAGGCAAAAATTCAAGAGTCTCCTTAAGTATAATAGCCTTTCCTGTGTACCTAAAATGTTTGACAGCGCTGGAGAGGTGTGTTACCGTTCCGGGCAAAATGAATGAGAATTCATTCATTATTGAAATCAATAGTGTTTTAGGTCAGTAAGACGGAAAAAAGAAACTGAGAATCCTGTATTTCACGGCGCTTCATTAACGTTTTAGGAGGTGCGAGGCATGGAGATCATTGTATGTGTGAAGAGGGTTCCCATGACCCAGGAGGTTGATCTGGAGATCAACCCCCAGAAGAATGACGTTCGCAAGGACATGCTCGCCTACGTCATCAACGAGTGGGACAACTACGCCATCGAGGAGGCCATACAGCTCAAGGAAAAGCTGGGCGGAACGGTCACCGCCGTGACCATCGGAAGTGAAGATGATGAAGAAGTGCTGCGACGCTGTTTGGCCATGGGCGCAGACAAGGCTTTCAGGATGGATCCGGGAAATTCGGTGATGGACAGCTTCGTCATCTCCAGGATCCTGGCGCAATTTATCAAAGGCCAGCCGCACGATCTCGTTCTCACCGGAGTCCAGAGGGATGACCTGAACGAAGGGGCTGTAGGGACGATGCTGGCGGAGCATCTGGGCCTGCCCCACGCCGAAGTGGTGAGGAAGGTGGAGCTGGCAGGCAACGAAGCGACCATCAGGGTGGAGCTGGAAGGCGGCACCGACGAAGTCTCAAAAATCAAATTGCCGGCCTTGCTGAGCATCCAGACCGGAATCAACGAGCCGCGATATGTGTCCATCATGGGCATCCGAAAGGCGGCCAAGAAGGAGCTGAACGTGGCCGGCGTGGATACGCTCGGTCTTGCCGCGGCGGACCTTCAGCCCAGGACCACGGTGGAAGAGATTTTCCTGCCGCCGGAGACAGAAGGGGCACAGTTCATTGAAGGCGATCCGGCGACGATTGCAGAAGAAATTCTCCGAATCCTGAAAGAGAAGGGGGTGAGCATATAATGGGCGAGATCTTTGTTGTGGTGGAACACAGGAAAGGTGAGGTGAGAGAGGTCACCTACCAGATGCTCTGGAAAGCCAACGACCTCTGCCAGAAGCTTTCTCATACCCTGACGGCCGTCCTGATCGGAGGCAAGGACGAGCCTTTCCTCAATGAGCTCAAGGAAAGGGCGGACAAAGTCATTGCCGTGGAGGGCCTTCAGAATTTCAACGGCGATCTCTACAAGGAGATCCTCTTCAGGCTGATTCAGGAACACAAGCCCCTGCTCACCCTGGTTGCGCATACGCCCTGGGGGATGGACTTTGCCCCATCGCTCTCGGTGAAGCTGGGGTATCCCATCGTGACCGACTGCGTCGATGTGGTCGTTGACAACGGAAGACCTAAGGCGGTGCGCCAGATCTACAGCGGGAAAATGTTCTCCAGGGTGGCTTTCCAGGAGGCACAGGGTTACCTGATCACCATCCGAAGCGGCGCTTTCCCGGCGGAGAAAGCGGGAGATCACAAGGGGGAGGTCGTGCGAAAGCCGATGCCTGCGGACCTGCCCCAGGTGGGGAAGCAGTTTGTTGCGTTTGAAGACGCAGGCGCAGGAGCCGTCGATATCACTCAAGCGGAACTCCTGGTGTCGATCGGCCGAGGCGTCGGGGAAGCCGATAAGGTGCCTATCGTGAAAGAGCTGGCGGACAAGATGAAAGGCGTCCTTTCCTGCTCCAGGCCGGTGGTGGACAAGAACTGGCTGCCCAAGTACCACCAGGTCGGCACCTCGGGGAAATCCGTGAAACCCAAAGTCTATCTGGCCTTTGGAATCAGCGGCGCCTTTCAGCACGTAGCCGGCATCACCGGGGCAGGATGTGTCATTGCCGTCAACAAGGACAAGAAGGCGCCCATCTTCCGGGTCGCGGATTACGGAGTGGTGGAAGATCTCTTTAAGGTTGTTGATGCGCTCAAAGCAAAGCTGGCATAAGAATTTTTGATTTTTGATTTGGAATTTCTGATTTGTGAGTCTCGCACGGTCATTGCGAGGCGCAAAGCGCCGTGCCTGCGCGCTGAAGCGCTTCGGCGCGCAAGCGTGGCAATCCAGTGGAAATATTACCTGTTCGCGCTGTGCTGGAAGGCGACGGGACACTTTGAAGGGGTGATGGGAGGACATTTATGGATTTCACGCTCTCAAAAGAACAGCGAGACATTCAAAAGGCGGCCAGGGAATTTGCCGTAGGCGAATTTCTCCCTGAAAAAGCCCGAGAGTTTGACAGGAACGAGACCTTTGATCTGAGTATCTGGCGCAAGGCCTGCGAACTCGGATTTGTGGGCGTTTTCATCGACGAAAAGTATGAGGGGGCCGGACTCGGGTTTTTCGAGCACTGCCTGATCACGGAAGAATTCTGGGCCGTGGATGCGGGCATGGGGAATGCCGTGATCACGGCGACCTTCGGTTCTGAACTCCTCAATCTCTTCGGGACAGAGGAGCAAAAACAGAAGTACCTTCCTCCCCTGGTGAGAGGCGAGGCGATCATGGGCTGCGCGATCACCGAACCCGATGCAGGCTCTGATGTGACAGGCGCCATCACCAGTGCTGTAAAGGACAAGGACGAGTGGGTGATCAACGGCTCCAAGATGTTCATCACCAATGGAACGATCGCAAAGTACATGAATGTCTTTTGTCTTACGGATCCGGACAATCCGGACAGGCACCAGAGACATTCCTTCTTTATTGTGGAGACGGACAGGAAGGGGTTCCAGGCCAACAAGCTCCACGGAAAACTGGGCATCCGCGCCAATGACACGGCAGAGGTCTCTTTTTCGAATGTGAGAATCCCTGCCTCCAATCTTGTTGGGAAGCTGGGCTACGGTTTCAGGCACTTGATGGCTTTTTTCAATCTCACCCGGCTCCATATCTGCGCCATGGCGGTCGGAATTGCGCGGGCGGCCCTGGAGGAAGCGGTCAACCACATTAAGAAGAGGAGGCAGTTCGGTGTGCCTCTGGCTTCGTTCCAGGGTCTTCAGTTCAAGATCGCCGAAATGGCCACCATGATCCGGGCAGCCAGAAACCTGTATTACGAAGCGGCGTGGCTCACAGACCAGGGCAAGATGGATCATGCGGTCACGGCCATGGCCAAATGGTTTTCCGGGCAGATCGCTGTGAAGTGTGCGGACGAGGCCCTGCAGATGCACGGCGGCTACGGCTACATTGATGAGTACAAGGTGCAGAGGATTTACCGCGATGCCAAAATCGTGGAGATCTACGAGGGCACCAAGGAGATCGAGAAAACCATCGTAGCGAAAAACATTCTTCGGATTTAGAGTCGTATACAAGAACTTCTTTATAAAGTTCGTAGAAGTCATTGAGCCCGGACCGGGGGGTGCAGTCTCTTTAGAGCCGCTGAGCTCTAGTAGGGAGTAAGTAAGCAGTAGGCAGCAGTCTTTTCTGCATACTCCTTACTGCATACTGCTTACTCATGGGGTTGCGGCCAGAGTCGTGCGATATGTTTTGTTCAGGTGGGCCGGTGGTTTTCCATCGGCCCGCTTTGTTCTTGAAAAGAAATCTATCCGTGGGGATTGGCAATGAGGGGCGGAATGGTTCTGGATAGAAAAATCGCTTATGTGAATCTCAGTGACGGCTCCTGTGAGATCAGGAAGATCCCCATGGAATGGAGAAGAAAGTTTCTGGGCGGAAGGGGGATCAACATGCATCTCCTCTCCAAGTCCTACGCATCGATCCCTGATCCCTTTTCACCGGACAACCCTCTGATTTTCGGAGCCGGCCTCCTGACGGGGATTCCGGGGTTCGGGTCCAGGATGAACATCACCTCGCGGTCTCCTGAATCAGGCCATCTCGGGGATTCCAACATGGGCGGTGAGTTTGGAGCGGAGCTGGTCAAGGCAGGGCTGAGCCATCTCGTGATCACTGGGAAAAGCAAAAAACCCGTGTATCTCCTTATCAAGGACGGGAAGATCGACTTCTGCGATGCTCGCAAGCTCAAGGGACTCGATACGATAGAGACGCAAAAGCGGATTCGCACCCGCAGGGGAGGCCACAAGGTGCAGGTTGCCTGTATCGGGCCTGCCGGAGAAAACCTGGTCAGGTTTTCCTCAATCCGCTCCGGCATGAAGAGCGCTGCAGGGCGAACCGGAATGGGCGCAGTCATGGGGTCAAAGAATCTCAAGGCCGTCGCAGTGCGGGGGAGCCTGGACATTGCAATCTCGAAACCCGATGAATATCGCAAGACCTATCTCAGGACCCTGGCCGGGCTCATGAAAACCAAGTGGGTCCAGGCCCTGGGGAAGCAGGGGACTCCTGTGCTCTTCCGATACTCCAATGCTCTGGGTTTCCTGAGCGTGCGCAACAATCAGCTGGTGACCATCGGCGACAAGGGGCCCCTTCTGGAGGCTGAAGCGCTCGAGCCTTATTCTACCGGAATGATCGCGTGCTTCGGTTGTCCTGTGCACTGCCGGCACAGGTTTTCCATGGAAAAAGGAAAGTACAAAGGAGTGAGAGGGGAGGGGCCTGAGTATGCTTCCATCGGTTCCCTTGGCACAAAGCTCGGCAATCTCGATCTCGAAAACATCATGTATGCGACGCAGCTCTGCAACCTCTACGGACTGGATACGATTTCCACAGGTTCTTATATTGCCTGGGCTATGGAGCTGTACCAGAGGGGGATCATCGACAAGAGAACGACGAAGAGATCTTTGAAATGGGGTGACGGGAAAACGATTGTCGAGCTTATCGACCAGATCGCTCACCGGAGAGGGTTTGGAGATATTCTGGCAGAGGGCTCTTTTGCGCGAGAAATCTTTGGGCAAGCATCCCGTCGTTATCTTCTGGAAGTGAAGGACTTTCCCATTGAGATGACGGATGAGAGGCTTCCCAAGAGCTTCGCCCTGGGCATGGCCACTTCCACAAGGGGGGCCTGTCACATGAGAAGCCGTCCATCGATTGATGCCGTTGGCCTTCCGGAGGCGGTTCTGAAGAAGATGTATGGCGGACCTGTGAGCGATAGCCTGTCTTCGTATTCGGGGAAGGCGAGAATGGTCTGGTGGCATGAACTCATGAATGCCGTGTCCGACTCTCTCGGGATCTGTCGTTTCCAAAGCGTGTTTTCAAGCCCTCACGGACTCGGGTACAACCATTTCTCACGTCTCATAGCTCTCGCTACAGGCCTTCACCTCACTCCTGCAGAGATCAAGAGAACAGGCGAACGAGTCTACACCCTGGAAAGACTGATGATCACTGGCGAAGGGATCTCCAGGAGCGAGGACACCCTTCCTGAAAGGTATTTTGAAGAGCCCATTCCTGAGGGTCCTTCCAAAGGGGAAGTGGTGTCCAGAGAAGAGTTCAGCAGGATGCTGGATGAGTACTACAGGCTCCACGGTTGGGATGATGAGGGCGTCCCAAGGAATAAGACGCTCAAGAGACTGGGGCTTTCAGATGAGAATTAAGGTGAACAAGGAAAAGTGCAGCGGCTGCCGGCTCTGTGAAACCATGTGCTCTCTTTTTCATCTCGGAGCTGTGAATACGGAGAAGTCGGCCGTTCGCATCGAGAAGGACGATCTCAGCACCAGCATGAACTCGCCCTTCATTTGCCGCCAGTGCAAGAACATGAAATGTCTTGAAGGAGAAAAGGCCGCTTCGGAAGCAGAAAGAAAGAAGTTCATCTGGGCCGGGCAAAGATCGAGCAAATGCCCCTTCCAAGCTTTGAATCTCTTCGGGGGCAAGTCCTATCACTGCGACCTTTGCGGAGGAACCCCTCAGTGTGTCAAAGTCTGCACGACGGGCGCGCTCGTTATGAGCAGGCCCTAACTGGTTAGCGTGAGGTTGCCAGAAGCGCGTTTCGAGAAAAGGGAAAATGATGAAGCTGATTGACCATGGCAAGTCCAGGATGGGCACTGAGGAATTCGGAGCCGATCTCCCGATGACACCGGAAGAGAGCTTCGTCAAGGCCGTGTATTCTTCAGTGGATGAAGCGATTGCACGCGTGCTGGATCGGCTGCGCAGCGAAGAGGGCATTGTTCCAAACTGCAAATTGGGGTGTTGCCACTGTTGCCGGTATCACATCGTCATGAACATTGCAGAGGCCCGTACCCTGGCGCAATATGTCAAGCGGGAATTCTCCTCGGAACAGAGAAGGGACCTCCGGATGCGAACTCAGCGATGGCATGAATGGGACGATGCCTTGCGGGGCAGGTGTCCGTCGGCCGACGTGGCCAGGCAGACAGATCCTTCCCATTACGATCCATGCTGCCCCCTGCTGGTCAACGGCGCATGCAGTGCCTATGGTGTGCGGCCGGTCGTGTGTCGGACCCATTTTGTCTCTTCCCATCCTTTATCCTGCCATGCGGCAAACGATCCGGAATCCGCAGAAGAGTCCCCGCGGGTGATCGAGCTCGTTGTGACGGTGACAAATCCCTTTTCAATGGCCATAAAGGATCATATCGAGAAGGCAGGCTTGGATTACTCCCGGTCCATGACCCTTCTTCCGCAAGGGCTGGCGCTTGAAATGGGTTGGGATTTCGCCGTATCGCCTTGATCATCCTTTTAGTAATCTGGTATGCGCAGAAGTTCTGTGGTAGGATCCGATCGTTCTTAAAGACCCTTTTAGGACCCAGCGGTCAACGTTCAAATTTCTTAATGAGGGAAAGATGGGGAAACGAATCTTTGTTGGTGACAAGAGAGAAAAAACGTTTGATGGCGAAAAGACGACAAAAGTTTTTGATGGGGAAAAGACGGCAAAACTGGGGACTGAAAAGAAGCCCGCTGTTGTCAATGTTCAAACAGAAGAAAGATTGAAAGAAGTAGTCTCAATATTTGAAGAGAAGGGGTGGAACTATATCATTGGATTGGAGCCGGATAAACCAGAGGACATCACCGATTTAGAAATATTGCTGAATCCTCGCAAACCAATGATCGCCGAAAACAAGGTTGGACGCAACGAAGCCTGTCCATGTGGCAGCGGGAAAAAATACAAGAAATGCTGTGGTCTCTAAGGCCGTCTTTCCATTTGGGAGTAACCGTTCGCATGGCAGGCCAACCGTCGAGAAGAAAGAAGCCGGTAGGGTTTTTCGTAAAGGCTTTTGTTTTGCGTGCGACCGAGAGCCTTACCCCATTCGGAACGTTGGGTGGCAGGCCGGCCTCGCTTGATGCTCCACAGGGTTTGCGGGAGGTTGCTTTTTGCTCCATATCTTTGTAGATGCCGATGCTTGTCCTGTGAAACAGGAAGTCTATCGAGTGGCAAAGCGCTACGACCTTGGCGTCACTCTGGTGGCGGGATCGTGGATGCGGGTCCCGGAGGAGGACAACCTAGCCCTCAAGGTTGTTGGCGAAGGCATGGACGCAGCAGACGACTGGATCGTCGAGCACTTGGAGGTCGATGATATCGTGATCACTGGGGACATACCGCTCGCGGCTCGATGCCTTGAGAAAGCGGCCTACGCGCTGGGTCCTACGGGTAAACCATTTACCCAAGAGAACATTGGCTCGGCCCTGGCAACTCGCGACCTGCTCTCCGCGTTGCGCGACTTCGGTGAGGTCATGGGTGGACCTCCGCCGTTTGCCAAACGCGACCGCTCCCGCTTTCTCCATCAGCTCGACGAAGCGATAAACGCTATCCGGCGCAAAGGAGCATGAACACTGTCCTCCGCCCC
>CAVPOU010000004.1:0-803504 GCA_963707125.1 uncultured delta proteobacterium | reverse complement strand
ACGACGGTGTCATCAAGGAACTAATCAACCTACCGCCTGGCAGCCAGATCAGCCCCATCTATCAGTATGCTGATGAAGCTTGAGCAGCCAGTGAACACCCTGCTCTCCAAGGTCCTTGGTAATGAGCGAGATCCTGAAGAGCATTCCTCTGTCCACTAAGCCAAGAGCTGACCCATGCCGTCTACCTACCCCCCAGCACCGCCCTTGAATGTCAGTCAGTGGTTCAACGCCCCAGAGCCGCTGACGCTGGATGCCTTGCGTGGCCGCATCATCGTTTTGCATGCGTTCCAGATGCTCTGTCCCGGCTGTGTCAGCCACGGCGTGCCACAGGCACAAGCGGTGCATGAGCGGTTCTCGGAGCAGGGCATTGTCGTCATTGGCTTGCATACGGTGTTCGAGCACCACGAGGCGATGCCGCCAGTGGCCTTGGCCGCCTTTATCCATGAATACCGGCTGAGTTTTCCGATTGGCGTGGACCGGCCCTCCGCCGCCCAAGCGGTGCCCCACACCATGCAGGCCTATCAATTGCGCGGAACGCCCTCGCTGGTGGTGATCGACCAGGTTGGCCGGATACGGCTGTCGGCGTTCGGTCGCATGGATGATCTCGGCCTGGGCACTCTGCTCGGCCAGCTGCTGGCGGATGCGCCAGCCTTTGGAGCGGGTCGTGATCAGCCGTTGAACAGCGACATCCGTCAAGGCACTTGCGACGATCACGGCTGTGGTCATCCTTGATTCCTCACTCCATAGCACCGACATGATCAGCATGACTGTAACGTCGAGGAGGTTAAAGCCAATGAATCAAACATCCCAGTTCACACACTCATTCAAGCTCTCGGTGGCGGTTCTAGTCCTCTGGTTCTTCTGGGACACTCTCCTTGGAGTCACGCTACATGGGCTGCATATAGTGGTCGAGATACTTGAGCTGGGGCTTGAGCATCTCCTGGAAAGCCTGTTTCATGTGGAGGGACACACCGCACAGATGTATACCGCATGGATTGGGTTCAGTCTCTTGGTAGCCCTGACATTGTTCGCCTACCGCCATACCCGGAGGATGTTGGCTAACAAATTTCCAACCAAAGACCACTTCTCCACTTGGTCACGGCAATGGGCGCGGGAGCATTGGTTCATACTGGCACTTCCCGACGCTGGTCTTGGTTCTGAGCGAGTCCCTCTTTTGAGCAGGGTGCTACGGCCCTGGAAAACGCGGCGTCGCCGCGGGCGCTGTATCGGATGGCGCAAGCGTTCGCCGCTCAGTTCATCGACAGTTATGCCCAACCGCCCGCCGTGATTGTGCTGGATATGGATCATTCCGAGGATGCCGCGCATGGGCAACAGGAGTTGAGCTTTTACAACCACCACTATGGCAGCCATTGTTACCTGCCGCTCTTCATCTTTGAGGGGCTGTCCGGCAAGTTCATCACGGCGGCGCTCCGCCCCGGCAAGCGGCCGACCGGTGCCGAGAATGCCGCCATCCTCAAGCGGGTTCTGCACTACCTGCGCGCCGCCTGGCCCGCAACCCACATCATCCTGCGGGGGGATGGTCATTTTGCCAACCCCGGTCGCGGGCCACGATGCCGATAGTGATGGACCCCGTTGAGCACGCTACGCCCCTGCCTACTATTGTCCTCAGCGCTGGGCGCAACGATCCGTGGACCTATCCTGAATTTGCCGACTGGTTGCCTGACGAGGACGCCTGTGCTCAGTTCCTTGACGGGTTGCGGTGACATAGGCCAGGAGCTTTATCAGGCCCTCCCAAAGTGCCATGAGGCCGGGATGACTATCCCCTTTACGGCCTACCAGTGCGGTGGTGTCCTGCAGACACAACCCCCAGTTTTCCTGGCCCATCCGGGTTGTCGTCGGCTCGCCGTGAGCGGTCAACCGTACCCACCAATCCATGGCCTCATGGTCCAGCAGGCGGTAGGCCGTCTTGGTTTCGGCCAACCCGCGGCAAGCCAGCGGGATGCGTTGCGTCGGCTGGGCGGACAGGTCGTCCACCAACCGGATCAGCCGTTTTGCCAACTGCAGATCACCCAGCGCCGCACCCGATAATCCTGCCATTGCCCAGACTATAAGAGTTCATATTCAATAACTTACGCTATCAGATGCTTTTTTCGGAATGGAGTGGGTTTACACCCTGCTGGGTACCGCTAAACTCAATGGCCTCAGCCCCGTCTCCTGGCTTCAAGAAGCCTTAGAAAAACTCCCCACCTGGCCGAACAGCCGTTTCGATGAATTACTGCCGTTACGGCGAGTCCAGAAAGGGGATTGAGCTGCAAGGTGGTTTTGCCCAAGGCTTACATTCTGACAACATGATATGCGACTTGGTCAGCAGCTCCTCCAGCACATCGATCCGACTGCGCTGTGGTGCAGTGATGGCATAGAACCGCTCTTGAAGCTGAGAGGATTCCCCAACCACCACTAGACTTCCGTCGCGGAGCTCGTCCTGTACGACGACCTCAGGCAATAAGGTCAGCCAGCCACTATCTCGAGCTATTAGGCGAAGCAAAGCCATATCATCAACATCCGCCCGCAGTCGCGGTTTTATTTCAGCGGATTCACAAAGGGCATCAAATTGTGCCCTCAGCGCATGACGTGGACCAGGAAGGGCAATTTCCATTTCGTGCAAATCATCCGGAATGCGTAGCTTCCGACCTTGCCAAGTCATTGCATTACCAACCAGTGAAACGGACTGGCTACCAAGAAATCGGCAGTGCAAAGGGCGATCCGGATCGACCGGCACCGTCTCATTTGCAAGCACCACATCGAGCTGATGCCGAAGTAATCGATCGAGCAGCCAATCCAGTAAACCGGACTCCAGGGTCAATAAGACATGCGGATTTGCGAGTACGGGGCGAATCCAGTTTTCCTGATAGTTTCGCGACATGGTCGCGACGCCACCTACCCGAAGTCTCGTTTTTCCGTCGTTGAGTCCTTGCAAACGGTCGAGCATTTCCTGGCTTAAACCAAATATGCCCTCAGCATAGGAAAAGACAAGATGCCCGGTATCGGTAAGCACTAGACGGCGCCCCTCGCGAGCAAACAGCGTCCTGCCAAGACGCTCTTCCATCTGACGAATTTGCGCAGACAAAGCCGATTGGGAGGTATGAAGCTCTTGGGCCGCCCGCGTGAGGTGACCGACCTTGGCGACACGCCAGAAATAGAAGAAGTGATGAAAGTTAAACTGTTCTAAGTTCATTTGTTCTCTTTTAAAGAATATTATGTTCATTTTATTATATTTTACAGAATAATTCTTGGCGCGTAACATGTTCCATAAGAAATTTATTTGGAGATCGCCATGAAATTGTTCGACCTGGTTAACGTAGCTAGCGCAATAGCTCCCGCCTCGCTCATGCTGTTCGTCGCCTGGAGGGCGGCCTCCCTGCGGGGGGACCCCGACGATAACGGCAGCGAGCCTCTGGGCTTTGTTCACGGTTCTGTCCAGACTGGCTTTCCTGTCCACGCTGGTCACGTTTGGTCTGCAGATGCTCGCCCCGCCTTTTGGCGATGAAGGACCCCTCGGCCGCTATGTGCCGGGCCTGATGGTGAACGTGCTCGGTGGTCTGATCGCCCTGCTTGTCCAACTGCTTGGCATGGTGATTGGGGGGTTCTCTTCCCGCTATTTGCAAGGCGAGCCCGGACAGAAGCGCTACATCGCCGGATTTGCAGGTGTCTTGGCGACCGTTCATGTCCTGTTGCTGGCCAATCATTGGTTTGTGCTGATTGCGGCCTGGGCGTTAGCTGGCAAGGCCCTTCAAGGCTTGCTGTGTTTCTACCCGGACCGGCCCTTCGCCCTGCTGGCCGCGCACAAGAAGCAAATAGCCGACCGGGCCGCTGACACATTGCTCATAATCGCTGCGGCATCGGCTTACCTGGACGTAGGCAGCGGCTCGATTTCCGACCTGTTGCGGCAGGTCGGCGATCACATGCTTCAGTGGCCATGGAGATCAGCGCCGTCTGCCTTGTACTTGCTGTGATCTTACGTACCGCGCTGCTGCCCGTTCACGGCTGGCTGATCCAGGTCATGGAAGCGCCGACGCCGGTTTCCGCGCTCCTGCACGCCGGGGTGGTTAATCTGGGAGGGTTTATCCTCATCCGCTTCTCCCCGCTGCTGGAAGCGTCGTCGATCGCCCGCTGGTTGCTGGTGATATTCGGGCTCGGCACCGCGCTGCTAGCCGGCTTCGTCATGCTGACGCGCATCAGCATCAAGGTTCGACTGGCGTGGTCAACGGTCGCGCAGATGGGCTTCATGGTGCTCGAATGCGGACTGGGCCTTTACCAACTGGCCATACTGCACCTGATTGGGCATTCGCTGTACAAGGCCCACACCTTCCTTTCGGCTTCCATGATCGTGCGGCAAACGCGGCTGCGGATGCTGCACGTTACAGCCCCAACGAGACGCATCAGCCTGCTGGCGGCACCATTGCTTGCATTTGCAATCGTCGCGCTGGTGCAAAACCTGGTCGCCAACACCGGTGCGATCTGGCCCTGGTGGTGGAGTGCCGCCCTGTCAGCGGCTTGGGCTCCCATGTTCTGGCTGCCTCAGCCAGTCGATGATGCGGCTCCGCCGACATGGCAACGGTTGCTTGCGGGCATTGGCATGGTGGCGTTTCTGATGCTGGCAGTCCTGCTGGCTCATGCCGTACCGCTGGGGGTAAGCAATACACCCCATCACGGGGCCGGCCTCGTGGCCTTGGCAGGCATGAGCCTTATGTATCTGGGGCTGGCGACTTTGCAGTGGCGTCAAGGCAGTTGGGGCACATGGCGGCGATGGAGCTATGCGGGGTTTTACATCGATGAATTCTATACCCGCCTCGCCCTAAGACTGTGGCCGACATGCTGGTCGGGCGCTGCTTCTCCCGTGCGACAGCCTGACTGGCCTGGCACGGAAACGACCACATTTACGCAATAAGATCTCTTCGAGGAGAACAACATCGTGAACATCATAGACACCCACAGCGCCTGCATTCCTGAAGGAGCCGGCCCTTTGTATCCATCTGCCCCTTTCCCAGACCACGATGAGCCGCACGTTGGCAAGACGACTGACGCTCAAATCGATGCAGCCTGCGAGCAAGCCTGCCAGTCCATCGCGCCCGCATGGCCATTGGATCGCGCCATCGCAGTCAATCCGCACTGGGGCCGGATCAATCGCCCTCTGCGCCAAGTTGCGGCACGTATGGCGGTGCTCGGAAATATCCAGGTATTTCCCACGCGCGAATACTTGCGTGAAGCTTGGGCGAAGGGCCGTATGACCCAACAAGACCTGTCTTGTGGGCTCGCAACACTGCAGCACGGTGAAGAGCGCGCAGCCCCGTGCATCGATGCCTTGAAGCAGATGCCGGTGGTCACGCACCTGCCGCTGCTCATCGATGTGCTGGATGACGACCCGGCACGTCACACGCGTCTGTCCTGGCGGCAGGCAATCACCCAGCAGGTGAGTCAGACCTGCGCAGCCTTCTTTGACGAGCACCAGGCCGATTGGCAGCCCGACCGCGGCCAAGGGCTCTATGCCTTTTGGCGGGATACACTGACTCATGACCATGGCATCGGCGTGCTGATGGGCTTGCCCGATCTCGGTAAACGATTGAGCGCGTTGCCGGCGACGCGGCAGGATGCAGAAAAATGGGCCATGATTCGCCTTGGGCTTCCGCAGGATGCCTGGGCCGATTATCTGGAGGCTGTGCTGCTGACTGTCAATGGATGGGCGTCCTGGTGCGCCTATCTGGGGTGGCAGGCGAAACAGGAAGGCCGAAGCGACGATCATCTGCGCGAGCTGCTGGCCATTCGGCTGGCTTGGGGTGCCGTTTTGCTCGAGTGCAAAGCCGATTCCTCCGCACAACGTGCCTTTGCTGCCTTGCATGCGGCGTGGAGTCACGCACCGGTGCTGCTGGCGGACGCGGAGCGTGCGTTGTGGGTCGACGAAGTTTGGCAATTCGCTCTGGAAGCAGGTTATCAGCGGCAACTGGCGCGCAAGCTCAGCACAGCTTTTCTTCCACATACCCTTGAGTCATCTCGATCGGAAGTCGAAGTGCAGGCCGCTTTCTGCATCGACGTCCGCAGCGAGCGGCTCCGGCGTGCTCTGGAAACAGCGTCGCCCTCGATTCAGACCATCGGCTTTGCGGGCTTCTTTGGGCTACCCATCGCTTACACCCCGTTTGCGACGAACGCCCGCCGTCCCCAACTGCCGGGACTTCTTGCGCCGGCATTGGAAGTTTCGGACTGCGTCATGGCCGAGGAAGCCGGCGGCCATTTGAACTCGGCCAGCGAGCAACGCGCTGCGAAGCAGGCCCGTCTGCGCAGGTTCGCCTGGTCGACACAATGGCAGGCCAATAGTCGCTGGCCTGGGGCCGCGTTTTCTTTCGTTGAGGCCGCAGGTTTGGGCTATCTAGGCAAACTGGCGGGCTGGTTGAGCCCCTCTGCGCAACCGCGTCCCCGTGACGATCTGGCTGGCATGCCCGCGCGCTACCGTTCGCTGTGCCGGCCAACGCTGACCGGTCTGGATCTAAGCGACAAGGTGAATCTCGCAGCCACAATCCTGCACGCCATGGGGCTCGATCATGACCTAGCGCCGCTCGTGCTGCTGGTCGGCCACGGTAGCCAGAGCGTTAACAACGCCCACGCCGCGGCGCTCGATTGCGGCGCGTGCTGCGGCCAGACCGGTGAAGTGAATGCCCGCGTACTGGCGCAACTCCTCAACGATCCTGCCGTGCGCGCGGGCTTGGCAGAGAAGAACATCGCCATACCGTCGGAAACCGGGTTTCTGGCTGCATTGCACAACACCACGACCGATGAAGTCGAATGGTTCGACGAGGACTTGCTGCCGCCTCAAGCGCGGGAAAGGCTCGGGCGCGTGCAGTCGGTGTTCGATTGCGCCTGCGACCAGGTAAGACGTGAGCGCGCTCCCGATCTGGCGCTGGATCCGCGCGGCGGGCATGCAGATCTGTTGGAGCAGGTGCGTCGCCGAGCCAATGATGGCGCACAGACACGCCCTGAATGGGGCTTGGCCGGTAACGCCTCGTTCATCATCGCGCCCCGAAGCCGTACACAAGGCATCGTGCTGGACGGACGCTCATTCCTGCACGACTACGCTGCAGAGAACGATCCAGACGGCAGCATTCTGGAATTGCTGATGACTGCACCGATGCTGGTCACGCATTGGATCAACTGGCAATACCACGCGTCCGCTTGCGATCCGGATCGCCTCGGCAGCGGCAACAAAGTGCTGCACAACGTGGTAGGCGGTCACATCGGTGTTTTCGAAGGCAACGGCGGGGATTTGCGAATCGGATTGTCCAAACAATCCTTGCACAATGGCAAGCAATGGATGCACGAGCCATTGCGTCTCACGGTAGCCATCGATGCGCCAAGAGCCGCTATCGAGCGCGTGATTCAGCAGCACACCGTGGTGCAACAACTGATAAATCACGGCTGGCTGCACTTGTGGCATTTCGGCGAACAGGAACTCAGCCGTTACGCGGCGGGCGAATGGGCTCGGCTCGGACTGAAGGCTCAGTGATGTACTTTACGGGAGGACGATCATGAACCAACAAACAGCCTTGCTATGGGATTCCACTGGGGATGATATCGGAAGAGATCGATGGGACGAGTCCGCAACCTATTTCAGCCATCTCGACGCGCTGGAGGCGGAAGCACTATTTATCCTGCGCGAGGTCGCGGCGGAATGCCGCAATACTGCGCTGCTGTTCTCCGGCGGCAAGGATTCCGCCGTAGTCCTGCATCTGGCGTACAAGGCGTTCCAACCGGAGAAGATAGGCTTCGTACTGCTGCACATAGACACCGGCCACAATTACCCCGAGGTCATCAGCTACCGTGACCGAATGGCCATCCACTATGGCTGTGAGCTGCGGGTGGCCGAGGTCGAAGACTCCATTCGGCGCGGGACGGTGCGCCTGCGCCATCCCCTGGAATCGCGCAACCCCCATCAGTCCGTTACTCTGCTGGAAGCTATCGCCGAACATGGCTTCGATGCCTGCGTCGGCGGCGCCCGCCGCGACGAGGAGAAGGCCCGAGCCAAGGAGCGGGTATTCAGCTTTCGCGACGAGTTCGGCCAATGGGACCCCAAGCGCCAGCGCCCGGAACTCTGGGAGCTATACAACACTCGGGTCCGCCCCGGCGAGAATATGCGGGTGTTTCCCATTTCGAACTGGACCGAACTGGACGTTTGGCAGTACATCGAACGCGAAGGTCTCGAACTGCCCTCGATTTACTTCGCGCATCTGCGTGAAGTGGTTCGTCGGGGTGGACTGCTGGCGCCGGTCACGCCTTTAACTCTGGTCCAGGATGGCGAGTCCGTGGAAACGGTGCTGTGCCGGTTCCGCACCGTAGGTGACATTCCTTGCACCGCGCCGGTGGAATCCAGTGCGGCCACGTTGGCGGAGATCATCCGCGAGACCATCGAGACTCGTATCACCGAACGCGGCGCGACCCGGCTCGACGACCAGGTGTCGGAAACCGCCATGGAACAACGCAAGAAAGAGGGGTATTTTTGATGAACCTCATTCCCAACGCCCTAGCCGCTTACGGGCAGCCCATCGCCCACGCCGCTGCAGGCACCCATACCGGACTATTACGCTTCATCACCGCAGGCAGCGTGGACGACGGCAAGAGCACCCTGATCGGCCGCCTGTTGTATGATTCGAAGAGCGTGCTTGCCGACCAGTTGTCGGCTGTAGCGCAAACTTCCCGGCGGCGCGGACTGTCGGAAATCGACCTGTCGCTGCTCACCGACGGATTGCAGGCCGAGCGCGAGCAAGGAATCACCATCGACGTGGCCTACCGCTATTTCGCCACCGCCCGCCGTAAGTTCATTATCGGCGACGCGCCGGGGCACGAGCAGTACACCCGTAACATGGTTACAGCCGCTTCGACGGCGGATGTGGCAGTGATCTTGGTGGATGCGCGCAAGGGGATCGTCACCCAGACCCGTCGGCATTCCTGTCTGGCCCGTTGGGCGGGAATTCCCCGAGTGGCCGTAGCGGTCAACAAGATGGATTTGGTGGACTACGACGCCGGGGTGTTCTCCGGGATCATGGCGGATTACCAGGATTTCGCCGGCAAACTGGGCTTAGAGGCGATCCAGTTTATTCCAATCTCGGCACTCAAGGGCGACAACGTCGTGGAGCAAGGCGCGGCCATGCCTTGGTACGATGGCCCGGCCCTGCTGGATTATCTGGGTACTGTTCCCGCCCTGCATGATCAAACCGGAAGACCTTTGCGCCTACCGGTGCAACGGGTGGCGCGGGTCGTGCCTGGCAACCGAGCGGTCGGGCTGGACGACGGCTTTCCCAAGGAGTTCAGGGGTTACCAAGGCACGTTGGGCGCCGGAATTCTGCGGGTGGGCGACAGGGTGCTGGTTCTGCCATCAGGCCGGGAGACCCGCGTCAAGCGCCTACTCACAGCCGGGAAAAGCCTGGAGCAGGCTCTGGCGGACAGTGCGGTCGTGGTGGAGTTGGAAGACGAACTGGATATCTCTCGGGGTGATATGCTGGCCGACCCTGCGGCGCCACCGCGCCTCGCCCATGAGATAGAGGCCGACCTGTGCTGGCTGTCTGAAACGCCTTGGCAACCGGCCCGTAAATACTGGCTGAAACACACCACCCGCACCTTGCGTTGCTTAGTTCGAGAATTGGTCCACCGGGTCGATGTGAACAGTCTCGACAGGATTCCCCATCCCACCGGAATGGCGATGAATGACATCGTCAGGGTCGAACTCAAGTTGCAACAGCCGCTCGTGGCCGATACCTATGCCGAAAACCGTGTCACTGGCAGCTTCATCCTCATCGACGAGACGACCAACGATACCGTGGGGGCGGGGGTGATTGTCTGATCCCGCCCTGACCGAAAGTATAGACCCCTTTGACCCGGTAACCGATATGCTGAAACGGGAAGGCGTGGTCATCAGCATGGATGGCCGGGGCGGGCGACAACATGTTCGTCGAGCCGGCTATGGCGCAGCGTCAAGCACGAGGACGTGTATTTGAAGGGCTACTCCTCGGTGGGCGAGTTGTTGGTCGGCCTGACGGAATGCTTTACCTTTTACACGGGCAAGCGTCTGCACCAGTCGCTGGGGCAGCAGACGCCCGATAGCGATAACGTGTATCGAAGCGGCGGCGCGAGTGAAGTCGAATGTGTAGCTCAAACTGACTGCTTTACTGTCTTGACTCAGCGGCCACTTATGAACTGCTCAACATCACCATCCAGGAAAATGTGCTGGCGCAGATGGACAACCTCCGCACTCACCCGGTGGTCGCCTCGGGGCTGGCGCGCGGTATACTGAAACTGCACGGCTGGGTCTACAAGATAGAAACCAGCGATGTCTTTGCCTACGAGGCTCCCAGCGGACAATTCCTCAAGGCGACCGATCAGCGTCCCGTGCTGGCCCGGCCACCAGAGCACCCGCGCCTCGCGAACAGCATTTGAAGGCCGATAAATAAGCCAACCCTTCCCACAGCGAGACCAACCTTATGGATGCCTCTACCGACGACAAAGAACTGCGCCGCTCGGTGCGTTTATTGAACTCTGTTCTCAACCGCGTATTGAAAGCTCAGGGGTGCGAAGCCATCGCCGAGCGGGCGGACCAGCTCCAAAAGCGCTTCGCAAGCCTGCTGCGGGATGGCAGCCCGGCGCGGCGCCGGCAACTCCAGGACGTCATTGACGAGATGAACGCCGAGACCACGGGCGAAGTTGTGCGCGTGTTCAACCGTTATTTCAGCCTGTTGAACATCGCCGAGGAATCCCATTTTCTCAATCAGCGCCTCCGGCAGGCCGAGCGCGGCGGCCACTACTGGCCGGGCTCGTTCCATGACACGCTGCTGAATCTACGCCAATCCGGCGTCGGCGCGGACCAGCTCCAGACCCTCCTCGATCAACTGCTGTACATGCCGGTGATGACCGCCCACCCGACGGAAGCCAAGCGGCGCACCATCAAGGGAGCGTTGCGGAACATCTTCGTCACCCAGGAGGCGGTGGCGCATGGCCGGCTGAAGGGCTATTTCCGCAAGGAGGCCATCGAGCGCCTGCAATGCCAGGTGCAGTTAATGTGGAAAACCGACGAAGTCCGAGCGCGCAGCATGGGCGTGGCGGATGAGATCGACACCGGGCTGTTCTATTTTCCGCTGTCGCTGTTTCGCGCCACGGCCAGGATGTACCGGAACCTGGAGCGCTCGGTAAACGATGTCTACGGGGAGGAGGCGCGCGGCATCCGGGTCCCCAGTTTTCTGCGCTTCGGCTCCTGGATCGGCGGCGACCGGGACGGCAATCCCAATGTCACGCCGGAAACCACCGCACTGGCGCTCAGGCTGCAGGCACAGACCATCCTGCAGGAGTACCTTCAACGGCTCGACACCCTGCGCGGCCAATTGTCCCAATCCTATGGTTTCTGCGAGCTAACGCCGGAGTTCGAGGCCGGACTTGCCGCTGACCGGGCCGCTCTTGGCGCGGCCACTGCAGAACTGGAACTGCCTTATCTGCAGGAGCCCTACCGGCACAAGTTGGTGCTGATGAAATACCGGATGGAACGCTCGTTGTGGCGGGTCAACCGGCTGATCGCCGGTGAAAACGAGCCGCTGGACAGCCTTGCCTATCTGTCCGCCGCCGAGTTCCTGAATGATTTGCGGGGCATCGATGTATCCCTGCGCGGCCATGGCGATGCCGATGTCGCCGGGCAGGATCTGGCGGACCTGATCCGTCTGGCTGAAACCTATGGCTTCCATCTGATGCAACTGGATGTGCGGCAGGAATCCGGCCGGCACAGCGACGCAGTTGCCGATATTTTCCGGGCCGCGCTGGGTCTCGACTATGCCAACCTGGACGAAGCCCAGCGGCTGCAATTGCTGGGCGAAGCCATCGCCGCGCCAGGCGGGCTGATGTACGACCGGGCGGCGCTGTCCTCCCTGACGCGCCAGACTCTGGAAGTCTTTGAAACCATGGCGCGGATGCGGCGCGAAATCGGCGGCGACTGCTTCGGCAAGTATGTCATTTCCATGACTCACCATGCCAGCCATGTTATGGAGGTGTTGCTGCTGGCCGTGCAGTGCGGGATGGCCGGACGGCTGGGGGCCAGTGGTATTGCCATGTGGGCATCAGCCCGCTGTTCGAGACGATCGATGACCTCAACCGCATCGAGGAGGTGCTGACTACCCTGCTCGACCAGCCGGTCTATCGCGAGTTGCTGGCGGCCTCCGGCGAACGGCAGGAAGTCATGCTGGGCTATTCCGACTCCTGCAAGGATGGCGGCATCATGGCGGCGGCCTGGGGTCTGTACCGCGCCCAACAACTGGTCCTGCCATCACCGGGCAGCGCGGCGTCCAGTGCCGGCTGTTCCATGGCCGGGGGGCACGGTGGGCCGGGGCGGCGGCCCGACGCATCAGGCCATCCTGGCGCAGCCCCCGGATACCGTGCGGGGACAAATCAAATTCACCGAGCAGGGTGAAGTGCTGTTCTATCGCTACAACAACATGGAAACCGCCGTCTATGAATTGACCATGGGCGTGACGGGCCTGATGAAAGCCAGCGTCAGCCTGGTGCAACCGGTGACGGACACGGCGCCCGAATACCTCGCCGTGATGAGCGAACTGGCCCGGCTGGGCGAACACACCTACCGGGGGCTGACCGAGCAGACCGAGGGCTTCCTCGATTATTTCTATGAAGCCACGCCGGTCGGCGAGATCGGCCAGCTAAACATCGGCTCGCGGCCCTCGCACCGGAAGGCGCAGGACCGCTCCAAGGCCTCGGTCCGGGCCATTGCCTGGGTGTTCTCCTGGGCGCAATCGCGGCAGACCTTCCCGGCCTGGTACGGCATCGGCGCGAGCATGGCGACCTGGTGCGCGGGCAAAACCGAGCGGCTCGACACCCTGCGGGCGATGTACCGCGACTGGCCCTTCTTCCGGAACCTCCTGAGCAACGCGCAGATGGCGCTGCTCAAGTCGGACATGGACATTGCCCGCGAATACGCCGGGCTCTGCGTCGACCCGTCGACCGGGCAGCGCATCTGGGAGTTGATCGCCGCCGAATACCGGCGCAGCGTCGACTGGATTCTCGCCGTGGCGGTGATCGACCGGCTGGTGGCCGAAAATCCCGCGCTGGAAGGCACGCTGCATCGCCGCGATGCCTATCTGGGACCGCTCAACTATGTGCAGGTCAGCCTGTTGCGCCGTTTGCGTGCCTCGGGCACGGATGAGCCCACGGCCAGTCCCTGGATGAAACCGCTGCTCCGCACCATCAATGCGATCGCGGCGGGCATGCGCAATACCGGCTAGGGCGGTCTCCGACCCGAGCGCGGCCGGTATGGCCCGCTTCGCGAGACCGGCCGCGCGACCCACCGGATCATCCCAAACCCAGTCTTGATGGAACACAAAACCGGCATGACCGCCCATTCCGATTCCCGCCACCACGAGCACCTGCGCCATCTGATCTGGCTGGAGCGCCGTGATCTCTGGACCGTGTTCGCCTTCTCCGTGGGCGCGGGACTGATGGCGCTGGCCACGCCGATCGCGGTGCAAACGCTGGTCAATACGATTGCGTTCGGCATGCTCATCCAGCCCCTGGTCGTCCTGGTGCTGGTGCTGGTCGGCTGTCTGACGGTCTTCAATCTGCTGATCGCCCTGCAAATCTACGTGGTCGAAATGCTGCAGCGGCGGGTCTTCGTGCGGCTGGTAGGCACCATTACCAGCCGGTTGCAGCGCGTGACGCTGGCGGCTTTCGATGGCCACAACGGCCCCGAGCTGGTCAACCGCTTCTTTGACGTCATGACCGTGCAGAAGAGCGGCACGGCACTGCTGCTGGACGGCCTGGCCTATGGCCTGCAAGCCGTGATCGGCATGCTGCTGCTGGCGTTCTATCACCCGGTGCTGCTGGCGCTCGACATCCTGCTGGTCGTGTCGATCTTCGGTATTTTCGCATCCCTGCTGCGCCGGGGGGTCGAGACCGCCATTCAGGAGTCGCGGACCAAATACGCCGTTGCCGCCTGGCTGGAGGAATTGGCGCGGAATACCACGCTCTTCAAATGGGCCGGTGGTCTCCACCATGCCAGCGCGATCTCGGACCGGATGTCGAACGACTATCTCAGGGCCTCTGCCGCGCACTTTTCGATCGCCATGCGGCAGCAGGTAGGCCTCTTGATCCTCCACACCATAGCCAATACAGCCCTGCTCGGCCTGGGCGGCTGGATGGTCATCGAGCGGCAATTGACCCTGGGGCAGCTGATCGCCGCCGAACTGGTCGTCAACGCCATGATGGCGGGGCTGAGCCGGCTGGGTAAATCCCTGATGAGCTATTACGACCTGATGGCGGCCATGGACAAGCTCGGCCATCTCATCGATCTGCCGCAGGAGCGCCAGAACGGCGCGCCCCTGCCTCCGTCCAGCCTGCCGGCCAGCGTGACGCTGCACAAGCTGACGTTCACGCATGGCCCCGATCACCGGGCGGACCAAATGGTTCGTGGACTCTGCGCCAGCGCGGCGGCGGGGCAACGCATCGCCCTGTGCGGCTCCGCGGGTTCGGGCCGGGACACCCTGCTGGAAATCCTGATGGGGCTGCGCATGCCCGCCAGCGGGACAGTGCTGATCGACGGCTTCGACATCCGCGACCTGCAACTCGGTAAACTGCGGCAGGACATGGCGGTGGTCCGGAGCATGGAGATCATCGAGGACAGCGTGCTCGAAAATATCCGGGTCGGCCGCGAGAACATCGCCATCCAGACGATCCGCGACACCCTGGAAGCACTGGGACTGGCCGACGACATCATGGCCCTGGAGGACGGTCTCAACACCCCGCTCAATTATCTCGGCCAGCCCCTGCCCCCGGAAAAACTCCGCCGCCTGCTGCTCGCCCGGGCTGTGGTAGGCAAGCCCCGCCTGCTACTGTTGCACGAGACACTGGATGCCCTGGACCCAGAGGTCAGCGAACCGGTAATCGACTGGGTGTTGCGCCCCGAAGCGCCCTGGACCGCGATCGTCGTGACCCGGAACCCGGCGGTCATCGCGCGCTGCGACCGGCTCTGGCAGCTCGAGAACGGCCACCTGACCGAGACACCGGTTACACTGTCCCACCCAGCGACACAGGATTGAGCCATGGCGCGCCACGATTCCGGCTATGACGACGGACTGCTCCTGCCCGCCCTGGGCCTGACCGAAACCACCGGCTTCGCGCGCTTTCTAGCGCGCTCGCTGATCGGCATTTTCGTGCTGCTGCTGATCGCGCTGGGGCTGACGCCCTGGCAACAGAACATCACGGGCAAGGGCCGCGTAGTAGCCTTCGCGCCGATCGAGCGCCAGCAAACCATCCAGGCGCCGGTTGAGGGGCGGGTGCTGCATTGGTGGGTCAGGGAAGGCTCGCCGGTCAAGGCGGGCGACCGGCTGGCCGACATCACCGATAATGACCCGGAACTACTCTTCCGGCTGCAGGCGGAAAACGCCACGCTGACCGGACGTATCGTGACGATCCGCTCGCGTATCGGTGCCGTCGAGAATCAGCTCACCCAAGCCCGGCAGTCCCAGACGATGGCCCTCTCCGCCGCCGACGCCCGGATCAAAATGGCGGAAGAACGCTACCAGGCCGCCCGCGCCGCGCTGGAAGCCGCCCGCGCCGCGCTGGCCACCTCCCTGCTCAACTTCGAGCGGCAACAGACCTTGCAGGGCAAGGGCCTGGCCTCGACTCGCGCCTATGAGCTGGCACAACTCGAACAGGTTCAGCGCCGGACCGAGCAAGAGCGCGCGGAGGCCACGCTGGCCGCCGCCGCGAGCGAGGTGCGGGCGATCCGCTCCGACCGGCAAAAAGCACTGGCCGATACCGAATCCAGCGTTGAGAAGGCCCGGGCGGATCTGGCCAAGAGCCGGGAGGAACTGGCCTATGCCGAGGCCGAGAAATTCAAGCTGGATACCCGGCTGGCCCGTCAGCGCACGCAGACCGTCGTCGCGCCGCGCGACGGCACGGTCCTGCGGCTCGCGGTCAGCTCCAGCGCGGAATTCGTCAAAGCGGGCGATCCCCTGGCGGTGCTGATCCCATTCACGGCGGAACGGGCCGTGGAACTCTGGGTGGATGGCAACGACATGCCCATCATCACCCCCGGCCGCAAGGTCCGCCTGCAATTTGAAGGGTACCCGGCGGTGCAGTTCTCAGGCTGGCCGGAAGTCGCTGTCGGAACCTTTGGCGGCATCGTGGCGCTGATCGACGCCACCGACAACGGCCAGGGTGATTTCCGCCTGGTGGTACTCCCCGACGACGATGACGAGCCCTGGCCCAGCGAGCGCTTCGTCCGACAGGGCGTCCGGGCGAACGGCTGGGTGCTGCTGAACCGGGTCCGCCTAGGTTATGAATTGTGGCGGATTTTCAACGGCTTCCCGCCGATCATCCTGCCCAGTCACCCGGAACTCAAGAAGCCTGATGCCAAGCAGGACAAATCCGCCGGTTATGCCAAGGATGAAAAGTGACCAGACGGATTCTCCTTATCGTCTTGTGCTGGGCCTGCACCGCCGCGGCTCTGGCGGACAGTCACCACGCCAAGACCCGGCCCCAGGGAAAAGCCAGCGAGCGCTATAAGCTTCACCTGGACCCGCCCCCCGTGGCCGGTAAAACCCTTACGCTGGACACCGTCCTGCAATCGGCTATCGAAAGCTTCCCGGCCATGATCGCCGCCGCGCGGCGGCAAGATGCGGCGGCCGGGGGCAAGCTCGCGGCGGAAGGCGGCTTTGATACCAGCGTCAAACTGCTCCAGCGCTCCTCGGTACTCGGCGCGTACCAGAACGAGAATTTCGATATCGGCTTCGAGCAACCCACCGATATCTGGGGCGCCACCTTCTTCGGGGGCTACCGGCGAGGGGCGGGGAAGTACCCTATCTACGAAGAGAAAAGCGAAACCGGAAATGCCGGCGAATTGCGGGCCGGGGTGATCATCCCCTTGTGGCGGAACCGGACCATTGACCGCCGCCGGGCCAATCTCGCCCAGGCGGAGATCAATCAATTGATAGCGAGTCATGATTATGACGTCCAACTGCTCGAACTCCAGCGCATCGCCGCGCAGCGTTACTGGGATTGGGTACTCGCCGGCCGCCGCGTGGCCATTGCCCAGGACTTGTTGAACATCGCCGAGCAGCGCGATCAGGGCCTCAGGACCCGTATCGCCAGCGGTGATTTACCACCGATCGAGGCCACCGAGAATCAGCGCTCGATCCTGGAACGGCGGGAGCGGGTCGTGGCCGCCGAGCGGCTGTTGCAGCAAACCGCTATCCAGCTTTCTCTCTATCTGCGCACCCCGGATGGCGAACCGCAGTTGCCCGCGCCCGAAGACTTGCCGGATCACTTCCCGGAACCCGAGGTTCCTACCCGCCGGGAACTGACGGCCGCCATCGATGAAGCCTTGAATCGGCGTCCCGAGTTGAAGCGGCTTGAACAGCAGCGCAAACACGCTGAAGTCGAGCGGGACATGGCGCGGAATCAGCGCTCGCCGGGCGTCGATCTCGCACTGAGCGGCGCCCAGGACTTTGGGCCCAGCCGGACTGTTTTCGACACCAATTTTTCATTTGTTAACCGCACCGAGATGTACGCCGCAATCACGGTCGATTTGCCGGTACAACAGCGCGTTGCCGATGGCAACATCATGACCGCCGAAGCCAACCTGCAACGCATCGCCGCCGACTATCAGCTGGCGAGCGACCGGATTGCCGCCGAAGTCAAGGATTCGCGCTCCGCCCTGGAGGCTGCCGCCAAGCGCCTCGGTCTCGCTCGGCAGCAACTGATCATGGCACGTGAGCTTGAGGACGGCGAACGCACCCGCTTCGAAGTCGGCGACAGTAATCTCATGTTCGTCAACTTGCGCGAACTGGCCAGCGGCGATGCCGCTATATCCGGCGCCGATGCCCTCAATGCTTTCTTCAAGTCCATGGCGGATTTCAAATATGCCTTGGGAGAAATTCAATCGCCTGATCCCCACCACAAACAGTGATTAGATCCCGTTAATCGGTACGCCATCGTGTGTCTATTGATCAACGGCCTATCCTGCAGTCAGCGATGCGGAGTCTGGTAATTAGAGTGTCACTACCTCTAACCCCCCGACATATCCACGGTTTCGAGAACCGCCACGCGGGTAGCCAAGGTCGTCCATTACCGGGCAGCCGGCGCCGTCAGGCACTTGTCTCGCGTACCGGGTCCTCGCCGAACACCCGCAAACGCTTGGGATGGATGAAGACCGCTTCACCGCGCTTGAGGTCGATTCGGCTGAAGCGGTCACGCGCCAGCTCGACTTCGACGATGCCCTGGCCATCGGCCCTGTCCAGTTCGATCCGTACCGTAGCGCCCAGCGCGCGGATATCGTGGACGACGGCGGGGATGGCGGTGTCACCCGGTTTTTCCCGCAAGATTTCGATTTCATGCGGGCGGGCGTAGAACACGGCCGCATCCTGGCGTTCCGGCCCATCCGGCAGGGCCACCTGGGCCTCGCCAATGCGGGCGTGCCCGTCATGAACGCGGCCATGGAAGAGATTCACGTCGCCGAGGAACTGATAGACAAAGGGCGATGCCGGGTGGTCGTACACCTCATCCGGGGTGCCAACCTGCTCAACCTGCCCCTTGTTCAGGACCACCACCCGGTCGGCGACTTCCAGCGCCTCTTCCTGATCATGTGTCACGAAAACGCTGGTGACATGCAGGTCATCGTGCAGACGGCGCAGCCAGCGGCGCAGTTCCTTGCGAACCTTGGCGTCGAGCGCGCCGAACGGTTCATCCAGCAGCAGGACCTTGGGCTCGACAGCCAGCGCTCTCGCCAGGGCGATGCGCTGCCGCTGGCCGCCGGAAAGTTGCGGCGGGTAGCGGTCGGCCAGCCAGTCGAGCTGAACCAGGCCGAGCAGTTTGTGGACCCGTTCGCTGATCTCCTTATCGGAGGGGCGAAATTCGCGCGGCCGCACCCGCAAGCCGAAAGCAATGTTCTCGAATACGGTCATGTGGCGGAACAGGGCGTAGTGCTGAAAGACGAACCCCACCTTGCGTTCCCGGACATGCCGATCCGTGGCATCTTCACCATGGAATAGAATCTGGCCGGCATCGGGGGCTTCCAGCCCGGCAATGATGCGCAGCAGGGTGGTCTTGCCACAGCCGGAAGGTCCGAGCAGGGCTACCAGCTCGCCGCCGTCAATCTCCAGATTGACGTTGTTGAGTGCCTTGAAGCGGCCAAAGGATTTCTCTATGTTTTGTATCGCAATACTCATATTGGCGCGCTCAGGATTGGGGTTCGAGTTCAGCGGCATCCTCTTTGAGGTGCCATTCGAGGACAGTCTTCAAAGCGAGCGTGACCAGGGCCAGGCAGGCCAGCAACGAGGCGACGGCAAACGCGGCGGCGGAGTTGTATTCGTTGTAGAGAATTTCGACGTGCAGCGGCAAGGTATTGGTCTTGCCCCGGATATGTCCCGACACCACGGATACCGCGCCGAATTCGCCCATGGCGCGCGCATTGCAGAGAATCACGCCGTACAGCAGACCCCAGCGGATATTCGGCAGGGTGACATGCCAGAACATCTGCCAGCCCGAGGCCCCCAGCACCAACGCGGCTTCCTCTTCCTCGGTGCCCTGGGCCTGCATCAGAGGAATCAGCTCGCGCGCCACGAAGGGAAAGGTGACGAAGAGCGTCGCCAGCACGATGCCGGGCACGGCGAAAATCAGCTTGATGTCGTGTTCATACAGCCAGGGGCCCAGCCAGCCATGCAGGCCAAACAGCAGCACGAAGATCAGCCCCGAGACCACCGGCGATACCGAAAATGGCAAGTCGATCAGTGTGATCAGGAGACTCTTGCCGGGGAATTCGAACTTGGTGATGCACCAGGCGGCAGCCAGGCCAAACACCATATTCAATGGAACCGAAATCCCGGCCGCGATGAGGGTCAACTGCGCCGCCAGCAGCGCATTTTCCTCGGTCAGCGCGCCGCCAGAAGACCGTCCAGCCCTTGCTGAATGCCTGACTGAAAACGATTGCCAGGGGAAAAAACAGAAAGCTGATCAGAAACAGCAACGCAATGGACGTCAGGGTCCAGCGCAACCAGTCGGGCTCACCCTTTGCGCTCGGGGTATGGCGCGTCGACGCTGGCTTGGCGGGGGCGATGGTGGACATGACGCTTAGGCTCTCCGGGTATGGAGTGGATGAGTGACTGGCTCAGACTTTCCGTAACTGCGCCCAGCGCTGCAGTGCGTTGATGGTAAGGAGCAGGATGAAAGAGACAATCAGCATCGAAACCGCTAGCGCCGTCGCCCCGGCGTAATCGTATTGTTCGAGCTTGGTGATGATGAGCAACGGGGTAATTTCAGACACCATCGGGATATTGCCGGCAATAAATATCACCGAACCGTATTCCCCGATGGCACGGGCGAAGGCCAGGGCAAATCCGGTCAGCAAAGCCGGGGTCAACGCTGGCAGAATGACGCGGGTGAAGGTTTGCCAGCGTGTGGCGCCGAGGCTGGCCGCGGCTTCCTCCAGCTCGCCTTCGAAATCCTCCAGCACCGGCTGTACGGTCCTGACCACGAACGGCAGGCCAATGAAGGTCAGCGCAAGGGCGACGCCCAGCGGGGTATAGGCCACCTTGATGCCCAGTGGGGCAAGCCATTGGCCAATCCAGCCCTTGGAGGAATAGAGCGTGGCCAGGGAAATTCCGGCCACGGCGGTCGGCAGGGCAAAGGGCAAGTCCACCAGCGCATCGATCAGTTTCTTGCCGAAGAAGTCGTAGCGCACCAGCACCCAGGCCACCAGCAAACCAAAAACCGCGTTGATAAGGGCACCGACGAACGATGCGCCAAAGGTCAGCTGGTAGGATGCCAGCACGCGAGGTTCGGTAATGGCATCCCAGAACCCGCCCCAACCCAACGTCGCCGCCTTGAAGAAGGTCGCCGACAAGGGAATCAGGACGATAAGGCTCAGGTAAAGCATGGAAAAACCCAGCGTCAGGGAAAAGCCCGGCAAGACTCCTTGCTTTTTCAACATTTCCAGCAGAACTCCTACTGCATAAAGGGATGAAGTAAACCAAGAAATTAACAGCCCCCGGTTATTTCAACAAAGACCAATGGGTTATTTATTTATAACCCACACAATCTGATTCCAGTGGGACGGGGATTCTCGACACCCGACGGAAATACCTAAGCGGAGCCTGTCAGTAGCCGTTCGGCCAGCTGTCTGGCCTGAATGCGAATTTCAGGAACAGCTGTTGTCTCCCAAAGAATGCCCTTTTCAGGAGGTCCGAGGGTAAAGAGGCGCTCTGACCGGCTACCAGCCAACCGAATCAGCGATCCATCGACTTCGACATCCAGTCCCAGTCTGAGAGGGTCCGGACGAATCAGTCCCTGATCGAGCAAATCCCTCACCAATGGGCTCTCCAACTGCCGATAGTCGCTCTCCGAACCCGAGCAGTTCAGCACCGCGTCCACTTCGAGTTCGTAGGTCTCCCGCTGATTGCGCGGACGAATCACCACCTCGACGGCGGCCTCAGCCTCACGATAATCCTGTATTCGACCCACATGGCGAACCAATTGACCGGAACACACCAAATTCTCCAGCTGCCGGGCGATGACCGGCGCCAGCCGGTGTCGGTGGCAATCCCAGAAAGGTCTGAGATGCCGGAGGAACCGGCGCTTTTCTACCAGTGGGAGACTCTTCCACAACGGCTGGCTGTCCGGGCGCAGGGCGTCGATGACAGCGCGCCAGTCGGCGCCCGTTTCACGCAAATGGCGGCGGATGGCCCGCAGCCAGGCCCGGGCAGTTACAGGCGGAGCCCCGGCATCAATCCTGAAGACTGTCGGGGCAACCCCGGCATGCGCTTGTGGCCACAATCCGCGCCGGGAAATGGCATGAATCCGGCCCTGATAGCCGGCCTGTTGTAATGCGACAACCCAATCCACCATGGTGAGTCCACCGCCAATCAAAAGACAGGCGCGAGTTTTCAGTATCTTACTCAGCAATCCCGGCGCCCAGGGGTTGCCATGGTAGCGGGGGCTGGCATAAAAACTGGTGTTGGCCACGGTGGGATCGCCCGGCGGAAAGTTGCCAAGGGCGAGCACCAGCTTATCCGCCGCAAGGCGGGTTCCGCCCAGAAGGCGGACGAGCACACCCCCGGGCGCCTCCGTCACCCCCACCGCTTTTTCCGCTCTTCGCAGCAGCCGAACGCCTGCCGGCGCTGCCGCCACCGCCGCATTGAGCGCATCGTTAAGGTAGTCACCGTAAGCACGGCGGGGAGAAAGGTGCCCGGTGCAATTTCGGGCACCCAGGGCGGATTGAGCAACGCGCTTTGCCTGCCCTGTGCCCAGCCCAAAAATGCCCGGGGTCGTCAGGGAAGGCGCTCATGTTAGCGGCAGGCACGTTCAGCAGATGGCAATCCAGCTCCGTGCTGTAAGCCACCCCGCGCCCGAATTGCCGGACTTCACGCTCGATCAGGATGATTTCAAGCGGGGCCCGGGCCCGCCGCAGCAAATGGATAGCGGTCATGGTGCCGCTAAAACCGGCACCAATGATGATGATACGGCCGGAGGGCTATTGCCTGATTTCATGGGAAAATGAGCGCAGGCTACCTTGGCAGCGGCTCAGCAAGCCCAACTTCGCTCGCGCTTGCTTCAGGAATGGCCAGTCCAAGCGGCGGTGACAGCGGTCAGGCTGAATAGGGCTGATAATGATCGAGTAGAGCCAAAGCCTCCGCCACGGGGCGAATGGTCAACTTCCCCTGATAGGTATTGAGCGCCTTGGCAAATCCCGTGTCGCCGGCTAATGCCGTCAACCCCGCATTCGCGAGGCGCAGGGCATAGGGGATCACGGCGTCGGACAGGGCAACGGTCGCGGTGCGCGGATAGGCGCCCGGCATGTTCGTAACACAGTAGTGAATGACGTCGTGCAGCAGGTAGACCGGCTGCGAATGAGACGTGGGCCTGGAGGTTGCGATACACCCACCTTGGTCAATACTGACATCCACCACCACCGAACCGGGCAACAATCGCTTGACCTGTTCTTCGGTGACGACATAGTCGGCCTTGGCGCCACGCCGCAGGACAGCCCCGACCACCAGGTCAGTTTCGGGTAGCCGGTCGCTGATCTCCTCCGGGCTGGAGATGACAAACCTGAAACCCTCGCCGAATTCGGCTTCCCACAGCGCGCCTTTCAGCGCATCGAGACCCGCCACGACCACCTCGGCCCCCAGCCCGTGCGCGCTGGAAGCCGCATGATAGGCCACCACGCCGTCACCGATGACCAGCACCTTGCCATGCCGCGTGCCCTGCACCTTGCCCAATTGCACGCCTTTGCCGCCGTGCGTCTTACCCAGATAATAGGCGCCCATCAGGGCGGCCATATTGCCGGCCACCGCGCTCATCGGCGCCAGGAGGGGCAAGCGGCCCTGCGCGTCCTCCAGGGTTTCATAGGCAATCCCGGTAGTCTTTTGCCGCAGCAGCGCCTCGGTCAGCGATCGCGGGACGCCGGCGAGATGCAGGAAAGTGAACACGATCTGATCTTTAAGAAATCCATATTCCGACTCCAGCGGCTCCTTGACCTTGAGGACCAGTTCCTGGTCCCACGCCTCGGCAACTGCGGTAACCCTGGCCCCGGCCTGAACGTATTCCTCGTCCGAAAACCCCGAACCCTCGCCGGCATGCGCCTGCACACTGACCGCGTGGCCTGCCGCCACCAATTGGCGCACGGCGCCGGGTGTCAGGGCCACGCGCCCTTCCTGGTCCTTGGTTTCCTTGGGTATACCGATCTTCATGTTGGGGGGGGTCCTGCCGGGGGCACAAAAGCGAGTACCCGGGTTAACTTTGAACCCGGGCTTCCTTGCTGGCCATTGGACCGGCGCCGAGGATCTTCCCGGGGTCGTGGGATATTACCTGAAATGCCTCACGCCACTTTGCGTGGGGCGGCGGCGGGCGTGTAGTCCTTGAGCCCGCCTTTCAGCGAGACCACATTCTGGTAGCCCAGCTCCCGCAAGGTATCGGCGGCGATCGCCGAGCGATGACCGATGGCGCAATAGGCCACGATGGGCGTGGTCTTGTCGGGTATGACAGCAGAGATTCGCGCCTCAATCTCCAGCCTAGGCAGATGAATGGCGTCCGCGATATGACCCGAGCGGAATTCCACTTCCTCCCGCACATCCAGAAATACCGCGCCATTCAGGCCCGGCTCCCCGAGTTCATCCGACGTCACTTCCCGAATCCGCGTCCGCGCATCATTGGCATGGTCCAGAATCGACGCATAGTTAATATTAGCCACTGTTTGTTCTCCTTCGTTGTGGTTGCACAGCCACTGATTGCTTTCTAGATCAAGCGGGCAGAAAGCACACCCTCGATAGCGCGAATGCGCTCGAACGTTACCGCCGGCACCTCGCGGTCAAGGTCAATCAGGGTATAGGCATAATCCCCAAGCGACTTGTTGACCAGATCGACGATATTGAGCCTGGCCTCCGCGAGTATGGTGGTAATCTGACCGACCATGTTCGGCACGTTACGGTTCGCGACCGAGAGACGCACCGGGGCGTTATTGCGTGGCAGAATGACTTCGGGGAAGTTGACCGCGTTCTGGATGTTGCCGTTTTCGAGAAAATCCCTGACCTGATCGGCCACCATAATGGCGCAGTTCACCTCCGCTTCTTCGGTGGAAGCTCCGAGATGCGGCAGCACGATGGCTTGCGGCTGATCGAGCAATGCGCGGCTCGGGAAATCCGTCACATAGGCGCTGAGTCGTCCGCTGGCCAGCGTCTTGATGACTCCCTCTTCTTCCACGACCCCGCCGCGCGAGAAATTGAGCAGTACCGCGCCGGGCTTGACCCCCGCCAGACGCGCGGTATCCAGCAGCTTTTGGGTGTGCTCGTTGAGCGGCACATGCAGGGAGATGAAATCGGAGTTGGCCAGCAACTCATCCACGCTGCGGGCGCGAGCGGCCGTCGAGGAGAGCTGCCAGGCACTTTCCACGGTCAGCAGCGGGTCAAAGCCAATCACCTTCAGCCCCAAGGCAGCAGCGGCATTGGCGACCTTGACACCGATGGCGCCAAGACCCAGGACGCCGAGGGTCTTGCCGGCCAGTTCGATGCCGGCAAAGTTTTTCTTGCCCTTCTCCACCTGTTTCTGAAGGACCGCATCGTCGCCTTCCAGATGCCGGGCAAAGTCCCATGCCGCCGGAATATGCCGGGCGGCCAGCAACAGGCCGGCCAGTACCAGTTCCTTAACAGCGTTGGCATTGGCGCCCGGCGCGTTGAATACCGGGATGCCGCGTTGCGAGTATTCGGCCACCGGGATGTTGTTGGTGCCGGCCCCCGCTCGACCCACGGCCTTGACCGAATCGGGAATCGGCACCCCATGCAGGTCCTGGGACCGCAGCAAAATGGCATCGGGGTGTTGAACCTCGGAGGCCACCTCATAGTGATTAAGCGGCAACCGTGCCAGCCCGATGGGCGAAATGGCGTTGTAAGTTAGAATCTTGAACATGGATATCAACCGTGTTGGGCTTCGAATTCGGCCAGGAATGTCACCAGCGCATCCACGCCGGCTTCGGGCAGGGCGTTGTAGATGCTGGCCCGCAGGCCGCCCACCGAGCGATGCCCCTCGAGGTTCACCAGCCCCGCCGCCCGCGCTTCCTGCAGGAACACTTTTTCGAGATCGGCATTCGCCAAGCGGAATGGCACGTTCATACGGGAACGCACGGCGGGATCGACCGGGCTGGAATAAAACGCCGAAGCATCGATGGCGCCGTAAAGTTTTTCGGCCTTGCGGATATTACGGGCCTCGATGGCGGCCAGACCCCCCTGCTCTTTCAGCCATTCGAGGACCAGCCCCAAGAGGTACCAGTTATAGGTAGGCGGGGTGTTCAGCATGGAGCCATTGTCGGCCTGCAGCTTCCAGTCGAGTATCGACGGGGTGATGGGCAAAGCCTGACCGAGCAGGTCTTCCCGGGCAATCACTATCGTGATCCCGGCCGGCCCCGCGTTTTTCTGGGCGCCGGCATACAGCGCCGCAAAACGGTTAATATCCAGTGACCGGGAGAGGATATTGGAGGACGCATCCGCGACCAGCGGCAAGCCGTTGGCATCGGGTATGTCCTGGTATTCCACGCCACCGATGGTTTCATTGGCGGTGTAATGGAGGTAAGCCGCCTCGGGATCAAGCACCCACTCCTCGCGGGGTGGGATCGTGCTGTAGTTCTGTGCCTTGGCGGACGCCGCCACGGCAACTTCGGCATAACGCTTGGCCTCGGCTATCGCCTTCTGCGACCAGATACCCGTATCGACATAGGCCACCTTATTCTTGCCGCGCAACAGGTTCAACGGCACCGCCGCGAATTGACCGGTAGCGCCGCCCTGCAGGAACAGCACCTTGTAGTCGGTAGGGATCGCCAGCAGCTCCCGCAAATCGGCTTCGGCCTTCTCGGCGATGCCGACGAAATCCTTACCACGATGGCTCATTTCCAGCACGGATACCCCCGCGCCATGCCACTCGAGCAGTTCATCACGCGCCTGCTCGAGTACCGGCTCCGGGAAGATCGAAGGACCCGCCGCAAAATTGTAAACACGAGACATCAGCATTCTCCGTTCAAGGTTAAGCCCGCTGTTCATTCGCCCCGCAAGGGATATTCCATCGTTCCGGCCGAACCCGCTCTGCTTGGAGCCCTGGCCTTGAAAGCGCTAAATCCCACAGTGCAAGTGAGAAATCTTGAACGGCACTATAGCAACGCCAAATTAGTTCATTAAAGAATAATTCGTCATTTACATATGCCGTGATGATTCATACAAACCACGATGTCCGCAGGTAGAATCTGGAGCAACATTGGGCTAGGTCTGGCGCTTAATAACAATGGTGGTGCGTTATTGCTGAACACCGATCAGGCTGAATACCTCCCTTATTTCGTTGTCGAAACGGACTCGAAGAGTTAGATGGCAGAGACCAAGCACGCACCGATTCCAACATTCAAAAGGTTCAAACCATGATGGCAGTTACGGCACTCTGCTGCATCATGCATCAGATCTCGCGGTTGTCGTCGGGACGGAGCCATTGATTTGAAATGTTGAGGCTCGCCCACCATGAGCACGCGGGATCGAATCATATTTCCGACTTTCTGCGCTTCGCGTCTGGGCAAGATGATGCGGACGGAAGGGTCAGCATCTTCCAAATGGCTATTGATCCTCCCTTGACATTAAAGTCAGGAACAGAATGTCGAGTGAAGATCTGCCCCGCATCCGCAATTATTGATCTGATACCGCAGCCCAGTCCGCTTTATGGTTTTATTTTGGACGACGGCACGGGCAAACTTGTCGAAATGCTCACTGCCTTCCATGCCGGACGTGCGGTTTAGTTCAGCAAACCCATCGCCCCGGTTGCGGCCATTCCGGGACCCGTCAATCAACGAAGGATCAAACTATGTCTATCAATGAACGCAAGTTAGGATTCGCCACACAGCAGTTGCACGCCGGGTACAACCCCGACCCAACCACCGGGAGCCGGGCCGTACCCATTTACCAGACCACCAGCTATCAATTTCGGGATACCGAACATGCGGCGGATTTGTTTGCCCTTCGGGAGATGGGGAACATTTACACCCGGCTGATGAACCCGACCACTGACGTCCTCGAGCAGCGGATAGCGGCTCTAGAGGGTGGCGTTGGCGCCTTGGCCGCGAGTTCCGGTCATGCCGCTCAGGTGCAGGCAGTTTTTACCTTGGCCAATGCGGGCGATCACATTGTTTCATCAAGCCGGCTCTATGGCGGCACGTATAACCAGTTTGCCTATACGCTGCCCAAGCTCGGCATTCAAGTCACCTTTGTCGATCCTCGCGACCCGGCGGCGTTTGAACGTGCCATCCGCCCGAACACCAAGCTGATATACGGCGAATCCCTGGGCAATCCGGATCTCACGGTATTCCCCGTCGAGGAAGTCGGCGCCATCGCCAGGAAGCGCAATCTGCCGGTGTTGCTGGATAATACCCTGCCGACGCCGTATCTCTTCCGTCCCTTCGAGTGGGGCGTTCACCTGATCACGCACAGTACGACCAAATTCATCGGCGGTCATGGCACCAGCATCGGCGGCGTTATTGTCGATGGTGGCAGCTACGACTGGACCAGCCCCCTGTTTCCGGACTTCAACGCGCCTGATCCTTCCTATCATGGCCTGATCTATTCCGGCCTCACCGCCATCGGACTCCCACCCTTCATCATCAAGGCCCGGGTTCATGTGCTGCGCGACATTGGCGCCGTGCAATCGCCCTTTAACAGCTGGCAGACCCTGCAAGGTGTCGAAACCCTGTCCCTGCGCATGGAACGCCACGTGGAAAATACCCAGACGGTCGCGGAGCATCTCGAAAATCATCCCAAGGTCGACTGGGTGACTTACCCGGGCTTGAAAAGCCATCCCGATTATGAACTCGCGAAAAAATATTACCCGAAAGGTACCGGTGCGATACTCGGTTTCGGTATCAAGGGCGGTGTGGAAGCGGGCAAGAAATTCATCAACAGCCTGCAGCTATTCAGCCATCTGGCCAACGTGGGTGACGCCAAGAGTCTGGCCATTCATCCCGCCAGCACCACCCATAGCCAATTGACGCCTGAGCAACAGCTTACCGCGGGAGTCAGACCGGATTTCGTCCGACTGAGTGTTGGCCTTGAGGATATTGACGACATCCTCTGGGATTTGGACCAGGCACTGGAACGTATTTCATTGTAAAGCCCCTGATCACACAAATTATCAGGCCAGTCAGGCGTGCCGGTCCGAATCCCGAATACACTGCCAGCCTGCGGGATTCTCAAGGACGAGAATCCCTATTTCATTGACGACGGGACTGAGCCTTCCCGCGTCGGGATGCCGCTGCGGATCGTCATCCTGAATTTAATGCCGACCAAGATTGCCACGGAGACGCAACTGCTGCGTCAGCTCGCGCAATCGCCCCTGGTCGTGGAAGTGATATTGCTCAAGACCGCCACGCATGAGGCCCGGCACACCGATGCCGGGCACATTGGCAGGCATTACCAGAGTTTCGAGGAAATCCGCGGCCAAAGTTATGATGGTCTGATCATCACCGGAGCGCCCGTTGAGCTGCTGGAATTCGAGGCCGTGGATTACTGGGAGGAACTGACCCGGATTTTTGACTGGGCCGAGTCCAATGTACGCTCCACCTTGCATTTATGCTGGGGGGCCCAAGCCCGGCTCTATTTCCAATATGGAATACCAAAGTACTATCTGCCCCGGAAAATGTTCGGGATTTTCGAGCACCGGACATCGCAGCCAGGCCAAGCATTCACAACGGGTTTCGATGCCTGCTTTATGGCGCCGCATTCCCGCCATACGGAAATCCGCCTTGACGACCTGGAAAAGGTCGATGATATCGTGGTGTTGGCCAGTTCGGAGATTGCGGGCATTCATATCGCGGCTTCCAGGGATCATCGCAACCTCTTCATCACCGGGCATCCTGAATACGATCCCCTCACCCTGGCCGGTGAATATTCCCGAGATTTATCGCGCGGTCTGGATATCCACCTCCCCGAGAATTATTACGTCGATAATGACCCGAACCAGCCGGTCCTGGTCCGCTGGCGCAGTCATGCATCTCTCCTGTTTGCCAACTGGTTGAACTACGGCGTCCGCCGCTCTCACGTTCTGGCCATCCCACCGGCACCCGATAAAACGCCTTGACCGTTTGGAGGATAACCGGCCGCTCCCGCGACCTCGTATTCTTCCCTTAATTTTATTTGCCCTGCACATCAATACCCTACAGAAACGTAATGGGAGCATGGATAAAATCAATGCTCGCAAGCTCAGACCCGAAGGTCGCCATCAACTGCGGCAACTCATCCTCAGCTGGCGGCAGCAAGCCGGCACGTTGGCGGACGTATTGGCGCAAGTGGCTAGCGTTCAGGTGCTTTGGTGCGTCCGTGGTCGGCTTGCAAAGCGCGGTCGCCAGTGGGTGCTGATTGCGATCTGCCGTTGGCCCAGGAAGTGATGTTCCTGCTGACCGGCAAATAATGTCTAGCGCTGGGGTATTACCCCGCAGCGACCGAGCAAACGCGCCTTGAAACAGCGCGCGGAACCGGTGGAACGCTGGCTATACGAGACCTGCCAGGCTTTGGTAACGAAGGTTCGGGTTAACCCATCTTCACAGCCCCCAATAAATCCTTAGCCTTATCAGTAGTCTACTGATCAAAAAAATGGCGAGTGGCACTACATACTCGTCATCGGGGCGGTGGTGGGTTACACGATTAGCTTAGAATCCCTCCCGGGGCGGGGTTAAGGTTCAGGGCTTGGTAAATAGCGCGGGCGTCCGGTTCGGCGCGCGTGGCCTTGCGGACATGGAGGGTGCGGCCAGCGGCGCGCTGGAAGGTGGCGGTGACCCGGCATTGGCTGGCGAGGGTCTCACGCAGGGTGCTCCACCGTTCATCCATCCCCTGCTCCCGCAAGCGGCGGCGGATCAGCTGTACGCACTGATAGGCCAGCACGGTAATAAACAGATGGCCGTCGACCCGCTGTTCCTTATGGTGAAAGACCGGGCGCAGCCCGAGCTCCGACTTCAGGCTGCGGAACACCGCTTCGAGGTCCGTCAGCAGGGTATAGGTGCGCCACATCTGCTCCGCATCCCAGCCGGTTTCATTGCTGCGCAGGCAGTAGACGCCCGGATGCGTGAGACGGCTGCCGTCGATGGGCTGCCGGCTGAAATTCAGGGCCGTCGCCTTTTTGCCCTCGGCATCCGGCACCAGTTCGATGGTGTAGTGCTGGCCCGCGCCCCGGCTCTTTTCCTTCAGGCGGCCAAGGCGTTCGTGGAGTTTGGCGAGGCGCTTTTCGCCCCGGGGTTTGCTCAAACCGTCGGCGATTTTCTGCAAGCCCGCTTCGAAGCGTTCGGCAAAGCGCCGGGTGATGGCGTTTTCCTTCTCGGCCCGGGCCGCCGAATAACAATACAAGCGGACTTCCTGACCGGATTCATCCGGCACCAGTTGCAGTTGCAGCGGGTCGCCCCCGGCGGTGGCGATTTCCAGGGCCGCTGCGGGGTCGAACTGCCGCTCCCGTTCACGGCTCACCACCAGGTAGCGATAGCCCTGCGCCCGCAGCCAGGTGAGGTTGTCCTCGGCCGCCAGACCCCGGTCCATCACCACCAGGCGCCTGGCGGGGCGCCTAAACTCTGCAGCATCCCGGCCAGCGTCGGGCCCTCGGCGACGTTGCCGTCAAAGCACTGGGAGCGGCGGACAAAACCGCTGCCATCCAGCACCAGCCCAAGGTGACCAGGGGACAGTCACGGCGTTGTTCTTTCGAATGCCCCCGCTGGGCTTTGGGGTTGATGGCGGCGTCCCCCTCGAAATAGGTGTTGGTCAAGTCGTACAGGGTCACCGTGGTGTCGAGCCTAAACAGGGCGCTGACCCGGCTGAATACGGCGTCTTCGATGGCGGTACGGTGCTGCATCAGGGCATCACCCGCGCGATACAGGGCATTCTCGGCCATGGCTTCGAAATCCACCTCCAGCAGTTCCCCGAGGCCACTGCGCTGTTCCAGCCAGCGGCGCGTGGCGCGCTCCGAGGCAGGCTGGGCCATCCGGCCGACGATCGTCCCCACGATCAGTGAGCGGAGCGGGCCCGATACGCCGAGGCCGATTAATAACTCGATAAACCCCAGGCTTGCAAAGCCCACAGGGCGACCGCCTCGACGCCGACCGAACGGGGTCTGACAATTCCAGCGAGGCGACGTCGACGGTCTGGAGATCCGTGTCAGTGGCCGCCCCGGCCACCGTGCGCCGCTCTCGACCGCCGTCAGGCGCCACCTGGCGCTCCCCTGCCGGGCCAACAGCAACGCCGCATAGCGCTGCGCCGCCGCCTCGACCGCCGGTGTACTGGCCATGGGCAGTAAGGCCTGCTGCCCCGCGAGCAATTCCGCCAGGCGGGCGCACAGTTCCGGCCACTGTTCGCGGGGGAGCGCGAAATGGCGGCCCAGATTCAAGAGGGTCACCGCCCGGACCTTTTGACCACGGCGCTCAGAGCGGACCAGGCGGTAGGTCACATAGGTTTCACCGGTGGCGGTGCTGCGGGTTTGGGTGCGACGGATATACATACGGCCACCCTAACGCCGCCCGGCGGAAGATGCAATAGGGTATCAGAAATATTATGGCTCTACATTTCAAATGCAGACATGGCGGTCTATATAAATCAATGAGCTAGCCTCTTGGTTGGCCGCATAGTGACCAAAATGGCGGGGGGAGGCGTGAAGATGGGTAGGAGCCTGTCCGAGAATAGCCTCCAGCAGACCACCCAAATTCAATGCTGGCTATTTTTGCCAAAGCTTGCCCGGCCTTCGCACGCTAAACAATTCTATTAAATACAACAGCCTATGATATAATTGCAGCCAAAATTCCGCCCGGAAAGCTGATGTTCATCCCCTTTAAATCCCCCCCGGTTGAATGCCATCAACACCGGTTATTTCCCAGCAATATCTTCGCTCTGCTGCCGCAAGATCATGAATGCTATCTGTACGCCGCACGCTTCGCGCAACTGGATACCGCTAGCGTTGAAAACCTGTAGAGCGCCAAGGGCCAGCACGCCTATCATCCCAAACAGATCGTTGCCATCCTGATCTACGCCTACAGTCGGGGTGTCTTCAGCTCCCGGCAAATCGAGCGCCGTTGCCGTGAAGACTTGTCCTTCAGGTTCATCGCCCAAATGAACTGCCCGAATTTCCGCGTGTTGAGCGATTTCCGCAAAGTCCACGGCGGGTTGTTCCAGGATTGCTTCAAGCAGACAGTGAAACTGGCGATGGAGCTGAAGCTGGCATCCTTGGGCCATATCAGCCTGGACGGCTCCAAAGTTAAAGCCAATACATCAAAACATAAGGCTATGCGCTATGAGCGACTCAAAGAAAAGGAACAAATACTCTGCGCTGAAATTGATGATCTGATTGAAAAAGCCAGCCGCTGCGACCAGGAAGAAGACCAGGCCTATCGCGACAAAACCGGCGACGAAATCCCGGAAGACTTACAGTTCAAGCAACATCGGTTGGCTAAAATCAAAGCCGCCAAACAGGCGCTCGAAGCCCGCGAAGCCCAGTTCAATCCAGGTGTTAGCGCTGACGTAAAACCGCGTAATTTTGCTGATGGGTTATCCTGGGGTCACAACGGTGGGTCCCCCGGGTCACTCCGGGTAGTCGTGACGTAGTTCTCCCGGCAGTAGTCTTGGATCTCCTCGCCGTATCTGCTCCACAGCCAGTCCCTGAGGGTGTCGATGCTGCGGCAGACGGCTTCGGCCTGATCCGGCGTCAGATCCTCCGGTAAGAGGAAGTCCAGGTCACCGCCCCGCCGATCCGGTTTTCCGGTGTTTTCATGACGGGTCCTCCGCTTTACGCTGTTTCTTTTCGCTTCGCTCCCGGGCTTCCCGCAGCCGATAGGATTCGCCCTCAAGGCCGATGATCTCGGCGTGATGCATGAGCCGGTCGACCAGCGAGACCAGGCAGGCCGCATTGGGGAACACCTCACCCCATTCGGAGAAGGGCCGGTTGGTGGTCACGAGGGTGCTTTGCCTCTCGTAGCGGCGACTGATCAACTCGAACAGCAGGTCGGCGTGGCGGTTGCCGTAGGAGAGATAGCCCACCTCATCGATGATCAGGAGGTCCGGTCTCGCGTAATGCGTGAGGCGGCGCCGCAGGGCCGTGTCGCTGTCGAGGGCGGCCAGTTCACCGAGCAAGGGGCCCGCCGTGGTGAAGAGCACGTTGGCGCCCTCGATCAGGGCCTGGTGAGCCAGGTTCTGGGCGATCATGGTCTTGCCGACGCCATGGGGCCCGATCAGGATCACGTTGCTGTGGTCCTGCAGGAAGTCGAGGGTCATCAGGCTCTCGATGGCACCGCGGTCGCACCGCTTGGGCCAGTGCCAGTCGTAGTCACACAGGGGCTTGAAGCGCCCGATACGGGCGGAGCGCACGCGGCGGTCGAGGCTTCTTTGCTGACGGGCGTCCGCCTCCCACTGGAGCAGCAGGGGCAACCACTCGGCAGTCGCGACATCCGCCCAGTGGGCCAGGAGACCGTGGAGCTGGAGCTTCCGGGCGCGGGTCTTGAGATCGTCAGGCTGGCTCATCGGATGCTTCCTTGGTGAGTTGATCGTAGTCCTTGAGGTCATGAGGGGTAACCGTCACATCGCGGGATCGGGCCACCGGGGATAGCGGCAAGGCAACGGGGGGAGGCCGGTCCTCCCTTTCGCGACGCGCCTCGAGGGCCAGCCGCACGGCATTGGGGTGCGGGGCACGCCGGTTCAGAGCGTCCTGTAGCGCGAGCTCCAGGTCCTCACGGCGATGGCGCTCGAGGAGTTCGGTGAGTTGCCGGAGCACCGCCGTCAGGGAGTAACCCCGTGCGGCGGCCTGGCCGAGGAAGTCCTGCGCGGAGGGCAGCGCCTTGCGGAGACGGTCTGTCGAACGGTGCTGTCGGGCGTTCTGTTTGGCTTCGAGGAGTCGCTGGAGATGCGCGTCATCCTCGATCGGGGCGCCGCGGTCATCACTGCGGGCATGCGTGGCCAGCAGCTTGGGTCCATCGGTAATCCGCACTCGCTGGTGATCGGCGAAGACGGTCAGCGTGCGTTGCACATGGGTATGGGGAATGGCGTAGTCGTTACTGTCGAAGCGGATGTAGGGAGTTTTCCCCGCCCGCACCTCGATCCGCTCCTCGGTCGGATAGGGCGCGTCAGGCAGCGCCATGAGGCTCCCTTGTTCTTGCCGGAAGGCAGCGCCAACGGTCAGCGAACGATCCTCCGGGCAGGGTCGGTCGGTCGCGATGCCCTGGCACCAGGTCTCGGCCTGGGCATTGAGATCGGCAAGATCCGTAAAACGGCGTCCAGCAAAGAAACTATCGCGGATATAACGGATGGCGCGCTCGACACGCCCCTTCTGGTTGCCGCGGGCCACTGCGACGGGCCGGGGTTCATAACGGTAATGCCCGGCGAACTTGAGGATCTCGGGGTTGAAACGGATGGCCGCTCCCTCGCGCTGGATGACGGCGCTCTTGAGATTGTCGTAGAGCAGGACGCGGGGCACGCCCACGAAGGCATCGAAGGCCGCTCGGTGGGCCCAGAGGAAGTTGGCCATCCGGGCGTCGAGGCAGAAGCGCAGGAAGATCTTGCGGGAGTAGGACAGCACCATCACGAAGCCCATCAACGGGCGTTTGGCCTTGCCGATCTCGATCTGGCCGAACGCGGCCCAGTCGACCTGGCCCTGTTCGCCGGGCAAGGTACGGAGACGGAGAAACGCTTCCGCCGCTGGACGCGGTCGGTATGGCGCAATGAGAGAGCGGAAGTGGCTTTCGGAACCGGGATAGCCCCGCTCCCGAATCATGTGGTAGACCCGGCTGGCGGTCAGCTGCGGGTACTTCTCCAGGGTGGCTACGATAAACGGGACATAGGGGTCGATCATGGAAGGCCTTGGACTCCGGGCCTTGATCGCGTTCTCCTGATCGAGGATCCGCTGGACGGCAGAGTGATGGATGCCGAGGGTCATGGCGATGGTGCCGATGGGCCACTGCTCGGCGTGGTAGAGCCGCTTAACGTGGGCGGCGATATCGTCTGGGGTAGTCATGGGGTTGACAATGGCGGTCGCGCAATTAAAGGGGCCGGCCGGCGCCGCAGGAACCCGCGGCGAACCCATGCGCTGGTGGGCTCACCGCAGAAGGAACAGCGGTAGGGACCTCCCGTCGTGGCCGGATGCGGGGTCCTGGGGTGCCGCTCTGGGAGCACCTCGAGACCCGCGTGCAGTGAACCATCGGGCAGCTTGCTGGGTGAACCCTGATCAGTCACGTTTTGCGCGGCCTGCTGGCGCAGCCGGTAACGCCGGGATCGAGCGGCATGCGTGAAGCGCCCCTGGCGGGACTTCTGGTAACGACGATCAGCATCCCGATGGTTCCGGGCACGGGCGGTACTGGAACACGCGGATCCACAGTAGATCTGGCCACGATCACAGCCAGAGCAGATGAGGACCCTCGTCTGGCAGCGGGCGCACCAAAACATCCGGGGCGGCGATAGTTCCATCGGCAAGTCCTCGGCGCCGATGCAGGCCATCTCGACAGGGTCAGGTGAGCGTGGGATAGTCACCCGGCAGCGGGCCATCGGCATTGGCTGTGGCGCGTGTCGCTGAGTCTTCCAGCAAGTTGAGCGCAGTGGCACGCGGTTCTAATGGTTCGCCCCCGGTTCTATCGCGGGTTAGCCCTCAGGTCCAGCTCCGGACCCCATCCAGAAGACATAAAAAAAGCCACATCAGTGGCTGTGGGTCCCTTGGCTCTTGGGATATCAGATCATCAAATTTACGCGGGTTTTAATCGGCGTTCACACCTGGTTCTGGATGGCGAAGTCCAAAACGGCAAGGCGCATGCCGCGAAGCACCGCTTGCCACGTCTGAGCGCTCTCTTGGCGGGTCGCCAACGGGAACAACGGCCGGCGCGGGTCCGCGGTGACATCGCCTTCGGCACTGCCGGGGTCATGGCGGCGATGGAAACCCTGGGGCAGTGCTACCTCTTCACACTGCGCCAGAGCGCCGGGGTCAAGCGGCTGATCGAGCGGCAATGGTCGCGGTGTGACTGGCAGGTCGTGGGCCAGGGTTGTGAGGCGGTGGAGGCCACGCTGCAGTTGTCGGGCTGGAGCCGGGCGCGGCGGGTGGTGGTCCTGCGACGGCGCGTCCAAGATCGCGTGCTGGCCGCGGTGAAGACTCCTCACGGCCAGCAAACCCTGCTGTTTGCCGAGGCGGACGACACCGTCAAACTGTGGGAGTACGCCGTGTTGGTCACCAATGCCCACTATCCCCTGGACGCGATAGGCCAGCTGTACCGGGACCGAGCCGATTGCGAGAACGGTTGCGACGAGTTGAAACACCAGTGGGGTTGGGGCGGTTACACCACCCACGACCTGGAACGCTGCAATCTCTCGGCGCGGGCGGTGGCCCTCATCGACAACGGGTGGAGTTGGTATGTGCGCCGGGCCCATCCGCAGGCCCGCTTGGAGGCGATCACCAGCCGGCCCTTGCTGCTGGCTGGCGTCGCCCGTCTGACCCAGCACGCTGGCCAGAACCGCCTCTTGGTCACCCTAACCCATGCTGCGGGCGATCAAATCAAAGCCATGATCGCCACGATCCGCAAGGGATTGGACCACATTCGGGCAACTGCGCCACAGTTGCCGAAACCAGAACGTTGGCGGGCCCTCATCCGGTATATCGTTGCCAACATCCTCGCCGCCCAAAGCAAAAATCGCTCACCGTTCGGTTCACCTTTCCCCGCACCCCTCAGACGGGCTAACAGAGGAATTTAGCGTGAAAGACACCCGCGCCGAGATGAACCCCTACCTGGCCTGAGGTTGGCCCTCTCCCAAGACGCATCACTGTAGAGCAGCCTCGCGCGGAGGCTATGCGGTAACGGACGCGGTGCGATGAAAGCCGTGCTTCACCAACATTTTGATCCAGCGCGGCGCGTTGCGCTGGACGAGCAATGCCTCGTAGTCGATGGCGCGATCCTGATAGGGTGTGTGGCGGCTGAGCATGGCGTAGATGATGCGGAGCAGCTTGTGCGCCAGGGCCACGATGGATTTCTTGTGCCCCTTGCGGAGGGTCAATGCGGTGAATTTGTCCTTCAAGGCACAGCGACTGCGGGCGGCAGCCTGGGCAAACTCGCAAAGCAATCGTCGCACCCAGGCGTTGCCCTTGCGGGTTTTGCCGCTTTTCCGTTTACCGGCGCTTTCGTGATTGCCGGGACAGATGCCGACCCCGGAGGCGAGCCGTTCGGCGCTGCCGAACACGGCCCTGTCCGTGCCGATTTCGACCAGCCGCATGGCGGCGCCGATTGGGTCGATACCCGGTAGCGTCTGCAGCAAAACCAGCAACGACTGCCAGGGGGCCAAGTCCTCGAGCAACGCCGTTTCGAAGCGGCTCATGCGGGCTTCGAGTTCCTCGCTATGCGCCATGATTTCCGCAAGGACGAACCGGTGTGTCGCCGTCAGGTCATCCGTCTGTAGGGCCTCGAACAAGTCCTCACGGCTGGCCTTGAGTCGCCCGATATCCTTCAGCATGGCCGCGCTGGGCTGATCGGCGATGAGCGCCTTGACCATGGCGCGCCCGGCGGCTGGCCGTGCAGGTCAGAAACCAGGACATTGAGCCGGATGCCCGCGTCGGTCAGCACCTTGTGCAATCGATTCTTTTCCGCGGCCAGCATGCCGCCGAGCTTTTGTCGGTGGCGGGCGATCAAGCGCAGGTGGCGCAATGCAGCGGGTGGGATGAACGACCCCCGCCGCAGGCCGGCTCGGGCCAGGATCGCCAGCCACTGCGCATCGGCGATATCCGTCTTGCGCCCTGGTACGGCCTTGACGTGGCGGGCCTTGACCACCCAGGCCACGATCCCGGCGCGTTCCAAGGCCGCGTAGGGACTCTTCCAGTAGACGCCGGTGCTCTCCATGACCACGACTGTGGGGCCAACGGCCTTGGCCCATTCCGCCAGGGCGCGGCGGTCCCGCTTGAAGGCACCAAACTCGCGGTGTTCCACCGTCACGGTGCCATCGGCCTGTTCGGCGATGGCGCAGGCGCTGAGCTTGGCCTGATGCACGTCCAAGCCCATGACACGGGGGTAGAGCGGGGTGATAGCCATGGCATTCTCCTCGAGCAAAAGCACTACAATGGGGGTGTGCTGCGCTCAAGGGCACCGCCCGGCAACGGCCTGTCAGGCCACCTGACGGCTCTTTTTAGCGTGCGCTGTCCATTCCTGCTCGCGCAGGGATGCCAGGCAATCCGGGGTACGAGTGCCGGGCAGCGGGTCGAGTTAGGTTTCGCGGTCGGAAGCCTTCAGATAATTTCACGACCTCCGCCCTTGGGCGACAGCACCCCTATAGTGTCTTTCATCATCGGGGGTGTGGCGAGACCGCTTCATGCCAGTTAGGTTGAACGACCGCGGACCCACGGACTCCCGCCGCTAAGCATGGCTGATTTCCCACCGGCTTTCATGCTCGGGGGCGAGCGGCGTGCCGATCATGATGGTTCGGCATGTGGAAGACTGCCAAAGTAGTCTGACAAATCCGCGTCGATGACTTCCGTATGCCCGATATTCAACAGTCGATGAACCGCCCGGATGGCCCCATGCGCCCCGCGTTCGGGCCGATACCCCTATTGTTCCGGTGGCAGGTCGGCTTCGAAGATGGGTTCGATCACCACCATCAATACCGTCTGTACCACCCGATCCGTGATCGTCGGTATTCCCAAGGGACGTGATTGGCCGTTTGGCTTCGGTATCCAGACCCGCTGGACCGCTTCCGGTCGGTAGGCCTTCTGCCTTACCCGTTCCGCCAGTTCCCCAAGCCAGCGTTCTTCCCCGTATCTTTCGATGCCCTCAAACGTCTGACCATCCACACCCGCCGCACCGCCGTTGGCTTTGCAGCAGCGATAGGCGAATTCCAGAATGTCGCTTCGGTACACCTTGTCGTACAGCAGATAGAACCGGTTCTCGGGTTCTTTCTTCGCTTTAACCTGTAACGCCGTCTGTAACTTCTGAACGCTATTCGGAGTTGTCAGGTTGCCCAATCGCCTATCCCTCGCTACGTGTGGCGTTCGTCTTGAACCAAGGCCCCTTCCCTCCCCTCGGCATGACCCGACTGCATCAGTACTACGGGCCGCTCCGCCACCCCATGGCGCCCGGTCCGGCCCTCGCGGGCTTCCGGTTGGTCGTACGCCCGACCACGCCACAGGGCTGCCCGTGTTGCCGCGGTCGCCCCCTTGCCGACATGCCGTCGCCACTACCCCGGCGGAACGGTGGAGTGCCTATTTCGCTCGCTTCCTCCACCCTGACAGCCTTCCCCGTATCACGGACAGGTCGGCTCCCGCATCACCCTTTGAGGCTTGCTCAGCGTTTACTCACAATACGGCCTGCCGGTTCGCCAAGTCACTAAATGACCCTCTACACCGAAGGCTTACGCTGTTTCGTTACCTCCACAACGGCTCCGCTTGCTACTGGCCGGAGCGAAAGTTGCCCGGTGGGGGTCGCACCCACTGAGAGACCGTGCCTTTGCACGGCGCACCGTGAAGATGGACTAAGCTAACAGGCTTCCCGAGCCACTCTCTCGCCCCGCTGCAAGGTCTCGTTCAGATTGGAATGGAAAGTACTCCCTACCGGGCGCGCCTCACCCTTCCGGCGCGCCACCCCTTCAACAACCGCTGTGGCCGTGTGGAGCCGAGCACTATGCGGAGAGCGGAGGAAGGGTGTTAAGTCTTTATCGTTGCTTTGGCGAATTTTCGCTTCCCCACCTGCAGTGTATAGGTCGCACCCGCCTGGATAAGCTGCTTCTGATCTTCAATCCTAGCACCATCTACTCTGACGCCGCCCTGCTTGATCATACGGTTAGCTTCTGAGGTGCTTACTGTTAGTCCCAAATCCTTCAGAAGGCTAGCTATGGGATAGCCGCCAATCGGGCCAGATAGCTCCTGCTCCTTGATGTCCCCTGGCGGCAGACCCTGTTTGAAGCGTGCATCGAAGTTCTCCGAAGCCCTTAGGGCTGCAGCACGGTCATGGAATCGAGCCACAATTTCTTGAGCGAATCGCACCTTATAGTTCTTCGGATTCTCCCCTTCCTCACAGTGACGTTTCCACCTGAGAATCTCGGCCATGGACTCGGAGCTCAGCAACTCCATGTAACGCCACATTAATGTGTCTGAGATCGACATGAGCTTGCCGAACATGTCTTCGGGTGATTCGGCGATACCGATATAGTTGTTCAGCGACTTCGACATCTTCTGAACCCCATCGAGCCCTTCCAGGATGGGCATGGTCAACACTACCTGAGGTTTCTGTCCATAAGCCTCCTGCATCTGGCGCCCCACCAGCAGATTGAATTTCTGATCAGTCCCTCCCAACTCGACATCCGCCTTCATGGCTACCGAGTCATATCCCTGAATTAAAGGGTAAATAAACTCATGAATGGCAATAGGCTGGCCATTCTTGTAGCGATTATTGAAATCCTCGCGTTCAAGCATGCGTGCTACGGTGTGTCTCGCGGCTAAGCCAATGAGATCACTAGGGCTCATGGCGTTCATCCAGCTGCTGTTGAACATGACCAAGGTCTTTTCCGGGTGCAGTATCTTGAAAATTTGTTCTTCGTAGGTCTTGGCGTTTTCAATCACCTCATCCCTTGTCAGGGGCTTGCGGGTTACATTTTTCCCCGTGGGATCGCCGATCATCCCGGTAAAATCACCGATCAGGAACATCACTTCGTGACCCAACTCCTGAAACTGCTTCATTTTGTTGAGCAACACGGTATGACCGAGATGCAAGTCAGGAGCCGTCGGATCAAATCCCGCCTTGATACGCAACGATCTACCTTCAGACAAGAGCTTGACTAGCGCATCATCCGTAAGGATCTCCGCAGCGCCTCGTTTTATGATCTCCAGTGACTCACTGACTTTTGCAGTCATCCCAAACTCTCCATGCAGTAAATTTCTATCATGACCGTTGAGCAGCCGAGAGGCCATCAATTAATGCAATCATAAGCGTGTCTCACGGCGCGCTGAGTCTAACGCGTTCCCGACGCCGCACGACCGCGCTCGCGAGACGGTTTAATGCCTTCGGCGCCCGGGCCGTCCTGTGTCGACTCGTTCAGCGACAACCAGGTCGCCTCACGCCGCTCCACACTGACTTAACGGCCTTTCGGGATGCCTTGCAGTCCGCCTCCAGACCACGCTATCGCGTTACCCTCCGGCGGACCGCCCGGCCCTGGGCCTACCCGGGGGCACGTCGGACTCGCTCGCATTCGCATCGCTCCATTTCCTCCTGCAAGGAAAACACCCATCGTGGGGTCACTCAGGCTGTATTCGGGTACTCGGCTTGTCGGGATCAATGTTAAACGCCCAGGCCCAGCACCACAGTTCGAGTCCCGGTCAATCCACGATTGGCCAAGCCTCTTGAACTTGCCCAGTTACGGGCGATAGGACTACGGTCTAAGGGTATCAAACGCCTGAATCCGCAAGTTCATAAGGCCAAGTCCCCCCGCCGTGGGTGGCCGCTGATTTTGTCAAAATTGACCGGCATTGCGGGCTATCCACGACCGTTGTGGCATTGCGCAAACCGCGGATGGCGTCTTGATTGGCGTCATGGTCAGCCCTTTTGAGCCCGCGGGACACCGCCCCGCCTCGGCCCCTCGACACCGATGCGTTCCCCCACCGTCGAAGCCGGTGTCGTTAAGCGGTAGACCATGCCGCGTATAAGCGCTGGAAGACCACGAAGGCCGGACAGTGGCGGCCAAAGTTCAAGAACACTTGGCGGGCCTGTTTCACCAGTTTGGCACTCACCGTGATGAGCTCCTGAATGACCGTCTTGAGGCGGCGGCGCTGCGCCGGGTGCCGCACCGGGGCCTCCGCAGACAGCAAGGCGGCTTGCCCCAAGCGTCGCAGGACGTTGTAGGCCAGCATGGCCAGCGACAGGATCAGATCGTTGGTGGCGAACTGGCCCGAGGGCAGACGCTCCAGGTCCAGGTCGGTTTTGTATTCGCTATGGAATGGCTCGTGGGTGCCATGGTCCTGATAGAGCTCGATCACGGCCTGGGGCGTCAGGGTGTCGGGTAGGGTAGTATCCCAGAAGGCATACTCCAGTTCGGGTAACAAGAGGAGTTGCCCATGGCGATCCACCGTGCGCTCGATGAGACGATGCATGCGGCGGAAAGTCAGGGTTTGGTGCGACCGGGTGTGAGTGTCCTGGGTCTCCCACACCCAGAGGCGCTTGCCCTCGCGCGGCAGACAGGCCAGGGTGTCTTGGCGCTGGGCATGGAGCGCGGCGCTATCCAGACCGCGCGGGTTGCCTTTGACCAGAAAATAGAGGGCCTGGCCACCGGCGGCTTGCCGCGCCTTGGAGGCGGCTTCGATGTCCTGCGCGAGCGCGAGGGCATGAAAACCGGCATCCCAACGCACCAGCAGCGGCGCATCGGTCAACGCCTGCGCCCGGGGCAGCAGGCGCTCCAGGGTGTAGCCGGTTTCTTTGGCCGAATGCCAGCAACCGTCGCGCAATTCCAGACTGAGACACCAGCCCTCCTGGCCCAAGTAGCCGGCAATGGGGGCAAAGCCATCGGTGCCGGCATAGGTGCGCGACACCCCGTCTTTGCGGGTCCGGCTGTTGTCCAGGGTGAACACGTCGATGTCCAGCGGCACCCACCCCCCGGCCAATGGGGTGATCGGCGCATGGGCGCGCCGCAAGAGCGACACTGACAAGTCATCGACGTGCGGCATCAAGGCGTCTGCTTGGGCATTCAGTTGCATGCGCAGTGTCGAGGCGGCCGGCACCCCGGAAAGGCCCAACGCTTCGGCAAAAAAGGCATCCTGGCGATGGTTCTCAATGGCGTCGAAGTCCGACTTGCCCAGACACAAGAGACCGACATAGGCGATGACCAACTCCCCCACCGATAAACCGGAACGCTTGGGGAGCAAGCGTTCCAGGGTCTGCCGGACCTGAGCGAAGCGATTCAGGGCCAACCCCACCAGCGCCAGTCCGGCGCAATCGGTCAACAATTCAGTACTCTGTTGCAGGATAAAGCGTTTGAGCGGCGTCTGATTACGAAGAGCAATGTCCTGTGCCATGGCACCCATCCGGTGAAACAATAAAAACCAATTATATAAATTATTCCAATGGCTTACACGGAATTATTGCTGTGAACTTGCGGATTCAGGAAACGGAGAACGATGAGCCGCACCCGCAGGTGGTCGACGCATTCGGGTTACGAATGACGAACTGCGAGCCCGATAGTCCGTCCGTGTAGTCTATCTCGGCACCACTCAAGTACTGGACACTCATCGAATCGACTAGGACGGTTACGCCATTCTTGATCACCTGAGTATCATCCTCGTTCGCTTCCTCATCGAAGGTGAAACCATATTGGAATCCCGAGCATCCTCCCCCTGTCACATAGACTCGGAGCTTGAGATCGGGGTTGTCCTCCTCGGCAATCAGTTCACTCACCTTAGCGGCAGCGTTGTCGGTAAATCTGATGGTATCGTCTCTCATGGATTGTTTATTCCGTAATTGTGTATCGCCACATGACTATAGATTATCTTTATTCCGGGTATTTTGGTCAAGAATTCAGCCCGCACCACAGGGCAAATCCGTTCTAACCCGTCGAAGCGAGTGGAACCGGACGGTTGGGACGAGAGTTCTCGGTCATGCGCAGATAGTCGAAGACCAAACGGACGTTGCGTCCCAGCCATTGGATGGCCGAGGAGACGCTCTCTTGAGTTCTGGATTTGATGACGCCGATGGCGAAACGGCGTAAGGCGGTGAGGTTCTCTGGGCCGTGACCGGTGCGGATGGTGGAGCGATCCTCATCCCAATTCCAGTCGAGGGTGTAGTGGCAGCCGTTTTCGATGGACCAATGGCCGCGGTTATAGGCTAGCACGCCGGCGGCACTGGCGGTTTGAGGGGTATGGCTGGTGAGCCCAAAGGCCAAATCGGTTGACGTCTTGCCGGTCTTTTTCTCGATCACGTGGCGCTCGATGAGGAAGACCTGGCCAACGCCGGGGAAGTCGAGATAGTCGTTGAGAGCGGTGGAAGTCCAGATCGAGCGCTGTACGATGCGGCCGTGTGCCAAGTCGGGAGATTCCCGGAAATCGGGTGGTTGCCGGTCCGCAAAGGCTAGCTGGATGGCTTCGTGTAGCGTGGGCTGGTTCGCTTTGACGGGGAAGACGTAGTGGGCCTGATGGTCGAGCGCGTACTGGGCGAGTTTGCGCTGGGTCAGCAGGGCATCGGTGGTGAGGGTCTTGCCGGCGATGTCGAGGGCTTCGAGGACGGGGATGACCATCCCGATCTCGTTGGTCTGTTTGACCTCGTCACCCTCGCCTATGGGCAGGGCGCCGACTTTTTTTTAGCGTAGCAAGTTTGGGTTTGATGGCCGACAACCCCCAGAATGTGGGTTTGCCGACCCTGCTCGTCGACGGCATTGCACATGGTCTTGCCGTCGATGGCGAGGGCTTCGTCGCTGGCGGCGTAGCAGGCGTTCCAGGCCTGCAGGGCGCGGTCCACGTGGTCGGGGTCGACGCGGGTCAGCACCTCGCGAATGACGGTGCGGCTGGGAACGAGGTAGTGGCGGTCGCGGTAACAGCAACGAAAGCGCGCTCGCGCTTTCTGGCCCAATCCTTCGCCCACAGGCTGATCGCCTTGTAGCCGCGCATCCCGCACAGCGTCGCGGCGGCGGCAATGGCCAGCACGACGGGTAAGGGATGGCGGCGGCCCTGGCCGCGGCGGGGATCGGGGATGTCGGCGAAGAAATCGGGGAGGGTGCGCATCTGCTCGGCGGTTAACATGATCTTCGGGGCTCCGTAGCGGTACTGGGGATCGAGGATGGGCCGAGACAGTCGGGCTTGAGCCTTGCGGTGCAGGGGGCGGACGAAGACGCGCTTGGACGCCTCCGGCTGGACACTGTAGCCCTCGCGGGTGCGGCGAAAGCCGCGGGTATCGCCGACATACTGCCAGTTGGCGGCACGGTAGATCGTGCCGTGGAAATGGCGCGGATCGACGAAGGTTTCCAGCAGCAACAGCGGATAACCGAAACGATCTAGCCAATCCCGAACCAAACGGCGCTCGCACAAGGCCAGCACGCGGGTGGCCAGATTCGGGTAATGGTGATCGGGAAGGATGAGGAAGCGGCTGTTGTTGGCGATCAGGTGGAGGCGATCATACTGGTGACGGAAATCCCAGCCGATCCAGGCATCCCGCGCGGCGCACTTCCATGCGGCGGCGGAGAAGCTCAGCAAGGCCACCCACTCGCCATGCCAGGAGGCGACATACCACAGGGTATGGCCAATCTTTGGCAACGCCCCCAGGTAGTGATGCGCCTGCATCAACGACTGGAAGCGCTCCTCTTCGGCGGAGATAACCGGCTGTAAGATGATTTCTCGAAGATTCAAGCACGAGGTCTCGGACAGTTGACTATCGAGGTGCTTTATACCCTCCCGGCGGGGCGTTGTCCAGAAGTAACGGCAACCTATTGTATGACCGAAATAAATTTGCTTAGGGTAGTTTCTATATGGTCGCGCCTTGGTTCAAATGTCGCTGCACCGCTCACACATCAACAATCGGCCCCGAAGGCGAGACCGGGTCGCTTTTCAGTCCAGTGACTTGCAATAATGGAGACACGATGGTTATTTGAATCCTATGGATTGTGGCCGATCGGTCACGCGGTTGAGATGATGATACGGGCATTCATCGCCTCGGAGGCTGATGACTGGCCAGCGGCTCTTCATAGCGTGGCGATGGAGAATCCAGTCGGGATCGACGGCTACCGGGTGACTTACTTTTTCCAGAAGTGGCATGTCGTTATGGGAATCACTGTAGAACCAGCTGCCATGTAAGGAGACCTTGTGTTCGTCCAGCCATTCATTAAGGCGTGTGACCTTGCCATATTGGAAACAAGGGGTCCCCTCAAAACGCCCGGTATAGCGTCCATCCCTGAATTCGGGCGTGGTCGCGATCAAGTGCACGATTCCGTAGAGTTCGGCGATGGGCTCGGTAACAAAGCGGTTGGTGGCAGTAATGATCATCAGGGTGTCGCCAGCGGACTGGTGCCGGTTGATCAGGGTGCGGGCGGCGGGTAAGAGAATGGGCTCGATCTTTTCCCTGATGAAGGCGGCTCGCCAGCGATAGAGCTGCTCGGGTTCATGCGCAGAGAGAGGTTTGAGGGCAAAGGCCAGAAATTCGGCGATGTCCAGATGGCCCTGCTTGTAGTCTTCGAAAAAGCGGGCATTGGCGGTCTCGTAGACGTCACGGTCAACGATGCCTTGATCCACCAGAAATTGGCCCCACAGATAATCGCTGTCGCCGGCGATCAGGGTGTTGTCAAGGTCAAAGATTGCCAGAGTCACCAGTTTCCTTTACATTCGATGAGCGGTTGGGGGGATACCCTCGAGGCGTCAGAAGGGGAAGCCGCCGGGTTCTGTGGATGGGCCCATGCCCTTCACTCCTTCATAACAGTTTGCCAATTATACACTTGCATTCCCAGCGGAACCCGCGAGCAGCCATGATCGACCTGAATGGATATCGCCTGAATGTCGGCATCGTTCTCTGCAACGAGGAAAGGCGCGTGTTCTGGGCGCGTCGGCTTGGCATGCGGTCATGGCAGTTTCCGCAGGGTGGCATCAAACGCAACGAGGCGCCCGAAGCAGCCATGTACCGCGAACTCTATGAGGAAGTCGGACTGCGCAGCCGCGATGTCCAGCTCATAGCCCGCACCAGCGAATGGCTGCATTATGATTTGCCCGAGCGTTATATTCGCAAGCGTTCCTACCCCCTTTGTATCGGTCAGAAGCAGCTGTGGTTCATGCTCAAGCTGGTGTCTCCGGAGTCCCGCATCCGACTGGACTGCTCAGGTAAGCCCGAGTTCGACTCCTGGTGCTGGGTGGATTACTGGTACCCGATAAAGGATGTCGTCTATTTCAAGCGGCATGTCTATAAGCAGGCATTGACGGAGTTAGGCGATTACCTAGGGATACCCGGGAGCGAACCCGAGCAACCAGTCCTGTTGGTGGCAGGCGGCAAATCCTGATTTTCAGCAACCGAGCGAATCTACTCCGCGCGGCTAAATATTCGGATTTACGTCCAGCCAAGGTCGGGTTAAGGCTTTGAACATCCCGCGTTGAAGCCTGAATAACGTCAGCGGGTTTGACGCCGGCGGTGGCGAGGGCCGGCAGCTTTTTCGTTGTCGGTGCGGTCATTGCAGACGGAGAGGGTTTGCACTTCGACGGAAAGCACACCGACTTTCTTGGCGGAATCCTTGAGCCAGCCGCTGTCAGTGAGCAATTTGGCGGCAGCTTCACCGACCTTCTTGCCCATGTCCTTGCCGTCGAAACCGACGAAGGGAACGGGGTTGCCGGCTTCGTCAACGATGCCGTCATCGGTGGCGATGAGCACCACGCCTGCATCCTTGGCGGCTTTGGCGATGGCCTGTCCAATGGTCTGGTCGGGGACGGTGATGGCGATGCCCTTGGCACCGGCGGAAATGGCGTCGTTCACCAGGCTCACGCCGAGGTTCGGGTCGAGCTTGGCATCGAACTTTCTTCAAATCCGCGCCGAGTTCTGTGGTGGTGTCAACAAACCAGTCTGCAGGTCAATGAAGTACTGCTGATCTGCGCTCTTGTTGATCACGACAAAAAGCGGTTTTTCAGCGGCAGGTGCGGCAGCGGGCGCTCCGGCAGAACAGTTTGCCGCAGAGATCGGGTCCATCACTTTGCTATAGTTGGAAGCGTCCACAATAGAGGTTGGGGCATAGGAATTCGCGGCAGAGTCTTACCGTTGACGACTGCATCATCGAGAACGGTTCGCAGCGGTCTTGCCGACATCCAAACCGGAGATAAACAAACCGTCCTTGAAGCCAAATTCCTGACCGGCACCCAGAACTTGCAGGCTTCGTACGCGCCGAGACCGACACCGATAACATCAGCGGGTTTGACGCCGGCGGTGGCGAGGGCATTCAACGTGCCAAGAGCGCCTTCATCGTTGCAGCCAAAGACGATCCAGTTGGTGATTTCGGGGTGGGCGGTGATGATCGGGCCAGCCGCATCCTGAGCGGAGAGGGCTTCACCAGTGTAGGGGACGGGGAAGACCTGGGCTTCGGGGACGCCAGCGGCGATCACGGCAGCTTTTCATTGTCGGTGCGGTCATTGCAGACGGAGAGGGTTTGCACTTCGACGGAAAGCACACCGACTTTCTTGGCGGATCCTTGAGCCAGCCGCTGTCAGTGAGCAATTTGGCGGCGGCTTCACCGACCTTCTTGCCCATGTCCTTGCCGTCGAAACCGACGAAGGGAACGGGGTTGCCGGCTTCGTCAACAATGCCGTCATCGGTGGCGATGAGCACCACGCCTGCATCCTTGGCGGCTTTGGCGATGGCGGGTCCAATGGTCTGGTCGGGGGACGGTGATGGCGATGCCCTTGGCACCGGCGGAAATGGCGTCGTTCACCAGGCTCACGCCGAGGTTCGGGTCGAGCTTGGCATCGAATTTCTTGGAATTCGCGCCGAGTTCTGTGGCGGTGTCAACAAACGAGGTCTGCAGGTCAATGAAGTACTGCTGGTCTGCGCTCTTGTTGATGACGACGAAAAGCGGTTTCCCGCTGTCTGACGCAGCGGGCGCGTCAGTGGCGGCCGGGGCGCAAGCGGCGAGTACAAAAGCCGCAAGAGGCACGACGGTCAAAAGATGGTACAGGGTGCGTTTCATTTTTCTTTCTCCTTCAAGGTGAAATTGACTTCCTGTCAAGAAACAACAGGGTGGAAACGGATTTCAGGATGTGCACTCGCAGGCGGTTCAAAACAACACCGCCGGCGAAAAGAGATGCGCTGGCGCACTTCCCAATGTCTTAGTTTGGCACAAATGGCAGGGGAAGTCTTGCAAAATTGGCGCTTGTTTTTGGATTATTGGACAAATTGCGCCGGCGAAATGGGAGGAACCAGCAGCCTGTTGCAAGAACCCTGCCAAATGGGCATTTTCCGGGAAAACTTAATCGCGCCCATGGTCACGGACAGTTTCGTACATGGCCAGCAGGTTTTCAATCGGGACCTTGGCTTGAACATTGTGGACCGGGTTGAATACAAACCCTCCGCCTTTTCCAAAAATTTGCAGACGCTCGCGCACCTGGGCGCGTACTTCATCAGGCTTGCCAAACGGCAGAACTCCTTGGGTTCCACGCCGCCACCCCAAAATGTGACCTGTTCACCGAAGCGCGTTTTTAGCACGCTGGGGTCCATGTTCGCGGCGGAAGTCTGCACCGGGTTTAGAATGTCGAATCCTGCATAATATGTCGGGGATAATGGGAAGGATGGCGCCGCAGGAATGAATAAAGGTTTTCCAGGAAGTGTTTTGATGGATCCAATCATTGACACGTGAATAAAAGGGTTTGTAAAGGGTACGGAACGCCTTTGGCGAAATAAAGCAATTGTTCTGTGCGCCAAAGTCAGTGCCGCTACCCAGGCAACAGTGACGCGATCACCCACTGCGGCGTAGATTTTGGGCAGATTTTCAGGGCAATCTCACATTGGCGTTCAAAAACCTGCTGATATAATCCTGGCGAGTCACTGTACTCATGTACCATTCGGTAATATCGCGGATACCCTTGGGGTTCTTCAGGGTAGGGCCGGGAACAAGGGCAATATCACCATATGCCATCCCGCCCAATCCCATTACAATGGCTTTATCTGTCTGGGTATAAAGGTTCTCGGATCCTTCTTTAAGATGTTCCAATTCATCGTCGGCATCGGTCCAAATTCCTCCAGGTTGTCTTCAACATTCAGGCTTGACTCATCGAACGGCCGCTGGCGCATGATTGAATCGAAATAATATCCCCCGCTAGGCATTTTTGCGCAGGGCGGAACGGATTTATCTCCCTGGGGATACATCAAAATTTCGCCCTTCTCATCGGGTTCGGTATTGAACATTTCCGGCACCAACACAGGGGTTCCATCGAAAGTGGTCCATGGTTTCCATCCTTCGTTTTTAAAACCGAAAAAGTTGAACTGCCCGCCGAGGCCTACCACATCCACTTCCAGAGAGTCGCGCAAGTCGGGTTTGATTTCGCCCAACATTTGGAACGGTTCGATCACCTTGACCGGCATGCCGGGCGGATCCAGTTTGAGAGCCTGACGTAAGGCGTAGACTGTGGAAACATGCATCCCGGTTTGTCCCAGCCGCCCAGATCCAGCGGAACGCGGTCGGCTTCCTTATGGTTTAGGGCAAGTAGTATTCTTTCTCTCGAATTCATTGTTACCTCCAAAAATAATGGCTTTCTTAACCAGTACTGGTTTTACGGGTGGGACTGCGCTGGAACGTTTTTTTCGATTGTTGCGGGGTTTTACAGCGGTTTTCAAGACCTCTACAAAATCTTCATAACGTAAATCCGGTTTTTGCAGATGGGCAGACATTTGCCCAACCAGTGCCTGTGTCTCAGCTTTTTTCATCCATGAGCAAATGAGGACAGGACGCACGGGCGGAACGCTTTCTTTGAGTGTTTGGGCAACTTCCCATCCCCTTATTTTTCCGGGCAATTCCGGTTCAGGATAATTAGGGCTGGTTTATTCTGGTTGTGCCAACATATCCTCCCCGGTCTGTGCAAGGTGAATCGTAAACCTCTCTTTTCGGCGAATCGCTGTAATAGGCGGGCTAGAAAAGGGTCTGATTCACCAATAATGCACAATGGACGTTTTGTTGGGTCGAGGTTTGACATAGGCTGCGCTTTTTTCACCCCTAGTTTGTCATAAACTGTGACAGCGTCTTGCAAAATTGGAGCATGCTTTTGGATTATTGGACAAAATGTGAGACTTCCCCCTTGGTAAGGCGAAACACTATTTATTGTTGATCCGTTCGCCGCGCTGATAGGCGACAGGCGTCAAGCCAACCTCCTCGCGAAATACCCGGCTGAAATAACCGCCGTCTGAAAAGCCCACTGCCAGAGCCACTTCGGTGACATTCAAATTTCCCTGCTCCAACAGCATTTTGGCGCGTTTGACCCGATATCGGTTGATGTAAGCCATGGGGGTAATGTTCATCTCCTGGCGAAAACAGTGTGTCAGGTAGCGTTCGGTGATGGACACATGGCGCGCCAGGTCAGCTCGTGAGATCGGTTCTGCATAATTCTCATGGATAAATGCCATCGCCTGCCGAACGGTTTGGGAGGTTTGCCCACCCAGGCGTTTGCTGTGACTCAGCGCCGTCTCCACCTGTGAAAACACCTCTTCCACGCTGAACAACCCCTTGCCCAGCACGGCCGCCACACCTTCCTGTAATTTCGCCATGTCATGGGATGTCAGGATTTGCGCCGAGAGCACAATCACCGGCACGCCGCGCATCAATTCCTGCTCGCGCATGGCTTGAAGCGATTCAAAACCATCCATTTCGGGCATCATTAGGTCCAACAGCACCAGGTCGGGGCGTTCCTGCCGCATGATTTCCAGTGCGTGTTTTCCGTTCTGTGCTTTGAGGATGTTGCAGTTGACCTGGCTTTCCAGCATCCGGACATGCATTTGAGCACGTTTGGTTCGTCGTCCACCACAAGGATGGTGCTGCGCTGGTCTTTAGACGTCAACCCCATGCGTTCCACGCCTGCAAAAGTTCCGTGCGACTGATGGGCTTTGCAAGATAATCCATGTTGAGCATCGAGCCTTGCATCAATTCGCTGGAAAGGTTGTAGAAAAGCACCGGCACATCCCGCGTTTCAGGATTTTTCTTGAGGAGTTGTATCAACTCCCAGCCGCGGTCGGTGGCCGGTTGAAAATCCAACACCACGGCGCCCGGCGGTTGCGACACGACTTGTCCAAGCCAGCCTGGCTGATCGGAGATGTTCATGACTTCCACGTCGAAGCCCTTTTGCTGGAGATGCCGTTGTAATTTAACGGACGGGTTTTCGCTCAACAGGAGGACGATGCTCGTGCGGTTTTGTTGTTTCCCGGGATCGCCCGTGAGTTGGTCAGCACAGGCAGGCTGAAATAAAAGGTGGACCCCGCTTCCTCCGCCCCCGCCGAACGGACGCCGATCCTGCCGCCGTGTAATTCGATCAGCCTCCGGGTGATTGCCAGCCCCAGCCCCATGCCGCCGTAGCCGCGCCCACACTTCTCTCCGAGCGGCGGAACTCGTCGAAGATGACCTCCTGCTCCTCCGTTGGAATACCCATTCCGCTGTCGCTGACTTCGACTATGACCGATTTGTCCTCCACGCGGACAGAGAGGGAAACGTAGCCGCGCTCGGTGAATTTGACGGCGTTGCTCAACAGATTAAGGGTCACCTGATGCAGGCGCGTGCGGTCGCCAATGACCAACGGCAGGCGGGCGGGAATCCGCTCACGCCACTCCAGCCCCTTTTCCCGCGTCATGGATCGTCCCAGCGCCACCACTTCAGTAAACAAAGTCGAGAGGTCCAGCTGCTCGGAGACCAGTTGCAATTCTCCCGCCTGGTTGCTTGCCAAATCCAGCACATCGCCGATCAAACGGAAGAGGTGCTTGGCGCTGGTATGGATGCTGTTCATGTCCTTGCGATAAGACCCCGGCAGAGGCGGATTACTGCCCGCCTTTTCCTCCTGCAACATCATTTCGATAGTACCAACAATCAAGGCAAGCGGGGTGCGTAACTCATGGCTGACCATCGAAAGGAAACGGCTTTTCAGCAGATTCGCCTGTTCGGCGGCGTTTCGCGCCTCGACTGCTTCATCGAACAGACGGATATTGCGTTCGGTCAGGATGGTTCGTTTGAGGGAGGCGCTGATTTGCCCGCCGAGGATTTCGTAGATCGCTCCTCCTGCGGGTCGGCTTCGAAGATGGCGTACCCCAATTGGTCTTCGCGGAAAAATAGCGGCTCCACCACCAGTCCGTGCTGACGCGAGGTAGTCAGGAGATCATCGGGTAGAAGCTGCCGCGCGGGGAAAACCTGTCCCTGCGGGTCAAAGAATACGCGGCGATGGTTTTCATAGGAGAAAATAAACCGCGCCATACCTTCAGGGTCGAGCGGGTCTTCGTACAGGAAGAGGTAACAGCGCGGAATGTTGAGCAAAGCCAGCGAACTTTCCAGCACATCGGTTAATTCTGCGACGCTGGTGACAACGCTCAGGCTCTGGCTGATTTCCCCCAGGCTGTGCAGTTTCTCGTCCGCCTGTAATACTTGGTGGGCGTAATGGCGGCGGGCGGATTCGCCAATCACCACCCGCGCCTGCTGTACCAGGTTCTCGATGCGCAGTCTCGACGTTGTGTCGCTCAACTGCGATATGGCAAACTGGCGCAGGGTCGAGATGATTTCATGCCAGCGCGGAAAGTCATCGTTCAAGTGGGCGGTTTTCTGGATGGCCTCGATGAAGAGTCCCAAAAAAATATTCTCCTGCCTGCCGCGGCTTTCATCAAGAAAGGCTTTAAGCAACACGGAAAGACCCTCTGCATTGGGTCGTCGGACGAAATTTGCAGTTGGGAATCAGCGCCGCCAAAAACCAGGCTGTCCAACAGGCGGATCTCATCGGTGAACGAATCCAATTTTTCGGTGTGAGGCATGGCCCGGGCGTGAATCACTAGCGGATCGGGACAGCCGCAGGATTGCCGCACCACGATGCGGGTGGGCAAAACCACCTTGGATGGAACTTCCTTTCCTTCCAGCATTGCAAGCACCATCATGGTCGCCTGATAAGCCTGTTCGAAAAAGTGCAGGGGGGCGGTGGTCAATGGAGGACTGACGACCAACCCCTCTTCCTCACCGTTTACCCCGGCGATTGCCACATCTGTTGGAATACGCATCCCGCGCGCCTGGAGGGTCTTCATCGCGCCAATTGCCATGTTGTCGCTGGCGCCACCAGCGCGTCGAAACGAGCCCGGCGCTCCAGCAATGTTTTAGCGCCCTGAATCCCCCCGCTTTCCTTGAAGTCGCCCTGATAGATCAGTTCTGGGTCAAAGGGATGTTGTGTTCCGCCAGTACATCAAGGTAGGCCTGATAACGATCCATGGCTTCCTGGTGACCAGCCTGCCCGCGGATGAAGGCAATCCGCCGCCGCTGGTGAACGTCCGCCAGATGGGTGACAACCTCGTACATGCCGTGATAGTTATCCACCGTGACGCCGGGGATTCCCTCTAATACGATGCCGGTAGTGACGATGGGTCTGGGTTGGAATTTTTTGAGGAACGAGTAGGTTTCGTCCAGGTTGAGCCATGCGTTGAGTCCGCCCATAACAACCAGTCCGTCAATGGTTTTTGCATCAGCCATGCGATAGATGACATTTCTTTGCGACTCGAACCCGACCGGGGAGTTTGCTAAACGTCCCGGGTAGCAAATCAGGTTTACGCCGGAATCCCGCGCCGCCACATCTACCCCGGTCCAGATTACACGCACGTTGGCGGCCCAACCCCTGTCTCGAATTCGAAAGGGCGGCGCATGCCGCGTCCACCCCAGCCCAAATGGCGCGGTTGTTGGGATCAATGGCGCCGGTGGTTAATAGCGCTATTGTGGTTGTTCTATTTTTTTCCGCGGAGGTATTTTGCATGGGTTGATTATATTTCAGATATTGAATTATTGCGCATTCCCCGGGGATGTGAGTGGGACAATCATATTTGAAATTTTCAAAAGGTGCAGGTGCAAAATCAGAAGAAGAGGACTACTAAGGCGGTCAGAATTTTTACTCTAAACGATCAACCCACATCCATTATTATCGTTTTAGACTTTTGCCCCATTACATCGTTAATTTTGGTCTATATTGCAGCGCCTCTGCCAAATGCGTGGATTGGATTTCTTCACTCCCCGCCAGGTCCGCGATTGTGCGCGCCAGTTTCACGCTTCGCGTGCGATGATAGGCGCGCGCCGAAAGATTGAGTTGGCTCATGCACAGCACGATGTCGCCGCCCGCATCAAACTCTGGTCTTCATCCTGCAAATGACAGAACTTCCTGACTTCGGCAATCCGCATGTCGGCATTGCAGACAATGTCTGCTGAATCGCAGGTGCGCAGGTGCAGGATTTGAGCGAATCGCCGTAATATCCGCACGGGCACGGATACACACAATCCGACATATTTTTCGTGCTTGATGAGGAATGGCAGGTGACTCTAGAGGATGGGTTTAATGCCTCCAATAACGTATCCGATTTTTTCAACTTCTCCCACCGTTTCACGATGGCACTATTCTCTGGCACATTCTCCAGGAATGCCTGGCGCCATTCGGGTCGCTGATCTTTTCCATACGCTGCATCAGATCACGGTATCCAGCTTTGACCACCTCTTGGACTGAGACCTCGGGAATCTCGATGGCATTCATAACATCAGCTACAAAAACATACACCCGCGCCGGATAGAAAATCCCTGCGGATCCGTGTTTGTGCAGGTATTTCCATGCGTCACTCGCCAATTGCCACGCTTTTTCTCGCTGCCCTAGGGCTAACCGAGCACGCACCTCCACCACCTGCGCTCCGAAACCTTCCGCGTTCATCCTAAGCCTGGTGAATATGGCGCGAGCCTCTGTGATGTGCTCAACGGCTGCCGCCCACTCCCCCGCCAATTCCAGATAGAGACCCTGACTAGCCAGGATAGCTGCCTGATAATACGGGCTGCCCCCCATGATCTTGTTTTCGCGCAGCGCTCGCTCGCCCAGCGCGATTGCCCGATCTCGGTCGTGAAGGCTCCAAGATACATAGTTGAGGTCGCCCATGAACGCGACAGGCAAAGCACGCTCCCCGATCGCCTCGGCCAGTGCCAGCCCTTCCTAAAGAGTATCACGCGCCTGGAGATACAAGCCTAATTGCGAATAAGTAGCACCAAGGTTGACATGAATTGTGCTCTCCCTGTAGCGATTGCCTTCCCGCCCTGCCGCCTGTGCAGCTTGCTGCATCAGCAGCACGGCACGCGAGAAATCGCCCACATTATGGAAATATAGCGCCACCTCTGAAAGAGCATATGCCCGGGCCGCGTTATCCTTCAACCTCTTGTAGTTCTGCGAGGGTTCTTCTGCCGCCTGAAGTGCGGCAACTCGGTCCTCGAGTGCGTGTACTTTCCCATCCAGCGCCCGTACAACTAACGCGCGGTTGCCCACCCGGCGGCACCCGGATCATTCCCCTTCTTTGTACAGGTATAAATCAACCGAATTCCCCGAGCTCAGGGGAGAGTCTGTAGAAATATCCCCTCCCCGCTCGATCGAGAAGTATCCCCATCCCCCGATCCTGCTCGCGCTGGAATCAGAGAAAATCTGTTTTTGTTTCTTATCCTGTTCTGTGTGGTAAGGTCTCGAAGTTTTCTCTGAATTTGCATCGTCTATAATCTTTTTCTGGCAAAATATCCGGATCCGTCCAGGGAATTCCGGTCCCTCCTGTTTGTAACGTACCAATGCTTCTTTGGCAAATTCTGTCACCGTCCCAGCAATATTTTCCATACACTCAGGTGACATGCCCAATTCCCGGGCAGTTTGAAACAGTTATCCAGCCGTAAACCCATCTTTCCGGTCCTGATCCGACAAAAAATCTCTTAACGGGAGTTCGGCAAGGAGAATCCACACCGGATCATCGGACCTGAAATTTTGTTTGGCGTTTGATGTTTGCATAGTTCACTTTTCGTTATCGAACTCATCTCTAACTTGAATATCATCGTACCATCCGGCAATAGTGGACTCTACGGCTTGAAAAATTTATCCATTGGTCCTTTCGATAAATCAAATCCAGAAAATAGGGGACAGCCATATGTCTTTGCCGGCTGTCACCACTTCAAACTCTTTAGTCTCGCATCCATACGGTCAGTGGTTACTTCTGACTGTTTGCCCCTTCGGTATTGACTCGGGGACAGGGTTAGTAGATTGCCGGACAAGGCCTGCCTGATGATATCCATACCCAGGACGAAGTCACTGATGCGAATAAAGTCTCCGTCTGGGCATTGGCTGTGTCGTTATCTGACTGATAGGGCATGAAGTTGAGCGTATATAGCAATCCATTATGAACGATGTATACCTTCCGGATGAGATCCTGCCCGGGCATACCCTCCAAAACCAGCGCCTCCTCACCACCCATTCTCACAGTCGAACGCAGGGGAGAGATACCAACAACTGCATTCACCTCTTCGTCGGCAATCTCCAGGGCGGTGCGACCTGGCGCGTCTATGACATCAATCCAGACCATCCCGGCCACTACGCCCCCCAGCCCCGAATACGGCCCCATAACCTCCACTTGACTGCCGTTGATTAGCAGCGTGAAGCCCTGTGGATATGCAAAACAGTAGTCCAATGGCGCATTTATCACCACCTGAGCAGGCACCGTGACCGTTGCGTTGTCCGGAGGCGGTGTCAAAGAGGTGTTTTGTGAATCGATATCTTGCGTGGCTGCAGGGACCTCGGTTGATGCGGAGGGCGAACCGCCCTGCTCCGCCGGACCACACTCGCCACGGAAATAAGCCCACTCGTCACAGGAACTGCCATCGGGGAAGATGCAGAGTCCATTCTGGCTGCCATCCGCGGCGGTAACGATCTCCAGCTTGTTTCCCCGCTGTTCACAATAGACCGAAGCCGGGTTGGGCATATTCGCTTGTGACGTTGGGCTGGGTCGCGCAGAATTGCACGAGGCGGCAAGCACGATACCAGTCAGGATAAATAAGGTGATTAATGTTTTGCGGATCATTCTGACCTCCATCAGAATCGAACTGGAAAATCCAGCTTACCTGGTGATTTCCATTTGGTAGTTTGATCGTTCAATGGTTTCGCAGGGGCGGGGTACGTTCCGGACGAAGACGAGGAACCCCGCCCCTTCTGTTATCAAAACCTTTTTCGCCTTTCGTTTTACTTCCTGAACCGGAACAGCACGAGATGTTCGAAGCCCGCGCCCTCCCCAAGGTCCAGTTTGAGCGTCTTGCAGGTGTTGGCGTAGGCGCTCGGTGATTTCCAGTTCCACTGATAGTAGCCATCACCCAGATTCTGCAAACCGGATTTGCTGACCACATACTCTTCGATCGCGTCGGTGGTTGGCGCGGATGGGCAGGACAAGCTGACCGCCGTCACAGTCACACCTGTCAAATTGATGACAGGATTGCCATTCCCATCTGTGATGCGCCACTTGAGCGGGATAGTCTGCCCGGCTTTGGCGATGTTCATTACTGACGGGTTATCTACGGGCGAAGTGAAGCCGGTGAAGTTGTAGATCACGCGATAGGTGTGTATCACCGAAGCAGTGTTGCCAGCATTATCCGCCGCATTGACGGTAAAGGTCTTGGCGCCGATCGAGCCGGTGTCAATGGGACTCCCGTCCGGGACATCCCCAACGCACGAGGCGAGACCCGATCCGCCGTCTTCATCCTGACAGGCATAGTCCGCGTTAACGGTTTGTCCGAGCAGGTACACCGCGCCTTCGGCAGGTGTCGTCAGTGTGATGGTTGGTGGGGTGGTGTCGGTTGAAGCCAGCAGCGCGAACTCGGTGAGGTGGTTGAACTGGCCACGAGATCGTTATGCTCCGTATCTAGCGAGCAGCCCTCACACGGCAACACGTTCACCCATTGGCTGGTAGCGGTGTCCCAGTAGGCGAGATTGAGCCGGCTTTCGTCAGCGATCCCGGCGCTCTGCCAGTCGCTGTCCTGGTAGGTGAGCCTGATTGTGTAGCTGGCCGGGAACGAGGTCACCGGGCTGCCGGCGGAATCGGTTGCGTCCAGTGTGAACGAGAGACCGGCAAATGTGTTGCTGCCTAGGGGCTGGCTCGGCGCGTCCTGCTCCGTGTAAGTGAATGTCGTCGGAACGGAAACCAGGTCCGCTGGGAACTCGATCTGGCCTCGACCGTTCAGGAGTGTCAGCGTCGCCGCCTCACCTGGCTGGACGGTGGCACCCACTGTGCAAGTAACGGTTGGGGGTTTCATTATGGATCGAGCCCATCTGCCATTTCTGATGGTCAAATACCCCACGCTATTGATCCAGCCGCAGCTGGCAGAGGTAGTCGGCGAGGTTAATGTGATGGTGACTTCCTGCCCCGCGGCCATCTGGTCGAAGCGGCATATGAGTTCATCGGTACCAAAGGAATCGGTGCCAAGGACACAGTTGTTGGCGGCTTCAGCCGGGACGATGCTCATGATAGACCAGCTCAAACCGGGGTTCGTCGGAAGTTCAGTTTCCACAAGGACGTCCCTGGCAATACCATCCCCCAGGTTTTCGAACTTGGTAGTGAAACTGATCGGGGAGCCCGCCGGGTAGCTCGGATTTTCTGCCCATACGTTGATTAAAACATTTGGGCACAGCACAGTGATGCTGGCAGTAGCTGTCTTGTTCACCGGCTGGTTGTACGCTATGAGGGTCGCGGTGCTGGTGATTGGGCCGAAGCATTTATCATGATGTTCGTATTCGGGGGCAGTGAGCCTGATGCTCTTCACTGCGCCGGGGGGCATGTCGCCGAAATTACAGGAGACCACGCCCGCTGTAATCGCACAGGAGGCCGCATCCGTTCCACCGACCGACCAATTGAGCCCCGCGTATGTGGTCAGGGTATCGCTGAGGGCGACATCCTTGGCCGTCCCCGCGCCATGATTAGTAACCGTGATGTCAAAGCGAATCGGATCGCCCGAACTGACCGTCTCACTGGCTGCGGTGTTGGTCACCGTGAGATCCGGGCAGTTGACCACGAGGCTATCGCTGGCACTGCTAGATCTACCGCTCGAATCGCTGACCGAGGCGGTGTTCTCCACCACCCTGCCGCAGGTAGATGAGCTAGACGCCGAGAAGATATGGACACTGTAGGTGGTGTTCGGGGCATCGTCCCGACATTACATGTCCACGTACCACTGGCGAGCGAGCACTCGGGAGAAACCTGCTGATCGATCAGCCACTCCATGGGGATGGTTGGAACGGTATCAGTGAGCGTCACGCCGTAAGCTGGTGTCAGGTAAGGATTGGAGACTTCGATAGTGAAGCCAATATGGTCACCTGCGCTGAAGGGGCCTGCATCGGCCGTTTTGGTGATCAGGAGTGCTGGGCAGTTGACAGTGATGTAATTCGGTTTGAGTTTGATAGAAAAACCATTGCTTGACCACATGCCGCCAAAAGCACCAAACATACCGCAGCTGGCAGAGGTGGTTGGTGAAGTGAGTTTAACGCTAACCTCCTCCAGCGGCGCAATCTGGTCGAATAGGCACTCCAGCTCCATATAATCACCATATTGTCCAAAGGTACAGTTGCTGGCGGCGCTGCTCGGGATTACTTCCGTGATTTCCCAGGATGTGCCAGGGGCGTTTTGAATGTCAACAAATGCTTCAACGTCCTTAAGGCTACCATCCCCCCCAAGGGTTGCCAACCGTAACCGTGTAGCTGACCGGATCGCCTGCCGTTACAATGTTCGAAGCCGCAGTTATGTCTAGGTAAGGATATGGGCACAGTACAGTGACGCTGGCCGTAGCGGTCTTGTTCACTGGCTGGTTGGACGCCATGACTGTCGCGGTACTGGTGATGATTGGGTCGAAGCACTTGCTATGATATTCATATTCGGGTGCAGTGAGCCGGATGGTCTTCACCGCGCCCGGAGGCATTTCGCCGAAGTTGCAGGAGAGTGCGCCCCCTGTCAATGCACAGGCGGCTGCATCCGTTCCACTCACCGACCAACTGAACGCAGGGTAGACGGGCAGGGTATCGGAAAGCGTCACACTATTGGCAGTAGCATCGCCGTTATTGGTGACCGTGATCGTAAAACCCATCGGGTCTCCCGTACTGACCGTCTCCTGATCGGCAACCTGGGTGATGGCTAAATCAGGCGCGGCAGCGGTAGGACAGACCAACTCGCCTTTGTTGATAATCAGGTTGTCGAAAGCGATCTTGACCTCTTGGTCCATAAAGACAGAGTCACCACTCCACGATCCAAGATAGAAGGCCGTGTCCTGTGTATACGCCGGGTCTGAATATGAAGCTACGAACGTCCAAGCACCATTCGCAAAGTAGTAGCTGGTGAGGGTGTCGCCTACCCGTTCCAGTCTGAGTTTCCCGGAAAGATCTGACGTCGGAGTGATTCCTACGACATGGTCGGCAGTGTCAAAGGTGGTCAGGTAGAGGTCTGGTCCTCCAGGGTAGTCTCCAGGTTGTCTGCCAGAACTAAGGCGTGTCATGTTGGCGTGGTCATCAGCCAAACCAAGCCTTACTCCATTGGCATAGGGCCATGTAAGGACTTCATAGTCAACCTGAATATCATAGTCTCCACGCATTTGGCAGGCGCTGAGATACCGGCCTTGAACTCCGTGCCTGCCGAAGTGGCAGGCATGGTGATCTCAAGCCTCTGGTTCACTTCGGCTGCCACGGGACCTCCCTGTTGCTCGATGGACCAAAGAGCAGGGTCGGTGAAGTTATCGTCGAAATTGTCGTATACAATCGGCGCGTCGGCAGGAACGACCGCAAGGCTGTGCCAGTAACCCGCATAGATGGCGACAGCGCCTGTCACATCCGGCGGAGGGTTGCTCTGGCCATAGGAGTTCTCACCCCAACCGACAACTGTGCCATCGTTCTTGAGCGCCAGGCTGTGAACGCCACCCGCGGCGATGGCTACCACACCAGTCAAGCCGGAAGGGATATTGGTTTGCCCATAGGTGTTGTTGCCCCAACCGACGACGGTGCCATCGCTCCTGAGGGCCAGACTGATGATTCCTGCCTGCGGCGACAGCAACGACATCCGCTAGACCTTCCGGAACATCGGTCTGGCCAAATACGTTATAACCCCAGGCGACAACAGTGCCATCCGGCTTGATCGCCAGGTTGTGGTTATAGCCCACATCGAAAGCAACGACCTCTTCCAGACCGGGAGGAAAGGTAATCTGATCGAAGCCGTTATTGCCCCAGCCGACAAAGGTGCCATCGCTCTTGCGCGCCAGGTTATGAAACATGCCAGCGTCAATCGCGACAACATCCGTGAGATCGGAGGGGATATCCGTCTGACCCTCCATGTTGTAGCCCCAACCGACAACCGTGCCGTCGCTCTTGAGCGCCAGGCTATGGGCATCACCCGCGGCGATCGCGACCACGCCGGATAAATCAGCCGGTACATCGCGCTGCCCGTGGAAGTTCTCGCCCCATGCAACGACGGTGCCGTCGGATCTGAGGGCAAGGTTGTGGAAACCGCCGACAGCGATCGCGATGACGTCCGTCAGATCGGAAGGGGTGGTAAACTCCCCGTTTGCGTTATAGCCCCAACCGATAATTTCATTGTCATTGAATGAGGCCATAGCCGGGGAAATCGCACCCAACGTCAGCGGAATGACCAGCGTGACGATGACCAGGATGCGAACAAGATTGGGTGAATGAATTCTTGTTTTCATGAGATTTACTCCTTTTTAGCTGAAATTTGATAGTTGAGTGGTTTCGCAGGGGCGGGGTACGTTCTGAGCGAAGAAGAGGGAACCCCGCCCCTGCTGATATCAAGACCTTTTGTGCCTTTCGATTTACTTCCTGAACTGGAACAGGGCGAGATGCTCGAAGCCTGCGCCCTCCCCAAGGTCCAGTTTGAGCGTCTTGCAGGTGTTGGCGTAGGCGCTCGGCGACTTCCAGTTCCATTGATAGTAGCCGTCGCCCAGGTTCTGCAGACCGGAGTTGCTGACCACATACTCTTCGATCGCGTCGGTGGTTGGCGCTGACGGGCAGGACAGGCTGACCGCCGTCACGGATACGCCCGTCAGGTCCGTGACCGGGTTGCCGTTGGCATCCGTGATGCGCCACTTGAGTGGGATGGTCTGTCCGGCTTTGGCGATGTTCATGATCGGGGGATTGTCCACCGGGGAAGTGAAGCCGATGAAGTTGTAGATCACGCGATAGGTATGTGTCACCGAAGCAGTGTTGCCGGCGTTGTCCGCCGCATTGACAGTGAAGGTCTTTGCGCCGATCGAGCCGGTGTCAATGGGACTCCCGTTCGGGATATTCCCGACGCACGAGGCGAGACCCGACCCGCCATCTTCATCCTGGCAGGCATAGTCCGCGTTGACGGTTTGTCCGAGCGGTACACCGCGCCTTCGGCAGGTGTCGTCAGTGTGATGGTCGGGGGGGTGGTGTCGCTTGCAGTGATCTCCGCCTCGTAAGCGCCGATTGCAGTGGGAGCCATACGGACGCGTTATCCCTCGCTGGTCGGTGGCGGGACACACCGCATCGTCGCCCGCGTCAATCGCCGCCGAGCCAGGCAGGAGCGCCATCGTCTGCGTGGGACCGCCGTTATCCGCCAGCGGTCCGAGCAGGATGGAGGCTGAATAGAAGCCCGGACCGCAACTCTCATCATCTGCCAGATTGTTCGAGCCATTGATGACACCTCCGTACCCAAATTGATGCAGTTCGTAAAGCCGTGGTTCGCAACAATGGTATTCGTCAACGTTGCAGTGCCATCAATTGTATCAAGGCCATTTGTATAGTTGCCCGAAATGGTGCTGTTTGTCGACTTCAGCGTGCCTGTCTTAAGATGCCTCTGCATAATTCCCCGAAAAGGTGCTGTTTGTCAATTTACGAGGCAGCATCGTTGTAGATGCCACCGCCGTTCATGGCGCTGTTATTGGAGAAGGTACTGAGCGTCAACACCGCCGCGCCACCTTTGCTTGAAGATGCCACCGCCGCTGCCGTACATCTAGTTCCCGGAGAAGGTACTGTTAATGACATTTAGCGTGCTTGTGTTTGATATGCCCCTACCGGCGAATTGCGCGCTTTTTTCGGAGAAGGTGCTGTTCAGTACATTCAACGTACCAGAATTGTGGGGATGCCAGCTCCCATTTCTGCATTGTTGCCGTTGAAATCGCTGTCCGCCACCGTCACAGTGCCAAAATGGACATATATGCCACCGCCGTTCCAGTCTGCGCTGTTATCGGTGAAGGTACTGTTTGCCACGTTGGTCGTCCCAAGAGCGTTGTAGATGCCTCCGCCATGAAGTCCGCGCTGTTGCCAGAGAAGGTACTGTCGTCACTTCACAGTGCTTTGATCGTTGTTGTAGATGCCTCCACCATATACCTCGCGCTGTTGCCAGAGAAGGTGCTGCTTGTTACCGTCAGATTTGTCGCCATCGCTGTAGATACCGCCGCCAAGGCATGCGTTGTTGCCAGAGAAAGTGCCGCTCGTCACATTTAGCGTGCCCCAGTTGAAAATACCACCGCCGAACCTGTCATACCTGCATTACCATTCGCCACGGTTAGGTTGTCATTGACGTCGTACCTGAACCGATGATAGAATACGCGCACGGCATGGTTGCCGCTGACGGTGACGCCATGCCCAATACCGTCGATCGTCATGTTCCTGCTGATGATCAGTTGGCTGGCAAGCACGATGGTGTAATCGCCGTCGAATGTGATCGTGTCGCAGGCGGGGTTGGCAATCTTCTCGCGCAGGGAGCCTGCGCCGCTATCGGCTCTGTCGTGACAAGGCAGGAGTTGCGTATACGGGGCTCACGGGCGCGAGCGCTGCGAGAAGCAGGACTAGAACTGCCGTCAGTCGCAGCCACTGGGGAAAGAATTTGGTATTCATGGGTTTACTCCTTTGAAGTTTGATAGTTGAGTAGTTTGGTTGTGTTTTTTTTGTTTTTGTTTCGAGAATGGATCCTTTCATTACATTTTTCAATGATGGTTGATGATTGATCTGCAACCATTAAACATTTATTCAGGAGTCATTTGGGGTCACTCCAGTAACCCCCTAGTCACCCAAAACTAATACACCCGCATTTTTCATGGTTTTCTCCTTTATCAATCGAACTCAAAACTGATTTTTTCATCTGCTTCTATTAAACAAGAAGACAAGGGAAAATTGGGGTCACTCCAGTCACCCTCTCCTCACCCAAAACTAATACAACCGCCTCATTCTCGTATCCGTCCGCCCGATTGTGTTCTCATCGGGCAAAGAAGTGATATACTGAATATGGTTTTTCCATCGAAATACGGACAATCAAATCAATCGCGACCCGAATTTTGTGAAGCAACCAGATCAGGGAAATGACTACAAGCGATACGCAGGCAACCAGCGTTTCCTCCGGTGAGGCGGATGTCCCCCTGCATTTCAGCGAGTGGCTCAAATGCCGCCGCCGGCAGTTGGATCTGACCAGGAACAACTGGCGCAGCGCGCCAGTTGCAGTGTCTTTGCCATCCGGAAGATTGAATCGGGGGAACGGCAGCCTTCCAGGCAGCTCGCCAGGACGTTAGCCCAGTCGTTGGAAATCCCCGCTGAAAATCAACCCACCTTTATCCAAGTTGCCCGGGGGGAGCGGAGTGTCGAATGCTTGCACACCGTTATTCCCGGTCGCGCTTCCCTGCCAGCCGGAGAACCCAGTCCGACCACCGGAAACCTGCCGAGGCCGCTAACCCCTTTCATCGGGCGCGAGCCGGAACTCTCCGCCCTGGGCGGGTTGTTGTGTAATCCCCAGTGTTTGCTGCTCACCATCGTCGGTCCCGGCGGAGTTGGAAAGACCCGCCTGGCAATCGAGGCTGGCAATCAATACAAGGAGCGCTTCCCCGATGGGGTCTGGTTCGTTTCGCTCGCGGCGCTGAATTCGCCGACGTTGATCGTCCCGACGATTGCCGATGCGCTACATTTCAGGTTTCAAGACTCGCCCGATCCTCAAGCCCAGATTCTCCGGTATTTACACCTGAAAAGGGCTTTGCTGGTATTGGATAACGCCGAGCATTTGTTGGACGGTGTGGGGGTGTTTACAGAGATATTGAAGCACTGCCCGCAAGTAAAACTGCTGGTGACCTCCCGGGAGCGACTAAACCTGCTGAGCGAGTGGGTGTTTGAGGTCCAGGGGCTGCCAGTACCTGCCAGCGACCAGGAGGAGCAGTTTGCGTCATACAGCGCTGTGGCCTTGTTTGTACAGAGTGCCAGACGCGTTCGGGCAGGGTTTGAGCTTCGTGAAGAGGATCGGCGCTGTGTTCTCAAAACCTGCCAGATCCTGGAGGGGATGCCGCTTGGCATTGAACTGGCTGCCGCCTGGGTTGGGTTGCTATCCTGTGAAGAGATCGCAAAAGAGATCGGGCACAATATCGACTTCCTGTCCGTCTCGATGCGCGATCTTCCCGAGCGGCACCGCAGCATACGGGCAGTATTCGATCATTCCTGGAAAATGCTCACGGTGGATGAGCAGCAGGTAATGTGCAAACTCTCAGTCTTTCAGGGCGGGTTTAGCCGCCAGGCGGCTGAGCAGGTGGCGGGTGCGGCGCTGTTAGTCTTGTCCACTTTGGTGAACCGGACCCTGTTAAGGCGGTCCGTAGGCGGTCGCTATGATTTACACGAACTGGTCCGCCAATACAGTGCCGGCTATATGGCTGCCGATCCCCAGGCGCATGCGGCCGCGCAGCAGAGGCATTATGCCTACTTTCTCGCCCTGGCAGAGACTGCCAACGAGGAACTGAAGGGATCCAATCAGTTGGAATGGTTGGAGCGGTTGGAGCAGGAACACGACAATCTGCGGGTAGCATTGGAATGGGCGCTTAAAAGCGACCGTGAGGCGCCGGGAGAGGATAGAGCGCTACGGCTGGCGGGAGCCTTGCGCTGGTTTTGGCGGATGCGTGGATACTTCCATGAAGGGCGCGACTGGCTCATGCAAGCCCTCCAGATATGCCCGGAAAGACCCACGACCGCCCGGGCAAGCGCTCTGTTGGGATTGAGCATGATCATGAATATCCTGGGAGACCTTAGCGCGGCTCGCCCGCAGGCCGAAGAAAGCGCGGCAATCTTCAGGAAGTTGGGCAACCAACGGGGTCTGGCGGAGGCGCTTTCAGAAGCGGGAGCAACATTGACCTGGCAAGGTGAAGCGGCCATGGCGTTTGCCCGGTTCGAGGAGGCTCTGTCCCTCTACCGTAGTGCCGGTGACAGGTGGGGGGAGGCACAAGTCTTATATAGGCTGGGAGTTACACTGGTGGATACCTCCGGTGACTTGCTGGGTCGAGACATGGTTGAAGAAAGCGCCAAAATTTTGCAGGATTTAGGCGAAAAATACCTTTACGTTTATGTTCTGATTTTCCTCGGAGATACGGATGCGGTCTTGGGAAATTACACTTCTGCGCGTACCTATTTAGAGCAAGGCCTGGCGGTTGCCGCAGAGATCAAACACACTGGGGAATCACAGACGCCCTAACCGGCCTTGGCGGTATTTCTCGAATTCAAGGCGAATATTTGACCGCTCAGTCTCACCTTGAAGAAGCTTTCCGGGTGTATCAAGAGCACGGAAGCAACGTCTGGAATACTAGCGTGCTTTGTTTCCTGGCGGAAATGAAATCGCTCAGGGAGATCTTTCAGCCGCAAAGCTCCACATTCTGGCGGCCTCCAACCACCTCAATCTGTCTGAAAACAAATTGGCCAATACAATGTGCTCCACTTCCAGGTTTTGTTGGCTAATCAGGGAGATGCCGAAAAAGCTGATGAGGCTGCTGGGAGAGTCGCGGCGCGCGCACGGCAAGGAATATACAAAGTCGAAGTGGCGCGGCCACGGTGGTCACGGTGGAGGAGAAGCAGGTGCTGGTGGCGCTGGTGCTGGCGGTGGAGGCGGTGGTGGATCAGGTGGTGCTGGCGGCGGAGGCGGTGGTGGATCAGGTGGTGCTGGCGGCGGTGGACCTGGCCGTTAACAAAAAGGATGTGACCAATGTAACACCTTCTTCGTATATGAATTAGAAAATCTAATCTAACGAAGGAGGTATGGTAGCATGAGAAATTTCAAGGTGGTATCGGCTCTTGTTTTGACGATTTTCATTGGCTCTGCGGTTCTGGCATATGCAGGCGCCGGGGCAGGAGCTGGTGCTGGTGGAGGAGCGGGCGCTGGTGCAGGCGCAGGTGATGGTGCTGGCGCTGGTTCGCCCGGCGCTGGTGCTGGTAGCCCTGGCATGGGTCCTGGACCAGGGGCAGGCCCGGGTCAAGGTGGAGGATTTGGACCCGGTGGCGGTCAGGGACCGCACGGCGATGGCCCTGGCGATGGAACCGGCAACGACGGTGTTGGTCCGGCAGATGGTTCAGGTTATGGCCCAGGCGACGGTACCGGTCAGAGCGGGTATGGACCGGGCGGCAGCAGCAAATAATGCAAAACCATTAGGCCTCTTGAAAGGTTCCCCTCACCCCAACCCTCTCCCTCGATGTGGAGGTGGATGGCAGGGTGAGGGGGCATCCCTCAAACAACAACTAAGTCCCTCCTCGATGAACGCGTAAAAGCCTATCCAGATCATCTACCCACTCCCTCAGTTCCTTGATGCTGGTCAGAACTCAACTGAGTATGCTCAGAGACTTGCACAAAAGGGGCGCCCGAGCCCCCCACCCTTAATGATTTAGTTATTAACCTCACCTCATTCAAACCCTCAAGCCCGATTAGTCAATTAGGTATCGTATGATGAACATTGCTGATCCGTTCGCTGGAAATGGATTGATAGAGCGAAACCGTCCGTGGAGCTTATAAGAAACCAACAGACCAGAATTCAGAATTTGATAATACTCCTGTGACCAATTCTCTTTAATCGGCGTATATCGTTTGTAAACCAATACGAAAGGAGGTGATACCTATGAGAAACGTGATAATCGCATTGGGAGTGGCTTTGATGGTGCTCTTTGCCGGTAGCGCACTTGCGGCGGATCAAACCAGGACTCGATCCAAAGATCAGATAAGAAGCACCTATCAGACAGGAACCAAGGACCAGACTCGCACGCGTGATCCGCAAAAGAGCCAGACCAAGGACCAGACACAGACCAGAGATCGCGTAAAGGATGGTTCCAGCAAGACCACGAAATGACAATGCCAAAGCTCTCTGAAGAGAGACAACACTAGCTTCTTTGACTTGGTGAGACAAAGTGAAGGAATTAAATCCTTGGATAATCATTAAGCAACGGTTCGGCCTGTCGATATTAGAGACAGCAGTGTTCGAGAACCGCCCCAAAAGAACGAAAGGATTCTTTGGTTATGAAAGACAGATGCAAAGTAAGGTTAAAAAGCTGGTTAACTGTTAGTGCGCTTCTGCTGTTAATGAGCATCACTTCGGTCTGTTACGCGCAGGCCGACGGTTTGACCGACACGGAGAAATCCTGGCTGAGCTATATGCGTGAGGAAGAGAAGCTGGCGAGAGATGTTTACCTCTTTCTATACGACAAGTGGCCGTCACGCATTTTTAAGAACATATCCGGGAGCGAGCAGACACACATGGATGCCATAAGAACTCTGCTCGACAGGTATGGCATTCCGGATCCGGCAGCAGGCAAGGGCCCTGGCGAATTCACCAACTTGGAACTTCAGGCCCTATACAACGAACTCATTCTGGATGGCAGCGTTTCTCTGGTTGACGCACTCCATGTTGGTATCTTTATAGAGGAGACTGATATCGATGACCTGGAGGCGGGGATCGCTTCAACTACTCACAAAGATATAAAGACCGTCTATAGCAATCTCTTGGGAGGGTCCCTAAATCACCTCGAAGCGTTCAACTCAAATTTGGCGAGGTACTGATTTACATAGAAACCATCGCATCGTGACCAGATCACAACTGAGTCCAAATTAGACTGCGATGGGGAGTTTTGCACCAGGCGCTTCATGCAAGGCCGCATGAAGCGCCTTTTCTTGACGCTGACTAGGCTGAAGAGCGATTAACGATACGCATGTCTCCGTTTCGAAGAGCGATTTCAAGATAGAGATTTCGAAATCATGCTCAGGCTCCGGTCAACTTCGAAATCTTTATCGGCCCCCTTCCTGTCCACGCAATAGCATTGCACTTACAGCCAGATCACTCAATAGCTCTTCGGCGACAAGGTGGCTGTGGGCCAGATGGAAGTTCAATTCATGCCAGCTGGGTCGTGGTGAGGGGGGACTCATTTCTTAGCCTCCCAGCTGGAAGAATTACGTGGTTCTGAACGCTATCATCTACGTAGGGCAGTGGTAAAAAACGAAAATCGCGAGGTCAGGATTCTGAGGTTAATGCTAAATCCCAGTATATTTCTACGCCTGCTGCCCCATACAGATTGAAGAGGACTATCGGCAATTATATGGGCTGCTTGACCAAATGGATTCTTTAGTATTGGATTCTTAGCACTTGACACGGAAGGCCGGATCACGTAAAGTCAGAGCCTAAAAAAGGAAAGTTTCTGCTACCTTACAAACTCTCTCTGAAGAAGGAAAACGGCCTAGCGATATCTTCTGCATATGGAGGCAGTATGACTCGGAAAGCGAGGATTTTTGAGTGCGGAATCCCAAAATCGCAGTCTACCGCTCATCCCTGTGCGGTAAGGTTTGCCTCATTCCTAAACGTCTCGGGGATACTATTACTTTTCAGTTTTGTATTTTTTATCTCACCATTACCCCTGTTCGCCATAGGGGAGTTTGACGGGCTTTGGATTGGGCCGGTGACTGTCTCAGTCCTCGGGGAGCAAGAGACCTTAACCACCGGCTCTATAGTTTATCAGGAAGATGATGAAACCCTTGCCCTTTACGACGATTTGTTCAATGTTTTCCGGCTAAAAAAATCTGGCAACGAGTGGATTCTTCCTTCTCCTTTGCAGACGACCTGGATGGGTATGCCGGCAACCGTAGCCGATTTCAGACTCACTTTCCAGAGCACTTCGTATGCAACGGGGGCTGCAACGGTCAATGTAACAGTCCAAGGTGGTGTGTACACAGGAAACGCCACGTACTCTGTGTACAAGCAGTCCTGCACAGTGTTAACAAACAGTGCAACTTTATCAGGATTATCCGGTGCAGAGGGAAGCTATACGTGCTACCAAATAGAGATTCCCGCAGGCTCGACAAATTTCAACGTTCAAACCTCGGGCGGCACGGGGGACTGCGATCTTGTTGTTGGCTACCACAGGCCTGAGTTTGACGTTATCTTTTCGGAGGGCGATTATACACAAGAGCAGATACAGGTTGCCTTACCTCAAAGCGGTCTTTGGTATATCATGCTCTCGGGATATACAAGTTTTTCTGGCGTAAACCTGAGCGTGTCTTTTCAGACTGTTCCTGCGCCTAGTGCTGACTTCAAGGCTGACTTTGTCAGTGGGCTGGTGCCTTTGAGTGTAAGATTCACGGATCTTTCAACAGGGAGCGTTACTGGACGTACCTGGGATTTTGGTGATGGAGCTGGAAGCTCTGATCAGAGTCCGACACACATCTACTCGAAACCAGGTATTTACACGGTGAGCCTCACGGTGACGGGGCCCAGGGGGACAGATACAGAGACTAAGAGCAATTACGTCAAAGTTGAGCCTAGGAAATCTACGCCCTGGTTGCCGTTGCTGCTTGAGGATCAATAGCAGTAAAAGATCCCATAAACCATCCAATATATTGTCGCCTAAGTGGTTTGTTGCTTGGCCTTTTCAGGCTCAAACAACGTTATGACTTGAGTTGCTAATCGCTGGTCAAGAGGACCACCTGCTCGCTTTCGATTAACGCTATGCAAACTTCCATTGGGATGGTTAATCTGAAGATACAGATTTCAACGGCAGGCTCAGGTTCCGGGTCAGTTTCGAAATCGTAACTAGCCCGATTTCTGTCCACGCAATAGGCCACATTTGGGAAGTCATAACTTGCCCTTTGCTCCTATCCACGACAGTATTGTGTTTGTAATTGGTCGTTGTTGTGCGGGATCCAAGCTTGAAGACGCTCAGAGATAACCTCAAATCGCGGTTCTTTTGCGTTGTATTTGGCTTTTTAGAATGGTAAACATATAAGAGGGTTGCGAAGAACTGGCGGATTACTGAACGATTGTAGCAGAGCAGATTCACTGTTCTTCCCTCTTGGTTTCCATGTTAACGGGCTCCTATTGTTCAAACATGGAAAAACAACGGCAGGTTTTTCCACTTTTACATGCTTAATATCGCAATAGGCGGACTTTTTTCCTTGCTATAAAGGTGATATCAAGGAAATTTTTCATCTATCCCAACTGGTGCGACACGATGTCGCATAGTTTAAGTGTACTCAGCTACTTGCCTTGAGTTCCCAGCATATTCCTGCCGGACCCTGCGCGGGCGTGCTTGCCACGCGCTGTGTGGTTGGTGCGAGGCCCCGCGGAAAGAGTACCGAATTGGGTTTGAACGGTGACGGGAGAACCCCTCCGGGAATCCTCCGCGGTTAAGGGCCAGGGTCGGGTGATACGGTGAACACATGTGAATGTCCGTTAGCGTCGTCAAAGGCTACCGGCCTGCGAGGATTAACAAGATGCACTACCAAGGCGAGGGCTGCTCCCCTGTGTTTGGAACAAATGGTCAGGATGCATGTCTGCTGACTGCCTGCGCGGAACCGCGGTGCCACCGGCGTAGAGGGCGCACCTAAATCATCCATTGGATCAACTTTGTGGAACCTGGGAACCCAGTTTCGTCGCCTTCTCCTTAGGCAGGCTAACCGTAAGGCATGCTGATGGCGGGATGGATTGGGAGGCGGAAAGAAGCGAATGCCGCGCTGTATGGCTGGGATACCGGGTGAAACATCCCCGGCTCCGTAAGGAAGCTGACGTTCCATGCCGGTCTCTGGTCACGTGAAAGGTGATTGAATCAGATGAGAACAGGGGAAGCATGATGTCATTGCCTGTCTTTGTAATGTGGTTTCTCAATTGGATGCCGCGAGGAGGTTCTGGGAATTGCTTGATGCGAGGTTGGTTCGTTGCTCAAACGATGTATTTTGCCGAGTCCAAGTGGATTTGCCGTCCTAGTAAACGAGTCAAAATGGTCAAGCATTTTCTGTTTATTGTTACTGCCTTTGCCTTAACAGTTGCCGTACCGATTTGGGCAGGGGATTTTTACGTGGATCAAAATAACCCCGGTGCGAGCGACGAAAATCCCGGAAGCATCGCTCAACCCTGGAAAACCATAACCAAGGCGAACAGCACTCTGGTTGCGGGTGACACCGTCTATATCAAGGCTGGAACGTACAACGACGCAACCATCAACCCAGTGCGCTCCGGGTCGTCAGACACCATGAGAATCACGTACCGCAATTTTGAAAACGACGTCGTGACCATCGCCAACGCGGTAACGTATGATGTGGGCCTGCGCCTGGATACAAAATCTTTCATCACCGTGCAGGGCATCAACTTCACCAGACAAAAGCGGTTTCTCTATATCCGTTACAGCTCACACCGCAACATCATCGCCTACTGCAATTTCGACGACGCCAAGCTGGTCAATGGCGCCGTCGCCACGTGGGCCGGCTCAGTCATCAGCGGCAGTTCCCAGCATAACTGGATCCATCACTGTCGCTTTTCCAAATACGGCTACTACGACGCCGACGATCATGGTTGCGTGCTGGACATCGGTAACGAGGAAAATAGCGCAGATGTAACCCGCTATAATCTGATTGAAAACAACGTTTTTTTTCACGGAGGACACCACGTTGTCGGCATCTATGGTAAGTACAATGTAATCCGCAAGAACATCTTTCACAACGAGCCCTGGTCCATGGGCACCGTTCAATCCGACAGAGGGGCTGTTCTATATGGAAACCGCAATCTTTCTTTTTCAGGGTACAGCGAAAATGGCGGGCGCAATCTTTTTGAGGGCAACAGAGTTGGGTATTCCTCAGACCCTTCCGACAACAACGGAGCCTCCGGCATGGCTTTGAATTCCAGCGAGAATATTGTTCGTAACAATACCTTCTTTAATAACATTAGCGCCGGCCTGAGCATGAGTGTGACATCGAGCTACCTGCAAAGTGTCGTGCGCAACAAGGTTTACTCGAATACATTTTTCAATAACGGCCACAACCCTTATGATCCAATTGATCATATGAGCTCTGGTATTGGCTTTGGCATTTATAGCGGCACGCTCGTTATCAGAGATAATGTATTCAAGAATAATCTTCTATATGGGCATAGGATTCCTTTTGGCGAGTACAATATCAACACCCCCGACCGCGGCGGCCTTATCGAGGCACAGGTGTTTGCCAACAACTGGGATGGCGACACACAGGGAAATCCGCAATTTGTCAATGCCGGCGAAAAATTCAGTGATCCCATGAATTACACCTTGCCCGACCTGCGCCTACAGCCCAGTAGCCCATGCAAAGACAAGGGCACATATTTGACGACGATTACCTCTGTCACTGGTTCTGGAACATCATTTATGGTAGCTGACGCGGGATATTTCATGGACGGCTGGGGCGTAAGCGGTGTTTCGGGGGACATAATTCAACTCTTTGGCACCGTGCAAAGGGCACGGATCACAAGCGTCGACTACAACACCGATACGATCACCGTTAACCAAGTACTGTCATGGACGCAGGGCCAAGGCATTGGTTTGTCTTACGCTGGAGCGGCACCGGATGCCGGTGCTTATGAGATCGGCGCGACATCCCGGTCGGCCGTGCAGAATCTGCTTTTGCTTGATTGATGATCTGGAGAGTTGGCGATCGATGTTTGTGGAGCCAAGCTGAGGGATGAGCGGCAAATTGTTTTATGACTGATCTGACCCCAAAACATAGACACCGGCTCAAGGCAAAGAAGATGGAAGTTACTTGCCCCGGTCGTGCCCTGTCGTCTTTGTATGCAGAGAGCAGGCCCAACCAGTCGTTGCACCAGGCGCCTAAAAGCGTGGCGCTGGTGAACTTTGTGTTACGACTTGAGTTGGAAGCCATAACCTGCGCTCTGTCTGCCAACTCGATAAACTTGGTGTCGTAATCGCTTGGGTATCCCAAGTGAATCCTCTTGACTTTTAGTAGGTTTTTACTCACTATCGTTTCCAACTTATCTCTTCCACCTAGGTTTCTGAGGGAACTTCTCACGGCACAGGCCTTTCATAAAGAGGCTTTCCTGGAGCCTACCGGTCCTAGGACGACTGAATTCACCTTCTATGAGATTCCGCCTTTGAGAGGGTCTTTCAACTCCGGAGAACCGATGGACGGACTTCCGACCCATGATGAGATTGAGACGCACAAGACCGACTTGACGCCAAGAGAGCGCGAAGTTCTATCTTTCCTTACCACCGGTTGCACGAACAAAGAAATTGGCGATAAGCTCTTCATAAGCGAGAAGACCGTCAAGACCCATGTGAACAGCATTTTTAGGAAACTGCATGTAACGAGACGCCTCCAGGCCGTCCTCTATGCAATCCATCAAGTCAAAAAATAATGGCTGCATAAGAAATTCCACCCAAAGCCCTATTGACATACCACGATAGATTGAGCTATAATTGTTTTAAAACAAATTCAAAAGCTCCTTTCAAATTGGCTTGCAAATGAATGAGACGCCTTCACTTGTTTTGAGTATCGGTCAACCAGCCGCCCAAGTTGAGCCAGAAGAAGCTGAGAAGATGCTTATCATTGTCAGAAGACGCTATGATCACCTTCTGAAGGAGTTAGGTGAGGCTTTTTCAGGACAACAAAGTGTGCGGATTTTAGTGGACAGGCGGTGGGGCCAGCGGCGAAAAGTCGAGAACCCCATTTCATTAGAACGACGCAAAGCAGACCGGCGAAAGCACGAAGAGGAGTTATTGAAGGTAATCCTTCCAACCTAAACCTATTGACCTGAGGCTAAAGGCCACCAGCTGGCTTCCAACCTAAGTCTTTTTTCGTTCTAAAACCCTACCAAAGCCTAATTGATAAGAACTCAGATAGCTGTTACACCTTCGCTGTGTACGACGTTTACCTGACATACGATCTGAACGACAATGGCGGAAGGCGTGTCGGCCTCGAAAGACGGCGCTTTTCATACACTGTGCACGTCCCTGACCGGCGCTGTGGATTGGATCGACGAAGTGGAGCTGATCGGCGCAGCGGGAGAGATCTGAGAAGCGGGGGAGACCGGAGAAGTCACGCCCATCGGAGGTGGGGGCTAGACAGGAGGTTAGCGAGTGATGCGGACCGCCGTGCCAGCACTGATTGCCGCTTCCAGAATAAATGTCCAGAACTTTTCCGCGATTGAAATAGGACTGTATTGAAGATTTGAGCTTCTAGTCTATTGCCTGTTACACCGCTTAAAACGATCGATTTCGATATGCATTGGGGCGGGGCACTGGTGAATTGCCATTTGATGATTTGGAAATAATCATTGAAGAGGCCGGGAGCTTGAACGTACCCCGGCCTCTCACGTTCATCCGTGCAGACTCTCAATCCATCTCATTGCCTCCAGGTCAGTGACCTTCCCAAGATAACGCTGAGTGGTGCCAGATTCGCGTGTCTGAGAATGACCTTGCTCACGATCTCGATCGGCGTTCCCGCTCTGGAGGCATGGGTAGCCGCATGTCTTCTCAGATCATGGGGCTTCAGGCTGATTCCTACGAGTTCACCTGCTTTCTTCACTACGATTCTCGCCGCAGGGTAGGAAATGGAAAAAATCCTTTCCTTCCGTTCTGCTCCCCTCTGACGGATATATTCCCCCAAGCGATGGGCCAGCTTTTGAGGGACAAAGACGACCTCGGTTTGCCGACCACTCTTGGGTGCCTGGATGCTGATTCTACCCCCGTCAATGTCAGAGGGAGTCAGTTTAAGCACTTCCCCGATTCTCATCCCTCCCCTTGCCATCAATTCCAGGATGAGCCGGTTTCTTTGGTCCGGAGTCCTAAAGATGATCTCATCGACGGTTTCTTTTTCCACGATTTTCCAGGGCACAGGTCTGTAGTCCTTGAAGATCTTCCGAAGCATTGGTGCATCACAGGGATTTGGGAACCTCTCCGCGCCCGTGTTTATGATAAAGGTGAAGAAGGCACGAAGAAGGGAAAAGCGGAGTCTCTTGGTGGATTGCTTGAGTCCTTCAGTGAGGTGGCCCAAGAAGGACAGGATCTCCTCCGAGGTCAGGGATTCCGCTTCCCTGTCACCAAATCGGACAGAAAACTCGGTGAGCAGGTGGAGATAATTCCTGAGCGTGTTTTTTTTTCGAATTCATCCTGTGGTAATCAAGAAAGGACTTGGTGGCTTGGGATAATCTCAAAATGTTAGCTGTAGTTGGCGTACTAGGCACTGTTGTTATTCTTCTGGATTTCGTATATAGAGAAGGTTGTGTGGAATTTACTATCCCAAATGATGATTTTAGTAACAGGAGGTTTAAATGGCCAAGGTAAAAATCACGGTGGTCAAGAAGGTAAACAATAAGGATTTGTACGGTGAGAATCCTCCAGCTGTTTTTGATGAAAGCAGGGTAACTCCAGAATGTAACCGGTTTGAGTTAGGGCAAGAATTCGTGGTTGATAATCATAATTGTCCGCCTGGATTTTGTAACTGGGCTTTCGCTGACATACAGAGAGACCTGGTGCATATCCTGTACGGCGGCTATTATCCTTGGATGAAAGAAAAGGGCGTTGCGATCTCGTGCTGTACGGATGGTCTAAGACCTGTGGTTTTTAAGTTAGAGAAAATAGAAGATTAAGCCTAGAGCGAACACACGACCCCCGGACACGAGATGGGTGGCATTCGCGGCAACATTCCGTCTTTTGTCCATATCCACAATTCAATAGCTCATTGCAGGGCTATCACGGCTTTGCCTTATAAGGGCATTTTTGCTTGTCTCTACGATAGACTTCAACAACCAATAGCTTGTCAAGGAGCGCCAGGGACGCGAGCTCCCACTTATGACTTCGGAACCATGCGATCGCGGGGCAGGTAAATTTTAAAAATCGCCAAAGGTGGGCACGCTCATCCTTTCCTCGTCATTTGGTAATCTTCAATTGACCGACTTCTAACCATTGTAACGTTAATCGTAAGCGCATTGTTGCTATTCGAGGTCGACGATATGACGGGGCATCACGATCTCGACAAGGCAGGATCTTCCTCACTGGTTGCCTTTGGCGCTGTGAGATACATGACGATTGCGGATAGCAAGGCCAGGACGGACCCCAACCCAAGGGCGGCCGTCCAGCCGAACCACGGGGGGAGAGGAATCCTTCATGGCTGGTACATCCCTTCCATCAGCGCGTGTATTGAGGTCTGATCTTGAATTGTGAATTATCCCTTCAGCTTACTTTCTTCCACTCGGCCCTATGCTACCCCCGCCACATGATCTCGAAAAGTTCTCTTAGCGCTTTCCCTTTGCACTCACAGGGCGTTGTGTACATGTTGGGATCCTTTTCGGCAATTCGGACCAATGTTTCAATCTCCCTCATCATCCGGTCTTCCGTAATGCCGGCATCCCTCAAACTTAAAGGCTCTCCGATTTCTTTCTGGATCGACCTGATCCGGCCGATGAAGGCATCCACCGCATCACCGGGGGATGGGTTGTTGATACCCACAAACCTGGCCAGCGCGGCAAGGCGTTCGACCGGATCCGGGACCCCTTCGATCGGCGGATTTGAGGCGATATAGGTAAGCGAATAGGGCAGGGCAATACCGATGGCCCGCCCGTGTGGAAGGTGGAAGACCGCGCCGGCCGAATGGCCCAGTGCATGGGAGAGGCCGGTATTGCTATTACCGAAACCCAGTCCGGCGATAGTGGCGGCATTCTGCATTTTCTCCCTTGCCATAAGGTTCGAGCCGTCACGGCAGACCACGGGAAGCCAGTCCATGGCCATTTTCACGGCTTGCAGGCAAGGGCCATCACTGAAATCGTTCTGTTGCCTGGATGTGTATCCGTCCACGGCATGAGCGATAACGTCGAGGCCGGTACTGGCCGTCAAGTCCTTCGGCAAGGCGAGCGTCAGATTGGTGTCCAGGACGGATAGGTCCGGGACGATGTCGTTATGGGCGAAGACGATTTTCCGGTTCATGGCTCGGTCGGTAAGCACGGCCACCCAGGTCACATCGGCCCCTGTGCCGCTTGTCGTCGGGACGGCCACAAACCGAGCTTTTTGGCGCAGATTCAGCTTGACCTTGGGTAGAATGGCCTTGGTCAGATCTCCAGCGGCCAGGTCCGGCCTCTCGTAGAGCACCCAAGCGGCCTTTGCCGTGTCTATGGCCGATCCTCCGCCGAACCCAATCACCCACTGGGGATTGAAATCGAGGAGAAACCGGCTTGCCGCAAGGGTGATATCCAAGGTGGGGTCGGCTTCCACCTCATCCCATATCTTGACTTCATATCCCGCTGCCCTGATACTTTCAACCAGTTCGGTGGATTTCTCCTTCAGGGTATGATCCGTAATGAGCGCGGCGCGGTTACCCTTGCCCTCCAGCTCAAGAGAAAGCCTCTTGAGGGCACCTTTCCCGAAGATCACCTTCGGACTGAGAAAATACGGCATCTTTTTTCTCCTTCATTTGTCGGATGGGATTTTCCATCGCATCAGTTACACTATGGATCCACTCTTGTCCAAAAAATCTCCTCCTCTTGGGAGATTGTGGTTTTGGCATAACCAACAAAATCCTAAGGCAGCAGGAGGGTGGAGACCATGGTACTTTGTGCAAGCCTATTCAGTCAACTGTCGCCGGATTGATCAATCCGGGCCAGTTTTTTCGAAACTCTTTGTTTATTTATTTTTTGTGACCGTTGACATATTATTCTTTACCAAATTCTCTTAATGGAGGGAGGGGGGAGGTCAAAATGAAAAAGAGAACCATTGTTCTGACAATGATCTTGTCGGCGGTTGTGGCACTCAGCGGCTGCGGCTACAATACCATGCAGCAGCAGGAAGAAAAAGTCTTCAAGGCATGGGGGGACGTAGAAGCGACCCTTCAGCGGCGCGCGGACCTGATCCCCAACCTGGTGGAAACCGTCAAGGGCTACGCCTCTCACGAGCGCGGAACCCTCGAAGCGGTGATCAATGCCCGCTCCAAAGCCACTTCTGTCAAGCTGTCCGCCGACGATCTCAGCGATCCGGCTGCACTGCAGCGACTCCAGCAGTCCCAGGGAGAGCTCTCGTCAGCTCTTTCACGGCTGCTCGTGGTGGTTGAGCAGTACCCGGATCTCAAAGCCAACGAAAACTTCAAAGACCTGCAGAATCAGCTCGAAGGAACGGAGAACCGGATCAATGTGGCCCGCCAGCGATACAACGAGGCCGCCGAGGCGTTCAACAGCTCGATCCGCAGTTTTCCCAACAGCCTCACCAACAGCTTGCTGCTGCACCTGAAGCGCAAGGAATACATCAAAGCCGATGAAGCAGCCAAGGCCGCGCCCAAGGTGAAGTTCTAGGACTGTGCAGGCCATGCTCCAGAAACCGACCATGCATCGAGCCATACGCGTCGCAGCCGCAGCGGCGTTGACTCTGGTGGTGCTGATCCAAGCCGCCCTTGCCCTGGAGGTTCCACCGCTCCGGGCGCGTGTGAATGATCATGCCGGGATGCTTTCGCAGGGGGTTGTGCGCCAGCTCGATCTTCTGTTGAAGGATCTTGAACAGAGGGACTCGACCCAGATCGTGGTGCTCACCGTCCCGTCCCTCGAAGGGGATGCGTTGGAGGATTTCTCCATGCGGGTAGCCGAGCAGTGGAAGGTCGGACACAAGGGCCTCGACAACGGGGCCATCCTGCTCATCTCCCGGGCGGACCGCAAGGTGCGGATCGAGGTGGGTTACGGATTAGAGGGGCGCCTGACCGATCTTCAGGCCGGCCGCATCATCCGCGGAATCATCGTTCCGGAATTCAAAGCGGGCCGTTTCGATCAGGGGGTGGTGAACGGCGTGCAGGCCATGATCGATGTCGTGAGAGGCGAGTTCAAAGCAGAAGACAAGAAGGACTCCGGCGGTTTTGGCTCAAGGGATTTGACCAATGCCATCCCGTTCCTGTTCCTGTTCGTTTTTCTAGTGTTCTGCGCTTGGGCGGGTGAGTCGGCCGCTGGGGACGGCGGCCGGCGGATTTTTCATGCCGTTCCTGGGCCATATGGCCTTTTCACCCGGACTGGGGTTCCTGGTTGCCCTGGCAGGCATCGGCCTGGTTGTCGGATTCATCCTTTCGGTATTTGCCGGCATCGCACGCGGCAGTGGACCTCTGCATTACGGCAGGCGATCCGGAGGAGGATTCTCCACCGGCGGGGGCGGATTCTCGGGAGGCGGTGGTTTCTCCGGTGGCGGCGGCGGATTCGGTGGCGGCGGAGCTTCAGGCAGCTGGTAGATTGGGGGAAGATGGGGAATCCATGAAAGACCTGATGGAACGCTTCATTTCCAAAGCGGATCAAGATAAGATTGAAACCTGCGTCCGCGAGGCGGAAAGCCGCACAAGGGGCGAAATCGTCGTCATGGTGGTCCCCGCGAGCTATCATTATCCCATGGCCGGTCTGCTCGGTGCGACCGCCTTTTCATTCCCTGCAGCGGTCGCTCTCACTCCGGCGCTGGGAGGTTTATTCTGGGCCGGCCCTTCCAATCTGTGGGTATTCCTGGCGGCGCTGATTCCCCTGTTTCTGGTATTTCACGAAGCTGTCAAACGCGTCCCTGTCCTGAAGCGGTTTTTCATTCGCGGAAAAGAAATGGAGGAAGAGGTTCGGGAGGCAGCCCACATCCAGTTTTTCCGTAAAGGCCTATACCGGACGCGCGAGGAGACCGGGGTTCTCATTTATATCTCTGTCTTCGAGCGCAGAGTCTGGGTCCTCGGCGACCGGGGCATCAACGCCGCGATTCCCGAGGCGCACTGGAATGGAGTTGTCGCCACGATCGTTCAGGCGATCAAGGACGGGCGGCCGGCAGAGGGTATCTGCCAGGCCGTCGGAGAGGTGGGCAGGATTCTCCAGGACAAATTCCCCATCAGGCAGGGCGACCAGAACGAACTTGGTAACCTAATGGTCGAAGACGGACCGCCTTGAATCAGGCGCTGCTGCGCTTTTTTCGCTTGCGCTCCGAAGAACTACCACACCGTTTCAACGTCAGGGAAATCCAGAATCCTTCGGTCTGAAGTGAGGAGGGGTACGCCCAACACACGGGATGTGGCTACAATGATTTGATCCGCCGGATCTTTGTGAAATCCTTTTAGCTGGGTACTTTCGACGGCGATTTCTGGAGAAAGATCGGCAATGCTGATGTCCATCTCGTTGAAAGACCTTGTGATCCAGTTAAGGACCGGTATGGAAAACCCGATTCTTTTTCTTTCCACCAATTTCGCCAGTTCCCAGCAGGAAATGGCTGAAACCCATTTTCTTTTCGCTTCTTTGATCACTCTTACCGCCCTTGGCGAAAGCGAGGTCCGATCATCGAGACTCGCCCAAATCCAAACATGAGTGTCCAGAAGGATATCCCTCACTTCTGAACCTCCCACTCATCCTCGGCCACCGGGGAGACAATATCGCCAATGAATGTCACACAACCTTTCAGGGGAACTTTTTTTTCTTTTGTATTCACGGGCACGATTTCCGCAATGGGTTCTCCCCTCTTGGTGATGCAAACTCTCTTCTTTTTCGTTTTGACTTCTTCCAAAACGGATAAGCAAGTCGCTTTGAATTTTGACACGGACAAGGTTTCCATCGTCTCCTCCATTCTTGCTCATAGTCAAATGACTATAGTCATTTTATGGCGTTCTCTCCGGGTTGTCAATAGGGTTGAAAGAACGACCGGCTTCACACAGGGATAGGCGCCACCACCTGGGAGGAGACAAACATCCAGGTCACGATTAGGGCATTGAGCAAAGCGCCTAGGTAGATCTTCCCTGTGAGCTGATAGAACCAGGTGGACAGAGGAACGACGACGATCAGGACGCCGATGATGTGAAAGAGGTTGAGCACAAAGGAGACAAACATGCCGCCCGGACCGACCAGGGGGATGTAACCGGTTGCGAAAAGCGGCACATACTGGATCATAAGAAAGAGAATCACCGGCGTGACCATGGCAACAAGATTCCAGAAGGACCACGAGATCCATGTAGCCAGCCGGCTGTCCTTTGCGGGTCTTCGAAGCTGGCCATGGAGGAAGACCCCCATGAACACGAAACCGACCAGGATGAATGGGAAGTAACGCAGGCAGATCCAGGCTCTTTCAACCGTCAGATCGCTCGCAAAGGGAAAGAGAAACCTGAAATCCACAATGAAGATCTGCTCGAGCAGATGCTCGCTGAAGTACGCAAAGCCGAAAAGGATCAAGGCCAGTAAAATGGTCTTTGCAGTCTTCCCGCGGTCCAGCCCGAAACCCTCTTGTCGATGAGAAACACCCACCTCCGCCCATGTGAGTCCGGTCTTTTGCGACTCCCTCCTGAACCACCGTCTGAAGATAAAAAACCCGATCAGGTTGATCCAGAAAAACCACCAGACCACCCCGTTCACCATCATCATGGGAAAAATCCCGTCAATGGGCACGACGTACACATGGACGCCAAAAAGAACAAAAATGAGCGGCAGGTACAGCCACAGGAGCAGACCATTGATCCCGCTGAACTTGAGATACGACCTTATGGAACAGGCGTATTTCCCTGTGGGAGCACCCTGAATAGGATTGAAAAAGTTCATTCCAAGAAAGATGCGTCCCAGGGGCATTAGAGACGCAAAGCAGGCGAGCATCGCGAGCAGGGTAGCCCACTCCTTGATAGCCCATGTCTGGTCTTTCGCGTCAATCCAGAGTTTGTCTGAAGGGCGAAGGGCCTTTCTCATCCACTCGATCATTTCCCCGATGCCTCCTCGATCGTGGGATTCCATGAAGTGGATGGTCCTCGGCACAACCACTCGCCTGGCTGTCCCCTGAGTGAAGTCCCCGTAGGTCACCCCTATTCGCGGATTGGCAAACGGAATCACCTTTTTGGTTTGTGCGCTGGACATCCATTCCTTCTCGATGTCTCTTGTCCCGGTCATTCTCTGTCGGAACTCATCCCACTTCCCGATGATCATCAGCATGTTCCTGGGGCTGGTTCCTGAAGCGGCCTGGGTGTAAGCGAAGCCGCTGATCACGAGACCGTTTACCCCTGAGTCTCCCAGCGCAACCTGATAGGCCATTTCCGCTCCCAGGCTGTGGCCCAACATGCCCACGGATTCCGGATCTACAAAAGGGAGAGATCTCAAAACCTTCAGGGAAGTCAACCCTCCATAGGTCTTGTCAAACTGGGGATCCTTCGGATTATTCGGCATACCCGAGTTGCCCCTGCCGATGGCGTCGATGTTGAGGACCACAAAGCCCCTTCGGGCCAGCTCAAGGCAGTAGGCATCTCCTGTCTCGCGGTTATTCTGGTATCCATGGATATGGACAACCCCTGGCATCGGATTTTCTTTTGTGGCGTCCACCGGTCTCAGGAGCTTGGCGCGGACATGGATGCCGTTATAGTTTTCATAGATCACGTTTGTGACATCGACTCTCCCGAAATCCGTTTGAACCAGGGAAGCGACCACGACCGACCCGACCATGATCGCGACGCAAATCAAGAAGGCCAAAAGAGATAGACTAGTTGCTTTGTTACTAGAGTTCTTTTTCTCTTTCATATGTCATCCTGATTAGCAATGGTACGGTACACGGTGCGCGGGAAAAACCATTGTGAAGGTCCCCCTTGTACCCTGCACCGTGCGCCTTGCACCCTTCAAACCGTGCACCGTGCGCCGTGCACCTTGCACCGTCTTCTTGATCTACAGCCTGATTTTCAAATTATCTAATGGATAGCTCACGCAGGCGTGAATGTAACCACCCTTGCGATCTGACTCTCTCAATGTGGCCTGGCTTGGCATAAAAACCTTTCCTGCGAGGAGACGAATCCGGCAGGAGCTGCACTCCCCGGATCGGCAGAGGGCCGGCACAACCAAGCCGCTTCGCTCCAGAGCGTTCAGCAGAGGCTCGCCGGCTTTTGCAAGAATCATCTTCTTTCCGGCCACGTCCACTTCGAAAACCATGTCCTCGGACAATCCCTCGGGCCAACCAGGCTCCTTGCTTACATCATCAGGCGCACCGTAGAGTTCACGCCGGATTTTTCTTTGAGGCACGCCCATCTCTTTCAGGGCCGCCTTGCAGAAATCATGCATGGCCCTTGGCCCGCAGACATAAAAGGTCTTTCCTTTGACATCTCCCACGAGCTGGGTAATGGCTTCTGAGTCAAGGAATCCCGTGAGACCCTCGTACCCCTCCGGCGGCTCTGAGATGACCAAGGAGAAGATGAAGTTGGAATGGCTTGCAGCAAGCTTCTCAAGCTCACCCCTGAAAATCGCGTCTTCCGGCGTGCGGCTCCCATAGAGCAGTTTGATCCTGAGCGGACGCTGCCGCTGCACGGTGTCCCTGATCATGCTCATGAAAGGGGTGATGCCGCTCCCTCCGGCCAGGAAAACCAGATCCTCCCCATCGATGAGAGGTTCATAGTAAAAGTGGCCGGCAGGGCCGGTGGTTTCCAGAACAACTCCAACCTTGAGTTCGTTGAAAAGATAGGGCGCCACAAACCCTCCGGGCTTGTCTCGCACCGTGAGTTCCAATCGCTCCGCCATGGGAGCTGATGAAATGCTGTAAGTCCGGCTGGTCCTAACTCCTTCGATGTTCACCAGCACATTCACATATTGGCCGGCGCGAAAAGGCGGCAGAGGTCCATCAACGCGTTCGAAACAAAACGTCTTGGCTGTGGCCGTTTGTGGGATGATTTCCACCACACGCAGGTTCATGCGCCTGGGGTGGATCCGGGAAACAACACGCTGGACCACCTCCCGGAATCTCTCATGGGTGTAGTCCGTACCCTGTCCGGGTTCACGAAGGGCCTTGCGATTTTTGGCCACACGTCGATACTCACGGACATCCAGCAGCCAGTTGATCTGTTCAAGGGACATTCTACTTGACCTCCTGACGCTTCTTGATTTTGGCCAGAATCGCTCCGCCCGCCATTTGGCCGGACATCATGCAAGGTTCGAAACCACCCCCGGGCTGCGTCCACGCCCCGACAAAATAGAGGCCTTCTAACGGCCCTCGATGACCCATTCGCCAAACCATGTTGTCCCGAGGGGGTTGATTGAAGCCATAGATGCTGCCGCCCATCGCCCCTGCATAGCGCATGTTGGTGAGAGGCGTGGACACCTCCACCACTTCAGTGTATTCCCGGAGGCCGGGGAACACCTTCTCGGCCATGGTGACCATGGCATCGCCGATTCGGTTTTTTGTGTCCACGTATTGCTCCGTCGGAATCTCATACCAAGGTTCCCCATACTTGAGCGCTGTGAGGACGACGATGCATGTGCCCTTCGGCGAAATGTCCGGGTACACCGCATTGTAGCAGGTCACTGCGATCGCCTCCGGCGGTTCAAGATTCTTGGTTCCCTCGTAGTGCCGCTCAAGATCATGATCGGCATTAATGAATATTTCGTGTTCCGTGAGCCCGAGTTCTTCGGGCGAGCGGTCCACCCCCATATACACGTTCACCGTGGAGGCAGCCACTTCACTCGATTGGAGTTTCGTGAAGAATCGAGCAGGCACCTTGTCAAAGCCGATCAGGTCCCGGCAGGTCGTAACAGGGTCTGCATTGGAAACGATCCAGTCGGCTCGGATCTCCTCCTCTTCATCGGTGATCACTCCGCAAACCCGGCCGTTTTCCGTGATGATCTTCTGAGCGCCGCAATTCAAGCGCACTTCTCCACCCAGTTCCTCAAAGGTGCTCATGAAGGCGTTGGAAAGGGCCTGAGACCGACCGACTGGAAATGCAGGGCCTCTTCTCACATAAGCAGCGAGCGTCGTGGCGAGGTAAAGAAAGGATATTTTGGATGGCGGTAGACCCACGTATCCCCAGTACTGGGAGATCACGGCGCGGGCAAGGCGGTCTTTCACGTCCCTGTTCAGCACCTGACCCCAGATCGTCGGCAAATAGCGGAAGAAGTCAGGAAAGCGGAAGGGCATGGACAAGGGGTTTCCCACGCCTCTTTCCTTGACGACTCTTGCAAAATCGCGGCCCAGGCCGAAAACGCGCTCCAGGAATCGGTGGATACCCTTGCTCTCGTGCGGGAAGACCTCGCACAGTTTTCCTTCGAAAGCCTCACGGCCCACAGGCAAGGTGACATCCAAACCGGGGAAGATAGAGCGATAGAGATGCGGGACAATGAGGAATTCCACCTTGTGGGCGACACCCAGGTACTCCAGGTAGCGGTACAGCCCTCCTCGGAGATCCTTGGGTCCGATGTTCGATAGTTCGTGGAGGGCCACTTCGAACTCGTAGCGGCCCCGCACAAAGCTCGTGGCATAGCCTCCGGGCACATTGTGCCGTTCCAGCAGGAGCACGTTCAGGCCGTTCTTGGCCAGCATGGTCGCTCCCGACAAGCCGCCCAGTCCTGCGCCGATGACAATCGCGTCGTATTTCTGTGCCATAGATGGATTCCCGCCCTAACCTGCTTTGCGAATTTCTTCCTCCCTGAGCACTCTTCGCAACACTTTTCCTATAAGGGACTTGGGCAGATCGGTCTTGAACTCTACGGTTCGCGGAGCCTTGTAGGCCGCCATTCGCTCGCGGCAGAAGGCGATGATCTCCTCAGGCGTGGCGGTTTGCCCCTCCTTCAGCACGATGAACGCCTTGACCGTCTCTCCCCTCTTCTCGTCGGGCAGCCCGATCACCGCTGCCTCTTTAACTTTCGGGTGCTCAAACAGAACAGCCTCCACCTCCGTGGGATAGATGTTGTAAGCGCCGGCAATGATCATATCCTTCTTTCGGTCCACAATGTGTACGTACCCTTCCTCGTCCATGAAGCCGATGTCGGCGGAGTAGAACCAACCCGGCTGGCCGTCAGGACCGACGCGAAGGGCCTTGGCCGTCTCCTCAGGAAGGTTCCAGTAACCCTTCATGATCTGAGGCCCTTTGATGATGATTTCGCCCGTTTCTCCGGTCGGCATCTCCCTGGTGCCTGTCTCCACGTCCACGATCTTAACCTCCGTGTCCGGCATGGGAACACCCACGGAATTGTCCTTGATTCTGCCGAGAGGGGCCATGGTGGCCACCGGGCTGGTTTCTGTCAGGCCGTAGGCTTCGAGAATCTTGCACCCCGTTATCTGCTCAAAGCGGGCCTGCACTTCCGGAGCCAGAGGAGCTGCGGCACTCACGGCAAAGCGCAGGGAAGAGAGATCATATTTCTTGATTTCGGGAAAGTTGTTCATCCCCACCACCATGGTCGGCACGCCCGGATAAAAGGTGGCACAGTGCTTTGAAATGGCCATGAGAACGTGCTGAAGGTCCCGCGGGTTGGGGATGACGATCGCCGTCAGACTGTTGGCAATGGGTGTGTTCATGCCCACGGTGAGACCGTAGCTGTGGAAAAAGGGCATGACTGAGACCAGGATATCCTTCGCCTCCAGGCTCTTTGCCCACACGTTGTTTGCGGTTGCGTTGGAAACCAGGTTGAAGTGAGTGAGCTGCGCGCCTTTGGGTCCCCCGGTCGTGCCGCCCGTGTAGATGAGGACGGCCACTTCCTGCGGTTTCATTTCCACCGGACTTGGCTGAGCAGCGCCCTTGTGGAGGATCTCCTGGAACCAGAAGGTGTCCCTGTCGCCTGAGATGTTCACCCTGTGCCCCTCCTTTTTCTCCTTGGACAAGCTGAACAGGAACTTGAGCAAACCGGGGAAGTACTCTTTGATGTTGGTGACAATCACCCGCTTGAGGCCGGTCTTAGGCCGGACGCTCTTGACCCGGCCATAGAGGCTGCTCAAAACGACCATCGTCTCTGCGCCCGAGTCATGGAGAAGGTGCTCCACCTCGCGCTCCACATAGAGAGGATTGCAGCAGACAACAATGGCGCCGATGCGCCAGGCCGCATAAGCGGCGACGATGAATTGCGGGCAACTCGGGAGCATGATCGCCACCCGATCACCCTTTTTTACACCCATGGCCTGGAGGGAGGAAGCAAAACGGTTCGTCGCATCGTTGATCTGGCGGTACGTGAGCTTTGCGTCCATCAGGCGGGAACCCACCCGGGCTCCGAAGATGGTGGCGGTGTGATCCGGGTGCTTGAGCGCCGCGTTGCTCAGGAGCTGGTCTACAGGGATCGCAGGGTAGTCGATAGTTGCCGGCACGCCTTCGTCGTAGTATTTCAGCCAGGGCTTTACCATGGGGATCCTCCTTTCCCAACAAGTCAATGTATTGTCATGGGTCCATTCTGTATGTTCCACGCGGCAGAGCGCGGGATGACCGGAGGATTAAATCACGACCAAAAGCCGGCAACTTCTATTCATAAGCCTGTTGAGGCCGGAAGGTTTCCCGGCCGAAGGGTAATTTAGGGGAAAGGCGCTTTGATGTCAAAAGAAAACAGAGCTGGGGTGATCGTGCTCTCTCTTTCATACCGGGGCTCCCGGGGTTGAGTTGACAAGAGTGCAAAAAAACCCTAAGTTGCTAAGCATAAAAGATGATTCCGTGAGGCCGTGGTGGACAAAATCATTGAAAAAGCCCTTCGCGAAAGCATCAAGGTCAAAGAAGAGTTCATCAAAGAGAATGCTCACAATCTGATTCTCTTTGCTGAAAAAATCTCCCAGGCCTTTACCAGCGACCGGAAGCTCATGCTCTGCGGAAATGGAGGGAGTGCGGCGGATGCACAGCACATCGCTGCGGAATTCGTGAACCGGTTCATGCTCGAACGCCCTCCCCTTCCGGCGATTGCCCTGACGACCGATTCCTCCGTGATCACGAGCATCGGGAATGATTACTCCTTTGATGACATCTTTTCCAAGCAGATTAAGGCCCTCGGCATGGAAGGGGACGTGCTGCTCGCCATCAGCACTAGCGGAAACTCGGCGAATGTGATTTCTGCAGTGAAGGCAGCGCGAGGTGTGGGTATCTACACGGTCGCGTTCACAGGCGGGGATGGCGGCCGCGTGAGAAGTCTTGCAGACATGGCCCTGGTAGTGAAGAGTAACACCACAGCCAGAATCCAGGAAGCTCACAGTCTGGCAGGTCACGTCATCTGCCAGCTTGTGGATTACATTCTTTTCCAAGATGGGGTCAAAGAGGATTAGGCCAAAGCATTGATCATTTAACATTTAACATTGATCATTGATTAAACACCGAAAGGTCCTCTCCAATGGGAAATGATCAATGATCAATGATAAATGTTCTTGTCGGAGATGAAATCTATCGTGTCTGACTGGAAACCCATATCTCTCGAAAAAATCCGATCCTATTCGGTGAAAGACAGGCCGAGCAAGGTCAGCCATGATGACTTTGGTACCCCCTGGAAACCAGGCGGAACCATGAGATCCTGGCTCAATTCTCTTCCCCGAATCCTTGCGGGCAATGACTTCAGGGCTGTGGTGGATCACATTGTCCGCTCCTCTCGAAACAAGAAGATGATCCTTCTCGCCATGGGCGCCCATCCCATCAAGGTGGGGTTGAGTCCCCATATCATTGACCTGATGGAAAGGGGGATTGTGCGGGGCCTGGCCATGAACGGCGCCGGTATTATCCATGACACGGAAGTGGCCATGGTGGGCCACACCTCCGAAGACGTGGCAGCCCGCCTTGGGGAAGGGCAGTTTGGTATGGCTGATGAACCGGCCCGCCTCATTAACGAAGCCATTCGGGAAGGAGCCCGTCTGGACATGGGACTCGGTGAGGCTGTGGGGGCCAGACTCTCAAAGGAAAAATTTCATCACCATGCCTTGAGCCTTCTTGCGAGAGCCCATGACCTCGGTGTCCCGGTGAGCGTGCATGTGGCGATTGGGACCGATACCATCCATTTTCATCCGAGCGCGGACGGAGCCTCTCTCGGGAAAGCTTCTCACCATGACTTCCGTCTCTTTGCGACCCTGGTCTCAAAGCTCCAAGGGGGCGTGTTCATCAACCTGGGCTCTGCCGTGATCCTGCCCGAGGTTTTCCTGAAGGCCTTGTCCGTGGTCAGAAACCTCGGACACGAGGTCACACAGTTTACGACCCTGAACATGGATTTCATTCGGCACTACCGTCCTATGACGAACGTGGTGTCGAGACCGACCCTTGGAGGAGGAGAAGGCTATTCCCTGGTCGGTCATCATGAGATCATGTTTCCTCTCCTCGCGGCTGCTGTGATTGAAGGCCTGGAGGGGAATTGGTAATTGAGGAGGTTTTGTTCATGCCTATTTATGAGTTCAGATGCAAGAAATGCAAAAAGGAATTTGAATGCATTGTTTTTGGAAAGGACAATGACGTGTGTTGCCCGAGCTGCAACGGGAAAAGGGTCGAGCGTCTCATGTCTGTGGCGAGCTTCAAGAGCAGCGGCAAGGTCGTCTCTTCGTCCTCATCGGGTTGTGCGACCTGTGGGGGTGGCTCCTGCAGCACCTGCCACTGATCAAGCCGGTTCGTTCCGAAAACCCCGTTACTTTGTCCCCAAAGAAAGCCTTTAAGGATCAGCAGCGTTCATGAGGTGTCCCCCTTGTTCCGCATAGGTTTTGGATATGATGCTCATCGATTGGTCGAAGGACGCCCCCTGATCCTCGGGGGCATCTCCATCCCTTTTGCCAAGGGCCTCCTTGGGCACTCGGATGCGGATGTGTTGACCCATGCCGTCATCGATGCCATTCTGGGTGCGCTGGCCCGGGGCGACATCGGTCAGCACTTTCCGGATACGGACCCGGCCTTCAAAGACATACAAAGCCTGCGCATGCTCGAACAGGTGCTCCAGTGGGTCCGGGAAGCCGGATACCAGGTCAACAACGTGGACTCAACCATCGTGGCGCAGAAGCCTAAACTGGCGCCCCATATTTCTGGCATCCAGGCACGACTCTCGGAGATTCTGGGGGTACCGGTCCATCAAATCAGTGTGAAGGCCAAGACGTCTGAGGGGATGGGTTTTTGCGGCCGTGAAGAGGGGATGGAGGCCTTCGCGGTTGTCTCTCTCGTCAAAAAGGAGTTGCCAAGCCAGTCGCCCGGAAGGAGTAGGCAGTAAGCAGTAGGCAGTATGCAGAAAAACGGAAAACCCTCTGTGAGGGGTTCTTGCTGCTTACTCCTTACTGTCTACTGCCTACTCCCGTTTGTTGTGTGCCTTGCACCGTTTGATTTCGGAGAAATCCTATGCCCCTGAGAGTTTACAATACCGCCACGCGCATCAAGGAAGACTTCGTCCCTCTTCGGAAGGGCGAAGTGGGCTTGTATGTGTGCGGGGTGACGGTGTATGATCTCTGTCATATCGGCCATGCCCGGTCCGCCATTGTTTTCGACGTGCTGGTGAAATATCTTCGCGCAAGAGGATTCCACGTCACCTATGTCCGGAATTTCACCGACGTAGACGACAAAATCATCGAACGGGCCAAGCAGCTTGGGAAAGATCCCAAGGCTCTGGCCGAGGAGTACATCCAGGCCTTTTACGAGGACATGGGGAAACTGGGTATCCTCAATGCGGACAAGGAACCTCGGGCTACCGAACACATTCAGGGCATGATCGATATGATCATCACCCTGATGGATAAGGGATTTGCCTATTCGGAAGGCACGGACGTCTTCTACTCGGTGGATAAGTTTTCCGGATACGGAGAGCTTTCAGGAAGGCGACTCGATGACATGAAAGCAGGCAGCAGGATCGCCGTGGATGAAAAAAAACGTCACCCCATGGACTTTGTTCTGTGGAAAGGGGCAAAGCCCGGTGAACCCCAATGGCCGAGTCCCTGGGGACCGGGCAGGCCGGGGTGGCATATGGAGTGTTCCGCCATGAGCGGTCACTTCCTAGGTTCTTCCTTTGATATTCACGGCGGCGGCGAAGATCTTCTTTTCCCTCATCATGAGAACGAGAGAGCTCAGTCCATTGCGGCGAATGGCGGCCAGTTTGCCAGGTACTGGATTCACAACGGATTCGTCACTGTGGAATCCGAGAAGATGTCCAAGTCTCTCGGCAACTTTCTGACCATCCGGGATGCTCTTGAAATGTACCATCCCGAAGTGTTGCGCCTCTTCCTCATTTCAAAGCACTATCGAAGCCCCCTCGACTTTTCGAAGAGCGCTGTTCTGGGTCTCCAGGCTGGCCTCGTGCGTATCTACAGGACCCTGCAAAGGCTGGATCAGTTGATCGGCCCTGATAAAGACAAGGGGGAAGTTCCCCTCCCATCCTCGCTGTCGGCTCCGGACAAGGATTCCTTCCTTGACCAGTTCGTGCAGACCATGGACGATGATTTGAACACGGCAAACGCGATCGCCCTGCTCTTCGAAAAAGTGAAAGAAATGAACAAAATCATGGACTCCCCCCTCGATGATTCGAGTAAAACCAGGCTCTCCCAGGATCGACGGCACCTCTATCTCACCTCCGCGGTTCTCGGCTTTTTGCATGAGGAACCGGAACATTTCTTTGAAGCCCTTGCAGCCTCCGCGCAGACCGCGGATTCCGGGGAAATCGAAAAACTCATCGAAGAAAGGACGTCGGCTAGAAAAAATAGAGACTGGGCCAAAGCGGATGCCGTTCGCCAGAGCCTCAAGGACATGGGGATTGTTCTCGAGGACGGCCCAAAGGGGACGACCTGGCGGTATGATGTATAAGTAAACAGTATGCAGTAGGCAGTACGCAGTGAACACAAAGAAGTGGGTAAAGAGCAGAAAACCTCTGTGGGAGAAGTTTTTGCTGCTTAGTGCTTACTGCATACTGCCTACTCTTTGCCGTCCCTTCAGCACGGGGTGTTTTCAAAAGATAAAGCGATGAGTGAGTTTAAACTGGTCTCAGATCTCGAGCCTTGCGGCGATCAACCCGGCGCTATTGAAGATCTGGTGAAGGGTGTCGTGAAAGGACTGAGACACATGGTCCTCCTGGGTGTCACCGGCTCAGGCAAGACCTTCACCATGGCTCGCACCATTGCACGCGTGCAAAAGCCCACCTTGATCATCGCCCCCAACAAGACCCTGGCAGCGCAGCTCTACGGTGAGCTGAAAAGGTTCTTCCCCCACAATGCCGTGGAGTACTTTGTCAGCTATTATGACTACTATCAACCGGAAGCCTACATCCCGCAGTCCGACACCTACATTGCCAAGGACTCCCACATTAATGAACAAATAGACAAGATGAGGCACTCGGCCACCCGTTCTCTTCTGGACAGGGACGATGTGATCATCGTGGCGAGCGTCTCCTGCATCTACGGCCTTGGATCCCCTGAGGCCTATCACGGCATGCTTCTCTGTCTCGAGAAAAGCAGTACCCTGCCCAGGGAAGACGTCCTGAAAAAGCTGGTGGAGATCCAATACGAGCGGGGAGATTACGATTTTTCGCGGGGACACTTCCGTGTTCGAGGCGACGTGGTGGACATCTATCCGGTGCACGAGGAGGAAAGAGCCGTTCGAATCCACTTCTTCGGCGATCTCGTGGAGTCCATTCATGAGATCGACCCTCTCACGGGCAAAGCGGTCAACGAACTGAATCGTGTGACCATCTATCCCGCTACCCACTATGTGACCACCGTGGATATCAGGGAAAGGGCCATTCGCCAGGTCAATGGAGAGCTCAAAGAGAGAATCGAGCTCTTTCGATCCCAGAATAAACTGATTGAGGCCCAGCGTATTGAAGAAAGAACTCATTTTGACCTTGAGATGATGATCGAGATGGGCTACTGCCACGGCATTGAAAACTACTCCAGACACCTCACGGGAAGGGCTCCTGGAGAACCGCCGCCCACCCTGCTCGACTATTTCCCAAAAGACTTTTTGACCTTCCTCGATGAAAGTCACATCACGGTCCCTCAACTCAACGGCATGTACAACGGGGACCGATCCAGGAAACAGACCCTTGTCCAGTACGGCTTTCGACTGCCCTCTGCGCTGGATAACAGGCCTCTCCGATTCGAGGAATTTGGAGCAAGAGTCAAACAGGTGATCTATGTTTCGGCGACCCCGGGGCCCTATGAACTGGAGAAGGCCGAACTGGTCACGGAGCAGGTCATAAGACCCACCGGCCTCACAGACCCTGAAATCATTGTGCGGCCTGCGACCAACCAGGTGGACGACCTGCTGGGCTGGATCAAAGGAAGGGTGGCGACGGATGAAAGAGTGCTGGTCACCACCCTGACCAAAAGCATGGCAGAGGATCTTACCGACTATTACGCCGATTTGGGTATCAAGGTTCGCTATCTTCATTCCGACATTAAGACCATTGAAAGAATGGAGATCATCCGGGACCTGCGCTTGGGTGTATTTGATGTCCTTGTGGGCATCAACCTGCTTCGAGAAGGCCTGGACCTGCCTGAGGTGTCCCTGGTGGCCATTCTCGATGCGGACAAGGAAGGTTTTCTCCGGTCGGAAAGGTCTCTCATTCAAACGTGCGGCCGTGCGGCCAGAAACATTCACGGCCAGGTCATCTTCTACGCTGATCAGATCACTGGGTCCATGGCACGCGCCATGGAGGAGAGCAATCGTCGCCGGCAAATGCAGTTGGAATACAACGAAAGACATCATATCACTCCTGTTTCTATCCAGAAGGCCGTCGATGACATCCTCGCTTCTCCTTATGAGGCGGACTACGTCACGGTCCCTGTGGCCGCTGAAGCAGAGGGGTCTTACCTAACGCCCGAAGCATTCGAGAAAGGGATCAAGAAGCTTGAAAAGAAGATGAAAGAAGCGGCAAAGAAAATGGAGTTCGAGGAGGCGGCACGCTTGAGGGACGAGATCAAGGGGTTGCAGGTCAGGCAGTTGGAGGCGCTGGGATAAATTTTTCTCTTCCCTGTTGGAGGCATTTTGCTCTAGAATAGTAGATAGATCGATTGTTCCCCTTTGTGGCGCCTATGGAAAAACCAATCAAAGAGAGCACGGATTCACCCACGATCACCAAGGAGCAGAAAAGGATTGCCAGCGAAATCGAGGCGGTCTTTGAAAAGTTCTATGGGGGAAAGACCGCTTACTCCAGAGGACAATTCTACAAAGACGATTTTTTTCTTCGAACAGATTATGCCATGGTCGTGCTGAACAAGAACAATGAGGTCCTGGTGAGTTTCGCGGATCACACTCGGCCGAGCTATGCAGCTCTTTTTGCCTTCATGCTGGAGGGCATTGAGGGAGCCAATCTGTTTATCTGTGAAGATTACAGAACCGACGAGGACGGAAGCATGGTCTGCGATGAAGAGGATGGAAGCACTACGGCAGCCATCATCTGGGATCAAAAAGAACGCTATTACAACATGCTCAAGCGAAAGGTTGAACACATCGTGATCCGCAGAACCAGAAAACCAGCATCAAAGTAGCCTTTTTCTGATTCTCTGCTTCCCGGAAATCACCTGCCTCGTTCATCACTCATCTCGTTTCTGGAATTCCTAAGAATGAAAAGGTCTTTCTGGAAAACTCCCAACTTCGTTAGGAATTGACAATTTTTGTATTTCTTGTTTTCCAAACTCCCCAATCTCTAGGGCTCTCTTTCCGACCTTCCACAACATCTTGTCTTTTCACGAATGGAACGGCTTTTGCTTCCTTATTTCTTGAATAATCGAGAGTAGTTAGATAAACCAACCAAATTTCGCCCCTCTGAAGGACTAAATGCGGGGCGAACGTGTTCCCTCTTGTTCCTCTTGGAGGGAACGGTGGCACGGACAAACTGGTTTGTCCGTGAGCTAACCCGAGTGAGTGAAAGAGGTGAGCATCGGCATGATGCTCACGATGGAAACGGCGATCGGAACTCAAGGAATCCCGAGAAAGAAATGGGAAACAATTTAAGCTCTTTCTTACAGTGGCAACCGAATATCTCTTTGATTCAAAAAATGGGATGGCCCATGGCTTTCAGGTATGTCTCCCTTCTAGGAAGCCTTTATTATTTCTTCCGTGCCAAAGAGAAACGAAAGATCATTGAGGCCATTCAGAATGCATTTGCAGAGACCAAGGACTATCGAGAAATCAGAACGCTCACCAGGGACGTCTTCAGGGGTATCCTGCATCACTATTGTGAAAAACTCTTCAACGCCTATGAATCCGTTCCGAACCTCAAAGCTTTTTTTGACGAAAGCATCGAGGCTCCCTCTCTGTACAAAATAGACGGGGCATTGAAACAGAAGAAAGGCATCTTGTTTGTCACGGGCCACTTTGGAGGGATCGAATATATCCCCATCTTTCTTTCCCTCCGCGGATACCCCATCTCCGTGATCATCAAGTGTGCTACGGATCACCTGAAAGACAGGCTTCATGCAAGAGCAAAGGAACTCTGCATCAGGGTGATTGATGCCGATCAGGAGAATGTGCTGGGGGCGGTCATCCGGGACCTCAGAGAAAACAGGGTCGTTTTCATTGAGTGTGACGAAATCGAGGAATGGAAACCCTCTAGGACGGAAAAGATGTTCTTCCTCGGGAAAAGAATCGGTGTAGACAAAACGATCAATCTTCTCCAGCGCCGATCAGGAGCTCAGGTCGTCTTTGGCCTTCTTCACAGAGTGTCCCTTGAAAAGTATTCTTTCATTATCAGGAGCTACCGGGATATCCTGGAAAAAGAGCCGGCGTCCATATCCTCTGTCGGTGCAGGCCTGCTGAAAGCGTTTGAACAACATGTTTGGCATCACCCTGAAGGATGGTATCAGTGGAACAAGTTCTCAACTGTAGCCGTTCCCCCCGCCATCTCCATCAAACCAGGTCAGACCATGAACCCGGTGTCACTCCGCCCCACCTTGAGTAAGGCCATCTGATCGAACCCCTCCCTGCTCCTCTCCAGGAATGTGAAAATTTTTTCCAATTAAGAGAAGAAAAACTCCCATATGGGGACAGTTTTTCCCCATTCCTTTTTTTCTTTACTGTCCAGGATCATTTAACCATTCAAGATTCTTGAGGTTGTCCCCAGAGACCCAAGCTGGCAGGTATTTTGCATAGTTAAAGGGCTAGAGAACGCGAGGCTGACCATGACAGATCTGACCCTAGGTCAATTTGGCTCTCTTCCCAAAGAAGAACTCGCACAACTGCTCAAGCAGGAAGAGTTCGAAATGCATGGAGGTCACCCCAGGCATTTGGCCGTTCGTCCAACCCGTTCCTTTTCAGTACGACTGCTCCGCTTGATTTCCTCCGGCCTGCGAATCCCCTTATCATTACAGAGAAAGTTTTTTCCAAAACTCCGCCTAAACCCTCGCTTCTAGCGCCACAGGCTTTTTTCTCTGCCAAGAAACAACTCCAGAGGCAGTAAATCGAACTCCGCTGACGCTTCATCCGCCACGTCACTCCGGCGGAAGCCGGAGTCCAGATTCATGCAACGTTCCCTGCTAACAAACCCTGGATTCCGGTTTTCACCGGAATGACGGAACGCGGTTCCACTAATTTCTTTCATAATTGACTCTGAAAGCGAAGCCTCGGAGTCGGCCGCTGTCTATTCTTCAAATAGGTCAAAGCCCCTCGCCTTGCTATGCCCATTCAGCCATGCTATAGGGCAATAGGGAGTTTCTGATGGGGCATCACACCTCTCCCCATCATGGTGATGTAAGGAATAGGGAATGACCGAAGAAATCCGCTGGAAACGGACCCATTGCTCGCGAATGGATCACGGAGGGTGCAGCCTTCTTGTTGCTGTGCGAGGAAATCAGATTGTTGAGGTCAAAGGAGATCCTGAAGGGTTTTTGAATAGCGGCTATGCCTGCCCAAAGGGGCTGGCTTCCGCTGATCGCCTGACCCATCCGGGTCGACTCCTCCATCCCATGAAAAGAAAAGGCAAGCGAGGACAAGGGTCCTGGGAAAAGATCTCCTGGCCTGAAGCCATACAGGACATTGCCGGCCGCTTTAACGACATCAAGAAGGCGTCCGGGGCCAAAGCAGTTGCCTTTTGCCAGGGAATGCCCAAAGGTCTCGAGCTCTTTGGCCTGGTGCGATTGGCCAATCTCTTTGGATCACCCAATGTGGTCGGCGTCCAGGACGTCTGTCATGCGCCTCGTGAGGTGTCCGGGATTCACACCTGCGGGTTCTACCCTGTCGCGGACCTCCATAACCCGAGCAAACTGATCATGCTATGGGCAAGTAACCCGCTGAGCACGAATGAAGAAGGACAGATCTGCAGCCTGCTTCTGAAGAGGATCAAAGACGGGACCGAGATCATCGTCATCGATCCAAGAAAAACGGAACTGGCTGAAAGAGCGAAATTTTGGCTCCAGCTGCGGCCCGGCACGGATCACGCGCTGGCTCTTGCATTCCTGAATGTCATCATTGAAGAAGGGCTTTTCGACAAGGACTTTGTCGATCAGTGGACCCACGGCTTTGACGCGCTGTCCGCTCATGTGAAGGCGTATTCACCCGAGAAGACAGCCGACATCACCTGGGTGCCGGCGAGCACCGTTCGCGAAGCAGCGCGATTCTATGCCATGTCTCATCCTGCAGCCATCCAGTGGGGAAACCCCCTTGAACAAACGATTCATGCCTACGATGCAGCAAGAGCCCTTCTCTGCCTCATGACCGTTTGTGGTAACCTGGATGTAGCCGGAGGCAATATCGACGCCGTGGACCCCAACATCCTGGGACTGGGTGCCTTTGTAAGATCCGATCTCCTCCCCTCAAAGCCGAAAGAGATGGTCCATGCCCACTACAAGACCATCCCCAAGCTGATGACCGTGCCCCCTGCTTATTTCAGAAAAGCGGTTCTCGACGAAACTCCCTATCCGATCAGAGGAGCTTACTTCCAGGGGACCAACCCCCTGCTGGCCTATGCGGACAGCCGCCTGACTTTTGATGCTCTGATGAAACTCGATTTTATTGCTGTCTCCGATATTTTCATGACACCTACCGCGGCCCTGGCCGACATCGTGCTTCCAGCAGCAACGGCCTTCGAGTTCGATGACATTGGTCATTACGGTCTGGGCCATGGTTACCTGCTTGCCCGGCCAAAGGTCGTGGACCCCCCTGAGGACTGCTGGCCGGATCTCAAAATCGTCAATGAGCTGGGCAGAACGCTGACCCCGGGAGAACATTGGCATGAGGACTGGAAAGCTCTGCTGGAGGCGGTCTTAAAACCAACCGGCCTTTCCTATAGCCAGTTCGCGGAGCGGGGATATCTCAAAGGACCTGAGCGATTCCAAAAATACCTCTCCGGAGGATTCAAAACACCGACCGGGAAAGCGGAACTTTACTTGAGCCAAGCGGAGAAATTCGGGCTTTCCCCCCTGCCGCAATTCACCGGTTTTCCGGAGGAAGAGGACCCGGACTATCCCCTGGTGCTCACGAGTTGCAAAAGCCGCTTCTATCTCCACTCCTCCTACCGGTGGCTCGAAAGCCTGCGGAAGCACAGGCCCCACCCCAAAACAGAGATCCATCCTGAGACCGCGGCCAGATCATGGAATTCGTGACAGCAACGAGATCGTGATCGAGACCAAAGCAGGGTCCATCACTCAGGTGGCTCACGTCACGGACCGGATTCATCCGCGGGTCGTCAACGCAGCCTATGGGTGGTGGTTCGCAGAAGCCGGAGTGGAGTCCCTCTACGGCTGGGAGAAATCCAATTTTAACATTCTGACCACCACGGAGAGACTGGGAAAAGCGTTCGGAACTCCCAACCTCAAGGGAATAGGGTGCAGAATCAAAAAGAAATAAAATCCGAAGCACGAAATTCTAAATTCGAAACAAACCCGAAATTCAAAATTCAAATGTCCCAAACCCGCTGCGACCCGCTGCGGACAATCGCACGAATTTGTTTTAAGTTTTGGTCATTGGTGTTTTGAATTTGTTTCGAGTTTCGTGCTTCGGATTTCGGAATTACTATCATGATGCTTCTCTTGAAAACCCGAATTCCTCTCTTATGTTAGGTCATCTGATCACCGAATAAACATGGCCATAGGAGGTGACGCTGATGGATGAACAACGTCAAAGACACCCAAGCCGAGAGAGCGGCAATGGAGCAACTTCAGGCCCAACTGAAGTCCATCTTCAAGAATCTGCCTTATGAGGTCCCCCTTATCCTCTTCACTCAGCCCGGGAAAAATGACCCCTTCATCACAGCGGCCCGGTTCCTGATAAGGGCCGTCCGAGAGGTGACCTCCAAGGTCACGTTGCGCGAGTACGACCTCAACCACCCGATGGCAAAAAAGATGAACGTGAATCGGGCGCCCACACTGCTTTTTGATCCGGACCGTTACAGAATTCGCTGGCTCGGCGCTCCCATCGGGGAGGAGGCGAAAACCTTTGTGGAAGCGGTTCTCATGGCGGGGAATCGGTCGAGCGGCCTGAGCCAGGAGTCCCTGAAGGTGCTTAGGAAGATCACTTCGCCGAGAGCGATCAAGGTCTTTGTAAGCCCCTCCTGTCCCTACTGCCCCCAGCAAGCGGTGAACGCGCTTAAAGCGGCCGTTGAAAAACCGGACTCCTTATCCCTCGAACTCATTGACATCCAGGCAAATCCTGACCTGGCCGACCAGTACTCCGCTCAAAGCGTGCCTCAGACCTATGCCAATGAGGTCCTGGTCGCCCAGGGCGCCCAGACTGAGGAACTGTTCATGCTTTCCCTCGACAAGATGGAGCAGCAGACGGTTTTCATCCCTGAAAGCGACGCCCAGGAAGTCGAGGCAGACCTTGTGATCATTGGCGGGGGCCCGGCCGGCCTTACGGCCGGCATTTACGGCGCGCGCAGCGGGCTGCGTTCCGTGGTCATTGAACGGGGAGTCCTGGGAGGTCAGGTCGCCACAACCCCTGTCGTAGAGAATTACCCTGGTCTCACCCAGGTCGGAGGAAAGACCCTTGTGGACCTCATGGCGACCCATGCTCTGCAATATGCAAACATCTTCCAGGGCGAAGAAGTGATGGATATCCGGCCTGGAGATCCTATCACCGTTCTGACCAGCAGAAGGCGATTTCTGGCCAAGGCGGTTCTGCTCGCCACCGGCGCCAGCTACAGTCATCTCGGAGCTCCCGGGGAATCGCGCCTCTCCGGCCACGGAGTGAGTTACTGCAGCACCTGCGACGGGCCTCTGTTCAAGGGGAGGAAGGTCATCATTGTGGGCGGAGGAAACAGCGCGGTCACCGAAGCTCTGCACCTTCACAACATCGGCGTGCGGGTGACCATGGTTCACCGCAGGGACACGCTCAGAGCGCAGGAGCATCTGACCAAGAACCTCTCTGTCAACAAGATCCCTGTCCTCTTTGACACGGAAGTCAAAGAGATTCGGGGCAAGGATCGGGTTGAAGAAGTGCTTCTTTACAACCTTCAGACAAAAGAAACGAAAACCATGAAGGTGGATGGCGTCTTTATCGCCATCGGGTACACCCCTGCAGTGGAACTCGCCAAGAAACTGGGTATAGAGCTCACGCCCGAAGGATATATCAAACGCGATTCACGACACCGGACCAACATTCCGGGCATTTACTCGGCCGGCGATGTGGAAGGAGGGTACAAGCAAATCGTCACGGCCACAGGTCAGGGTGCGGAAGCGGCCCTCGCCATCTTTGAGGATCTCGTCAATCCTTACTGGAAATCCAAGAAAGCAGCCGCCTAGCATCCCAACCCGCGACTTATTAGCAATTTGCGGAGATGTATTCGAGCGCCAGCCGGGGCGGTGCGGTCTCTTTAGAGCCGCGCAGGTCCCGTAAGCAGTGGGCAGTAAGCACTAGGCAGTAATCTTGTGTGCGTACTCCTTACTGCATACTGCCTACTTCATACTGCTTACTCATGGCGGTGCGGCCCAAGGCCTGGAGGGAGTGACAGGGCCGATCTCAGAAAAGTTCATCTTCCCACGGTGTTGAATCTTTCCTGCGCCTTGTAAAAATGATTTTGTACTGATCTTCAAAGCCTTCGAAGCAAACCCGGCACTCTCCCTGCTCTTTCTGGTCTTCCGCTCCTGCGCAGATGCCGCACTCCTGTCCCTTTGCAAGGGGCTCGAGATGCACGTCAAAGCCTGACTCCATGTAAAGGTCAGCGGCTTCACTCAAGCGCGGTTCGTTTGCAACGAACTGCTTGACCCATCCTTCTTTCTCAAGTTGTTCTACTCTCGATTTGCTCTCCTTAGCCATAAGAGAGCTCCTCTCTGATAAGACCTACGGTTTTCCCAGAAAGATGTCTCACGATCTCATTGCCGGTGGATTGCATAAGGGGAGAAAAATACCTCAGCCGGATAGAAATCCTTTCGCCGGTCAAACCCTCGGATTCGATCCCGCCCATTTCTGCCAAGTGCATCCCGGGACTTCCCTCCAGAAATTTACACACTGCTTCTCTCAGGACAACCCCTTCGGCGCTATTCAGAAACCGGTCTCTCTCCTTCATCACTACGGTCAAGTCGAACCGTGAGAAATCAGGGACTCCGAACTCCATATCCGCCGAAGCCGTGCCGCCCCCCCATTCTTCCCATGCTTCGCACAGGTGCTGAAAGATTGGAGGGCTAAGGGTGAGCAGGACCACTTCACCTCTCAAATGCTCTTCGAAAAGAGAAAACCAAGCCTCCATCACCTTGTTCGTGCCGGCCTCAGTGAGAATGGGGGACGCGTCAAACCCAGGCAGATCGGCCAAAGGGCCAGGAGGTTCTCCCTCCTCCTCGATAGCACCCTTGAGCGGGGAATCTTGTTCCTTCAACCTTCTCAGCAGCTCTTCTGCCTCCTGCCCCCCCTCTTCAATTTCCTGGGCCAGGTGCAGGTAAAGATGCCATTTCAAAGTGTGTTGTCTTCGGGCCCGGGGCTGCCTCTCCTCATGGCGCAGCTCACCTCTAATCACCCAAGTAGCCTCTTCGCCGTGCAACTTCTGCTCTTTGAAAGCCAGAAAGGCATCGAATCCTTTGTCATGGTTCGTCCTCACCCATCCCCGGTACTCGGCAAGAAGCCTCCTGAAATCTCCCGATGGTTTGAGGTTCTCGGGCGGATAAAGAAGCTGGACCGCACCGCTATCCGGAAGAGGCACAGGCTGATCCGTAAACCAGGGCCGGCCGATTTTGACCGACCCAAAAAAAGAAAGAATGGCCTTGAGTTTTTTCTCAGGGACGCTCGAATGGGGACAAAGGATTGCAGCTAGATCAGTCATTTTTCCAATGAACGCCTGCATTCCAGCGTTCTAAGGCCGCCGATTTTTCTGGACTCCCGGCCAGGAATTCTATAGCACCTGCATGGAAGATAATCAAAAAAATACTGTAACTGCTCAGGTGTCTTTACTCGTCTTCGGCCTTCAGCCTAAACATCAGGGCCGTTATCTTTTACCTTGACTATCAACCCTGATTGGACTACAAGGATACGTTCAACCTATGTAAATGATTGGATAATACCTTTCACAACAGGAGTGAATTCATCTTTCGAATGATGGAAAAAACAACGGGAGTTCTTGAAGACAGGAAAAAGAAGACCGAATCCCTCAAGGCAATGGGGGTCGGGCTCTACCCGGCAGGTTTCAGATGTAATCTAACGATTTCCGAGGCGATTGACCGTTTCGGAGGGGTGGACTCCGAGACCCTGGAGAAGACAAAAGACTCTTTTAAACTCGCCGGCAGAATCATGGGCCTCCGGGATTTTGGCAAGGCCTGCTTCATCCATATCAAAGACAGGACAGGGCGCATCCAGGCGTATGTCAGAAAAGACAAGGTCGGAGAGGATAAGTACAAGATCTTTAAGCTCATGGACCTTGGTGACTTTATCGGCATTCGAGGATCTTTCTTCCGCACGAAAACGGGCGAACTGACCCTTCTTGCAGAAGACGTGAGTCTTCTTTCAAAGTCCATGAGACCCCTCCCTGAAAAATGGCACGGGTTGAGTGACGTAGAAACAAGATATCGCCAGCGCTATCTTGACCTCATCGCGAATGAGGAAGTGAAGAACGTTTTTGTCCTGAGAAGCCGAATCATCCAGTCGATCCGTGAGTTTTTCATCCAAAGGGATTTCCTGGAAGTCGAAACCCCGATGATGCAACCCATTCCCGGCGGAGCGACAGCCAGGCCCTTCAAAACCTTCCATAATGCCCTGGGAATGCATCTCTACCTGAGGGTTGCCCCTGAGCTCTATTTGAAAAGGCTCGTCATCGGGGGTCTGGAGAGGGTTTTCGAAATCAATCGCAACTTCAGAAACGAAGGGGTCTCGGTTAAACACAACCCTGAGTTCACCATGCTCGAGTTCTACATGGCCTACGCGACCTTTGAAGATCTCATGGAGCTGACACAGGAACTCTTCAACCATGTCCTCATGGAAGTCCTCGGCAAGAATATCATCGAATACCAGACCCAGGCCATTGATTTCACTCCGCCCTGGCCGAGGATCGCCTTGTATGATGCTCTCACAGAGACAGCGGGTTTGCCGAAAGAAGCGATGAAGGACATCCACGCGGCATCCGCTTTTGCTAGATCCAAGAATATCGTTCTTTCGAAAGAAGACAGCCTGGGCAAGATTCTCGCCAAGTTCTTCGATCAGCTGGTGGAACCCAAACTGGTGAGACCGACCTTCGTCTACGGGTACCCGATTGAAATATCCCCGCTTTCCAGGAGGAATGATCAAGAGCCGGACCTTGCCGACCGCTTCGAGCTCTTTATCGGCGGCAAAGAAATCGCCAACGCCTTCAACGAACTGAACGATCCCGTCGACCAACGGGAGAGATTCATGGCTCAGGCTTCGCTCAGAGAGGCGGGTGATGAAGAAGCACAGTACATGGACGAAGACTACCTGGACGCCATGGAATACGGTTTGCCGCCCACAGCCGGAGAGGGGATCGGTATTGACCGAGTCGTCATGCTGCTGACGGACTCTCCTTCCATCAGGGATGTCATCTTCTTCCCTCATATGAGAACGAAATGAGTCCCTGTTCCTTCTCACACCCTGGAAAAGGTCCGGAGCTTGGACCCTCCCGGCCGTTCCCGCGGTGAAAAGACGTTCCCGGGTCTCGAACGAACCCGAAAGAGTGATACCATAGTTTATGCGATTCGAAGTCTTTCTTGCCACTAGGTACCTCAAAGCCAAACGGAAACAGGCTTTTATTTCCGTGATCACGGTGATCTCCGTTGTCGGAGTCATGATGGGGGTCATGGCCCTGATCGTTGTTCTCTCCGTGATGAACGGCTTCCGGGAAGATCTCATGGGTAAGATCCTTGGGGTCAATTCCCACCTGGTTGTTCTGAGTTATGAAGGCGCCTTTCTCGACTACGACAGGATCGCGAAGGACACGAGTACCGTGGAAGGGGTTGTCGCAACAACCCCTTTCATCTACAGTCAGGTCATGGTCAATAGCCAAGGGAGTGTGTCCGGGTCGGTCTTAAGAGGCATCGACACGACGACGGCAGGCAAGGTGATCAAGATTGACAGCATGATCAAAAGAGGATCCCTCCAATCCCTTGATTCCCTTCATGACGGGCTTCCTGCGATCATTGTGGGAAAGGAGTTGTCCAGGATGCTGGCGGTCCAGCCGGGAGATACGGTCACCGTCGTCTCTCCCATGGGAAAGCTCACCCCCGTGGGCAGGGTGCCTCAGAACCGAAAGTTCAAGGTCACGGCGATCTTTGATTCGGGCATGTATGAGTATGACGCGACCATGGTTTACATCTCCTTGAACGAGGCCCAGGACTTTCTTGGGCTGGACAACAGGGCCACAGGCGTTGAGGTGAAGGTCGCCGACATCTACAAGGCGGATCAAATTGCCGGTGCGGTGTCCAAGAAACTGGGATACCCTTACTGGGCAAAAGACTGGAAGCAGATGAACCGAAGCCTTGTCTCCGCCCTTAAGCTGGAAAAGATCGCCATGTTCGTTATTCTCATCATGATTGTCCTGGTGGGCGCCTTGAACATCATCAGCACCCTGGTCATGGTGGTGATGGAGAAGAACAAGGATGTGGCCATCCTGCGAGCCATGGGGGCGACCCAGAAGAGCATCATGAGCGTTTTTATGTTTCAGGGACTGCTGGTCGGGGTGGTCGGGACCCTGGTGGGACTGGCTTCCGGCCTGGGGCTCTGCCATCTCCTGGCAAAGTACAAGTTCATTGAACTCCCGTCGGATGTCTATTACATTTCCACCCTGCCGGTCCGGGTGGAGATGCTGGATGTCGTGCTGGTGATCGTCGCGGCGGTGGTCATCTCTTTTCTGGCCACGATTTACCCTTCCTGGCACGCTTCTCGGCTGGACCCCGTGGAATCCTTAAGATATGAATGACCTCTGGAGGGGACTTCGTGCTCGAACTCCATCATGTTTATAAATCTTTTGAACACAACGCCCTTTGCATTGAGGTCCTCAGAGGAATTGACCTGGTCATCCGAAGAGGCGAAAGCCTCGCCGTTACAGGGGCTTCGGGTGCCGGGAAATCAACCCTCCTCAACATCATGGGAACGCTGGAACCCCCGACACAGGGCGTGGTCCGCTTTGAAGATCACAACATCCGGGAAATGGAGGAAGCAGAACTGTGCAAGCTGAGGAACAGGGACATGGGTTTTGTGTTCCAGTTTCACCACCTTCTCCCGGAATTCAATGCTTTTGAGAACACCCTGATGCCGGCTCTGATTGCGCGAATCAGCAGGAAAGAAGCGACGGAAAGGGCGGAGGAGATCCTGACGAAGGTGGGGCTCAAGAAAAGGCTTACTCACCGGCTCGGAGAACTGTCCGGTGGTGAACAGCAGCGGGTGGCCATTGCCCGGGCCCTCGTGATGAGCCCAAAGCTCTTGCTGGCCGACGAACCGACCGGAAATCTGGATATGACCACTGGAGACGGGATTGTCGACCTTCTGGTGACTCTGAACAGGTCGGAAGAACTCACCATGGTCATCGTGACGCATAATCAGAGGCTGGCAGAGAAAATGTCGCGACAGATTGAGCTCGTCGACGGCAGGATTCACGTGGAAAAGCGGGGATGAAACCATGCGTCAAAGCGTTCCGAAAAAAGAATGGATCATGAAGGCCCTTCCGGTTGTTCTGGCCCTCTGGGTTGTCATTTTCCTACCCTTCCCTTCGGACGCACAACAGAAAAAGACCGTTGCGGTCTTGCCCTTCACCATCCATGCCCCGCAGTCTCTCGATACGCTCAAGCGCAGCTTGCAGGACATGTTGACCGATCGATTGGCCAAATATGGTATCCCCGTGATCCCTCCGAGCGATGTCAACAGGCACCCGGTAGCCTCGCTCCCTTCCCCGGACCCCGGAGAACTCATCACCCTCGGCAAGAACCTCGGAGCGGATCTTGTCGTCACCGGCAGCCTCACCCAGATCGGCAACAGGATCAGCCTTGATTTGAAAACCCTGGACGTGACAGGGGAGAGACCTCCCATCTCTCTCTTCATGGTGGAAGATGACATCGATCGACTCAATGAGGCGGTGGACAGGGCCTCGAAAAGCCTCTACAACCAAATCGCGGGGATCGCCCAGATTGATTCCGTGCTCGTAAAAGGCAATCAGCGGGTTGAAACCGATGCCATTCTCGCGGTTGTGGAAAGCCGGAAGGGCGAAAGTCTCGACTTCGACAAGCTCGACAAGGACCTTCGCGCCATTTATGCGATGGGCTACTTCAACGATGTCCGCATTGAGACGGAAGACGGCGCCAAGGGAAAAATCGTGATTTTCAACGTGAGTGAAAAGTCTTCCATCGGAAGAATCACCTTCTCAGGGAACAAGAAGATCAAAGCAGATGACCTGACCAAAGAATCCGGCATCAAGCTTTATTCCATCTACAATCCGAATGACGTGAAGCAGAGTGTGAACAAGTTGAAGGACTACTACCGCCAGGAGGGTTACTACACGGTCGAGATCACGGATCGAGTTGAAGAGATCCCTCGAAACGAGGTGGCGCTGACTTACGAGATCAAAGAAGGAGATAAGGTCTACATCCAGAAAATCGAGTTTGTCGGAAATACGAAATTCAAGACCGGCAAACTCAAGGATGTCATGGACACGAGCGAGAAAGGTCTGCTCTCCTGGTTTACAAAGTCAGGCGTGCTCGACAAGAAGAGGCTGGAAACCGATGCCCAGAAAATCACGGTCTTCTATCAGAACCAGGGATACCTGCGCGCCAAGGTCGGAGAACCCACGGTGCGTTACGAACCGGGGTACGGTCTAATCATTACAATCGAGATCATCGAAGGAGACCAGTACATCGTGGATGAGGTGAGCGTCACAGGGGATCTCATCCTGCCGGCTGAAGAGCTTCTCAAGAAAGTGGTGACCATGGTTAAGGGTGAACCCTTCAGCCGGGAGCTCGTACGAAAAGATGTGATGGCCTTGCGAGATGTTTACGCCAATGAAGGCTATGCGTATGCAGAGGTGGTGCCGGTGACCAAAGAAGACGACAGGGATCACACCGTGGACATCACCTACCAGGCCACCAAGGGCAGCAAGGTCCGATTCGAGCGGATCAATATCACCGGAAACACCGCCACGAGAGACAACGTCATCCGGCGTGAGCTTGAAGTCTATGAAGGCGAATACTTCAGCGGATGGGGAATGCGAAAGAGCACTGAAAACCTCAATCGCCTTGGTTATTTCGATGATGTGGAAGTCCAGACCAAGAAAGGCAGCGCAGAAAACCTGATGGATCTCGGTATTCATGTCAAGGAAAAGCCCACGGGATCATTCACCCTGGGCGCAGGCTACAGCGGGTCTGATGGCCCCACGGGATCCGTGACGGTGGCGCAAAAGAATCTCTTCGGAACCGGACGAACGCTGATGGCTCAGATGCGGATCAGCTCAGTATCCCAGTTCTTCGACATCCGGTACACGGATCCCAGGCTCTGGGACACGCAGTTGTCCGGTGGCATTGACCTCATCAATTGGGAGCGTCAATATGATTTTTACACCCGGGACAGCATGGGAGGAACTCTCAGGCTTGGATTTCCTCTAGGCCTTGACGCATACACAAGAGGGTTGGTGATGTATGCGTACGATGACACGCTGATCAAGGATGTCGGAAGCGATACGGCTTTGGAAGTCCGGGAAATGGAAGGGCGGTTCCTGACCAGCAGCATGACCTTCAGTGTGATCAGGGACAGCAAAGACAGACCGTGGAATACCAGAAGCGGATCCTATAACATGTTGGCCTTTCAGTACGCCGGGGGGGTCTTGGGGGGCGATGTCTACTTCAACCGGTATGAAGCGACAACGCAGTGGTACTTCCCGTGGCGCTGGGATACCGCTTTCATGGTTGAAGGCCGGTGGGGCTTGATGCAGGAAAGGGAAGACAAAAGGATCCCCATCTATCAATTGTACCGGATCGGAGGGATCAACACGGTCCGAGGTTACGATGTGGATAGCATCTCTCCAATCGACGCTAATACGGGTGATACACTGGGCGGTCCAAAGATGATGATTTACAATTTCGAGTTCCGATTCCCCTTGCTCGCCGAGCAGGGGGTCACTGGAGTCGTCTTCTTCGATATGGGGAACGTGTTCCGAAAAAACGAGACTTACACCTTTTCCAATATACCCAGGTCTGCGGGCGCAGGGTTTCGCTGGTATTCTCCGCTCGGCCCCATCAGACTGGAATATGGGTACATCCTGAATCGAAGACCGGGCGATCCGACGGGGAACGTTGAATTCCAAATTGGAGGTTTTTGGTAGAAAAAGAGTTGAGGTATCGGTTTACATCACTAAAGAATTAGGGGGACTTATGAAAGGATTGATTGGTGTGCTTTTGGGTTTATTGACCATGGTCTTTTTGCAGCCTGCTCCTCTTGCGGCTCAGAACGTCAAGGTCGGTGTTGTGGATCTTCAGAAATTTCAAAAAAATTCCAAGGCGTTCCAGAAAGCCAGTGTGGGGGTCAAGAAAAAATTTGACGACATGCAACAGAAACTGAATGACGAAAGAAATGCCGTGGGCAAACTCGATGAGGAGCTCAAAAAGCAGAGCATGATGCTCAGCCTGGACGCCCAGGAAGACAAAAAAAGGGAACTGGAGAAAAAGCAGCGGCAGTTCAAGTTCATGTATGATGAGTTCTCGCAGGAGATGAAAGATACCGAGATGGAAGCCATCAAGAAGGTCATGAAGGAACTGGAAAAAGTCGTCGAGAAAATCGGAGAGAAAGAGGGGTACACCATTATTCTTGAGAGAAGGACCCTCGGCCTCCTCTATTTCAACAACACCATTGATCTCACAGATCGGGTCACAGACGCTTACGACAAACTGAATCCTTAATGCGGTCCTTTGGACGGAACCAAACGCGCACTTCGGCCGGTCCAGGGGCTTCGCCATCATGCTCTGTCACACGGGGACCCCTTTTTGTAAGGAAACCGCCCTCAGGGTCAGTGGGAGGGGCTTTTGGAATTTAACCTGAAGGAGATCGCCGCTCGGGTTGGAGGGAAGGTCTTAGGGGATGACCGGGTGACCATCACGGGCATCGCTTCTTTGGATGAGGCCTGCCCGGGGCAGATCTCCTTTTTTGCCGATCCCCGCTTCAAAGAGGGTCTAAAAACCACAAAAGCCTCCGCGATCTTGATTGCGGAACTGAGGGATGATTTTGAAGGATCCCAGGTCATCGTCCGCAACCCGGCTCTGGCCTATGCTAAGGTGGCAGCCCTTTTTGCCTCCCCTCCTTCCAGATTTGAGGGGATCAGCGAAAAGGCTTTCATCTCTAAGAGTGCGGTCGTCGGCACAAGTGTTTCCATCTATCCCCTGGCGTACATCGGGGAAAAAGCGATGATTGGCGACAACGTGATTCTTTTCCCCGGTGTCTTCATTGGGGACAGGGTCAGAATCGGAAACAACACCGTCCTCTATCCCAACGTCACCATCATGAACGACTGTGTCATCGGAAATGAGGTCATCATCCATGCAGGCACCGTCATTGGGACTGACGGATTCGGTTTTGTCCGAGACAGATCGGTAAACGTGAAGATTCCCCAAATGGGGATTGTGCAAATTGATGATCACGTGGAGCTCGGAGCCAACAACTGCGTCGATCGGGCGGCGCTTGGAAAGACCTGGATTAAGCGGGGAGTCAAAACAGACAATCTTGTGCAGATCGCTCACAACGTCGTGATCGGCGAAGACACCGTCATTGTTGCCCAGGCAGCGATCGGGGGAAGCGTTTCCATAGGAAACCAGGTCGTGATCGGCGGCCAGGCGGCCATCCGGGACCACCTCCGGGTGGATGACCGGGCCATGATCGGTTCACAGTCAGGTGTGGCAAAATCCCTTGGTGCAGGTGAAATCGTCTCCGGGTCGCCGGCCATCCCTCATCGGCTGTGGCTGAAAATATCCGCTCTGATTCCGCACCTCCCTGATTTTGTGGCCCGGCTCCGCCGGCTTGAGAAAAGGCTGGACGATTTAGAAAAACGAGGGACACCATGAAGCTTCCACTCGGCCATGAAGAGATCGTCAAGGTTCTTCCCCACCGATACCCTTTCTTACTCGTCGACAGGATTACGGAACTTGAACCCGGAAAACGGGTGAAGGGGATTAAGAACGTCACGATCAACGAACCTTTTTTTCAGGGCCACTTCCCGGGGAACCCGATCATGCCCGGAGTTCTCATCATCGAGGCCATGGCCCAGGTCGGGGGTGTCCTTGCCGGGTTCTCCATGCCGGAAGACATGAAAAAAGAAGGTCCCCTGAACTTTTACTTCGTGGGGATGGATAAGGTGAAATTCCGGAAGCCTGTTGTGCCGGGGGATCAGCTTGTTTTTGAACTCGTCACGCTCAGGACCGGCTCTAGGATTTGGAAGATGGCAGGAAAGGCCTTTGTGAACGATGGACTCGTTGCCGAGGCAGAGCTCATTGCCGCCATAGGCTGACAGGAGTCGATTAAGGCGGAATATGCACATCCATTCTACAGCAGTGGTCAGTCCCCTTGCGGAGTTGGCGGAAGGGGTCCAAGTAGGCCCCTACTGTGTTGTTCATGACCATGTGAAAATCGGCCGCGACACGGTCCTGGCTTCTCATGTGGTGGTCGAAGGACACACGGAAATCGGCGAGAGAAACCAGATTTCCCCTTTTGTTTCCATCGGGTCGCCGCCACAGGATGTCGGGTACCGCGGTGAAGACACGGCAGTGAGGATCGGGGACGGCAACATCTTGCGGGAATTTGTGACCATTAACAGGGCGACCACCAAACAAAACGGGATCACGATCATCGGCAGCGAAAACTACCTGATGGCCTACGCGCACGTGGCCCATGATTGTGTCCTGGGAAACAAGATCATCATGTCCAATTTGGCCACTCTCGGGGGTCATGTCTCGGTGGGAGATTACGCGATTCTCGGAGGTCTGGCAGCGGTTCACCAGTTTGTGAGAATAGGAGCCTACGCCTTCCTCGGTGGGAAGACCGGCGTTGACCGTGATGCTCCCCCTTTCATGATCGTGGCCGGACCCAGAGCCAAACTCTATGGGGTCAACCGAAAAGGCCTCCAGCGCCTCGGTTTTTCCCAGGAGAAACTGGATGGCCTCAAGAAGGCCTACAGCATCATCTGGAGGGGAAATACCCTCTTCAGCGAAGGGATCAAGAAAGCAAGACAGGAGTTAAAACCCTTTCCGGAACTCGACATGCTCCTCGATTTCGTGGAGTCCTCAAAACGGGGGGTTCTCCGGTGAGGTCTCAGGCCTTACAAGGGTATCCTTTCTTCGCTCTTCAACCATGACCAAGAAACTCCAAGACAAAGAGCCCCTGGGATTGATTGCAGGAGGAGGTGCGTTCCCGCTCATGGTGGCGGAAGCCGCCAGGGAAAAGGGCTTCCGTGTGGTCGCCGTGGCCCATACCGGCGAAACAGATCCCCTTCTCTCCGAAAAGGTCGATGAGCTGGTTTGGGTCAAACTGGGACAGCTCGGCCATCTCATCAAGGCCCTGAAAAAGGCAGGGGTCACGAAAACCGTGATGGCAGGCTCGATCAACAAAAAGAGAATGTTTGAGAATGTGCGGCCGGATCTGAGAGGGCTGACCCTCATGTCAAAGCTTGCTATCTTCCATGACGACGATATTCTGCGAGCGGTCGCCGGGGAACTGCGAAGGGAAGGGATCGACATCGTCAGCTCCGCTGAACACCTGCCGCAACTTCTGGCTCCTCGTGGGAATCTGACACGCAAGAGACCGAGCAAAGAGGAGCGAGAGGATGTCGAATTCGGATGGAACATCGCCAAGGAGCTAGGTCGTTTGGACATCGGCCAGTGCGTTGTGGTGAGGAAAAAGACAGTCCTTGCTCTGGAGGCCATCGAGGGCACGAATGAGACCATCCTGAGAGGGGGAAAGCTTGCAAAGGAAAAGGCGGTGGTCATCAAAGTCAGCAAGCCGAACCAGGATCTCCGTTTTGACGTGCCGGCGGTAGGCCCGGAAACCATCCAGGTGATGTCCCAGGTCAGCGCCTCGGTCCTGGCGATCGAAGCAGGGAAAACTTTGATCTTTGACAAAGTCGCCACGATTTCATATGCTGATCGATTGAATATCGTCATTGTATCACTCTAGGCCCTTCAGGAACCCGGACCTAGCGCACGGAGCGGTCCTTCGCGTTTACAAAATCGGGTAGGGGAGAGAGTCAGGGATTGAAACATAAGCGCATCAGAGTGGGTGTGATCGGGGTCGGCCACCTCGGGGAATACCACGTCCAGAAGTATAAGGGAATGGCAAACGTGGATCTCATCGGGATCGTGGACACCGACTCGGCCCGCGCGGAGCTGGTCGCGGAACGGTACGGGACAAAAGTTTACCGCGACCACCATGATCTTCTGCCTCAGGTGGATGCGGTCAGCCTGGCCGTGCCCACGGAGAAACACTACGAGGTTGCCAAGGAAGCGCTTTCAGCGGGCGTCCACCTTCTGGTGGAAAAACCCATCACCTACCTCCTCGAACCCGCGGATACTCTGATTCGTATGTCCCAGGACAGAGGGCTTGTTCTTCAAGTGGGTCTGGTGGAACGATTCAACCCCGCGGTCGTCGAAATGGAAACCATGCTGACCTGTCCTGTTTTCATTGAATCTCACAGAATGAATGTCTTCACTCCCAGGGGAACGGACGTCGACGTGGTTCTTGACCTCATGATTCACGACCTGGACATTATCCTTCACATCGTTCCCTCCGAGGTGAAGGAGCTCCACGCGGTTGGGATGTCCGTGCTGACTGGAAAGACGGATATTGCCAACGCGCGCTTGATTTTTGAAAACGGAACCGTGGGCAACCTGACGGCAAGCCGGGTATCGGACAAGGCCTTGCGGAAGATCCGGATCTTCCAGCAGGACGCCTATTTGTCCGTCAACTGCCTGAAAAGGGAGTTAACCGTTACAAAACTCGACGGCGTCCTAAGAGATGCCAATAACTTTTCTCAGGTGACCTCTAACAAGATCCAGTTCCCTGGCCGCGATCCCCTGGCGGATCAGATCGCTTCCTTCGTCGACGCGGTTCTCGCCGGATCAGAACCGGTGGTTTCCGGTCGTGACGGACGAAGAGCGCTCCAATACGCCCTGGCGATCATCGATCAGATCGAGAAGGGTTCCAGGAAATTTCAGGCCGTTTGTTGATCCCGTGAATTCAAGACTCGTGCTCATTGTTGCAGGAGAAGCGTCCGCAGACCTCCATGGGTCCCACCTGGTCACTGCCCTGAAACGGCTCGACCCGGGGCTGACCTTCTGGGGCATCGGCGGCCAAAACATGGAGGAAGCCGGCGTTCGGATTCTCTTCAATTCCTCCGAGATGGCTGTCGTGGGCCTGACGGAGGTCCTCTCGCGATTGGGCACGGTCACCCGAGCCTACCTGAGACTCAAGAGCATTCTCCGGAAAGATCAACCGGTCTTGCTCATCCTCATGGACTACCCCGACTTCAACCTGAGACTTGCTCGTGCTGCAAGGCAGTTCCAGGTTCCTGTTCTTTACTACATCAGCCCCCAGGTGTGGGCCTGGAGAAAGGGCCGGGTCGAAACCATCCGGCGCTACGTGGACCGTATGGCCGTTATCCTGCCTTTTGAAAAAGCCTTCTACCGGGAAAGAGGTCTCGACGTCGAGTATGTGGGGCACCCCCTCCTTGAGGAGATCCCCGAAGACCTGGGCGGGAAAAAGGCACGCACGGAACTCGGCCTTGATCAAGCCGGTCCCACCATCGCGCTGTTGCCGGGAAGCAGAAAAGAGGAAGTGACAAACCTTCTCCCCCTGATGATCGAGGCGGCGGAGAGAATCCGTTCCAAGTACGAACACTTGAAATGCGTCTTGCCCCGGGCTTCGACCATTCCGCCTGAACTGATTGAAGGGCTGCTCAAGGGATCCTCCCTCCAAGTTCAAGTGATCCACGGGGACGTCTACCGTGTTCTGAAGGCCTGTGACATGGCCCTGGTCGCCTCGGGCACAGCGACCCTGGAGGCAGCAATCCTAGAAGTCCCCATGATCATCGTCTACCGGGTCTCTTTCTTCAGTTACTGGTTCGGGAGAATGGTGGTTCGAGTCCCCTTCATCGGTTTGGTGAACTTGGTGGCCGGCGAAGAAGTGGTTCCCGAGTTGATTCAGGGCGACGTGACCCCTGAGCGGTTGGCCCAGGAGGCCATGGACATCCTTGAGCATGATGACAAGCGCAGGAATATGGTAAGAAAGCTCCATGCACTCAGAGAAACGCTCGGCCAAGGCAGCGCCTCCGAGAAAACAGCCCGGATCGCCCTTGAGATGATAGAGGCATCCTCAACCGGAGCGGAGACCAAGGTGAGGTGAGAAAATGGCAAGGACCGTTTTGATCGTGGATGATGAAGAGAGCATCATCCAGTCCCTGCAGGGCATCCTGATCGACGAGGGATTTGAAGTGATTAGCGCCGGCAGCGGCCCTGCGGGTCTGGAGAAGATCGACGAGGTCATGCCCGACATCGTCTTGCTGGATATCTGGATGCCCGGCATGGACGGTTTAGAGACCCTGGTCAAGATCAAGGAGTCTCACTCCGAACTCCAGGTGGTCATGATGTCGGGTCACGGCACCATCGAGACGGCGGTCAAGGCTACCAAGCTCGGGGCCTATGACTTTATTGAAAAGCCTCTCTCCATTGAGAAGCTCCTTCTGGTGATCAACAATGCCGTGGGCTACTCCAGGCTGGAAGAGGAGATCCACCTTCTCAGGGAGCAAACCAAAGACAAATACAACCTCACCGGCGACAGCGACCCCATCCGGCAGCTCAAAGAGCAGATCAAGGTCGTAGCGCCGACCAACGCCTGGGTTCTCATTTCAGGCGAGAACGGGACCGGCAAAGAACTGGTGGCCCGTGCCATTCACAGGCTCAGCAAACGCAGCCTCAAACCCATGGTCGAAGTGAACTGTGCGGCCATCCCCGAAGAACTGATCGAGAGTGAGCTCTTTGGACATGAAAAGGGCGCTTTCACCGGCGCCACAACCATGAAAAAGGGCAAATTCGATCTTGCCCATGAAGGCACTCTTTTTTTGGATGAGATCGGCGACATGAGCCTCAAGGCTCAATCCAAGACACTCAGAATCCTTCAGGAGCAGAAATTCGAACGGGTCGGAGGCTCAAGGACCATCCACGTGGATGTTCGGGTCATCGCCGCCACCAACAAGGACCTGGAAGCGGAGATCGAAAAAGGCAGATTCCGTGACGACCTCTACTTCCGCTTGAATGTCATCCCCATCCGAGTTCCCCCGCTCAGAGAGCGCGCGGAAGACGTCCCTGCCCTGATCAAAGAATTTCTGAAGGAAACGGCTCTCAATACCAACATGGCCCCCAAGGAGTTCTCCGAGGAGGCGATTCAGATTCTGAAGAGGTACCACTGGCCCGGAAACATACGCGAACTGAGAAACCTTGTGGAAAGGCTGGTGATCATGACACCGGCGAAGGAAGTGCAAGCAGAGGACATTCCGGCGCCCTTCAATAAGGAAGCCGATGTGGAAACAACGCTGACCTCCACCCTGAAAGCCGGCACCTTCAAAGAGGCTAAAGAAGATTTTGAAAGGGCTTTTATCGCCTCCAAGCTCCAGAAGTTCAAATGGAATATTTCACAGACCGCAGAGGCCATCGGCATTGAGAGAAGCAATCTGCACAAGAAGATCAAAGCCTATGGTCTTGATAGCCTTCGGCCTTCATCAGGCTGAGGAGCCTGTCCCAGATTTCCTTGCGGCCCTCTCTGGTTTTGGCGGAAAAGAGGATGGGCTTTGCAGAGACGATTCCGGAAAGGTCCTTTTCCATCTGACGAACCCGTGCCTCTCTCTCTCTTCGGGTGAGCTTGTCGACCTTGGTCAGAACGAGAATGACGTTTTTCCCTTCCTGTCCCAGCCACTCGATGAATTCCGCATCTTCCTCACCAAGGTCCCTCCGGATGTCGACGATCACGACCACGGCTTTCAGGTTTGGGCGGTTCCGGAGATAGGTCTCCACCATGTGGGGCCATGACCTTTTCACCTCAAGAGCGACTCGGGCATACCCATAGCCGGGCAAGTCGACAAAGTAGAAGCGGCCATCCACCAGGAAAAAATTGAGGGCCTGGGTTCTGCCGGGAGTAGAACCTGCTCTGGCAAGGCTCTTCCTGTTGACGAGGACATTCAAGAGGGAACTTTTGCCCACGTTTGACCGGCCTGCAAAGGCCACTTCGGTTTTGTCCGGCGGGGGGTAGTGACTCTCTTGAAACGCACTCTTTAGGAAAGCAGCGTCCATGATACGGTTCACGGCTCTCGGCGCAAGGGTCACGGCAAAGAGGAGGCCGCAGCACCCTGTACCCTGCGCCTACGCGCGACGAGCAAACCTCCTCTCGATCAGCAACAGCGCGGATGCATTCAAAAAGAATTATCGACCTTTCAGGTACCCTTCGATACGATCCAGTCCTTCCATGATATTCTGGAGGGAATTGGCATAGGAGATTCGGAAAAAGCCTTCTGCATTCTCGCCGAAATCAATTCCGGGCGCGACCCCGACGCCGGCCTTTTCAAGGATGTCAAACGCCAGCTCATAGGAGTTTTGAGAGAGATGACGGACGTTCAATAAAATGTAGAAGGCCCCTTCCGGCTCAACCTTCAAAACAAAACCAAGTTCCCTGAGGCGCTTGATCAGGAATTTCCGCCTTTCATCATAAGTCCTTCTCATCCGCTCCACATCGGGGGCCGCATTCCTGAGAGCGGCCAGCCCCGCCCACTGGGACACGCTTCCCGCAGAGATGAAGAAGTTCTGATGGATCTTCTGGAGGGGCCGGACAAAATCCGGCGGCGCAATAATGTATCCGAGCCGCCAGCCCGTCATGGCAAAGGCTTTGGAGAATCCGTTCAGGACAAACGCCTTGTCGGTGAACTCGAGAATGGAATGCTCCTTTTTCTCATACACCAGGCCGTGATAGATCTCATCAGAGATGACATGAGGCCCGATCTCTGCGATTTGGGATATTCGCTCGGGTGAGAGCAGCATCCCGGTGGGATTGGAGGGCGAGTTGACCAGGATCGCCTTGGTCCTCGGCGTGATTTTTTCTCTGATCTCTTCCGCCCTGTACTGAAAGCCCTCTTCCTCAAACACGTTCACACACACCGGTTTGGCTCCAAGGAAGGTGGCGAAGTTGGGGTAGCAGGGATAGTGCGGATCGGAAATAATAATTTCCTCATCCCGATCCAGCAGAGCTGCAAAAATCATAAAAAGAGCCGGAGAGGTCCCTGAGGTGATGACGATCTGATCCGGATGGACCTTTACCCCATACTTCCTGGAGTAATGATCGCAGATCGCCTCCCGCAGCTCCATCAGGCCCAGGCTGTGGGTGTAATGGGTCAGGCCGTCGCGAATGGCTTTGTTCGCCCCTTCACAGATGCACTCCGGCGTGGGGAAATCCGGTTCTCCCACTTCCAGATGAATGATTCTTCGGCCCTGCCTTTCAAGGGCTTGAGCCCTTTCAAGCACGTCCATGACAATAAAGGCCGGTATCTTCAGAGCCCTTTCTGCAACCACACCCATTCTTGTGCACCCTTTCTTCCAATGCGGGCCTCTAGCCTGGATTCCCACGAAAGGTTGATTTCTTAACGAATCCAAGCCCCGTTTTCTTTGCTGTAGGGTCTTAGAAGCCTATTTCTGTTATACATTAAGTGAACTTATAGCTATTTACCCACTGCGTTATAATCGTTTACTGCCTGCATATCGGGCCTTATGAACTCTTAAAATACAACATATAGAGCTTTTTTTCGTTAACCTTTACTTTTTTCTTTACAAAGGAGATATTATATGACATAGTGGCTACATGTTAATAAGTTCACCATCTAAGCTAACTGATGTGGCCTCCTGCTTCCTCCAACCCTCCAACTCCACCCATCGACAATACGAGGCCCTGCGCGCCTATCTCGTCGATGGCCTGACCAACAAGGAGGCCGCTGAACGATTCGGTTACACGGAAGGAAGCTTTCGCGTCCTGGTCCATGACTTCCGGCAGAACCCTCACCGGGAGTTCTTCCTTCCTCCCTCAAGGGGACCCCAAAAGGCCCCCAAGAAAGACAAGGTCCGGGAACACGTGATTGCACTGCGAAAACAGAATCTCTCCATTTACGACATCAGCAGAGTGCTTGAAACCAAAGGGCGCAAAATAAGCCCTGTCAGTGTGTCCATCATTTTGAACGAGGAAGGTTTCGCCAGGCTCCCAAGAAGACGCGATGAGGAGCGCCCTCCAACTCTAAAGCCTACCAAAGGGGCTGTAGCGAATGTCAAACACCTGGACTTGGCCCCAAGGCACGTGAACACCAAGTTCGGCGGTCTCTTCCTCTTTGTTCCATTCCTGGCTGCCATTCCTTTTGATAAAATGCTCCTTGAAGCAGGATTCCCCGGATCAAAGATGATCCCTGCCGGAGCGGCCCTTCGCTCTCTTCTGGCCTTGAAACTTTTCGGCTCCGCTCGCCACAGTCACGTGATGAGCTACGTCCTCGACGAAGGGCTGGCTCTTTTTGCCGGGTTGAACGAGATCCCCAAGCGCTCTTTTCTCACCGAATACAGTTGCCGGATCGACCCCCAGTGCTATCCCAAAATGATGCGCCTGTGGTTTGACGCCATGGCAACTCTGGGCCTTGAGCAGAGCCTCTCTTTTGACCTGTACTTTCACACCATCCCTTTTCACGGGGAATACGCCCTGGTGGAGAAACATTATGTCTCCAAACGAAGCCGCCGTCAAAAGGGCATCTTGGCTTTTGTGGCTCAAGATTCATCCACTCAGGTCTTCTGCTACGGCAATGCCGATCTTCGAAAAGAAGACCAAAATGACGAGATCATGAGTTTGCTGAGTTCTCGAAAGAGCGTACCGGCAAGTTTCCCCAGGAACTCGTCTTTGACTCCAAGCTTACCACGTATACCAACCTCGTTACCCTGAACGACTGGGGGGTCCCGTTCATTACCTTAAGTCGCCGTTCAAAAAACATGATTCAAGAAGCGCACAAGGAGCCCCTGTCCGCATGGAGGCGCATTGAGCTCGATGGGGTTTCCCGCATCTATAAAACCCCCATAATCCTGTACACCAAGATTCCTCTTAAGGATTACACTGTACCCATTCGCCAGTTGTTGATCTAAGCAAATTCGAATCTCGGGAATACGAATGTCGAATGTCGAACAAGGAATTTCGAATGATGAAGTTTAATCACTTCGATTTTCTGGTCGTTGCGAGGAGGTTTCTTGCCGCCTTTCCGTAAGGCCCGTTCGGATCGTTCCCGATGGCGATCAGCAGGGATTCCACCGCCGCCTCCTGTTGATTAAGGCGCAGGTAGAGATCTCCCAACTGGAGATGGGGCAAAGCGGAATCCGGTTCAATTTCCGCGGCTTTCTTGTAGGACGCGACAGCGTTATCCCATTCCTTCAGGGCCTCGTACGAGTTCCCCATGTTGATATAGGCGGGGGTGTAATCCTTGGAGTACTCGGCAGCCTTCTTGAAGTTGTCAATCGCCCGCCTGTAGTCTCCCTTGTTGTAATAGGCGGAACCCAGGTTGTCATAAGCCACGTGGCGCGTCCGATAGAGATAGTTGTCCGCAGCCTTCTGAAAATGCCGGATAGCCATATCCCATTGCCGTGCTGCGGCATAGGCGGTGCCGAGGTTATTCTGAAACTCCGGGGACTCCGGTTTGAGCTGTATAGCCTTCTGGTAATGTGGGATCGCCAGTTCAGGCAGTCTCAATCCCTGATAAGCCAAACCGAGGCTGTTCTGGATGTTTGGGTTCTCCGGCTCGAGTTCAGCAGCCTCCTTGAGTTCCGTCACAGCACCCTGATAGTTCTTTTCGTAGAGCAGGGAGTTGCCCAGCTGATGCTTGGCCTCCGCCTTTTTCTTGTTGTCAACCGGTTGCGTCGTCGCGCAACCAAGAAGCAACCCCGAGAACAAAAGAATCATTAAAAGCGGCAATGAAGTTCTTCTCATCATATCACCTTGTTTAAAGGATATTCGATAATCCCCTCTGCCCCGGCTTTGATGAGCTTAGGGATCAAGTCTCTGACGATCTTGGACTCCACTACGGTTTCCACGGAAAACCATTTCGTGTGGTAAAGGCCTGCCACGGTCGGCGCATTCAGGCTGGGAAGAAGACGGATGACTTTCTCGAGCTTCTTTTCGGGCACATTCATCTTGAGCCCCACCAGCTTCTCCGCGGTGAGTGCGCCTTTCAGAAGGAGAATGATCTGCTGGATCTTCTCCTTTTTCCACGAATCCTTGTAGGATTTCTTGTTGGCGATCAGCTGAGTGCATGAGGTCATCAACTCCTGAATGATCCGCAGTCCATGGGCGCGGATCGTGCTGCCCGTCTCCGTCACCTCGACGATCGCATCCGCCAGTCCTGAGACCACTTTCGCTTCCGTGGCACCCCAGGAGAACTCCACTTCCACGTCAATGCCCTCTTTCTTGAAGAACTTCTTGGTGAAGTGGACGAGCTCTGTGGCGATTTTCCTCCCCTTGAGGTCCTGAATCTTCTTGATCCGGGAACCCGCAGGAACCGCAAGGACCCACCGGGCGGGATTCTGGCTCGCCTTGGAATAAACGAGTTCATCCACGACCACCACGTCGGATTCGTTTTCCTGAACCCAGTCTTTCCCTGTCAACCCGGCGTCGATCGTCCCGTTTTCGACATACCGGGACATCTCCTGGGCCCTGCAAAGAGTGATCTCGATGTTCTCGTCGTTGATGTCCGGGAAATAGCTCCGGTCATTGACATTGATTTTCCAGCCTGACTTTTCAAAAAGGCCGATGGTCGCCTTTTCCAGACTTCCTTTGGGAATGCCGAACTTCAGCTTCTTCATTTTCCGTACACACGCTCCGGATCGAAAAGTCTTTCACCCACGATGGTTATTCCTCGGTCAGGGCCGACCTTCTTGTGGAAACAGGTTTCGAATCCCGTGTGGCAAGCGGCACCGCCCACCTGCTCGACTTTGAAGAGCACCGTGTCGTTGTCGCAATCCACATAGATCTCTTTGATTTTCTGGACGTTGCCGGAGATGCCTCCCTTGTGCCATATCTCCTGGCGCGACCGGCTCCAGTAGTGGGCTTCACCGGTCTCAAGGCTTTTTTCCCATGAAGCGCGATTGATATAAGCCAGCATGAGAACCTTTCCGGTTCGGAACTCCTGGACGACGGCAGGCAGAAGGCCATTTCCTTTTTCAAAATTCAGCTCAATCATGGACTAGCGATCTTGGAGGAAATTTTGGATTAATTACAATAGCATATTGATGATAGAGTGCAAGAGAAAAGTAACGCAATGTGAAAGGGAAGAGGAGCGTCACGCTTCCGCGTGACTTAAGGCTGAAGGCAAAGGCATTTCATTTTGCTTGGTCCTCAGCTCTCAGCCCTATGACCGCCTGATCACTGATTACTGGCTACTGTTCACTGGCCCTGGCCCCACTCAGTTGCCCGCACGCCGCTGAGATGTCTTGACCCTTGCTTTTCCGGATCATCGCTGTGAAGTGATGCTGTATAAGGATTTCCTGAAACCGGAGAACCCGTTCCGGTGAAGGCGGCGCCAGATCCAATCAGGATGAGGATTCAGGGGTATCAGATTAATCTTGGCTCGCAATCCTTTGAGGAGAGCCACGAGCCTGCGGGCGTCCTCATCGCGATCGTTGACTCCTCCGACAAGAACATATTCAAAGGTGATCATTCTTTGGTTGAGAAGGGGGAACTCCTTGAGTGCCGCAACAAGGCTTTTCAGGGGATACTTGCGGTTCACAGGCATGAGAAAACTTCTTGTTTCATCGTCCGCAGCATTAAGGGATACGGCAAGGTTGACCCTCACTTCTTTCCCGAGTCTCCTGATCTGAGGGACCAGCCCGCAGGTGGAAAGAGTGACCGTCCGATGAGAGAAGTTCATGCCCTCCTCGGAGATCAGATTGCTCAGCGCGCGGGCCACGTCATCAAAGTTCGCAAGGGGTTCGCCCATGCCCATGAACACGATGTTGGTCAAACGATCCGGCTCGCTCATGGACCGCTTGACATGGATGACCTGGTCAACGATTTCAGAGGCCGTGAGGTTTCGCTTCAGCCCCTGCCTGGCCGTCAGGCAGAAACGACAACCCATGGCACAGCCTGCTTGAGAAGAGATGCAGAGGGTGAAATGACCCCTCTCCGGAATGAGCACGGTTTCAATGAAATGGCCGTCTTCCAGTTTGAAAAGAAACTTTGTCGTCCTGTCCTTGGAAACCTGGGTCTTCACCTGTACCAGATGGTTGATACGAGCGTTCTCCTCCAGTTGCGCCCGAAGGTCCTTGCTGATATTGGTCATCTCCCTGAAAGAAGAAACCAGACCTTTAAACAGCCATTGACGCAACTGCTTGGCCCGGTAAGCGGGCAGGCCTTGCTCTTCCACCCAGGCTTCCGTTTCCGCAAGACTCATTCCTTTTAAGTCCGCTTTCATGATTGCTTCACCGCAAAGACGCAAAGACCGCAGAGGCTAGTTTTTGCTTTCCCCTGAGACGGGGGAAAGCAAAAACTAGCGTCCTCTCCTATTCTTCGAAATTCATGGACAATGCGTTTAATGCCATTCCGCATCATGGTCACATTGAAATTCAAAATCAATCCCAGGTGCAAACCAGAGAGTTTGAGGTAAGTCAAAAGCTGGGCTTCGTAAATGGGCTCTATTTTTTCACAACATTTCAGTTCAAGGATAATCGAATTGCTGACAACAATATCCAGCCGATATCCGCAATCAAGCTTTCTTCTCTTTATAAATGACGGGCAAGGGTTTCTGTCTCTCATACTGCAGACCTCGAAATTCCAGTTCTTCACACAGGCATTCCTCATACGCCGATTCAAGCAGCCCCGGCCCTAGGGTCCTATGCACTTCTATTGCTGCCCCGATGATTTTATTGCTCAGCTGGTTGATATCCATGACAGGAACACCTCGGAAGGTTTTCGAGGCGCAAGGGTTTTCCCTCCTGCCGTCTCAGCAGGAGGGAAAACATCTTTCTCTGCGTTCTTTGCGTCTCTGCGGTGATCATTCGGTTTTGCATTCGCCTTTTGAAAGCGCCGAGGGATTGGCGCACATGGTCCTCAACTTCGCCAGCTCCCACACATAGTCATAAAGATGCAATCCCTTGCTTGCAGCGATGATTTCTCCGTCTTCAACCCCGATGCTTGAGGCCATGTATTCTTTGAGCAACTGAATGGCTCCAAGGTTCGCCGGAAACCCATTCCACAGATCCCATGACCTGAAGTAGACCACGAAGTGGAGCTTGTTGTCCCTGACCCTGGTATCAATGCCTCTCAGGCACGGCGGATCTTTGAGGAACAAAGACTCAGGCTCCCCAATGGTCATGTAGGCCTGGTTTGTGCCGAACCCGTCCTCCTTGTACATCCGGATCACCTCTTCAATCTGCTTCTCCAGAAACTGCCCATAGGTGTAATCTTCTCCGGGCTGTTTGGCCGCGGTCATCAGGTAAGGGAGATAGGCCTCGAGGTATCCCTCTGCGACAGGGTTTGGTATACCCAGGGCCGGGGGAATGTCGGGCAGGAGCGGTCTCACTCCGGGATACTTGATGTGGACGGTGACATAGTCGAACTCAAGTCTCTTTTGCCCCTTGAAGCTTCCCCTCTCTATGAGGTATTCCCTGCCCGCCTCCAGTAGCCTGTAAACGCACTGAAACCAAGCGTCCGGCAAATCTCGAGCCTCTATGAATTCCAGTTTCATGGCTGTCTTTCTCCTTGCCCTTCTGATGACCCTGCTTTTTTCCATTGTTGCAGCGCCTTTCCTCGGATGTCAATTCAAAAGGCAAAAAACAGTCGTCTCTTCTCCTCGCGCTGCACAAAAGACCTTGACCCCAATGACAAATTGTTGCATGCCTATCCTTACCCTCATGGGAATTCCAGAAGGTGCAAAAACAGAAATGCCGGTCTAAGGAGTCCTTTATGAAAACAGGATTGTTGCTCATCGATCTTCAAAACGACTACTTCCCTGGGGGTAAGATGGAGCTCGCAGGCATTCTGCAAGCCGCCTCGAAGGCCCGGCGTCTCCTCGACCACTCCAGAAAAAACAATCTCCCCGTTTACCATGTCCAGCATATCTCAATCCGACCGGGCGCCACTTTCTTCCTTCCCCACACAGAGGGAGGAAAGATCCACACCTCCGTAGAGCCGTTGGCCGGCGAGAAAGTTTTTCAAAAGAATTTCCCCAACAGCTTCCGAGAAACGCAGCTCCTGGAGACGTTGCGGAAACAGGGGGTGGACGACCTGATTGTTGCCGGGGCCATGAGTCACATGTGTGTGGACGCAACGGTTCGGGCGGCCAGCGATCTCGGTTTCTCCTGCACGCTGATTGAGGACGCCTGTACGACAAAGGACCTGGAGTTCAGAGGGAGCCTTGTCCCGGCGGCTAATGTACACAGGGCTTTCATGGCGGCGCTTCATGCGGCCTATGCAAAGGTCATGACCGCCGAGGAGTTTTTGTCGTAGACCATGGAACGTTCACACCGCTACGCCGTTGAGATAAGGAACCTTCAGGACACCGCGGAAGCGGAGCGGTGCGCACGGGTCATGTCCACCAGCGAACCCTGGATCACCCTGCGCCGCAGTTACAGCGATTCTTTCAAAATGCTGACCGATCCCTCGCGGGAAATCTATCTGGCTGTGGTTCGGAGTCAAATCACCGGATTCATGATCCTGAACATGAAAGGCGCTTTCGTGGGCTACATTCAAACCGTCTGCATTTTTCCTGAATGGAGGAACAGCGGGATTGGTACAACACTTATTGCTTTCGCGGAAGAGAGAATCTTTCAAGACACTCCCAATGCATTCATGTGCGTTTCATCATTCAATCAAAACGCTCAGCGCCTGTATGAAAGGCTGGGGTATCGAGTGGTCGGGGAATTGAAGGACTATATTGTGCCTGGTCACTCTGAAATCCTGCTGCGCAAGACGATTGCGCCCCTCACACAGTTCAAGAAGCGCTGACAAACGAGTTACAAAAGAATGGGAAAAATCGCTGACTCTGTTTGTGACAAAATCATGACTTACTCCTTTTGAAGGACGTCGTGGCTCCATCCCTAATCCTATTATACCTATTCGGTGGCGCCGCATTGCTGATTCTGGGCGCTGAAGCATTGGTGCGTGGAGCATCCCGCCTAGCCTCGATCATGGGAATATCCTCTCTTGCCATCGGTCTCACGGTGGTTGCCTATGGCACCAGTTCACCGGAAATGAGTGTCAGCGCTTATGCTGCGCTGGCGGGCCAAGCGGATCTGGCCGTGGGCAACGTGGTCGGCAGCAACATCTTCAATGTTCTTTTCATTTTGGGTCTCTCTGCCTTGGTCTCACCGCTCCGCGTGTCGACACAGCTTGTTCGTTTTGACGTTCCAGTGATGATCGGGGTGTCTTTGCTTGGCCTTCTCTTGGGGGCTGATGGGGCCATCGGAAGGGGGGATGGACTGATCCTCCTTTCAGGAGTCATTGCCTACACGGTCTTTCAAGTCTGGCAGGGTAGGAGAGAAAAGAACGCAGAAGCATTGGCGCAGTTCGAATGCAGACCTCCTTCAGGGGCAACCCTGTGTGCTAGAGACCTGGGGGTCAACATCTTCTGGGTCATTGCGGGCCTGTGCTTATTGGTCTTGGGCTCCAGGTGGCTGGTGATCGGAGCTGTCCAGACTGCCCGTGGCCTTGGAGTGAGCGAACTGGTCATCGGACTGACCATCGTCGCTGCAGGAACATCCCTGCCCGAGGTGGCCACATCGGTCCTTGCCGCATGGCGTGGGGAACGGGATATTGCGGTCGGCAATGTGGTTGGAAGCAATATCTTCAATATTCTTGGTGTCCTTGGAGTTTCAGGCCTCCTCGCTTCCGACGGCCTTACGGTTTCCACCTCACTCCTGCGATTCGACATCCCCGCGATGATTGCCGTGGCTGTTGCGTGCCTGCCCGTTTTCTTCACCGGTCACCTGATCAGCCGGTGGGAAGGGGTTCTTTTTCTTGCCTATTACACCCTTTACGTGGCCTACCTCATCCTAGCCGCTCAACAGCACCAATCTTTGGGGTGGTTTAGCACCATCCTGCTGATCTTTGTCATCCCGCTCACGGTCGTGACCCTGGGTGTTTTTCTCATCCGCAGCCTGCGATCATGAAACAGCTTCCCGACTTTGACGAATCAGCATCGCGCTCACCACAGCGATTGCAGCCATGACCGCCGAGATGATGAGAAAAAAGGCGGCCAGCACATACCAGCCGTAAAAGATGCGTGATTTTCTTGGGGTCGGATTCGAACTCATGAGGATTTACTTTCTGGGGCTTCACTCGCGTCGGCGTTCAAAGAGAAGAAGTGGCGAGAGAGCACGCATTGAGGAAGGTCTCAGAGAACTGTGGAGCGCTTCCAAGCTCCACGTAATTGATTTTCGCGGCCAGAGCCTTCGCCCTCAGGCGCTGTGTCGAAGAAATCAGCGCCATTCTCGCTCCCATGCCTGCGGCATTTCCGACTTGCCTGAAGCGCTCCAGGGGCAGGCTGGGCATCATGCCGATGGCCACGGCGCTTGCCACGTCAATGTAGGTTCCAAAGGCCCCGGCAATGATGACTTGATCCAGTTCCTGCTCTTTCCTGCCGTTCGTTGCAAGAAGCACCTGAATCCCCGTTCGGATCGCCGCCTTGGCAAGTTGCAGTTCACGAATGTCATGCTGAGTGAGCACGACTGTCATGGGCGCTCCGGATTCCCCTTCCCCAACCAGTACGAATTCCCTGTACTCCTGGCCGATTCTGACCCGCGGATGCCCGTCCAGCATCCTGCCGCTCCCGTCAACAACCCCTGCGAGGTAGAGCTGAGCCATGGCATCCAGCACTCCTGATCCGCAAATGCCCGCAGGAGGAGCGTCGTCGATGGTTTGAATCTGGATGGAGTTGTTCTCAATTCGAACTTTCTCGATCGCGCCCCTGGCAGCTCTCATGCCGTGCCTGATGTGATACCCTTCAAAAGCAGGACCTGACGCGCATGAGACAGAAGATATTTTCTCCCCGTCGATTAAGGAGACCTCCGTGTTGGTGCCGATATCCAGGGCAATGACAAGGCCGCTCAGTTTCGCCTGGGTTGTCGCGAGCAGCATGGCGACATGGTCTCCACCGACAAAGCCGGCAATGTTGGGGAGAAAATGGACGTATGCTCCGGAAGCAAAACTTAGCCCGATTTCGCGAGCCTTGCAGTCGAGGGCTCTGCTGACAGCCGGCACAAAAGGAGCCAGCACAAGTTGTTTGACCGGAAGCCCCAGGAGGAGATGATGCATGGCCGTGTTGCTCACGATCACAGCATCAACTATGTCCGTCACCGCCGCCCCCGCTTCCCGGCAAAGATCAGCGGCTAGTTGGTTGAGAGCCTCCACGGCAACCCTCTGCATGTCGGTTCCAACCGCCGCTGACAGCAGCGTTCCCTGAATCCGGCTGATGATATCCTCTCCGTAGCTGATTTGCGGATTCATCACACCTTTGGAGGCCAGGGTCCTGCCGTCTTTAAGCTCAACCAGATATCCTGCGATTTTGGTTGTTCCAAGGTCCACGGCAAAGCCCAGCACAGGGCTCGGCCACAGGGCAACGCCGATGATTTCATCTCCGCGCACCGACGCCTGGCACTCCCAGTCCCAGGATCTCATGAGGGGTGAAAATTTTCGGAGGACTTCGATGTCTGTTCTTGTGCAGGAAAGATCGTGTTCCCTGTTGAGCGTTTGCAGCAGACTTTCGTCATCCGCCCGAACATCCGACAGGGTCGATTCCTGCAGTTTTACTTGGTAGGTCTGGACCGAGGGTTCAGGCGGCACCTTGATCTCCAGCCCCTCGACCTGAGTCCTCTGCGGAGCTGTCATCGACTCGGGCGGAACATGCACCTTGCAGTCGGCTGCAGGATAAGCCTGGCAGGCCAATCTCCATCCCTCCTTAAGCTCTTTCGCAGTGAAAGTCTCCACTTCGCTTGGGGTGGGATCTGATACCTTGCCTTCCAGGATTCTCACCTTGCAGGCCTGGCATTTTCCATGCCCTCCACAAAGCCCTGAAAGACCCACGCCCATCTGACGGCTAGCATCAAGGAGCGAGTTTTCGGGAGGCGATTCCCCTCGCCTTCCTACCGGCTGAAAATCAATTCGATAGCTCGTTGTCATTGGCCAGCAGTCCGAGTGCGGTGACGAGAGACGAGTGACAAGTGACAAGCGGTTCTTGACTCGTCATTGGTTACTCTTTCCTTTCTCCATTTCTTTGTAACCTCATTCATTCTGTATTCTTGTATGAAACTTCACCTGGCCGGAACACCGAACCGCAGAACAGCAGAATATCGAACCGCAGAATTTCGAAGGGTGGTTTCGTTTGACTGAGTCTTTTTTTGTAAAACAGACAAATACCTTCCTTCGACATTCGATATTCATTATTCGATATTCGATATTCGTTCTTTTAAAGTTTCCTGTTCGGTCAAACTGGCCGCCCCAGCGGCCAGCGGCTAAGCTGACTTCTGAATTAGGTCTTCTTCATTGGGTTCTCTATTTTTTCCCCTGTGCCGTACGCCGTGTACCGTGCACCTTGCTTCTGCCTTGCACCTTATTCGTATACTCCGTATTCCTTGGCAAAGTCCACCATAGCTTTAACATTCTCGTGTTTTGCCTCGTCAAACCAGACGCCGCAGTCCACCATGAGCCCACCCCCCTCGCCCACCACATCAATGAGCCACTTTACATAGTCCTTCACCTCCTGGGGGGTTCCTGCGAAGAGTAAGGTCACCGGCACATTCCCTCTAAAGCAGGCCGTGTCGCCAAGAACTTCTTTGGCCTTCCGGATATCCACTTTTTCAAACCAGTAGATCGCTTTTCCTCTCGGAATGTCCTTGATGATCTCCAGCCGTGACGTGTAGTCCCCTTCAAAGAGCGGCATCGGAACTAACCCCTCGTCGATGAGTCCTACCATGACCTCCCTGAGCGTCGGCCAGTAGAAAGTCTTGTACTGGTCAGGGGACATGAATCCTTCCGGGCCTTTGTGCAGCATGAGACCCACCATGGGATTCCCGCTCTTCCTGGCCTGATCCGAAGCCATTCTGACCAGAATGGGCACCAGTTTTTCCATGGCATTGATCAGTTTCTGAGGTACCCTGAACATATCGAGCATGATACCTCTGGTTCCTCTGAACCAGTCTCCGATAATGTCGAATGGGGCCGCACACCCTCCGCCGCTCATGGAAGGGTAGCCCATGGACTTGATTTCTTTTGCTTCTTCATTGAGCTTCCTGCCCCACTTCAGCGCTTCAGCCCCTGCCCTCAGAAGGGCTTCCAGGGCTTCCGTCACTTCGGGAAGCCCAAAGAACGCCGTGTTTGTCAGAATGGAAATGTAGTAGCCGAACCAAGTTGTCAGAGGAGGGGCAGCCTTCAGGGGCTCAAGGATGCCGCAGACCCTGGGAAGATACATTCGAAGCATGAAATCCGAAGGATCATCCAGGAAGTGGCCGTAGAAATCCTCTGCTTTCACATACTCTTGTTCCAGGAACTGATAGATGTGATTGGAAGGGATACCGCGGCCGGGGAGTCTAAGTTGTTTATAGTCGAGAGCCTCCAGGACATGCCCTGAAAACGCATAGCCAGCGCCTCTGAAAAGGTCAGGCTCAAAATCCTTGAGCGTTTTCATCCAGGCTTGATGCGCCTTGTCGTAATCGAACATCACCTCTTCACAGGTGTACCCGTTATCCAGGGCGGGAAACATGCCGAAGCTGGGAACAACTGGCACCCTGTCCGGCACCTTCAGTTGAATGACATCCGCGACGCGCCTTGCTCTTCGCTTATACGCCTCTTCAGCTTCTTCGCTGATGAACTCGATACCGGATGCCTCACACCAGGAATCAAGCATTTCTTTGCTCTTGTCTACGTTCTGCAAATTCCGACTCCTTCTCGGTTATCAATCCCCCCAAAGGAAGGTTGAACCTTGACTTTCCCTATTGAAGCTTATATCCTTGGAATCGCCACTTCCAAATTGAGACTCAATATGGAATTACAACCTCGATTTTTCAAAATGCCGGCACAAAGCTTTTTCCTTTTCGGCCCAAGGGGCACGGGTAAATCCACCTGGGTCCGCCATGAGCTTGCGGGTGCCCTTTTCGTGGACCTTTTACAGCCTGAGACCTATCGCGAATTAAGTGCTCGTCCTGAGCGACTTCGCGAACTGGTCCTAGGCTCGCCTGGCCAGAAAACCATTGTGGTCGATGAGATTCAGCGGGTACCAGAAATCCTCAACGTCGTCCATGACCTGTTGACGCGCTCGCATGCGAAACGTTTCGTCCTCACCGGCTCAAGCGCCCGCAAATTGCGCAGAGGCGGCGTCGATCTTCTTGCTGGCCGAGCCGTTCTGCGCAGCCTGCACCCGTTCATGGCAGCCGAGCTAACCGGCTTCCGTCTTGCCGCTGCTCTCCAGCAGGGGCTTTTGCCTCTTGTCCTCGCATCCGATCGCCCTGATGACGCTCTCAGAGCCTACGCTTCGCTCTACCTCGAACAGGAAGTGAAGCTCGAGGGATGGACCAGGAACGTCGGGAACTTTGCCCGATTCCTCGAAGCCATTAGTTTCTCCCATGGTGCCGTGCTCAACGTCACCAACGTCGCCCGCGAATGCCAGATCGAGCGAAAGACCGTCTCAGCCTATGTGGAGGTGCTGGAGGATCTATTGCTTGCCTTTCGTATCCCGATTTTCACCCGCCGTGCGCAACGTGAAACCGCCACTCATCCCAAGTTCTATTTTTTTGACGCGGGTGTCTATCGCTCTCTTCGGCCTCAAGGGCCTCTGGACCGTCCTGAAGAGACCGATGGTGCTGCCTTCGAGGGGCTTGTAGCGCAACACCTCCAAGCCTGGATCGCCTATTCGGAGCGCCAGGTCAACCTCTTTTATTGGCGGACCCGCTCTGGAGTCGAGGTGGACTTCATTGTCTATGGCAAGGCCGGATTCTGGGCCATCGAGGCGAAAAACACGGATCGCGTTCGACCTCAGGACTTGAAGCCCCTCCAAACATTCGTGGCGGATTATCCCCAATGCCAACCGCTTTTCCTGTACCGAGGCAAGAACCGGCTGCGCATCGGCAACATTTGGTGCATCCCGGCGGAGGAGTTCTTGCGCGATCTTCGTCCCTCTCAGGATATAGCCGAAGGGCTTGTGGCTCCATAAGGCAGCCCGCAAGCTCTGATCCTTTGTTAGCCAAAACATACTCAGGCGGCTTTTAGCATGAAATCCACATTGAATCTATTGGAATGTCAAAAAGCAAGACCTGGCCCCATGATACTGTCGGGCAAAGGTGGTCTTGCCGACCTGCCGGGGACCGATCAGGACATGAATGACCGGCGTCGGCCCTGAAAGATCCATGCGAATGGTTGATAGAAGGGCGCGTCCATAGTTCATAACGGCCTTATATCACGGGACTTAAATAGACATAATCAATTTTACTCAATGACTGAGCAAAATTACTCAATCACTCGCCTTCGCCAGGCTTGCCCGCCGGGCGGGATGCCCCGCGCGGGAGCACGGGGAGGAATAGCGAGAGGCGACCGCGGCCGCACCCAAATGGCTACGGCTCCGACCCCATGCTGTCTTGAGAAGTTTTTCTGTGAGGACAGAAGGAACCTTTTGGCAGAAAATATGTATATTTAAAGGCATGTTCTTGTTAAGCATTTGAAACACCATCGTGCGTTTTTGCTGCGGGAACGGAAAAGGCACACTATTTTCCAGAAAGATTTCCTGAAGACAGAGGCCCCGAGGCACAGGGAGATTGTTGACGAGCTGGCAAGAAAAATCTGCAGAGACCTTGAGATCCCATTTGTGAGGTAGGACCCAGAATGAAGTACAGAGCGATCATTAAAAAAAGCGATGGTTGGTGGATCGGCTGGCTAGTCGATCTTCCGGGAGTCAATGCTCAGGAGAGAACAAAGGAAGAGCTTCTGAAATCTCTAGCCATTGGCGCCCAAGATATGCTGGCCACCCAGGTCCCTTTTGAGCCAGGGAGCCAAATGACTATGGTCGAGGTGCCCGATCCTCGGCCAGAACCAAAGGATTCCCGCGCATAGCCCCCAATTCAGAAAACATGCAGCCGGAATGGTCCCATGCTCCGCGAATCCAACTGCTAATCGTTGCCGGCAACTGCATCCCAACAGTCTTAAAGTCGAAAAACGCCTTTTTCCGTCATTCCGGCTGAATGAAACCTCTCCCGGTGAAAACCGGAAGCCGGAATCCAGTGTTTTCAACTCGCTACGACTTCATGGACCCCGGCCTTCGCCGGGGTGACGGCTTTTTACGAGACCGTCAGCCTTGTCTTCCCGGTGAGCAACTCCTGCATCATGCCCTGTTTGAGGGCGCGGGTCTTGGCCAGCCGCCGCTCCAGCGCCCCGATCTCCGCGTCCATGTCGGAGAGCACCGCAGCGATGGCAGTTTGCTCCGGGACAGGTGGCACTTTCAGAGTCATGCTCCTGAACTTGCCCTGTGAAATGACGTAGCGCGTGCCGCTGCCATCGCAGAGCGTTTCTGCCTGATCGAGAAACGCCCTTGTCTTAAAAGCATAGGTTCGGAATAGCAAATCCCAATCCTCCTTCAAACGCAACCGGACGACGTGATAGCTGTAAGCAACGTCAGGAATGTCTTCTATCGCCACGGCGGAAATACCAATGTCGTCACGCGTTTCTGAAGAAGGAGTGAAGAACACGTCCCCTTTTTGCACAGCACATCGTCTTGATTGGTGGGGCGGGGCCGTTACCCAATGGGTCAAGTCGTCAGAGGAGATGAAGTCCTTCCGATAAACGTCGAGGTAGTTGACCAGCCGGACCGGTATTTCGCCAGGTCGGCTCTTCTTATCAACGCCAGCGCTTGTGATGTCCCCAATGTCTCCCAACCGCTTCACCTCCCACCGTCCGCTGAAGCCCTGCAAGCGGGTCTGGCTGGTGAGAAGCTGCTGCATGGCTGCCCGTTTGAGGTCGCGCTTCTTTGCAACAAGCCGGTCAAGCCCGCCAATCAGCGCATCCATATCCCCCAACGCCTCCACGACTGCGTCTTGTTCGGCTTTGGTGGGTGGGAGGGGAATGGGGACTGTCTGCAACTTGTCTTTTGGCAGGTGGGCGATGCTCGTTTGGGTAACAAAGTTCAGTAGAAAGCCGGTTGAGGCCAACCTTTGAAGCATATAAAGCATTAGTTGAACGTTGTATCCACGAATTGGCCGCAAGCGATGCAAGGCCTTCTGGTAATAGCACTCCTCAATGGGCTCACGCCAAATTGCGGCACGTCCAATCTCTCCTCCTTCGCAAACAAGCAGGTCACCTTCTCGAAGTCGAAAACGCCGGAGATCGGACGAGGTGAGTTTAATGACGCCAATGTCAGCTAGATCAATCCGACCCCACTGGACCGCACGGTTACCTAGATAGGGTTTAGACACACCAGCGTTTTTCTCAGTGTCAAGCATTTTCCCCAACTGGATTGAGAACTCATCGCCAACACTGGTGACCATCCAATCCTCCGGAATCACCCCTACCTCGGTCAGCTTGTAGCCGGGCTTCACTTCCATATCGCCCCCATCTTTTTGAGGTGCTCTTCCACTCGCGCGGCGAGGGCTTCCACTTCCTTCGTGAGCTCCGGCAACGGCGTGGCGTACCGGCCGGCAAGCTGGCGGATGCGGCCTGTAAGGGTCTGGGAAACCTGGTCCAGTTCGCTCTGCACATCGGCGGCGAGTTGCGCCAGCCATTTGTCATCCACGACGAGAGCCTTGATTTCGGTCTCGGTGAGCTTTCCGTACTTCGCGGCCAGCTTGGCCTCCAGTGCATCCTGCGCAGCTTTCAACCGTTCTTTGGCGTCCGACTGTTTATCGAGCAGGGCAGCATAGTTCTCCAGTGCCTTGCGCTCCTCGGCGTATTCAGCATCTCCACCAATCTCCTTCAAACGGGCCATCACAGCCTTCTTTGAGATCTTGCCCTTCTCGTCCACAACCTCTTCCAGCAGGCCGCCATCGCCGCAGTTTTCTTCCTTCATCTCCTCGATCTGCTGATCGAATACACTGACCTCGCTTTCAAGAGCTTCTATGCTCAGCCCGCTCAGCCGTGAAATAGCGGGCGATCAGCAGTGCAGGATGGAATCAGATCCGACTTGAACTTCTGCTTGCCCACCGTGAAGTCAGGCTGCTCCTTGCTCTTCTGTTCCTTGGTCGCAACGATGAGACGCGGCTTCGCAGCATCCACCCAGCCCGCCTGAGCGATCAGATACACATCGTCCTGCATGGTCGCTTCCCAGTAGTCCATGAGGTGCTGATAGACGTCATAGGGGTCGATCAGGCGGGCTTTACCGAAGATGGCCAGCAGTTCCTCGGAGAGCATTTCGATCAGCGCCTTCGGGTGGTCGCCGGGCTTGATGGCTTTGAGGCGCGGAGAGTTGGCTTTCTTCCACTTCTCGAACAGCGCGGTGACGGAAGCATTGAACGCGGCGAACTCGGCATGGCCCAGGATAGCGGCCTTGATCTCACCCGCCGGCAGCTTCAGCCGGCTGTAACCGGCGCGGCCCGCAGACTCGAACAGCAGGGGTCGGACAGCGGGCATCACCTGCCAGTAGCGGTCGAGCGCGTCGATGTCACGATCGGGAATGCCGCCCCGCAGGTGGCCGTCGATGTCCTGCAGGTCCTCGGGCTCGGTGCTGTCGATGTAGCGCGGAAGATTGAGATTGAAGTCGTTCTTGGGATCGCTGATCTCCGAGAGGGGCACCATGCGGGAGTAGCGCGGCACTTCGAGCTGGCGGGTGAACGTGTCCACGATGCGGTGGATGTCCTGGGCGCGCAGGCGGTTCTTGTTGCCGTCCTTGATGAAGCCCTTCGAGGCATCCATCATGAAAATGCCCTTTCGGGCGTGGGCGTTCTCCTTGTCGAGCACGAGGATGCAGGCGGGAATGCCGGTGCCGTAAAATAGGTTGGCCGGCAAACCGATGATGCCCTTGATGTAGCCGCGTTTGACGATCTCACGGCGGATCGTGGCTTCGGCTCCGCCGCGGAACAATACACCGTGCGGGTGAATGACCGCGCCTTTACCTGTGCTCTTGAGACAAGTGAGGATGTGCAGAAGGAAGGCGTAATCGCCGTTCTTCTTGGGCGGGATGCCGTAGGCGAAGCGGCCGTAAAGGTCATTAGCCGGGTCGAAACCGTTGCTCCAGGCTTTCGTGGAGAAGGGGAAATTGGCGACGACGAAGTCGAAGGTCTTGAGGCGGCCGTCGGGCGCTTTGAAGTGCGGGCTGGAGAGGGTGTTGTCCTTCCATATCTCCGCCGTCGGGCAGTCGTGGAGGATCATGTTCATCCGCGCCAGGGCGGAGGTGGCGTTGTCCATCTCTTGCCCATAGAGCGCGAGATCGAGACCGGTGCTGCCTTTGGCCTCGTCGTGCGCCTTGAGCAACAGGGAGCCCGAGCCGCAAGTGGGGTCGTGGATGGTCTGGTTGGCTGACTTGGCGTCGCCGACGCCAATGACCTTGGCCATAATGCGCGAGACTTCCGCCGGCGTGTAGAACTGCCCCTTGCTCTTGCCCGACTCCGTGGCAAAGTGCCGCATCAGGTATTCGTAGGCGTCGCCGAGCAGGTCGTCGCCTTCGGCGCGGTTGCTCCGGAAGTCGAGCGCCGGGGTGTCGAAGATGGCGACGAGGTTGGAGAGGCGGTCCACCATCTCCTTGCCCTTGCCGAGCTTGTCGGCGTCGTTGAAGTCGGCGACATCGATCACGCCCTTGAGGTCGTTGGCCTCGGCGAGCTTGGCGATGATCTTGTTGATCTTGTCGCCGATCTCCTTGTCGCCCTTGAGCGCGACCATGTCGGCGAAGCTGCCGCCCTTGGGCACGTCGAGCAGATAGCCCTTCTGGCTGGCCGCCTTGTCCGAGACGTACTTCATGAACAGGAGGACGAGGACGTAGTCCTTGTACTGCGAGGCATCCATCCCCCCGCGCAGCTCGTCGCAGCTTTTCCAGAGAGAGAGTAGAGTTCGGATTTCTTGATGGCCATTCTGATCCTTTTCTCAGGTTCGGTCAGACCTGCTAAGCATAAAATGAAAAACCCCGTCTCCCAGTTTGAGAGCGGGGTCTTATTGGTTACCACCCACCTTCAGGGTATATTCGTCCAGCGGTGTTAACCGGAACGTCTGGGATGCAAGACGAATTGCTTCAACAATTACTTCTTGCACGTGAGCCCTCGATAAAGGTTGGCTATTGTTAACACATAACCGGTTGTAAGGTCAAGATTTCCTGCTCAGCCGTCAACGCCTAAGACGATTGCATAGAGTGGGGCGATCATGGGATACCGATAACGGAGAGACGGAGCATTGGAGTGGTGGAGAGAGCAAGAGGAGTGGGTAGCTTAGTCCATCGAGTCATAAATTCGGTGACGAATTTATTGCCTCAGGACTTAGTGCTGAGGGAGCAATTACCGGCCTCGGGTCTGAAAATACGTAACCGTATTTGCGAATCGAAGCACTTAGCCGCTAACGAATGTCTTTTCGTCATCATTACCCAATTCATTTCAATTCCTTCCGCTGCCTCCATACGGCGCCTGATCTTCACAGACCTGCTTTGGCTGCGCGAGGGCATCCACTGAGAGAGAATAGGGCATGGTTTCTTAGAGCTATTTCGGCCTTATATAGGTATTCTGGAACGGCTCAGTACCTATTAATTAGGTATTTTACCTATTTCGCCATTTGGCAGTTGGACCTCGACCCAAGCACTCCAGCCTTCCCGCAGCTCGCTCTTCCCTAAGGATCCGTCTCAACAGGTCAACGCCAACATTGGGACAGCGCTCTTGCACATCACGTATTGTGAAATCGCCCGTAAAACGCCTGATCGTATCTAATGCCATTTCCGTCTTAGATCCTCTTCTGGCCGTTACCAGTCCCACCCTGCCTTCGAATTCTCGATAGGCTCCCAGGAGCATCACACCCAGGAAATACTCCCACCAAGGGAGGATGGCATGCTTCCCCTTATGCCATCCCTGTGAAGACTGCCGAAGAGTGTCATAATAGCTTTCTTTGGTTTCCTCGACCATTTTTTCCAGGCTTATGTAGCGACCTACTTCGTATCCAGCCTTGTAAAGCAGAAGAAGAGTCAGGAGTCTAGCCATCCTGCCGTTTCCATCCAAGAAAGGATGAATGCAGAGGAAATCTAGGACATAGCTCGCTATGAGGAGAAGCGGTTCGATATCGCCTTTTTGCCAAAGCGCATCAAACTGCGTCTGAAGCTTTGCCATGGCTTCAGGGGTCTGAAACGCGGGTACAGGTTTGAATCGAACAAATTTTGTCCCATTGGGCCGTGTTTCACTAATCTCGTTATCTACCGGTTTCCACTTCCCCCCGTCCCCCGAGGAAAACTTGTAAAGATCGCGGTGAAACTGGAGAACTATTCCCGTTGTAAATGGGATGCTGGAGTAGTTCGAATGGATCGTGTTCAAGACATCCCTGTACCCGGCGATCTCCTGCTCTGAGCGATTCTTGGGAATGGCTTTTTTTACCACCAGATCCTTGATCCGCTCAAGTGGAGCCGTGATGCCCTCTATGCGGTTCGATGACTCCGTGCTCTGGATGATTGCTGCCTGTCTCAGAGTCTCAAGGAGCTGAGGTGACTGAGCCTTGAATAAATCCTGTTTGCCCCTGTATTCGGCGATCCTTCTCACCGTCTGGAGGATGTTCTGTGTAATCGGCTGTCTTTCAAGAAAGCCCGAATCAAAAGATTTCATTGGCTACTCCAATATGATTCTGACCTTGCCTGCATCTTTACCTTTCATTAACTCGGCAAGGAATTCGTCAAAACGTTTTTTCATCTCTTCAAGCGTCGCCGGGGCACCATCCCATCAATAATTTGGTCAGGAATCCCATCCATCGGCATCAGTCGCGCTTGGGTTCTATGCTTCAGCGGTCATACCTACCATCCGCTTGCTTGCATAGGAAACGAAGAATTACCGTACACTTCACAGTTGTCAAATTCGGTCAAAAGGTCCAAGTTTTTTCCGACACAAAATGGAAAACCCCGATTCTCGGATTGAGAACGGGGTTTCTATTAACCACCGGGCTCGTTCGGGTTATAGTCGTCCAACGGCGTGAGCCGGAACGTCTGAGATGCAAGACGAATTGCTTGAACAATTACTTCTTGCACGTAAGCCCTCGATAAAGGTTCATCGTAATTAACACGCAACGAGTTGAAAAGTCAAGGATTGGTGCCTGCAACAAAGTCACATTGAGAGAGCTTCTATTCTGTGATATAGACGGGCCATCCCCGGTCAATGAGGTGGCTTTCATGAAAAGCTTCATACGCAAGCTTTCCCTGGTCTTTGCTGCAGGTGCCCTTGGTGCTCTTGTGAACAGTACCGTGCTCTGGCTTTTTGGAAGGGCCGGAATCACGGCCGAACTGGGAGTCAAACTTGCTCCTGCTTTCACTCCGGCCTGGCTTTATCCGCGCCTTGTCTGGGGCGGCATATGGGGGATTCTTTTTCTGCTGCCTCTGGCCCAGAACCGGCCTTTTCAGCAGGGGCTGCTCATCAGCCTCGGACCGACGATTGTCCAGCTCTTTGTGATCTTCCCTTATCAGTTGAACAAGGGGTTGATGGGCCTCGACTTGGGGACCCTGACTCCGGTGTTCGTGCTCTTTTTCAATGCCGTGTGGGGAGTCGCAGCAGCATTGTGGCTCTCGGCTTCGGAAAGATAACTGCCTTTAGCTGAAGTCTGAACGAAGTGCCTAATGAGTCATCCACGTCACGGTCGCCTGCTAGCCCCTGCTGCGGCGGCGCAGGCAGGCTATCAAACGTGCCTAAAATTGTTAAACGCGCAAATCTTTTCCTTCGGTAATCTACATCGGTAAATATGCCTAAAGTTGAGTATCTAAGATATGCAGAAGACAGAATACAGGAGACAGACATGCTAAGTCATGCGCGTGCGGGAATCAGAAGCTTTGATGGAGTCTCTGGGTTCAAACCATTACTCCAATGCTCCCATACTCGCATGACTCCACATTTTCAAGCAGGAGATTCCCATGAAAATCCCGCTTTACCAAATCGATGCGTTCGCAAGCCGTGTCTTCGCAGGCAATCCGGCTGCGGTCTGTCCTCTTGAGAAGTGGCTGGAAGACGACCTCATGCAGGCCATTGCCATGGAGAACAATCTCTCTGAAACCGCCTTCTTTGTTCCTTTGGATCAGGGATATCACATCCGCTGGTTTACGCCAGCATCAGAAGTGGACCTGTGCGGCCATGCGACTCTTGCCTCGGCCTATGTCCTTTTCACCTATCTCGATCCCTCCATGACAAAAGTCAGCTTTCAGTCCAGAAGCGGGCCGCTCACGGTTTCAAAGCAGGGCGATCTCCTGTCCATGGATTTCCCGTCACAACCACCCGTGACATGCAAAGCTCCCGGCGAACTGATCGAAGCCCTGGGCAAAAAACCTTCGGAGGTGTTGCGGTCACAAGATTACTTTGTACTCTTTCCCAGGGAGGAGGACATTCGAGCCCTTGATCCGGATATGTTCAAGCTCAAGAAGGTAGACCTGCGCGGTGTGACCGTCACGGCGAAAGGGAACCGCGTGGATTTTGTTTCCAGGTTTTTCGCCCCAAAATACGGCGTCAATGAAGATCCAGTGACCGGTTCCGCTCACTGCGCCCTCGTCCCTTACTGGGCCAAGAAACTGGGAAAAAAGGACCTCCATGCCCATCAGGTCTCCAAGAGAGGTGGGGAATTATTCTGCAAAGATCAGGGAGATCGCGTCCTCATCTCAGGACGGGCAGTTGCTTACATGCAAGGGGTCATTTCCGTTTAGCAGGCTGCTGAAAAACGCCCATCTCCCGCGTTCCCCTCATCCTCGCCCTGTTAAATTCTCGCGATGCGAGACGGCGAAGCCGATTTAACAGGGCAAGTCGCTGCGTACCCGCAAAGGACGAGCTATGTATGAGCGGGGACTCGCTGCCTCTGGATTTCGGGAGCCTTGGATCTTGACGTTTTTGAGCAGCCTGTAAGCGGGGGCTTTTTCAACAAACTGTTAGGCCTTTGCTTTGTTGGACTGAATGGATGGACGAGTCACTCTGAAGTGTGCTATGAGAAGCCAGGCTCAAATGGGTCTGTCTCCCGCCCTCGAACCAAGAACCCCTAAAAGAGGATGTGTCATGACCATAAGAAGAATCGCTTGCTGTGTTGATTTTTCCGAGAATGCCGGGGCTGCCTTCGAGACCTCTCTGGAACTTGCAGCAAAGTTCGAGGCAAAGCTTTACGTGATCCACGTGCTGCCTCCGGCCGTGAATCCGTTGCTGCCGGAAGTGGACTGGATCATGCCTGAGGAACCCAAGAAGGCGCTGATCATCAAAATTGAGGAAAAGATGCAGGAAGAATACGGTTCGAAGGTCGAAGAGAACATTGATTATGAGTTCCTTGTCCTTGACGGCCATGTGTCTTCGGAGATCATCCGTTTTCTCGAAGAGAAAGATATTGATCTTGCTGTACTGGGATCCTATGGCGCCTCCGGCATGGGCCTTGTTCTCTTCGGGAGCGTGGCCAACCGAATCGCCCACAAGGCTCCCTGCTCCGTGATGATTGTTCGGCCTAAAGGACAGCTACCCTAGGGAATCTCTCGCAGAGCAGGCGGAGGAACAGAGTGAGGCTCCACCCGCAGAGCGGGTGGCCTCAGGATGCCCCCTCGAAGGGGGCTCTTGATTGCACAGCTTGCCGAAACCGCCACAATACTTCCTCCCCCTTGATGGGGGAGGTAAGGTGGGGGTGAGAAAAGTGGCTATGCGATCCCATCACGATAACCCCCTCCCCTAACCCCTCCCACCAGGGGAGGGGAAATTGTTGTGGAGGCTTTTTCACCCCGGATCGGTAGAACCTATCCGGGTCATCCACCAGAGGTGGAGCGTTTAGCGACAACTCAACGGGTTTCAGAAGGAATATATCTTCAGATTAGACAAAGGAGGTTCTACTAGACATGGAGATTAAGACTTTGGGTGTTGTAGGCGCAGGACAGATGGGCTCAGGGATTGCCCAAGTCGCTGCAGCGAGCGGGCTTTCCGTCTTGATGAGTGACATCAAGGAGGAATTCGTGCAGAAGGGAGTTTCCGCAATCAGAGACAGCCTGGGCCGCCTGGTCAAGAAGGAGAAAATCACGGCAGCAGACCAGCAGGCCATTCTCGGGAGGATCACAGGAACCACCTCGTTGCCGGACATGGGCAGGGCGGATTTCGTTGTTGAGGCGGCCACAGAAAACGAAACCCTCAAACTCAAGATTTTCACCGACCTTGACGGCATTTGCAGACCGGCGGTCATCCTGTCCTCAAACACTTCCTCCATCTCGATCACAAAAATCGCCGGCGCCACAAAGCGACCGGAAAAAGTCATCGGCATGCATTTCATGAATCCCGTTCCCATGATGAAGCTGGTGGAGATCATCAAAGGTCTGGCCACGTCTGAGGAGACCTTTACGCTGACAAGGGATCTCTCTCTCAAAATGGGCAAGACGCCCGTGCCTGCCAACGATTTTCCCGGTTTCATCAGCAACAGAATCCTGATGCCCATGATCAATGAAGCCATTTACTGCCTGTTCGAGGGCGTCGGCACTCCCCAGGACATTGACGAGGTCATGAAACTCGGGATGAATCATCCCATGGGTCCCCTTGCTCTTGCAGATCTCATTGGACTGGACACCTGCCTTGCGATCATGAGGGTCCTTCACTCCGGCTTGGGGGATGCCAAGTACCGGCCCTGCCCTCTCTTGATCAAGTATGTAGATGCGGGCTGGCTCGGCAGAAAGAGCGGAAGAGGGTTTTATAATTACAAACAGTAGACAGGAGACAGGAGACAGGAGACAGAATACAGGAGACAGAAGAAAAGCAAACGCTTTTTCCGAATGCTGTATTCTGACTTCTGTATTCTGACTTCTGTATTCTGTATTCTTCTTTTTGCCATGATTGCGATTATTGACTATAAAGCCGGTAACCTGACGAGCGTTCAAAGAGCCCTTGCGTTTCTCGGCCAGGATTCTGTGATCACTTCCAGCGCTGCGGATGTTCTGGCTGCAGAGCGGGTCATTTTCCCAGGGGTCGGTGCCGCAGGAACGGCCATGTTCGACCTTATGCGCTTGAAGCTGGACGCAGCCCTAGTGGAAACCTATGGGAGGGGGAAACCCCTTCTTGGAATCTGTCTGGGGACCCAGATTGTCATGGACCGGAGTGAAGAGAATCAGACGCGATGCCTCGGCATCATCAAGGGTGAGGTCCTCCGCTTCCCTGAAGCTATCTCGGAACCAGGCACACGCAGGCTCAAGGTCCCTCACATGGGCTGGAACCGCGTGAATCTCAAACGGGAGCATTCTCTTTTCGTTGGGATTGATCCGCAAAGTGAATTCTATTTTGTTCACTCTTATTATCCGGCTCCAAGGGATAGGCGAAACCTTCTTGGAGAGACCATCTACGGGATCCCCTTCGCATCGGTGCTGACTTCAGCGAATCTCGTGGCCGTCCAGTTTCATCCGGAGAAAAGCGGTCGCCCGGGCCTGAGACTCCTTTCCAATTTCTGCGTGTGGGACGGCAAAGACCATGCTTAGCAAACGAATCATCCCCTGCCTCGATGTTCGAGACGGCAAACTCACCAAAGGCATCAAGTTCAAAGGAAACGTTGATATCGGAGATCCTGTGGAAATGGCCGCCTTTTATTACGACCAAGGAGCGGATGAACTGGTCTTCTATGACATCACCGCCTCCTACGAGCGTCGCGATATCATGATCGAAACCGTTCGGAAAGTGGCTGAGAGGATTTTCATCCCCTTTTCCGTGGGCGGCGGCATCCGAACCGTGGAAGACATGCGCCACGTTCTGCTTGCCGGAGCAGAGAAAGTGAGCATCAATTCAGCAGCGATCCGGGAACCAGGCCTTATCACCAAAGGAGCCGAGGCTTTCGGGAGCCAGGCCATTGTGCTGGGCATGGATGTGAAAAGGGTCCCCCCCTCCGAAAAGGTTCCGAGCGGGTATGAAATGGTGATCGATGGAGGCAGAACCTTTACAGGGCTGGACGCTCTTGCATGGGCCAAAGAAGGCGAGCGCCTGGGAGCCGGAGAGATCTGCCTCAATTCCATCGATGCGGACGGAACCCAGAAAGGCTACGAACTCCGCCTCACAAAACTTATCGCCACAAGTGTGAACATCCCTGTGATCGCATCAGGCGGAGCCGGAGCGATGGAGCACATTCATGAGGTTTTCGCGGAAGGGATGGCCGACGCAGCCTTGATCGCCTCCATCACCCACTATGGAACGCACACCGTCAAAGAGATCAAGTCCTATCTCCATGAAAAAGGGATCAAGGTCCGAATGAGCTGGTAAGCACGGTGCAAGGCGCAGGGTGCACGGTGCAAGGTCACGGAAACCCTACCCTCTGTTTTGAACCCCAAGCCATACGCCTTTCCATTGGAATGCCTGGCACAGAAAACAGTTGATATCCTATTTGCACCTTTTCCAGAGATGTGCTATTTTCAGTTTGAACCTCATTAGAGGAGAACGGCTATGGCTAAAATACTGATCGTCGATGACGAGGAGCACATCCGGTTTCTTTACTCGGAAGAACTCACTGAGGCCGGGTATGAGGTCATTACCGCTGACAGCGGTTTCAAGCTGATTGAAAGGATCGAGGAAGAAAAACCCGATCTGGTGGTGCTGGACATCAAAATGGTCGATTACAACGGTCTTGATTTACTTCAGGATATTCGAAACAAGTATTATGACCTCCCTGTGGTTCTGTGTACGGCCTATGACACGTTCAAGGAGGACATGAAATCCATTGCCGCCGACTACTATGTGATCAAGTCCTTTGATCTGACGGAACTCAAGACTAAGATTGCCATGGCTCTCGAAGCCAGTTCAAGGTAAGTCCTCGCTTTCGCAGAAGACTCAATCTTCCTAAGCCCCCTCACCCTTCCCCTCTCCCCCACTTTGGGGGAGAGGGATGGGGAGAGGGGGTTTCTCATTTATGGTACTTCTCGCCCTTCAGGATGGTAAAAGCCCTGTAGATTTGCTCCAGAAGAATAACCCGGCTCATCTCATGGGTAAGGGTGAACTTTGAAAGAGACAGGATCTCATCAGCCGCGGCAAGGACGTCCTTGGAAAGCCCCAAAGGGCCGCCGATCATGAAAGTGATCCCCCCGCTCGCATTCAGCGCCACCTTTTCAAGACGGCTGGCAAACTCCTCCGAAGCATACTGGCGTCCGGATCGGTCAAGGACAAAGAGATAATCCTTCGGGGCCCGTTTGCGGATTAGGGCCTGACCTTCAAGATTCAGAATCTCCTCTTCGGGGCGGCCTTTCGTCATTTTCACAGGCTTCACTTCGATCCATTCTGCCTGTGCATAGTGCTGCAGGCGCTTGAAGTAAAAGGCCTCGCCTTCCGCCAGAAAAGGAGACCGGGTACGATCCACCACGATGATTCTTATTTTGATCATCCAAGCCCAGCCTGATGCGCAGTTTTCTCACCCTCCCCTTTGTCCCCTCCCATCAAGGGAGGGGGAGATGTTGGATGAGGAAAGATAAGGGTGGAGTAAACAGCATTTGATCTAGTGGAAAGTTTTTTTCCGGTTCTGCACAACCCATTTGGCCAGAGATTTGACGGCCAATGTGATTTGGGACTGAGCCAGGCGGTAATGGTAGGGAGAGTTCCCAAAAGGATCCAGGATATCATCTTCCCACCCTCCTGCGACATACTTGCCGAGAAGCTGCATCTTTGGTTTTGCTTCAGGCCACAGTTTCTCAATGTCGGCCTCATGCCTCCTTTCCATCACCAGGATAAGATCGGCCCAGTCCAGCTCCTGCTTGGATATCTGCCGTGCCTCATGAGGTTCAAAGGCGACTCCCATGCTCGAAAGATACTCCGTCATTTTCGGGTCCGGCGGACTTCCCGGAAAAGCATAAAGCCCCGCTGACTTGACAGAGACATCAGCGACTTTGAGCGATCTGAGCTCACTCTCGAGCAAGGCTTCCGCCAGGAAGCTCCTGCTTACATTTCCGCTGCATACAAAAAGAATATTCATCTATCTTCTTTTCAGGCCAAGAATCCTCGCAATCTCAGCCACCGTCTCCTCGATAAAGCGCTTCATATCCTCCCCCTGAAGCGGTTCCCCCGGCTTGGGGAATTTCTCCAGCTTCTCCGGTTTGACCAGTAAGGGGGCATTCCTGAGTTCCTGCCGCGGCGTCACACCGAATTCCGGTGGAAACGTGTCCTGAAAATACATGTCCTGAAAGGTCACGAATTTGAGCATGTGTGCTGTGGAGTCAAGGATCCCTGTTTCCCCGCGTCGAACAAATCCTTTCTCAATCGCTTTTCTTAGACCTGCCATGGATTCCCCTCCCTGGGTGCAGGCCACATTTCCATTCCTGTTTGCAATCATCATGGAATCCATGATTTCCTGCTCCGTCACCTGAACAACGAAGATCCGTTTTTCACCGGCTGCCTGATTGTACGCCCTGGCGATCTGGATAACTCTTGGCATGGACACCGGGTTTCCGATCATGGCCGCCTGGGCCACGCTCGGTTTTACGGTCACAGGGATGAAGCTTCTCTTGGCTTCCTCCTCTTCCAGGTAGTACCGGTAAACCGGGTCTGCGTGCTCGGACTGGACTCCCACAATTTTCGGGAGGCTCCGGATAATTCCTGCCCCGTAGAACTTAAGGAAGCCGCTCATGACCGCGGTGATGTTTCCCGCATTTCCAATGGGCAGAACCACCACTTTGTCCCCCACCTCATAGTCGAAGTCCTGCGCAATTTCGAAAGAAAACGATTCCTGACCCAGGATACGCCAGCTGTTCTTGGAATTCATAAGAGCCACGTGATAGTTCTCCGCCAGGTTTTCCACCACCTTCATGCAGTCATCGAAAACACCGGGGATCTCCAGCACCTTTGCTCCACTGCCGAGAGGCTGAGAAAGTTGCTGGGGCGTGACCTTGCCGTGAGGCAACAGAACCGCAGACCTGAGAAAATCTTCAAGGTAAGATCCGTAAAGGGCTGCCGATGCGGAGGTGTCTCCCGTGGATGCGCAGATGGCAAGAAGATTGCCGATCTTGTGCTTCGCGGCAAAATAGTTGATAAAACTAAGGGCACAGGCCATTCCTCTGTCTTTGAAAGAAGCGCTGGGGTTGAGCCCGTCGTTCTTCAAATAGAAGTTCGCTCCCACCTGTTTCTTGAGCCTGGGATTCGCCTCCACGAGAGGCGTGTGCCCCTCTCCCAGGTAGAGAATTCGATCCAGGGGAATCACAGGGGCGATGAACTCATAGTATCGGAAAATCCCCTTGAGCGGCTGCTCATTCAGCATTCTTCTGAAATCAAAAATCTTTCGCCACCGATCGCCTCCCACGGCTTGCAGGCGATCCGCTTTCTTGTCCTCTAGCATCAGGACACTGCCGCACTCAGGGCAGGTGTACAAAAGCCGCTCAATCCCCAGTTCTCCACGGCATCCCAGGCACCTGTAGACCATCTCTCCGCTGGGTTCGGGGATCAGGTATGGCCTTATGTCTTCGGGAAATTGATCCAATCTCATAAAAAGTTCCTTTGGTCATCATCCTTGATATGGACACGGCTACATGTAGTACAAGACCCGGCGAATTGCAATCCAAACCTCTCGATGGGCTGGCCTAATGCGGCCTTTGGCCGTGATCAAACTGGACCTGCGGGCCATTGGTGTCTTTCTTTCGCTCCAAGGGCTCCCGGCCTGCTCATTTCAAGGAGTTACGGACGGGTGATGCCCGCCCGCTTCGCCTCACGGCTCGCGAATCGGCGGGCACTGCCTCCCCCCTCGCTGTTCCCCTCGCGTTCGCTCGGGGCCATCGGGTCCCCCATTCCGTAACTCCATGAAATGAGGAAGGCCTCCCGCCAGTCGCTTCGGAAAAGACACCAACGCCCCGCAGGATAGGGGCGTAGCCATCCTACTAATCCCTTGAGGAGATTTTCGGAAAATGTTAAAAGGGTAGCTGAGGGTCTATGATATGCGTCACACGGTGATCGAGCAGGTCAAAGAGGTTCTGAAGATAGAGGCGGAAGCCATCCTGAACCTGATGGAACGGGTCGGGCCGGAATTCGACCGGGCCATCCAGATGATCCTGAAGGCCAAAGGTCGAGTCATCCTCACGGGCATGGGGAAATCCGGGCTCGTGGCCAGAAAGATTTCAGCCACCCTTAACAGCACAGGGACCCCTTCTCTCTTCCTTCACCCTGCCGAGGCGGTTCACGGAGATCTCGGCATGGTCACATCCGATGATATCGTTATCGCTCTCTCCCACAGCGGGAGGACCGGGGAGATCAACAGTCTCTTGCCAATCATCAAGAACATGGGCGCTAAAATCATCGCCTTCACCGGCTGCATGGATTCTTTCATGGCTAAGGAAAGCGATCTGGTCATTGATGTGGGCGTTGAGAGAGAAGCCTGCCCCATGGGTTTGGCTCCGACCGCGAGCACCACAGCGGCGCTTGCCATGGGCGATGCCCTGGCAGTCGTGCTCATCAACGCCAGGCGTTTCGACTTGAAGGATTTCAAAAGGTTTCACCCCGGCGGCAGCCTTGGAGAGAGGCTTGCCACCAGTATCAGGGAAGTCATGTTCACGGACGACCACATCCCAATGGTTTTGGTTGGCTCCAAGGTCCCTCAGGCACTGAAGGAGATGGACGCCAAAGGGATTGGGGCAACGCTTGTGGTGGACGGGGACAGGAAGCTGAAGGGTATCGTCACGGATGGTGACCTGAGAAGGGCTTTGCTTAAGCAAAAGAGCATCCATTCATTGAAAGTCGAACAGATCATGACCCTATCCCCGAAAACCATTGATGAGAATCAGACGGCCGCAGAAGCCCTTGGAATTATGGAATTGTACGAAATCACCCATCTCTGTATCGTTGACGCCCATCATCGCGTCAAGGGGCTTGTCCATCTCCATGATCTTCTCGGTAGAGAGGAATTCAGATTAAATGGCAGCTCTAAGCTCACCAAGGGGTCTCATCGTAGACCTCGTCACCCCGCTTAAACAGAACGGCGACATAGACGGCCGCAGCCTGGGCAAGCACCTGGACAGGGTTCTGCCTCACGCACAGGCTGTTCTTATTGCAGGCCCTTACATGGGAGAGGGCGGGAATCTCACGGCCCGGCAAAGAGAAGATCTCATGGAAAAAACCCTGGTCGTGGTCCGCGGGCAGGTGCCTGTCCTGGTATGGATCACCCAGGACACGGAACAAAAGACCAGAGAGACATTGGGCCTGCTCTCGAAGAGGCTGAAGACAAGAAAATATTCAGGTCAGGTCTGCTGGCTGGATACCCCACTTTACTACCACAGCAACCGCGGGCTTTTTTCCCATTACCGCAATTTGACGACCTTGACCCGGGAAGCATGGCTCCTTCACAATGACCCCGGCCTGATCGATCAGTTGGGCCGACCTTTCAAGCGAAACAACATCCGCACGGCCATCCTTACGGAAATCCTGGGAATCGATGAGATTCAGGGGCTTCTCTATCTGGGCTCCATGGATCGGGCCGGCAAATATGAGAAAGCGACGAGAGCAAGGCCTGATTTCAAGATTTATGACGGGGACGAGCTGCGTTTTCTGACCCACCCAAGCCTCAGCGGGGTGGTTTCGGCCGGTGCAAACCTCTCGCCCAAGGGTTGGAGTAAAATTACAGAGGCTTCTCTCGGCCTCAGCGACAACCGGGAGGATTATCCGGATCGGTTGCAGCAAATCTGGAGAACCGGCCGGTATCTCCAGTCGCTCCTGGATCTTTACAGTTCACAGGCTGTGCAGGTCATCAAGCAGGTGCTTGCAGAAGCAGGGATCATTGGAAGCCCGACCTGCACCGTACAAGGAGTAGAGGTGGGAGAAAAGGTGAGGTCCATCCTCGGAGAGATGAAAAACTACGGGGATTATACGAAGTAGACTGCTGTCGGCTGAAGCCGACAGCTTGAGGGACAAAGGGACAGAGATGCAAAGGCACATAGCAGAAAAACCATTCTGCTGATTCTCTTTATCCCTCTATTGCTTCATGCCCTTGTCTTTTCCTTCCTTTGTGCCTATGTGCCTTTGTCCCTTTGCTCCTTCTTCCCTAGTGGCCGCAGCAGTGATCCTGGCACCCCGCTGCCTCTGCCATAGCTTTGATCACTTCTTTTGGATCTGCTTCGCTCACCTTCACGATTTTCACGTTCAGATAAATTGCGCTTACGCTTTCCGGTATCGCTAAGGAAGGAATGAGCAGATGCTGAAAGAGGTCTGATAGCTCCTCTACCCTGATATGCATGCTGAGGCCGTTCCCCTCTTTCTTATCGGCAAGCTGAAACTCGAAGGGAGATAGCCCCTGGCTTCCGGCGCCGAAGATGAACTCAAAGGGGATCGGCTCAAAGGTCAAATCCATCTTGTCAGGCCCAGTTCCTGCCTCCAACAGAAGACTGATTTTCTTTAAGGGACCTACCACTTGCAGGCTTACATTCATGACCGATCTCCTTTTCTGGCTCAGAATATAGTCCAGTTCGAGTCTCCGCCTTGGAGACATAAGGATGCTATCTGCTGTCCCCCTCACCCTTCCCCTCTCCCCCAAGCTTGGGGGAGAGGGCGGGGTGAGGGGGCCGACTGGCAGAGGGCTAAGTGTATTCGCATTACTATAAGAACTGATATTGCCAATGACAACTCGTGAGAAATATCAAATCACCTTGACTCTCCCTCATGATGGAATTAGAACTTCGATGTCGGCATAACGAAAGAAAGGGAGGCAATTCATATGAAACTGGATGATCTGTGCATCAATACGATCCGCGTGCTTTCTGCTGAATGTGTTGAAAAAGCCAACTCAGGGCACCCCGGAATGCCGATGGGCGCCGCACCCATGGCGTATGTGCTCTGGACAGAATTCCTGAAGCACAATCCCCATCATCCGGCCTGGTTCAACAGGGACCGGTTCGTGCTTTCCGCCGGTCATGGATCCATGCTTCTTTACAGTCTCCTCCATCTCACGGGATATGACCTCCCTCTTTCGGAACTCCTCAATTTCCGGCAATGGGAAAGCAAAACGCCCGGCCATCCCGAGTACGGACTGACTCCGGGAGCGGAAACGACCACAGGACCCCTGGGCCAGGGCTTTGCCAACGGGGTGGGCATGGCCATTGCGGAGCGATTCCTCGCCGCCACCTTCAATCGACCCGGCTTCGAGATCATCAACCATTTTACTTATGCCGTCGTGAGCGACGGAGATCTGATGGAAGGCATTTCCCACGAGGCTGCTTCCCTCGCCGGCCACCTCGGGTTGGGAAAATTGATTTATCTTTATGATGACAATCACATCTCCATTGAGGGAAGCACTGACCTGGCCTTTACGGAAAAGCGTACGGCCCGGTTCGAAGCTTACGGCTGGCATGTGCAGCAGGTGGAAGACGGGAATGACCTCGACGCAATAGAAAAAGCCATTGTTTCAGCTCAAAAGGAAACCCAAAAACCTTCCCTCATCGCTGTCCGCACCCATATCGGATACGGAAGCCCCAACAAACAGGACAGAGCATCGGCCCACGGTGAGCCTCTGGGCAAAGAAGAGCTGAAGCTGACCAAGCAGAAGCTCGGATGGCCTCTGGAGCCTGAGTTCTATGTTCCGGATGAAGCATTGAAAGTTTTCAGGGCGGCCGTGGAACAGGGAAAGACTGAAGAAGCCCGGTGGATCTCTCTTCTCGAGGGATACCGAAAGGCCTTTCCTGATCCGGCCAAGGAGATGGATCGATGGATGAAGGGAGATCTCCCCGAGGGTTGGGAAAAAGACATTCCTGGATTTCCGGCCGATCCAAAGGGTTCAGCCACAAGAGCCGCTTCCGGCAGCGTTCTCAATGCCCTTTCAAAGAGAATCAGAAATCTGTTGGGCGGATCTGCGGATCTTGCTCCTTCGAACCAGACTTTGATCAAAGACGAAGGCGATTTTCAGGCAGGGCACTTCGGTCAGCGTAATCTCCGCTTCGGCGTGCGGGAACATGGAATGGGAGGCATTCTCAATGGCATGGCGCTTCACGGCGGGCTGATCCCCTATGGAGGAACCTTCCTCATCTTTTCCGATTACATGCGGCCTGCAATCCGCCTGGCTGCTCTCATGGATCTTAAAGTCATTTATGTGTTCACCCACGACAGCATCGGCCTGGGCGAGGACGGCCCCACCCATCAGCCTGTTGAACAGCTCGCGGCTCTAAGAGCCATCCCCAATCTGACGGTCATCCGACCCTGCGACGCCGCAGAAACCGCCGAAGCCTGGCGCTTCGGCCTCAGCCACAAGAGCGGGCCTGTGGCCCTGGTGCTCACGCGGCAGGGAGTTCCGGTCCTTGACAGGTCTGTTTTCGCGCCTGCTGACGGGCTTCAGCGGGGGGCCTATATTCTTGCAGACTCACCAAAGGGAAAGCCGGATCTTCTCCTGGTCGCCTCCGGCTCCGAAGTTCACATTGCGATAGAAGCGGCCGCAAAGCTTGCGCAAAAAGGCATTTCATCGCGTCTTGTGAGCATGCCGTCCTGGGAGTTGTTTGACAAGCAGCCGGACTCTTATCAGCGCGATGTCCTATCGCGGCAGATCAAACCTCGCATTGCCATAGAAGCGGGGAGGACTCAGGGTTGGTGGCGTTATGTCGGCGAGAAAGGAGACGTGGTGGGCCTCGATCATTTCGGCGCCTCGGCGCCTTACAAGGTCCTTTACGAGAAGTTCGGCATCACCGTTGATCGGGTGGTTGAAAAAGCGCTGAAACTTTTGGGCCGTTCCTAAACCGGGATAGAGCACTCTTCAGCCCACAGCGAAAAAACGAGCCTGGAGTAAAGCACGAGGATGCGGTTGACCTGTTCTCTCTTCGCTGTTCGCTCCTTACTGCCTACCGCTTACTTGATCTCCGCATGATAGCTCTGCAGGGACTTGACGATGCCATGCCCTTTTCGCACCGCCCGAACGCCCTTGGCTGCGGCAAGGGCTGCCGCGAGCGTAGTGATGTATGGGACCTTGTACCGGATCGCCGATTTGCGGATATAGGAATCGTCGTGCTTGCTCAACCGTCCGCTCGGTGTGTTGATCACCAGGTGGATCTCGGCATTCTTGATGGCATCTACAATGTTGGGCCGGCCGTCATAGATCTTGCGAATCATCTCGGCTTGAATCCCATAGTCCGCTAAGAACTTGCGCGTCCCTTCCGTGGCCTTGATCTTGAATCCCAGTTCAACGAATTGCCTTGCCACTTCCAGAACACCCGGCCGGTCACGCTCGGACACAGTGAGCAAGACCGTCCCCTCTGTGGGTAGGACCTGCTGGGCCGCCTCCTCAGCCTTGTAAAAGGCCAGGCCGAAGGAGTCGGCCATGCCGAGCACTTCTCCGGTGGAGCGCATCTCCGGGCCGAGAACAGGGTCCACTTCAGACAGCATGTTGAAGGGGAAGACCGCCTCCTTCACACCAAAATGGGGAATCGGCTTTTTTTGAATGTTGAGGTCTTTCAGTTTTTTCCCAAGCATGAGCTGGGTGGCGATTCGGGCCATGCTGATGCGGCACACCTTGGAGACCAGAGGCACGGTCCTCGACGCCCGAGGATTCGCTTCGAGCACGTAGACCACGTCATTGGCGATCGCGTACTGCATGTTCATAAGCCCGACAACGCCCAGCTCAAAAGCGATCCTCCTCGTGTATTCGTAGATGGTGTCCACATGTTTGGGAGGAATGCTGATGGGGGGGATGACACAAGCCGAGTCCCCAGAGTGGATCCCCGCCAGTTCGATGTGCTCCATGACCGCGGGAACAAAAGCGTCCTCGCCGTCTGATATGGCATCGGCCTCGGCTTCAATGGCGTTTTCAAGGAACTTGTCGATGAGAATCGGCCTCTCCGGCGTTACATCCACGGCAGCGGCCACATAGCGCTTCAGCATCTCCTCATCATGGACCACCTCCATGGCCCTTCCTCCGAGCACATAGGAGGGCCTGACCATAAGGGGGTAGCCGATGCGTGCTGCAATCTCCAGGGCCTCGTCCAGATTGCTCGCCATCCCGGATTCCGGCTGCGGGATGCCGAGTTTACGCATTACGTGACGAAACCGATCCCGATCCTCGGCGAGGTCGATCGCATCAGGAGAAGTGCCAAGAATTTTCACTCCGGCACCGGCCAATTCTGCCGCCAGGTTGAGGGGGGTTTGCCCGCCGAATTGCACAATGACCCCCTCCGGCTTCTCCTTCTCATAAATACTCAGCACATCTTCAACGGTGAGCGGTTCAAAGTAGAGCTTGTCCGAAGTGTCGAAATCCGTGGAAACCGTCTCGGGATTGCAGTTGATCATGATGGATTCATACCCTTCGTCTCTCAACGTAAAGGCGGCGTGAACACAGCAGTAGTCAAATTCAATTCCCTGACCGATGCGGTTTGGACCTCCTCCCAGAACCATGATCTTCTTTCGCGAACTGCTCTTCACACGGTCCGGACCAGTGTAGGTTGAATAGTAGTAGGCCGCATTCTCAACGCCGCTGACAGGCACAGCGTCCCAGGCTTGGACCACCTTCAGTGAGAGCCGACGCTCCCGAATATCCTTTTCCGGCACATGGAGGAGTTTTGAAAGATAACGATCGGAGAAGCCGTCTTTCTTGGCCAGGCGGAACAAATCATCCGGAAGGCCCTTTCCCCTGAAAGAAAGGATCCTCTCTTCAAGCTCCACCAGCTCTTTCATCTGCTCAATGAACCACGGCTTGATATGGGTCTTCTTGTAAAGGTCCTCGACCTTTGCTCCTTTGCGCAGGGCTTCGTACATGATGAACTGCCGTTCGCTGGAAGGTTCTGCGAGAAGATCCATCAATTCTCCCAGGCTCTTTTTGTTAAAATCTTTGGCAAAACCGAGGCCGTACCGGCCGGTTTCCAGCGACCGAATGGATTTTTGCAACGCCTCTTTATAAGTCTTGCCTATGCTCATCACCTCGCCGACCGCCCTCATCTGGGTTCCGAGCTTATCCTCAGAGCCGGGGAATTTCTCAAAGGCCCATCGTGCAAACTTGACGACCACGTAGTCGCCCCAGGGCGTGTATTTGTCCAGCGTTCCCTCCCTCCAGTAGGGGATCTCATCCAGCGTCAGGCCGCCTGCCAGCATGGAAGAGATCAGGGCAATAGGAAAACCCGTGGCTTTCGACGCGAGAGCTGAGGATCGAGAGGTCCTTGGATTAATCTCAATGACCACGACCTTGCCTGTCTGAGGATCATGAGCGAACTGGATGTTGGTACCCCCAATCACCTGGATCGCCTCGACAATGTCATAGGAGTACTTTTGAAGACGATTCTGAAGCTCCGGATCAATCGTCAGCATGGGTGCCACGCAGAACGAATCTCCTGTGTGCACGCCCATGGCATCCACGTTTTCGATGAAGCAGACCGTGATCATCTGATTCTTGGCATCCCGCACCACTTCCAGTTCCAGTTCCTCCCATCCCAGGACAGATTCCTCAATCAGAATTTGACCGACCAGGCTCGCCGAGAGCCCGCGGCCGGCGATCGTTCGCAACTCCTCCACATTGTAGACATGACCTCCCCCTGTTCCACCGAGGGTGTAGGCAGGCCGGACCACCACGGGATAGCCCAGTTCAGCGGCCACCTTTTCAGCCTCTTCCACGCTGAAGGCCGGCTTGCTCTTTGGCATGTCGATGTTGAGCTTGTTCATCGTCTCCTTGAATGCGATGCGGTCTTCCCCACGCTGAATGGCATCTACGTCCACTCCGATGACCTTGACACCGTACTTCTTGAGAATGCCTTTGCGGTGCAATTCCGAAGAAAGATTCAGGCCTGATTGCCCTCCCAGATTCGGCAACAGGGCATCCGGTCTTTCCTTCGCAATGATCTCCTCCATGACCCTTACGTTCAGAGGCTCGATATAGGTCGCATCCGCCATGCCGGGGTCTGTCATGATTGTGGCGGGGTTCGAGTTGACCAGAACAATCTTGTAACCCAGTTTTCGAAGTGCTTTGCAGGCCTGGGTTCCTGAGTAATCGAATTCGCACCCCTGACCGATGACAATGGGGCCGGATCCAATAATCATGACCTTCTGAATATCATTCCTCTTGGGCATCAAGAGCTCCTTTCTGCAGGGTCAATACAAATGCCTCAATTTCGCATGGAACTATAGGGAAGCGGTCGATTTCTGTCAAGCTTATACGGGGATGGATTATTTAAGGCAGACTTAAGGAAGCCGTTCCTGACCATTTTCAGAGAAAACCCTGTGCCCTGCTCCAGAAAGCGCAAAAACGGCCCGTGACAGATCTTCCTCCTTGATGAGAATGAAATCCGTACTGTAGGTGGAGAGAGCGTAGACGGGGATGCCCTCTCCGGCCAGAGGGGCCGTCAATGAGGATAGGATTCCCGTCTCTGAAAAATCCAGGACACCCCCAATCCGCAAACCACGCCAGTTCTTGTTGCAGGTGATTCCAGCAGGGACATTCTCCTCCTGGCAGACGACGGTCAATTCAGCCTTGGTTCGTGTTACAGACGAGAACACTCCGGGACCAGCCCATGGGGGCGACTCATCTTCCGGATCAAGACGGCATATCGCCATGCGGCCCGGAAGAAGAAAGAGTTCAAAACGCTTATCCACGGGTATCCTCTTTTCATCAGCCTGTTTAGATGCTGCCGTCTCCTGTAGGCAACCCACGGTCCTCCTCAGGTTCTTCATCCTCCTGGGGCGCTTGCTCGATCATCTTGGAGAGATTAACAATCGATCTCTGGATTTCCTTGATCGATTGGGTCAGTTGCTCGATCGCTTTGACCTGTTCCCGGGAGCTCTCATAAGCCCTTTGGCTCACGACAAGATTCGCGATGCTTGACACAAGGAGAAAAACAATAAGAATGACCAGGGCCCAGGCGCCCCATCCCAGTCTTTTCTGCGCACCTGTTCTCCCGTCGGAAGGGCGCTTCTCCGGAGCCTCCTCTCTCGCCGGTTCATCATGATGATTTTGTGCGCTCTCAGCACTGGTCTTCTGCAACGATTCCTCTTCCATAAACTCGCTCCCCATTTCTACCTTGCGACACGTCCTAGAGGAGATACTCCGGTTTTACGTTTTGTAACGCATGAAAGATGTTGCCCTTGACTTTTCTGTTCCCCCGGTAAAGCTGATTCAAAATCATCTTGATCTCCTCTCTCTTGGAGGAACCGGCAGTAGGGCATCCAAGATGGACCTCCTGCCAGCCCATAGAATGGAAGTACCGACGGATCAGATCCGAGTCTATCATGAAAAAGGGTCTTATCGCGAAGAGCTTTCCCCCAAAGAACTCCTGCACCGGCTTCATGGTGCTGACAGAGGCTCCATAGAAGATGTTTAAGAAGAACGTCTCAATCATGTCATCTTTGTGATGTCCAAAAGCGATCTTGTTGCACCCGAGTTCTCTGGCCGTTTCGAAGAGCACCTTTCGCCTGATCCAGGAGCAGAGAAAGCAAGGATTCTCCCTGTTCTCAGGGCCGTGGGCCAGAGGGCCGAAGTCACCTCTCACGACCCGGCTTTGAAAACCATGGTTGGAGAAGAATTCCTCCATCCGGTCGGCTGAGTTGGCCCCGAAACCGGGATCAACGTGAACGGCAGTGATTCTGTATTGAATTGGAACCCGATCTAGGCGCTCCCTCAAGAGCCACAGAAGCGAGAGGCTATCCTTCCCTCCTGAAACAGCGACCATCACATGGTCGCCATCCTCAATCATGTCCCGGGAATGCAAAGCCTTTCCCATAAGGCGTCTCATTTCTTTGGCCACGTGACTCATACGTGGCTATGCGTTCCAGAGATGAATTGTTGGTAACAGGCTAGTGGTCTCTTGTCGCTGGTTGCCCATTGCAGTTCGCTTGTCGTCCGTTGTCCGTTGTCGGTTGTCCGTTGCCTATTGTTGGTCATTTATCGCTCTTAAGACTTCGGAGTAATGGGGCATTGGAGTACTGGAGTAATGGTTTAAACCCAATACTCCATCACTCCGTTACTCCAACACTCCATTCTTTTGATTCTGTCTACTCTCTTCTGTATTCTGTCTTCTGTTTTTTCCAACTTTAGGCACTTCTTTCTCCAAACAGCCTTGTCCCGATGCGCACCATGTTGGCGCCTTCCTCGACAGCCACCAAGTAGGAGTTGGACATGCCCATGGAAAGGTACGTCATTTCCACGCCCGGAAGCTCCAAGGCCTTCAGGGCATCGAAGAGCTTTCTCGTTTTCTGGAAATAGGGCCTTGACTCTTCAGGATCCCCTGCAAAAGGACCCATGGTCATCAACCCCGCTATTTTGATGTTCTTTAGGGAGGACATCTCTCGAATCAGGTTCACAGCCCCATCCGGTTTCACTCCCGATTTCTGCTCCTCTTCACCGCTGTTAATCTCAATGAGAACAGGCATCACCTTGCTGATCTTCGCGCAGGTCTTGTCGATCTCCTCGGCCAGCCTCATGGAACTCACGGTCTCGATCATGTCGAAGACTCGCGCGGCTTTCTTGACTTTGTTGGTTTGCAGATGCCCGATCATGTGCCACTTGGCCCTGTGGCCGATTTTCTCAAAGGCATTCTCCGCCTCCTGAACGTAGTTCTCCCCCACGATCTCCAGGCCGGCCTCAATGGCCTCCAGGATTTCGTCGGGCGTGCGAGTCTTTGCAGCGCCGACCAGGAGAACACCTTCGGGCAGTTCCCCTAACAGTTTTTTTACTTTTTCCCGGATCATGGTTGGGGCCCGGGAATAGAAATATCCGAATTCCTTCTATCTGTAAAGACTGAAACCCTGTCTTGAAAGGCGGGCAGAAGGGATTTTGCCGGGCAGAGAAAAGAGCAAGGCCGCCAACCATGAACCTTCCGGTTCTTCAGGTTGGCGGCCTTGAGGCTTAGCAGGTAGAGCAGCTTCCGCAGGCTCCATCCTTGGCACCCTTGGCAAGGTTGGAATTAATCGAAAAACCTGAACCCCATCCGGATTCAACAAAATCTATTGTAATGGGCTTGGCCTGATCCAACAATTCCTTGTTTACAAGATAGGTAATCCCATTGCTCTTCACGATCTCATCATCATCTTTCGGCTCATCCAGAGCCATCCCCAGAGAGGGACCTGATCACCCACCCTGAGAAAGGAAAACCCTAATAATCGGCTTGTCTTTCTTCTCCTGAAAGAACTGCTGTATCATTTGATCCGCTTTTTCAGTTACTTGAAAGGTATTGGTATCCATATTAGTTTTCATCCCCCTTATAATTGTTGACTTAAATACTATTCATTAAAAGCGCCCTGTCAACGAACTGCCCGCTTTTTTTGATATGAACAATTTAAAGCTTTGGAATGCATTTGCGCGGTCCTCAGGTTGCTCAAAAATGCCCAGATACAAGGCGCCCGAAATCCCGAGGAGTGAGTCGTACATTATCGTACGTCGCAACGACGAGGGATGAGGGCAACGCCGTAGATGGGCGTTTTTCAGCGACCTGTTATAATCTCCATTCAGAATGGTTCCTCAGCAAGCCTCTGCGCCATCCATATGAGCACCTTATCAAATTCATCAAGGAGTTTTGCCATGGCTTTTCCCCTGTGGCTGACCCGGTTCTTCTCCTCCTGGCTCATCTCCGCAAAAGTTTTCCCCAGGTGTTGATAGAAAAAAACCGGATCATAGCCAAAGCCGTTCCTGCCGATCTGCTCTCTTGCGATCTCCCCTTCACATCTCCCGCCATAGATCAGGGCAGGTCCTCTGGGAACTGCAATGGCAATGACACATTCGAAAGCGGCTCTTCGGTCGCTTACTCCCTCCATGGCGCTCAGAAGCTTGAGGATGTTTGCCCCGTCTCCTGCACCCTCTCCGGCATAACGGCCGGAAAAGACGCCGGGCTGCCCTCCGAGAGCCCCCACCACCAACCCTGAATCGTCGGCAAGGGCCGGGAAACCCAATACCTTCGCAGTAAAATGAGCCTTCTTGTAGGCGTTGTCCTCAAAGGTTTTGCCGTCCTCCACAACCTCCGGAATGGGCCCGAAGTCATTTAGGCTTTTCATTTCGATTGGGAAACCGGAAAAAAGGGTTTTGAACTCAGCGATCTTCCCCTCATTCCGGGTTGCGAGCACCAGGAGCCGGTCGATCATTTGCCTCCCAACCCCTTCTTGGCGAGTTTATCCATAAAGATCTTCTGGATTTCGTGCAGGGTCTTCTGATCCTCGGCCTCGAATCGAAGGACAAGCACGGGCTGAGTGTTGGATGCCCGGATCAGTCCCCATCCACCGTCGAAAACAACTCTTGCTCCATCCACATCGATGACCTGGTATTCTTTCTTGAACTCCGAGGCAAGAGCAGCCACGACCTGAAACTTCTTATCATCAGGGCAGTCCATGCGAATCTCCGGCGTGCTCACCAGGGAAGGGACACCGGCGAGAAGTTCTTCGATCTCTTTATTCTCGGTCGTGAGAATTTCGAGCAACCGGGCACCCGCGTAGATCGCATCGTCATAGCCGAAATAACGTTCCGCAAAAAAAATGTGACCGCTCATTTCTCCGGCCAGAAGGGCGCCCTCCTCCTTCATCTTCGCTTTGATCAAGGAATGACCTGCCTTCCACATGATCGGTATCCCGCCATTCTTCCGAATATCATCATAGAGCACCTGGGAGCACTTGACTTCGCCGATGATCTTGGCTCCGGGATGCCGCTTCAGCAGATCTCTGGAAAAGATGATCATGAGCTGGTCACCCCATATGATCCTGCCTCTGCGGTCCACCACCCCGATCCGATCAGCGTCACCGTCAAAGGCGATCCCCAGGTCTGCGGACGTGTCGCTCACCCTTTGAATGAGGTGATTCAGATTTTCCGGGAGGGTCGGATCCGGATGATGGTTTGGAAAACGGCCATCCGGTTCACAAAAAAGTCTTTCGACCTCAATGCCCATTCTGCTGTAAAGCTCAGGCGCCACAAGACCTGCCACGCCGTTTCCCGCATCCAGAACCACTCTTCTTGAGATCTGCCCGCAGCGGATCCTTTTCAGAACTTCCTCCTGGTAGGGTTGGATCACCTCCTTGCTTTCAACGCTCCCCTTTCCTTTCGGAAACGACCCGCTCTCACCGATCCTGCGGAGTTTCTGGATCTCCTCTCCGTAGATCGTCGTTTTCCCAAGGCAGATTTTGAACCCGTTATACTCAGGAGGGTTGTGGCTTCCCGTGATCTGGATACCGCCGTCCACGTCCAGATGATGAAGAGAAAAATAGAGGAGCGGCGTGGGAACCATTCCCACTTCTTTCACGTGAATCCCCGCATCCATCATTCCTTCGATCACGCCTAGCCGGAGTTCCTGCGAACTCAGGCGGCAATCCCGGCCCAGGGCAATCCGTTTTGCTCCGGAACTCTGGTAGTAGGCCCCGAAAGAGAGGCCCAGCCTGAAGGCTGTTTCTCGATTCAACTCCTCCGGCACCTTGCCCCGGATATCGTACTCTCGAAAGATGTTCGGGTTCACAGCAGGTCATCCTTCCTGTTCCGCTTCAGCAAATCGATAATCTTTCTGACCTCCTGCGATTTCTTAAGATCCGCCACCAGCAAGGCCTCCGGGGTATCGATGACCAGGCAGTTCTTCAGCCCGAGACAGGAGACAAGCCGCCCTCCCCGGCTCGAAACAAAACTTCCCTTGCAGTCCACCAGAAGGCATTCCCCTTCTTTAAGGTTCTGCTTATCGTCATAGTCTTCTTCTCTCAACTCATAGAGCGATTCCCACGAGCCGACATCGCTCCAGCCGCAGTCACAGGGAACCACAAATACGGGCGAACTGGTCCTTTCCATGATCCCGTAATCAAAGGATACGGATTCCAGCCTCTCATAGACCTCTTCCAGCACATTCTCAAAACCATCGGTTCCCAGTGCCGGCTTCAGCCGCATCAATCCCTCGTGAAGACCGGGAAGGTAAAGTTCGATCTCTTTCAGAATGGCTTGAGGAGTCGCCACGAAAATCCCTGCGTTCCACAGGTAATCTCCTCTGACGAGATACTGCCTTGCCTTGCCGAGGGTAGGCTTTTCCACAAAGGCTTTCACCCTGTAGGCTTTCTGCTCCCAGAAGTCCGGCCGCTCCTCTGACCACTGAATATACCCATAGCCTGTTTCAGGCCTCGTAGGAACAATGCCGAGAGTCACGATCGGGCCGGAAGCGGCGATCTCTGCGGCACCACGAATGCTTTCCAGCAGGGCGGAGGGGTTCGACACAAAATGGTCTGCAGGAAGGAAAGCCACGGGATCGCTGCATCCGAGATAAGAAGCATAAATGGCCCCGAGTCCCATACAGGGGGCCGTATTTCTCCCCACAGGCTCAGCCAGGAGATGGACCCTTCTTTCCCTGAAAAGGGAGGTTGCCTCCTCCCTGTGCTCCTGGCCAAGAACGAGGATGATCTGCTCGTCCTTTGCAGCAGGCACCATCCTGTCGCAGGTCTCAAGCACCATGGGTCCTTTGCCCGTGATATTGAGAAATTGCTTCGGTCTCGTTTTTCGGCTCACCGGCCAGAACCGCGTCCCCGAACCACCAGCCATAATGACAACATACATAATCGGTCACTCCGAATCCGTCCCGGATTCAATAACTCGGAAAAGCACTGCTTAAAGCACAAAATTCGAAACAAATTCCAAATTCCTAATGACCCAAATGAGGCTGTGCGACGACCCAAAATTCCTCTCCCTCTCGAGGGGGAGAGGCTAGGTGAGGGGGTGTGGATCGAAGCACTTACACCCTCACCCCGACCCTCTCCCTCAAGGGAGAGGGAATTGTCGGACGGGTTCAAATGTCCTATTTGTATGAAAGGCTACTGTTTAAGACATTTGAATTTAGGTCATTTGAAATTGTTTCGTGCCTCGAATTCAGAACTTATCTTTTCGCAGGTTGCTCAAAAACGTCCAGATACAAGGCGCCCGAAATCCCGAGGAGTGAGACGTACAATCCAGTACGTCGCAATGACGAGGGATGAGGGCAACGATGTAGATGGGCGTTTTTCAGCAACCTGCTGTTAGGTTCTGTAGTCTGCATTGATGGTAACATACTCATGGGTCAGATCGCAGGTGGTGATGTGATCTTCGAACTCCCCCTCGTGAAGATCCACAGTCAAGGAAAACTCCTTACCCTTCATTCTCTCAGCTGCCTTGGCTTCTGGCTCAGCCCCTCTGCCCATGCCCCTTTCCACGATCTTCACGTCATCCACCGAGATGGTAACGGCTTCCTCCCTCATTCGGACCCCTGACCGGCCCAGAGCAGCCATGATTCGCCCCCAGTTGGGATCCGAGCCATAGAAAGCGGTCTTGACCAGAGCGGAATTGGCAACGGTCCTGGCCGCCGTGAGCGCATCAGCAGGTGTCGCCGCTCCTTTAACCGCAATGCGGACCAGTTTCGTCGCCCCTTCGCCGTCTCTCACGATCATGGTGGAGAGCTCATCCATCACCCTGGTCAGCCCTGTCTTGAACCCCTGAAAATCCTCAGGGCTCAGGCTTCCGTTCCCGGCTGAGCCGTTGGCGAGAACAAAGACCGTGTCGTTCGTGCTCATGTCCCCATCCACGCTGATCCTGTTGAAGGTTCTTTCCACGCCCCAGACAAGGGCCTCGTTCAGGCGAGCCGGATCAACGGCGATGTCGGTGATGATGAAGCAGAGCATGGTCGCCATGTCAGGCATGATCATCCCTGCTCCTTTTGCCATCCCCAGAACCTTGTAAGATTTTCCGCCGGCGTTTCCTTCAAACAAAGAGAGCTTGGGAAAAGAATCCGTGGTCATGATCGCGTCCACAACTCGAGGGATGGCATCAGACGACAGTCCCTTTACAAGTTCCGGAATCGCCTTCCCGATCACACCCGTGTTCAGGGGCGCTCCAATCACTCCTGTGGAGGCGACAAGCACTTCTTCAAACCCGATCCCCAGTTCAACGGCCACTCGATCGATCGTAAACCTGGCGCTCCTAAGTCCTTCTTCCCCGGTGCAGGCATTGGCATTGCCGGAATTCGCAACAATGGCCCTGGCCCTGCCCTTTTTGATATTCTCCTGACTGACGAGAACAGGAGCTGCTTTGACCTTATTGCCTGTGAATACTCCGGCCGCGCTCGCTTCTCTTTCAGAGAAGATCAGAGCGAGGTCCAAACCTCCCCTTTTCTTAATACCGGCAGCTATCGCCGACGCTTTGAAACCGCGAACGAAATAATCACCCATATCCAACTCCGCACGACTCAAGCGTTTTTTCCACAACACTTCTTATACTTTTTGCCGCTCCCGCAAGGACACGGATCATTGCGGCCGACTTTCTTGCCCTCTCTTCTGACCGTCTCGATTTTTTCCGGCCCCTCTCCATGGCTGAACTGCATGACCCTTGCCCTTTTGCGAGGCAGTTCTTCCTCCTTCGGTTTTTCCTTCATGAGACGGATGCGTGAAAGGGTCACCAGAGTCTCTTCTCTGATCCGATCCATCAGCCCTTCAAAAAGAGCAAACCCCTCTTTTTTATACTCTCTCAGCGGATCGAGATGGCCATAACCTCTCAGGCCAATGCCTTCCTTCATGCTCTCCATGTCCTGGAGATGATCCACCCACTGATGATCAATGATTTGAAGGAGGATGTACTTCTCGATCGACTTGAGATCCTCTTTTCCGAATTCCATCTCCCTCTTCTCGTGAGCTTTCCACGCTTCTTCCTTGAGCGTCTCCCTGAGCTCATCCTGCTTCAGGGCGCGGAATGCTTCTTCCCCCATATCCGGCGGCCCGAGCTTCAAGCGAACCCCAAAAAGGCGGGTTACGTGATCCTTTAATCCCTGGATCTCCCATTCCTCCGGGTCTGCCTTTGGATCGGTGTACGTATCGATCAGAGCGTCCACCTTTTCTTCCATCATCGTGCGAACAATGTCGACGATCCCCTCACCGGAAAGAACCTCCTTTCTCAGCGAATAGATGATGTCTCTCTGGGTGTTCATCACATCATCGTATTCGAGAAGGTGTTTCCTGATGTCGAAGTTATGAGCCTCGACCTTCTTCTGGGCGTTTTCGATGGCCTTGGAGATCAGGTTGTGTTCAATGGGTTCGCCTTCCTCCATGCCCAGGCGACCCATGACCGAGGCAATCCGGCCGGACCCGAAAATTCTGAGAAGGTCGTCCTCAAGGGAAAGATAGAAACGGGAACTGCCCGGGTCTCCCTGGCGGCCGGAACGGCCCCGGAGCTGGTTGTCGATTCGCCTGCTCTCATGCCTCTCCGTTCCCAGGATGTGAAGTCCGCCCAGGTCCACGACCCCGTCCCCGAGCACAATATCCGTGCCTCGACCGGCCATGTTGGTGGAGATGGTCACGGTTTTTGACTGACCGGCCCTGGCCACGATTTCCGCTTCCTTCTCATGGTGCTTCGCATTGAGGACGGAATGGGGGACCCCTGTCCGGGTCAGCATCTTGCTCAGCATCTCGGATTTCTCAATGGTGATCGTGCCCACCAGGACAGGCTGGCCCCTGTCATGAAGGTCCTTGATCTCCTCCACAACGGCCTTGAACTTCTCCCGATCGGTCTTGTAGATCGCGTCAGGGGAATCGTTGCGGATCATTTTCTTGTTGGTGGGAACAACGACCACATCCAGCTTGTAGGTGCTCATGAATTCCGCGGCCTCGGTGTCGGCCGTTCCGGTCATCCCTGCCAGCTTCTCGTACATGCGAAAGAAGTTCTGGAAGGTGATGGTCGCCAGGGTCTGATTTTCTTCGGCAACGCTCACTCCTTCCTTGGCCTCGACGGCCTGGTGAAGGCCGTCGCTCCAGCGCCGGCCCGGCATCATTCGCCCCGTGAACTCATCCACGATCATCACCTGGTCGTCCTTGATCACGTAGTGGACGTCCTTTTCAAAGAGCCAGTAAGCTTTGATGAGCTGGTGTGTGGCATGGAGCAGTTCCGAGGTGCGCAAATAGCGGTCTTCCACTTCCTTGAGGCGGAGGGTTTTCTCATCCTCGCGGAGGCTCTGATCCTCACGGATGATGTGGCCTTCTTCGTCAATGTCCGGAAGGGAGAAATCCCCTGTGCCGCCGCCGGCCAGAAGTTTGATCCCCTTGTCGGTCAACTCGACCGCATTGCTTCGCTCGTCGATGACGCAGTAGAGATCCTGGTCGATCTCCGGGAGAACTTTCTGGGCGCTCAGCATGGCCTCCAGCCGGTCGATCTCTTTCTTCAGAGTCTGATTCTTGGCGATGATGTCCAGAAAACCGGGGTTCTTGGGATCCCCGCGCTTGACCTTGAGGAGCAGCTCAATGCTCCGGTCTCCATCCCCTGAAGTATCGAGAAGCTCTTTGGCCTCCTGGAGGATGGACCGAACGACCGCGCTCTGCTTCCTCCTCAGGTTGATGACCATGGGCTTGACCTCCACATACGTCTTGTTCTCGCTCCGCTCCACGGGCCCGCTGATAATGAGAGGCGTCCTGGCTTCGTCAATCAGGATGCTGTCCACCTCATCCACGATGGCATACTGGAAGCCCCGCTGGGCAAAGTCCCGGAGGTCAAATTTCATGTTGTCCCTGAGATAGTCGAAACCGAATTCATTGTTGGTGCCATAAGTGATATCGCAGGCGTAGGCAGCCCTCCTCGCGGTGTCATCAAGGCCATGCAGAATGATACCGACGGATAAACCGAGGAATTTGTAGATTCCGCCCATCCACTCCGCATCACGCCTGGCCAGGTAGTCGTTCACCGTCACGAGATGGACACCACGGCCTGTGAGCGCATTGAGATACAGGGGAAGAGTTGCAGCCAGGGTTTTGCCCTCACCGGTTTTCATCTCCGAAATCTTTCCTTCGTGAAGCACAACCCCACCGATGAGCTGAACGTCAAAGTGCCTCATGCGGAGCACCCGCACGGAAGCCTCCCGAACCGCGGCAAATGCCTCGGGAAGCAGGTCATCCAGAGGCTCACCCTTTGAGAGCCTCTCCTTGAACTCGGGCGTCTTCGCCTGAAGCTCTGCATCCGACAGGGATTGATACTGCGGCTCCAGGCTGTTGATCTTATCGACCAGGGGAGCCATTCGTTTGAGCTCCCTCTCGTTCTTGCTGCCGAAAATACCTTTGATTATTGATCCAAGCATCATAACTCACTCGTATTTTTAATTAGAACTTCTCTCCGCTCAGGCGCGGCAATTTTGTGATTATACATGATGATTGTGGAGATTGAAATCTGAAAGCTAATTGAGGATATAACGAAGCGGATTGACAGGAACCCCGTTCAAGTGAACTTCATAATGGAGGTGAGAACCCGTGGTTCTGCCCGAGTCCCCCACTTGAGCGATTTCCTGGTGGCGCCTAACGGCCTGCCCTTTCTTGACATGAACCTTATCCAGGTGGGCATACATGGTGTTCAGGCCATAACCGTGGTTGACGATGACCGTTTTTCCGTAACCCGGGTCCGTTTCAACATAAGACACAACCCCATCGGCAGGAGCAAGGACCGGCGAACCCTTCCTGCTGCAAATGTCGAGACCCCGGTGCAGCTCTTTTTCACTGGTGAAGGGCGAAAGCCGATATCCAAAGCCGGAACTCACCCACCCCCGGGAAGGCCACACGGAAGGGGTGCACGCGATAATCGATTTCTGTCGGTCCAGCAGTCTGAGAAGCTCAGCCTTCTCATCCTTCTGGACAGAGATGTCGCCGTCGAGATTGTCGAGGGACCGGTACATCATACGCACAAGTCTCTTGTGGCCTTTTTCAGAAGGGGAATTGCTGCCGGCCAAACTGGAATCCGACCCGCCGATGCCAATGAACTGCTGCTGTTCTTTGGCGAGCTCCTTCCCGCCCCCCTTGGAGGGATCCATGCTCACCATGGCCCTGACTTTCCTGTCAAATTCTTTGAGTTCCGTCATCTTCTGGTTGATCGTTTCCACCTTCCCTGCCAGGGAAGTGATCTGCTGCTTCTGCAAAGTGTTTTCTTCTTGGAGGTTGGAGAGCCGCGGGAGATCTCTCTTGATTGAAAGATAGTCTCTTACCAGCCAGGCGAGAGAAAGGCTGCCGGCAAGAAAAACGAGGACGAGGGAGAAAACCCAGAACCTTGGTATCTTGATCTGCCTGATCTTCCTAGGTCCCTCTGGCACGACGACGATGGTAATCTTCTTGGATGCCATTAGCGCTTCTCAGATTTCAGGTGAATGGAAGATTGAGCGATTTCCAGTGGAGATCGCTGTTCCGGATCTAGGCTGAACAGCAGAAGGCAAGACGTAAATAGGCTACCACGATGGAAAACACAATGTCAACCCATAGAATCCGGGTCGGCAGAAAAAAACCCGGCGATTCTTTCGGCCAGGACCGGGGTGATTCCGGGGACCTTCAGGAGGTCTTCAACCGTCGCACCGGCAACTGAATCTAAGCTACCGAAATAATTTAATAAAGATCGTTTTTTCTTCAGCCCTATTCCGGGTATCCTGTCCAGAACCGAAGCTGTCAAGTCCCTCCCTCTCAGCTTGCGGTGATAAGAGATCGCCCTGCGATGAACCTCATCTCGAATGCGCATGAGAAGGTGAAGGACCGGATGATCCTGACGCAGGGGGACCGGGTTCTTTCTGCCAAGGATAAAAACCTTATCCGACTCCTCGTCTTGATTTGCCTTTGCAATGGCTACCAGATCCGGAGGATCGCCGGCATGGTGCTCATCGACGACTTTCTTGACAGCCGCCAGATGGCCCTTTCCCCCGTCCACGACAATCAGATCGGGCACAGGATCGCTCGACAGGCGCCTCGAGATGAGTTCAGCCATCATGCCGTAGTCATCGATTCCCTCAACCGTCTTGATTCTGAAATTCCGGTATCCTGCCCTGTGCGGTTCGCCGTCCACAAAGGCGACCACGGCCCCGACAGCCGTATCTCCTGAAATATTTGAAATATCAATGGCTTCCATGGTTCTGGGGGTTTTCTTTAGCCCCAGGAGCTCCTGCGCCAGTGCAATGACATCAGGTTCTACGCGGCTCTTGAGGAGGTTTTCCGCATTGGCCACGGCCATTTTGGTGAGGCGGCTCTTTTCCCCTCTTGAAGGGCACTCGATGTAGATCTTTTTTCCTGCAAGCTCAGAAATCCACTCCTCAATGCCGGATTTGTCCTCGATCGGTTCCGAGAGCAGAACGTGCTTCGGGATGAATGCCTCACGGGGATAATACTGCTTCACAAAAGCTTCCATGACCTCGGCCGGAGATCCCTGCTCGTTTCTGAAGGCATAATCCCGGCTGCCGGAAAGATGCCCGTTCCGGATGGAGAGGACGACGATCTGGTGCCTCGCTTCGCTGCGAGCAAGGCCGATGACATCCTGATCTTCCATTTTCGGGGAAACGACACTCTGGCGTTCCACCGTCCTTTCCACAGCCTTGATTTGATCACGTATCTTTGCCGCTCTCTCAAAATCCAGGTGTGCGGCACTCGCTTCCATGCTCTTGCGAAGGGCTTTAATCAGATCCTGGCTCCGACCCTCAAGAAACAGAGTCACCTGATCAACGATCTCTTTGTAGTTTTCACTCGAGACTTCAATGGCGCACGGCCCGAGACACCGATCGAGCTGATAGTTCAGGCAGGGTCGTGATCTTTTCGGCAAAGTTCTCTGTCTGCACTTTCTCAGATGAAAGATTCGATCAATGAGCTTGACCGTGCTCCGTACAGACAGAGCCGATGAAAAAGGACCGAAGTATCGCGCCCCGTCCTTCCTGGCTTTTCGAACGATACAAAGGCTGGGATAGGGTTCCTTCGGGTCCAGTCGCAGCCATGGATACTGCTTGTCATCCCTCAGGATGATGTTGTAGCGGGGCAGATGCTTCTTGATGAGGTTGCTTTCAAGGATGAAGGCTTCTTTGTCCGTTGTGGTCAGGATGAATTCCAGGGATTTGGCACGACTCATCATGACCTGTGTTTTGTGAGGGAGATCTCCGGAGATCTTAAAGTAGGACAGGACCCGTTTTTTCAGGTTCTTCGCTTTTCCCACATAGATCGGCCGGCCTGACCCGTCCTTGAAAATGTAGACCCCCGGCCCCTCCGGCGTGTGAGCCCGCAGGAACTCAGGATCTAAGCTCAGTTTATTTTCAAGAAACTCCTTTACCTGCTTTTTACCGGACTCCATCAGCTTATCCTCTTGATAAGGCTCCAAGACTTGCGGTTCGCCGTGCAAGGCTTAACCTGCAAAGATGGGTTTGCCATGTACCCTGCACCATGCGCCGTGAGCCCTTCCGTCTCACATTCACCTTGCCTGACGCTAGGGTATTTGATAGGAATTGAAATCGTCAAGAGGATTGTCCTCTCGCTTTTTTCCCCATTGGAGGCGTGAACCCGTGTCCTTTGTTCAAACGACCATCATTGCTGTCATCTGCCTGTGCGTCATCGGTTGCGCCGGCTTGCGGCCACCCCAGCCTCCAACAGCAACCATTGCGGGCGTGGCCGAGCGCTTTCGCCCCTGGCAGATAGTGGATGTTGCTTCCGGTAAAGCAATTACCTTTGAGGAGCTGATCGCCCACATCTCATCCAAAGACCTCATTTTTGTCGGCGAGGCCCATGACAATCCGGACCATCATCTCATTCAGATTCAGATTCTTCAGGCAATCGCCAGTCGTTCCCCTTCGCTGACCCTGGGCATGGAGTTCTTCCAGAAACATCAACAGCCCCTCCTCGACCGCTATATTCAAGGAGAATCAACTGAAAAGGAATTTCTGGAAGCCGTGGAGTGGAAAAAGACCTGGGGTTTTGATTATCACTTCTACCGCCCCCTCATGCAGCTCGCCCGGGAGAGGAGATGCCGGGTTCTTGCGATTAATGCCCCCAACGACATGGTGCGGAAAGTGGCGAGAAACGGGCTCAAGGCTTTGGAGCCTTCTGAAAGAGATCAACTCCCAAAGGAGATTGATCTCACCCAGGACCGGCACCGCGCATTTCTCCAGGATATCTATAAAGAGCATTCTCCTCGCGACCTGAAGGATTTTGACTTCTTCTATGAAGCCCAGTGCGTCTGGGAGGAAGCGATGGCTAGCAACCTCGCAGAGCACTTTGCATCCGGCAAAGGCAGGCTCATTGCTTTCACCGGCAACGGTCACATTGTGAACAGATTCGGAATCCCAGACCGAACCGTGAGGCGTGTTCCTGCTTCTATGGTGACCGTGATGCCTTACCCTTTGAATGGGGAAGAGAAGATCGACCGGGGGATTGCGGACTATCTCTGGTTCACCCACCCCTCTCCTCATCGTTTTTCCATGGCCCAAGGAGGCTTCTGGTAGAGATGCACGAAGAGGTTGAATTTCAATATTGCCCGGTTTGCGGTGGAAAGCTGGTTTCCAGAGCCTTGAAGCCTGAGGAACCCAACAGACTCGTCTGTGCAATGTGCGATTTCGTCTTTTACCTTGATCCAAAAGTGGTGGCCTGTTCCATTGTCGAAATGGACGGAGGAATCGTTCTTCTCAAGCGTGCCATCGATCCTCAGAAGGGAAAATGGGTTTTGCCCGGAGGCTACGTGGACCGGGGAGAGGAGGTCAAGGCGGCTGCTGTCAGGGAGACGGAAGAAGAGTGCGGCCTCAGGATTCGTATCAAAGAGTTGCTCGGCCTTTACTCCTATCCCGGAAGGATTCCGGTCGTTGTGGTCTACGTGGGAGAAGCGTCAGGAGGAGATCTCATTGTTGGGGATGAGACAGCCGAAGCGGAGCTCTATCCCCCGCAAAGCATCCCCTGGAGTGAGCTTGCTTTTCAGAGCACCATCGATGCTCTCAAGGATTATCTGAAGAAGAGAGAAGGATTGAGATGAGGATCAGACCCCGAAGAATGGAAGAGCTCAACGCCGGAGAGCTTCGGTCTATCTTGGAGCGATCCGCTCAGGACATCTCCGCTGTGTATGAACACGTGCGGAGGATCGTCGAGGACGTGAAGGCGAGGGGGGATGACAGTCTCCTTGAGGCCGCCAAGGAATTCAAATCCGACGTTTCCGTGTCCGATCTTGAAGTCACTCCTGAAGAAGTGAAAATCGCATACACACAGGTGGACACCGTGGTGGTCGATGCCTTGAGAGCAGCGGCGCGCAACATTCTTCGGTTCCACGAGGCCCAGGTGGAAAGAGAGAAATGGTCCATCGAAGTGGCGCCGGGCATTACAGCCGGTCGCGTCCGAAGAGCCATGGAACGCGTGGGGTGCTATGTCCCGGGCGGAAGGGCCGCCTATCCGAGCACGGCCCTGATGACCGTCATCCCGGCTAGGGCAGCCGGCGTCGAGGACGTGGTGATCACCACACCGCCCGGAAAAGGCATGGTGGTAAACCCGGTCACCCTTGTGGCTGCGGATATTGCGGGTTGCCATAGGGTATTCAAAGCGGGTGGCCCCTGGGGGATTGCAGGCCTTGCTTTCGGCACGAAAACCCTTCCCAGAGTGGATAAGATCGTGGGGCCCGGAAACAAATACGTGACCGCTGCCAAGATGATCGTTTTCGGCCGGGTGGACATTGATTCGCCGGCCGGCCCCAGTGAGGCTCTGATCCTGACCGACGAAAAGGCCGACGCCTCGTTGATCTCTATCGATTTTCTCTCCCAGATCGAGCACGATCCGGATTCCGCGGCAGTCCTTGTCACGACATCGCAAGAACTGGCTGACGAGGTTTGCGCGACCATCGATTCGGAGTTTGACTCTCTTCCGAGGAAAGAGATCTTTGAGTCGTCCCTGAGAAAGCATTCTCATGTGCTGGTCGCAGAGAACATGGATCAGGCGATTGACTTTGCCAACCAGTACGCGCCTGAACACCTCCAGATCATGACCGATGATCCTTACGCTGTTCTGGACAGGATAAAACACGCCGGATCTATTTTTCTGGGACCCTACGCCCCTGTTCCGGTGGGCGACTATGCTTCGGGAACGAATCACGTATTGCCTACGGGCCAATGCGCCCGAATGTTTTCGGGACTCTCCGTGGACGATTTCATCACGAAACCTACGTTTCAGCATTTGACCAAGGAAGGTCTTGCCGGCCTCAGGGACGTGGTGGTCACTCTGGCTGAAGCAGAAGGCCTTCCAAACCACGCCAGAGCTATAAAGGCCAGGTTTAAGTAGATTCTGGGAGCATTCATCTGGCGTCACGTGCTTCTGTTTATACGAAAGCCGTGACCTTCTATATCGCCTCTCCATTGACGGGAAGGGCCTCCAGCCGGCACTTCCCCTCCCTTGATGGGAGGGGCGAGGGGAGGGTGGGAATAGTTGAATTGTAGCTATTTTCTGTTGCCTTTTTCGGGCTCTTTGTCTATACATTCACCGGAGCTGTAAGAAGGGTCTTCCCCAATGCTCTACCCTTCTTGCTTTGCCGCAGAAAAAGAACAGGTTTAAGGGAAGCAGATCCGAATCGATATTATTCCAAAACGGTACGAGGAAAGGAGGTTTTTAGGCCATGGCAGACGTCAAAGGATACAACATGCCGGATGATCTTTACTACCACAAAGATCATGCATGGGCCCGCGTGGACGGCACCAAAGTGACAGTGGGCATGAATGACTTTTTCCAGAAAGAAGCGGGGGACATCGTCTTTATCGATCTTCCGGACACTGAGGAAGAAGTGAGCCAGGGCGAAGTCTGCGGAAAAATCCAGTCAAGAAAATGGATAGGCAAACTGGTTGCTCCCATATCAGGAGAAATTATCGAGACCAACGAAGCCATCGAAGATGACACGAGCCTGGTCAACTCAGACCCTTATGACAAAGGATGGATTCTGGCGATTGAGGCCTCCAACCTCGACGAAGAATTGGGGAGCCTGATGAAAGGCGATGCATTGGTCGCTTTTATCGAGGCTGAAGTGAAGAGAGCCGAAGAAGAAAAGGCAAAAGCAAAGTAAACACGGCACAAGGTACACAGGACACGGTGCAGGGTACAAGGCGCACGGTGCAGGGAAAATCGGAGGAGGCGGCCCCTGGACCTTGCGCCGTGAACCTTGTACCCTGCACCCTTTTCCGTGCACCGTGTACCCTGAACCGTGTACCATCTTCCAGACTATGACCCATTGGCGTCTTTTCAGAAATACCTCAAGGTCGGTTTCTACGGCGGAAGGACTGGCAGTGGACGACACTCTGCCCCAGTCCGTCGCCACTCACGGGTCCCCGCCTATTCTCCACCTTTACACCTTTGTTCCCTCTGTGATCGTGGGGAAATACCAGGACATTGAATCCGCCCTGAAGCTGGACCGGTGCAAGGCCAGGGGAATCGAGTACAACCGGAGAAGCACGGGCGGCGGCACCGTGATCATGGGGCCGGAGATTATCGCTTTGGGTCTCGGCATCAATGTGGACTGGCCTGGACTGGAAAGAGGAGGGGTGGGTGGTGTTTTCGAATCCCTCTCACGCGTCTTTATCAGAGCTCTTGATGCGCTTGGCGTTCCCTCCCAATTTCAGCCCAAAAACGATATCCAGGTTTCAGGAAAGAAAATTGCAGGGCTCTCTGCAGCTGCTGAGACGGGCAAAAGTCTTCTCTTCCACACCAGCTTTCTGGTCGATTTCGACGTGGAACTCATGACCGACATCATGAATACCCCCCTGGTTAAGCTGAGTGACAAGGGTTACAACTGCTTCAGCCAGAGAATGACGACGGTGCGCGAGGAGATCGGCAAGAAGATCCCTGTTGAAACTGCCATGGACGCCATCCGAAAAGCTTTTGAAGCCGAATTCGGAATTCAATTCAAAGAAGATGAGCCGGATGCCTGGGAAAAGGAATCCATCCAGGCCTTCATAAGGGACAGGTACACAAAGCCTGGGTGGATCTTTTCACACAAGCACCCCAGGTCCAGGATGGGGGTAGGGAGGATCAAGACCAGGGGAGGCTTGCTTGAGATTTATCTTTCCCTGTCAGGCGGCTCGATTGAAAACGTGGTCATTACGGGCGATTTCTTTTCCACGACCCAGGATATCAATCGCATTGAGAACGCTCTCAAATGGGCTTCCGCCAGAGAGGAAAGCATCGGGGAGAAACTCTCTCAGGTGTGGCGGGAAGACATGATTTACGGAGTGGACGTCCCCACCCTCACCCGAGCCATTCTACTGGCAAAGGAGAATCAGGTGCGGCTGTAGGAAAGAAGACAGAAGACAGGAGACAGAATAAAGCGTGGAATAATGGAATGGCGGAATAATGAGAACAGCCGATAGGCGGAAAGTCCTTGGAGGGTAAAGATCCGCCGCAGGCAGCAACCAATATAACCCTGAACTTACAGCGACGGGTTTGATTTGCCGGGATCTCCCGGCAAATCAAACATCCTCTCCGTGCGCTCTGTGCCTCTGTGGTGATAGTGCAATGGAAGCTAAGGTTCACAGTCCTGAATACGCCAAGATGAGTCACGCCACGGCCATCTCCCTGGGTCTTGTCAATAGAAGAATGTACCGGGGCGCCGTGAACAGGTGCGTCAACCTACTGGTTCATTATGCGGAAGGGTGCTCCGCCAACTGTGCTTACTGTGGCCTTGCTAAGAAACGGCCCGGGACGTACAAGGAAAAGAGTTTCATTCACGTCGATTGGCCCATCTATTCCATGGGCGATATCATTCAGACGGTCAACCAGGCTCCCTCTTACGTGAAAAGGATGTGCATTTCCATGATCACCAATGGGAAATGCCGTGGAGATACCCTTGAGATGACCCGGCGTCTGAAAAACGAGACGCGCATCCCCGTCTCCATCCTCATCAGCCCCACCCTCATGGAGCGAGAGGATCTTGTCGCCATGAAGGATGCAGGAGCTGAAAAGGTTGGCATTGCCATCGATCTTGCCACGCCTGAGTTGTTCGATAAGTATCGAGGCAAAGGAGTCTCAGGTCCCCACAAATGGGATAAATATTGGGAAATCATCCGAGCGGCCCTGGATATTTTCGGTCATCCTCACGTGGGCGCCCACCTCATGGTCGGGATGGGAGAGACTGAAGAGCAGATGGTTTCCCTCATGCAGAGACTCTGGTGCATGGGTGTCATGAACCACCTCTTTGCCTTTTTTGCCGAAGAAGGCTCTCAACTCGGCGACAGACCGCAGCCCCCCTGGCCGACCTATCTCAGGGTCCAGCTGGCACGGTACCTGATCGAAGAAGGACTTAGTTCCCAGGAGAAGATGCGATTCGATGAGCAAGGCCATGTCATTGATTATGCTATTGACCGTAACCGACTCATGGAGGTTGTCAATCTCGGCACTCCGTTTATGACCACTGGCTGTCTCGGCCCTGACGGCCAGGTCGCCTGCAACCGGCCTTTTGGCAATTGCCTCCCTGATGACAAACAGTGGAACTACCCCTACCCTCCCAACGAAGAAGAACTCGCCCTGATCCGTGAGAACATCTTCAAAATAGATTCAACTGCTGTCGGGTGAAGCCGGCAACATAGGGCCAAAGGGACAGAGGGACAAAGGCACAAAGCGGAAAAAACCATTTTACTGTATTTCTTTGTGCCTCTGTTCCTTTGTGCCTTTGCACCTTTCTTTCACACAAAAATTCCTTTTGACAATGCGCATTTGAGGTGTTAGTTAATAATGTTCCTGGCGGGCCGTTAGCTCAGTTGGTAGAGCAGCGGACTTTTAATCCGTTGGTCGTGGGTTCGACTCCCGCACGGCCCACCATTTGGAAAACATGATGCTCGATGCTGGCACCTTGATGCGGGATGTTAGGATGGACCGCTGATCCGGTTCCTGACGAGTGCCGAGCATCCAGGATCTAGGACCCAGCATCCAGTAAGGACCCTTTTGGGGCACTTGCCCTGTGAAATTCCCGAGAGGGACAGCGAAAGCGTATTTCACCGGGGCGCCCCGACGCTGACCATTTAGCGCAGTTGTTTTGCGTCCCCATCGTCTAGCCTGGTCCAGGACACCGGCCTTTCACGTCGGCAACACGAGTTCGAATCTCGTTGGGGACGCCATTGCCTATCCCTACGGGAAGCGCTGATTTCGCTTCCCGTTTTTGTTCTGCTCCTAAGTGCTTCCGCGACATGCAGAGATAACAATTGCTTGGAGAAGTTAAGAAGAGTGTGTTAGACTTTCAAAAAGGACAACGAATCATTCTTATACTATGAAACGATCAATTATAAAAAGTACCGGCAGGTATGTACCCGATAGACATGTCACAAATGAAGAGTTAGCCGGATTGATGGACACATCAAATGAATGGATTGTTCAACGCACAGGTATCGAAGCCAGGTACTGGGTCAGGGAAGGTGAGGATGTCGGGACATCGGATCTTGCATATGAGGCTTCACTTATAGCATTGGAAAGAGCGGATTGGAATCCGGAGGACCTGGATTTAATTGTATTTGCAACCATGACACCCGACGTGAACGTGCCGGGTTCGGGGGCATTTCTGCAAAACCGGCTGGGTGATAAAAACGTACCTGCTCTCGATATCCGTCAGCAATGCACCGGGTTTCTGCATGGACTGGAGATCTGCGATGCCTATATCAGGAGCGAAAAAGCACAGAAGATCCTTTTGGTAGGGGCTGAAGTCCAAAGCCGGTACTTGGAATTAACAACCGAAAATCGTGATACAGCGGTGATTTTTGCTGATGGTGCCGGTGCTGTTTGCATTGAAGCAGTTGAAACCAGTGAGGAAGTTGGAATCATAGCATCGATTCTCCATGCTGACGGAAAATATTCAGGGGCATTGCGTGTTGGATTGCCTGCTCGAAAATCCGGGCAGGCAATCAGTCCAACCGTAATAAAAAACAAGGAGCATTTTCCTTTTATGGATGGAAAGACCGTATTTAAACTGGCTGTGACTCGCCTGCCAAAGGTAACAGAGGATCTTTTGGCAAAAGCAAACATGAAAATTGAAGATCTGGATATGATTATTCCCCATCAGGCAAATCTCAGAATAAACGAAGCTTTCAGGGAACGGATGAATATCCCGGAAGAGAAAATGTATAACAATATTCAACGATATGGAAATACAACGGCGGCAAGCATTCCTATTGCACTTGACGAACTCATGGAAAAGAACATGCTGAAACCAAAGGACACCATCATGTTCATCGGTTTAGGCGCGGGATTGACCTGGGGTGGTGTGATCTATAAGTTGATATAGCCGCTTTTCCGAAAGATGACCCATATCATGTTGTCAGTTTGGTGCTAAATGTAACGCTGTCCACTCGATCACAACCTGATGATTTCGATAGCCTATCATTCCTTCTCTCCTCATACCAACTCCCTCAAGAACCTCGACGCCACCATAATTGGCTGACCCTCCCCCTGGATGCCGATTTGTTCACCTTCTTCGCGGACTCAATGTGAGCCAGGAATTCACTCAACTCTTGGTGGGGGGTTGAAATGCGCACTCCTCACATGTGCTGTCATCCTTACATTTGGCACAGACCTCTCCTGATCTAATCTCTGCCATCGTCCGGCCTGTTGCTTCCAGTAGCGCCTCCAGTGTTCCTGTCATAGGTTGTCCTCTGAACCAAGCCAATCGTCGTAGAGTGGCGCTGCCCCTGTAGGATAGTTCTGGTGTGTAAGCCATGGGATCACCTCCTTTCATTATGGAATTGGACCTCGATTCGTTTTGGTCAACTGACCAAAAATGCGGAATGGAAGGGGTAGGACTGACGGGGGGTATAATGAACCTGGGATTATTTTGCTCTCATGAAGACGGCTTGCTGCCGGTTACCCATTTTGGCGTGTGTAGAGTCTTCGACAACGATAGGCGTGAAGGTAGGCTGTATGGAACACACAGCGGGGAGGGGGAGAGGGGATGACCATGATGGAGAGACGTAATAGGAAGCCTAACCGAAAGAGAGTTACCCTTGTTCGCCAAAGGCAAAAATCTCTTCCCTGCCCCGGACCCGATCCGGGGTTCACCGGAGTGACGGGTTGTTATAAAAAAAGTGGGAAGATTCATAAGAGGAACTTGGTGGCCCCAAAAAAAACCCGGGGCTTTTGGCCCCGGGTTCAGGAGGTGAATCAGTCGAAGAAAATCTAGCTTAGAAGTTGATCTGCCACTTGATGCCGATCCAGCTGAGAGCTCCGTAGCTCAGATCAGGAGTGGCGACGGCAGCGCCTGAGGTCTTCAGCTTATCGAAGTCGATTATACCGATTTCAGGAATGATGAAGACGTTCTTCACTGGGCTCCAGGTCATCTGGAGGTAGTAGGTCCAGGTGGTCTGCTCATAGTTGATCTGATTCAAGGGTGCCGCACCGACACCATTGACGTCGCCGTTCTGCCAGATTACACCGCCCTCAAACGACATGGAGTCGGTGAGCTTGAAGCCGAGGATGAGCTGGGCGCCATATACGTTGAGTCTTCCTGAAACCCTGTGGCCGGATTATACAGTGCCACAGAGGGGTACAGGGTAGTGGGCCCGGTCCCGGCATTGTTGGGGTTTTTGCCGTACTGGAACGTAGCATTGGTATAGAAAGGACCAAAAGCCAATTTTGTTCCAGCTCCGAGGGTCCACGCGTCGATTGTATTTGATACTTCCGACCCGAGGTTGCTGTAGATTTCCTTAAGCTGGTTGTATTGACCGCCGATGAAGAACTGCCCGGGGCCCGCGTTAAAGGTGTAGCTCGCTGCTAATCTTGGCAATTGGTAGTCGGTTTCGATGAAAGCGGCCGTGGTACTGTTATTGACCAGCAAAAGGGTGGTCGGCAGAATGGGAGTGGTCGTCGTGCCTTGGAACGAATTTAAGGTTTGCCCCTGTTCCAGGGAGATCGGAGGCCACCAAAGAGCAGTTTGAGCTGAGGAATTCTGCCCGGGTAAATGGAGCCGAACCCGATGCCGTTACACTCACCACCACCAGGACCGCAAAGGTTGCTGACCAGGTAGAAGTATGAGCCGTAATCCTGACCAACGAGCAGTGTCCCGGCACCGAAGTTCCAGGTGCCGAAGAGCAACCTGAGGCTTGGGGCGGAGCCGTACTCAAACCGGCCGCCGATATTGCCCCATTTCACGGTGGCGCCGACGCGGCTGTTGCTCTGGAGCAACCAAGCCAATTCGGAGTCATCATAAGTTGTGGTGCCGATGCTATAAGCCCTGGCTTTTGACGTGCCAACCTGGAAGAAGGAACCAGCGGCTCCCGTTGAGGCCAACTGGGGGGGTGTATCGTCGTCAACAGACTCCCAGGCCGTCCACATCCTCGCGCTCCCGTAGAAAGCCCAGTCCGCTTTGTCCTGAGCAAACGCCGGCAGCGCCGCAAAAACCATGACGAGCGCTACAAAAAGAACAGTAAGTTTCTTCATAACTCTTTCCTCCTAAAGAAAGTCGTTAATGTTGAAAACGTTAACCAAATAGACCAAGCTTCTAAGTGACTGATTTCACCTCCCTACTCCTGGTACTCTCTTCGCCGGGAGACAATTCTCCCTGAAAAGATTGGGTAATTCTTTCAAGTTCAAAAAGGAAAGTCAAGCTTTTTTTGTAGAAATTTGCTTCATTATTAGTAACTGCTCAGGTAAATAGACTGAAGGTAGATAGACTGAAGGAAAAGACATGCGCGATCAAATAAAGCCAAAATCGTTTGGAAACGTCGACAGGTGATGGTGTCATGGATGATCATTATTCCCCTTCAGCCTTCAGCCTAAACACCTGAGTAGTTACCATTATTATCTGAATTCATAGAGATAGGCAAGGAGCTGAAAATTCTCTGGACTTAAATCGATTAGTCATTATAGTATGCACAAAAAATAGGAAGGAGGCGATCCAATGAGAACCAAGGTGATGATGGTGATGGCATTAGCCGCAATTCTGGCTTTGGGGTTTGGAGCGGCCGGCAATGTACTGGCAGCAGAGAAAACTGTGAAATTCAAAATCCCGGGATGTGTCTGAGGGGATACCTCCACGCAGGTAAGGATTACCGCGCAGCGAATTGATGGCGTAACATCAGTAGATTCCAATGCAGTGAACCAGAGTGCGACGATCGTGTTTGACGACACGAAGACCAGCGTTGAAGCGATCAAGAAAGAGCTTGCAAGGGCTGGATATCCTCCTTTGGGCAATCCAGAGATTCTCAAATAACTGGAATTTAGCAGGGGGAGAGATCCCTATGCTTTTTCTATCCCCCTCCCCTAACCCCTCCCACGAGGGGAGGGGAACTACAGATTGAAACTCCCACGAGGGAGGGAACTACAGATTGAAACTCCCGCAGGGGAGGGGAACTACAGATTGAAACTCCCGCAAGGGGAGGGGAATTGTGAGCGATGACTGATAGTTTCCTCCCCCTTGATGGGGGAGGCGAGGTGGGGGTGAAGGAAAGTCGCCCACGTAACTTATCGGTATCGGTGAGACACTACACTAGATGATGGTGATTCCTCACTTGTATCTGGCCCACTGCGGAGCCGCTTTGGGTTTCGGTCTTCTTCCGTAAAACACATCATCCATGACATTGAAGATGCGCCGGGACCGGCGGTTTCTGGACACCAGCTCCACAATGAGCTTGTGAGGGAAAGTCCTTGCGTGGCTCCAGGGGCAAACCCTCATGCAGATGTTGCAGTCCGTCCCGATCTTTCCCCAGTAATCAAAACAGGTTTGCTCGTTCAGTTTCCACCGGAGAGTCCCGTTCACCACCGTTTGTTCGCCCATGGGAATGGACTGGGAAGGGCAGCAAGTCGCGCATTTTTTGCAGATCCTGCAGAAATCCTCAACTCCAATGTCTGCAGGCTTGTCAGGGATTAGAGGAAGGCTGGTGGTCACGGCGCCAAGCCTCACTCTCGGGCCGAATGCTTTGGTCATCAGGTAGCCGAGACGGCCCAGTTCTCCCAGACCCGCATCGACCGCAAGAGGAACGAGCACTGTATCGTAGTGGCGAAGATGACTCGCGGTCGCAGGGTACCCGAGGTTGGCGATGTAAGCTGCGAGTTGGGTCGCAATGTAAGCGCCTTTTGCGTAGTTGTTCATGCTCTCGATGACGGTGGGCGTGTGAGGGGCAGCGCCGACCATTTCGAACTTCATTTCAGTGGCAAAGACAACAGCATACTTGTGCTCCACGGGGATCTCTTTGCCCCAGTCCTGCCAGTTATCGTGGAAGATCTCGCCACGGTGAGAGTAAATCCAGAGCGGGTTGATCTCCGTAATGCCCACAAGATCAGCCCCAACGTTTAGGGTGAAGCCCTTGACCCTCTCTGTTGCTTCCTCAGGGGACAGGTCCATTTTCCTGCCCTTGAGAGCGGGGTGACCCTGGGGTCTGACAAGGGATGGGGCGGACAAAGCCTGGGGGATAGATCCGGGAGCCAAGGTTGCGGCCACGTTAGGCCCCCCGCTCGACCCGTCGATGGATCCCATCTGTCCCAGAGGCCCGCCTCTTTCTCTCCTCTTCGCATCATAGGCTTCGAGTTCAGGGTGCGAAGCGTAGAAGATCCTGTACTCTTCCGATCCGGGTCTGATGGATCGGTTCCTGGCAAAGACGATTTCTCTCTCATCGAATCTTTTGACTTCACCGACAATGAGTCCACCTGTGCCCTGGAGGGCTTTGGGATTGGCAGGAGTCCTCCGGCCGAAGAAAAAAGCTAGGGTTCCGCCGAGGATTAGTCCGGCAACCAAGAGTGCGATACCCGCTCCCGTGTGAAAGAATCCAATCCTGTGGAGATAGAAAAAGAGTCCGAGAAGGAGGATCATCCCCAGAAGCTGGAATCCTGCGAAGAAGGAGGCTCTGTGCTCCTTTTCCCGGAGACAGGAGATGAAGAAGGATAGGGCGATGATTGAGCTCGTGATCACAATTAGTCCGGCGACGAGGATCAAAAAGGTAACCATTTATCCTCCCTTCTCCCCCCTCCCCTAACCCCTCCCGTCAAGGGAGGGGAATTCAGGATGTGCCCTCCCGCAAGGGGAGGGGAATTACAGATAGAACCTCCCACGACGGAAGGGGAATTGCTCAGTGAATCTCCCGCCTTTACTTCCCTTCCTGTGATGGGAGATCGTCATCTTCCCTTCCCCTCCCTTGACGGGAGGGGCTGGGGGAGGGTGTGATTTGTTCTCTTATCTTTTCTAGCACTCCCTCTATGTTCGTCAGAACATCGTTATCCCAGAATCTCAGAACTCTGAAGCCCTGGGAAACGAACCAATCATCCCTTTCTTTGTCAAACAGTTTCCGCTCCGCATGCTGGCCACCATCCACTTCTATCACCATCCTGACTTCGTAACAAAGGAAGTCCACTATGTATCGACCAATCGGTTCCTGTCTTCTAAACCTCAAGCCGTGCAATTGTTTTGCCCTCAAATGATTCCATAGGAGCTTTTCTGCTTCAGTGCCCCGTCTGCGAAGATGCTTGGCGATGGCTCCAAGTCGGTCTGTCATTGTCCGTCACTCGTTACTCGTCACTATTTTTCTCACCTTTCTTGGTGCGGCGATCCACATGAAGACACTAGACAGGAAGCACACCACTATGACCAGGACAAAAGCCAGGCGGTAACTCATGGTTTTATCGAAGATAAATCCCGCGGCCCAGGCGCCGATGGCTCCTCCAAAATTCATGGCCCCCTCTACAATCCCGTAAATGAGACCGAAGATTCTGCCTTTGAAGAGATCCGCGGCAGCCGCCATGAAAAGGGGGGCTGTGGCTCCCCAGCCCATGCCGAAAAAGATAAAAAAAGTGTAAATGAAAACTCTTTTTTCCAGGGCATCCATAAGAAGGAGGGAGAAGACACCCAGGAAAAGGCACCCCATTCCCACGGTGTAGGCTTTCTCGCGGCCGATATGATCGGAGATCCATCCCCAGAAAATGCGAAAGATGGAAGAGCACCCACCAGCCATGGCAAAAATGAGGGCAGCGGTCATGGGGTCTATGCCTTTGTCCACCATGAACCTGACATTGTGCACAACTACAATGTAAACACCAATGAGAGAGAAAAATGGAAATGCCACCAGAGCCCAGAAGGAGCGGGTGCGGATCACTTCTCTCAGGGTCCAATCCTTTTGTGGGTTGATCGACGCTGCGGGCTGAGGTCCATTGTCCTCAGCCGCATGGACAAGCTTGAGCCCATCCGCTCGGAGACCGAGCTCCTCGGGTTTGTGTTTGAGAAACATAAGATTCAAGGGCAGGGCAATGAGCATCACGAGCCCGCCCAGGATGACGAAGGTCGGTCTCCATCCGTAAGAAGAAATAAGGCTTTGCGACAGGGGAACCAGAAGGAATGTACCAAGTCCCATACCGGAAACAGCAATTCCGCTGGCAAGGCCTCTTTTCCTTTCAAACCAGTGAGCAAGGATAGCCGAATAGGCAACGATGGCAATGCAGGTGCTTCCGGCAGCTACCAGCACACCGTAAAAAAGGTAGAATTGAAACAGGGTCTTCATGGAGGAGCAAAGAACGAGGCCTGCGACGAGGAGAATGATCCCAGGCACAATGACCCGGCGTGGGCCGAAGCGGTCGATGAGACCTCCCACCACCGGTGCGATAAAGGTGTAGGTGAGCATGGCCATGGACTGGACGCCGGCAGACTCGCCGCGACTCCAATGGAATTCCTCCAGGAGCGCGACGTAGAAGACGGAAAAACTGGAGCGGACTCCAAACCAGAAGGACATGGAGACAAGGCCAAGGACCACGATGATCCAGCCATAATAAACTCGGGGAAGTTGAAGGCTCGCTTTAAGCTTAGTCAATGATCAAACCTCAGAGCGGAACCACGGTTCTCAAATCTCAGGCTGGGAGTTTCCTGCCGTTTGCAGAGAAGCCGAAAATCCGAAATTCGAAGCACGAAATTCGAATTTGCTTGCAGGCCGCGGGCCTGCATCGGTATTGATACAACAAAACATCCAGCTTGACAAATGATTACCATCTGATAGCATCGGTTCAAATACCATATTATTTCATTGTGTTATCACGGCAAAACTTAGAAGACCCGTGAATCCCCCCTTTACCCTTGCCTTCGGCGAGCCTTGGTCGAGCCGCTTTCCGAAAGGGGGAAAAGTGGGGGATGCCCTTTTGAAAGGAGGAGGTTCCTTATTATGAAGGTTCTTGTGAGTGATTCCCTGTCTGAAAAAGGGGTGGCGATCCTCGAAGAAGCCCATGGGATCGAAGTGGATGTCAACACCGGCCTGACTCCGGAGGAACTCAAAGGGATCATTGGCCAGTATCAGGGGCTGATCATCCGGAGCGCGACAAAGGTGACAGCGGACATCATCGAAGCCGCGCACAATCTGAAGGTGATCGGCCGGGCCGGCATCGGTCTGGACAATGTGGATATCCCTGAGGCGAGCAAAAGAGGAATCGTCGTGATGAACACTCCGGAAGGGAACACCATCACCACGGCCGAACACACCGTCGCCCTCATGATGTCCCTTTCGCGGAACGTTCCTCAGGCGACCGCCTCCCTCAAGGCCGGGAAATGGGAAAAGAAGAAATTGGAGGGTCGAGAACTGTTCAACAAGACCCTGGGGTTGATCGGGGCAGGCCATATCGGCCGCATTGTGGCCGACAGAGCCAAGGGACTGAGAATGAAGGTTATCGTTTATGATCCCTACATTAAGCCTGAAGTCATCGAGAAATTGGATCTCGAACCTGTTTCCCTCGATGAATTGCTCCAGAGGGCGGACTACATCACCATCCATACCCCCAGAACCGAAGAGACCAAGAACATGATCAACAAGAGCACCATTGCGAAGATGAAAAAGGGAGCCATGGTGATCAACTGCGCAAGGGGCGGGATCGTGAATGAGGAGGACCTTTGCGAGGCCCTGTCCTCGGGTCAACTGGGAGGTGCGGCTCTGGATGTTTTCAGCAAGGAACCTCCGGGAGAGATCAAACTGATGGGTCTTCCGAACTTCGTCTGCACCCCTCATCTTGGAGCGTCCACGGTGGAGGCGCAGGAAAATGTGGCGGTGGACATCGCGGAACAGGTCGTGGCTTACCTCCTGCACGGGACCGTCAAGAACGCCGTGAATGTGCCGAGCCTCAGCGTTGAACTCATGACCCTCTTGCGGCCCTATGCCCTGCTGGCTGAAAAGATGGGCTCCTTTCAGAGCCAGCTCATCGACAGCGGCATCGAAGAAGTTCGGATCAATTATACGGGCAAGGTTTCAGAGTACGACGTGAAACCGCTGACCGCAGCCTTGCTCAAAGGGCTCCTCACCCCCATTCTCAAAGACGATGTCAATTTCGTCAATGCGCCCTACATTGCTTCAGCCAGAGGGATCAAGATTGTGGAGTCCAAGACGAGCACCTCCGAAGACTTTTCCAGCCTGATCATGTGCAGGGTGAAGTCTATGGAAGGAGAAAACATCGTGTCCGGAACCATCTTCGGTAAGACCCTGCTCCGGATTTTACGGATCAACAATTTCTACCTCGAGGCGATTCCCGAGGGACACATTCTTTTGATTCGCAATCAGGATGTGCCTGGGGTCATCGGGAGCATCACCTCAAGGCTTGGAGTTCACAAAGTCAACATCGGCCGGATGCAGGTTGGGCAAGAAAAAGAGAAGAGGCAGAACGTGATCTTCTTGACAACGGACAGGGCCGTGTCCGATGCCATCCTGGAGGAAATCCGCGCCTTGGACAATGTCTACATGGCCAGAAGGATCTATCTGTAGAAGGAGGCAACTGGTCAGGTAGATAGACTGAAGGCTGAAGGCTATTAGGAACAAACCGTGCGTGATCAGACAAAACTTCGGGCATTTGAGTTGGCTGATGAAGTAGCAATGTTTTTTTATAGACTTCAGCCTTCAGCCTAAACATCTGAGCAGTTATAAAAGGAGAACATCATGGCGGAAGAGGAAAAAGGTTTTGTGATTAAGGACCGAAGGGCTTTCGACGACAAAGGGGATGTGAAAGATCAGGAGCGAAAGGAGGAACCTCGGAAGGAAGAAACAAGGAAAAAAGCGCCTGTGGAAGAAACAGAAGGGATGCCGCTTCCGGAAGTGAATTTTAATTCACTGATATTCAGTCTCAGTTCCTCCGCCTTGATCAATCTCGGGGAAATCGCTGATCCGCATACCGGACAGACGCACAAAGACCTTCCCCTTGCAAAGCACACCATTGACACGATCGCAATGCTCAAGGACAAGACAAAAGGAAATCTGAACGCTGAGGATCAGAGGTTTCTGGACACGATTCTGGCGGATCTGAGGTGGAGATACGTAAAGATCGCAGAGTGAAAAGCCAGTAAGCAGTCATCAGTAATCAGTGATCAGTGATCAGTAATCAGTAAGAACTCTTCTCACTTTTTGCTTTTCCTGTTTTGTCCATACTGATTACTGGCCACTGATGACTGATCACTGTGTTTCTTGGGCTAAGGACCGATGGCTGCTAGGACGCTTACAACCAAGGCTCCTGCCAAATTGAATCTTCGGCTGAAGGTAACCGGTCGACGACCGGACGGGTACCATGAACTGGTATCCCTTATGGTCCCTGTCGACCTCTGCGATGTGTTGGAGTTTCAGGTGGTCCCGGAGAAGTTCGAGCTTCTCTGGGAGGGGCTGCCGGTTCCTGTTGATGAGAACAATCTTGTCCGGAGAGCGGCCAGGCTATTCTTTGACAGGAGCGGTGTCAAAGGGGGGGTCTCTGTCAGGGTGACCAAAAACATTCCGGTTGCCGCTGGAATGGGAGGAGGAAGCAGTGACGCCGCCGCAACTCTGCTCTCTCTCAATCACCTGTGGTCGAGGCCGCTGCCTCCTGAAACGCTGAGGGAACTGGCCCTCCAGCTCGGAGCCGATGTCCCCTTTTTTCTGGAGCCGAGACCTTGCATCGCCAGGGGGGTCGGAGAGATTTTGGAGCCTGTAGAGCGATGGCCGGAACTCTGGTACTTGATCGTCACCCCCCGATTCCAGGTGTCTACAGCATGGGTGTATGGGAATCTAAGATTGGGATTGACATCAAACGAATATGACCGTATAAAAGAGAAGTTAGGCAAAGAGCGCCCGGTCATCTCCCAGTTCCTCGAGAACGACTTGGAATCTGTCACGTCCGCCAATTTCCCCATTCTAGATAGGATTAAGAGAACTCTGCTGGATGCCGGGGCAGAGGGCGCTCTGATGACCGGGAGCGGACCGACTGTCTTCGGGGTTTTTGGTTCAAGAAAGCAGGCAGAGCAGGCAAGAGACAAGATTGTTCCCCATGATTTTGGGATGGTGTTCCTGGCTGCTGGGTGGAAAGGGAATAATCATTTATCATTGATCATTTAGCATTTGTCATTGAAAAGACTTCTCGACGCATGTGTCGATGTCTAATGATCGTAACTACTCAGGTAGATAGACTGAAGGTAGATAGACTGAAGGAAAAGACATGCGCGATCACACAAAGCCAAGATCGTTTGGATACGTTGGCAGGTGATTGTGTCATGCATGATCATTATTGCCCTTCAGTCTTCAGCCTTCAGCCTAAACACCTGAGCAGTTACCAATGTTCAATGATCAATCTACTACTGGGGCGTCGTCAAGCGGTAAGACACGGGCCTTTGGAGCCCGCATTCGGAGGTTCGAATCCTCCCGCCCCAGCCAGAGGCTAAGCTTATGAAGCTTTTTGGTGGCACATCCAATCAGAGTCTGACTCAGGAAGTGTGTCAGTACCTCGGGATTCCGCAGGGTAAAATGATGGCGAAGACCTTCAGCGACGGAGAGACTCAGATCGAAATCCACGAAAATACCCGAGGGATGGACGTCTTTGTCCTCCAGTCCACCTGCACGCCCGTCAATGATAATCTGATGCAGCTGCTCATTATCATGGATGCGCTCAAGAGGGCTTCTGCCAAGAGGATAACAGCGATCATCCCTTACTATGGCTACGGCCGCCAGGACAGAAAGGTGAAACCCAGGGTTCCCATCACTGCGAAGCTTGTGGCTGATCTCATTACCACCGCCGGCGCAGACCGGGTTGTTTCCATGGACCTTCACGCCGGTCAGATTCAGGGCTATTTCAATGTTCCTGTGGATAATATTTTCGCCGCACCTGTTCTTCTCAAATACATGAGGACCAGCTACCAAAACAATTTAGTTGTTGTCTCACCGGATGCCGGCGGAGTGGAACGGGCCAGGGCTTTTGCCAAGCGTCTGGAGGCTACCCTGGCGATTATAGACAAAAGAAGGGATGTCCCGAATGTGTCGCAAGCCATGAACATTATTGGAGAAGTAGAAGATAAGACCGCCTTGATCCTTGATGACATGGTGGACACGGCAGGGACTCTGGCTCAAGCCGCTCGCGCTCTTCTAGACAGGGGAGCCAAGAAAATTTATGCGTGCTGTACTCACCCGGTTCTGTCAGGACCTGCTATAGAGAGGATCGAAGAATCTCCCATTGAGCAACTGGTGGTGACCAACACGATTCCCTTGGGAAAAGAAGCAAGAAAATGCAATAAAATCAAGGTGCTTTCCGTCGCCGAGTTGCTTGGGGAAACCATCAAGCGAATCTACAACTCCGATTCTGTGAGCACCCTGTTCGTGTAACAAAACTAAAATAGACAACCTTGACGGCGCCGTAATAAGCATGGAAATGGCCCCTACTGTCATTCCGGCAAATCCCGGATCGGGGTCCGGGACAGGCGCCGGAATCCAGGAAAAACAAGCACTTCTGGACCCCGGCTGGAGTTTATCCTGAGCGAAGTCGAAGGGCCGGGGTGACGGCTCTGATGGCTTTTTGTGGTGTCTCAACATTAGACAGGGTGTTTCTGTTTTTTTTGTTTTGCGAAAAGGCCTCTTCTGTGTTATAGAAGAGGCTGATTCTTCTTGAGCCGACTCATAGCGCTAGAAGAGAATACATTTTAGGAGGAAAAGAATGCCTCAGTTGAGTTTAGCCGCCCGCCTTCGAACCGATACGGGAAAGGGTGCGGCGAGAAGACTTAGAAGAGATAATCAGGTCCCTGCCATCTTTTATGGCCCGAGCTCTCAGCCGGTGATGCTGGCTGTCAAGTATCTGGATTTGCAGACCCTGCTCAAGAGCACGGATTCCGAGAATGTTATTTTTCAGCTCCAGATCGAATCAGGGCAAGGCACGGAGAGTAAGACGGTGATGCTCAAGGAGCTTCAAGCAGACCCGATCAAACCGGTCTATTATCATGCCGACTTCTATGAAATTTCGATGGACAAGGAACTCACGCTGAATGTGCCCGTCCATCTTGTGAACACTCCGGTGGGTGCTTCAAAGGGCGGGATACTCCAGCATGTCAAGAGAGATCTCTTGGTCTCCTGCCTCCCGGGAAACCTTGTGGAGTTCCTGGAAGTGGATGTTTCAGCCCTCGACATCGGAGATGCGGTTCACGTGAGGGATATCGCGCTGCCCCAGGGGATGAAGGCGGCCGATGACGGAGATACAACCATCGCCGTGGTTACCCCGCCGCATGTGGTTGCTGAGAAGGTCGAAGAGGTGGCGGAAGAGGAGAAGGCTGCAGAAGAGGCGGCAGAAGCGCCCAAAGAGGAGCCCGCTGAGTAGCCGTTCGCCTGTGTTTCTGGTTGTGGGCCTTGGGAACCCAGGGCCGAGATACCGGTACACGCGCCACAACGTCGGATTCATGGCGATCCACCGGTGGGCCAGGGCGTTGGGAGTCCGGCTGCTGAGCCGCCGCTTTGAAGCGAGGAGCAGTGCCGCAAGACTTCAGGATCGTGAAATGATTCTGCTCTGCCCGCAGACCTTCATGAACCTGAGCGGGAGATCCGTCAAGATCTGCGTGGAATCCCTGGGCGTCACGAGCGAAGAAATCCTGGTTGTCCACGACGACCTGGATCTTCCCCTGGGAAGAGTAAAAGTGGCCAAGGATGGTGGTGACGGCGGCCACAAGGGGATCCAATCGATCTTTGATCATTTAGGGACTCATGAGTTCAGCCGGGTCAAGATTGGGATTGGCCGCCCCAGACAAGGCCAGTCGGTCGAAGAGTTTGTCCTCAGCCCCTTCTGCAGAGAGGACAAAGCAGCCGCAGAGGCAGTGCTTCAAAAGGCCGTTCATGCCTGTGAGCTGTTCGTTTCTGAGGGAATTGCGGCGGCCATGAACCAAATCAACCGGCAAGAGAGGGCGGGATCAGAGTCACACTCTGCAATTTACATAGCCGGCTGCGGAGAGGTTGAAAATCCGAAATCCGAAGCACGAAATCCGAAACAATTTCCAATGACCCAAATTCAAATGGGCAAAACTTTAGGGTTCTGGGTTTCTGCTTTGATCATTGGAACATTGGTGTTTTGAATTTGTTTCGATTTTCGGATTTCGAGATTCGAATTTGTTTTTGACCAGATGCTCGTCTTGGACGAAGACAGAAAGGTTCTACCTGGAAAGCTATTGTCCCAATGATGAGGGTGTGCAGCGACGGTTGTCCATAGCGTTTGCTGCACGGGGTTGGATCTTTATTTCATGGGAGCTAGAAGCTGATGTTCAAGGTTGGTGATTTAGCCGTTTATCCGGCCCATGGCGTGGGCGTTATTGAGCGAGTCGAAAGCCGGGAGATCTCGGGTTCTTCCCAGGACTTCTATGTGATGCGCATTCTCGAAAACGATATGATTATCATGATCCCCATCAAGAACGTCAACAACGTGGGGCTCAGAGAAATCATCGGCCGCAAGGAAGTCCCCAAGCTTTACAGCATCCTCAAAAGAAGAGATGTCATGATCGAAAACCAAACCTGGAACAGGCGGTACCGAGAATACATGGAAAAGATCAAGACAGGCTCTGTTTATGAGGTGGCGGAAGTCTACCGCGACCTGCTGATGTTGAAGACCGAGAAAGATCTCTCCTTTGGGGAAAGGAAAATGCTGGATACAGCCAGGACGCTGCTCGTCAAAGAAATATCCCTGGCCAAGAAAGTAGCCGAAGCGCAGATCGAAAGGGACCTGGAGAAGATCTTTGCCTGATTCTTTTCTTGGTGTTTTGTGACTACTCAGGTAGATAGACTGAAGGTAGATAGACTGAAGGAAAAGACATGCGCGATCACACAAAGCCAAGATCGTTTGGATACGTTGGCAGGTGATGGTGTCATGGATGATCATTATTCCCCTTCAGTCTTCAGCCTTCAGCCTAAACACCTGAGCAGTTACGGTGTTGTGAGGTGAAGCAGGAAGGAGACGGCAAGTATTCGTTTTCCGTCAACGACACGGACAAAGCCCAACGACTGGATGCCTTCCTGGTTTTGGAGACGAAGGATCTGACGCGATCCAGAGTCCAGGAGCTGATCAAGACCGGTTTTGTCCGGGTCAATCACCACCTCTCAAAGTCCGGCTATCGGTTGAAAACGGGCGACCTTGTCGAGGTCACGCTTCCACCCCTTCAACCTCTTCGTCTCGACCCTGAGCCGGTTGCCTTCGAACTCATCTATGAAGACCCATGGCTGATCGTGGTGAACAAGCCGCCGGGGGTTGTGGTGCATCCGGCGCCCGGGCATTTCACCGGCACCCTGGTTCATGGCCTTCTCCAGCATTGCAAGGATCTGTCGGGAATCGGGGGAGTGATGAGACCGGGCATCGTCCACAGGTTGGACAAGGACACCTCCGGGCTCATGGTGGTGGCCAAGAATGATGCGGCCCATGCTTTCCTCTCCGCCCAGTTCAAGGCGGGAGAAGTCACCAAGAGGTATGTGGCTCTTGTTCACGGGATCGTGAAAGAGGAAAAAGGAGAGATCAATCTCCCTATCGGCCGCCACCCGGTCAGAAGAAAGGAAATGTCCATCCAGCCTTCCAAAGGCAGGGTCGCGAAGACGCTGTGGGAGAAAAAGGAGGAACTGGCAGGTCTCTTCTCTCTTCTCACTGTTTCGCCGAAAACAGGAAGGACTCATCAGATCAGGGTTCACCTCTCTCACATCGGGTATCCCATCGTGGGAGATCCGGTTTATGGCTATCGGCGAAGCTGGTGGAAAAAGCGTTTTCCGGAGGAAGCCGGCGTGTTGAGCCGGATTGAAAGGCAAATGCTCCATGCCGGGGCTCTGGGTTTTGTTCACCCCCAGGGTGGGGGCTATCGCGAATTCAAGGCGCCCCTGCCCGCAGACATGGAAGTCGTTCTGGAAATGTTAAAAACAATTGACACTTGAAATAAAAAGCTTAATAATAGACACAATGATTGTAAGGTTGCGTTTACCTTCCTTTACAATAGTCTATATCAATAAGGACTTCTGCTAAACTGCTAGATCATCTTCTTTCAATCGCATAAAAGGTTTCCAACGTATTGCATGGATTATCCCTGTAATCGGCAAGGCATCTCAATACAGAGCGGAGAATCTTTTAGGCGATGAAACACCCTTAGTGGGTTGATCTTTATTTCTCTCAGGCAGGACGACGGCCATTCGCAAAGGCACTCAAAAAAAGACATCGAATTCCGAGAGCCCCGCGCTCTCCGGCGCCACACCGCCGAATTCGAGGGACGGAGAATTCAGTATGAACCTTGTTGAACTCAAGAAAATGAAGATCAATGAACTGACGACCATGGCCAGGGATTTCGCCATAGAGGGCGCCACAGGCATGCACAAGCAGGATCTCATCTTTACCCTGCTGCAAGCCCACTCTGAAAGAAACGGGCTGATTTACGGGGAAGGCGTTCTGGAGATCCTGCCTGACGGCTTTGGTTTCCTGAGAGCCCCTGACTCGAACTATCTGCCGGGTCCCGACGACATTTATGTTTCCCCTTCCCAAATCCGCCGTTTCAATCTGAGAACAGGCGACACGGTTTCCGGTCAGATCCGGCCTCCAAAGGATACGGAGCGCTACTTCGCCCTCCTGAAGGTCGAGCTGGTCAACCACGAGGACCCGGAGATCTCCCGTGAGAAGATTCTCTTCGACAACTTGACTCCTCTGTATCCCCTGAGCCGCATCAAGCTCGAAACGACTCATGACAACTATTCTTCAAGAGTCATGGACCTCATGACCCCCCTCGGCAAAGGGCAGCGGGGGCTCATCGTCGCGCCTCCGAGGACGGGCAAAACCATGCTCCTCCAGAATATCGCCAACAGCGTCTCTGCAAACGACAAGGAGATCCACAAGATCGTCCTTCTCATCGATGAACGGCCGGAAGAAGTGACGGACATGCAGCGAAACGTGGATGCGGAGGTGATCAGTTCCACCTTTGATGAACCTCAGCAGCGCCACGTCCAGGTGGCCGAAATGGTCATCGAGAAAGCGAAAAGACTGGTCGAGCACAAGAGGCACGTCCTGATACTGCTGGACAGCATCACCCGGCTCGCGAGGGCCTACAACGCGACCGTGCCGCCGAGCGGCAAGATTCTCTCCGGAGGCCTCGACTCCAACGCACTCCACAAACCGAAACGCTTCTTCGGGGCGGCAAGAAACGTGGAGGAAGGAGGGAGCCTGACGATTATTGCAACGGCGCTCATTGATACCGGGAGCCGCATGGACGAGGTGATTTTTGAGGAGTTCAAAGGAACGGGAAACATGGAAATCCATCTGGACCGAAAACTTACGGACCGGCGCGTGTTCCCGTCCGTGGACATCAACCGCTCCGGAACAAGGAAAGAAGAGCTTCTACTCGAGCCGGCGGATTTGAACCGGATCTGGATACTGCGCAAATTGCTGGCTCCCCTGACTGCGGTAGACAGCATGGAGTTTTTGCTGGACAAAATCAAAGGAACAAAAAATAATAAAGATTTCTTGGCGTCTATGAGTGAATAAAGAAAGGAGGTAACTGCTCAGGTATATAGACTGAAGGTAGATAGACTGAAGGAAAAAAATGCGCGATCACACAAAGCCAGGATCGTTTGGATACGTTGACAGGTGATTGTGTCATGGATGATCATTATTGCCCTTCAGTCTTCAGCCTAAACACCTGAGTAGTTACGAAAGGAGAAACGATGAAGAAAGATATTCATCCGGCCTATCACAAGACCATTGTTCACTGCGCATGCGGGAACGAGTTTGAAACCGGTTCGACCATGAAGGAGATCAAGGTGGAGATCTGTTCCAACTGCCATCCCCTGTTTACAGGCAAGCAGAAGCTGATGGATGCCACAGGAAGGGTGGAGAGATTCAGGAACAAGTATGCTCAGTTCAATAAGGGTGAGGCTAAAGCCGACAAATCCAAGTGAGGTGACCCGCCCTCCGGCGCTTCCCTGAATCCCCCCAAAAGAGACCGAGCATCGGACCATTCAATCAACCAGCAATTTCCCTCCCCATTGATGGGGGAGGGTGAGGGTGGGGGTGGAAAAGATGGCAGATATTCCACAGGTGCCTTGTTTCCCCCTCCCCTTTATCCCCTCCCACGAGGGGAGGGGAAACTAGTTTTCGGACGAGCTCCTGACCCTGCTCTTGGTGCCGATAAGGGAAGCCTTAGAGTGTGACGGGGAAAGACAGCATGTTCTCCAAAGTGAAAGAAATTGAAGATCGGTTCAACGAGATCGAGAATGAACTGACCCGGCCTGAAGTGATCCGGGATCAAAAGATCTACCAGAAGTATCTCAAGGAGCACAGCAATCTTTCGCCCATCATCAATGCCTACCGGAAATACGAGGCCGTTCGGCAGAACATAGAAAACAACCGTTCTCTGCTGGAGGATCCGGATGGGGAGATCCGAAAGCTCGCCAAGGAGGAGATCGAGGTTCTCAGGGCGGACCTGGATCGAACGGAAATCGAGCTGAAGATCCTTCTGGTTCCTGAGGGCCCGAATGACCAGAAGAACATCATTCTGGAGATCAGGGCCGGCACAGGAGGGGAGGAGGCCGCTCTTTTTGCCGCGGACCTGTTCAGGATGTACGCGAAGTATGCGGAGGTCAAAGGCTGGAAGACCGAGATCATGAGCGAGCATGCGACAGGGATCGGGGGGGTCAAAGAGATTATCGTGCTCATCACCGGCGACAAAGTTTACAGCCGCCTCAAGCGGGAAAGCGGGGTCCATCGCGTGCAGAGGGTGCCGGAGACGGAGGCCCAAGGGAGAATCCACACGTCCGCGGTGACCGTGGCGGTTCTTCCCGAGGCCGAGGAAGTGGACGTCGTGATCAACTCTGAAGAACTGCGGATCGATGTGTTCCGTTCCTCCGGCCCCGGAGGCCAGCACGTCAACAAGACGGACTCGGCGGTGCGCATCACCCATCTTCCCACCGGTCTTGTCGTGACCTGCCAGGATGAGAAATCCCAGCACAAGAACAAGGCCAAAGCGATGAAGGTCTTGAGATCGCGCCTGCTGGATATCCAGATCAAAGAACAGCAAGACAAGATCACTGAAGAAAGACGAAGTATGGTCGGCTCAGGCGATCGAAGCGAAAAAATCAGGACCTACAATTTTCCACAGAGCAGGGTCACAGATCACAGGATCGGGCTCACCCTGTATCGCCTGGACACCATCCTGCAGGGAAACCTGGACTTGATCCTTGATCCTCTGATCACCCACTTTCAATCTGAGGCTCTAAAGGCAGCGTGAAGGCCTGGACCATTGGCGAGCTTTTGAAGGTCAGCGCGGACTATCTGAAACAAAAAGGGATTGATTCTCCACGCCTGAGCGCAGAAATCCTCCTTGCACACCAACTCCACCTCACTCGCGTCAAACTCTATCTCCAATATGACCAACCTCTGACGGGACAAGAAGTCGAGGGGTATCGAGCCCTCATCCGGAGGCGTTTGAGCAGAGAACCCATCCAGTACATCACGGGCATTCAGGAGTTCTGGTCTATGGAGTTCATCGTGAGCCCCTCGGTCCTCATTCCGAGACCGGAGACGGAGGTGCTCGTGGAGCAGGCCGTCTCATTGGGTCAGGAGAACCCGAACCTTCAAGAGAAGGGGGCGAGCCTTCTGGACCTCGGCACGGGGTGCGGGGCGCTGGCTGTCGCGTTGGCCCGCGAGTTTGAAAAGGCGCTGGTCTTCGCGACCGACATCTCGGAAGAAGCTCTCCGGATCGCCCGTCGCAATGCAGAGAGGCACGGCGTGATGGACCGAATCGACTTCAAATCCGGCGATTTGTTTATGCCTTTTGCCGCAAAAGGAGCCCGATTCAACTTGATCCTGTCCAATCCGCCGTACATTCCCTCCGAAACGTTTGAGACTCTGTCCCCTGAAGTGAGAAAGTATGAGCCAAGGTCGGCTCTGGACGGCCGTGAACAGGGGATGGTTTACATCACTCGGATCCTCAGGGAAGCCGCAGGCTACCTCGTCCCTGGAGGATGGATCCTGGTGGAGATGGACCCTGAACAGACCCCCAAGGCCATCCGGGTCATCGAAGAGACAGGACAATTTTCAGAGCACAGGCGGATTCAGGATTACAGTCACCGGTACCGCGTCGTGTTAGCTAGGAGGAAGCTCGAGTATTAGAGGTTTGGGTTGTGACTCATGGGTTATTGGAATAGCATAAGAAAATCCGAAATCCGAAGCACGAAATCCGAAACAATTCCCAGTGACCAAATTCAAATGACCCAAACGGCTGCATCTGTTTTTCTTTTTTGGACATTGGAGCATTCGAATTTCGAATTTGTTTCGAGTTTCGGATTTCGAAATTCGAATTTACTAGTGGTCCAGGCCTTGCGTCGGGGGTAATGGAGCGCTGGTCTTACAAACGGGATTCAACGGTAAGAATGTCTTCGCAACCTCATGAAACGATACCGTGACTACAACTCCTATCTTCGTGAGATTTTCGGAGAGCGGGTTCAAAAGATCTCGCTCGATGCGGGCTTCACCTGCCCGAACCGGGACGGGACGATTTCGAGGGGAGGATGCATCTACTGTGACAGCCGGGGGTCGGGAAGCGGGGCCATGATCCAGAGAAGGGAATCCCTTGATGAGCAGATGGTCAAGGGGATGGATTGGGCCAGGAAAAAATATGGAGCCTCCAGGTTCATCGCTTACTTCCAGTCTTTCACGAACACCTACGGCCCTGTTCCGCACCTCCGCGAGCTCTATGATCGTGCTCTAAAGCACGAGGGGATGGTGGGCCTCTCCGTAGGCACACGACCCGACTGTGTCGGCAAAGAGGTTTTGGGATTGCTGGCTTCCTACAGAAAAAATTTCCTCGTGTGGCTGGAACTCGGGCTTCAATCCGCTCATGGCTCGACTCTTATCAAAATCAATCGCGGCCATGACGTGGCCTGCTTTGACCGTGCGGTGGGTGAGGCGCATGCCAATGGGCTAACCGTTTGCGCTCATGTGATCCTGGGCCTTCCGGGAGAGAGCCATGAGATGATGATGGAAACCGCCCGGCACCTTGGAGCGCTGGCCGTAGAGGGCGTGAAGATCCATGCCCTTTACGTGGTCGAAGGCACTCCGTTTGCAGAGATCTATGAGCGTGGGGGGTACAGGTGTCTTGAGAGGGAGGAGTATGTGGAGCTTCTCCTTGACTTCCTGGAACGTCTGCCTCCCGGAATGGTGATTCAGCGGCTCACAGGCGACCCGATGCCGGCTGAACTTGTCGCTCCTCTTTGGGTGAAAGAGAAAGCAAAGACGCTGAATCTCATCAAGAAGCGATTGGAGGAGAGGGACTCGTGGCAAGGAAAAAGGCTGTTCAATGGGGATTAGGGTATTAGGTTGCGACTTTTCTCTTATTTGCGGAACAGTTGAAAATCCGAAATTCGAAGCACGAAATCCGAAACAATTTCAAAAGGTCCAAATTCAAATGACCGAAACTCTAAGCCCCTGGGTTTCTGTTTTGAACATTGGAGCATTTGTGTTTTGAATTTGTTTCGAATTTCGGATTTCGAGATTCGAATTTGCTGGCGGGCGAAGGCCAGCAATCGGGGATTAAAGCGCGTTACTTTTCCAGGGGGTCTCCCATTTTTTTTCGGAAGGCCTGATCAAGGGCGATGTCATACTCCCTTGAGCCGGGGGTCAGGGTTTTGCTTCGAGAGAGTTGCTGGGTAATTTCCTCTTCCGCTCGGTCGAACTTCAGATTGATCTTGCTAATCACGTCGTTCACAACCTGGTAGATGTCAAGATCGGTGCCATAAACCTCAACCACGGAAGGGTCCTTAAGGATGTCTTCGAGAAGGTACTGGGTGATGTACAGAGACACAGGGTTGGGGTTGGGCAAAAGGCCTCTGATGGGAGCTATGAAATATTTGAAGTCAAATTCATTCGCCCTGAGAACCTGTTTGAGCCCCTTCAATAGAAGGGCTGAAACGGCCCCCGGATTGTCCGTTTCTATGATCTTTTCCGTGAGCAGAGCCTGAGAGAGGGTGTTGTGGATTTCCGAAAGCTTGAACTTGAAAAACCTGTCCCTTTGGAAGGCTTCCCGCTTCTCCCTTCGTTCCAGCCCTCTCAGTACCTTATCCTGTTCTTTCGCGATATCTGATCGTCTCATTCGTCAAAAGTCACTCGCTGTACATGGCTGTTTGATGTGATGGATTCTTTAGTCCACTGACTTGGAAGTGCTCGCAGGGGACTCCTTCTTTCCTGTATCTTCAGACACCTTGGATTCCGTGTTTTTCGGTTTCTTCCCTTCCGTTCCCTTCTTGGAAGCGTAGTCTGTCACATACCAGCCTGTACCTTTCAGGTGGAAGCTGCTCTGGGAGATGAGTTTCCTCATCTTCCCTTTGCACCGCTCACATTTTGCAACGCCTTGATCGGTTATTCTCTGCCAAACCTCTGTTTGATGACCACACTTTGCGCATTCATACTCGTAGATCGGCATAAAACTTCACCTCAGCTTTCAACACTGAATCATTTCGCAGACCCGATGGGTCTCGTAGGAGTCAAGGATGTAATCCAACTTGGGCAGGGAGAGATCCTTCAGAATCTCATAAGTCAACGCATGTACGATTCGCTCTTCTTTTTCCCTGTCTCTTGTCAAGACTTCAAACCTCTGTGAAAAATTACAGAACCTCACGATGTGGACAAGTTCATGGGTGAAAACATATACCAGCAGAGGCAAGAGCCCAAGATCCCGGTCTCTCTTGACAGCCTTCAGGATCTGATGATCCTGAAGGCAGATGAAATAGAAATCACGGTGCCGAGAACCCGGGTCAAACCCGTCATTCCTTTTAGTGTGCTTCTCGATAAGTGCAAAGGCTTCAGGAACAAGTTCATGACGGGTCAACTGAGAAAGCGTTCTTACATCGTACCGGTGCCTTCTCCACTGCATTGAGGAAAACTTAAAATAATCACCCGTCTGATCCTCTGCGATGTCCAGGGCCTCGCTGACCGTCAAAATATCTTCTTCTTTAAAGGGCGGATGGATCATGGCCGGACTCGGTTTCAGGCGATCTGTCCAGAAAATAAAACTGCTTATGGAAATGTCAATCCCAGAGTTGAACTTTTGTGGTGGCGGTGCAGGGACTTGAACCCCGGACACTGCGGATATGAGCCGCATGCTCTAACCAGCTGAGCTACACCGCCCTACACAAACTACTCTAGTGAAAACTGGGATTTTGTCAACGAAATTGTGATATTGAATGAAGTTTGTTGGTTTCGTAAAAACCCTCGTTCACCCTTCGATACCTCAGGGCGAACGGACGGGATGGGCCGTCAGTTTGTTGAGCCCTCCACAAGGTAAAGAGCCTAACCTTCACAAACATCTTTGCATCGGCCCTTCAGCAAAGACAAATCCCCTGATATATTCCTCCGAATCATTACTATTGATGGGAAGTTAAGAAGTGAGCCTGGTATGTCAATAAAGCTCCGCCCAGTTCCGCACTGGAAAAGAGAGAAGGAGGATTTCGGGAAGTCCTTGACAGATCCAGGCGCCTCTTGCTAGGAGATAGCTCTCTCTGCCGGTGTTTTGACCCAAGCAGGGAGGTCTGTGTGAAAGAAGAAACAAGAAATTCAATGGCGGGCATGGTCGCATCGAGGAGCTGCCCTCAGTGCGGGCACCACGAGGTGGGATTCGTTACCGAAGACGGCGCGTTTCACCCTCTCAGACCAGGGACACTGATCCAGATCTCTGAACCACCGTCTTCGTTCGAGGCGGATGAGAAGGGCCCGGAGACGCTACTTCAGATGGATGAGACCGAGCAGATAGCCTATCGAATCTGGGTACCGGAGCCCCTTCGGGAGATAAATTGCTTCGTCTCAAGTACAGCGTCATGGTGAAAGAGCATCTCTTCAAGGGTAAGATGTCCGGGGGGCTTTACGAGCTTGCCTATTTGGAGAAACTTGAGAGGCTCATTGAGAAAGTGCTCGACATCCCTCTTCCCGTCATCCTTGACCGGTTTTTCACTGCCCCTTATCTTGCTTCGGGAAATCCGTGGCAGATTGCAGAGGCCATGTATCGAGAACTGGATGAAATCAAGCGCCCTGTAGTGCTCATGCGAAACTGGCTGGAGAGAGGAGACGCTGAGAGCCTTGATCAACTGATCAAGCCCAAGTCCATAAGGGATATTGGTCAGGAGCCCGCAGAGGACGCTCAAGTTGAGAAGGAACTGGAGGGGCTACTCTTGGAGGAATTCCTCGAAATGCTATAAACTGAAAAGGCCAGAGGCGCGATTTCAAGCTCCTCTGGCCTTTGGCGATCGATTCGGGTCTAAGCCAGCTTTTTGACTTCCTCGGTCAGGGCGGGCACAACCTTGAAAAGGTCATCGACGACCCCGTAGTCCGCTTTCTGGAAGATGGGGGCATCGGCATCTTTGTTGATGGCCACAACGAGCTTCGAGGTGCTCATGCCGGCAAGGTGCTGGATGGCGCCCGAGATCCCGCACGCGATGTAAAGGTTGGGGGAAACCACTTTCCCTGTCTGGCCCACCTGATCCGTGTGGGTTCTCCAGCCCGCGTCCACGGCTGAGCGGGAAGCCCCCACAGAGGCGCCCATGGCGGCGGCAAGGTCTTCAAGGACCTTGAAGCCTTCAGGACCTTTCATGCCTCTTCCACCTGAGACGATCTTATCCGCTTCCGTGAGATCCAGTTTCCCCGCAACGTCCCTGATCACCTCCGCCACCTTGGTTTTGAGTGTGCTGTCATCAAACGAGACCCCTGCGTCAGCCGTCTCCGCGGCTTTAGAGGCATCCGGCGGGTTCATGGGCATGACGTTCGGCCTGGCCGTGGCGATGTGGGGATAATTGTCGCTGAAAGTGACCTTGGCGTATGCCTTGCCTGCATAAATGGGCCGGACAGCGTTCAGGCGGCCGTTGTCAATAGAAAAGGCCGTGCAATCCTGCGCCATGCCTACCCCCAGCCGTGCAGAGAGGCGGGCTGCCAGGTCTTTCCCCTGGACAGATGCGCCCAGAAGCAAGATCGCCGGATCATTTGCCTTCACCACCTGAGCAATCGCAGCGGCGTATGCATCGGGAGTGTAGCTCGCCAGCCTCGCATCGTCAGCCACAATGATTTTGTCGGCCCCGTAATGCCCAAGACTCGCAGCCTTGGCTTTGATGTTCTGGCCCAGCAGCACGGCGATGACTTTCTGTCCGAGCTTGCCGGCCAGACGCTTTCCCTCACTCACGACTTCATAAGAGACCTTTCGGATTTCTCCGTCCCTTTGTTCAGCTATAACCATGACTCCTTGTGGCATCTTGTATCTCCTTTATTCTTTTCCTGATTCGAATTTTGGTTTAGATCGCCTTGGCTTCTTCGTGAAGCAGCTTGACGAGTTCCTTGGCCTTCGACTCAGGGGAATCTCCCTGGACGATCTTGCCCGCTTTCCTGGCAGGGGGCGGGGTGATCTCGACGATCTTGAGTTTCCTGGCTCCTTCGCCGAATTCAGAAGGATTGAGACCGAGAGCGGCCAGGGTTTTCTCTTCAAGAGGTTTCTTCTTGGCCTTCATGATGCCTGGAAGAGAGGCATAGCGAGGCTCGTTCAGTCCTTTCTGTGTGGTAATGACGGCAGGAAGAGGGGACTCGAAGACGAGGGTCTGTCCCTCCACCGGTTTGTGGCACTTGACGGATTTGCCGTCCGGAGCCATCTCCACCTTCGTAATCACCGAGAAATGAGGAATCCCCAGGTACTCGGCAAGCGCGGCCCCCACGATGCCCATGTCGTCGTCCACCCCTCGCTGGCCGGTAAAGATCAGGTCGGCCTGGAGCCCTTTAAGGGCTGCAGCCAGTGCCTTTGCGGTCGCGAGCGCGTCGCTTCCCTCGGCTGCAGGGTCACTAATAAGGATTCCTTTATCGGCGCCCATGGCCAAAGCGGTACGGAGGGACTCGGTGACCCTCTTCGGGCCGAGCCCGACGACAATCACCTCTCCGCCCAACTTCTCTTTGATGCGCAGAGCTTCTTCGACCCCGTATTCATCGTAAGGGTTCATCACCCACTTGATGTCGTCCTTGACGATCGATTTCCCACCCGGAGCAATCTTGATCTGGGTTTCTGTGTCAGGAACCTGTTTGATGCAAACGATAATCTTCACTGTTGCCTCCTTTCTTCTATCCTTTAGAGTCCCGGTTTTTTAAGCGGTCCGTCCGGGTTCGCGATCAATCCGTGCAAAAAATACTCGCTGATCTGTTTTGCAGCGGTCTCGATATCATACTTTTTGTGGCTTGACAATACCCAGAATCTCGACATCTCATCAAGGGCGCCGAAAAACGCTCTCTTGGCGATATCCGGGATCACCTCTTTCCTGAAAACCCCCTGGTCCTGTCCATCCTTGATGATTTCCGAAATCAGATTGAGATACTGAAGGAACTTCTCGTTCTTGTATTCCTTCATGAATTTTCCGCTCTGGCGGAGCTCGACCTGGATGATTTCAGCCATGTTCTTGTTGAGCTCGATCAGCTTCAGGTGGGTCAGAGCGAACTTCTCTATCTTCTTCACCGCATCTTTTTCCAGGGAAATCTTCTCGATCATGTTTTCCAGGACGGCCGTCATCTGTTCTTCGAAGAGAGAGATCAGAATGTCATCCTTGTTGTCGAAGTAGAGATAAATCGTCCCGTCTGCGATATGGGCCTCCCGCGCGATGTCCGACACCTTTGCCTGGAAGAACCCTTTTCTGGCAAAGATCTTGGTGGCCGCGTTGATGATCCTGAAATATTTTTCGCCGTTCCTGTTTTTCGTCGGCATGGATTTACCCGATATATGAAATCCGCTTTAACGGATTTCATGAAGTGAATGATTATTCATTCATTAGCATCGGGGACTTCAGGGTGTCAAGGTTTTTCGAATTCTGCGTTCAAGCTTGACAAAGAACAGGAACTCTGAAAAATAGGAAACTCCAGATGTTGCTACGCTCCAATAAAACCGGACGGTTTCCCCCGGAACAAGTGGACACTTTCCTCGGAATACGAAGCTTTTGGAAGTCAATACAACTGGATAGAGCATTGAATGCTTTTCAAAGGAGGGCTGGGAAATGGAAACAAAAAAACTTCTTCAAGGGAAAAGGGTGTTGATCGTTGATGATGAACCCGACGTTCTTGATTCTTTGACTGAGCTTCTGAGCACCTGTATGATTGATCGCGCATCTACATTCGAGGAAGCAAAAGGGCTTCTTGAAACATCTAGCTACGACGTTGTGGTTCTTGACATTATGGGCGTTAGGGGATTCGAACTTCTCCAGATTGCGAAAGAAAAAGACCTCCCTACTCTAATGCTCACCGCCCATGCCTTGAACGAAGACACTTTGAAGAAATCCGCAGAAGAGGGAGCTTCCTACTATGTTCCCAAGGACGAAATAGGAAACATTGATGTGTTTGTCGCAGATGTTATTGAGGCCAGAGAGAAAAAGAGGAACCCGTGGGTCAAGTGGTTCGAGAGACTCGGCCCTTATTTTTACGAAAGGATAAATTTTAGAGGTCCGAATTGGAGAGAAGATCATAAGAAATTCTGGGATGAGAAACTCAAGCAATTGACAAGCTATTGATACCGCATTTTTTCGCAAAAAAGGGCTGGACAAGCCATTTGGGTTTTGATAGCGTCTGCCAGGGGCAAGGGGTTTTGTCGATAACCTCTCAAGTATATAAAACGCCTGTTGGCTGAAAGGGGGTGAGCTTCAAGAATCAGGAACAGCAGACGCGCAGAATCGGTTTGCGGCCTCATGCTGAGGCGATTTCAGACAGCTCCAAAACACAAAAAAGGAGGAGAAAAGTGAAGAAACTATCCCTAATCGTGGTAGCAGTAGTGCTGGCTGTGAGCATGGTTGTTCTCGCCGGGGCTGCGCCCGCTGGCGCTGCCCGCAAGACGATTAACCTCGATTTCGCCACTTTCTGGCCGGCTGTGGACTTCCAGGCCGCAATCGGGCACAAGACCTGGATGAAGACCCTATCGGACCGTGTAATGGCCGAGACCACCGACTATGAGATCAAATGGACTGAGTTCTATGGCGTGCATCCGGCGAAGCTATTGGACGGCGTTGAGGGCGGAACGTACAGTGTTGGGACAAGCGGGCCGGGCTATAGTCCGGGCGTATTTCCCTTGTGGGCTGGTCCCGAGTACCCGGGCGAAGCCTACAGAAGGAACGCTTACACGATGTCACTGACCATACAGGCCCTTCATGAACAGATGCCCGTGCTGCAGGCACAATTCGACCGCACAAAAATGAAGCTGATGCATTTCTGGTCCACCGGACCGGGCTACTTCCTTATGGTGCCAGGGAAAAACATTCGAACGCAGGCTGACTTCCCAGGCAAGACCATGAGAGCGGCCAACCCCGCATCCGTGGCGGGTATTGAGACTCTGGGAGCAAAACCTCTGTTCGCCCCCATGAGTGTGGCCCTCGAGAGGTTTGAGGCCAAACTGATCGACGGCATCCTCTGCCCCACGGACACGCCCAAGGGCTTCGGTCTGGGTAATTATGTGCGGCATGTTGTCTCCGCTCCATTCAGCTACCACTTCGTGTTCTTCAAGGTAATGAACAAGGCTGTCTATGATGGCCTGCCGCCAAGCGTGAAGAAGATCTTTGATGAGGTCAATGCCGCCTATCCTGCCTATTACGGCGCGTTGAGAACCTGGGGTGAGGCGGATGGGTTGGAGTACATGAAAAAACTTGAGGGCTACACCTTCTACGACCCGCGTGCGGAGAATCCGGCGGAATATGCCAAATGGGTTGCCGCAACAGCCGGTCTCGTCGACAAATGGATTGGCGGTGACGCCACGAAGAAGGCCGTGTGGGACAAGTACCTTGAACTGGATAAGTACTTTAGCACGACCCCCCCGTATTCCACCTGGACACACAGCTGGCCGACTCAGCCGGTGGTACCCACTTTTCAAAAGTAGGATGATCAAGGTGGATTTGGCGTGAGGTCGGTCAAAGGACGGTAAGGAAGTTGGGGTACCACGGGGTTTCTCCCCGGGGTACCCCAGCTGTTTTGCGGGAAAACCGGATTGGTTGTTTACAACAAAAGACACCGGAGGAGCGGATGAAGGCTTTCGAAAAAATGCTGCAGTTTGTCACGGAGAAGATGGCTTGGGTTGCCATAGCCGCCATCCTGGGGTGTACGGCCCTTGTGGTAACCGATGTGATCAGGTATCAAGCGGTCAACAAGCCGGTTCCCGGCGCTCACGAGGTTGTGGAGCTGATAGCGGCTGTGATCCTGAGCATGGGAATCGGTTACCTTACCTTTGTGAGAGGGCATGTCTCGGTGGGTCTCCTGGTGGACCTCTTTCGGCCCCGGGTGCAGGCTGTCTTTGACCTTTTCAACAGTGTTGTTTCCCTTGCCTTTACTCTCTGGCTCACCGAGGGAGTGTTCGAAATGGCCCTTCGGAATTACAATTACGGGTGGGTGACGGGAGTTTTGGAAATTCCCAGGGCTCCTTTTATGTTCTTGATTGCCGTGTCGCTGGCACTAACATGCATGGTCCTTTTCAGGGACTTGATCCGGGCTGTGATGGCGATTCGAAAAGGAGGTTGAGATGGAGCGTGAGCTGATAGGTATCATATCCTTTATTGCCCTTATTGTGCTGCTTGCTGCCCGCATGCCTGTGGCTTTCGTGATGCTGGTGCTGGGCATGGGCGGGATTGGCTGGATCAAGGGTGCGGATGCCGCGTTGAGTGCTGCGTCCTCGATCATGTACGCTACATTTGCCAACTACGCCCTGGTGGTTGTTCCCCTGTTCACCTGGATGGGCTACCTCGGCTACCACTCCGGCATCGGCGCGCATCTGTACGAAGCCGCATACAAAATGGTGGGCAGGCTGAAGGGTGGCCTGGCCATGGCTACCACCATGGCCTGCGCCGCTTTCGGCGCCATCTGCGGTTCCACGACGGCTACTGCGGCGACCTTCGCGACCCTGGCATTGCCCGAGATGAAGAAACGGGGTTACGATCGCTCTATGGCCACAGCCTGTATCGCGGCCTCGGGTATCCTGGGGGTGCTGATTCCGCCCAGCGTCATCTTCATCGTCTATGCCAGTATCACGGCAGAGAGCGTGGCCAAGCTTTTCATTGCCGGCATCTTTCCCGGCCTGCTTCTGATGGTGCTTTTCATGGCTTGGCACCTGGGTGGTGGTAGCCTTGGACCCGAAAAAGGCGCCGCACGGTCCGTCTTTTACCTGGAAAGAAAGGCTGATAGCGCTGGCTAAAGGGGGGATAGAGGTCATCATCATCTTTGTGGCTGTGATCGGGGGGCTGCTGGCCGGGTTTTTCACGGGCACAGAGGCCGGGTCGGTGGGCTGTTTTGCCACGCTGGTGGTGGTGCTGGTCAGGCGTGCGCTCACCTGGAAGGGCTTTGTGGCCTCGCTGAAAGACACGGTCCGCACATCGACCATGGTCATGTTCCTGGTGGGTGCGGCAGCCGTCTATGGGGAGTTTCTTGGTCTGACACGCCTTCCCATGCTCGTGGCAGACTGGGTGGTGGTGCTTCCTCTGCCGCCCTGGGTTATCATAATTGCCATTCTTGTCATCCTCATGATCATGGGTTGCTTTGTCGACGCCCTGGCCATGATTTTGCTGACCATTCCCATTTTTTACCCGGCGGCAATGAAGCTGGGCTTTGACGGGACATGGTTCGGGGTGATCATGACGCTGGCCCTGGGGATGGGCGTGCTGACACCCCCTGTGGGCGCCAATGTGTACGTCGTGTACGCCGTGGACAAGGAGACACCGGTCATGGAGATTTTCAAGGGCACAGTGCCTTACCTGATCGCCCTGTGGATTTGCTGTTTCGTCCTGCTGGCTTTTCCCTCGATTGCCACTTGGCTGCCCAGTTTTATTAAATAGGGCCTGGCGTCGGAACCTGTTCTTGGAGAATGGAGATCTCCCATTTACCAGATTTTGTCGGGAGAAAGAACATCGCTTTTCGGTTACGTGACCAATCCGTAACCACGCAAAATCCCTTCTATGAGGCCCACCGATAACCGGTCACCCCTCCCCTGGCGGGAGGGGATGAAGGGGAGGGGGAAACAGGGGAACCGAGAAAGTTTGACTGATCTTCCACCCCCACCCTTGCCCTCCCCCATCGAGGGGGAGGGAGATGGGGCGTTATTGGAAAGGGGAACGAGGGGGATTTAGAGAGCCGGAAGTCAAAAGAAGTTTCCTTCGCCCGTAACTCCGTTTCAACGCGCCGGAGTGGAAGTGCTGATTACGTACAAGGAGGTTGTGATCGATGAACTACGCAAGATATGCCGTGATCAATGCCCGGCACCTGCCGAACAAGGTCTGCCTGATTGAGAGGACACCCTCCAAGAACCAGAGGCGGACGCTCACCTGGAAACAGTTCAACGACGAGATCAACAGGGTGGCCAACTACCTCACCAAGGAACTGGGGGTGAAGGACGGCGACTTCGTGATGCATCTCCAGAACAACAGCCTGGAGTGGCTCATCACCTATTACGGGATCATCAAGACCGGAGCGGTGATTGTGCCTCTTAACTTCAGGTTTGTGGGGCCGGATATCCTTTATGCTGCGGACGTGTGCAATCCCAAGGTGTTCATCCTGGGGTCGGAGTTTGTGCCTGTGGTTCAACCGGTCCAGAAGGACCTGAAGACGGTGAAGAAGTACATCTGCGTGGGCGATAGTGTCCCCAAGGACATGACCGACTACAAGACTATAGCCGCCTACAAGGACACCCAAGAGGCCATTGTGGACGTAGAGGATCAGCATGATCTGGCCATGATGTTCACCTCGGGCACAACGGGCAAGCCCAAGGCCGTGATGCACACGCACTACTCCCTCAATAACACGGCCATCGGCAACGGCATGAGCTACTTTGTGGAGAAGAACGACAACTATGTCTTCTTCCTCCCCCTGTATCACAGCGGCACCCTATTTCTCTGGGCCCCTTTCTACGCCACAGGAGCCACAGGGACGATTCTCAGGGAGTTCACGGAACCCAAGTGGATCATGGAAGCGATTGCGCAGGAAAAGGGGACGGACATCCTCTTTGTCGTGCCCATTGCCGTGATGATCCTCAATGCCATCAAGAGCGGCCAGCTCAAGCTTTCCGACTATGACCTCTCCTCCTGGAAGTATCTGGAGATCGGCGCCCAGCCTGTTCCCTTCGAGGTCATGAAAGGGCTTGTGGACAATATCCCGGCCGCAGTTTCCAATATTTACGGCATCACGGAAGGGGGAGGAGGCGGGACTTTTAACCTCTATCCCGAAGACGTGCTCAGGAAACCGGGTTCGATCGGCAAACCCACGTTCGGAGTGGAAGGCAGGATTGTTGATTTCGACGGGAAGGACGTGCCCCCAGGCCAGGTGGGAGAGTTGGTTTTCACCACCAGGCGGATGATGAAGGAATACTACAAGAATCCCGAGATGACGGCGGACACGCTCAAGAAGGGCTGGCTCTACACAGGGGACCTGTTGCAGACCGACGATGAAGGGTTTTTCTACATTGTGGACCGCAAAAAGGACATGATCACGAGCGGCGGGGAGAACATCTTCCCGGTGGAGATCGAGGCAGCCCTCATGCAGAGCCCGAAGATCGATGACGTGGCTTGCATTGGGGCGCCCGACGACCGACTGGTGGAAGTGGTCATGGCGATCATCCAGGTCAAACAGGGCCAGATCATGACCGAGGAGGAGGTCCTCGATTTCTGCAAAAAGATCAATCTGGCCAAGTACAAGTGGCCCCGCAAGATCGTTTTCGACAAGGTGATGCGGAACCCAACGGGCAAACTGATGAAGCCTCAGATGCGGGAAAAGTTCACGGGCCGCAAAGAAGCTTTTAAGAAGCTGGATTAGTCCGGAGTTTGCAGGCGATAAGAAGGGACGGGGTGTTGCGCCCCGTCCCTTTTTGATTTGTTCCTGCCATTCCTGTTCGTTTCCCTTGACATTTTAGTGTGCTATCCGGTTTTATAGTTGGTGTCCATCCAGAAATCGAGGATTTCTGCATGGAGCGATCATGTTATAGCGCTCATTTGAAATCCCTTCTGTGAGGCTGTTCGATAGCCACACAAATCCCTCCCCCTCGATGGGGGAGGGTGAGGGTGGGGGTGGTGGAAAAGATGTCTAGTCTTCCTAGGCCTTGTTGTTCCCCCCTCCCCTTTATCCCCTCCCACCAGGGGAGGGGAGACTTGTTGTGGGGAAGCCTCGTAAGGGGGATTTGGTAAGCCGGACATCAGAGAAGGTTTCTTTCATAAACGCCCCGGCAGCGAAGCGCCGGGGTATGAATGCTGCCTACTGCTTACTGCCTACTGCCTACTGCTTACTGCCTACTGATTTGGAGCCGGTTGCGGCCAACGGCCGGCATTGAGTTCTTTCTTTGGGAGGGGGATCAGCCATGGGACTCTATGATTTCACCTTTTATCATCTCATCTGCCGGAACTCCGCTTCTTTCAAGGGCCGGCAAGCCTTGCTGGAAGCGGAAGACGGGAGGAGCCTGACCTTCGATCAATACAAGGTGCTGGTGGATCAGCTCGCCGCCGGCCTGAAGAAGTCAGGGGTCACAAAAGGAGACCGCATCGGCGTCCTGGCCAAGAACAGCCTGGAGTATTTCTCTCTTTTTGGGGCAGCCTCAGCCCTGGGCGCGATCATGGTGCCTGTGAACTGGAGACTCTCTCCAGACGAAATCTCTTTCATTCTGAAGGACAGCGAGCCAAGGATTGTTTTTGCAGACCAGGAATATGAGGAGACGATCAAAGGGTTGAAAGGGATGCTCCCCACCGTGAGAACCTGTTACAGCCTCGGTCCCGGCGGCAACGATTTTCTCGCCTTTAATTCCCTTCTGGCGCCGCCGGGTGATTTCATTCCCTTTGCTTCTCTACTTGAAAGCGGAAGTCAAGGAAACCCCGTCGAGGTCTTCACGGATGACGGCTTTGTCATCATCTATACGGCCGCAGTGGCAGGGAGGCCAAGAGGTGCGCTGCTGAGCCACGGCAATGTCCTTTGTTCAAGCATGCATTTTGCCTATTACATGAAATTAACTTCCAAAGACGTGCTTTTGAATTTTCTCCCTTTTTTCCACGTGGGCGGTCTTTTCATGGCCACCACCTGTTTCCTGGCTGGAGGCTTGAACATCAATATGCCCCGTTTTGATGCGGCCAGGGCGGTGGATTGGATTGAGCAAAAGAGAGTCTCCTTCATGATGGTCTTTTCCCCGATTCTGGCGTCCCTTGTTGAAGAGCAGGGGAAAACGGGAAAGAACATCAACTCTCTCACAGCCGTTACCGGCATTGACACCAAAGAGACCATTGAGAAATATGAGAAGGTGACGGGCGGAACCTTTTACGTCCTCTACGGACAGACGGAAACCTCTTCCCTGGCAACCATGGGGCCTTATCGCGACCGGCCCGGGTCTGCAGGAAAGATGCTGCTCTTCACGGAAGTGCAGCTCGTGGATGACACCGACAGGCCCGTGGGGACCGGGCAGGTCGGTGAGATTGCGGTGAGGGGCCCCATGGTCTTCAAGGGTTACTGGAACCTTCCCGAGGACACGGCCCAAACTTTTCAGGAGGGCCGGCATCACACCGGAGACCTGGGGCGCTTTGATGAAGAGGGATTTCTCTGGTATGCTGGTCGCAAGGCGGAGAAGGAACTGATCAAGCCCGGCGGTGAAAACGTCTATCCTGCGGAAGTGGAGAAAGTGATCCTCCAGCATCCGGCCATAGAAAAGACCGTGGTGATCGGAGTTCCTGATCCCAAGTGGAAAGAAGGGATCAAAGCGGTCTGCCAGCTCAGAAAGGGGCACTCCCTTGATCCCCAGGCACTGATCGACTTTGTGGGCGAGCATATCGCAAGGTACAAGAAACCTCGGGTTGTGCAGTTCGTGGAGGAGCTTCCGGTGCTCCAGGACGGATCTATTGACCGGGCAAAGGTCAAACGCCTCTACGGGGACGCCCAGTAGGCAGCTGTCGCACAGCCCAGTAAGCAGTAAGAAGTATGCAGTAAGCAGAAAAAAATATGTAGTACGCAGTAAGCTGTAGGCAGCAACAGGACAGTAAGTAGTATGCAGTAGGGAGTGACAGCCCGAATGAGAAATTGTTTTGATTTTTGCATGCCCCGTGAAATCGATGAAATATTTTACCGGGGGATTCCGTCATTATGCGGTTGCGGCCGAAGGCGTGCGCTTGGAGCTAGGGCTGATAGGCGCTGCTATCTGCTTACTGTCTACTGCCTACTGTCTACTGTCTACTGCTCACTGCTTACTGTTTACTGGATTAAGTGATGGTCGGCACGGATTCCATTCTTCAAGAAAGTTTTCTGAAAGAAGACTCTTTCGGCTTTATTAAGGCCGAGGACTTCGAGTCGCTCGGTATCGATCCCTCGGACATCCCTCCCGGCACGTTCCCGGCCCACAAACACCCTTCGAACCTTTTGAGCCGTTTCGGAGGGAACGCCTACGGTTTCGGGTTCTTTGAAGCCTATGACCGCATCAGCCCGAGGGACCAGAGACTTCTTCAATCCATCACTCCTGATAAACCCGAATACTCCAAGAAGTACTACCAGGAGATCAACAAGATTTATGAGAACATGGGCCTGCTGATCCGTTTTTCCAGCCTCGGCAAACCCTATTATCTGATCCCTGTCCACTACGTGTCGCGTTCGCTCTCCACCATCAGGAACAAGGCGGATGAGATCACCAGCGTCATTCAGGCCAACAGGAAGAAGACCCTGACGGAGAGCCTGAGAATCGGGTTCCTCACGCACTCGGACGACCTGCTCATCCCCGAACTCTCCCTCCGGTTCAAAGAACATCAATTCATTATTCTGGACTCTTTCGGAAAGCTCTCTTCCCTCCAGGGCCCGCTGGATCTGGTCATTTTGCCGAGGGAGCTTCACGAACTCGTTTTCACGGAACGATTCAGCCCAGAGGCGAGGAGGATCATTTCCAAAAGGCAGCTTGAGAGCTATGCCTACTACATCATTGGAAAGATCTGCAACCTGCTCAAGCCGGATGGAGAGATCTTCATCATCTCAAGCCGTTTTCCTCTGGAAGCCCATCGGGAGATCAAGGTCAGGTTTCACACCGAAGAAGAAGCGAAGAATTTTGTTCTTTTCAGCCACATCTTCAAGATGGGGAGACGGTATCAGGCTAAAGCGAAATCTTTTGCCGTGAGTGTTTTCGAATTCCAGAAGTTCTTGAACCCTCCCTACGTGGAAAAAGAGGTCCTGGACACGCTGCTCGGTCACCGGAGTGTGGAGGACATGCCCCTCAGGGAAATTTTCCACCTCCCCTATCTCCACTTCTCCCTGGATGACGGCCTTTCCTACAACCAGGAAAAGGTGTGGACGAAAATCCTCTCCGTCTATTTCAACAAGATCTTCCTGAAGCCTCTGATTCCGGATTCGGTTAAGAACGAGTGGAAGAAAAGATTTTCCACGGGAAGGCACACGCCGGATTACATGCTCATGTACTTGGGTCAGAAGAAGTCTCTCCAGGTGACCCTGGAAGACCTCAAGAGGGAGGTAGGGGAATCCAAGCTGGCTGGCTGCCCCCTGGCTCTTATCGCCGATTACCGTGATTCCTTTGATTACGTTCTGTCCACGCTTCATGTGCTGAAGAAGATCAAAACAGCCAGCTATGAGGGGGTTCCGGAGCTCTTCATGGAAAGGCTCAGGGAACCTCTGGACAGCAAGAGAAGAAGATACGGAGCCCTGAACCATGTTCTGAAGCTGATGTCAAAGCTTCATCATCTGGAGAGGATCAAAGCCTGCGTGAACCCGGAGGGGGTTGAGGGGAGCAGAACCCCGATCCTGAAGCACCTGGAGACCTTATCCCTTTTCGGTGTTCCCCCGGGAGAACTGAAAGAGATCTTTCTGATCGTCCTGGGCCACTCGCCTCTCGGCCGCATCCTCTCCGGGAAGGTGAATGAAAAGGCGTTGAAGCCTGTTTCGGATCTTGCAAGAACTCTGGATCCCCAGGAAGCCCTGAATCTGCTCAGATACTGCCGGCTCATGAGTATGGCGGAAACCGTGGCCTCCAGGAGCATGGATCTTCAACAGGAAGAGCTCAACGAGCTTTTTGATCTCTCTGAATCCATGGTCAAGGTGGTGACCAATCGGGAGCTGGACTGGGATCGGTTGCTTGATGAAAAGATTAGTGCCATCGGCGGAATCCGCCATATGGCGATACGCAAAATGCTGAAAATGACGAACCAGTTCCAGTTCCTGAACCACTGGTCTGAGTTGCCGGACAAGGGAGAGATGGAAAAGGAGGCTCTGGCCGATTATGACCCGGAGAAGCTCTCCAGGATAGAGCGAGTGATCACCCTCATAGAAACCGTGGATCGATTCGAAAGGGCCTATTTCAGGGAGGATCCCCTGAAGGCGTCCGAGTTCTACAGGAAGCTTCTCCATGTGGAGTTCCATGGCACCGGCAGAGTCTTTGAAAGAATCGACAGTGAGTTGGTGTTTCTGCTTCTTTGGATCACGGTGCATGTGGTGAAAGGGGAAGTGGTTAATTTCAATCCGATCCTCGCGCAAGTGGAGTCCTCAGAAATGGAGAGCCAGTTCACCAAACTGGATGAAGAAGTTCAGGCCATCAATGTGAATTATCTCGATCTCCATGCCCTCAAACGCTTCAGTGAACAACTCTATGAAGATCAGACGTCCTTCATTGTCGGCACAGGGTTTCAAGTCAGGGTGAACCCGAGGACCCAGGCCATGGACATCACGTACATTGATATGGACCAGAACATCGAAGCCCTGGAAAATCTCAGTGAACGGATTGCAGGGAAGAGGCTCTCGGAGATTCCTCTGCAGGATCTGGATGATCTGGAAAGGCTTTTCGGAAATCTGGAAGGGTTTTTTCAAAGCCACCTGAAGCTGATCTCCCATGATGACAAGGAACTGAGACTGCCTGAAAGACAGAGGGCATGGTTCAGGAAAGCTCAGAATTTGAGAGTCTTCCTGAGATCCAGTTTCACCCGCGTTGTTTTCCAGCCCGAGGATTTCTTTTCCGACCTGGAACTGCTCTACCACCACACTCCTTCCCTCCTCCAGTTTGTGCTTCCGGAGTTGATGGAGCTAGAATCGCTGAACCTTCCGGAACAAGTGCACTCCAAATCCTCTCTCATGGAACACATTTTTGCGAGCACCCGCAAAATGCAGGCCTTGGTCCGAAAGGACCGGACGAACCTCCAGGACATCGCTCTTCTCCACAAGCTGGCCCAGAGGGAATTCGGGCCTCTGGCCGCAGGCATCGTGGGCCTGAATGATTTCCAGATAGAGACCCTGGAAAATCTGGTGGCGCATCTGAGGGAGAATCCCCCCTTGTTTGAAGCCCTGATCATGTCCCTGGTCTTTAAGGACCTGGGTCTCTTGCCCGAGTTGAGAGAAAAGTACAAAGGGGAGTATCATCCGGCGGACCATGCAGAGGCAGGGGCCTATTTCGTTGAAAAAGAAAAATTCGGACTCCGGTACGGCAAGGATGAAAAGGCACAAGACTACCTGACGGTTCTTGTCCGATACCACAATCTGCTCCACCGCATGATCCGCGGAGAGTTTTCCTTTTACGCGGTTCAGGAGGTGGTTGATTTCAAGGACAAAGACCTTTTGGATGCCATCTTTCTGAGCTCCTTCATCATGATAGTTGCCATGGAAGAGACGCTGATCATGGAGGATCTGGCCACCAGCCTTTTGCAGCTGCGCAACCTCTGCCACAGGCTCATCGACGGGGAGACGAATCCTGAAGATCACATGAGAGAGATCTATCTCCAGAAAGGTCAGGACTATCACGCCGCTGAAGCGTATCGATGCAGCGGACTTCCCGAAGGGATCACTCCTAGCCGATACCTTGAATCCTACGAGGGGAAAGAGCCGGAGAAGGAGGCCTATTCCCGATCAGGGGCAATGATCTATGCGGTGGAGCGGATCTTCAGGTTGCGGGGGATCGGGCATGTCGAGTTTCATGACCTGGCCAATGTCATGGTCAAGGTGCCCACGAAGTTCATCTACAAGAAGAGGAAGTTCTCTTCCATCGGATATGCCACCTTTGAAAAGGAGCTTTTCGAGGCCCTGCGCATTTACAACAGCCTTCATACGCTGCCCGAGGAGGCGAGGCATTTTGTTTTGGAACGTCTGGTGGCGGACGAGATTCGGATCTACGGATTCGAAAGCGTGAGTGCGTTTCTCAACTACGAGAACATGATCAAACTCCTCTTGATTTCCCTTCTGGGCGCCAAGCGATTCCGCGCCAAGGGAAAACCCCTCTGCCTGGATTTTCTGGCTCTGGCCCAGAAAATCGAAAAACGCTACGAGGCCGTCAATGACGCGTTGAGCCGCATTCCTGCGGACCGGATGTGGGGGAGCGCGCAGGCGGTTCAGCATTTCTTCAAAGCCAAAGAGGGAATCGTCTTCTGCGAAGACGAGAAGGAGAGAGTTCTTTCTATCGACTTTGTAGACAGCATCAACATCACTGAAAAAATCGCTCACATGATCGCAATCAAGAACCTGGAAGAGCTGAAGAACTATTTCCATTCCAGTCTCCGGTTCCTGAGGAAGGTTCCCTTCTACACGGAGGACTATGAGATCGAGATGGAGAAGGCCTTTGAAACAAGGAGACTCCATCTCACCGATTTCATAGTGGATCAGGCCAAGAGGCACATGGAGCAGCAAAAGGATTTCAGGGACCTTCACGACATCTTCCAGGACCTGATGGACCGAGCCCTGGAGATCGGCTTCACGGAAGAGCAAAAGCACCGGTTGATTGACCTCCTGGAGCTGAGAAAAGAGCAAGTGAGACGGGAAAAGCTGGAAGAGTCGATCCGGGCCCTGACAAAGATCCAGGATGTTCAGGAACTCAGAGACTACTGGGACAGTGTGAAGGGGTATCTGCTTCGCAACAGGCCCTACCTGGGAAGTGAGTTTGAGAATCTTATTGCAAAGAGATTCGATGAAACCATGGTGGCGCTGGAAGAACGCGATGACGGAACGAGGGGTCTTGGCCACACGCTCCCCGAACCCAGGGGAGAAGACGAAGGAAGAGAAGACTGACCGGTCCGGGGCTGTGCTATTAGAGTCTTTAACTGCAACTTCTTCGCAAGCTACGGAGAAGTCAAAAATTAGAAATCCGAAGCACGAAATCCGAAACAATAACCAATGATCCAAATTCAAATGACCAAACCGGGAGTTGTAGCCGGGCCGACAACTCCCTCTCCCTTGAGGGAGAGGGTCGGGGTGAGGGTGTAAGCGCTTGAATCCACACCCCCTCACCTAGCCTCTCCCCCTCGAGGGGGAGAGGAGTTTGGGTTGCCGGATAACGTCATTGCAGTGTTCTTGTTTTGGTCATTGGAGCATTGGATATTCGAATTTGTTTCGAGTTTCGGATTTCGAGATTCGAATTTAGTTTCACCCAAAGGCCTGCAACGAGGAAAGATGATGAAGGAATACATCCAGGTGTTCACGACGGTGGAGAAAAAAGAAGATGCAGATCGGATCGCTTCAGCGGTTGTGAGGAAGCGGGTGGCGGCCTGCGCTCAGATCCTGGGACCGATCCACAGCACCTACTGGTGGAAGGGCAAGGTAGAGGAAGCCGGGGAGTGGCTCTGCGTGATGAAGACACGGAAAGATCTGTTCTCAGACCTTGAAAAGGAAATTAGAAGCATGCATCCCTACGAAGTGCCGGAGATCATCGCCCTGCCGATTGTCGCCGGCAGCAAAAGCTATCTTGAGTGGATCGATGAAGAAACGAAACAACCAGTAACCAGTGATCAGTGATCGGTAAAAGAAGAAGACAGCACGAAACCAGTAATCAGTCATCAGTGATCAGTGAGCAAAGCGGGTGGCACGGACAAGCTGAAGTTGCTTGTCCGTGGGGTGCTCGACCGGCAACTTGCAACAAGCAATCTGCCACGTGCAACGGACAACGGTGAACTGTGAACGGAATAGGACCGGTGGCACGGACAAGCTGGTTTTGCTTGTCCGTGAGAGTAGAAAACCTCCAACCTGCAGCGAGCGACAGGCAACGAGCACTCCAGTTGAGCGCTAGCGCTCAACTGGAGGCGCGCAGTCGGTGGAAGTCTCCTCCCAGTTTTTCAAGGGCATGCTTCAAGGCGGGCAAAACAACGGAGAGATTGTCTTTGACTCCTCCGGGGCTCCCCGGGAGATTAATGATCAGGCACCGCTTTCGCACCCCCACCATGGCCCGGGAGATCATGGCGTGGGGTGTTTTCTTCAGGCTTTCCGCTCTCATGGCTTCCGCCATCCCCGGGACCTCGAAGTCGATGACTTCTTTCATCGCCTGAGGAGTCACGTCACTCGGGCTCAGGCCCGTTCCTCCTGAGGTCACAATCAAGGAAAGGCAATCCTTGTCCACCCATTCGGCCAGGGTCTTGGCAATCCGCTGCCTGTCATCAGGGACGATTTTCGTTTGCACCACGGAGAAGCCTTCGCTCTGGAGGAGGCTCACGGCGGTTTTCCCGCTCTCGTCCACTCTCTTCCCCTGGGACCCTTTGTCACTGATGGTGAGAACCCCGGTTGGAAACTCTTTTCCCATGAGCTACTCTGTTTTCTTGGTCTCGGCAATCACCTTCTCGGCCAGCTGGGCCGGAAGTTCTTCATAATGGGAAAATTCCGACTTAAAGGTTCCCCGGCCGGCGGTCAGGGCGTTCAGATCAATAGCGTATTTGAGCACCTCAGACATAGGGGCCTGAGCTTTGATCACCTGGGTCCTGCCCTGAGTGTCCATCCCGAGGACCCGGCCGCGCCGGCTGTTGAGATCTCCCATCACATCCCCCATGGAGTCTTCAGGAACGAAGATTTCCAATTTCATGATCGGTTCAAGAAGCACTGGATTCGCCTCCTGGACAGCTTTCTTGAGGCACATGCTCGCCGCGATCTTGAAAGCCATTTCCGAGGAGTCTACTTCATGGGATTTCCCGTCATAGAACCGGACCCTGAGGTCAACGAGAGGACAACCGGCAAGGACACCGAGTTTCAAAGACTCATTGAGTCCCTTTTCAACGGCAGGCACAAAATTGCGGGGAACGTTCATCCCCACGAGCGCATTTTCAAACTCATAGCCGGCGCCTCTTTCACGAGGATAAACGTCAAAGTGGACCTCCGCAAACTGCCCGCGGCCACCCGACTGTTTCTTGTGGCGATAGACGACTCCCTGGGCCGGCTTCTTGATCGTTTCCCGATAAGGCACTTTCACCGGTTTCAGGTTGACCTCCACACCGAATTTCCGCGCCAGTTTTTCGATGGTGGCTTCCAGGTGAATCTGTCCGGCTCCTGAGAGCACGATTTCCGAGGTGGCCTGATCCCTTTCCAATCTGAGCGTGGGGTCCTCTTCGAGCAGCCTGGCGAAGGAAGAGAAGACCTTGTCTTCACTTCCCTTCACTTTGGCTTCCACAGCGTATGAAATGACGGGAGGAAGAGGTTGAGTCGGTGTGTAGACGATGGGGTCGTTTTCTGTGCACAGGGTGTCTCCGGTTGCTGTTTCTTTGAGTTTGGGGATGGCCACGATGTCACCCGGGACAGCCACCGCAATGGGCTGCTGCTTCTTGCCCTCAAGAAGCAAGAGCTGCCCGAATTTTTCCTTCGAGTCTCTGTTGGCATTGTAAACCGTGGAATCCGACTTGAGAGTGCCCGAGCAAACCCTCATGAGGGTCAGCTTCCCTGCAAAAGGATCAGCCACCGTTTTGAAAACCAGGGCGGAAAGAGGCGCGTCCGTTGAGGGTTTCCTCTGGACCCCCTCCTCCTTCCCCGGTCGCTTGCCTTCAAGGAACGGCCTCTCGCTGGGCGCGGAAAGACCCTGCACAATGAGAGTCATGATCTGGGGAACACCGATATTGAGGGTTGAAGAACCGCAGGTGACCGGCATCAGCAATCCTGATTTGGTTCCTTTGACGAACGTCGCCTCCACTTCCTGTTGGGACAGCTCCTGGCCGTCGAGGTACTTCTCCATGACTTGATCATCGGCTTCAACAATGTTTTCAATCATCTTTTCGCGCCATTCGTCCACCTCATCCTTCATGTCCGCCGGCACGTCCGATTCTTCGAACTTGCCGCTGCCGTCTTTGGCAAAGCGATAGGCTTTCATTCTAATCAGGTCGACCAGACCTTCGAATTTGTCTTCAGAGCCGATGGGCAGGAAGACCGGCGTGGCTTTCACTTCGAAGGTTTTCGTGACTTCTTCCACAACCCCGTAAAAGTCGCTTCTTTCCCGGTCCATTTTGCTGATATAGATGATCCTGGGCAATTTGAGTTCGTCTGCAAAGGCCCAGACCTTCTTAGTCCCAAATTTTACCCCGGTCGTGGCATCAACGACCACGACCACCCCGTCGGCCGCCTGGAGACACGCTTTGGTGTCAGACAAGAAGTTGTCGTCGCCCGGGGTGTCGATGATGTTGATGATGTGTTTTTTCCAATCGCAGTGATGGATGGAAGTGCTGATCGTAATTCTTCTCTTTATTTCCTCAGGCTCAAAATCAAAGTTGGATGTTCCGTCATCCACTCTGCCGAGCCGGGAGGTTCCTTTTCCGTTGAAAAGCATGGCCTCGGCAAGGGAGGTCTTGCCGGAACCCACGTGGGCAATGAGAGCGACGTTCCTTAGTTGTTCACTTTTCCTTTCCATAGACCGTTCCTTTCGGGGTTTTCCCCCAGCGGTTCCCCATCGAGGCTCGGAAAAGCCTTGAAGGTTCGTCTCGGGATTGCGGGTGCGTCACTTCAGGAAGTGGATCGCTTCATCCGCCAAATGGAACCTGGGGTAAGTTTCGCGGAAAATGATGACGCAGTCGAAAAAATGACGCTATATCAAGCCCCGAAGTAAAGTCAAGCTCAGAAATCAAGTAAGCAGTAAGCGGTAGGGAGTAAGCAGCAAAAGAAGAAAGCAGAAGGCAGTAGACAGAATACAGAAGACAGAATGGACAACGAGCAGCTAACCACGGACTACGGGCAATGGTGGCACGGACAAACGCGAATTTCGTTTGTCCGTGGGTGTGCAAAATCTGCAACCGCCAACCTGCAACCCCCAACGGACTACGGACGACTGACCACGGACAACCGGCAACCTGCTACCTGCAACGAGCGACTGGCCACCAGCCGCGGCCCTGGATTCTTGGAGGTGGCCCAGATTTTTTGGTTGCGAAATAAAAGAGATATGCTATTTTAAAACTTTTTAGAAGACATGACCGTGAAACTCGCCGAACTCATTGATTCCTACATCAATGCCCTGAAAACCCAGAAAGGGTATTCGGAGCATACGGTCAGAAATTACCGGAGTGATTTGGAGCAGTTCCTGGGTTTTCTGAAAGAAAAAAGAGGAGGGGAGGGAAAAGCAGAACAGGGACCAGCCCTTGAATCCATAGATTTCCTCTTCATTCGAGAGTATTTCGGCAGAATGTTCAGCGCGGCCAGGAGAACAACGATTGCCCGAAAGATGTCTGCCGTGAAATCCTTTTTTACCTTTCTGGAGAAGAGAGGTTTAATCCGCAACAATGCTGCGGCAGACCTGACGGCACCCAGGCAAGAGAAGTATATCCCCACCTATCTCCCGGTGGATGAGATGTTCAGGCTCCTGCAGAGGCCGGATCAGGGCCGTCCCCTCGGTTTGAGGGACCTGGCCATCCTGGAAATTCTATACTCCTGCGGGTTGCGGGTGAGTGAACTGGTAGGGTTGGACATCAAAAGCATCGATTTTGAGCAGCGACTGGTGAGAGTGCTTGGCAAGGGGAATAAAGAGAGGATCGTGCCCGTCGGGAAAGAGGCGGTCAAAGCCGTACGTCGCTACTTGGAATCCACTCTTCCTCTCAGGAAAAAGGCTGGATGGGATTCCAGGACAGGGCCTCTTTTCATTAATGCGAGGGGGAGCCGGCTGTCGACTCGAAGTGTTGCCAATATCGTAAAAAAATACGGGAGAGAAGGGGAGCTCATGCTCGACATCAGTCCTCATGCGCTGCGTCACACCTTTGCGACCCACCTCCTGGATGGGGGTGCTGATCTCAGATCCGTGCAGGAGCTCTTGGGGCATGTCAGTCTCTCGACGACTCAGAAGTACACCCACGTGAGCCTCGACAAACTGATGGAAGTCTATGACAAGGCGCACCCTAGAAGCAAGTGAGCAGAAGACAGTAGACAGAAGACAGTAGACAGAAGACAAGAAGACGGAATAGATCACAGACCACGGACAACTGACAATGGACTATGGACAACGAGCCACGCGTTTTGAACCCATGCGGAGCACCACCGTCCTTGCCGTCAGAAAAGACGGGCGGGCGGTTATGGCAGGGGACGGCCAGGTCAGCCTTGGCGAGACCATTATGAAACACAAGGCGGTGAAAGTGCGGTTCATGTACAAGGACACCGTTCTCGTGGGTTTTGCCGGCGCAGCTGCCGATGCCTTTAATCTCTTTGAGCGGCTGGAAGGCAAACTGGAAACTTACAAAGGCAACCTGACCAGGGCGGCCGTGGAGTTGGCCAAAGACTGGCGTACGGACAGGATCTTGCGAAGACTGGAAGCGCTGATCCTCGCCATGGACCACGAGCACATGCTGATCATCTCAGGCACGGGCGACGTGATGGAGCCTGACGAATCCGTGGCTGCAATCGGTTCGGGCGGGCCGTATGCTTTAGCTGCGGCCAAAGCGCTTGTGGCCCATTCAAACCTGGATGCTCCGTCCATAGCGAGAGAGTCTCTGAGGATTGCGGCTTCCATTTGCGTTTACACCAACGAGCACATCATAGTCCACGAGATCGGGGAGAAGGGATAGGCATGGAGAAGGCTCTAGAGGTCAGAGACCAGCACATGAAAGTCTTCACGCCGCGAGAGATTGTCTCAGAGCTCGATAAATACATTATCGGCCAGAACAACGCAAAGCGCTCCGTGGCGATCGCCCTCCGGAATCGCTGGCGGAGACAGCAGGTGCCGCGGGATCTGAGAGACGAGATCGCCCCCAAGAACATCATTATGATCGGCCCCACCGGGGTGGGTAAAACGGAGATTGCGAGACGGCTCGCAAGACTGGCGAATTCCCCTTTTCTCAAGATCGAAGCCACGAAGTTCACCGAGGTCGGCTATGTGGGCCGGGATGTGGAGTCCATGATCCGCGATCTGACCGAACTTGCCGTGAACATGGCCAAGAAGGAAGAACAGGAAAAAGTGAAGGCCAAGGCAAGGGAACTGGCCGAAGACAAACTTCTCGACATGCTTCTGCCGAAAAAAAGAGAGGAACCCCGCGAAGGGGAAGAGGGCGACAAAGAGGTCGTTCTTGAAGTGGTCAAGTCGGACAAACTGGAAGGAGATTCCACGAGGGACAAGCTGAGGCGGTTGTTGCGAAGCGGGAAACTGGACAGCCGATATGTGGAGCTGGAGGTGACCAACAGGAATATGCCCATGGTTGAGATCTTCTCCAACGCCGGCCTCGAGGAGATGGAATTCAACATCAAGGAGGTCTTCGGGAATCTCTTCCCGGCCAAGAAAAAGAAGAGGAGGGTGAAGATCCCTGAAGCCCTGGAAATCCTGGTTCAGGACGAGGCACAGAAGCTGATTGACATGGATCAGGTGATGTCCGAAGCGATCCGCATGGTTGAGCAGAACGGGATTATCTTCCTTGACGAGCTAGACAAAATAGCGGGCTCGGGTGCCAAATATGGCCCGGATGTTTCCAGGGAGGGCGTGCAGCGAGATCTCCTTCCTATCGTGGAAGGTTCCACGGTCACCACCAAGTACGGAATGGTCAAAACGGATCATATCCTGTTCATTGCAGCCGGAGCATTCAATGTGAGCAAGCCGTCGGATCTGTTGCCCGAGCTTCAGGGGAGGTTCCCGATCCGGGTCGAGCTGGGCTCTCTCACAGAGGAGGACTTTGTTCGCATTCTCACGGAACCGAAGAACGCCCTGATCATCCAGTACAAGGCCCTCCTGGCCACCGAGGGAGTCGATCTGGTCTTTGAGGATTCGGCGATTTCACAGATCGCCAAAATTGCCGGCCAGGTGAATGAGCGGGCCGAGAACATCGGGGCCAGACGTCTCCACACGGTCCTGGAAAAACTCCTGGACGACGTGTCTTTCAGAGCACCGGACATGGAGGCGAGGAAAGTCGTGATCGACAGGGACTACGTGACGGAGAAGCTCAAGGACATCGTGGAGGATGAAAATCTGAGCAGATATATTCTCTAGGGAAAAGAGGAGTGATGGAGTGTTGGAGTACTGGAGTACTGGTAAAGACATCCAATCCTATCCGTCTGGGCTCTTGATGTTTTCCATCACTCCACTACTCCATTACTCCAATCTTTATTTCCTCCTGGGGGTTTCGTGATGGCGATTGATCACAATGAGCGAGCGAAAGTTCTTATTGAGGCTTTGCCGTACATCCGGAGGTTCTATGATGCCACCATCGTGGTGAAGTATGGCGGTCACGCTATGGTCGATGAGAACCTGAAGAAGAACTTTGCTCTCGACATCATCCTGATGAAGTTCATAGGCCTCAAACCGGTTATCGTTCACGGAGGAGGCCCCCAGATCGGCAGTTACTTGAAAAAGCTCTCCATCGAGTCGGAGTTTGTGGATGGCATGCGGGTGACGGACAAGCAAACCATGGATGTGGTGGAGATGGTCCTTGTGGGGAAAGTGAACAAGGAGATTGTCACCCTCATCAACCAGAACGGCGGCCAGTCTGTCGGGCTTTCCGGCAAGGATGGGAAACTCATCACGGCAAAAAAGATGAAATACATCAAGAAGAGAGGGAATGATCAACCTCCGGAGATTATCGATATCGGGATGGTGGGGGAAGTGATCTCCGTCAACACTCAAGTCCTGACAAGCCTCATGGACAACCAGTTCATTCCGGTCATAGCCCCTGTTGGAGCCGGAAAGAAAGGGGAAAGTTACAACATCAATGCAGACCATGTGGCCGGACACATTGCTTCCGCTCTGAAGGCTAGAAAGCTGATTCTTTTGACAGACACCCAAGGGGTTCTTGACAAGCAGGGCAAGCTCATCTCTTCCATCAAGGTGAAGGACTTCCCGAAACTGATTGAGGATGGAACGATCAAGGGAGGCATGATCCCCAAGGTGAATTGCTGCGCCGACGCCTTGAGGGGTGGGGTGAAGAAAGCCCACATTATTGACGGTCGTAAGGATCATGCCATCCTTTTGGAGATATTTACTAAGGGCGGAGTAGGGACGGAGATTGTGCCCTGACACAGAAGTGCCTAAAGTGTCCCTCCGGGCCGTAGGCCCTACAGGCCGGAGGCTAAAGTGCCTAAAGTGTCTAAAGTTGGAAAACCAGTGATCAGTCTTCAGTCACCAGTGATCAGTGAGCAAGGAGGGGTGGCACGGACAACCCGGTTCTGCTTGTCCGTGGTGTCAAGCTGAATGCTCGCCAAAGAAAAGTGACGGTGGCACGGACAAGCTGATTTTGCTTGTCCGTGGGAGTGCGCAACCTGCACCCCGCAACTGGCGGCGATTGTCGGATAACGGATAACCAATAACGATTAACGATTATCAGACCGGAGATTCCATGATACAGCCAATATCCTCAGAAACCACTGTCAGTTTGGCTGACAAATACTTGTTTCCTACTTACAAGCGACCTCCCTTTGTCTTGGTGAAAGGGGAGGGCTGCCGGGTTTGGGACGAGAACGGCAAAGAGTATCTTGATTTTGTGGGAGGCATCGCGGTTTGCGCCCTCGGGCACAGTTCGCCTATCGTCACCAAAGCCCTGGATGAGCAGTCGAGAACACTGGTCCACGTCTCAAACCTTTACTACACGAGACCGCAGGTGGAGTTGGCCCGGCTTCTCGTGGAGAACTCCTTTGCCGATCGCGTGTTCTTCTGCAACAGCGGGGCAGAGGCCAATGAAGCGGCGATCAAGATTGCCAGGCGATTCACACGGGAAAAGCATGGGCCGGGAAAGCACACGATCATCTGCATGCAGGGGTCTTTTCATGGCCGCACCATGGCTACCCTTTCCGCCACGGGCCAGGCCAAGGTACAGATCGGCTATGATCCGTTGCTGGAGGGGTTCAAGTTTGTTCCCTTCAATGATCTCAGGGCCTTGAGAGACGCTGTGGATGACACGGTGTGTGCGGTCATGCTCGAGCCCATACAGGGTGAAGGAGGCATTGTGGTGCCTCATCCTGATTATCTCAAAGGGGTGAAAGAGATCTGCCGGGGAAAAGGAGCCCTCCTGATCTTTGATGAGATCCAGACGGGCATGGGACGCACGGGACGCCTGTTTGCCTATGAGCACTTCGGGGTTTCACCGGATATCATGAGCCTTGCAAAAGCTCTGGGGAACGGGCTTCCCATCGGCGCGATGCTCAGCACAGAGGCTTTGAGCAGTGCCTTCGGCCCGGGAAGTCACGCCTCCACGTTTGGGGGCACTCCTCTGGTCACCGCTGTTTCAAAAGCCGTTCTGAGCAGCCTCTTGAATGACGGCCGGCTGGAGCATTGCCGCAACATGGGGAGCTACTTCATGGCCAGGCTCGAAGAGCTGAAGAAGCGGCACGCCTGCATCAAGGAGGTGAGGGGACTTGGTCTCATCATTGGTGTCGAGCTGGATCGGCCGGGAGCGCCTGTCCTCGATGCGTGTGTGCAGAAGGGATTCCTGATCAACTGCGCCCAGGAAAGGGTGCTTCGCTTCGTTCCCCCCCTGGTGGTCACGAAAAAGGAAATTGATCAACTCATTGAAGCGCTGGATATAGTGCTGGGCGGTGTGTAAATGAAAAAAGATCTTCTCACCATTCGCGATTTGACCAAAGAGGACGTCCTGGATCTTCTGGAAAAAGGTCTCCGATTCAAGAAACAGGGTCGAAAAGTGAAGCGGACTCTTCAGGGCTACACCCTTGGAATGCTTTTTGACAAGGCCTCGACAAGGACGCGCATCTCCTTTGAGACCGCCATGTTCCGGCTCGGAGGACAGACTCTGTTCATGCACAGGGGTGAAACTCAGCTGTCCAGGGACGAGACCGTGGGAGATACGGCCCGGGTCCTTTCCCGCTACCTGGATGCTATGGCGATCAGGACCTTTTCCCAGCAATTCATTGAAGGGATGGCCAGGGAGGGTGACATTCCGGTCATCAATGCCCTGACCGACCGCTACCATCCCTGCCAGGTGCTTAGCGATCTCATGACGATCCTGGAGAAAAAGGCTAGCCTGGATGACCTCAAGGTCGCTTGGGTGGGAGATGGAAACAACGTGGCCCATTCCTGGATCGACGCGGCCCATGTCCTGGGTTTCGAGTTGGTCCTGGCATGCCCGACCGGGTATCATCCTCTCCCCGAGATTGTGAAAGGGCCGAACAAGAAGATTCGAATCGTGGGCGACCCGAAAAAGGCTGTGAAGGGGGCGGATGCCATCAACACGGATGTGTGGGCCAGTATGGGACAGGAGCATCAGCGAAAGAAGAGGATCGCTTATTTCGAGGGATTTCAGGTGAACCAGGCTCTCTTGAAAGCTGCAAGGCCCGATGTCCTCGTGATGCACTGCCTGCCCGCTCACCGTGGCGAGGAAATTACTTCCGACGTTATGGACGGGCCGAACTCGGTGGTCTTTGACCAGGCGGAGAACAAGATGCACCTCCACATGGCGGTGCTGGAGAAGTTGATTCTGCGGAGGTAACGATCCGTTCGGGAGGCGTCACACAAACTGTTCGTGCTTCGATACCTCAGCACGAACGGGGTGCCATTTTCTGCGACCGTTTGATTTTGCGTTCGCCCTGAGGTATCGAAGGGCAAACGGGAGGGTTACGGCGGGAATCCAGATAGATCATCAAATATTTGATTAGGAGAAATTCGACTTGAAACGCGACATCAATAAAATCGTTCTGGCCTATTCAGGAGGGCTGGACACGTCGGTTATTTTGGCTTGGCTCATTGAAACCTACCAGTGCCCTGTCGTTTGCTTTGCCGCAGATGTGGGCCAGGGCGATGAGCTGGGAGAGGTGAGGGAAAAGGCGCTCAAAACAGGGGCTTCGGATATCGTCATTGAAGACCTCAAAGAGGAATTTGTCCGGGACTTCGTGTTCCCTGCTCTGAGGGCCAACGCAGTTTACGAATCGGGTTATCTTTTGGGAACATCTCTGGCAAGGCCGATCATCGCCAAGAAGCAGGTGGAGGTGGCAAGAAAGTTTAAGGCCAATGCCGTGAGCCATGGCGCAACAGGTAAGGGCAATGACCAGGTTCGCTTTGAGATGACCTACATGGCTCTGGCCCCTCACCTGAAGATCATCGCCCCCTGGAAGATCTGGGATTTCAAGGGCAGGGAAGATCTCGTCAAGTACGCCAAATCCAGGAAGATCAAAATTCCTGTGACCAAAGCGAAGCCTTATTCCACGGACAGGAACCTCCTTCACATCAGTTTCGAAGGAGGGATCCTCGAGGACACGTGGAACGAACCTTCAAAGGACATGTTTGTCATGTCCGTGGCTCCCGAAGATGCGCCTGATCGTTCCACCTACATCGAGGTGGAATTCAAGGAAGGAAACCCTGTGTCCGTGAACGGGGAGCGACTGTCGCCGGCAAGTCTTCTTGGCCGCCTGAACACCCTGGGCGGCAGGAATGCCGTGGGAAGGGTGGACATCGTGGAGAACCGTTATGTGGGGATGAAGTCCAGGGGAGTTTACGAGACGCCCGGAGGAACGATCCTCAGGGCGGCGCATCAGGCCATGGAGTCGATTACCATGGACCGCGAAGTGATGCACCTCAGGGACAGTCTTGTGCCGCGTTATGCCGAGATGGTTTACTACGGTTACTGGTTCGCGCCTGAGCGAAAAATGCTGCAGACGTTGATGGATGAAGCCCAGGGAAACGTCACAGGCGTGGTGAGGCTCAAGCTCTACAAGGGGAACTGCATGGTGGTGGGACGGAAGTCCGAGAAATCCCTTTACCACTCGGGATTCGCAACCTTTGAGGAAGACCAGGTTTACAACCAGAAAGACGCGGAAGGCTTCATCCGGCTCAGTGCTCTCAGGCTAAAAATAGCAACACTCTTGGGAAGAAAGTAATGCAAATTCGAAATTCGAATATCGAAACTCGAAACAATATCTAATGACAAAAATTCTAATGTCACAAACAAGAGTCCTCTTCCAACAGACTCCTCTTTTGGACATTGGAACATTTGAATTTGTAATTTTGTTTCGGATTTCGAATTTCGTGCTTCGAATTTACTGAAGCTGATCGCGGCAACACATACTCCTCGCAACGCTAGAAATCACCTTCTGCTAAGGAATAAATATGGCCAAGAAAATCTGGGGTGGCCGTTTCAAGGAACAGACAGACGAAGCTCTTGAGCGTTTCAACGCGTCCATCACTTTTGACCAGCGGCTCTATGCGCAGGACATCGAGGGCAGCAAAGCCCACTGCCGGATGCTCGCCAAGCAGGGAATCATCCCCAAGGCAGAGGCCTCGAAGATGCTTGAAGCTCTGGCCGAGATCAAGAAAGAGATGGAGAGAGGCCTCTTCGATGAAGCCTATGAAGACATCCACACCCTGGTCGAGAAAGCCCTGGTGGACAAGGTGGGGCCCATCGGAGAAAAGCTCCACACAGGGAGAAGTCGGAACGACCAGGTTGCGCTTGACGTGCGGCTCTATGTGAGGGATGCGATTGAGCGAGCGGATGGGCTCATCCGGGAGATGCAGAGGGCTTTGGTCTTTCTGGCGGAAAAGAACTCAGAGATCATCATGCCGGGGTACACTCATCTCCAGCGTGCCCAGCCGGTCCTTCTGGCCCATCATCTTCTTGCCTATTACGAGATGCTCAAACGGGATCGCCAGCGGTTCGGCGAGAACCTCAAGCGGGTGAATGTTCTTCCTCTCGGCAGTGCGGCGCTTGCAGGATCGACCTTTGACCTCGACCGCGACATGGTGGCTAAGGAACTGGGCTTTGACACCATTTCAGAAAACAGCATGGATGCCGTGAGCGACCGCGATTTTGTGCTGGAGTTTCTTTTTGCTTCGTCGGTCCTCATGATGCACCTGAGCCGCCTGAGCGAGGAACTGGTGATCTGGTCCACCAAGGAGTTTGATTTTGTTTTTCTTCCCGATGCCTTCTGCACCGGAAGCAGCATCATGCCCCAGAAGAAAAATCCGGATTTGATGGAGCTTGTGAGAGCCAAGACCGGGAGAGTGTACGGGCATCTCACGGCTCTCCTGACCACGATGAAAGGGCTCCCGCTCACCTACAACAAAGACATGCAGGAAGACAAGGAGCCGCTGTTTGACGCTGTGGACACTGCGGAGAAAAGCCTGGTTGTGATGACGCGCCTGCTCAAGGAGATCTCTTTCAACAAAGAGAGGATGAGACAAGCCGTAGACGAAGGCTATCTGGTGGCCACGGATCTGGCGGATTATCTCGTGCGAAAGGGCGTGACATTTCGCCGGGCCCACGAAATCGTGGGCAAGATGGTCCTTTATGCCATGGACCACGGCAAAGAGCTGAGACATCTGACCCTCAAGGAGATGAAGGGTTTTTTCGGAGATATTGGGAAAGATGTCTATGAGTGGCTCGATCCCCTCTCCTGCATCAACAGAAGAAACCTTCCCGGCGGGACCGGGAGTGGTGCCGTAAAAAGAGCTCTTGTGAAAGCTCGGAAAGAGATCGGGTCCAAATGAGAGGGAGGGCACAGGCGTGTCTTGTTCTTGTTTTGATGCTCCTGATCCCTGCATCGTGCGGAGTAAAAGGGGATCCCTTCTTACCGCAAGAAATCACCAACGTCAGAGTCGTTGACTTAAAGGGAGCGTGGCAGGAAGGATATATCGAGCTGAAGGGAGGCATTCCAGACTCTTCAGGTCCTGACTCGACGGTTACAGGATCGCGGGTTCACTACGCGATTTATCCTGTGGCCGAGCCTCCCTGCGACGGCTGCCCCATTGAGTTCCAGGGGTTTCACACGTACGGGCCTGAAGTGGTCCGGGAGGGCCAGTTCTTCTGCAAAATCCCGGGTGCGGTGAAGGGCAACATTTATTATTTTGAAGTGCAGCTTGCTGGAGCGAAGGGCGGCCTGGGTCCGCCCTCGAACCGAGCAAGAGTAGTAGTCGAGTAACCATTTTTCATCCATCATTTGTCGTTTGTTTTGGCCGTGCACCTTGGACCGTGTACCGTGCACCGTTTTTTTTCTGAATTCTGTATTCTGTTATTCTTATTTTATGCATCACTTCCAGTACAGAAACAATGAACTTCACTGCGAGGACGTGCCCGTGTCCCGGATCGCAAAGGATCTGGGCACGCCCCTTTACCTCTATTCTTATGCGACTCTGAGACAGCATTTTAGGGCCTTCGATGGCGCGTTCAACGATGTTCCCCATCTGACGTGCTTTGCCATGAAATCAAATTCCAATCTGGCGATCCTGAAGCTCTTCGCGCTCGAAGGCGGAGGAGTGGACATTGTTTCAGGCGGAGAACTCTACCGGGCTCTGAAGGCCGGCATCGATCCGAAAAAGATTGTCTATTCCGGAGTCGGCAAGACAAGCGAAGACATGGAGTATGCTCTCCAATCCCGGGTTCTCATGTTCAATGTCGAGTCCTCTCAGGAGATCCTGCTCCTTAATGAAATGGCCGGGAGGATGGGCAAGAAGGCGGGTATTTCAATCCGCGTCAATCCGGACATCGACCCTCAGACCCATCCCTACATCTCCACAGGGCTGAGAGAGAACAAATTCGGGATCGACATACGGAACGCGCTTGAAGAATACACGCGGGTGTCGGGTATGAGGAACCTGACGGTCTCAGGCGTCTCCTGTCACATCGGTTCCCAGCTGACACGGTTGAGCCCGTTCGTGGATGCGCTCAAAAAGCTCAAGGAATTGATCGGTAAGTTGAAGGGAATCGGGATTGGCGTGTCCTATCTGGATCTGGGCGGCGGGTTGGGAATCACCTACGACCAGGAAGAACCCCCTCATCCCAGGGAGTATGCCAAAGCTATCCAAGACGAACTGGACATGAAGGACGTCACGGTGATCCTGGAGCCGGGCCGGGTGATCGTGGGCAACGCCGGGATTCTGGTGACCAGGGTGCTCTACACGAAGACAACTCCCGAGAAAAGCTTCATCATCGTGGATGCGGGGATGAACGATCTCATCAGGCCCAGTCTCTACGGTTCTTTCCATGGCATTGAGCCTGTGAGAGTCACCTGCCGCAGGAAGATCAAGGCGGATGTCGTGGGTCCCATTTGTGAATCCTCGGATTTTCTGGCGAAAGATCGAGAGATGGATTCGTTCGAAACAGGAGACCTCCTGGCGGTTATGAGTGCAGGCGCCTATGGCTTCAGCATGTCTTCCAATTACAACTCGAGACCCCGAATCGCAGAGGTACTGGGAAAAGGGGACGCCTATCACGTCATCAGGACAAGAGAGAGCTACGAGGACTTGGTCCGGGGTGAAACGATCCCGGAGTTTATGCTTAAAGAGAACGCCGACGGCAGACCGCTGACAATGAGCGACGACCGACCGCCGACGGCTGACCGCTGAAGGATGAGCGCTTCGCTTGAGGAGCATCCCCGCGCTGCGGGAATTCGAGGAGCGCTCCGCTTGAGGCAAAAGAAAGAGTTAGACAGGATTAACAGGATGATCAGGATTCTTGTATTTCAAAGCCAAAGATTAAACATCGTGTCGATCCTGTAAATCCTGTCGGATATGCTCTTTTTCGCCTGCCCCGTTGAATTCCCGCGGGAGCGGGACTATTCAACTGGGGTGTTTTCCAGTTTTCGTGCTTTCGTGGTCGAGCCTTTGATTTTGACTACTGTCTTCTGGCTACTGTCTCCTGTATTCTTTGTTTTTTGTTCTTTCAATCAAGAGGGGAGGAGGATTGGTTATGTTCAAAGGATCCATTGTGGCGATCGTCACGCCTTTCATGAAGGGGAAAGTGGACGAGGAAGGCTTCCGGCGGCTCATCGAATTTCAGATTGAGAACGGCACCAGCGCCATCGTTCCCGTAGGGACGACCGGCGAGTCTCCAACGCTCGACATGGAAGAACACAAGCGAACCCTGGAGATTGCCGTCGAGGCGGTGAGAAAAAGGGTGCCGGTGATTGCAGGAACAGGCGGGAACAGCACGACGGAAGCGATCGAGCTGACCGAGCACGCCAAGAAAATAGGGGCGGATGCGACCCTCCAGGTGACGCCCTATTACAACAAGCCGACTCAAGAAGGGCTGTACCAGCACTTCAAGGCCATTGCGAAAGCGGTTCCCCTGCCCCAGGTGCTCTACAACATCCCGGGAAGGACGGGCGTCAACATGCTCCCCCAGACCGTGGCGCGCCTCGCAGAGATGCCGGAGATCGTGGCCATCAAGGAAGCCTCCGGCAGTCTCGGTCAGATGGCGGAAGTGGTTCAGCTTGCAGGGGATAAGATTACGCTTCTCTCCGGTGACGACAACCTGACCCTTCCGATCCTAGCGATTGGAGGAAAGGGAGTGATATCCGTTGTGGCCAACATTGTGCCGAAGGACAATGCGGATATGGTCAAAGCCTGGGAAGAGGGCAAGGTCGAACGGGCACGACAGCTCTTCTACAAGCTTCTTCCTTTGTGTCAGGCGATGTTCATCGAGACCAACCCCATCCCGGTCAAGACGGCCCTGGCTCTGCTGGGCAAGATTGACGGGGAGATGAGATTGCCTCTGTATCCCATGGCCCAGGCAAACCAGGAAAAGCTGAAATCGGCCCTGAAAGACTTCGGACTGATCAAGTAGAGCAGGCATACGGTGGCACGGACAAGCGAACTTTGCTTGTCCGTGGGTGGATTCTGCATGCTGGTTAATGCAAAGAAATGAGGGTGGCACGGACAAACGAATTCTGTTTGTCCGTGAAAGGATACAGGAAGTTGGACAATGGGAAGTGAGCACGAAGAAGCACAAGATCTCTGGCGGCACGGACAAGCTCAGTTCGCTTGTCCGTGCCACCAAACGGGAGATAGGGTTTCGTAGGGGGTTGTGTCATGATCCGAGCCATTGTTGCTGGTGCTGCGGGCCGAATGGGCGGGCGAATCATCCACATGATTCGTCAGAGCACCGACGTTGAGTTGGCCGCCGCTTTCGAGCGGCCGGATCATCCAAGTGTGGGATCCGACGTGGGGCAGGTGGCAGGCCTTGGGAACTTCGGCATCAAGGTGGCCGGATCCCTCAGGGAGGTCATCGGCCTCGGAGAGGTGATCATCGATTTCACAGCGCCTGAGGCAACGGTGGAAAACCTCAAACTTGCGTCCACCGCTAACCTGGCCGTGGTCATCGGAACGACAGGCATGAGCGGGAACTTGCTCGACCAGGTAAAGGCCCTTGCGAAGAGCACCCGCTGCGTCATGTCCCCCAACATGAGCGTCGGCGTGAACGTGATGTTCAAGATTGCCGGGGAGATGGCCAGGATCCTGGGAAAAGATTATGACATGGAGATCCTCGAGGTTCATCACCGGTTCAAGAAAGATGCTCCGAGCGGCACTGCCATGCGTCTCGCTCAGATCCTGGCGGCATCTACGAACCGTGATCTTGATGAGGTTGCGGTCTACCACAGAAAAGGCATTATCGGGGAGAGAACGTCCAAGGAGATCGGAATCCAAACCTGGAGAGCAGGCGACATTACAGGAGAACACACCATCCTGTTCGGCGGCATCGGAGAGCGACTGGAACTCATCCACAGGGCCCACAACCGGGACAATTTTGCCAGGGGCGCTGTTAGAGCCGCTGCATGGGTTGTCCATCAACCCTCTGGGCTCTATGATATGCAGGATGTGTTGGGATTGAAGTGACTAAAGTGCCCCTCCGGGCCGTAGGCTAAAATGTCTAAAGTGCGCTAAAGGGTTTAATAGGAGGGGTGCACGGCGCACGGCGCAGGGTGCACGGCAAGAAAAGAAGACAGCAAGAAACCAGTAATCAGTCACCAGTGATCAGTGAGCAAGACGGGTGGCACGGACAAACGAACTTTGTTTGTCCGTGAGTGTAGGTTCTTTCGTGTATTTTATTGACCTGACCTTTCAAATTTATACACTCCAGGCACTCATGCTCATTCAGGCCTTGAGTTCTTTGCCTTTCAATTTTAGGCACTTATCGAAGGAGATTGAGAGACCATGTTTGAAAAAGCAGATCGCTTGCGCAAACTCCCCCCTTATCTCTTCAAAGAGATCGACAGGAAAAAGACGGAACTGAGAGCAAGAGGGGTGGACATCATCGACCTGGGCATTGGTGATCCGGATCTTCCCACCCCGGCTCATATCATCGAGGCGATGAAAAAAGCAGTGGGAGATTCGGCCAACCATCGGTACCCGTCCTATTCGGGCATGCTTGAGTTCAGAGCTGCAGTGGCGGAGTGGTACAGGAAACGTTTCAGCGTTGACCTCGATCCCGAAAAAGAAGTTCTAACCCTCATCGGGAGCAAGGAGGGGATTGCCCACTTGCCCCTTGCCTTCATAAATCCGGGCGACGTGTCTTTGGTCCCGAGCCCGGGTTACCCTGTGTACCATATCGCGACTCTTTTCTCCGGCGGCGAGACTCACACCATGCCTCTCTTCAGGGAGAAAGGCTTTTTGCCTGATCTTGAGGCCATACCCGTTGACGTGGTGCGCCGCGCCAAGGTGATGTTCATTAACTATCCGAACAACCCCACGGCTGCCGTTGCAGACCTGGCGTTCTTCGAGAGGGTTGTGGAGTTTGCGGCCAAGAATCACATCCTTGTCTGCCATGATGCGGCATACTCTGAGGTCGCCTATGACGGCTATCGGCCACCGAGTTTTTTGCAGGCGAAGGGTGCAAAAGAAGTGGGTATCGAGTTCCATTCTCTGTCCAAGACTTACAACATGACAGGCTGGAGGGTCGGCTTTGCAGCGGGGAACAGGGAAGCGATAGACGGCCTCAGCGCCATCAAGAGCAACGTGGACTCAGGAGTTTTTCAGGCCATCCAGTTTGCAGGGATCACGGCACTCCGGAGTGACCAGTCCTGCGTGCAGAAGATGATCGACGTTTACACGGAAAGGCGGGACCTCATGGTCTCTGAAATGAAAAAGGCAGGCTTTGAGTTGGATACCCCCAAGGCGAGCTTCTATCTTTGGATCAAAGTGCCAAGGGGCTACAGTTCAGCAGGGCTTGCTACACGCCTGCTTGAAAAGGGTGTGGTCGTCACGCCGGGCAATGGTTTCGGCGAGCCGGGAGAGGGGTATTTTCGCATCGCGCTGACACAGAAAAAGGAACGCCTCGAAGAAGCCATGCAACGAATCAGAGCCGTCACCTTATAGGGCCCGCCCCGTGGAGTGATTTTGCAGTCATTCTGTCTTCTGTCTCCTGTCTTCTGTATTCTTTTGTTTGATTATGAAACAAGCACTTATCGGAATTGGTTCGAACCTCGGAGAAAGGCGGAAACACTGCGCTGAAGCGGTCGAAAGGCTGAAGCAGATTCGGGGATGTGAATTCATCCGATGCTCCCGCTGGTATCTGACAAGCCCTGTGGGCACGCAAGACCAGAACTGGTTCGTGAACGGCGTGGCATGCCTCGATTCGGAAATCTCGGCCCGGGAGCTTCTGGGCCGGCTTCTCTCCATTGAAGCCGGGATGGGGAGAGTCAGGACGGAGAAGTGGGGGCCAAGAGTCATTGATCTGGATTTGTTGGTGCACGGAATGGACATCCTGGACGAATCAGACCTGAAGGTCCCTCATCCCTACATGCACCTGCGCAGATTTGTCTTGGTGCCGTTGGCCGAGGTCGACCCTGCTGTGATTCATCCGGTCTTAGCCAGGACGGCTTCCCAAATACTGCGGGAACTCAAAGGAGAGGACCAGCAGGTCACTCTCTTAGAATAAAGGTCGTACTCATGCGGTTTATCATTTATCTCGTGCTGGCTTATGTGGCTTACAGGGTCTTGAAGGCAGTCATCAGGCCGAAAGAGAAGATTTCTCGCGGGGAGAACGGCGGCGTCATCGACGAGATGGTTCAGGACCCTCAGTGCAAGATGTATATCCCGCGGCGGGAAGCCATTGACAGAGCGATAGACGGAAGAACTTACCATTTCTGCAGCGAAGCGTGTGCTACCAAGTTCTTGCAAGAGGGGAAAAGAAAGGAAGCTTGAACTATTCGAGTCTTATAGGTATAATACCGAACAAAACATCTTTGATCACAGCCCCCTGAACATGCGGGCCGGGTGGAGGTTTCGTGAAATTCTTCATAGATACCGCAAACATTGAAGAGATCAAAAAGGCAAAGGAACTTGGCCTTCTTGACGGCGTTACGACCAATCCCACCTTGGCCGCCAAGGAGAAAAGGGAATTCAAAGGGCTCATCAAAGAGATCTGCGATATCGTGGACGGCCCGGTGAATGCGGAGGTCGTCAGCACGGATGCCAAAGGAATGATCGCAGAAGCCAAGGACCTGATAAAGATCGCAGGCAACATAGTGGTCAAAATACCCTTGATCAAAGAGGGCTTGAAGGCCGTCAAGCTGCTCTCGGCCGATGGGATCAAGACCAATGTCACCCTCTGTTTTTCCCCTGTTCAGGCGTTGATGGCCGCCAAAGCCGGCGCCGCCTACATCAGCCCCTTTGTCGGCAGGCTGGATGACATCAGCAGCCGCGGAATGGAACTCGTAGAACAGATCGGAACGATCTACGGTAACTACGGATATGAGACGGAAATTATCGTGGCGAGCATCAGGAACCCGGTCCACGTTCTGGATGCCGCTCTCATGGGCGCGGACATCGCCACCATGCCTTACAAGGTGATGGAACAGCTGATCAGTCACCCGTTAACCGACATCGGTCTGGAGAAATTTCTGGCTGACTGGAGGAAGATGGAAAAACCGTGAATCCAGGGGCGCGCACAATTTTTGTCGGACTGATTGCCGGTTTCCTTCTTTGCCTCTGTAACCCGGCCCTGGCGGACATTTACCGTTTCAGGGACGAGAGAGGGGTCTGGCATTTCAGCAACATCAAGAGTGATCCCAGGTACAATATCTACATTCGCACTTATGACGGCTCCAAGCCGGTGACTCAGTACATCAAAGATTATGACGACATCATTCACAAGGCATCCAAGAGGTACGGGGTCGATGTCTCTCTGATCAAGGCGGTCATCAAGGCGGAATCGGATTTCAACCAGCACGCCGTGTCCAGCAAGGGGGCCCAGGGACTCATGCAGCTCATGCCCGGCACAGCGGATGCAATGGATGTGGACGACCCCTTTGATGCGAAGGACAACATCCACGGGGGGACCCGTTACCTGAGCCTCATGCTGGAAAGATTCAAGAATGACACGCGCCTGGCCCTGGCAGCGTACAATGCAGGCCCGGAAAGGGTGGCTGAATATCGCGGGGTTCCTCCTTATCAGGAGACGAAGACCTTCATTGATCGGGTGTTGAATTACTACAGGCAGTTCAATTCCAGCTCCAAATAGAATTCGGGTCGCCCCGGCAGGTCGTCTTTTTTCTGCTTGCTAATCCTTTCTCATAACTTCTTTCTTTTTCTTTTATTCTGTTATATGGTGGCTGAAAATGCATGGAGCGGTTTAACGACCCGGCCCAGTGATGAACTGCGCCGCATTGACTAAGCCAATGGACACAAATTCACGTCATCGGGTCATACTCAACTTACCCAATTCTCTGAGCCTCCTAAGGCTGGCCTGTCTTCCGGTCATCGTGTTCTGTTTGAGTTTTGAGGGAAGACTCGGCAGTTTCTTGGCCGCTCTCTTTTTCGGCATGGCCTTTGTGACGGATTTCCTCGACGGGTACTTTGCAAGAAGATACGGCGCCGTGACCGTGGCAGGAAAGATTCTTGATCCCCTGGCGGACAAGATCCTTGTGATTGTGACCATGATTATGATGATCCCGATTGGTCGTATCCCGGCCTGGATCGTCATGCTGATCGTGGTCAGAGAGCTGGCAGTCACAGGGTTGCGGAGCATCGCTCTGACAGAAGGGGTTGTCATTCAGGCAAGCTCTCTCGGCAAGTACAAGACCGTGTTTCAATGCTCGGCGACCATAGCGCTGTGCCTTCACTACGAGTACCTGGGGGTTGACCTCCATGTGGTGGGTGTGACTCTCTTGTGGATCGCCCTCTTGTTCACTCTGTGGTCCGGATGGGCCTATTTCCGCGACTTCTATCACGAGTTTTTCTCTTCCTGATTTTTTGTTGACAAAGCACCTTGAAGCTATAGAATAACCGGCAGTGAGCGGGAATAGCTCAGTTGGTAGAGCTCCACGTTGCCAACGTGGTTGTCGCGGGTTCGAGCCCCGTTTCCCGCTCCAAAATTTTGGAGTACAGGAGTATTGGAGTACCGGAGTAGGGGAGTATTGGTTTCTGCCTACTGCTTACTCCGTACTGCTTACTAGATTTTGGGCGGCATAGCCAAGTGGCTAAGGCAGCGGTCTGCAAAACCGTTATTCATCGGTTCGAATCCGATTGCCGCCTCCAGCAGATCACGAAGGTCAGCCTTTAAAGGCTGACCTTTTTTCTTTCCGCCCGCCGTGCCTCTCCGCTCAATCGTCGTGGCCTAAACTTCCCAAGCCGGGGAGCGTGGTCTCGTTAGAGCCATCTTAATTTAAGTAAGCAGTAGGCAGTAATCCATTCTGCATACTCCCTACTGCATACTGCTTACTCATGGCGTTGCGGCCACACGCCTGCATTGAGGGCGAAGAACAGCATAGCACTAGGATTGCTATGCTAATCTTCAGGCTCACCAAGGGGGGCAAAGATGAAAATCAAATGCGTTTCTTGCGGAAGGGATGTGAACCTCGACCACAATGTGTTCGAGGACTATGAAGGCCCGGTGAAATATTTCAGCTGCAGCACCATGATGGAGCTCAGGACAATTCGGGGATTCGTTGACTCCATAGCACCTCTGCAAATGCTGCAGCAGGACATGGTGGGGACCGGCGAAAGCAGGTGCTGAAAGAACGCTCCCGGAGAGCATGAGCCGACTGTGGGCAAATTGCCCAATCGGCGACATGGCCTTACCTGTCGTTACTCGCCAATCCGCCGTGCTCCCAGTCGACTTTCTCGATTTCCTGAGCTGCTTCCTCAAGCGATCGAATCACCTTATCGAGGTCCATCTCCAGGTTTAATTTTTCCGAACGGGTTTTTTCCTTTAAAGCCAGAGCTTGATCTCTCATTTCGAACCTCCTGCCGAGCACAAAATAGGTCTTTCCATGCACCCGCTAATTCTATAGCAAAAAGCGTGCTAGAAAAGTCTCTTGCTGATTTTAAATGAATTATTAGACAGTTAGGTATGGAAAAACATCTCGGGGTAGGAAAAGAATTACTACTTTCATAGGAAAGAAACTGCCATTTTTTGGCAAGAGATTACACATTTTGGCCGGCTACAAAGAAATTTTCAGGACTAATGGGAAGAAAAATTCGTGGTACCCAACGAGCAGCCGAGGACGACCTAGGAGGCTGTCCGACAACTGGGATGGATACCGTGGCAATAAGCTAAACAGTCTTTCCGTTTATGGTTCGGTGCCTCACCACGAACGGAAAATCAAACACTTACAAAACACTGTTTCCGTTCGCCCTGAGGTATCGAAGGATGAAGCTGAGTAGGGTCGGGCACCGTGTCGACCTGAATCCAGGGGTCGAAGGGCAGGCCGTTACTCCCAGGCAACCTAGCCGCTCTTCTTCGTGATAAACCTCTTGTGCCTAAGGGCTTCGAATTCTCCAGAGAGGGTATCGTCCAGTTCATGAATCAGAAACTTAAGATACGAGAATTTCTCAGCAATCTTTTTGTTGCCGGATGGTGGCAGTCCTTTCTCAAGGTCACTCACCGTTGCCTTCAATTCATCAATGATGTCAAACTCCGTATCTGTAACCGTGCTGGAACTGTACTCCTCGGACATAGCTTAATTCCTTTCTCAACAAAAACCTAGCGTGGGCCTGAGCCTTTTCATACAAGAAGCCTATAACACTTGGGCTGCATTGTCCATTGATTTGTAAATATGATAAAGCATGCTTGCGTCTTGTCATTGAGATATCAGAGAGGCAGAAAGCAGCTAAAGCGTGTGGTTAAAACAAAGAATTTGACTTTAATTTGCTTAGTCGCTACAATACCAAGTTAAATATCTATGCATTAGCCTTAGTTCTGGTTTTCGAATTTCGCTCGCCTTAGCCGAAGCGGCTACGCGCAGGCGGATGCTTCGATGCGGGTTCCTCTCCGGTTCTGTGGCCCGAAGCTTGCTAGTCCCTTTGGTTCATCAAGTTGGACTGTCAGGCCGCGCTGACTTTGTCGGGGTGAAGGGTGCACGGGAATCCGTGGAACTTAGCCATGGTAGATACAGAAAAGGGGGATTAATGAGGCGGGACATGAAACATCAACGATTCTTTCTTGGCTTTGTTTGGGTGATGCTGGTTTCTTTCACTCTGTTTTTTGGGAGCGGATGCGCCAGCAAAGAGGAAAAGAAGGCGAAGCATTTCGAAAAGGCAAAGGAATACATCTCAAAGAATGAGCTCAAGAAAGCGGTCATCGAGCTCAAGAACGTGGTTCAGCTGGATCCCCAACATGACGCTGCCTATCTGGAATTAGGAGAGACCTATCTGAAGCTGAAAGAGCCCAGGGAGGCTTTTCAAGCTTACACCAGGGCGGTTTCAGCAAACCCGGACAACCTCAAGGCCCAACTCAAGCTAGGTCAGATGCTCCTGCTGGGGAGACAGACCGAAGAAGCGAAAAAGAAGGCTGAGCTCATTCTCACCAAGTCGCCTGACAGCGTGGAAGCCCTGAGCCTCCTTTCCGGTGTTCAGGTTCAGGAGAGAGATCTGGACGGCGCGATCAAGACCCTTGAAAAGGGGGCTTCTTTGAACCCGAACCATTTCAACACGCAGCTCTCCCTTGGCCGGCTGCTTCTCCTGAAAGGAGAAGCCGACAAAGCAGAGGAGGCCTACCTCAGGGCCATAGCGCTGGATCCTGCCTCAGGCGTCCCTTACATTGAGCTTTCGCGCATCTATGCCGGCAAAGGGGACTGGGACAAGGCCGAAGCGGAGCTGAAGAGGATGATCCAGGCCTCAGGCTCCACTTATGAAACCCTTCACGTGCTTGCCCTTTTCTACGAGAGCAGAAAGAATTTCGAGCAGGCTGAGAAGACTTATCTACAGGCCGTGGAGGCGGCGCCCCAGGGAGATGTGACGCCCCTGATGAACCTGGCGGCTTACTATGCGCGGATGAAATCCTATGACCGCGCCCTGGAGGCTATGCACAAGGCAGCGGAAATCAAGAAGGATGACCCGAACGTGCTGGTCAACATGGCAGAACTCCAGTTTGACTTCAACAAAGTCAAGGACGCGGAAGCCACCGTCGATAAGGTGCTCGAAAAAGAAAAGGGGCATGTGGATGCCAACTTTCTCAAGGGCCGGATCTTTCTCGTGAGAAGGGATTTTGGGAACGCCCTTGAAAGGTTTGACGTGGTGGTGAGAGAGAGCCCTCGCAATTCCATGGCCCACTACTTCAGGGGATTGTCTCACATTGGGAAAGGCGATCCCAAAATGGGCCAGCAGGATCTTCTGAAGGCGGTGGAATTTTATCCGGGACTTCTGGAGGCAAGGCTCATTCTTGCAGAGTTCTATCTCAATGAACGGAATGCGGATCTTGCCCGGCAGCAGATCGATGCAGCGATGAAAATCGCCCCTCGAAACACCCGCGTCCTGATGCATCTGGGGAGCTTGAAAGTTCTTGAAAAAGACATGAAAGGGGCAGAGGAGATTTACAGCAAGGTCATCCAGGCGGATGCGGATTATGCGCCCGCCTATATTCAGCTGGGGCTCATCTACAACCTTACTAACCGTCTGGCCGAAGCCCTCAAATCCTTCAACACGGCCCTTGAACTCAATCCTCAGCAGACGGATGCCCTGGCTCTGATCGTGGGGCTCAATGTTCGGGACAAGAAATTCGATGAAGCCATGAAGGCCTGTGAGGACCACAAGAAGAAGGTCACAGATTCACCGGCGAGTCTTGCCCTCATTGAGTATCTGGAGGGGAACATCTTCCTGGCGAAGAAGGATCCGAAGGCCGCACAGGATCGGTTCAAGAAAGCGATTGAAACTGAACCCAACAATCCTGCTCCCTATGTGGCGTTGGCTGAGATTTATGCCAGGGAAAAGCGATTCGACGAAGCGATCAAGGAGTACGAGGGTGTGATTGCCAAGAATCCCAAGTATCTCGCAGGGTACATGGCCGTAGGAACGATTTACGACCAGAAGGGGGACGGCCAGAAAGCGGAAACCTACTATCGAAAAGCCCTGGACATCAAGAAGGATTTTGGCCCGGCCGCCAACAACCTGGCATGGAACCTTGCAGAGAGAGGCGGGAATATCGACGAAGCCCTGACCTTTGCACAAATCGCAAAGGAACAACTCCCTAGCAGTTCAGCGGTGATGGACACCCTGGGTTATATCTACTACATGAAGGGCAGCTTGCTGAATGCGATTGCGGAGTTCCAGGACAGCCTTGCCAGGGATCCGGGGAACCCGGTGACCAACCATCACATGGGACTCGCCCAGTACAAAAACAATGACAAAGCAAAAGCCAAGGACTATTTTGAAAAGGCCCTGCAGCTGGACCCGAATTTCAAGGGAGCCGACGACGCCCGCAGGATTTTGAAAGAAATCAGCGGCTGAAAACCTTGTCTCTCACAGAGAGCACAGAGGAATATTTTCCAAAGGCCAGGCCAGTATAGATAAACGCATAGAACGATCGAGTGACGGATGCTCATCAAGAGCGGGCAAAGCAGTGAGGCGAGAAAAGACTTGGTGGCACGGACAAACGAATTTTTTTGTCTGTGAGAGGACCTTCTTTCGTGTCTTCCAGTTTTCGCCTGCCCTGTCGCAGACCCTGAGCATGGTCGAAGGGCTGATAGCTTCTTCTGATTACTGATTACTGATCACTGATCACTGATCACTGATTACTGATCACTGATTACTGGCTGTTGCTGATCGCTACTGTATGCTTAATGAAGAATTTCCCTTTCAAAATACTCTTTCTGTGCATCTTCTTGCCGCCGGTTTGCTATATTTTGACACTGAACGGCTTGGAAAGATATCTGGGCAAAGGCGGAAAGACGGATTTCATCGAGATCCCCTTCGCCTACTCGGGCAGGCTCTATTATCAGAAGGATTCTCAGGCCAGGAAACTGATCGTGGCCATAGGAACCAAGAACACGCAGGAAAAGGACCTTGCATATTTGGGAAGTATGAAATAGGAAAGAATACAAAAGACAGCATGAAACCAGTGAACAGTCAGTAATAATCAGATGACAGAACACCAGAGGTCAGAAGTCGGAGGTCAGCATAGGGAAGTGACTAAAGTGCCTAAAATGTTCAAAACAAGAAACAAGAAGACAGAACGTGAGGGCGAACGCTTATTGTCATATAAACAGATAACGGATAACAGATAGCGAACAACGGATAGCGAACAACGCATAACGGGCAAGCCATGGCTGAATCAAAGACGATTCTTATCATCGAGGACGACGCGGATGTCCTGTCTATCATGGTGAAGCACCTCATGAAAGTGGGGTACGAGGTGATCACTGCTGTGGACGGGATGGAGGGGTTGAAAAAACTCGAAACCGAAACCTACGATCTCGTGATCACGGACATCGTGATGCCCTATGTGAGCGGTGTCGGGGTCGTGAGTGCCATCAAGGAGAAGAAGCCACGCGTCCCGGTCATTGCCATCACAGGCTTCGGCAAGGAACCTGAGGCCGCAGCGCTGGAGAAAAAGGCGGATCTTGTTTTAGCCAAACCCGTCAGGATGTCGTTGCTCAAGGACCATATTGAAACATTGCTGAGTCGCTCCAAAGGGGAGAAGAACTCATGAGCAAACTCTTTTTTTTGAGTGGACCCGAGAAGGGCGAGACCCATGATCTCAAGGAAGAGGTCATCTTTGTGGGGCGGGCGCCGGACAACCATATCCAGATCAAGGAAAGGCATGTCTCCCGCAGGCATCTCAAAATTGTCCAAAAAGGCGAGAAATACTTCATTGAAGACTTGCGGAGCACCAACGGGACCTATATCCGGGACAAACAGATAAACGCCGGCAAGGTCTTCGAGGTGAGGGAAGGGGTGCCGATCGGCATCGGCAATGTTTTCTTCTCCCTGGGCAAGGAGTACAAAAGGGATATCGCTTCGCTTCAGAAATTTGTTGATCCGTCCAATCCTCTCAATGACACGGTGGAAACGGATCGGCCCAAGACCTCTCTGAGAAATCTCGAACTGATTTACAGCGTCTCCAAGATGCTGATGCAGTCCCTTGATTTGAGCGATCTCTTCGAGAAGATCCTGGATCAGATTTTTGAACTTCTAAAAAGAATCGATCGGGGAGCTATCCTGCTGGTCGATCCCCGATCAGGCAAGATCACCCGGGTGATTTCAAGGTCGAAAGACGACTCCAAGCACGGAGCCCGGCCCTACAGCCGGACGGTAGTCAACAAGGTCCTCAAAGAAGGCAAAGCCGTGATGATGTCCAACACGATGAGGGAGGACAAGGACGATCGTTCCGTAAGTATGGAGCTCATGAAGATCAAGTCCGTGATGTGCGTGCCTCTGATGAGTAAGTCCAAAATTCGAGGGGCCATCTACGTGGACTCTGTGAGCAAACCGTATGGTTTCCGAAAAGAGGACCTCTCCCTGCTGTCGGCACTGAGCAGCCCTGCAGCCATCGCCATAGAGAACGCGACCCTGTATTCCAATCTCGAGAGCCTTGTGGAGGATCGGACCAAGGTTCTCATGGAGACCCAGGAAAAGCTTCGCGAGAGCGAGGTGCGCTTTAAGGCCATTTTCGATCACATGAGCAGCGGCGTTATGGTGTTCAGAACGGTGAATGACGGCGAAGATTTCACCATTCTCAATCTGAACCGGGCTTTTCGGAAAATTGAGAACATTGACGACAAAGAGATCATCGGTAACAAGACGCTCTTTCAAATATTGCCCTTCTACAAAGGATCTGACATCCTGGAGAGTTTCAGGCGAGTCTGGCGAACCGCAAACCCGGAGAGCGGATCCATCACGTTTCACGAAGGCGAAGAAATCACTGGTTGGAGAGAATACTACATTTACCGGCTGCCTTCCGGAGAGATCGTGGCGATCTTTGATAATGTGACGGAAAAGAAAAAGGCGGAAAGGGAGCAGAAGGCTCTGCAGGAGCAGCTTCTCGTGGCCCAGAAGATGGAATCCATCGGGGCTTTTGCTGGAGGGATAGCCCATAATTTTCGAAACATCTTGCAGGCGATTTCAGGCAATACCGAGTATATGGAACTGGTCTGCGGCGAGAAACCGGACATTGCGGATCTCACGACCAACATCTTCGACTCAGTGGAAAAAGGCGTGGATCTCATCAACAACCTCCTGCATTTCTCCAGGAGGGGTGGCGGATACCAGATGGTTCACCTCGACCTTGCCGATGTGATCAAGCAAACCCATGAAATCATCGCGAGGGTTTTGAACAGGAACATCGAAATCGTGCTCAGCCTGGACAAGGACCTCTTCGTGAAGGGCAACAGGTCTCTGCTGAGTCAGGTCTTCATGAATCTTTACAGCAATGCGAACGATGCCATGCCGAACGGTGGCAAGTTGACTGTTGAGGCCAAGAGAAAGGGAAACAAGGTGACAGCCGTCGTGAGTGACACAGGGATCGGCATGGATGAGAAGACGGTTGAGAGAATCTTCGACCCCTTCTTCACTCTGAAGGAAGTGGGGAAAGGGACGGGACTGGGCCTTTCAACGGTGCACGGGATTGTGCAGGAACACAAAGGGGATATCTCTGTGTCGTCGAAACCTGGCAAAGGGGCTAATTTCAGAATCTCCTTCTCCTATGCAGCGCCCGAGACCACCGAAATGGGGGAACCTGCAAGAGAGATCATTCCCGGGAGGGGCGAGAAGGTTTTGATTGTTGACGATGAAAAGCCGGCCCTTGATGCCTTGACCGCCGTCTGCAAGAAACTCGGGTACGAAGCCATCCCGGTGGAGAGGCCTTTGGACGCTTTGCAGAACTACAGTGAGTGGGACCCGGATGTGGTGCTCATGGACAGGGGCATGCCTAAGATGGACGGGGTGACGTGTGCCAGAAAAATTGTGGAAATAGATCCTGATGCCAGGATCATCATGGTGTCCGGTTACGAGGAAAGCGGGCCCAACGGGATTGACGAAAGCACCAAGCGCTTGATCAAGGGCTACATCACGAAGCCCTGCGGCATCGGGGAGCTGAGCCAGGCTATTTCGCGCGCCCTGGCGGCATGAAGACAGCGTAGGGCGTGGAGCAGAGAGCATAGAGATTGCGATGCGGTGGCACGGACAAACTGATTCTTATCTGCCTCGGGAGGATGGTTGTCCGTGGTAACAATGGGGATGCTTGCTAAGAGCGGACAAGCTTGAAAAGACTGGGTGGCACGGACAAGCTGATTTTGCTTGTCCGTGGTGCAATGTTCTTTCGTGTTTTCCAGTTTTCGCCTGTCCCGTTGAATTCCCCCGTCAGGGGGACGATTCAACTGGGGTGTTTTCGTGATTGGGGTTCTGATTCTGAATTCTGTCTTCTGTATTCTTTCTTTGAAGCTGACAGCTGACCGCTGAAAGCCGAGGGTTTTGCGCCATGGCCGATGGAATTAACGTCCTTGTCATTGATTCAGATCCTTCATTAGCCGAGGCCTGGGCTGAAAGAGTCAAGCAGTTCGGATTCGTCCACTGCTTTACGGCAAGGCCGAATGTGGCCATTGATGAGCTGGCAGCCTTGAAGCCTGACCTGGCTGTCCTCGGCCCTTCGCTCGATGCGGAGACATGCATCCAGTGCATTCACAAATTGAAAATCATCACCCCTTTCATGCCTGTTCTTACCTCCTGTGGCGGAGTGCCGCTGGCCGAGGGTCCGGAGATCGTGCCTTTTGAAGGGATCTACCCCATTGGAACGGATCTGGAGGGCGCAGAATTTGCCGAGACAGTACAGAGCGCTTTGAAGTTCAGGGATGAATACAAAATGCGACCGGACTATCCGGTCATTATCGGGCACAGTGAGGCGATCAGAAACATCAAACTGAAGATTCAAAAGGTAGCGGCCAAAGACATTACTGTGCTGATCACCGGGGAGACGGGCACCGGAAAAGAGCTGATCGCGCGCTCCGTCCATTACCATTCGCAGCGAAACCAGGGGCCTCTGGTAAAAATCAGCTGCGGTGCCTTGCCGGATGAACTTCTTGAAAGCGAGGTCTTTGGTTTTCAGAAGGGGGCGTTTACAGGCGCCCACAAGAACAAGCCTGGGCGACTGGAGCTGGCCCACAACGGGACGCTCTTCATAGATGAAATCGGAGACCTCTCGCTCTCTCTCCAGGCAAAGTTCCTCCAGGTCCTTGAAGATAAAGCTTTCGCTAGGCTTGGAGGGATCTACGACAAGTTCGTGGATACCCGGGTTGTGGCTGCGACCAATTCGGATCTTCAGAGAAAGGTGCGGGACGGTCTCTTCAGAAAAGATCTTTTCTACCGCCTTAATGTGATTCATATCCAGGCTGCGCCCTTGAGGGAAAGGAAACCGGACATCCCCATACTGATTTACTATTTTGTCAACAAGTACTGTCTTGAGCTGAAGAAAGACATCCTGGAGATCCCTGGGAAGATACTGAAGCATCTTCAATCCTACCAGTGGCCGGGAAATGTGAGAGAGCTCGAAAATGTGGTGCGCCGCGCGGTCGCGCTTAAAGACTGGGAGTTTGTGTTCAGGGAGCTCAGCCTGGAGAGTCTCCAGAAGAAGGGGGAACACGCCTCAATGGAAGACTTGGGGACGGTCGTCGGTTGGTCCGATGAGAAAATCGAGAGGCTGATTAGGGAAAACCGTTTTTCTATCAAGAAAATTACCAAGACCTATGTCTCTGAAGCGGAGCGCCAGGCCATCGTGGATGTGCTCGCCAAAACTCAGTGGAACAGGAAAAAGGCAGCTGAAGTGCTTGGCGTGAGCTACAAAACCCTGCTCGGCCGCATCGACGAATTGGGCCTCAAACCGTAGTCAGTGACGAGTAACGAGTGACAAGACTGGGTGGCACGGACAAACGATTTAGGTTTGTCCGTGCCTGCTTGTGCCTCTCGCATTAGTACCCTGAAACTTCTGAACCCATCAAGCTTGTTCCAGAATTTCACGAGTCCACGCCCCCATTGCATGCGCAATTTCCGATCGATGAGGGGTCGAGCGAACTGAGGTAAGATGCGAGCTTCTTTAGACAGGATTAACAGGATCAAAGATGTTTGCTCTTTATGTTTCGAAACACAATAATCCTGATAATCCGGCTTGCCCCGTTGAATTTTGCCCCGCCTGCCCTATGGAATGATGTTGCAGTTCTATTCCATCGGGGTGAAATCCTGAAGGCCTATTTCACTGGGGCGAAGGACTATTCAACTGGGGTCCTCTGTGGTCTGCTTTCATACTGTATTCAGTCTCCTGTATTCTTGTTTTCATCACTCCAGCCCCAAATGTATTTTCACCGCCTTATCGATCGCCGTGATTTTTTTCTGATCCACTTTCCCCAACAGTTTGGCTATCCGAGCTTTATCGAGGGTGCGTATCTGATCTGCTTTGACTTTCGAATCCTTGGGTAGGGCGCCGGAGCCTTTTGGCAGAAAAACCTCAAAAGGATAAATCTTGTCAAGATTCATAGAGGTGATCGGGAGTACAGTCACCGTGGCCGCGAATTGATTATTCAAGTCGTTAGAAACCACCACCACAGGACGCGTCTTGGAGATTTCTCTGCCGACCACAGGATCAAGGGCTGCAATATAGATCTCCCCTCTTCTAATACTCATCCCATCCCTCCAGATCCACTTTTCGAAACTCCCCGGCAATCCTTAGCCCTTCGTCCCTTCTTACTTTGTATCCTTCCTTAAGATTGGCTTTGAGCTCTTCGCGTTCCATCCTGTGAATGCACTCCTCCAAACTCTTAACAATGAAGGTGCTTTTTTTTCTTGGGCTTACCATCTGGTCCAGCTTGCGGGCCAACTGCTCAGGGATCGTGATGTTCATCCTTACCGTACTCATATGGCACCTATTAGGATGTTTTAATAATGCGCATATATAATGCGTTATATATAATATCCTGTCAAGCAGAGTTTTCCCATATTTGTATCATGAACAAACGAACTGAGATTGCCCGAGCTGTCCCGGTACCCTTGCCTATCGTCTCCCTTTCCCGCTCATAGCGAGCATCCAGTATCAAACATACGCCTTGCGATCCTTACCCACAGACACAAGAGATGAGAACCAGAAACCAATCAATCACGAAAGCACCCTTCGACACTGCTCAGGACAGGCGAAATTTGGAAAACACGAAAGAGAAGACTCCTTCCACTCTCCCATCATGGTCTTCTTTGCCAACACAAAAACCCGATAGCCCGTGACAAATAGCATGATGGCTACAGGAAGAAGGAAAAAAAGGGTCAGGCGCTGCTTTAAACTCCTGATCATCGCAACCCTCCGTGCTCGCTTTACAGAACAATAACTTGATGCAGCCCTTGCCCACAACCAAAGACTCTGCTCGCCCGCCGGGGGGTGGCCTCGATAACTTCTCCGCTCACCAAACCAACCCTTTCCTTTTCCTGTACACCCCCTCCAGGTTCACAAGCTCTTTTCCCAGACTTTCCAGATGTCGCTTCATCGCGGCGGGGCATGCTGCTCTCGCGCGGAGACCCCTCGGTGTTTTTCACCCGCCCCCTGTCGCTGGCATTTCTGTTGATAGCGGCCGCCATGCTGGTCATGCTGGCCCTGCCGGCCATCGGCCGCGGGCGCGAGAAAGCGTTCAAAGAAGAATAACGAGATGGGAGCGCTCCTCATTGATATGAACGGAGGGGAGGTCCAGCTGTGGAAAGAGTTTCATGGCATGCCGAACAGGATTCTCCCGGGAGGCTATTTGATCGGCAGCACCGGTGAGAGGAACACGGCGTACGGGGTGCAGGACGGTGTGGACCTGGTCCAGGTGGACTGGGACGGCAACGTGGTCTGGCGGTTCAACGAGTACGAGTACATCGAGGACCCGGGCGAGGAGCCCCAGTGGATGGCGAGACAGCATCACGCTCACATGATTCCAAGAGGCCTTCCCGGCGAAGGGAACATCATGGTCTTTGACAACGGAGGATGGGCGGGCTATGGCTCTCCAAACCCCGGCTCCCCCACCGGCTTTCGGAATGCCTTGAGAGATTACTCGCGGGTCCTTGAATTGGATCCCATAACGCTCAAGGTGGTCTGGCAATACTCGCCGGCAGAGGCTGGGCTCACGGTTCCCGTGGATGCAAACCGGTTTTACAGCCCCTTCATCAGCTCAGCGCAACGCCTGCTCAATGGCAACACCATGATCACCGAGGGCTCGGGCGGCCGAATCATCGAGGTCACACCCCAGCACGAAATCGTCTGGGAGTCCATCAGTCCCTCCTGGGGAAAGATGATGAAGATCAACATGATTTACCGGGCGTACCGGGTGCCCTATGATTGGGTCCCGCAGGTGGAGAAACCCGACGAGAAACCCATAGAGCGGCTGGATGTGACAAGATTCAGGGTGCCAGGCGCAAGCCAGCGCGGGCCGAGAAGAGTCGTCAACGTGCAAGGGGTTCTGCCCTACCGATCCGATGCGGCTCTTTGTGTGTTGACGGAGGGCGACGAAACCGGATCGAAGTGAAGCTCTCCGTGCTCCTCCACCCTCCGCAGCCCCGCCGGCGGCGGGATTGCGGACCGTCGCCAAGGTTACGGAAGATGCCCTCCACGCAATCATACCCTAGCATCCAAAGGAAATCCAGAAACTTCAGCCCGGGATCAAAAACTCGATTCTCTTGACAGGATCCAGTCGATTTCAAGTATAGTGGGAGCAACAAAAAATGGGTGAGGGGAACATGATCGAAATGCTCAGTGCGGAAAGAATGAAGAACCTTGCGGCTGTCTCACTTGGAGAAAAGGAAGCGGATCTGGTCATCAAAGGAGCCGACCTTGTAAATGTCTACACCGGGGAGATCCTTAAAGAGTACTCTGTGGCGACAAAAGGGAAATGGATCGCCTACGTGGGGCCTGAGGCAAACCACACCATAGGATCAGGAACAAAAGTGATCGATGGAGCAGGCAAAGTCCTCATTCCCGGCTTTGTCGACGGTCACACCCACATACTCTATTATGCTTCTCCGCAGGAATTCCTGCGCTACGCCATGAGAGGGGGCACCACCACGATCATCACCGAGATCATGGAGCTCACTTTCCCTCTGGGCTATAGCGGACTTGTGGAATGTCTCGAAATTCTGAAAGACCAGCCCATAAAAATTTTTTCCACCGTCCCTCCTTCCATCACTCTCAGCAAGGACGCAGCCGCAAGGGCTCCAACGCTCACGCAGTTGCTGGAACTTCTCAAGAGGGATGATGTTGTGGGCGTCGGTGAAGGCTTCTGGCAGGAGGTTCTGCGAACTGAAACCAACTTTCCTGCCCTGTCGGCGGGCGCGTTGAGACTGAGAAAAACAGCGGAAGGCCATGCAGCAGGCTGCCGCAGCCAGCGCCTCGCCGCTTATCTGGACTACGGAGTTTCCTCGTGCCATGAATCGGTCAGCGCCGAGGAAGTCGTTGAAAAGCTCCGGTTCGGCCTTTGCGCCATGATCCGGGAAGGCAGCATTCGAAGGGAGCTGGAGGCGATTGTGAGGATAAAGGATATGGGCCTTGACCTCAGACGAGCCGCGCTGGTCACGGACGGCGCTGATCCCAGGGATCTGATGGAAAAGGGCTATCTGGAGCATGTGGTCCAGCGCGCGATCGATGCAGGCTTCGATCCTGTTCTTGCCATCCGGATGGCGACGCTGAACGTGGCTGAACATTTCAGGCTGGATGGAATGCTGGGAGGGATCGCTCCGGGCAAGTGCGCAGACATGGTGCTCATCCCGGATCTTCGCACCATCAAGGCGGAAGTTGTCATCAGCAACGGCGTGATCATTGCGCAGGAGGGAAAACTGTCACTTGAGCCAAGGCCGGCTATTTTCAAAGGCAGGGAGCTGAAGAAGATTCATGTGAGTCCGAATGACTTTGCAATCGAGGTGCAGAGGAAAGGTTCTTTGAAGGTCAGGGTGATGGATCAGGTCACGGAACTTGTGACCAAAGAAGCCCTCCTGGATCTTCCGGCCCATGATGGGGAACTCAAAGCGGATCCGAGGCATGATATTCTGAAAGTATCGGTCATCTCCTGCGAGGGGAACAGGTTCACCGGCTTGATCAGGGGACAGGGCTTTCAAACAGGGGCAATGGCCACGAGCGGGGCGTGGGAAACCTTTGCCACCGTGGTGGTGGGAGCCGATGAAGCCGACATGGCGATGGCCGTGAACCGGGTATTCGGGATGGGGGGAGGCATCGTGGTCTGCAGCGAGGGCAAGATACAGGCTGAGCTTGCGCTGCCCGTGGCCGGCATCCTGTCGAACCAGAGGATTGAGGAAATCGCTGAAAGGCTGAACGACATCCAGTCAAAAGCCAGGGCCCTGGGATTTCGTTTTACAGACGCGGCCCTCACGCTGGCCGTGCTTACCACGGCGGCTATTCCTTTTTTGCGTCTTTCCGAAGAGGGTCTCGTGGATTCAAAAACAGGCAAGGGGGTTGACCTCATCATCGATTGAAACTTCTCCAATCCCTGTTTGCTTCCCCCTCCCCTAACCCCTCCCACCAGGGGAGGGGGAATTCTTATCGACCACTAATAGTTTCCTCCCCCTTGATGGGGGAGGCGAGGTGGGGGTGATGGGAAGTTGCCTGGGTAAGTTATCGGTGAGACACCTACCGGTCGTTACTCTCGGTTTTTCACGTCGCAAAGCAAGGCTTTGTAAACCGGAAAACCCGAAATGGGGTCGCGGTTCTCGAAGTCGGTGACGAAGTTGGCGTTCGCCTCTCGCCACTCTTCAGCCTGGATCGGACTCCCTCCGCCTACGTTCAACTCCACCTGTCCTGTCATGACGTCGTCCGTGACCCTGGCCCATACACCGACCTTCCCGCGCGGGGACTCAACCCAAACCTTGTCCCCGTCCGATAGACCTCTGGCCTTCGCATCTACAGGGTGCATCAGGACATGCGGCTTGGGTTGAAGCTTGAGCAGTCCCGGAATGTTCAAATGCTGGGAGCGAAACGCCGATTGCAGCCTGGCTCCCGTGTTGAGGACAAGGGGGTATTTCTTGTAGAGCTCAGGGCTGCCGAGGGGTCCCTCTGTGGGCTCCACGTACACGGGCAACCCATCATACCCGTATTTCTGCAGCATGCTCGATACCAGCTCGACTTTGCCGGAGGCCGTGTTGAACCCAGCCTTGCCGTCTGAGCGCAAAAGACCCTTTTCATGCTTTCCGTATTCCATGCAGCCTGCATCATATCGGACGCCTTCCGGATGGGCCTTGAGATTTTCCAGGGATACAGGAGTGTCTTTGAAAGCGAATCGGATCCGTTCCTCTTCAGTGGCAGGAAACAGGTGTCCGTAGCCTAGTTTCTCGGCCAATTGGCTGAGAAACTGGAAACTGGACCTGGCTTCGCCGATCGGCTCGATGACCTTCGGCCGGAGTTGGCAGTACCCGCCGGGATACTTCTGGTACCCCAGGTTTTCGAAGTTGGTCGTTGCAGGAAGGATGATGTCGGCATACATCGCGTCTGCGGTCATGAACCGGTCAAAGACCACCATAAAATCGAGCTTTCTGAAACACTCCTTCAAAAGCTCGGGGTTGGGGAGGCTCGTCAGCATGGAGGCCCCGAGGACCAGCAGGGCTTTGATAGGATAGGGATCTCCCTTCAGGATCGCTCTGGGCGCTTCCATAAACTGCGCAGCCTTGAGCACATCGCAGAAGAGAGGATGCTTGTCCGCACCGATGGGTTTCACGCCTTTCGGCGGTTCCAGGCCGACCCGTGGGAACCGCACCGGGCTGCGCGGCCTGAACACCAATCCTCCTGGAACGTCCAGATTCCCTGTGATCGTCCAGAGGCTCAGCACGGATCGGATGTTCTGAACACCGCTGTTGGTATACTCAAGTCCCGTGTACATGACGAGCGAGGCGCCCTTGGCTCCGGCTATCTCTCGAGCCATCGCGGAGATAGCTGCTTTGGGCACGCGCGTGATTGTTTCGCCCTTCTCCGGTGGGAACTGCTGCACGTATTGCCTGAGCTCCTCAAAACCCTTTGTCCAGTTCCGCACGAAATCTTCGTCGTACAGTCGTTCGTTGATGATGACATCCATCATGCTCAAGGCGAGGGCTCCGTCTGTTCCGGAACGCACGCCAACCCACTGATCAGCCATCTTGGCACTATCCGATCGCATATGATCGATGGCGATCACCCTGGCTCCGCGCTTCTTTGCATCGAGGATTTTTTTTACCCTGTTGGGAGGCGAGTCGGTAGGCGGATTCGCTCCCCACAGGACGATGAGGTCCGCGTTGTCGAAATCCGCAAAAGTCGATTCCATTTCGGCGCCTATGGTCGACAGGGAAGCAAAGATGCCGTAGGAAACGTAGCACACCGAGGAACACCCTGTGCCGTTGGGCGAACCGAAGGGGAAAAGGAATCCGGAAACCCCCTGACAAGGCATGCCGCGAGCGCCAAACAGGTCGGGCAAATTGTTGTCGAAGCTCCCCCGTCCGAAATAGGACATCACCGCTTCCGCGCCATACTCCTTCTTGATCTTCTGAAACCCATGAGCGATTCGGTCCAGGGCATCGTCCCAGGTCGTGCGCTCAAACCTCCCTTCGCCCCTTTCGCCGATTCGGCGCAGGGGGAACTTCAGACGGTCATTGGAATAGACGATCTCCTTGGCGTGGAGACCTCGTACGCAGACGACGCCTATGGGATGGTCTTTGATTGGAGATATTTTCTCGATCTTGCCGTCGACCAGCTCAATGTTTACACCGCAGCCACCGGGACATATGCCGCAAATGCCGGGCACGGTTTCCTTCTTGCCTTTGAGGGACTTGGTAGCCATCGCCTCACACCTCTCACTAAATGAATCGTTGATAGACAGGTTCTTGTTCAAAACGATCTCCTAGGCCTTAGAGACAAGAGGAGTCCTAAGCCCGTGGTGCCGAAAGCCACACAGATCCAGAAGGCGCCGCCATAGCTTCCGGTGATATCGAAAAGGTGGCCGGCCAGAATCGGCCCGGCAGCACCCCCAACGGTGCCTGCAAATAGGACGATTCCGAAAAGGACTCCGTGGGAACGGATTCCAAAGTGCTCAGCCACCAAGGGGGAGATCAGGGTGAAATGCCCGCCATGTCCGATCCCGTAGAAGACAGCAAAAAGGTACAGCATCCACAGCTTGTCCGCCAGTTGCAACCAGAGGAAGGCCGAAATCAGGAGCGTGAAACAGCAGATCATGCAGGTTCTGTACCCGACACGGTCAGCGGTAAAGCCGATGAACAATCGCCCGATAACGCTCGCACCGGCGATGGTGGAGAGGACGCCGGCCGCCGTGGTTGCAGGGACGCCGATGTCCATGGCATGAGGCGTGATATGAAGCATGATGATCATGAGACAAAACACGATCGTGAGATTGGTGAAGCAGATGGTCCAGAACTGGCTCGTTCTGAGCGCCTCACTGAGGGAAATGCCCTTTTCGACGAAGTCAGACCCTGTTGTTCCGATCTGTGTGTCTCCATCAGGCAGAAGTCCCATTTGGGAGGGGTCACGCCGCATCAGTTGTCCCATCCCAGAGATCATGAGCGTGACGAAGACAGACAGGAGGATGTAGGACGTCCGCCAGCCATAGCTCAGGATAAGAATACTCGATGCAAGGGGGATAATAAATTGTCCGGCTCCTGTGCCCACCTTGACAATGCCGGACATCATGCCCCTGCGCCGCACGAACCATCTTGCCGTAGTGCTGAGCGCAATCACATCCACAGGACTCAATCCTATGCCGACCATTACGCCGTAGAACAGGTAGATCTGCCAGAGGCTGTCTGCAGTGGACATGAGAAACAGCCCCACGCCGAAGAAGAGCGCAGTAACCGTCAGCAACACACGGGGACCAAATCTGTCATTGAGTCTGCCCACGAAAATGCCGATGAAGCCGGAAAGGACAAAAGCCAGGGAATGAGCGCCGGCCAAGGAGGCCCTGGGCCATCCAAAGTCGGCGAGGAGAGGCTTGAAAAAAATGCCGAAGGTGACATGGGTGCCGATCCCCGTCGCCTGGATGGCAAAGCAAGCGGCTGCAACGATATAGCCGTAAAATAGGGCAGGCTTTTTCACAGGAGCAAAAAATTTTCCTTTGGGAATGTACTTAACAACCCTGAACCTTAGGGGATTTTATGCTTTTCGTCAACCATGAAAGGATGGAGGCTTACAGACTCTAAGCGAGAGAGGATGGCAATACGACAGTTTCAATCCCAGTCTCCTTCACGGATCTAGCTGAATACGCGAAGGGGAGCGCCGGAACTGTAAGATGTCCCCACAATGTCAAGAGCGCTATCCTTCGGGCAACATCCCCGCTGGCATTGCCCATCGTAGTAATAGGCCCTCTTGACCGTAACAGGCCCCAAAACTGTAAGCACTTTCTTATCCCTATATCCGATGAACTCGTACTGATGCCCCTTGTCACAGGGGATTGTCCTGCCGCCGTAATCGCCCCCATCAGCATTTATAAGCCCCTCAAGCATCTTGCTACCAATATCGTGCATGGCAGACCGAATGTTCATCTCAAACGATTCTAGGTCCACTCTCCCAGTGGCGCTCTTCTCTTTGCAGTAGCGGCTGACGATTCGCTCTATCTCCCTTTGTATTTCTCCATAAACTGTTTGTGTAATTTTTTTTTGAGCTCGACCAACTCCCTGTCATCTTTCACCTCGGGCACCGGCCGCAGATCGCATATACGCTCGTTTACCTCGACCATTTCAGCGCAGAGCTTCAGAAAGCTCCGATAGTTACTTATCTCGTCCAAATACTTTTTGAGCTCAGGACCAACCTTGACGCTCTTCGCGTAGCTTTTCCCCTTGATGGTCGTGCTCCATAAATGCTGGGGGCCGTGGCCCGGGTGCCCTTCTCGTGCGCAGGCACAGTTCTTTTTCCCGCATTTGCGATACGTCACCGAAATGGTTCCTCGCCTGAAATCCCCTGTTTCCTCAATCTTCCTGTACAGGGCCTCTCGTCTGTGTTCCAAGCTAAAAAGCGTCTCTGTCATGGGCTCCTCCTTATCTGCATGCTTAATAAGCATTCAGATTATAGGAGAAAACCTGCTCCCTGTCAAGTATGCCAATATTTCTATGGATCACGGGCTCAAAGCTCGATCCTGGAGTGGACGGGAAAATTCACCAGAAAACTCGATCGTCAGAATGGACATTTCAGCGTTCTCCGTAACCAGAGCGGAGGCCAATCTTCGGTGTTATTCCAAGACTCGGGCACTGACAGGTTCTTCGAAGGCCCTATCTGGCAGATGACTTATGATAATGCCGGGAAACTGGTTCGCAAAGACGCCCTACCCGGGCTCAAAAACGCTCAACTCTATACCCTCACCCTCTATGATTTCGACCGCGATGGAAAGCTGGAATTCCTTGGTCTGGGAGAGCCGAATCTGGAGCATAGCGCTCCGCTCATGGTCTGGGACCTCCAGGGGAACCCTTTGACCAAGGTGGATGAGAAACTTGGGGGCTCCAATAACTACATTCGATCGGGGTTCACAAGACCCGGAGATCAACCTCCGGCCAATCTTGTGAACAGCCGAGTCGTTGTCATGGATGTGGATGATGACGGGAAAAAGGAAGTTCTGGTTGTGGCAAACAACCCTTTGGTAGGCCGGCTGGATTTTGTTGTTTTCTATGATGGAAGTATCATCGTCTTCAAGACAGAGGGGGCGACCCTGGTCCAGGCTTACAAAAGCGGGAAGATCAAGTATTGCCTGACCGACATGCAGGTTCAAGGGAAGACTCTATACCTGGCGGGCGACGAAGGGCAAATCTCAAACATGAGCGAGGGTGCAGGAAGGATTATGTGGTACGAATAAGACCAGTAGGCAGTAAGCAGTAAGGAGTAAGCAGAAAGAGGAAAAAGTAAGCAGAAAAAAATAAAGGAGTACGCAACAAGGAAAATGGCGAAGGAACCATACAGGGGTTATCGGGATCTCAAAGTCTATCAGCTGTCTTACAAGCTGGCTCTGGAGATCCATGAAACAACAAAGCCTTTCCCAAAGGACGAAAAGTATTCACTCACTGATCAGATCCGGCGCTCGTCAAGGAGTGTCCCGGCCAACATTGCCGAGGCGTGGAAGAAAAGAAAATACCAGAAGATGTTCGTCGCTAAAATCGTTGATGCTGCTGGTGAGGCTGGAGAAACGGAAGTTTGGTTGGATTTTGCGAAAGATTTTGGATACCTCGATGATGCCAAGCATAGCGATCTGTCCAGCAGGTACGATGAAGTAAACAAAATGCTCTATGGAATGATAGAAAAGGCGGACAAGTTCGCCCCCTAGAATGCCTATCATTTCGAATACTTAGTTGTTTTTCTTTGTGCTTACTGCCTACTGCATACTCGCTACTGATTTTGCTGCCTACTGCCTACTGCCTACTGCCTACTTATTTGAGTGCCCCAAAATATTGCCCCTTCTTGTCCAGCTTCTCTCCTACTGTGTTCCCGCAAAAAGGGCACCGATATTCGTACTTGTCTCCCTCCGGCAAGACCAAAAGAAGTTTCTTTCGAACCGGTACGGCCCGTCTGCATTTGGCGCAGTAGAGTTCCGTCGCCTCGAATTCTTTGAATTGATCCTTGTTTTTTTGCGGGGGTCGGCTCGCTCTATCCCACGGTCCATTCATCATTTCTTAACCTCGTGAAAGAGTAGATACAGAAGACAGGAGACAGAATACAAAATGGATTTCCTGCTTTCCTTTTTTCTTTATACTGTCTACTATCTACTGTATTCTGTCTTCTAAAGACTTGTTGAAAGAATAATACCTGATTTCAAATAACGCAATATCTCCACGGGAGGATTTTGGCATGAAAGTAAAACACATCGACCACATCGGTATTGCCGTAAAGTCCATTGAGCAGACCGGCAAATTCTATACGGACATTCTGGGCCTCAAGATCCACGATATTGAAAATGTGGCTGACCAGAAAGTGAATGTGGCTTTTCTGCCCATCACGGATAGCGAAGTGGAACTCCTTCAATCCACCCATCCGGACGGCCCTGTTGCAAAGTACATCGAGGCTAAAGGAGAGGGAGTCCAGCACATCGCCTTTCGAGTCGAAAACATCGAAGAAGCGCTGGCTGAGTTAAAGGCTAAAGGCGTCAGGCTCATCGACGAGAAGCCGAGAAAGGGTGCAGGGGGCGCCAAGATCGCCTTCATTCATCCCAAAGAGACCAATGGGGTGCTGGTCGAAATATGTGAAAGAGACTAGGAGGAAGCAAGAAGTAGGCAGTATGCAGTACGCAGTAAGCAGTAAACACAAAAAAGAAAAGGGGTTGCTGGGTTTATTGACCTTTACTGCCTACTGCTTAGTGCCTACTGCTTACTGGTTTTCCGGACTGCTTACTGTTGCTTTTGCTCGGAAAAAGCAACGGCGGCATAACTGACCGCTGACCTTGTTGCCTCCTCATGCCACATCTCGTATCCAAGGAGGTGGCCTTTGCAGAGTGGCAGGACTTCCAGAAGACAGGCGAGAGCTGCAAATCCGCACACATTGTACTGGTCTTTAACCTTCCCGGAATCCTCCCAGAATGAATCGGCATCCATCGCGGTCAGGGCCTTAAGCAAGGCCCTGTCATGAGCCTCGCTTTGTCTTTTGAGATATTGTGCCGGCATCTCGTGACCAAATTTTGGGCCGATGTGTGAGAGATCAACCCCGGCGACCAGAAGGGTCTCTTCCCCGTGGTGCTTAAGAATATCTTTCAGCGCTTCGAGGAAAACGCCTGCCTTTTCTCTGTAAGCTCGACGGCTATACTCTGAAAGGGTCATTTGCAGATTGCCGCAGAGGACCGGAACAATGGTAAAAGAATCCTTCGGCAGAATGTGCTGAAGGAATAAAACTTGAAACTCGATGGAATGTTCCGCCCGATGAGCAAAATCATTCTTCGCTACCGCAGTCCTGCCTGCGGCTCTCAGCTTTCCAACCGATGCCCGGTCGCATACAGCGACTCCCAGAGGAGTTTCGAAGTCCTTGTCCGAGAGAGCGAAGAGATCCTGAGCCATTTGGTGCCCTGTCCCAAGGATAACCACGGTCTTTGGCGACCTGTCCCTCAGGATCTGATAGGCCCTTGAGTAGACCCTGCCTCCCACAGACAGGTCAATGTGAGGAGCCACAAGGGCTAGGAGTTCACCTTCCGGCTTTTTAGAATCGGGCTGAAGGGACAGGATCTCGTTCAGCTTTCTTTTTAGTTCACTGGGATCAGCAGGGTAGGCTCGGCCACTGTGGGAGCTTGGCCTTATGCTCTGGGATACAAACTCCTCTACGACGCGATTCCTGGCCTTTTCAAACTTTTCTGATTCTAGAAAAAAAGAATCGTCAAGATGAGCAATGACGCTTTTCACCTCGTCGCTGCTCACCAGCATCCCGCCTCTTTGCCTCATCAGCGCCATCTGGAGATCCCTGATGGTGGTCGTGCCGTCCAGCTGCACCATGAACTGATAGAGGGGAATCTCAACGGCTTTCCCCTCCTGGACCAGCCCGAGGTGATCCCGGATCAGGACGTACTGCTTGCCCTGAAGCTGGACCGGAAAGAATTCGAGATCTCTTCTTGCCGACGGTATGAATTCATCCATGTTGACCGACTACTCCTCCTTTGCCTCCCCCGCCAACGACCTACCACGTGTTGCTCTGAAGGGTTTCCAGCCTTTTCCTGGCTTCTACAAAACCTGGATTAATCCGGAGAGCCTCCGAGAAATTCGATGCCGCTTCTCTCGTTTTTCCCAATCTTGCATTCGCGATTCCCAAATTGTAGTGAACTTCTGCAAATTCAGGTTTATGTCTTATGGCCTCTGAAAAATGGCGGGCAGCTTTATCGATTTCCCCCTTCCTCGCAAGAGCCATGCCCAAGCTGTAATGTAAAGGTGCGTCTTCTCCCTTAACCTCCAGACCCTTTTGATAATAAGAAATGGCGTCCTCAAGTTTACCCTGAGAATCAAAGGCAACGCCCAGATTTAACATAGCTTCAGGATAATAAGCCGGCTTAAGCCGGATGGCTTCCGAGAAGCAGGCGATCGCTTCATCCATCCTGTTCTGTCTTGCCAGCGCAAGGCCAAGTTTGAAGTGGGTTTCCGGATTATAAGGATACACCTTTATCGATTTTTGAAAATGGATAATCGCCTCATCAAAGTCTCCCTTCATGGCGAGGGCCAAGCCGAAGTTGTGGAGCGCAATTTCGTTATTGGGCCTCGCTTTCAACGCCTCCTGGTAGTGAACGATGGCTTCGTTCAATTTGCCCTGACTCCTCAAGGCATCTCCCAGGTTCGCATGAGCGAACGAATTGAGGGGGGATATACGAAGCGCCTCCCTGAAATGAGGGATGGCGGACTCCACCTCCCCTCTATCCTTTAAAGCCGCCCCGAGATTGTTGTGGGCAACATAGTTGTTGTCCGTAACCTCCAAGGTACGAGTGAAAAGTGTGATACCGTTTTGCCATTGAGAGAGCTGAAACCAGGTGAAGACCGAAAAGTACAGAGCCGCCGCCCCGCCCGACGCGGCTAGGATGACTTCCTTGTGCTTCCATCTCCCTATGATTTCAGGGATCCCCCAGGCGGTTATGATGGAAATCCCAATGAGCGGCACATAGGTGAAACGGTCGGCCATGGCCGGCCACAAGCCCCACTGAACCAAACCAATGACCGGGAGAAGCGTCACGAGATACCACAGCCAACCCACTAAAAAGTAAGGCCGCCTTGACGCAGACCGGATTGCTCCCAGGGAAATAACGGCCAAGAGCAGCGCGGACCCTGCAACCTGCCACGACGGCAGGGATCTCGGGAAAGGATAAAAGGCACCCAGATTCATGGGCCAGATCGTTTGCCCGAGATAACTGACATAGGAAACGAGCGCGTTGGCCATTCTAAGAGTCAACGGTCGCATTTCGAAGCCAAGAAATGGCTCCCCTGCCGTTCTGAGAAAGGAAACAGCCAGGGTGCATATCAGGGCAAGGCCGAGGAAGGGCAGTTTTTCAAGAACCAGCGAGACCGCCGAAGATCCGGGTTTTTCTTCTGCAGTGGGTCTTTTGCCCTTTTTCTTCTTGCGGGATGCAGGCTCCGGAAGATGGAGTCTCCTAAGAGGCCAGAAATCCATAAGGAGAAGAATAAAGGGAAGGGTCACCATCATAGGCTTTGACATGAGACTGAGGCCGTATGGCATGAGGACCAGGAGATACCGTTTGACAGTCTGCTTTTTTGTGTAGCCGTGATAGGCCCAGATCGTCAGGAACAAAAAAAAAGTGCTCAATACGTCCTTTCTCGACGTTGCCCACGCAACGGATTCCACGTGAAGAGGGTGTAACGCGAAAACAAGGGCGACGAAAAAGCTCCGCCACATCGCCCCGCTCATGTGAAGAAGTAAGGCAAAGAGGAGCAGCGCATTGATCGTGTGAAGGAAAACATTGCTCAAGTGATGCCGGCCGGGGTCCAATCCAAAGAGCTCCACATCCGCCATGATCGAGAGCCATGTCAACGGGTGCCAGTAGGCGGGGAATGTGGTGGTGAAAGCCCAGACGACGCTCTCTCTGGTGAGACCCTTCTGAACAACCCAGTTCTCGGTGATGTAAAGATCATCATCAAAATTGACAAACTCGTGATCCTTCACCGGCCAGTAAACAGCCCACGTGGCGGCAACAAGAATCAAAGCGAGGATGATTTCTTTCCTTTTCACTTAGACCTTTCATGAATCGATGAGCCATCCTTTCATTTATGCCAACCTCTGTCAATGCAATCGCACTTATCGGTGCACCCTCCGGCGTGTCCCTTCCCTGAACCCTTTTTTGCTGACGGGCGCGCCACCATTTTGTATAAGAGAGGTACTTCTGGAAAAAAGACCAAGCTCCTCATGGCAGTTGATTTAACCAAAGACAGCCTCGTCCATTTCAAGAATGTGACCGGCCTTATTCTTCTCGGCGGCAAAAGCTCCCGCTATGGGAGCAACAAAGCCCTCGTTGAAATCGAAGGCGTGCGCCTCATCGAACGAGTTGTCGGGGTCATGAAATCCATCTTTCACCGGGTCATCCTGCTGACCAATACCCCTGAGGAGTACGCTTATCTGCGGCTCCCTATGGTCGAAGATCTTATCAAGGGCCTTGGGCCGATGGGAGGGATCTACACAGGCCTGATGACCATGTCGGATGAAACCGGTTTCTTGGTCGCTTGCGATATGCCTTTTCTCAGCGGAAAGCTCATCCGCCACATGGTGGAGGTGAGGGACGATTTCGATACGGTCGTGCCGCGCATGGACTGGATGCTCGAGCCGCTCCACGCGCTATACTCAAAGAAATGCATCCCGGTCATTCGGGAAGCGATTGAAGAACGCCAGTATCAGATTGCGAAGTGCTTTGCCAGGATGCGTGTTCGTTACATGGACGAAGAAGAGATCCGGTTATGGGATCAGGATTTGAGATCTCTTTTTAATATCAACAAACCCCAGGATTTGCCTCGGCAAGATTGACAGCCTCGTAAAAAGTCATCAAAGCCGTCACCCCGGCGTAAGCCGGGGTCCAGGAGGGCTTGTTATTCCTGGATTCCGGCGCCTGTCCCGGACCCCGATCCGGGATTCGCCGGAATGACAGGAGAGGTCATTTTACGGCTTTTTGCGAGAGCATCAGCATACTAAAGCTTAATGCCCAGGCAGAAGGTTGAGCAAATGACCGAAATGCCTTCTACCCTCTGTGCCCCGGACGAAGAGAAATCCTGTTTCGCCTGCTGTCCCCCCATACGGCCACCGGGCTACGAGCACCTCCAATATACAAACGAGATCAAGCGGGTCCTCAGAGAAAACACGGCCTCTTTAAGAAGAGAAGAGAAGTCCCTTTCACCGATCACGGGTTTCAGCTGCTGGGCGCTCGGGTATCTGGATGGCGGCTTTAAGCGCATCGGGTGTCTCCTCCACCCCTCTCAAAACGACGGGGAAGACCTGCGCTACAGAGTGAATTTCGGCGACAAATGCGCTCGGGAATCCTGCGTGGAAGCCGGAATTTTCACGCACCTATCTCCAGAGGCCAAGAGTTTTTGGCTCCGCCTCTCTCAAGGGCTTGACTCCTTCTCCTATTCCAGCAGCACCCTGAACCCTCTCTTCCGCATCCTGGGCTGGGGCGGCACTCTTCTAAACCTGGTGGCCATGGCGGAAAAGGGGCAAGATCCCGACGGAGACTCGATTCTGAAAACCTACTCTTTTTTCGAAACCTCCCTCTCGCCCCGGGCAAATGCGTATCTCCTGAGAGCCCTCATGGACTCCGGGAATCTTGACCTCTTGAGAAACCCACAGTTCAGGGGCAGATTTGAAGAATTGTCCCATCGCCTTTCAGAGCAACTGTCCCTGAAAGTCCTTAGCAGTTCAACCGCTCCGCACGTGCATTTGCTCCCAATGGATGCTGATTTTCTGGATTTCTTGAGGCTGTCCGGACACATCTTAAAAGCCGGCGAGGAAGAGGCGACATCGCTGAAAGAGCTCGTGGATCATGAACTGGCTGAGTTTCTGAACGGATTTCTATGAGCCCTCTTGAAAAGCAAGTTCTTCAGGCCATGGAAGAGGCATCCTACCTCTTCAGAAAGAAAGCGGAGGAATACCTCCTCCAGGAGAACATTCAAACCATTCAAGCGAGCGACCTGAATCTTTTTTATCCTGTCGAAGAGTCCGAGGAATTTTCCTTCTTTTGACTTGACCGGCATTCCTTCTTCTCTTATATTGATATTTTATGTTTCGAGGAGGGCTTTCTCCGGGGTTGGCTCTGGTTGAAGCGGCGACGCTTGTGTTAATCGTTATCTGTTACTTTATCCGTTACTCGTCACTGAAAGTGTCTCACAGGAGATCGCCTTTCATCTAAGCGCTGATTTATCTTGAAAGGTGCAAATCATTATTGGGAGGTTGCTTATGGGAAAAGTAGGAATTATCGGCGTAGGCCAGAGTGCCTTTGTGCGAGGGTTTCCAGGTTCCATCAGGGAACTCGCCTTTGAAGGATTTAAGGAGTGTATGAAGGATGCGCAGGTATCCGTCAAGGACATTGATGCAACGGTTGTTTGCTCCGCTCCTGAATATGACAAGCAGAGGTCGCCTGCAGGCGTCTTTGCGGAATACCTGGGGCTCACTCCTCAACCGACCTTCTACGTGGAAACCCTTTGCTCATCGAGCACCACGGGCCTGAAGCTGGCTTACTCGATGATCAAATCCGGGCTTCACGACGTGGTCATGGTGATCGGATTCCAGAAGATGTCGGAAATCTCCTCGGCAGAGTCACAGGAGAGGATGGGCCGTGGGGCTGACATTCAGTGGGAAAGCCCCTTTGGGACCATGATGCCCGCTTACTACGCGATGCACGCAAGGGCTCACATGGCAACCTACGGCACAACGCCTGAAGACCTGGCCCTGATCCGGGTGAAGGCTTCCACGTACGGACAAATCAATGAGAAGGCGGTTTACCGGAAAGCGGTCAGTGCCGACATGTTCACGGATCCGCAAAACCCGATGTCCGGACCGGTGGCAAGCCCGCTTCGCGTCGGGGACTGCTGCGCCAACGCAGACGGAAGCTCCTGCATCATTGTTGCCAGTGAAGAAAAAGCAAAAGCCTTGTCAAAAAAACCGGTGTGGATCCTTGGAATCGGTGCGGCTTCAGCTCCTGTGAACATGGCGGGCCGGGATCTCTTCTCGGGTCTGAGCGCGGGTGAGCTTGCAGGCAAGCAGGCATACAAGATGGCAGGGGTCACCCCCAAGAACATCAATGTCGCCGAGGTTCATGACTGCTTCACGATTGCAGAAATGATGGCTTATGAAAACCTGGGCTTTGCGAAACCCGGTGAAGGGCGAGAGCTCATCCGGAGCAAGGCCACCTATAAAGAAGGAAGCATCCCTGTGAATGTGGACGGCGGGTTGCTCTCCAAAGGCCACCCGATCGGTGCGACCGGCGGATCGCAGGTGAGAACGATTGTTCTCCAACTCAGAGGAGAAGCAGGCAATATGCAGGTCAAGGATCCGCAGATCGGCCTGGTCCACAACATCGGCGGCGTCGGCCTTTACGGGAACGTCCTTATTTTCGGGAGGTGATACTATGGCTACGAAAAAAGAAGCGGATCTTCGGTTCAAGAAATTCGGAACGGTGAGCTTCACCGCCATCACGAAGACCAATGACTTTGTCGGTTATCTGGAACAGGGCAAGGTCATGGGAACGAAATGCAAAGGCTGCGGCCTGACGTTCTTTCCCCCAAGAGCGGACTGCTACAAGTGCCTGACCAGCGACGTGGAATGGTTTGAAGTGACCGGGAAGGGAAAACTCGTGACTTACAGCAAGCTCGAATACGGGCCGGTAGGCTTTGAAGCCGACCTTCCCTATGCGATCGCTCTTGCGGATTACGGGACCTACAAGGTCTTCGGGAGGCTTTCCAAGAACATCCCTGAAAACGAGATCAAGGTGGGAATGGAGGTCAAGACCGTCGTCAACAAGCTTCCCAACGGACAAGTGAACTACGTGTTCGAGAAAGCATAAAGACTGCGGAGTACTGGAGTATTGGAGTACTGGAGTGATGGAGGCGTGTTGTGCACGATTCCTTTCCCATTGCTCCAGCACTCCATTTTTTTCGATAGTCACCCTTGACGCTTCGCAAAAAGTCGGAAAACGCCCTTTTCCGTCATTCCCGTGAAAACGGGAATCCAGGAGAATCAAGAAGTTCTGGACTCCCGCCTTCGCGGGAGTGACGACTGTGAGGATTTTTTCCAGTACTCCAATACTCCATGGGGTTGTTCATGCGTCGTTTTTTCGTTGACGAGATCCCCAGCACCCAAGGCTCTTTTTCGATAACCGGTGCCGAGGCCAAACACATGGCCAGGGTCCTGAGACTGGGACCTGGCGAGCGTGTCGTCTTCCTGGACAGGAAAGGAGCGCGCTTTCAGGCGGTGATCAAAGAGGTGAGCCACCACCACGTCCTCGTTAACCTTGAGAAACCTCTCCCCAGCCCTGCTCCCTCTCCTGTCCACATTACCCTGTGCCAAGCCTTGCTCAAGTCCCAGCACATGGATCTTCTGGTAGAGAAAACCTCTGAGCTGGGTGTGGACCGCGTACTGCCTTACATTTCAGAGAGAACAGTGGTCAAGGTGGATGGCAACAAAGTTCACACCAAGCTCAGGCATTGGCAAGAGATTGCTCAGAGCGCTGCCAAGCAGTCCGATCGAGCCATGCCCGCCGGGATCGGTCCGCTTTACCTTTACGATGAACTGCTCGCCGTCCTGGGAAAAGAGTCGGCCCTGAAAATCATTTTGTGGGAGCAGGAAGGAATCAGAAGTCTTAAAGACCATCTCCGTTCCAACTCCGCGGAACCCAGGGTCCTCGCCTTGGTAGGACCGGAAGGAGGCTTTACCGAACTGGAGGTGATGAAAGCACTCGAAGCGGGCTTTGTATCGGTTTCGCTGGGGAGTCGAATCCTGAGGGCCGAAACCGCGGCCATCAGCCTGGTCACGATCATTCAGTATGAATGGGGAGATTTGTGCCTTTCAGGGCACGGAATAACGTAATAGCTGAAGGCCTGCATTGGGTATTGATATCAATGTGAAAGCCTGCTATGAGTGGGCGAGCGATCTCCTCAAGGACATCTTCTATGAGCAATCCTGTTTTGCTCCAAAATCTGAAAACCCTATTCAACCCTCATACGGTTGCAGTGATCGGGGCTTCAGAAAATCCCGACAAGCTCGGGTTCCACGTGATGAAAAGCCTGACCTCCGGTCGCTTCAAAGGGACGATCGTTCCTGTTAACCCGGGTGCCAAGTCGGTCATGGGTCTTCCCGCGGTTTCATCGATTGCGGATTTCTCGGGTGCCATTGATCTTGCCATTGTCGTCTTGCCTGCAAAGCTGGTTCCAGGAATATTTCAGGAGTGTTCTCGGAAAGGGGTGAAAGGCATTGTGCTGATCTCCGCGGGCTTCAGGGAAATCGACGATTCCCAGGGAACCCTTCTCCAGAACACCCTGGCCGATCTGGCAAACAAGGCCTGCATCCCGGTCATTGGCCCGAACACTTTCGGGATGGTCAATCTTCACATCCACCTGAACGCTTCCTTTACGCCTGAGTTCTCATGGCTGCCCAAAGGGGGTATCGCCCTGGTGAGCCAGAGTGGAGGCATCTCTCATCTCATGGGCTTCATGGCCATGCGACAGAACGCAGGCGTCAGCAAGATCGTTGGCCTGGGGAACCGTCTCAATGTCGACTTCCCCGAAATGGTCACCTATTTGATGGGCGATCCGGACACACGGGTTCTTGCTCTTTATCTTGAAGGCATCGATGAACCGAGGAGGCTCATGGAGGCGGCGAAGCAAACCCGTTTCGCGAAACCTGTTGTTGCATACAAAACCGGGAGTTCTCGCGCTGGAGATCAAGCCTCTCTTTCTCACACGGGCTCCTTAGCCGGAAGGCATGAAATCTATGAAGGGGCTCTCAAACAGTCAGGGGTCCTCTACGTGGACAGTGCAGAAAGGCTTTTGGATGCAGCCCGGGCTCTGGCCCTTTGTCCGCTTCCTAAGGGCAGGAAAGTTGCGATCCTTTCCGGACAAGCAGGCCCTGGGATGGCGGCCTCGGACGTCTGTGAGGCCGATGGGATGGAGATCGCCACGTTCCATCCTGAAACTCAGCGAGTGATCAATGAACTCCTTCCCCCTCTCGCCCTGCGTACCAACCCCGTGGACATGGGGCCGGCATGGTATAACGCTTCGGCGATCGAGGGTATCATCAGGGCGGTGATGGAGGACAGCGATGTGGATGCCATCCTGATCCTCATGATGTTCGCATCGGCAAACAGGGACGCGATATCGGGCTTCTCCGAGCTCTTGCTGAAATGGAAACAGCAGAAGCCTGTTGTCGCCTGTCTGATCGCTCCTCCTGGAATTTGGGATGAGGAGGTGCGCCGTCTCGAAGAAGGAGGCGCTCTGATCAATGTCCCCACCCCTGAGAGAGCAGCAAAAACCATGGCGGCTTTGTGGGAATACGAGAAAATGAAGAAACGGAGTAATGGAGTATCGGAGTAATGGAGTAATGGTAAACCCCATCGCTCCAATACTGCAGTACTCCTATACTCCAATCCTTTTTCTTGAGCTGGGGGGTAATCATGAAAATCAAATCGATGATCCTGGAAAAAGCTGTACGAGAGGGCCGCAAGACCCTGTCCGAATATGAATCCAAGGATTTCCTCAAGTCCTACGGCATTCCCGTAACCCGTGAAATTCTTGTTCACAGCCGAGAGGAAACCATGAAGGCGGCCCATGCCATAGGCTATCCTCTTGTCCTCAAAGGGTGCTCGCCTCATCTCGCCCACAAGACAGAAAAAGGCCTGGTGAGGGTAGACATTCGCAGTGATCAGGAAGCAATCCTGGCCTTTGATGATCTCACGTCTCGCATGGAAGGGAATGAAAAGGACCTCCTGGTTCAGGAAATGATCAAGGGAACCCGCGAATTGGTCGTCGGGATGACCCGGGATCCTCAGTTCGGGCCGTGTGTGATGTTCGGTTTAGGGGGGATTTTCACAGAGATTCTTAAAGACATTGCTTTTAGAGTGGCTCCTCTGGAGAAACGGGATGCCCTGGACATGACCCAAGAAATCAAGGCTCACAAAATCCTCGGAGCAGTGCGCGGGATGCCTGCCGCCGACATGGATCTCCTCTCTGATATCCTTGTGAAAGTGGGGGAGATCGGCATGGAAAACGAATTCATCCAGGAGATTGACATTAACCCTCTCATTCTCTCCGGGGCCAAGCCTGTGGCGGTCGATGCCCTGATTGTTCTCAAACCGGCTGGCTAGGGTAGTGCCTCCGGATTTTCTTGCTAATACCCCTTTTGCTTCCCCCTCCCCTAGCCCCTCCCGCAAGGGGAGGGGAATTCTGTGCGACCACTAATAGTTTCCTCCCCCTCGATGGGGGAGGCCAGGTGGGGGTGAGACACCACATTAGCTTCTTTTGCCTTCTTCTGCCTTGCCCTTCCGGTCCTTTTCAAGGGATGGAATCATCATCACCATGGCGGCGATGAACCAGAAGGGTTCCATGATCCTCACAATGATGAAGGTGTTCGCTCCTATGGCATGAAACAGAAGCCCGGTGAAGCCCGCAAGAAAACCGATGGCCAGCCCCTTATCAAAGGGATCCTCACTCGCCTTGAAAACCCGGTAGGACTCCTTGAGTATTGTACCCAGCAAAAGGAGAAAAATGAGCAGACCAAGGAATCCGGTCTCCGCGGCGACCCTTACATACTGGGCATCCACAAACCGGTATCCCGTGACACCGAATCCGAGCACGGGGTGTTGGACCAGGTCTCGAACCGCTTCTTCCCAGCTCTTGATTCTTGCGGAAGTCGACGTGTCCAGCTGCACGCCGGCAACGGTGACGGCATCCGGACGACCAATGCCTTGGGTAAAGGTGTAGGACACCCGGTCCTTGGTGACCTTGGGTGCCACGAAAGGGAGAAGCAATCCCACGAGTAACAGGACCGGAGGAATCCACTGTTTTCTTTTGGATAACCATAGAAAACTCAATACAGCCGGAATCGCTGCCAGATAAGAGCTTCTGGACTGCGTGTAAAGAAGAGGGATGCTGAAAAGGATCACCAAGAAAAAAGCGATAAGGCGATTGCGAAAGGATTCTTCCATGAGAGCGAGGCCCGTTGCGATGCTCATCATAAAGACAAGATAACCGCCAAACGTGTTCGGCTCACCGACTTTTCCTTCAAAGGGAGCAGAGATTCTTCCGCCTTCCGGGATTTTGGCCATGGAGATGACCGAGACAATCAGGCAGGTGAGCAGCATAGCCCACACAAAAGTCTTTAGTTGCTTTCTGTCCTTGAGGTAGTTGGCCACCATGAAATAGATGACGACATATTCAAAGTACTTCAGGACAAAGAGAAAGCCCATCTTCAGATCCAGCCTTCCGAACAGGGCGCCCAGAAGCGTGGAAGCCACACACACCATCATGTAATAAGCGATGGGCCGGTTCAGAGAGGTCTTTAGAAAAAACCCCAGTTCCTTGTTGATCGCCATCCTGGCGAGCCAGCTGAACCCTATAATCGCCACAAGAAAATCGTCCGCCCGGAGAGTGATGCCGCGGCCCAGGGTGCCGCCTTCCGTTGCTCCCACAATGAATTCAGGGCTCAAGAGCATGGAAAAGATCAGGATGTAGAGGGCGATCTGGGTACTGACAAAACTCAGAACAAAAATGATCACGGCCCCTGCAACGGCGAGAGTCTTGGTCGGAGTGAGAGCAGGAATCACCATGGCGAACGCGATGAGGACGAAGAGCAGAAGGAGGAGAGGCAGAATGAACTCAAGCGTCGCCTGACCTCTGTCTCTCTGCTCTCCTTGGGAAAAAAGCTTTTTCAAGATCGCTTTCATGGGTGGATAATGATCCCTCAGGAAGGAGACTCAAGACATGATGGTTAACGTTTAATGACCCGGTTTTCAATTCCCCTGGCCATAAGATCCTGACGCTGCTGCTCGGCGGCTTCTTCCGTCACATAGGTGCCCACGAGCAGTTTTAATTTCCCATCGTTTCCTTTGACCACATAAGAAGAGTAGCCGAGATCTGAAATGGCTTTGACCTTGCCATCAAAGTCCCTCAATTGAGAATAAACTCCAACGAGGTTGGCATACTCGGTTTTCAGGGGCTTTGTTTCGGTTATCTCGTGGGCTCGTGAGAAACTCTCAGCCTCTTCTCGATCCTTGAAATGACCCGCGTAGATCCTGTACCACTCGCCCTTTTCTTTGAAATTGACTTTCACCCAGTAGGACGTGATTCCTTTCTTGGCATAGACGGAAACTGCTTTCTTTGCCTGGTCCAGAGTCTTCAAGGAGCTGAGATAAATCGAATAGGGGTACTCACCCTGAAGGACCGGAGTGCTCTCCCTGGCTTTCTCCTCAGAGATCACCTTCTTCTCAACCGCCAGCTTTGTGGCTGGGGCAGGCGATCTGGCTTCCTGCACCGAGTTCTCCACAACGACCTGGACCTTAACTTCCGGCGCAGGCTCCTGTTTCGCTTCCGCCCCAGGGCCTTTCGTCACCAGGGTTTTCGCGCTTTCTTCTTTCACCTGGGAGGGGGGCGGGGAAGACGGGAGTTGAGGGGACGTTTTTGGGGGGACTTTCTGCTTAAGCGATTGTGCGTTCTTGCCTGCGGTCGGCCTTGCTGAATCCAGCATCTTCAGGGGATCAATGATCCCAAACTGCCAGAGAAGGCCACCCGCAAGAAGGATGAGACCCACAGCCGCAAGGGAGGAGGTCATGATGGACTTCTTGCTCTTCCTTGCCTTTTTTGTCCTTCCCCACGAAGAGATCGGGTTCTCTCTGAAGAAGGGGAGGCCTTTCTTGGGTTTTTCTCCCTTTTTCCCTTCCTCGCCATAAGAGGAGTAATACTTGTAATACTTGAAATTGTGAAAATCCGGACTGACCTCCGGCTTCATCCCATTGAGAATGACACCCAAGATACGACAATTCACCTGCTCAAGCTGGGCCGTCGATCTCTTCAGCAAGCCTCTGGACACCGTTCCAAGGCGGTAGACGAAAAGGACGCCGTCCATCTTCGAGCCGAGAATCGCCGCATCGGCGGTTGACAGAATCGGAGGAGAATCGAACAGGATGAGATCGTACTCGCTCTCTGCTTCTTCGATGAATTCCTTGAGGCGTTTCGACTCCACGAGTTCCGCAGGATTCGGGGGAATGGATCCGGCCGCAATAAGGTGCAGATTGTCGAGCCCGGGGGTCAGCAGCACCTCATCCAGAGACATTTTCCCGACAATCATATCTGTAACCGTCTGGACGGCATCGCGCCAAGGGGAGTTCCCCAAAAGGATCTCGGAAAGGCCTGGGGTCTGCTCGACGCCGAACACTCTGGCGATCATCGGCTTTCTCATATCCGACCCGATCAGAAGCGTCTTCAACCCCGCCTGAGCCATGGTGATCGCCAGGTTGACGGAAACGAGCGTCTTCCCTTCCTGAGGAGAAGCGCTCGTCACGGCGATCGTTTTGATTTCATTCTCAGTGTCTTTGAACTGAATATTGGTTCTCAATCCCCGGAAGCTCTCGGCCATCATGCTCTTGGGAGCATAGTGGGCCACCATATTCACCATCTGGGCAGGAGAAAGCACTTCCATACCCTCAGGGAGTTTTCCTTTGAAGCTTTCATGCACCTCCTTGGCATCCGCTTGAGGGATGACCCCCAGGACCCGCGTCTTGAGAGTCTCCTCCACATCCTCAATGGCTCCAATGGACGTATCAAAAGTTTCGACAACGAATGCGGCAATCAGCCCCAGAACCAGACCGATGATCAGCCCCATGGCTCCTGTGGTCGCAGTTTTCGGAGGATTGATCGGCTCCGTGGGGAAAAGAGCCTGTTTGACAACCGTCACTTCTTCCGGTTTCTCAGCTTTCTTGATCAAAGCCTCCTGGTTTTTCCGCTCCAGGAGCGTGGTCATGTCGTTGTAGAGCTCTACCTTCCTTTTCAGACGATCATATTCCAGTTTTTTCTCCATCAGGGCGCTGGACTTTCTGTCGAGCTCCTGAAGCTCGCTCCTTGCGTCCCCTTCCTGTTTTTCAAGGTCTCCAATTTGAGACAGGAGAAGAAGCCTCATTTTCCGCGCACCCTCAAGAATTTTCCGTCCCACATCCACGACTTCCGGATGAAGAGGAGTAAAATCCTTCAAGAGGGTTTCTCTGCGGAGCTGAAGCTCCGTAAGAGTGTCATTGGCCGACTGATACTGGGGGCTTGCTTTGGCGGAATAGAAGTTGCCCTGGACGGAAGGGTTTGCAATGAATTTGTCCAGGCGAGCCGCCATGCTCTGGAGTTCCCCTTTGTTTTCAACCAGCCTCCGGATTTCATTCTGCACATCCTGTGACCTTGAAAGAAGCTTCTCGCTTTGGATGTCGACTGAAAGAAGTTGATTGTTCTGGGTAAATCGATTGAACTCTTCTTCCGCCTCGCGGAGTCTCTGCCTGACCTGGACCAGCTGATCTTCAATGTATTTTATGGCATCGAGGGTCCGCTTCATCTGCACCTCCGAATGGAGGTCCTTGTAGGTCGCTGCAACGGTGTTCGCAAGTTTCTGGGCAAAAGCAGGTTCCGCATCCTTTACCTGGATGTTGAGAATGTTGGTCATCCCTTGCCGGGTGACTTCAACTTTGGATTGAAGATTATCAACGACTCTGGCGAGATTGCCTTTGGCAGGACTGCCTGCGGGCACGCTTGCCTTCGGAATGAGACCCAGTCGTTGAGCCACTTTTTCAAAAATCGTGAAGCTCTTGATGACGGAGATCTGGGTCTCAATGTCATCGCCCCCTGACCAGGTGATGGTCTTTGCGTAGAGCCCTTCGACCGTGGTTTCTTTTTCAAATTTGATGCTGCACACAGAAGTGTAAATCGGAGTGGGAGTTTTAAGAACAGCAAAGGCGGTGCTGAAGACGCCCAGAACGATCCCTACAAAGAAAACGATGAATTTTCTTTTCTTAAGAATACGCCAGTATTCTCTGAGGTTGATATCGTACTGGGGCAAGGAGCCTCTCCTGGTAAAGGATCACGTGGCGCTATTTTTTGTTATACTGCAGAACCCTGGTCCCGGCATAATAGTCCTCAAACTCGCCCGGATAGAGAATCAAGTTAAGCAGAGGCGTCATGTTGATGATCCAGTCGTTGATGTCTCCGATCAGCATCCTCGGAACATACACAAGATCCCCATCCTTGAGACGAACGTTCTGGGATATATCGGCTTTTCTCAAAAGAGACTTCACATCCGCCATCATGACAAGGGGCGGTTTCCCCGGCTCATATCCCCTCACAATGAGGGTGTTCTCCTCTTTCGCCAGCCTGGTGGTATTTCCCGCCAGGGCTAGGGCAGCCAAGAGATCCTGAGCCTCTTTGAGCGCATAGATGCCCTGGCCGAATACCTCTCCCAAGACGTAGACTCTTTCTCCATAGGTTGGGAGTTCGGGAATGTTCACCACGTCCGCCTCGTCGATGATCACATTCTGGTTTTCATCGCCTTTTTCAATAATGTCGTAGAGGTTGATGAGGTAGGATTTCCCCTTCCTCACAAGCTTGACGTTCTTAATGTCCGCGTTCAGCGTGTATCCCCCTCCAAGAGCGATCAGATCCGTAAGAGGGGTCTTTCCCTTGAGATTGATCCGGCCGCTGCCTCCCTTTCCATAACTCACGTTTCTAAGCGAAGAAAATTCTCCTATGAGATTTGCGCTCTTACTGTTAAACTCCTTCACCTGCACGCTGACGCGCGGGGCTCTCACATAGGCGGAGAGTTTGACGGTCAAGAGCTCGTCCACTTCGCTGGACGTCAGTCCGTCCACTTTCAAGTGATCCAGGAAGGAGTAAGAGATTCTTCCCCTGCTGTCCACGGTCACGGTCGTCGCCGTCACTTTGTCCCCGTTGTAGGAGCTGATCTCAAGAATATCGCCTGAGCCGATGCGATATTCAGGGATTCCGGCCACCGTCTTAAAGACGCTGTTCTCTTTCACCTGGCTCATCCTGGCCAAGGCCTCAAGGTTTTGCTCGGTCTGCAACCTGGTCACTTCGACACGGTCCTGAAGAGTGGCCACTTCATTGACCGGTGTTCCCTGGATGGCAGTGGATGAAGAACAGGAGGAGAGGCTGAAAAGGAAGAAGAAGAAAAGGGGGACCCACAAAAAAAAGCTTCTACCCCTTGTTCCATGAAAGGGTTTCAACACAGGGTCTCTTAAGCCTTGAAACATATGCTTTGTTCCTCTTATGCATGGTCATTGGAGCTACTCGGTGACGCTTTCAGAGCTTCCATCCGGTGTCAGGGAACCTCCCCCCGCACGCTCTATGTCAGATCTTTCTCATCGACCGTTTGAACGATGTAGAGAAGAGGGTTCTCTGATAAACGGACGATTTCCTTTCTCTCCGGTTTGTTTCCCAAGCCGTCAAAAAGGACTTCGACTATCGGACGCAATGGGTGATTCCTGTCCGTAGAGATCACTCTCCCAACAGATTTGTTGTTCAGTTTCACATAGGTATTGTAAGGGAATAGAGAAATGGAATTCAGAAAGGCTTTGAGGATCTTGGGCTGAAACTGGACCTTTGCCTCCTTGAGGATGAATCGGATCGCATCCGGTTGCAGGATTCCGTCTCGATACGCTCTTTTTCTGATCATGGCCACATAGGTATCGACAAGGCCTATGATCGAAGCGATTTCAGAGATCTCAGACCCTTTTAGCCCCCTTGGGTAACCTGAGCCGTCCGCGCGTTCATGCACCTGCAAGGCGACCTCAGCCAACCACTCATACCGATCCCCGAGACGAGAAAGGATCTTCGCACTTATCTCAGGGTGTTCTCTGATGCGGTCTCTTTCCTCTGTCTCAAGCTTGGTCGGCTTTTGAAGGATCCCTTCCGGGATCCGATACATGCCCACATTCTCTAGTAAGGCAGCAAGCCCAATCTCCAGAAGCTTTTTTGTGTCATAGCCTATGCCTTTGCCCACCATGAGAGCGGCCAGAGTCACCTCGACACTGTGAAGTGACATGTCTTTCCAGTCTCCCGACTTGGACATCGCGTGCTCGAAAAGAGGCTGGATAAGATCGCGGTCAATGACGGTATGGAGATCCGCTAGAATGGGAGCGGAGGCGACACCCTGTTCGCTTGTCACTTTTTCCTGGATCTCCTTCGCTGATCGCGTGAACTTCTCATAGAGCACAGCCACATCGGAGGAATCCCGCTCAGCGCTTATGTCTTCAGGCGTCCGGTCCTCTTTCCTACCGAGCTCTGAAAACTGCGTATCGCTCAGCCATAACCGGCTGGCCTCTCCGTCCTTTGCCGGGGCACTGTCCCTTGGGGCGGACGTCCTATCCCTTATTTGCTTGATGTCAGAGAAGCGCACCATCTCGAATAATCGTCTCCACGATGTCGACGTCGACCATCTCTTGGTTCTTGCTGTAGCCGATCAAGAGGGCCAGGTCGCTAAGATTGTTTATTTTTCTTGGCACTCCTTTGGATATCTCGTAGATTTTTTCGATCGCCGGCCGCGTAAGGGTGTTTTTCTCCCTTCCAGCCCTGTTCAGTCTGAACAGAATATAGCGGGCTGTATCTTCCATGTCGAAAGGAGCCAGGTGGTACTTAATGGGAATCCTTTGATCGATTTGCTGGATCGCCTTGATTCTTTCTCTTAATTCCGGTTGTCCGAAGAGGATGATCGTAATCAGAAATCGATCATTTAACTGAGCATTCAAAAGCAATCGGATCTCTTCCAGGGTGGAATGATTCAGGAGTTGAGCCTCGTCGACCATCAACAGAGTCTCTTTGTTCGACCTCATGTTCTGAGTCATTCTTTCATTCAAGACCCTGAGGCACTTTACTTTGGTATCCGGAACGTCTGAGATTCCTAATTGATAGACAACTTCCTGAAGAAACTCCAAAGGCTCAAGCTTAGGGTTTACGATGAGGCTTATATCATACCGGCCACCGGCGAGCTCCTGGATGCAGACTTTGGTCAGAGTAGTCTTCCCGCATCCGATGTCCCCTGACAGCATGGCCCCACCCTTCTTCATCTTGACGGCATAGAGGAGCCGGGACAAAGCCTCTTCATGATGATGGGAGAGATAGAAGAATCGAGGATCCGGAACGTTTTCAAAGGGGAATTCCTTCAGCCCCCAATGTTCTAGATACATAGGAAATCCTGACACAAGAGGTTTAGTCAAATTATATATAAAATAGAATATTTGTCAATACATTTCGTCAATAATTATTCACAGTTAAGCATACTTATAATCCTAACTTCTTTTTCATCGATCCAATAGAACTGAGTCGATTTCATCTCACCAGTTGGCAACGTTCAAAAGTGTTTACATGGGCTTAAACAAAAGGGATCTCTTGCAACGAGCCAAACGTCGGACAGGGCTGGGGCCTTTTCTGGAGTGACCGGCGGGAGGGCGCTGTCTTTTCACGACTTATCTGTGGGGGAAGCCCCGGCCCCGAGCGCACGCGAGGGGAACGGTGGAGGGGGCAAGTTTCCCTCGCAGGTAAGTCGTAGAAAAGACCAGCCCGGGAGACTTGGAACGCAAGAAAAGGTCCCAGCCCTGTCCAGGTATGGCGGTCCCATGCAAACCCTTCTGAACGTTACTCACCAGTTTGAAGAGGCAACCACCAGGATGAGGAGATCTTGTTCTGACGAGTTCGTAAGACTGTGAGCCGATCCTGTGGGAATCCAGGTGGCGTCGCCGGGACGTACATGCCTCGTCTCCTCATCCACGGACATCTCCCCCTCCCCGCTCAAGACGAAGTATATTTCCTCCATAGGATCTCTATGACTTTCTATGGTCCTTCCCCTTTCCAGCTTTGCAACCGCTAGAAAACCTATTTCTTTGAGAATCCTGCGATCCAAGATCATCTGCGCTATGGCCCCGCCGTGGGCAAGGTATGTGGTCTCTACAACCTCTCTGTCATTCAAATTTCTAACGATCATAATGACTCACCTCCTGGAGAATTTTGCACGCTGCCACAAAACTTGTTCACCTCTTGAAGCTTTATGTTGATCATCTTGGAACTTTGCGATATAAATTCCAAAACTATCGGATGTTGAAACGATTGATCTTCCTGAATCCTGAAGCCGAATATCAAGAAAAGCCCGGGGATTGTCAAACGGAAAGAGGGACCTCCGGCTGTAAAGACCTTGAACCCTCTGTCTTGATGTTGTTTGAAAATGTTCGTCTCTCTTCCAATTGACTTCGGAGGTAGCCGCTATGGCCACAACTCCCATTTTTGATCCTGAAGGAGCAGGGCGTCCAATGAGAGTCGCCGGGTTCATGTCCGGATCCGGCACAAATATCCTCAAACTTATTGAGAGAGAAAAGCTTCTCAAATCAAGGGACGGGGTCTCTCCTTTTGAAGTCGTGTTCATTTTCAGTGATCGGTCCGATGGGTCATGTTATGGAGAAAGCATCGCCTGTGATACAGGCATCCCTTACGTGAGCTATGACATACGGACCTTCCACCGACTCAAAGCACTGAAGAGGACGGTGACAACACCGGAAGGGTTTGAAGCCAGGCGGGAGTTTGATCGGATGGCTGGTACCCTTGTCAAAGCCTTTGAGGTGGACGTGATCGCTCTCGGAGGATATATGAGTTACCTGACCCTGGACCGGTGCATCAATGTCCATCCCGCTGATCTATCCGTCCTGAACGCAAAAGGGAAACGGAAATACGCGGGAGACAACGCGGTGGTCGATGCCATTGCCGCCGGAGAGAGCCTTTTGCGATCTTCGACCATCTGGACGGATAGGGGCGTGGACACCGGCCCTCTCCTGATGGTTTCCGACCCTGTTAAGGTCCGACTTCCTGAACCCCTGGAATCCCTGGCTTCTGACAGGGAAAAACTGCTCAGAGTTGCTGAAGAGCATCAGAACCAGCTTAAAGAAGCCGGGGACTGGAAGATCTTCCCCCTGACTATTGAGATGATCGCAAGAGGGCGTTTTGCTCTTGATGAGCAAATGCGTGTTTATGTAGACGGTCAGCCCGCGCCCAGAGGATACCGAAAGGCATAAAAAAGCTGGATATCCTGCATCCCAGGTTTATAATGCCTTTGTACTCCAAATGGTGTATGCCTCGAAATCCTCTTAAGCGTTTTCTCCCGCTTGGGTTTCAACTGGTTTTGGTCATTTGAATTTGTTTCGGATTTCGGATTTAGTGCTTTGGATTTGGTTTCGGCTATGCTGCGCCCATAGCTCAGTTGGATAGAGCAACGGACTACGAATCCGTAGGTCGGGTGTTCGAATCACCCTGGGCGCACCAGTTAATTTGTAGTCGCGGCTAGTTCCGAAACCTTTCAACGAGTGATGGGTGAGCTTGCCCTGAGCTTGTCGAAGGGAATCACCCTGGGCGCACCAATAAGATGAGCACTGAAGTCCATTTCAGGAAAGGGGCATAGGAGATCCGCTGTGGCCCAGAAAACTCGGTCGTCCATAGACAGACGCTCGGGGAGCGATCGGCGAAAAGCTTATCACCTCGGCTATTTCATGAGTGGAGGGGAGGAGCGAAGAAGCGGAAAAGAGCGAAGATCAGTCACGGACAGGAGAAAAACGGGGGCCATGTCCGGCGATTGGGCGAGCGAGCAAAGCGAGGGTAAGTCAAGAGGGAAAAAAGCCCCTAAGTGAGAATCCCCACGCTCTGCCTTTGTGTTTTACCAGATCTTTGGGCACTTCTGACAGGTGGAAGCGAGTTCTCCCTTGCGGAAGGAGCGACGAAAAGCGCTGTAGGATTCCTCCTTCCAGATATCCTTTATCTTCCTTCTCCCTGGATGTTTCCGAAGACCATCCTCTCACAGCTCACTTTCTTGCCTTGCAAATTGTAATAGGTGCCTGAAACCCCGAGGCTCGTGTAAACACATGGAGTGACTGCCCCGTCAGAGGAAACGCACAAAGCCCTCTGTATATTCTCTGTGCAGATTTCCCGTCGTTTTTCCGGGGAAACGAGGTGGTAATGGACAGCTAAACCTTTCTCACGGCCCGCCTCGGACCAGACGCTCAAGGACGGATCAGACTTCTCATACTCTTCCTGCGTGGCCGGAATCACCGCCTCCTTCCGGAGTTCTTCGGTGGGCACAAAGTCCAGCGTGCTGACTACTACCTGACTGACGCCAAGGCCCTCCAGCAAAGCGGGCAACGTCTCCAGTTCGGTCATGCCCGATCGAAAGAGCATGTAAGCCACATGAATCTCCGGTCCTGACGTTCCTCGCTTCTCCTTCTCCCGGCTTAGAGTCTCTATGGCTTTCAAAACCTTTTTCAGGCTTGTCCCTTTGCGAATGACGTCATTCCGCTCTGTGGTGCCTGCAAGAGAAAAAGCGAGGATATCTAAACCGCTTTCGATCACTTTCCTCACCGTTTCTTCATTGAGCAGCATGGCATTCGTGGTGGTGCCCACTTGAAACGCCTGAGTTTTAGCGATGGCTACCATCTCGAAAAAATCGGGGTGAAGAAAAGGTTCTCCCCAGCCCTGAAGATGGATATGGCGAGTATCGGCAAACGCCGGTTTCAGTTTCTTGAACGTTTCCAGGGGGAGGTGCCGGTCTTCCCATGTTTTCCTGTAGACCGTGCGGGGGCAATAGATGCAAGCGGCGTTACAGGCTGACGTCACTTCCACCTGGATCCAGTCGAAAGAAGGATCGAACCATGAAAGGAATTTATCAATGGACATGGTCATGAGGCTTGCACCTCCCGCAATAATACACTTTTTCCACGGTAACTCCAAGAGGGTCGTATGGTCCAAAGCATAACCCGGAAAGTTGCTGAAAAAAACCTGTGATCCAGCCATTTCCTTGCGATCCACCGAAATGATGACGCTTCACTCCCAACCATTCTAAAATCTTGACAAAAGTCGGCTTTCCCTTCGTGTATTCTTCTTTTCCACTAAGTCAACGCGCGGCTGCTTTAGGCTCTAAAGCTCCATTCATCGCATGTCTAATTGCGAGTCCCTATTGAGCAAGAGGCCATGCGTTTCGGTGAACCACAGCGTGAACCCCGTCGCGTGTTCAAAGGCTTTTCTGTTCTGCTTTTGTGAATCGATCAAAATCATCTGGAAGGGAGGTGACTTCAAAAGGGCGAGAGCGTGGATCAGCTGGCGGCTGGCCGGAGTGACAGGCGGCTTTCACTTAACCTTTGCTTTTCTAAGTCCGTCTTGCAGAGGAACATAAGGAGGATGCTATATGGCTGAACAAAAGAGTGCGGCATCTCAAGGTGAGGAATACGTGGTATTGGAAAGGACGAAAACATCCCTTTCCGATTTGTGGAAAAAAGAAGACTGGATGGCGATTTGGATGGGGTTTTTGATCCTGATCGTAGGGATTCTCATATTCCTGCCCGAGGCCCCCTGAAAAAATGCAGGAGAATCTCGATAAGTACAACTCCATCATGAAAGAAGAGTCGGCCAAGGCTCCCTTCCATACCATCGCATGGCACCAGGCCTCGGACTCAAAGAAGAGGATCCGCGCGAGGGATCAAAGTTTCGGCAAAACCCTCCAGCAATATCTGGCTGCTCCCAGCCGATGGGTAAGCAATCCCGTGGATTCGCTTTATCGGAGCAAGGCGGCCGCCGATGCTTTGAACGCCCCCCATGAAGAAGCCGCCAAGAAGGCGAAGGCTGCGCAGGAGGCGGCTCTTGCAAAGGCGAAAGAAGCAGAAAAAGCCGCAGCGGGTGCTGCATTCAAGAATAGCGATCTAAATAAGAAAACGGAGGCCGAGATCGCCGCGTGGTTGAAGGCCAAGGAAGCGGCGTCTAAGGCCAGTGCCAAGGTCTCCAACAAACCCTATAACCAGGTGCCATACCTTATCGGCCTAGCCGTTATCTTGGGGGTCTTTTTCGGCGTCGGCAAAGCCATCATGGGCGAATCCTTTATCCGCTTTTTTGTGGGGTTCTTCTTTGTTTTTCTCTTCGCCGTCTTCGCCTACATGGCTGAGCAGCAGGCCACGATGTCCCATTACGGCTTCGGCTTTCCCCTCTGGGCCATTATCTTCGGCATGCTTGTGAGCAATACCGTGGGCACTCCGAATTGGGTCAGGCCTGCCGTTCAAACAGAGTTCTTTATTAAAACAGGCCTTGTATTGCTCGGCGCCGAAATCCTTGTGAATAAGATCATCGCCATCGGAACGCCAGGGATCTTCGTCGCCTGGGTGGTGACCCCCATCCTACTCATCTCCACGTACTGGATCGGCCAGAACATCATCAAGATGCCTTCGAAGACCCTGAACATCGTTATCTCGGCGGACATGTCGGTCTGCGGCGTATCGGCAGCCATCGCGACCGCGGCGGCCTGCCGGGCCAAGAAGGAAGAGCTCACCCTGGCCATCGGTCTCTCCATGGTCTTCACGGCCGTCTGCATGGTGGCCCAGCCCGCCTTTGCAAGGCTTGTGGGCATGCCTGATATCCTGGCCGGCGCCTGGATGGGAGGGACTATCGACTCCACGGGCGCCGTGGCTGCAGCCGGTGCCTTTTACGGTGAAAAGGCCCTGTATGTGGCGGCCACGATTAAGATGATCCAGAACGTCCTGATCGGCGTCACGGCCTTCGGTGTGGCTTATTACTGGTGTGCCAAGATCGAGTGCGCCCCTGGCCAACAGGTGAGCTGGTGGGAGATCTGGCACCGTTTCCCGAAGTTTGTGATGGGCTTCATGATCGCGTCCATCATCTTCTCCATCATCGATGCCGGGAGGGGAAAGATGTGAGCACCGTCATGATGGATCAGGGCATTTTGCGCGGGTTTACAAGACTCGCACGGGAATGGTTCTTTGCCCTGGCCTTCACCTCCATCGGTCTGGAGACCAATTTCCGTGAGTTCGGGCCTTACTTCAAGGGAGGCAAACCGATCACCCTGTATCGTGGTCGGACAGGCTTTCCTGTTTGGCTCATGTTCTATGTTTTCTGATTGCCGGCATCTGAAAATTTTTCCTCACCCTTCCCTGTCGTACGGGGAAAGATATGGGATCAGGAGCCAAGCGTGCATGCAGCAAAAACACTCACAATAAAGCCCTCGGCCGCGCCTTAGGATCCCAGGGCGTTTTCACTCATGGTTCAAACTTTTTGGCGTGCTTGGTGCTGTGGTTCCTCATTATGTATGTCAGCCCCGTTTGGGAAGCCTCGCCGGGCTTCAACAGCAGTCAATTCATCGACCGATTAGGGCTTAACCACAGGCTTTTACTACACGGACATTGAGGAATTCGGCGAAGCGCAGTAACCCATGAGAAACAACCGGGAATACACACCCAAAGAGACATGAGGATCCATCGAAGTTATCCAGGTAGAATTCCTTGGGACTGACGGTCATGCTCGGAGTAGACCATGACTTTGACCTGAAGCTCGAGGAAAAGAAAAGACTCTCATATCTGGAATATGAAGAGCGATTTGCCTCTGACCTGGCGGGCGCTGTGCTCCAAACCCAGAAGATGAGCTTTTGGATGGTATTCATTCCCATCATCATGGTGTACCATGTGTTTCAAGTCCGAAAGGTCGTGGAGGGCCGCAAAGGATTCGCCAAGAATTACCTCGTTACCAGGAAACACGCTCTTGAGGAGAGCTTTTCACTCGTAGAGAAAGCCAGAAACCCTGACATCCAAACGATCCTTAGAGACTCGAACATTCCCGAAAAAGCCAAAGGTCCTTTCAAGGAATTGTTTCTCCTCCTGGTGCAACACTACGGAGATCTTCTCCGCTCTTATGGCCATGATATGCCTTCTCTTATTCGGTCCGCATACAAGAGCCGCATGAACTATCTGCTTTTTCTCAATCGGCTGAACAAGACTGAAAAGGCGCTCGCCGACATCCTGAGGCCTCAAACAGCCAACGCGGCAGCCGATATTGACTTTATCGTGAAAGCCATGGAGATCCACTCGGAACGACTTGGGAGGGAAAGGGCGGAACTCATATTTAAGTAGGGGCACCCACTGACTCCCTCTGCCGGCAATGAGGGGAGGGACGCGCTCAGTGGTCAACGCCAGCCGATAGGCTCGTATCCTCTTTCACGGAGGCAGCGGTCAACAAAACCACGGAACACGGGGTCCGGTTCCCTTGAGCGAAATAGGCCCCGGGTAAGGGCTCCTGCAGCTCCACCCGCAGCACCGGCAGCCGCTCCTCGACCGACGCTGCCTAACACAGCACCCACACCTGCGCCCACAGCGCCACCGACCGCCCCTCCTTCTATCGTGTCTTTGGCCACCTGCTCACCCGCGTCGCCTTGGGCACCATGCTCCGTAGCCAGGCGAACACACTCGTTGATATCGGCCTGGGCCCGCTCCTGCCCGACTGTTTTCATGTACGGATTGGGGTAAAGCACCGGTCGCTGCTGAGCGCAGCCAAGGAAAGATATAAGGCCGAGAGACCCGATAAACAGAAGTATTCTTGGGAGCAGAGGTAATCTCTCGATCCTCCCGCTCTGTTGTCTCGAAGAAGGTCCTGATCGCCCTGCCATGAAGAAGCGCCTATTTGACCCCGTAGAATAGCAACCTGGCCGCACCTCCGGTGAGCATGATGTTTCCGCCGGCGCTCACCGAACCAATCTTTGTCCCGCTCACGTTGTACACATTGCCCTGCCCATCCACGCTGCCCAGGGCAGTTCCTGACTGGTTGGTCACTGTGCCGCTCGAATCCACTTGTCCAATGGCCATCCTGCTCACATTGAACACCGTACCCTTAGCATCCACCGATCCGATCGCTGTGCCGTAGAGGTTGGTGATCCTCCCGTCCTCTTTGACCGCTCCGATCGCTTTACCGTAAAGATTGAACACATTGGCGTTCGGATCTTCCTTCTGACTGAATGCATCAGAAAACAGAAAGGGCAGGATGAAAAGAATAGCCAGACTCATGAAAAGGCATATACGGAAATTTCTGTTCATGTCGACACCTCCCATCAGAATGTGTCATCCGCTCGGCTCATGCAGACTCGCCTATTGATATACCAGAAGAAAGCGGCTGTCAAAGGCTCCCGCGACAGCATTACAAGTGCGATCAATGAGTTTCATCTTTTCCCACCAGTTCATTCAGTATCTTCTGAATCTCCTCTTCAGACAACACCCGCTTCTCCAGAGCGACTTCACGTATCGTCTTTTTCTTTTCAAAAGCTTCTTTGGCCAGGGAAGCAGCTCTGTCGTAGCCGATGGCCGGGACAAAAGCAGTCGCCAGAGCAAGGCTTTGCTCAAGGTTTGAAACGCACTTCTCCTCGTTGGCTTCAATCCCCCGGATACATTTCTCACCTAGCGCTCGCGCAGCTCCTGCAAGCAACTGAATGGACTGGATCAGGCTGTAGGCCATCAGAGGGAGCATGGCATTCAGCTCGAAATTCCCTGCCTGTCCCCCTTGGGTGATTGCGGCATCATTGCCGATCACTTGGGCTGCAACCTGAAGCACCATCTCCGGAATGACGGGGTTGACCTTTCCCGGCATGATCGACGAACCAGGCTGCAGAGAAGGGATTGTAATTTCACCTAAGCCGCAGCGCGGCCCCGACGCAAGCCACCGGATGTCGTTTGCGATCTTGATGAGACTTACTGCAACAGTCTTGAGCACCCCGCTGGTTTCCACCACCGCATCCTGAGCTGCCTGTGCTTCAAAGTGGTTTTCTGCCTCCCTGAAGACAAATCCCGCCTCTTGAGAAATAGCGGCGATCACTTTTGAGGCGAACTGAGGATGGGTGTTGAGCCCATTCCCCACCGCGGTCCCTCCCAGAGCCAGCTCCGAGAGCCTCTCCTCCACGCCGCGCAGCCGGTCGATCCCCAGTTCCGCCTGTCTGGCGTATCCGCTGAATTCCTGACCCAGGGTCATGGGAACCGCGTCCTGCAGATGGGTTCTGGCAATCTTCCTGATGTCGCGAAAGGTCTCGCTCTTTTCTTCCAGTTCCTTGTGTAGCAGCTCAAGAGCAGGAAGGAGTTGCTCCCTGATTTCCAGCAGAGCGGCCACATGAATCGCCGAGGGGATCACGTCATTGCTCGACTGGCCCAGGTTCACGTGATCGTTGGGGTGTACCGGCGATTTCCCTCCCCGTTTTCCGGTCAGGAGTTCGTTGGCCCTGCCCGCAATCACCTCGTTGACATTCATGTTGGTGGACGTCCCCGAGCCGGTCTGAAACACATCGACAACGAATTGATCATCGAACTTGCCTTCCAGAACTTCTTCCGCCGCGGTCACGATGGCTTGGCTAAGGCCGGCGTCGAGAAGCCTTAGTTTAGAATTCACCTCCGCCGCATGTTTCTTGATCAGAGCAATGGCCCTAATAAAGGAGGAGGGGAACTTCAGGGTGCTGATGGAGAAGTTCACCCTGGCACGCTGGGTCTGCGCGCCATAGTAAGCTTCCTCCGGCACCAGGACTTTCCCCATGGAATCTGATTCTTCACGGTATGCCATATCGCCCCCTATTTCCTCTCCTCAGGAGGAGAATACTCACACCCCATGAGCCCGCAATACTGTCCCACATACTCCGCCTGCGGTCTGTAAAGCGCCGGTTTTTCCTGGGCTTCAGCAAATTTCTCCTCAATGATGTGGCTGCACCACCCTGCCACTCTGGAGATAGCAAAAATCGGGGTCATCAGGTCCCTGGGAATGCCCATCATGTGGTAGACGGGCGCACTGAAGAAATCGACATTGGGCTGGATCTCCGTCTTCCCTCTCTTCTTGAACTCTTCCAGCCCGGCTGTTTCGATTTGCGTGGACAGCTCGTGCCATCGGCTCTGTCCGGTCTTTTTCCCTATCCGAAACGCCATGTCTTTGAGGAACCTTGCCCTGGGATCCATGGTCTTGTAGACCGCATGGCCCATGCCCATGATCCTGTCTCCCTTGTCCAGCCTGGCCTTCACCCATCCCGGGATGTCCTTCTCGGACTCCAGTTCCAGGAGCATCTTCATCACCTCGGCGTTGGCGCCTCCGTGCAGGCTCCCTGACAGGGCCCCGATCCCCGCGGCAATCCCGGCATACATGTGGGCCCGGGTGGATACCACCTCGCGACAGGCAAAGGTCGAAGCGTTGAACGTGTGGTCCGCGTGAAGAATGAGACACACGTCCAGGTCTCTGGCGGTTTCCGCATCCGGTCTTTTCCCGTGGAGCAGCCAGAGGAAATTTGCCGTGTGAGAGAGACTCGGGTCTGAAGCGAGGGGCTCCAGCCCGTTCCGGATGCGATGCCACGCCGCGACCACAACCGGCACTCGAGCGATCAGCCGGATCGCCATCCTGACATTGGCCTCCCTGCTCTCCTCTGCAAGTTCCGGGTCCGCCATGGCGAGCACAGGAACGCAAGCCTGCAAGACATCCATAGGCTTTGCCTCTTTCGGCCAGTGCTTCATGCACGCGTACACATAGGGAGGGACCTCTCTTGCTTCCACCACCTGTCTCTCGAACTTTTCGAGTTCCCCTGCGCCAGGCAACAACCCGTTTAGAAGCAAGTAAGCGACCTCCATGAAGCTCGATTGCTCGGCCAGTTCTTCAATCCGATAGCCCCGATAGATCAGGACGCCCTTTTCAGCATCAATAAAGCTGATCTTGGTGTCGGCAACCGCGACTCCCCGCAATCCCGTGTTTTTTACGCTAACCGCCTGTGCCATGAGAACCTCCTGGAGCATTGAACATTTGGCATTGAGCATTTATCATTGGACATTGGGCGTTGACGCGCTGTCCGTTGCATCGTGCACGCCCACGGACAAACGAAATTCGCGTTTGTCCGTGCCACCGGTCCTCCTAACTGATCACTGGCAACTGATTACTGATTACTTTTTCTGTCCTCCGGTGCACCCTGCGCCGTGGACCTGCTTTCTGCTGTCTTCCCCTTTTTCAACTTTAGGCACTTTTCAATTCCTGCTTCACATAATTCAGCGTTCCTCCTGCCAGCAGGTGCTTGCGCTGTCTTTCCGACACATCAAGGAGGGTGATCACACGATACCCGTCGACCTCCACAGGGATTTCCTTTTCCCCCTTTGCAATGCGCTCTCGGACCCCCGTGAGGACGACGCGAGACCCTTTGCTGAAACGATCATAGTCTTTCGCGTCTTTGAGGATGAGGGGCAGGATGCCGAAGTTGCAAAGGTTGGCCTTGTGAATCCTGGCAAAGCTCTTGGCGATCTTCACACGGACTCCCAGATAACGCGGTGCAAGGGCTGCATGCTCTCGGCTTGAACCCTGGCCGTAGTTCTCTCCTCCCACGACGACGACACTGTCCGCTTCCTTGCTCTCCTTGAAAAACTCCGGATCAATCTGGTAAAAAACAAACTCGCTGATCGCCTCGATGTTGGATCGAAGAGGAAGCACATTGCTCCCCGCAGGCATGATCGTATCCGTAGAGATGTTGTCTCCCACCTTGATCACGACCTTCCCCTCCAGCGTCTCAGGAAGAGGATCCATCTTCGGCAAAGGCTTGATGTTGGGACCCCTGACGACCTCCGTCCTGCGAAGCTCCTCTGAAGGGGAAACGACGGACTCGCTGTCGACGAGATATTCCTTGGGATCTGTGATTCTCGGATATTTCATTTCCTTTCCCAGGTCACGGGGATCCGTGATCACTCCCTTCAGCGCAGCCGCGGCTCCTGTCTCCGGAGAGCAGAGATACACGCGGTCATCCTTGGTGCCGGAGCGGCCTGGAAAATTTCGCGGAAACGTACGAAGGCTCACCTGCCCTGTGCCGGGCGCCTGGCCCATGCCGATACACCCCAGACAACCGGATTGGTGGATGCGGGCGCCGGCACGAAGAAGCAAGGCAAGACCTCCCTGATGTGAAATATTTTCAAGAACCTGGTTGCTTCCTGGATTGATGTGCAGGGAGGTATCCGGATGCCGATGCCTGCCTTCCAGAATCTTGGCCACCACCATGAGGTCCCGGAAAGACGAGTTGACACTGCTTCCGATGATCACCTGATCCACTTTGATGCCGGCCACCTCCCGCACAGGGACCACATTCCCGGGAGAAGAAGGACAGGCGATCAATGGCTCCAGTGAGGACAGATTGATCTCCGCATATTCATCATATGCAGCGCCCTCATCCGAATGAAGTTCTCGGTACACACCCCCTCTGCCCTGGGCTTCCAAGTAGGCACGTGTGTTTTCATCAGAGGGAAAAACGGTGCTTGTAGCTCCGAGCTCCGTTCCCATGTTCCCAATGGTTTCCCGGTCTGTGGCGGAAAGACTCCTGACCCCAGGCCCGTGGTACTCGACGATTTTCCCAACGCACCCCTTCACATCATAGCGCCGGAGCATCTCCAGGATCACGTCCTTGGCGCTCACCCAATCCGGCAGAGATCCGGCAAGCTTCACTCCCAGGACATTCGGGCATGGAAGATGGTAAGGCCGGCCGGCCATGGCCAGCGCCACATCAAGCCCTCCGGCTCCCATGCCCAGCATGGACACGCCTGCGGCGCCGGGCGTGTGGCTGTCCGACCCGAGGATGCTTTTGCCGGGAACCCCGAAACGCTCCATGTGAACCTGGTGGGAAATGCCGTTCCCCGCCGGGCTGAAATGGATTCCGTAGCGGCTGCAGGCGGTTTGAAGGTATCGGTGGTCGTCCGCATTTTTGTTGTCTGTTTGCAGAAGGTTGTGGTCCACGTACTGGGCGGCGACTTCTATCTTCACCGAGTCAATCCCTAGAGACTCGAACTCCAGCATGGCCACTGTGCCTGTCGCATCTTGAAGAAGGGTGTGGTCGATCCGTATCCCGATTTCTTCACCGGGAACGAGCTTTCCCTCCACAAGGTGAGCTTCAAGGATCTTTTGTGTCAAATTCTTCGCCATAGATCTAATTTCATCCTTTCCATACGAACTCTAGAAATGCAGGCCAGGTTTCTCTGCCCCCCCTCTTCTTTCGTGCTTTCGTACTTTCGTGTTTTCGTGGGTGCTTCTTGTTCTGTTTTGTCTCCTGTTTTTTCCATTCTTCCATCATTCCATTCTTCTGTATAGAATCCCTAGACTGAATTGGTCATCCAGTGCCTCGTTGATCGCCTGCTTGAGATCCTTGGGATCGTGCTTTAAAGGGAGAGGATGGACCCACTGTTTGAGATGGTCCCACGTCTTGTACTCCTTGTCAAAGGTCACGCAGGAGGTATAGAGGTGAAAAAAGGCAAACCCCTTGTGACCTATCCCTTGTATCAGGGCGTTGGTGATGCCCTCCGGATCTCCCGCAAAGAGCCTTGCCACAAAGGAAGCCCCGTAGGAGAGAGCGAGCAGCGTGGCATTCAGCGGAGCGTCCTGATTTCCCTGTGGCGAAACTTTTGTCTTGAAGCCCACCGGTGAACTTGGAGAAGGCTGGCCTTTGGTGAGCCCATAGATCGAGTTGTCAAAGAGAAGATACTTGACATCGACATTCCTTCTCGCAATGTGAGGCAGATGCCCTCCACCGATCCCCAGACCATCGCCGTCTCCTCCGACGGCAAATACGGTGAGTTCGGGATTCGCAAGCTTCACCCCGGTAGATACCGGAAGGGTTCTTCCGTGAACCGTGTGAAGACCATAGGTGTCTGTGAAAAAGGGATAGCGTCCTGCACACCCGATCCCTGAGACAACGACGATCTTTTGATGGGGGAGCCCAAGTCGCTGAATGGCATTGTTCAAGCCCTGATGAATCCCGAAGTACCCGCAACCGGGACACCAGGTCGGCAAGTTCGGTGAACGAATGGAGAACGCTTTCGATTCACCGATTTCCTTAACCTGTTCGGCAAGCACTTTACCGGAAGTCTTCATATTTCATCCTCTCACGAATTCACTGACAACCCGGACCTGACCGCTTCAGTGTTTGTGCGAAACGTCCGTTGTCGGTGGTCAGTTGTCCGTTGTTTGGTGTTCGTTTTTCGTTGCCGCTCGCCTGTCGCAGATTGCCTGTTGCTTGTTGTAAAGAGACCGAAATCAGTCTTTGGTTTTTCTCAGCCTGCCACGTGCAACCCGCGGCTTGTTGCTCTCTGATGCTTGATCTCAAATAGTAGTTTCAACGGACGATGGACAACGGACAACGGACTACTGGCAACCTGCATTTATCACTTCCCCCCGACGATCCCCTTCACCTTATCAAGGATCAGCGTCGCTGCCATCGGCATTCCGGTTGTCCGGTTTAGCCTGACCACATCTTTTCCGTGGAGATGGCCGATCAAGTTGGCAAGCTGCCCTTCATAGTTGAGCTCAGGGATCAGGATCTCTTTGCACTTCTTCATGAAAGCACGGATGACTTCGGCGTGATACGGAAAAAGGCTCATCACCTTCAAGGCACCCACCTTCAGGCCTTCCCGCTGCGCTGTCAACACCGCCTCAAGGGCTGAACCGAAAGTTGATCCCCAGGCAATCACACCCACATCCAATGTCTCGCCGGAGGAGAATTGCACCGGCTCCGGCAGGTCCTTCAAGGCTCCTTGGATTTTTCGATGCCGTTTCTCCGTCATCTTCGAATGGTTTTCAGGGGAATAATCAGGTCTTCCCTTTTCCGTGTGCTCCAGTCCTGTGGCGTCAAAAAGAAAACCCTCTGTCCCAGGTATCGCCCTGGGGGAAATACCGGATTCCGTGACTCTGTAACGTTCGTATTGCCCCCTGCTCGATTCGTCGGGATAGACGTTCCAGTTCGCTCGCTGTGCTTCCGACGCGCTGGGTATTTTCACCCTCTCGACACGATTGTTCAGAAAAAAGTCTGTAAGCACGATGACCGGCGTCTGATATCGCTCAGCCAACTGAAAGCTCATCAGGGTGAACTCATAGCATTCCCTGACGTTGGTGGGTGCGATGACGATCCGCGCAGAATCCCCGGGCCCGCCGAAAACCGCTGCGTGCAGGTCGGATTGCTCGGTTTTGCTCGGCAGCCCTGTGGCAGGCCCCCCTCTTTGGGCATTGATAATCACCGCGGGTGTTTCAGACATGACCCCGTGGGTGATGAGTTCCGTCATCAGGGCAAACCCTGGGCCCGACGTCGCTGTCATGGCCCTTTTTCCCGCAAAGAAGCTTCCCAGCACCGCGCCTATGGAAGCAATCTCATCTTCCATCTGCACCACTCTTCCTCCCCGCTCCGGCAAAGTCTTGGCCAAATACTCCATGATCGGCGTTGCAGGGGTGATGGGATAGCCGAAGTAGAGCTTGAGACCTGCGTCGAGGGCCGCACGGGCAACCGCTTCATTTCCGGAAATGAGGACCTTTTCCTCTTTCTCCGGCTCCGGCAATGTGAGAGCCGGCCGTTCCCTTTCCTTGAAGGCCTCTGATGCGTAACGGTATCCGGCATCAAAGCTCCTCAGATTGGCGTCGAGGACCTTTTCACCCTTGGCCTTGAATTTTTTCGTGATGACTTCCTGGAAATGCCGGGGAGGGACGCCGAAGATTGCGGCAAACCCGCCGAGCGCAGTCAGGTTTCTACCCCTCGTGCTTCCGGATGCGGCTGCAGCCAGGTCGGAGAAGGGCATCCCAAACAGGCGTGCGTCAGGCTCTACGTGAGCGGCAATGGAAGTCCCTTCATCCCCGTAGGACGGAGGCTTGCTGTCGAAGAGCACCACAGCCTCTTTTGCAAGAAAAGGAGTTCGGGATTGGGATTCTTTGTCATCCAGCGAAATGAGCGCGTGCGTCTTGTCGCTCAAAGCCCGCATTTCCTGATCGCCGATTCGTGAGTGGGTGACGCAACGACCGAAACCTCTGATTTCGGCCGGGTAGGAATCAAAGGCGAGCACGGAGAGACCAGCCCCGGACATGGCTTCGTTGAGAATTCCGCCCGCAGCGATGGTTCCATCCCCCGACATTCCGCATATTTCAATGGTCAAGTCCACTTTCGTCATATCAAAACTCCGTCCACCAGGAGGTGTTGATCTTGATCCCCTGAGCTTCGAAAATGCACTTCCCGGCTGCTTCTGCCTTCACCGTGTTTCCCACCAGATTCAGAGCCGCTGTACGGCCCAACTCGACGGCATTGTCATGGCCGACGGAGACCCAGTAGTCACGGAGCGCCGGATGGTAGATCTGGGCACAGTCCCCTGTGGCATACACTCCTTTGAAACCCGTGTTCAGGTATTCGTCAACAAGGATCCCGCGATCCAGCCGGAGCCCTGATCCTGCCAGGAATCGCACATCCGGGGTGAGCCCGAAAAAGGCTCCGATCATGCCACACCGGACCGTCTGACGGCCGACCTGGACCTCACAGTCGCGTTCCCCTTTCCGCGTGATCCCTTTTACCCGTTGATCCGCCAGGACCTCCACCCCCTTCTGCCGCAGCCGGTGAGACATCTCTTCGAAAAGCGATAGACTCCACCGCAAAGGCCAGAAGGCCTCTTCGTTCACCATGAAGGTTACTTTCTTCCCCAGACCCAATAGGGCCTTGGTGACAGCCAGCGATGTGAGGTCTCCGCCCATCATGAGCACCGAATCCACCTGATGAATTTGCTCCCTCCAGACTCTGGCATCTTCCAGCGTTTTGAGGGTGAACAGGACGTCCTTGAAAATCAGAAGGGGTTCAGGGATTCTCGGTTTTCCGCCCACGGCAATGATCAGGCCGCTGAACCGGAGTACCTCCTTGTGATCCAGGACCAGTTCCTTCCGGCCCGGATTCAGAGCGACCACCTTCTGCCCGCTTCGCAGTTTAACGGCCATGTTCTTGTACTCTTCCACAGGGCACACATAGAGAGCCTCTTCCTTGATGCTGCCGCTGATCCACATAGGCAGGAGATGTGGTCTGTAACACCCGTGCGGTTCCTTGCTGATCAGGGTGATGCGCGCTCCCGGCGCCTCCAGCCTGAGCGTCGCGGCGGCGTGGTGACCTGCCGGCCCGTTCCCGATCACGATGAAATGCTCTTCAGACATGGTCTTTCCCTCCCCGCGCCATTCGTAACATTTTAGCTTTTTGAAATAGCCGCAGGAAAAGGTCATGGGGGTCTCCCTCAAAACAGAAAACGAAGAGTAATCGGGAAAAGACTATGCAGATAAGGGGCAGCGAAGGCGGGCGGCGAGGTTTCACCGGCACCTCCATGCAGGGTCTTGGATGGCGATTCCCCGGTAGCCCTCCGCCCGCCTCACCCATGTCCTAGGGCGGGCTACGGGGCAGCGGCCTCTTCGTTTTTCAGTTTTGAGGGAGACCCCCATGACCTCAGCCATCCATTTCAAAAAGCTAAAATGTTACTGCCATTCGTTCTGTGAGTTCTACCCTAGTAACAGAGATGCAGTTCACCGGGCATACACGCATGCACTCCCCACATCGAATGCAGCGGGAGTTATCGATCATAATCGCATTGACCTCGGCCCAATGGGTGGTTTCCGCAAAACCGGTGATGGCGCCTGCTTCATTGGTTTTCACTTCTTTGACCAGCTTGATGCAATCCCTGGGAGCGACGTCGATGCAGTACCGGCAGTAGATGCAGCGGCTGATGTCGATTTCGTAATGAAGATAACAGAGGTAGCAGCGCTTGGACTCCTCTTGCGCCTGCTCTGAAGATAAACCCGTCTCCACTTCGGTCTTCGGAGTACGGAAACGATCCGGCACAGGTTGGACTGTAGGCATTTCCTGCCTCGGAAGGTAATCCCAGGCGCGCTTCCGGTCGGTCATCTCCGTTTCCTCCATGGTTACGATTTTCTCGCGGAAAGGCTTGCCCGTCAGGTCACGAATGATTTTCTCTGCTGCCCTTCGCCCCATTCCAACCGCCTGAATCACGGTTGAGGGCCCGGTGAGATAGTCGCCGGCCACATAGAGCCCCTTCATCGAGGAGGAGAAAGAATCCGGGTCAGCCTTCAGAACTTCTTCTCCCTTCTTCCCGACCGCCAGGCGAATCGGCTCAGGTCTTTGGCCGGTGGCCACGATGACACAGTCCGCAGGAAGCACGAATTCACTTCCCTCGATGGCGAGAACGTCTCTCTTGCCTTCCCCTCTCTTTTCACCGGGGCGTGTCCTGACAAACTCCACGCCTTCAAGGCGTTCCTTCCCGAGTATTTTTCGGGAGAGCATGAGAGAAGCGATCTTGACGCCTTCTGTCTTTGTCTCTATCACTTCATCTTTGGTGACGACCAGATCCTCTTCCGTTCGCCTGAGGCAGATGGTCACGTCTTCCGCCCCCAGCCGAAGGGCGGACCGGGCGCAGTCAAAAGCCGTGAACCCTGCGCCGATGACGAGGACCCGGCTCCCGATGCTGGGAGGCTTTCCTGTGCAGACCTGCATCATGAATTCCAGACCAGGATACACTCCTTGGAGTTCTTCACCCGGAAGGTCGAGTCGCAGAGACCGGTAACACCCTGCAGCCAGAAGAACCGCATCATGCTCTTTGATAAGATCTTCGATCGCTACGTGCTCTCCGACCCTCACCCCGGTCTTGAGTATGGCCCCTGTGCGCACGATGTAATCGATTTCCTCCTCCAGGACCTCTCTTGGGAGCCTGAACTCAGGGATTCCGTACCGGAGCATCCCGCCTCCCTTCTCAAAAGCTTCGTAGAGCGTCACCGCGACTCCCAGCGTGCAGAGGTCGTGGGCGGCTGCAAGCCCTGCAGGGCCAGCTCCCACGACAGCCACCTTTTTGCCGAGCGGAGCAAGAGGGCCTGGTTCCGGAGGCGGGCCTTTACTTCTCAGGTCCGCGGCCGCTCTCTTGATGTGGCAGATGTTTACCGGTCGGCCGAGTTCCGCCTCTCCATGGCGACACTTGTCTTCACAGGGACGGGAACAGACCCGGCCCAGGATCCCGGGCAGAATGTTGGCCATATGGTTGATGGAGTAGGATCCGTCGTATCGGCCTTCGAAGAGAGCTCGAATGTAGGCTGGAATGTTCGTCGTCGCGGGACAGGCTGCCTGGCATGGGACATTCACGTCCATGTAATAGAAGTCTTCCGGTTCGACAGAGTATCTGATTGGGGTCCCCATAACGCTTCCGTCCGTTTCATGAAGTTGAAGTCGAAGACGCCTGAATTCTGATGCAGTCGCAAAAAGCGACCAAAGCCCTCACCCCGGCGAAAGCCGGGGTCCAGAAGTGCTTTTTTTTCCGGATTCTGGCTTTCGCCGGAATGACAGAAAATGCCACTTTCTGGCTTTTTACGAAACCATCAATCTTAAATCTAAAATTCGAATTTCGCCTGCCTTCGCCGAAGCGGCTACGCGCAGGCAGGTGCTTCAAATTTCATCATGGTTCAGCAAGCGAGGCGCTTGTCTCTCAGCGTTCTTTTATCTTTCTCTGGATTTCTCTCTTGATCGTATTGATCGATTTGGTAACCGGAATCTCCTTAGGGCACACCCGGGTGCACTCGAAATGATTCACGCACCCCCAGGCTCCATCCGGGGAGTCAAGCTGCTCAAGCCTCTCGGATGTTTTGTCGTCTCTCGTATCAAAGAGATATCGAAAGGCCCAGACCAGAGGTGCCGGTCCCAAGAATTTCTCGTTTTCTGACGTCACGGGACAGGCGGCAGTGCAGCAGGCACACAGGATACACCGAATCGCTTCATTCAGCTTTCGGTTGTCCTCATGCCCCTGAAGTCTCTCCTTCTCGGGAGCCGGATCCGAACAGATCAGGTAAGGACGGATCGCTTTAACCTTTTCGAAAAAAGGATCAAGGTCAACGATCAGATCCTTGAGAACCTTGAAGGTTGGAAGGGGTTCAAGAATCACTTCGGTCCCTTCATAGTCTTTCACGAGTTTCTGGCAGGCCAGAGCGCAACGGCCATTGATTTTCATGGCATCTGATCCGCAAACCCCGTGGCCGCAGGACATTCTGTAGCTAAAGGTTCCATCCTGCTCCCACTTGATGCGGTTGAGGCAGTCCAGAATGCGCTCCCAGGGGTCTGCGGTCACTCTGTAATTCTGGAACCGGGGCTTCGAGTCCAGATCAGGATCAAAACGGAAAATCTTGAATTGCAGATCCATATTACAAAAATCCGTTTGAACTCTTGTCATTCATTCCCCTCACCCCGCCTTCTCCCCCGACATGGGGGAGAGGGGAAGGGTGAGGGGGAACAGCCGAATATAAAACGATTCACTGCGTTTGCATTAGTAAACCCTTGGCTGGGGCTTGAAACGGGTTATCGTCACAGGTTTTGAGGAAAGGCGCGGGCCTGTCGCCGTCTTCTCGACCAGGGTGTGCTTCAGCCAATTCTGATCATCTCTTTCCGGGTAATCTTCCCGAAAATGGGCGCCCCTGCTTTCCTCTCTTGCCAGAGCCGACACCAGGATGGCTTCCCCAAGGTGTAGCAGGGATTCCAGCTCAAGAGCTTCAAGCAGATCTGTGTTGAAGCGCCTGCCTTTGTTGTCCACGCTCACCGTTTCATAGCGCTCAAGAAGGTCTCTCACCGTGGCTATGGCACCGGCCAGATCCTCCTTGTTACGGAACACAGAGCAGGAATCTGTCATCGTTTTCTGCAACTCGCTTCTCAGCGCACTGGATTTCTCTCCCTTTTTTCGCCTGTTCAGGTCTTCGATTTTTTTTCGTGCTGCATCCTCGGGGCCTTCGGGAACCCGCGCCTTTGGAAGATGGGGCAAATCTTCCAAGATCTTCTTCCCTGCCCGCCGACCGAATACCACGAGATCAAGAAGGGAGTTGCACCCGAGCCTGTTGGCGCCGTGGACGGACACACAGGCACACTCTCCGGCAGCGTAAAGGCCCTCGAAAATCTCCCCGGTCTTTCCGAGCACCTGTGCGTCGAGGTTCGTGGGGATACCGCCCATCATGTAGTGGCATGTGGGTGCCACGGGGATTAGATCTTTGGTCGCATCCAAGCCCAGATAGATACGGACGAAGGAAGTAATATCGGAAAGCTTTTCCGCAAGGCGCTCCTTCCCGAGATGGGTGAGATCCAGATGGACAAAGTCACGGCCGTCGATTCCTCTGCCTTCACGGATCTCCCTGGCAATGGCTCTCGAAACCATGTCCCTGGGCGCAAGGTCTTTGAGGGTGGGAGCGTATCTTAACATGAAGCGCTCTCCCTGCCTGTTCCTGAGGATGCCCCCTTCTCCTCGGGCCGCCTCACTGAGAAGCACCCCGAGACCATGGATGCCTGTTGGATGAAACTGGACAAACTCCATGTCCTCAAGAGGTATGCCTGACCTGTAAGCCAGGGAAACGCCGTCGCCCGTGTTTGCAAAGCAGTTGGATGTTGTCTGAAAGACCTTTCCAAACCCGCCGGTGGCCAGCAAGATCGCCTTGCACTGAATAGGATGGATTTCCCCGGATGCCAGTTCGTAAGCCAGAAGCCCGACGACCCGGTTGTCTCTGATGATTAGGTCCAGAAGTTGAAATTCCTGGTAGACCTTAATTCCTTTTCGAAGAGCCTCGCCGTAGAGCGTATCCAGGATGACCCTTCCCGTTCTGTCCGCTGCGTGGCAAGCCCTCTTGACCGCTCGCTTGCCGAAATCTCCGGTGTGTCCGCCAAAGGCCCTTTGCGCTATCGTCCCCTGGGGCGTCCGGTTGAATGGAACGCCCATGTGCTCCAGTTCGTACACGGCCCTTGGGGCGTCCTTGGCAAGAACTTCTGCCGCATCTTGATCCGTGAGGAAGTCTCCCCCCTTCACCGTGTCATACATGTGCCATTCCCATGAGTCCGGCTCTTCATTTCCCAGGGCTGCTGCAATCCCTCCCTGAGCAGCGCCTGAATGAGAGCGAGTCGGGTAGACTTTGCTGAGGAGCGCCACTTCCGCTCTTCCCGCAATCTCCACCGCAGCTCGCAGCCCGGCGAGACCGGAGCCCACAATCACGACATCATGCGCGAATTTCATGATTTACCTTCTGGATATTACAAGAAAATCTAAATAGCACCCCTGTTTTGTCAATAGACAGGAATGACGGTCACGTAAAAAGTCATCAAAACCGTCACCCCGGCGGAAGCCGGGGTCCAGGATTGCTTGTTCTTCCTGGATTCCGGCGCCTGTCCCGGACTCCGATCCGGGATTCGCCGGAATGACACAAAAGGTCAATTCTTGATTTTTACGAACTCATCAAGAATGGATTAAATGCGGAGTTCAAGGGCTTCTATTCGAACTTATCGAAGAAGATGCGGTCTTCCGGGCTGCCCTTCTTTTTCAGTATCTCCACGCACGAGTCTACCATGACCGGTGACCCGCAGATGTAGACGTCGATAGTCGCTCCTTCAGGCACGTATTTCTCGATGAGGTGGGTCACTCGGCCTTTTTCACCCTTCCATTGCTCCTCCTCCAGGGTCCGGGACAGGGTGGGCACATACTTGAATGAAGGGAGCTTTTTCTCCCATGCCCGGAGCTCCTCCTGGTAATAGAGATCTTTCACTGTTTTTGCCCCGAAGAAGAACTGAACCTCTTTCCGCATTTGCTCATGCTCGACCTGGTGAAGCATGGATTTGATAGGCGCCATGCCCGATCCGGTTGCGATGAACAGAATGTCTCGGTCCGAATCCTTAAGGTAGAATTTCCCGTAAGGTCCGGTAGCCCTCAGCTCCTCTCCCTCGTGCAGAAACTCGTGCACGTAAGTGGTCACGGCCCCTTGAGGGACCTTGGTGATGACGAGTTCCAGGGATTGGTGCTCTGACGCATCCGAACAGATGGAATAGGCCCGGTACTCCGGTCCGCTGGTGAGCTTGTATTTCGGGACTTCGAACTGGACATACTGTCCTGCCTTGAAGGTGATCCCCTCTTCCGGCCACAAGATCCTGAGACGAACGCTCTTGATCTCCGGGGTCAAGTCACGCAGGCTCTCCACCCTGACCAGGTATTCCTTCACCAGGAACAGCTCTTCCGGGATCTCGATCTTCAGGTTGTCCTTGACCTTGACCTGGCACGATAGCCTCACGTGAGCATTCAACTCATCCGGAGAGAGATAGGGGGTTTCTGTGGGCAGCACCGGGCCTCCCCCCTCCAGAACCTTCACCTTGCAGTACGAGCAGGTGCCTTTGCCTCCGCAAGCAGAGGGAATAAAAATCCCCTGGCCCATGAGGGTGGAAAGCAAAGGCTTCCCTCCCTCGACGACCAATTCCTTCTGCTCGTTGACTAGGATTTTCTTTTCTCCGTAGTCAGCCAGATAGGAGTCGGCGATTTCCAGGAACAGGGCCAGCAGCGCCGCGATCCCGCTCAGAATGAGAAGGCTGATGAACAATGTGAGCATGGGATTGTCAGTTGTCCGTGGTCAGTGGCCAGTTGTCAGTTGTCCGTTGCGCGTAAGGCTTTGGAGTACTGGAGTATCGGAGTATTGGAGTAATGGTAAGGCCAAAAGCCGTCTGCCTTCGCTTCAGCGCTTTGCGTTTTGCTCTATCCATCTGCGGCGGACAATTCGGCGGGCCGAACCCGTGTCCTTTTTCCAACACTCCAGTACTCCATCACTCCATTACTCCATTCTTACTGTATTTGTATCATCCCGCTGAATGCCGTGAACGCCAGGGCCATAATCCCTGTAATGATCAGGGTCAGTGCAGGTCCCTCCAACCCTTTCGGGAGCTTGGCGCTCTTTTGAACTTTTTCCCGTATAGCTCCAACCGCAATGATCGCGATCATCCAGCCGATTCCGCTACCGGCCCCATAGGCCACGGATTGGACAAGAGTGTAGTTGCGAATGATCATGAAAAGGGACGCACCCAGGATCGCGCAGTTCACGGTGATCAGTGGGAGAAAGATGCCGAGGATGTAGTAAAGAGCCGGGAAAAATCGCTCGACCATCATCTCCACAAGCTGGACAAAGGCGGCAATGATAATGATGAAAACAATGTAGCGAAAGTGATCTAGGTTCAGAGGCAACAGGACATAATAGTAAACCAGATAATTGAGGACCGCCGTGCAGGTCATCACAAAGACCACGGCGGCGCCCAGCCCTAGGGCGGATCGGATTTCCCGGGAGATCGCCAGAAACGGACACAGCCCCAGGAAATTCGTCAGGAGGATGTTGTTCGTAAAGATGGCTGCAAAAAGAAGAGTTCCCGGATCGACCTGAACCATCTCACTGCCCCTGCTTTTTCTCTTCCGCCGTCTGAGGGTATTTTGCCCTCAGGAACCACACGAAGAGACCTAAGGTGAAAAAAGCCCCCGGTGCCATGATCATGATGGTCCAGGGCGTAAAACCCTCCGGCATGATCCTGTACCCGAAAAGCGTTCCGAACCCGAGGGGTTCACGAATGACGGCGATAATCAAAAGCACCGCCGCATACCCGAGACTCATGGCCAGCCCGTCCAGGAAAGAAGCCCAGGGTCGGTTCTTCATGGCAAAAGCCTCGCAACGTCCCATGACGATGCAATTGGTGATGATCAATCCCACATAAGGGCCCAGGGCCTCGCTAATGTCCGGAAGATAGGCGCCGATGGCAATGTCCACGATGATCACGTAAGAAGCAATGATGAGCGTCTGGGCCATCATCCGGATCTTCATGGGCGTATAGTTTCTCAGAATGGAGACGGTCAGGTTGGACATACACACCGTGAAGATCAGGCCTGCGTTCATGACCAGCGTGTTCACGAGCAAATTGGTCACCGCAAGGGTTGAGCAGATCCCGAGGATTTGCCGCAACACGGGATTGTCATTCCAGAGTCCTTGCAAAAAGATTTGATTGCTGCTCAAAGGCTTGGGCATCCCCTATCCCTTATTCACAAGTTTCCAGGTATCTCTGAGAAAGCGATCCAAATCCCGGTTCACAAAGGCTTCCACGGCCCGGCTTGTTCCGGTCGCGCCAGTGATCGCGTCCAGTTCATTGGGACCTTTGCCCGGGCCTGCCGGCTTTAAATAGAAGATTTTTCTGTTTCCTTCCACAGGGAAGATCGGCAGGTTGGTGAACTGTTTGGTAAACCAGGGCTCCGTGATTCTTGCCCCGAGCCCCGGCGTCTCTGAGTGTCTGTAAAAAGCAATTCCCAGAATCTTCGATGCTTCGGGATCCACGCTCACCATGCCGTAAACCGGCCCCCAGAAACCCGCACCGCCGACCGGAAAGGCATAGCCCGTGATGCTCCGGCCGTCTTCGGAGTATCCTACATAGAGAGTCTGCTTCTTGACTTCAATCGATTTCACTCTTTCCTCAAAAGCCTGGATCACCTCCCGGTTCGACGCTTTTTCCCGCACAGGTATGTGGAGGACCTGAAGGACGATCTTCTGTAACTTGACTTCCTGGTTGGTCTCAATTCTTTCTTCGTTGTAAACTTTCACTGCGCTCACCACGGCGGCGAAGAAAAAGGTGAGCACAAACATGAAGGCAATGGAGTAGAGTCGTCTCTTCATGGCACCGCCTTCTTTGCCGCTTGCGTTCGTCTCACCGTCTGGTCGATGAGAGGGACAAAGGCGTTCATGATCAGGATGGAGAACATAACGCCCTCAGGGAAATTGGAAAACCCCCTCAGAACCACGGTGAGGCCTCCTACCATGAAACCATAAATCCACTGACCATACTCCGTCTTCGCACCTGAGACAGGTTCTGTCACCACAAAAATACTTCCGAAAAGAAATGATCCTGATAGCAATGTGGTCAGGGCAGACGGAACACCCGCTGCACCGAAACCGTGAAAGATGCTGCTCAGGAGGATGCCGCCGATCAGGCAGGAGACGGCCAAACGCCACGGTGCCGCCTTCCTGTATATCAGGTAGATGCCCCCCAGAAGAATCAGGAGGGCGGACGTTTCTCCCAGAGAGCCTGCCGTGTTGCCCAGGAAAAGGTGTTCCAAAGGCACAGAGATCCCTTTCCGCAACTCCACGAGGGGCGTCGCTTGTGAGACGGCATCCGGAGAGAGCGACCAAATCCCGAAGCCTGCCGCTCCCCCCCAAACAGGACCGGCCCACTGATTGGTCATTTCTATGGGAAAGGTAACGTAAAGAAAACACCTTCCCACCATGGCCGGATTGAAGACATTCTGGCCGAAACCGCCGAAAACCATTTTCCCGAGTGCAACACCCACAACAATCCCAACAATCGCCATCCAGAAAGGAATCGTGGGAGGAAGGGAGAGGGAAAAGATCAGGGAGGTCACGAAGACGGCAGAGGTGATGGGTTTTCCTTCTCTCAAGGTAAAGAGGCCCTCGGTCGCGACTCCGAAGAGGAGCGCCACCGCCACCAGGACCAGGGATCGCCACCCGAAGAGATAGACGGAAGCGAAGACCAGGGGGAGGAGAGCGTAACACACCCGGAGCATCACTTTCTGCATCAAGAAGATTTTTTCTGGCCGACGTAATTCCATGGGGCAGATCTATTCCCGGAAGAGTTCCATTCGGTCCGTTCTCATCCATAAAGCACAAACCGCTCTAAAATAGATAACCCCCTGAAGGACGTCAATGGGAATTCCCAGTCCTCTCTTTTCTCTCTTTCGGGATCGCCGTTGACATTGAAAAATCCGGTTGATAAGTTGAGTCTGTTTAAGAAACTGGAAGAGTGTTGTGATGAGGGTATGAAATGGAAATAGAGGCTCCCAAAACCTGCAGATTTATCGAGCGTGTCAAGGAAAGAGACAAAATAGGGGTGTGGGGATTCGGAAATGTTTCCAGGGACGTCGTCCTGTCACTGGTCGATGAAGGCTTGGGCAAGGAAGTCGTATTCTATGGCCGTCCTGCTGAGAAGTATCCCAACAGGGCTGGCGCTTGGGTGGAAGATCTGAAAGCGAACGCTCTGCGCAGACCTCGTCTTTTCGGTACCAACTTTCTCGATGACATGGCAGGCCTTGATGTCATCTTCATTGGTGTGGGCGTTCCAAGAAAAGAGGGCCAGAGCCGAAGAGACCTGCTCGCCGTGAACACGGAAGTGGTCGCCGAGACCTCCAGGCAAATCAGGGAGATCTATGAAGGCTGTTCTGCCCAGGATCTCCCGATCCTCGTCTATATGGGAAATCCCGTTACAGCCATGACATGGGTGGGGTACAAGGTGACCGGCTTTCCAAGGGAGAACATTATGGGCCAGGCCGGCAACCTGGATGCCAGAAGAATCTGCCTTGCCGTGTCTCAGGTTCTCGGCATTTCAGGGACCGACATGCGAGGCATCGTTTTTGGAGATCACGGAGATTCCATGGTGGCCCATCCTCGCTACTTTTCCGTGAGCGGTATTCCCCTGGAGGAGGTCATCAGGGTTGCCGGTATTGATCCACAAAAGATCCGGGAAGTGATGGATGAAGCTAAGAAGGGTGGGACCCATTTCGTCAATGAGACAGGGCAGAGCGCCTCAGCAGGTCCTGCAAGGGCTGCCTGCCACATGCTTCGGGCCATCATCAAAGGCGAATCAGAAGTGCAGCCCGTGATTGCCATCCTCGAAAACGAGTACGGCCTCCTCAAGAAAGAAGACGGGCTCGACTCCATGAGCTTCGGTGTGCCTGCGAAGATTGGACCCTATGGAGTAGAAAAAATTTACGAACTTCCTGTCGAGGACTTCAGAGGTCAGCTTGAACGTTCCGCTGCGATCATCAAAGAAGACATCAAAGGCGCCGCCGGGATTCTCAAGGAGAAGTACGGCATCTCATAAGCTCGATGAACCCGGAAAAGGTTGCGTTCACCCTTCGATACCTCAGGGCGAACGCTTTAACGCACGTGAAAGTTTCTGAATTATCGTTCGTGGTGAGGCCTGCCTGCCGAAGCCTCGGCGCAGGCAGGTATCGAACCACGAACAGAATACGGCTTTGTGGCTTTTTGCGAGTTCATAAAGATTCTGACTCCCCGCTCTATGCTCCGTGCTCTATGCTCTTAGCTTGAGCTCGAAGTACATCGCCCCGGGAAGGGGGTTGTAGGTGTACGCATCGATCGATTGGAATCCCAGGGCCCGGTAGAGCGCTGATGCCTCCTTCATGGCCTCTACAGTATCCAGTCTCATCGCCTTGTAACCGAGTCTCTTTGCTTCCTCGATGATCGCCACGGCAAGCTCTCGTCCTACCTTTTTACCGCGGTGCGCCGGTTTCACATAGAGCCGTTTCATCTCACAGATCTCCGAACCCAGCGGCCGCACGGCGACACACCCGAGAGTCTCGCCGTTTTCTTTTGCGACAAGAATGGATCCCTTTGGTGCGCGATACTTCCCCGGCAGAGTCTCCAGTTCCTCTCTGAAATCCTGGAAGTCCAGGTCGAAATTCAGAGATTCCGCGTACTCCTGAAACAAGTCTTTGATCACCGTGATTTCGCACGGGATCACTGCCCTGCTGATTTCGGCCATGTTCCATTCTCAAAGACGCCACGACCATTTTGATCCGGTCCGGCGCCCATCATTTCTCGACAGGCAACTCGCTTCTTGCCGCCCATTCAGACCAGCCGGCGTCATACCACAACACCCTCTCATAGCCCAGCAGGTATCGCATCACAAAAAAGGTCTGGCTGGCCTGATGGCCGGTGCGGCAGTGGATGATCACCGTCGTCTGCTTATTGGGCACGAGGGAAGCGTAGGCTGTTGCGAGTTGCTCCGACGGCTTTAGCAGTGTGACTTTGCCGTACTTGGAAAGGTCCTCTGTGTAGGGCCGGCTCTTGGCTCCGGGGATGTGCCCGCCCCTGGCTTCATCCACCTTCTCTCCCGTGTAGTATTCCGTTGGACGGACATCAAGGATGACATGATCCGCAGCCTTGAGGACCTCCATGATTTCCTTGTACGTCTTCGTAAAGACATCGGGAGAGGGGACCGGGTATTGGGACTTCTCAACCTTAGGCAGTTCGGTCGTGACAGGTCTCTTTTCAAGAGTCCAGCGAGGAAAACCGCCGTTGAGGATGCCGAAGCGCCCGTGGCCCAGACGCGCCAATGCCATGGCCACCAGAGTCGCGTCGTGGGGTTTGTCATCAGGGACGATCACCACCCTATCCGTGGGCTTGATCCCCATGAGGGACATGTGGCCTGCCAAAAGGTCAGAGGGCTGCAGCATGGAGGAGACGCCGCCCACCACGCCACGGAAGTTGTCATGGGAAACGCACACGGATCCTGGAATGTGTCCACTGTTGTACTGGGCTTGAGCCCGAACCTCGATGACCCGGACTTCCCGATTGCCGAGGTTCTCGGCCAGCCACGCAGGCTCCACCAGGCCCGGCCACGCAGGCGGCACGGGATCTGAGACGGCCAGGGGCTTTTCAGGCTCGGCTTGGGCTGGTTTTTCCGTGCCGATGAAATACGATCTCCACTCGTTGATCCTCGCCGTCTGCTCCGCAGACAGCAGTTCTGTCCTGAGGGATGCGGGTTTGAGAATGCGGTCCAAAAACCCTGCAAGGCCGTCGGTCAGAATGTAAACGTTCGTGAAGCCCATGCGGAACAGGGCATCACGGGTCTGGGCCGGATGGGTCATGCCGTTGGAATAAATAACGATAATGCCCTTGTTCTCCCTGCCCGCAAGCGCCTCCGGTAAATCGGCCATGGAGATGTTGACGGCGCCGCGAATGTGAAACTCCGCATACTCCTCTGCACTCCGGATGTCGACCGCCAGGAGCCCCGGCTCTCCCCGCATCAGCCGGTCGGCCAGTTCTTCTGGCTCCATGTGGTCCTTTGCCGATTCAATCTCCGCCAACATGGCGGAGGTCCTTATCTGAAGGCCTGCAGGCCTGTCGCCCGCAACCCTTCCCTCCATGGCCATGAGGCCGAGGGCCAGAAGGATCATGACGACGCTGAAGGATCTCAAAAAGGGACTCCGCCAATAAGCGCCGCCTACTGCTCTCCTTTTTTCAAGGTACTCGGATCCCCAGAACATGAACAGTGCCGCAGCCACCATGAGGAAGCCGAATCCTGAAGCCGACAGGCCCAGGTCCTGCCAGGCAAACCGAACGCCCCTGTCCCCCCAGGTGTAGAGGCCCTTCAAGATGCCGAAGAGCTCGTTGAAGAAGACGCTTCCGATTCCAGCGCCTGCAAGGAACACCAGCGCATCCAGTCGGCCGGAAGCCACGCCCACCGCCGCTGTCCCAGGGCACCAGGCGCCCATGACAAAGCCCACTCCGAAAATCAGACCGCCCACGATCTGCGGCCCGTAGATGCTGGGCATGAAGAAGAGCTGATCTTCCTTGATCAGCCCAAGTCCGCTCGCGTACTGGAGCCCCAGCATGGCCACGAGCACCGCCGTGAACATGACCTTCAGTACCGCCATATCCCGGAAGTAGAAGATGCCTGCCAACCGGCGGGAACTGCCGAAACCCGCCTGCTCCAGGGAAAATCCGAAGGCCAGTCCGATCAGGAACGCGGCCGCCATGGCAGCCGACGAAGACAGCGCATCCAGTCCGAAGAACGTGCTAATCATGCCACTGCCTCCTTACGAACCACGCTGCCGCATACCCCCCGGCAAAGACGCAGATCAAGAAGACCAGGCTGCCTGAGAGGAGCATGGCGCTTCCGGACAGAGCCTGTCCCGAGGTGCAGCCCTGGGCCAAACGGCTCGCGAAACCGGCCAGCACTCCTCCGGCCAAGGCCAGCACGAGGCGAAATTGTCTTGGGGCCTTGAGTCCTCGCTCGACCTGGAACTTCAGTCTTCGGCTCAGAAACGCCGAGATCAGCCCTCCGGCGAAAACGCCGAAAAACATGTACACGAGGTAGTAATGGAGGGGTTCCTTTCCCCAGGCCCCGAAGTACTCGCTGGAGCCGACGTGGGAAGGCGCAAGCCCGCCCTCGAGATAAGCGGCGATTCGTGCGATGCCGCCGGATGCCCCGAGCCCGGCTCCGAGCACCATATAAGATGCCAGGAGCGTCAAGCCGAGAATCACCCCTGCCAGGTACGGATTCATGTAGGGTTTGGGTCCCATGGACTCTTTCATGATCAACACCCCGCGGATTTTTTCTTGGGAGCCTTGGGCGGTTCAGCCTTGGGGCTGTCCGGTTTCGCAGGCGCAGCAGGAAGTGCAGGTGAAGGAGGCGCCGCAACCGCTTTCGCTGCGTCCTTCCAGCCGCTGTCCTTCCAGTATGCTTCCAGGCCGCCGTGCAGGGCCTTGATGGTCCTCTGTGTTTTCTGGGACAGGATGCCGGCGATCTGCATGGCCAGCGAGCCGTCGCGATCAACGAGAATGAGCGGCCCGGCACCGGTCAGGTAGGCCGGGTTGTTGAGCACTTCGGCGATATCGGCATTCCGTGAGCCCGGAATGTGATAATCCTTGAACTGATCCGCGGGCCGGATATCCACCAGGTCAAAGGTTCCCGGCAGGTCCTTGGCCAGGCGGCGCAACTCATCGGCCGACATCCGATCGGCCAGCCTGATCTCCCGCTTGACCGGGTCGGCTCCGGCAGCAGGGATTGCCGTCTCAGCACCATGGACGGGAAGCCCGGCATCGATCCAGGCTTCGCTCCCACCGGCAAGGGAGGTCACTTTCTGGAATCCCTTGGCTTCCAAAAGCCCAATGGCCAGGCTCGACCGGTAGGCGGAATTGCAGACCGTCACGACAGGCTGAGACGGATCAAGCTTGGACGACAGCTCGCTCAGATGGGTCAGGGGAAGGTTCAGGACCTTCCCTATCCTCAGGCCCATCCATTCGTTGGGCAGCCGCACGTCCACGATAATCGGGCCGGTCCCTGCCTTCATCTGACTGTAAAGCTCGGAAGGCTTGATGAAGTCAACCTTCTTGGTCGGCAGCTTGGCAGCCTTCCAGGTCTCCGGCGTGAGTACGCCGGCTTCGTACCCGATGCGGTGGAGCCGGTAAAGGGCTTCCTTGAGTTCCGCCTTGCTGCCCAGGACCACGAGTTTGTCCGACTCATGCATGGTCCATGGGACCATGGTCCCCACCCAGGTCTCGAACCTCCCTCGGATTCCGATATTAACGGAACGGGGAATGTGTTCGGCCGCATAAACCGAGGAGTCCCGAATGTCCACGACGTAGACCTTCGACGTGTCCATCAACGCTTGCTCGGCCTTGACTTCTGCGGGCAGAGGCGCGGCCCAGTTGACCAGGGCCGGTCCCTGCCGGTTCATGGCGGCATTGTGCTTGAAGTACTGAGGCGCCTCCGGCAGGTCCTGCAATACGGCTGTGATGAACTCCGACCGGCTCTTGAGGATGAGGTAAGGATTCGAGGTTCGCTCAGCCCCGATCGTACTTTTGGGACTGTCGCTCAAATGCGCCCCGCAGAGGCTGCCCGCTCCATGGGCCGGCAGCACCATGATGGAGTCATCCAGTTTGGAGAGTTTGTTATTCCAGGTGTCGAAACCCATGGAAGCGAGGGACGCAGCCGTCATCTTGCCCTCCAGCAAATCTGGACGGCCGACGCTGCCGACAAAAAGAGTGTCGCCCGTAAAGAGGACCTGGCCCACCTTGTCTTCCTCTCCGCTAAAGACAAGACCGCAGGTCCCGTCCGGTGTGTGTCCGGGCGTCTCCAGGACTTTCACAATGGCGGAACCGATCCTGAAGGTCGATCCCTCCTTCATGGGGTTGATCTTGTAGGCCGCACCGCTGGCGGCGCTCTGATAGATCGGGCAATCAACCGCCTTGACGATCTCCAGATGCCCGGCCACAAAATCGGCATGGGAGTGAGTCAGATACACCCCCTTGATCGTCAGGTGGTTCTTGGAGACAAAGTCCAGGTAAAACTGCACATCCCGGTCCGGATCCACGATCAAGGCCTCCTTGCCGGAGACCAGAATGTAGGAATAGTGGGAGAGCACCGGCAGGTTGATCTGGACCACCTCAAAGCCCGTAAACTTGTATGTGTCCACGATCTGATGCCTGGCTGCGTCGCCGCCGTGCGTGGCGGACTCCGTATCTTTTATTTTGCCCTGCTCAGCGGCCAAGGCCATGGAACAGATCAAGGCCAGTGCCCCGGCAAAGGCCATCCCTATTGTTTTTTTCATGATCCCTTCTCCTTCAATTTACTGATAAATATCCTCAGAAACCTTTCCTGATGCCCGGCCATTCAAAAACGCGGTGCAAAAACCCGCAAAAGCCTGAAAAGCATCAGAATCGCTCCACTCAATGGTATAAAAACTACACTATAGGGTACTGCGAGTCAAACCAGTGAAAAAGGAAATGCCCCTGGCCTGTTATGACTTTTCTTTTTTCGGCAGCAGATGGGTGACGCTCCCTAGAAAAATTTCAGCGGCTTCTCCCACGGTTTCTAAAGTGGAAATAAAAACCCCCGGCACTCCGCTCCGCTGAGCCAAGTCATATCAATTCTCTCCGAAGATTCTTAAAGGTCTTTCATGAGTGCGGATGACGAGAAAATTATCAGGATCCGGCCTTGATCAGCAAAAGGAAGGGTACTTTTCTTGCTTCTGTGGACGCACCTCAAGGCATCGTGCATTGACCGAGCAGTTGCCTCACGATTTCTCTTCGCTTTAATGTGCGGTCCCCTTCGCACACGGCATCGAACTTCTGTGTCACCCCTGTGCTGGGGCAGAAGAATGTGTGTCGCGATATCTGGGCCGTCGGTCTTTCCGCTGTTTCATAAACAAACACGATGTCTTTTCTTGGCAGCCTTTCCGTCTTGATCAATTTACCGTCTTTCCCATAATACCAGTAATTGACCCATGTCTCAGGCATGTTGATTCCCCCAAAAACAATCGGTCAAGACATCTCTTACAGTGCGCCTCGGAACGCAAGAAAAAGTCCCAGCCCTGTCCGGGTGGGGTGGCCCCATTCAACTACGATTGAACGTTTCTAAAAGCTTTATAGGAAAGGCTTTTTGTTCTGTCAAGGTTGAAAAGGCGTATTGAAGGCCACGGGTTCCCGACCCGGCGCCGTAATGCCGCGGCGCTCCAGCAGGGTTGCCGTGAGCCTGTAATGGTCCGCTAGAGGTTCCAGGGGGCAGAGGACACACACCTTGCACGAAATTTGTTCCCCTTGTATGCTTCTCGCTCATGTTTCTTTTGACTTCGCAAGCTGAACCAAGGTAATGATGCTGACTCTTTAAGAGGCCCTCAAGCCCGGCCGAAAAGGAAAACGCTCCAGATGCAAGGTGCACAACTACTCTATACCCGAACCTTTCTGACCATGTCTCTGGCCAACTTCTTCACCTCTTCCAGCTTTGGCTCGTTTTTCCTTTTTCCTCTTTTCGTTTCACACCTCGGGGGTTCCAAACTGGACATCGGCATTCTGATGGGAGTCTTTTCTCTTTCTTCCGTCCTCTCTCGTCCGTGGATATCGTCCATGGTCGACCGGATCGGCCGAAAAAGGAGTTATACCCTGGGTTGCGCAATAATGACCATTCTTCCCCTTTCCTACCTTTTCTTTCATCAAGACCTGAGCCACGCCTATCCTGCTCTCCTCTTTGTAAGAGTTATCCACGGCATCGGTCTCGCCCTTTGCTTCACAGCTGCCTTCACCTATATGGCGGACATTATCCCTGAAACCAGGCTCAACGAAGGAATCGGCATGTTCGGTGTCACAGGCCTCACAGGGATGGCCGTCGGACCAGCCATTGCCGAAATCCTCATCCAGCAGGCGGGGTTTGTCCCCTTTTTTCTTGCTGCCTCCGGGATGGGAGCCATGGGATTCTTACTCCACCTTCGAATTCCGGAATCCCATTTTGAACATTCCTCGTTGAGTTCCTCTTCCTTCTTCTCAGTGCTCCTGCAAACGAGAACCCTCAAGGTCGCCTTGCTTGCATTCCTTTTTGGATATGCCCTTGCCGCTTCTGGAGGCTTTGTCTCCCCTTTTGCCAAGGAAAAAAATCTCGCCTTTATCTCTATTTATTACTTGAGTTACTCGGGGATGGCTGTCCTTACCCGGTTCGTGGGCGGCAGGCTGGCCGACCGACTTGGGGAGCTGCGGATTATCCCCTATGCCATGCTTCTCACAGGGGCAGGCCTTCTTCTCCTTTGTTTTTTAGGCGGGGAAACGATCCTGGTCATCTCCGGCCTCCTATCCGGTCTCGGCCATGGATTTCTTTTTCCATGCCTCACCGCCGTCGCCGTGCGGGACGAACCCATCGCCATTCGTGGAAAGGTTACAGGCGCCTTCACGGGTTCCATGGACGGAGGCGCCTTTTTCGGATCCATTCTTCTCGGATATATCGGAGAGCGGGCCGGTTTCCCGGCGCTCTTTCTCACTGCCGGGCTCAGCCTTTTTATTGGCATGTTTTTCTTTAAGTTGTTTTATAGTGAACGTACATGATCTTCTGAGAAGTCAGGAGACATCATTCCGATCATGGTTCGATACCTCACCATGATCGGAATAACCGTTCGTCCTGAGGTATCGAAGGACGACCGGGGTCAACGAGACTTTATAGAGGATCCTCAACGTTGATCCCTCCGGGTCAGGACCTGTCATCCCTTCAACGCCCTTCGGCACTCATTGATGGGCTTTTGTGATGTCTTTGATCCCGGGAACTTGGAAAAGTGATCCAGAGCAGTTCTGAAATTTCGCAGGTTCATGGTGCTGACCCCAAGGCACAGGTTCAGATCTTCGCTTTCCGGCCAATGGGAGAGTCCCTCTTTGAGGATCTCCACAGACTCTTTGAATTCCCCCTTTTTCTGCTTGAGCATGCCCAGGCCCAGGTACGCCCGATGATCCGGGTAGTAGCCCAGGGATTTCAGGAAGAGCTTTTCCGCTGTTCCAAATTTCTCTTTCACTTCTTCAATTCTCGAATAATCACCATGGCTGAAGGTCATACCAAGCCTTGAGCAGAAATCCGCGTGCCACGGATATAGATCCTTTCGATCCACAAGCTCGATCGAGTCTGTGTAGGAATGAACTCTCTCGTAGAAGGCCGTGCGAAGCTTCTTCCCAAAAGCGAGAATGAGCGCATCATTCATTCTCGAATCGGTCTCAAAGTACATGATGCCTTCGATTCTCTTGAGCCAGACATCCTCTGTGATGCCAAGCCTTTTTTTCAGCTCCGAGTAAAGTTCGGTTCCAGGGAAAACATCGAGGATGTAGAAGATAGCGCTCAGGGGCTTGACATCTTCCATGAGGTCCATGGTCTCCTGAACGGTTTTCCACGTTTCCCCTGGAGCGCCATAGATAAAATAGGCTCTGGAAAGAATCCCGTATCGTGCCGTCAGTGCGAAGGCCCGCCTAACCTGTTCGGTCTTGACCGGCTTGCCTAACGCCTTCCTGATTTTCGCGGACCCGCTTTCCACACCGTAGCTGATCTGGATGCATCCCGCCCTTCTCATCCAGTAAAGCATCTCCTCGTCCACATGATCCACTCGCGAGATCGCATACCAGGCTATCTTGAGATTCTTCTCAATGATCCCTTTGCAGATTTCGATGACCCGCTTTGCATTAATGGTGAAGGTGTCGTCAGAGAAGTAGAAAAAAGTCACTCCCTTTCCGAAAAGAGACTCCAGTTCTTCTACGAACTTCTCCGGCGAGCGCCATCGGATCTTCCTGCCCCAGAATTCAGGGGAACCGCAGAAAGAGCAATTCCAAGCACACCCCCGCGAGGATGAAACATGCGCGTAGCTAAAGTGTTTTGCAGGAATCGGCAGGCTGTCGAGGTCTTTTACAGGATCGGGTTCTCCGGTTTTCAAAATTTTTCCGTTTTCCCTATACGCGATTCCTCGAATCTGCGCGATCCCTTGATCTTGCTTCTTTTCAAAATGCCTAACAAGGTTCAGAAAGGTCCATTCCCCTTCACCAAGGACCACATAATCCACTTCAGGGAAGTTCCTGAGCAAGTGTTCCCAGAGAAAAGTCGCGCCAATCCCTCCGAAGACAACCTGGGTCTTGGGGTTGAGTTGTTTCGCCGCGCAAGCAATGTCTATGGCGCCCCAGCGGTTTCCATGAAGGACGGAAAACCCGATCACATCCGGTTTCTTCGCAGCAAGCGCTTCCTTGACCTTTTCAGGAGTTCTGTTGATCTCATGCCAGTCCACAACCTCGACATCATAATGGTTCTCCTTCAGAACGGCTGCCACAGAGTAAAGGCCCATGGGCACCGCCCTGATGTCCTCGTCATGCCTTCGCTCTTCAATGAAATAAGGATAGATGAGCAGGATCTTCATGGTCTTTGATCATCAACCGAACGATGACAAATGTCAAAGCCCAAAATGCGAGATCCGAAAAGACGGATTTCACCGCTCAATGACTCCGCCCTGACCAGGAGGCGCCGGTTGTAAATGTAGGCAGGTCCGCGCGCGACTGAAACGACGCAGGCACCCTAGAGCAAACCCAGCCAAGGCACCCACCCGGCAGTGGGCATTCTTCTCTCTGTTTTATAATTGAGGTTCGTTACCTGAAATTTGGGCCAGTCCTGAAGGCGCGCGATTAGCAGAAGAAATCGTCAAGCGTTTAGATTCAGCGGTGTCGCTTTGCGGCGTACGCTTGAATGAAATGTGAGGCTGTTTCTTTATGAATCGACTGATTGTGGAAGCGCTGGCTTGATATCGACTACCGGCATTCCATCAATCGCTTCTAACGGTCCCACTCTTAATCTGTTCCTGGAGATCTCCAGAACCGTAACCCGGTGTAGACCAATTGGATTTGGTCTGTCGGGAGATCGTGTCGCAAAGACACCAGTCAGAGGCCTATTCGTGCCCCAGTGGGGGTGCAACTTCAATATATTGCGATTAGCTTTGTGGAACCATGTAATCAATATAATGTCATCGCCTACCGCAACACCTTCAAGCCCCTGTGCAAACATCGAATTGACTTCGAGCCATGCGTTGGGTGCGCCTTCGTATCCCTGGCAAGGTGCCGCCTCTCGACTGGCTAGTTCAGAGCGTATAACCCCAATGGGTTCAATCGCATACCTGGTTTCAATCATATCTCCTCACTGTGCAACTGCCGTCCTTCTTTCCTCGCCGCTGTGGCTCGAGGCCTAACGAAGACGTTCCGGGGGATGCCCTTAGGTTATTCACTTTGTTTTGATCCCCGCCAATTCAAAGCCTGGGAACGACAAATCCCCATATCCCTTGCAGGGAAGTTTCATACGGGGCCTTCGCGTCTCACGCCTCCTCGATCTCCGAGGGGTTTACGGGCCAAAAACTGCGAAGACGTGATACTCAAATGGGCAGGCAGAAGCAAGAAAACTCATCTCTCACAGAGAGCACAGTGACGCAGAGAAAACCCCGCGACCTCTTTTGGGTGACACCCATAATATCGTGAATTTCTCCGTGCCGCAGCGGCTGATCCTGGATCCTTGATGCTGGATGCGGGCCAAACCGGAAGAGAGAAGAGCGGAGGACGGACGACGGAGAACGGAATTTTAGGGATTTTGCCACTACGCACTTGTCTTTACGGCAACCGTGAGTATTATTGTGTTTACATGTCCATCAAGTCGTGAACTAGCTACGCCTCAACCCAGTGAGGCCGCATATGAAACGAGTCGCGTTTTACAGCAGTTCCAGAAGGTCCCGAATCCCTGTCCAACCGAGCGGGATCAGCCCTCCGGGCCAGTCTCAAGGAAACGATCAGACACCTGAAACCGCTTCCTCCCCCGCTCGCCCGCTCCTCTTCCGCTATTTAATCCAGCGCCACGATCGCATCTTTTGGCTCCTTGTCGGCGGCCTTCTCGCCCTGCTCCTTGTCTGGGGGCATGCCTCCATGGCGCCAACGCCGCGCCGGATCACCCAGAAGGATATCGAAAGGGCGGTGGTGCACACCCTGGAGACCCAAGCGTTGCCATCGCCCGCGGCAAAGGCTTACGAAATCATCAGGCCGTCGGTTGTGCGCGTGAGGGGCTTGGACACCGACCCGGACGGCGACGACGAAATCGAAAAGAAGGTCGGCACGGGGGTTGTCGTTGTCGACAAGGGACTCATTCTCACCAATCTCCATGTGGTCGCCGGTGCCAAGCTGGTGAAAGTGGTCTTCTCCGACGGACTGGAGTCTGAAGCCGAGGTGGTGGGCCTGCAGCCCGAAAACGATCTGGCGGTGCTGCATGCGAAGACCATCCCCGACGATCTCGCCCCCGCCAATCTGGTTTCCACGCGCGATCTCGCTGTCGGCGACTACGTTATTGCCGTGGGCTTTCCGTTCGGCATCGGTCCGTCGGTCTCGGCGGGAGTGGTCTCCGGTCTAAACCGCGAGTTCCGCTCGCCGGAAGGCGAGCGCCTGCTCACCAACCTCATCCAGTTCGACGCGGCGGCCAACGCCGGCAACTCCGGCGGCCCGCTGGTGAACGCGGAAGGCGAAGTGGTGGGCATTGTCACAGCCATTCTGAACCCGACCGACCAGCGCGTCTTCATCGGCATCGGGTTTGCGGTAACCATGGCGAGCGCAGCGACTGCCATCGGCCTGCCGCCTTTCTAAAGCCGCATCGGAAGGGACGGACATGAACGCGAGCGAAATAGGTCGTTCTGAAGTTTCCACCTTGATGGAGCGCATCCTCTACGAGGTGAAGAAGATCGTCGTCGGCCAGGACCGTTTCCTCGAGCGCGTGCTGGTGGCTACCCTGGCCCAGGGGCATCTGCTGGTCGAGGGCGTGCCGGGCCTCGCCAAGACCCTGACGGTCAAAACCCTCGCCCGGACCATTCGCGGGACTTTCCGGAGGATTCAATTCACGCCGGATCTGGTTCCGGCGGACCTGGTGGGGACACGCATCTACAACCAGAGAACCGGCGAATTCACCACCGCGCTCGGTCCCGTCTTCACCCACCTGCTCTTGGCCGATGAGATCAACCGGGCCCCGGCCAAGGTGCAAAGCGCCCTGCTCGAAGTGATGCAGGAATACCAGGTCACCATCGCCGGCGAGACCCACCGCGTGCCGCAGCCGTTTCTGGTCATGGCGACGCAGAACCCCATCGAGACCGAGGGGACCTACCCGCTGCCCGAAGCCCAGGTGGACCGCTTCATGATGAAGGTGCTCGTCGGCTACCCGAGCGAGGAAGAGGAGTTTGTCATCGTCAACCGGGTCACGGGTGAGGAGAACGAAGTTGCGGCCATCGCCACCACCGAGCAGCTGAGGGCGCTGCAGCGCGAGTGCCGGACCGGGTTTGTTGACCCATCGCTGATCCAGTATGCGGTGCGCCTCGCCGCCGCCACGCGGGACCCCAGCCGTTACGGCATCCCCGACCTGGCCCCTTACCTTTCCTACGGCGCCAGCCCCCGCGCCCCCATCCACTTGATCGAGGGTGCACGGGCCCTGGCCTTTCTGCGCGGCCGAAGCTATGTCCTGCCGGAGGACTTGACCGACCTAGTGGCGGACGTCTTCCGGCACCGGCTGGTTCTCTCGTACCAGGCCCTGGCCGATGCCATGACGGCCGACCAGATCATTCAAAAAGTGATGCACCACCTGCCGGCGCCCGAGAAGCCGTTGGAGACCCATGTCCGAGCAGACGCGCGATCCTGAGAAAATTTTGCTGCGGCTCGAGTGGACCGTCATCCGCCGCCTGGACGGTCTGCTTCACGGCGACTACCGCAGCCTGTTCCGCGGGTTCGGGGTCGACCTGGCCGACCTGCGCGAGTACCAGTACCACGACGATGTCCGCCACATCGACTGGAATGTCACGGCGCGGCTGCAGACCCCCTACGTGCGCGTGTATAACGAGGACCGAGACGTGACGGCCTGGTTCCTGCTGGACCTCAGCCCCTCGGTGAGTTTCGGCTCCGAGCGAGTGCAGAAGCGCTCCGTGGCGGTCGAGTTTGTGACCGTTTTGGCGCGGCTGCTCTCCCGCCACGGCAATCCTGTCGGGGCGCTGTTTTACGGCGACCGGGTGGACACGGTGATACCGGCGCGGGGTGGCCGGCGCCATGTCCTGCACATCCTTGGCCGGATGCTGTCCCGGCCCGAGCGCTCCCGCTCAGCCGCGACGAACCTCAAGGATCTGGTGCAGACCGGCCACCAGGTCATACCCAGGCGTTCGCTCGTGTTCGTCGTTTCCGATTTCATCAGTACACCCGGCTGGGAAGAGCCGCTGGCTCTCCTGGCCCGGCGCCATGAGATCGTCGCGGTGCGGCTCTACGATCCGCTGGAAATGGAGCTGCCGGATCTGGGGCTTCTGGTCTTTCAGGACGCTGAGACCGGTGAACTCGCATGGGTGGACACCCACGACCGCGGCTTCCGCAATCGTTTCGCGGCTGCGGCTGGGCGGCACGAGGCGGCACTCCGCTCGGCATTTGGCGACGCCGGCGTGGACGCCCTGGAGCTTTCCACGACCGACGACCTCGTCAATGCGATTCTGAGGTTCGCCGACCTGCGCAAGCGACGGCGGCAGCTTTCGGCGGGCGGCAGCCTGCCGCAGCACCTGGGAGGCCGCCATGACGTTCATATGGCCTGACATGCTTTGGCTTTTAACGGCCGTGCCTGCACTCATCGCCGCCTATCTGTTCCTGCTGCGCCGCAAGAAAAAGACGGCACTGCGCTATGCGAACCTGAGCCTGGTGAAAGAGGCCATGGGCGCCGGCCAGAGATTCCGGCGCCACATCCCGCCGCTCCTCTTCCTGCTGGCGCTGACCCTGCTGATCCTTGCCGTGGCCCGACCGTCGGCGGTCGTCACCCTGCCGACGCATCAACGCACCGTCATCCTTGCGATGGACACTTCCGGCAGCATGCGCGCGACCGACGTGGAACCAAACCGGATTGCGGCCGCGCAGGCCGCCGCCAAATCATTCGTCACCGACCAGCCGCGAGGCACGCGCATCGGGGTGGTCACCTTTGCCGGTACGGCGGCGGTCGCCCAGGCCCCCACCGATAACCGCGAGGAGATTATTGCGGCCATCGACCGGTTCCAGCTGCAACGCGCCACCGCCATCGGCAGCGGGATCCTCATGTCGCTTAAGGCGATTTTCCCGGACGCCGAGTTCGATTTACGGTCGTCGAACCCTCGGCGTGACCCTGGCCGCGATTCCCTGCGCAGCGCTCCGCTCGACCAGGCGGCGAACCCGAAAAGCTCGATGTTCAAGCCGGTTCCACCTGGCTCCTACGCATCGGCCGTGATTATCCTGCTGACCGACGGCCAGTCGAACGTTGGACCCGACCCGATCGAAGCGGCTCGCATTGCAGCCGAGCGCGGCGTGCGCGTCTACACGGTGGGCTTCGGCACGACTGAAGGCGAGATTCTCCGGTTTGAAGGCTGGTCGATGCGCGTGCGGCTCGATGAACAAACCCTCAAGAAGATTGCGGAGCTGACCCAAGGCGAGTATTATTATGCGGGCACTGCCGCGGACCTGAAAAAGGTCTACGAGACCCTGAACAGCCGGCGGGTGTTTGTAACCCGGGAGACCGAAATCACCGCTTTTTTCTCAGCCGCTGCCGCCTTGATGGCGCTGATTGCGGGCTTGCTTTCGGTATGGTGGTTCAACCGTATCCTGTAACGCTTCAGCATCCTGGAATTCTGCAGGACGCCCTTGAGGTCTTCCCTTTCTTTTAATCCCCGCCAATACAAAGTAGGGGATGCCCATGATTTCGTGAATTTTACCGTGCCGCCGCCACTGATCCTGGATGCTGGCCAAACCGGAAAAGAGTGCACTTCGACCTCACCGGGCAATCCGTTCTGCAAATGGCCCTGCATAAGGTGCTCCGCTCTAGGACTACGTATCTTATGTTGCGAGTTTTGAGCGGTCTAAGAGGCAATAGACTGGCAACTCAAGTCGTAACCTGCCTTACAACAGAAAAGCGGTATTGCAGTAAACTGCGAAGAAGTCAGCTGCCTCCGCGCCCACCACAAAACGTTTTTGACCGTTGAGAACAAAGGAGTTTCCATCAGCAACCGCCCGAGTGGTGGCCCCAAAGAAATCAGAGCCTCCTCTGGGCTCCGTAAGAGCTTCCTCGGGAATCTTCGTGTCGGTGAGAATCGGCCTGAGGTACCTTTCTTTTTGATCCTCAGTCCCGAAAACATTCAGAGGCTCGCCCACGATAGAGGTCATCACGAAGGCGCATCCCAAGGCATTCCCGAGGACGCCCACCTCCTCTTCCGCTACGACCTCTGCTGTCCAGGGCAACTCCCGCCCGCCCCATTTTTTGGGAAACCTCAATCCCCGAAGGCCGTGCTTGGCCAGCTTGGCGATGAACTCGTGCGGAAAGGTGATCTCTTCCCGGTCCATGGCCCGCAAGAGGTCTGCTGGCACCTCATCCCGGACAAATCGGCGGACTTCATCCCGCAGCGCTTTCTCCTGTTCTGTCAGTAAAGCGTCATAAAGCATGATGGCCTCCTTTCGCACCCTAGAGGGACATTCAAGTGATTAGCGATGATCTCCATGAATTGCTTTCGTAGTACCTCCAAACCATGGTTGCAATCGGGCTGTGTTTAAAGTAGCGTTCAGCGATCAGCAATCAGTCAATGGATCTAGAAGGATCTAGGGTCGGGTTCTGAAATATCACTTTTGGCTTACCGCTGTCTTCGCCATTACGTTGCTGACGATAGTATAGGTGAGATGAGTTGATAAGAGCTCCCTTTTACGGACTCCGCCTACAAGGGATTCGGCATTGGAGTTGGGGTCAGCGATGCTGCTGGATCCCATAGCTTTACCTCCCCACTTCTCAATGGGTTTGGCTTTATCACAGATTACAAATGATTGTGTGCGCCTCCCCTCAGGCCGGAGCCTTAGGGAGGCAAAGGTTAAGGTACTTGAGACAGGCCCACTTCATAACTTTCTCAGAAAAGGGGTTAAGTGAACCTAGTTCGGTAGGATGAATTGAGAAAGATACTGAATGAAAGCTCCTCCAAAGTCAAGAGGATTGTCTTTGAATAACCGAGCGATTAACGATTCAAGTCTATTGCGTATGTTAACGATCATCCGCCACATAACCAAATGATCGCAAAAACATAGTGTTACCGTGATCTTTTCAATTGCATCAATGTTTGAACGCCATGGAAAAACCACTCTAACCTTCATGATCTCTTTCTCTTTTTCAGAGCAACTGTCCTGCTCCTTTTGCGCTTTCCCCCAGTTTCGGCCAGTTTTGTTCTTGCCTCTCCAGCGCTCAGCCCCCTGATCGAAAGAAGTGCTTCCCTGGTTTTGTCTCGCAGATTCAGCGCTCCCTCCTTCTTTTCCAAGAGATAAACACAATGACCAGTCGTGCCCAGTAACTTTCCGAAATCAAGCTGACTAAGACGTAACTTTCTCCGGAGACTGCGAATCCCTCTCGATGTTAACCGCGCTTTCCTGGTATCTTCATCAGGCTTCTGGGGTGATTCAACCTGGTATTTTTTCATCGTCGCTGCCAGACGCTTATTCTCCTTTTCGAGCAGCACCACTCTCTTCTTCAGATCTGCCACGATTTTCCTTAGCCACGCGTTCGACTTTCCTATCCCCTGGGTAGCGCTCTTAGCTTCCTTCCTGCTGATTCTCGCAATTTCCGCTTTCAACACTTTCGCAATGTTCGACATAGTCTGTGCTCCTTTCATTCCCGGGTTCTACGGTGTCCCCTCTGATCCACCCACCTGACCTACCCTTCCCTTAATGCATGCCACCAGAGTTCCAGCTCCTTCCTTTTAAGTCCCAGCAGAAACTCCAGGTTAGCATTCGTTTTCAATAACTCCTTGATCTTCTTCACCAGCTCTTCATTTGTCATATCCATGTCCTGCCTGTGCTATTCAAGGGAGGGGATAAAGAAAAGACGATTTCAGGCCTTAGAATGGCTCGCCACTGTGGCTTCATATGCCTCTATTAAGAGAGAGGGTGTGATGGAGAGTAATGTTTACGTGCCACAGGCTGCACGGCTCAACCAGGTTCCAGCACGTTCCTTTACAAGCACTATACCAAAATCTGGGATCGTTTCAATAATGGAGGTGCATGGCAGCAACCTCTGCTCCCCCCCGGATCTGCGCTTGCGTATCGAAATCTTGATTCTTGGTCGGCTGCTTTTGATTCGGTTACCATGCCAATACTTGAAAATGGCGGGATTCAAGTATTATGGCTTAACTGCTGACTACTTAATATTGATAAAATTCGTTCGACAACCTGAATATGCTGTTCTTCTTCCTTTGCCAGTGCGCTGAGCGCCTCGCGATGCGAACTGGATGGAGACATTTCAGCACTACCCTTGTGCAACTGCAGTGCCAGCCGTTCCTTTCCAAGCTGCATGCGAAATATTTTCTTAGTATCAGCACCTTCCGGGAAAGGTTCAAAAGACCACTCCGGCTTTCCTCCTAACTTGCTTATGATGGTGGCTACAACATCAGCATGATGGATCGAAGCGGCTCCGAGTTCAGTGGCCAATTTTTTCACCTCTTCATCTCGGATGAGATTGGCTATGTAGGGATAATGGATTATGAGACTGTATTCTACACGGAGAGCCTGATTGAGACGCTTCACAATTGCAGATGCTGTGTCTTCAGATATTTTTTTTTGAGCAGCCAATGCCTAGCCCCTTATCAAGCATTTCCTGTGTGTCATTAGCATTAAGCAGCTTAGTTCATAGTCGCAACCATATAACTATAAATCATGTAAGGAGAAAAGCCAATGCATTGTAATACGCATAGCCGGAAAAAGGTGTACCGTGCGCATCAGCCGCAAAACGCTCCTGCAGGATTGATAGCTGGGAATGCGCTCAGTACCATTTAAAAAATGGGCGAGGTGAGATGATAGAGAAGTCGCTTTTTGTGAGGTGGAATAGTCGATATGGTATTCCGGGATCTTTGGCGGCCCTGTAGTTTTGGGTGGAGGTCGAGGCTTTACCCGCCGGAAGTGTGGCGGGTTTACCACCCATAGTCCGAGGTGCTTGAGGATCTTTTTTATGGCTTCTTCTCGTCATTTCCCGGTTTCACCGGGGAATCCAGCAAAAAAGGCAGTGAAAAACCTCCTGGACCCCGGGCCTGCCCCGGAACTGATCCGACGTTCACCGGGGTGACGACTTCTTGCGGGACCGTCACTGTCGAGGGGCTACCTTGTAAGACTCATCGGCCTTGTAACTGCCGGAGCATTTTTCACTTCATCAATAGTGCTGTACTTGGCGGAATAGAGTCCTTTGAAGGTATTCTTGTCGGTAGCCTTGAGTTCGGCAAAATAGTGCACTCTATCACCTGAATACATCATCAAATAGAGGCCATTTCCGCTGGCAACGCCTTTCACAGGATAATCACCGAGCATTCCGGTAATGCGGTTCTCTTCTTGTTTGAGTGTTGCTGCACCCCATTCCGGGGAAGACCAGGTACCTGAAACATCCATTTCAGGTTTGTCCTTCTTGGAAGCGAGCCAGTTCTCCCCTTTTGTCACGGTCACTCCTCCGCAAGACAGAAGGAAGAGAGCGGAGCTCATGATTAGCGCAATTCTAAAAAAACGGATTTTTGAATTCATACCAAACCTCCATTTCGATTTGTTCCTATGATGTCCACTATTGCCACACTGCCTAATGGAGCCGGACGTAGAGCCGTTTGTTGATCCTTCGATGGATGAGAGATGGATGAGATGTTAGAAGAAGTCTCTTTTTCGGCCTCGTACTATACGGGATTTGGCCTTGTGTGTCAATGGGAAAGACGCATCCCAAGAACGAGCGATACCAAGTCTATCGAGCGGTCAGGAAAAGAGAAGGGAACGGCCAGCAACTGGATGGTGTTCTTGGCTTTTCTGCTTTAAATAATGTATCGTAAGTGAAAACGGGAGGCGGTCCTTTGGGACGCGCGATTAACAACCCAGGTCTATTTCCCGACCAGAAATACGGCAGGCAACGATGCCAAATAAGTCAAACTCACGTTTTCAGAACCCACGCCCTCCGTAGACTTTTTAAGAGACGAGTACACCGTTATCCTAAACGTCGTTTTGCGGGGTGCGCAATGTCCCAATCTCAAACATAGTATTCGAGCTTTTCGTCGAGTTCAATCCCTAGGAGATGGTAGCCGCTATATTCTCCTTCGCGCACCCTAGACTTGTGTCTCACCGTGCCATCGACCCTAACCATGGTCCATGTGGCGTATAACTCTACTTCCTTAAGCCTATCTCCAATTCCAATTCGTTCAAGCAAGTCAGACTGCTCCTCACTTACCAGTATCCCAACACCATTTTCCGAAATGTCGAAAACCCGGAGATCACAACTCTTTTCTTGAGATCCACTTATCCTGATTGTGAGTTTTGCATGAACAAAAAGCGGCTCCCGCTCGGTGCCTATCGCGTTACGGTTATCCATTCTTCTCTCTACAATGACAAGTGCCTCTGGGTAAGTGATCATGTGACCGAAATATGGGGGCTCAACGCTTTCTGTTATATAATAGGAGGTGAACTCACAGTCATATTTTCCAAGTGAAAATCTCACCCGGATAGGACTCCTGGACTGAATTAGATCGTTACCCTTTTGCGGGGAGAGCCACTCAATGACAAGTCTTTCGCCTATCCCTCTTGAGATAAGATCTCCATGATCTACTTTGACAATCTTTGAAGCAAAACAAGTTGCCTCTCCTTCGATCTGGACTGAAATAGGCCTCCGATTGATATTCAAGAACTCAAGTGCTTCTCTTATTCTCTTCTTGCTCTTGGTGCTCAAACTGGTCATGATAAGATCCAGACAGCATATGTTGCATTGGGCTCTGCTAATAACCATGAAAAGCACTGAATTCAAGATTACCGTCCACAAAGATCACTTCGTGGAGGACATCAGCTTTCGCGATGGCCACCGTGAACTGGTGCCCTCTGCCCTCGATCTGGTAGCTGGTACGGAAGGAGCCGCCAGCCTGTCCGTAAGCCTGTCGGGCCGACTGTACTGTCCCCCCGACAACGGGTGTGACATGCGGCGGCGTTAATGCGCAGGCAGACAGGCAGACCATGACTGCAACTGCTGCGATCCACTTGTTCATTGCGCTCTCCGATCAGGGTCTGTCGGCAATCCTGTGACCAGCCAATGGGAAGGAGGATAGGCGATTCGGTTTTGTGTGTCAATCGAGAAGACACCTTATCACAAGGACAAGGGGTCACCTTCGGAAGGTTTTTCCAGATTTGCCTGAGCGGCGAAAGGCTGCGTATCGCAGTGGAAATTGGGCGAGTGGTCTTTCTGACGAGCGATTAGGAACACGAGTCTATCGGACCGGTATGCGACTGGGATATAGCGATCGAGGATCTGAAAAGAAATCCATGCTCCGTCGCCTCATCATCTGACTTGCCTTTTTCGCGCTTAATTCAGTATAATTGTATGTGAGGAAGCTCATGGCAAGATTGCTTTGGGAACACGAAGGGCAGGTTATTAAGGATTATCCTTTTCCAAAGGGTAGCATCACGATCGGTCGGCGCAAAGAGAATACCATTGTCTTCACCAACCCCGAGGTGTCTTCCTCCCATGCAAGGATTGACAAGATAGGGCCAGATTATATTTTAACAGATCTTCAGAGTACCAATGGCACACTTGTAAATGGCTTGAAAGTCCTCTCACATCGACTCTCCCACGGGGATAGGATTTCCATAGGCAAGAACGTTCTTCTTTTTATTGGCACCGAAAAAGCTAAGGCCGAGGCGGAACGGGCAAGCATCCCTCTGGACCAGACTGTCATAATCGGTGGGCCTAGACATCGAAAAAGAGCGTCTACTCCGGGAGTGAAAATAGAAAAGCATTATATTGAGCCAACCCCTAATCGCAATCATCTAAGAGTATTCGTATTTAGCTTTCTTGTGGTGGGCGCTCTCGTCGTTCTTGGAGTTTTCGCAGCAAAGGATAAAGCTTTTCTCCTCAGAGGAATCATGCCGAAAGCTAACCAGGGACAGAGAACTGAAGGTGCGACTGTGCCTCCTTCTGCGGAAGTAGGAAAGACCTCTCAGCAAGGTGATATTTCGTTGCCTGCAACCTCCGAAAGTCTGAAGTCACCAGCACTAAACGAAGAGAATTTGGAAGTTGGAGATACAGAAAGACCCCCATTCAGTATTGAAGCGATTGTCTGGTCGAGCAATGCCAAGAATTCCTTTGCTTTGATAAATGGAGTCGAGTTCAGAGTTGGTGACTCGGTTGATGGGAAAACAATAGCTCGAATCGAAAGAGACCATGTTGTGATCCAATCGCAAGAAGGGGAATCCATTATCCGATTAAAATTCAAATAGGGAATTGCCCCTAAATATCCTTCAAAAGCATCACAGGCTGAATACTTTGCAATATCCTCCATTTAAATGCAGGCAAAATTTACGGCAAAAGAAACGATTGCTGGCAGTAGCTGCAATATCTTATCGATTGAAGTTTCCAAATGCTGAGGAACGGCTGAAGGTACACACCTTCGGTGGTTTTTTGGATTTGCCTGGCTCGCGATGAACTGCGTTATGTGGAAAGCGGGCAGGTGGTGCCTCCGGCGAGCGATTTCATGGCGCAGCCAAAACCCTGCAGAAGATAAGAAACGCAAAATGACAGTGATATTTTCCGATGACGGCTGTTTTGACTCAGACTCTTTTTCGGTTTCGCGAGTGGGGTGCGCCGCCTCTGTTTAGATCGTCTATCTCCAGAGTCAATTCAAGTAGACGCTTGATAGTCTTCAAAAGCAGGAAATCTTCTTTCCTGACCGGATTGCTTTCTCGAAAACCCTCAATGTAAATAGCGCCACGTACCTTCTCACCACTCATCAGGGGCAGACATATCACAGCCATGAGTGCTACCGTATCCTGAACATTTGTAAAGCCATCCCGCGCTGCGTCTGCTTTAAGATATACAGTAACTATTTTACCGTCTTGCATAACCTGATCCAGAATGGCTCTCGTATAAGATGTTTTCTTTTTATCACTATCTTGCTTGCTCTGCGAAACGATCTCCTCCATCCTATTCTTTCCATCATCGAAAAGAAACGCGCTCACTTTATCTATCCGCGGATAACTTTCAAAAAGAGATTCCGTCACCTTCTCAAGGAGTTGATCGGTATTGGATGCCTCCCCCATGAGCTGTAACAAATCATAGATGAAATTCATTTCCTGAAATGCTCTCGATCGCCGCTCTTCCCCCGAAAAGGCAATCGAGCTTCTTGGCTCATTTGCTTTTTCCGGAGGATGAGGTTCAATATTTTCTACTGTGATCGGTGGCTTATTCGCACCAATTCCCTCTAAGCGAATGACGCTCGATCCCAGCTGAATAAGATCGTTTTCTGTGATTAGTTGAGAGAAACCCGCATCAAGAGGCTCACCGTTAATCATGGTACCGTTCCTGGTCTTTAGGTCCTCGATAAAATAGCAGCTTTCAACGCTGAATATCTTAAGGTGTTTCCTGGAAGCCGCATTATCACGAATTTGGACATCATTTTCTGGGGCTCTCCCGACAAAGATCACCTCTTTATCAATCTCAAACTGGACTCCCTTCATTGGCCCTTCCAGAACCTGAATCTTAGCCATAAACTCCATCCTTTGCCTTAATTGATGATCTATATGAGCCTATTTCTTGAGAACAGGGATCCTTCTTCACATTACAGTCCCGAATCACGAAACTGTCCTTGGCTTCTGTGCCGTGGTTTTTTCCACTTCAACCCCCATTTCCTCCAAGAGGCTTGTGGCTAGCTTAAGGCCGTCTTTGCCAAACCGCTCTACCACAAATTCCCTGCCAGCCGCAGTGGCAAGTGTTCGTTTAAGAACCTCTCTCGTCAATGTCCTTTCTTTCTTGTTGAGCATGCAGAGTTCGCCCGTTTTTGCCTTGAAACCAAACTCAGAATCTTCTTGTTTTCCGTTCATGTGACGGCCTTTCTCAGTTTATGAACTGAAAGGAAATTCAAAACCGCCTAATTTTCTATTTTCCCACAGGTGATGATTTTATTCAATTAAATCTGATTATCAATTTCTTCGCCGCAACCTTTTGATAACGCTCTCGAATCTAGTTTCGATTTTTTTCACAAAGCTATCAAAAGGGTAAACTTATTATTCCAAATGCCAGAAAAAACCGAGGGTGTCCGTCTCCGGCGGTTTTTCAGAATTGCCTGCCCGTCGATCGGTTTCGCAATAAAAAGCGGACCGGTGGTATTTGTGACGAGCGATTACCAGCGCAAGTCTATTGGCCGATGAGGGAAAGGGCAGTCAACGATTTCCAAATAACGACCACGCCTGCCTTGGGGCGAATGTCCAATTGGGCCAAAATCCGTGTATGAGGAGTTCGAGGTTAAACGTTGGTTTTTGTGAATAGAGGGACCGTCTCTTCTTTTGGTGCCGTCCCGCAATGCCGCCGATCAATAAGCCGCAGAGAAGCACGAGCGCTCCACTCAAAAACCACCTGTTCTGTTGTGATGATCTTAGGGTTTCATTTTCCGCAGATAACTTGCTTAGCTCGGCCTGAGCTGCCTTCAAATCCTTTTCAGTAGCTTCGTGTATGGTTTTCAGCCTCAGATATCCCCCAGCTCCTTTCTTGAGCTCCAGATGCTCCATGCTCAAGACTTCAACTGCCTCGGTTTTTCGCTTGAGTTCTTCCGCAAGACCCTGACGTTGTTGAGCCTCATCAACAAACTCCTTTTGAAGTCGATTTAGCTTGGCATTCAGACTCACTGAATCTTCTTGCAGTCTCCGGGCTTGAACTTCCCATGGAAGGCGGGTCACCAGATATCGACTCATAACCCAACCTTCTTTGCCATCGTCTAACACCTTGACCTGGCTCCATTCCCCCCCCGTGTACCCAGCACCTAAAGCGGGCGACCGGAAAAGAGCATAGCAATGATTTTATTCTCGTTGCTAGGGCCCGTGCGGAGTGTGATTTCGAAGGAGTCCGTAACATATGCTTTAGGCGCCCAGCCCTGCTGTGCTATGCCAAGAAACCCTGAAATAAACAAAAGCATCATCGACAGTGTCTTCATTCTTCGCCCTCCCCCCGATCTATTTTGCCTGTGTAAAAGATGTTCTCTCCTGTTGAAATGGGCTAGTCATTCCTAGTCATCCCCGAGCAAGTTTCTCGTCCTATCAAGCAATTCTGAGCTAAGAGGATCCGCCTCAATTGCAATGACTATCGGTCATCCCCAAAACCAGAGGCACTCCTTCCTTTTGGAGCTTTTCATATGCTATAAACACAAAAGCACCCTTACGACCTCAAAATCTGTTGCCTACCCGTCTTTGGATGTTTAGGATATCAGATAAATCCGATTACGGTCAAACTCGCCATTCCTAACCATCGGCTTCGGGGCCTTGAAGTGGGAGCCTACAGTAAATGAGAGTATCTACGGGACAGGCTGAAAAGAGGAGGGTGACCTTTAAGGTCAGAGCGCCCGCCGCAAAAGAAGTCACCTTAGTGGGTGAATTCAACAACTGGAATGCCTATGAACATCCTATGAAAAAGGATGATGAAGGGTTTTGGAAGGTGACAGTGCCACTCGCTCCCGGAAGGTATGAATACAAGTTGCTGATCGACGGGCGGTGGTGGGAAGACATTACGGATGTGAACAGCATCCCGAACCCCTTCGGAACTCTCAATAAGTTGCTTTTTGTGCCTGAAAAGTAATCCCCTTGGCCGAAACAAAGGTCGGTTAGTCGAGAGAAGTTGCCTTCTCACGTCCGCCAAAGGCGAGGACTTCCTCTTCCTCCAGACATGGCGTGGTGCACACTTCCCAAATAAGCCGTCAATTCCATCGTGGCTTACCTTGCCATCCAGAGAGGCTGTAAGCCAGTAAATAAAACTGGGATGAAACACCGTGTCCCATCAAGGCAGGTAGGGAGCCTAACCGGAAGATGGCCTTTCCATATCAGTCTGCCCGAATAAAGACTTCGTATCGTTAATAGCAAGTGGTGCTTGGGGCGACGGTTTAGCAGAACTAAACGATGGTCCAAGAGGGGTGATGGCAACCAACGATTTCGAGCAGCTGCGTAGAGTGCCGGTTACGATTAGCCCAAATTAGCCTGAATTTGACCCCTGCTGTGCCTGAGAGAAGAAGAGCTGTTTTCTTGCGCTCTAGTCCGCGATGAGAATGTCTTTGGGGACGTGGGCCGGGTCAGGTGCACCAACCATAGTCATGAGGCGCTTCAGTTCTCGGGTGATGCTCAAAACCATGTCCCGGACGCCGCCTCCTTCCTCCGCCGCCAGCCCGAAGAGAATCGGTCGGCCAAGACCCACAAGAGAAGCGCCATAGGCAAGTCCCTTCAGGACGTCGCTCCCCCGCCGGAATCCGCCGTCCACAGGAGGCTGCCGGCTTCCTTGAGTCCCTGCGCCACCTTCATGAGGCCGTTGTCCACAATGGCAGGGATGGTCATGGTCATGGCCGACATGACGACGGGAGTGGAGAGTTCTACGCCCATGACGCGGCAGGTTGTCTTGCTTTCAGAGGCGTCGATACAGCACTCTCTGAAGGTGTACCGGTCCAGCACCTTGCGGTCGTGGACCAACACAAACCCGGTCTCCACATCATCCAACAGCCATCCAATGTCCTTGTGTCTCAACAGGGCCTCTCCCTTTTCGTAAAGCTCCGTCAGTTCCATAGCACTGACTCCTTTTCTGAGGAAGGTTTAAAAGCGGCACTCCATGCCGCAAAGAGTTGCGACAATTCGTAATGTATCGAAGGCATAGATAATGATCAAGGGGGTCATGGGAAAGAGAGTTGTGATTTTGAATGGCCCTCATTCTGTTACCGCTACCATCACAATACCTGAAAATTGGCCGATTCAACACAGGCAAATGCAATCTGCCAAGCAGGCAAACAGAGGACTGATTATGGAGATCAAGGCTGTGGCGCCGCCAGGGAGGGTGCAAGGCTGCAGACGGTAGGGCTTCAGGGGCGAAAGTTTCGGCTTGACATTGGTCATCCAGTCAATGGATGATTTTTCCGTTTTTCGGCTAGGGAGTTTTGGTCAGGCGAAAGCTGCGGCCATTCTGGTGCGTTGCCGTCTGCGCCGATTCCTGGCGCCGCACGAACGCAAACCCATCAGTCCGAGAGGCTGACCGTGGCCCGCGCCGGGCCGAGCAGGAGATGGTCCTGCACCTTTTCGACGTGGTGCGGCGCATCGAATCCAATCTCAAAATCGATCTTCAGCAAAACACCCTGTGTGGATTCAATCTCATCCATCGGAAAGAACAAGCGAGGAGGGTCAAACGCCAATGAAACTCAACTCTCACAACCTGGTCATGTCCGCCATGTTCGGTGGACGGCATGGGCCCCGTCCGCCGGTGGGCAACCCCACCTCCATCGCCTGCCACGGTCTGATGGAAAGGGCTGGGGTCTTCTTCCCGGAGGCACACCTCAATCCGAACGCCATGGCTGAACTCGCCCTGGCGGGGCACGAGATCGTCGGCTTCGACACGGTCATGCCCGAGTATTCCGTGGTCCAGGAGGCCGCCGCACTAGGAGCGCGGATCGACTGGGGCGACCGGGACAAGATGCCCGACGTCAGGGAGTTTCCGAACGCTAATTTTACCGACGTCGCCGTACCCTCCGATTTCCTGGAAAAGCCTTCCTGCCGCGTGCTGCTGGATGCCCTCTCCATTTTGCGTCGTCACGTAGGCGGCCGGGTGGCCATCATCGGCAAGGTCATGGGCCCCTGGACCATGTCCTACCACATGGTCGGGACCCAGAACTTCCTGCTCGCGGTGGGCATGGGCGAGACCGCCAAGGTGACGAAGATGCTGCGGCAGCTCATGCCGGTCACCGTCGCCTTCATCAACGCCCAGTTCGCGGCCGGGGCGGACATCGTGGTCCTGGCAGACCACGCCACCGGCAACCTGGTGGGCCCCTACCACTACGAGCAGTACCTGCTGCCTATCCACCAGGAGATAACGGCCCAGGTCGGCGGGCCGATCATCCTGCACGTCTGCGGCAACTGCTCGGACCGGCTGGAACTCTTTGCCCGCTCCGGCGTGGACGCGTATCACTTCGAGTGGCAGGTGGACTCCAAGGAGGCGGTGCGCCGCATCGGCGACAAGGTCTCGCTTTGTGGCAACGTCAACAACCCCCAGGTGCTCCTGCAGGGCACGCCGGAGGATGTCTACAAACAGGCCCGCTATGCCATCGAGGCCGGTGTGCACCTCATCGGGCCGGAATGCGCCATCCCGCTCAGCACGCCACTCGAGAACTTGAAAGCCATCGTGGAGGCTGCCCATCAGGGCTATTGAGAATGGATGCTTTTGAAAATGCCTTTATGCGCATCCTGCGAGGAGGAATGCCATGGAGTTAAAGCCCGATTTCAATCTGAGAGGAGGACAACCATCAATGGGTGACCATGTGGAAACCATCAAGAGCGCTGTCATCAGCGGTAAGCATGCCGAAATCAAGTCCCTGGTCCAGAGTGCCCTCGACGCCGGGCTCGACCCGAACACGATCATCAACGACGCCCTCATACCGGCCATGGACGTGGTCGGCAAGGACTTCGGTTCGGGCAAGATCTTTGTCCCGGAAATGCTGGTCTCGGCGGTGACCATGAAAGCGGGAGTGGACATCGTGAAACCTCTTCTGGCCGGCGGCCAGAGCCAGTCCCGAGGCACCGTCATCATGGCCACTGTGAAGGGCGACCTGCACGACATCGGCAAGAACCTCGTCACCATGATGCTCGAAGGCGCCGGGTTCAAGGTCATCGACCTCGGCGTGGACCTGAGCGTCGAGAAGCTGATCGAGCAGGTGAAGGCGATCCGGCCGGACATCCTGGGCCTGTCCGCGCTGCTCACCACCACCATGCCGGAGATCCAGAAGGTCATCGGTGAACTCAAGGCTCAGGGGCTGCGCGACAAGGTCAAGGTCATGGTGGGCGGGGCGCCGGTGGACCGCACCTTCGCAGAGAAGATCGGCGCGGACGGCTACGGCGCGGATGCCGGTTCGAGCGTGGACCTGGCCCGGGCGCTGCTGCAGAAAAAGGCGTGAAGAGAACTTTGATGGCTTCGCAAAAAGCCGGAAAAGCCTCTTTTCCGTCATTCCGGCGAAAGCCGGAATCCAGGTTTTTCGAGCAGTTACAGGATGTCTGGACCCCGGTTTTCACCGGGGTGACGACTTCTTGCGAAGCCGTCAACTTTCCCCGATGGTATAAAAACCCGGTCTACTTGCCCTTGAACTGGGGCGGGCGCTTTTCCATGAAGGCATTGACGGCTTCCATCAGGTCTTCACTGATCAGGATCGCTGCGTTCTTCTGAGCCACGTACTCCAATCCTGCTTTGACACCGTTCTCACGGTCGAACCGCATCACATCCTTGACTCCTTGGACCGCAAGGGGAGAGCACGCTGCAATCTCAGAGGCGAGCTTCCTGGCCTCTTGATACAGGGAGGACGGGTCATCGCAGATCCGGGTGATGAAGTTCATCCTGAGCGCTTCCTCCGCCTTAAAATCCCGGCCGGTGAGGGCCAGCTCCCGGAACCAGCTCTCCCCGATAATGTAGGGCATGCGCTGGAGGGTCCCGAGGTCGGCCACCATGGCCATCCGGGTTTCCCGAATGGAGAAGACGGCATCCCGTGAGGCAAGACGGATGTCGCAGGCACATGACAGGTCCACACCTCCGCCGATGCAAAAGCCGTGGATCGCCACGATCACGGGTTTGCGGCAGTTCTCGACGGCGCTAATGCTGGCCTGGCCCTGGAGAATGAAATAGCGAAGCTGTTCTCGGGCATCCACGGCGGTAGACTGAGTGAGGCCTGCCAGAGCACCCAGGTCGATGCCTGCTGAAAAGCCCTTGCCCTCGCTTCGAACAACCACGACCCGAACCTCAGGGTCCTGATCGAAGCTCGCAAAGAGCTCGGCGAGCTCCCGGAAAAAATCTTCGTCCATGGCGTTTCGTTTATCAGGACGGTTGAGAATCAGCCAGCGGATGAATCCCTCTTTTTCTATTTTGAAACGACTGGAATCGCTCACGTCTGTCCTCCTTGTTGTCCCTTTGTCCCTCAAGCTGTCGGCTTGAGCCGACAGTAGATTATTCTGATTTTCACCTCTCGTCTCAGCCCGTGTCAACAGGAAAAGCGACCACCCGTATTATTAAGCGGCTTGAACTTCGGCTTGCTTTCCACGCTACAGACCCATATAATTCTGAATCCGAAGGAACTTCGTGCGGAATTGCTCATCATAAGGTTTTCTCGCGGCAGGAAGCTGAAGGCAAAGACATGCGCGACGGATGCATTGTGGCGATCGATCAGGGCACAACGGGGTCCACGGTCCTGGTACTGGATCACGCCGGCTCGATCCGCGGCCGAGCCTACTCGGAGTTCACACAATACTACCCCAAGGCCGGATGGGTGGAACACGATCCGGAAGAAGTGTGGGTCGTTACAAAAAGCGTTGTCGAAGCGGCTCTGAAAGATGCAGGAATCGGTCCGGAGAGAGTTCTGGCTATTGGAATCACCAATCAGCGCGAGACTTCGCTCCTGTGGCATCGGGCGGATGGCAGCCCTGTGGCCCGTGCGATCGTGTGGCAGGACCGCAGGACATCCTCGCTGTGCGACGAGCTCAAGCAGGAGGGCCTGGAACCGGTTTGGCAGGAGAAGACCGGTCTGCTCATCGATCCGTATTTTTCAGGCACAAAGGTAGCCTGGATGCTGGATCACGTTGACGGTCTTCGCGTGCTGTCCGCCAACGGGGACATTGCATTCGGCACGATCGACACATGGCTGGTCTGGAAGCTCACCGGGGGCGCCTGCCACGTCACCGACTACTCCAACGCGTCGCGCACGCTTCTGTACAACATCCACGAGCTCGATTGGGACGGCGAGATACTGGCGCGACTGGACATTCCCCGTTCCATCCTACCCGAAGTGAAACCCTCCTCCGCCGTGTGCGGCGTGACCGATCCCCGGGCGTTCTTCGGGCAACGCGTGCCCATCGCCGGTATCGCCGGCGACCAGCAGGCTGCGCTCTTCGGTCAGGCCTGCTATCGGGAGGGGCTGGCCAAGAACACCTACGGCACCGGTTCGTTTCTTCTCATGAACACAGGGAGCCAGCCCATTCCCAGCAAGGAGCGCTTGCTGACGACTATCGCCTGGCGTATCGGCAAGGAACCGGTGCAGTATGCGTTGGAGGGAGCCATCTTCATCACGGGCGCGGCCATTCAGTGGCTGCGAGACGGCCTGGGCATTATCTCCAATGCCGCCGAGAGCGAGAACCTTGCCACATCGGTAACGGGAAACGACGACGTGTACTTTGTGCCGGCCCTGGTGGGCTTGGGCGCCCCTCACTGGGACGCCTACGCGCGAGGAACCATCATAGGGCTTACCCGCGGGACAACCCGTGCACACATTGCTCGGGCCGCGTTGGAGGCCATCTGCTATCAGACCCGCGACGTGGTGGAGGCCATGAAGCGTGAATCGGGTATCCGGCTGAGGGAGCTTCGCGCTGACGGCGGGGCATCGGGCAACCGGTTTCTCATGCAATTTCAATCCGACATGCTCGGCGTGCCGGTTGAGGTCCCCGCGATCGCCGAAACCACTGCCCTCGGCGCCGGGTACCTTGCCGGTCTCGCCATCGGCTTCTGGGGTAGTCGAGAGGAGCTTGATGCCAAGTGGCGGATGGGCCGTCGCTATGAACCCCGCATGGATGCGTCCGAACGCGATCATCTCTATGCCCGGTGGCAACAGGCCGTGGAGCGCTCCCGGGGATGGGCAAGGGCTCTTTGAAGCGCGGCGGGAAATCGAACCCCTCCATGATAAAGATTTTTCTTGACAGGAAGGGGTGAAATAAGTACCCTTCCATCAATTGATGGAAGCAAGAATTGGAGACCGGGATGATTTCAACGCTCGAGAAGGCGCGAAAAGATCCTGATTCCATGAAAGCCAAGATTCTGAAGGTGGCCCGCAGAGTCTTCGGCGAGTACGGCTTCCACGGCGCCACCACTCGCCTGATCGCCCAGGAAACGGGGATCGACATTTCCACCCTCCACTATCACTGGGGCGACAAAGCCAACCTCTATGAATCGGTCATTCTTGACATCACCGACGATCTGAAGAGCGAACTTGCGGAGGTGGAAAAGGTTATTCACGGGCTCCCTCTGGCCAAGCGAATGGAAATCGCCATCGGCATGGTGACCGACTATCTGTTTGCATGCCCGGAGATTTCCAACCTTATTCTTTTCCGTTATTTCGGTAAAACCCGCCACGAAGCAGCCGTTGATTTTCACATGCCTGAGTTCGTTTCAGATATCGCCAGGTCCATGCATCTTTCGGAGAGCTCTAAGGACGTGCCTGTGGAAGCGAAAATGAAGGTGCTGGCCATGATGAATGCGATCTACAATTTTATCTCCGGTGAGGAGTTCTTTCGCTCCATGTTGAAGCTCGAGAAAGAGGATTACGTGTCCAGGGTCAAGGGGACCCTGAAGTTCATTCTGATCCCTGCTTTTGTTTCAGGTAAGAGAAAGCCGGAGCCTAGAGAAACCCCGGTTTATGAAGATCAAGCGGGAGGGTGGTTATGGGTAAACGAAAGGGACCATTGAGGGGCATACGCATTCTGGACCTGACTCAGCTATACCCCGGCCCCCTTGCCACCATGATGCTTGCGGACATGGGCGCCGAAGTGGTGAGGCTTGAACACCCGAGCCGACCGGACAATGTTCATCACTTGCCGCCCTTTATCGGCAAAGAATCGGCAGCTTATCTGACCTTGAACCGTTCAAAAAGAAGCCTTGCATTGGACACTGCAAAAGAAGAGGGACGGAAGGTCTTCTTTGACCTTGTAAGGACAGCGGATGTGGTGGTCGAACAATTTCGACCCGGCGTCCTAGACAAGATCGGCATCGGCTATGACCAGGCCGTCCCATTTAATTCCCGGATCATCTATGTCTCTATCACAGGCTTTGGACAGGACGGTCCTTACCGACAAAAAGCCGGGCACGACATCAATTACATTTCCCTGGCAGGGTTACTGTCTCAAGTGAAAAAGGGAGAAGAAATGGTTCTGCCAGGTTTTCAGACTGCGGATGTAGTGGGCGGCGGTTACATGAGCGTCATCGCCTGCATGGCGGCCCTCTGGCATCGGGAGAAAACCGGAAAAGGCCAGAGAGTCGACGTTTCAATGACCGATAGCGTCATGCCCATGATCACCCTTCAGCTTGCCCAATACTGGGGAAGCCAAGGGGACACCGAAATCATGAACCCTTTTGATGGCTCTTTCCCATTCTATGGTGTTTATGAATGCGCAGACGGCAAGCATGTCAGTCTGGGCGCGCTTGAGCAGAAATTCTGGTCGGGCTTCTGTCAAATGGCGGACAAGCCGGAATGGCTGTCGTTGCAATTTTCCATGGGGGAGGAAAGAAGAAAGGTTCGTGAGGAAGTGGCCGGCCTGTTCAAGACGAAGCAGAGGAATGAATGGCTAAAGCTGGCAGAGGTTCATGACATCTGTCTAAGCTCGATTCATGAATTGGGAGATCTGGAGATGGATCCTCAGCTCCAGGCACGGGAAATGATTATCGAGACGGAGCATGAGAAGGGGCTTAAGCTGAAAGGGATCGGCATACCCATCAAGTTCTCCGATTCCAAGCCCGACAAACCTCAACCGGCACCGATTGTGGGGCAGGATTCGATCGAGATCCTGAAAGAACTGGGATATTCGCAAGAAAGAATCGAAGAGTTGATCGGGAAGGAAATCGTTTTTGCTCAGATGAAACACTAAACTCGATGGAGGAAAGAAGATGGCCCTGGATCTTGAAGCAATCGGAAAGAAGATCGGCCCGTTGACCAAGCCGTATACCTGGAAAGACTCAGTGACCTATGCTCTGGGTGTGGGAGCCGGCTTCTCCGAGCTGCAGTACTGCTATGAGAAAGACCTTAAGGTGCTCCCGAGCTTCAGCATTGTCACCCTTTACGACTTCATGCCTGTGCTTGCTGACGTGTGTAAGGTAAATCTGGCCGGGATCCTCCACGGGGAGCAGGAGCTCATTTTTCACCGCCCCATCCCGCCGGAAGGGACCCTGACCACCGAGGGCGCCGTTACCCACTACTATGACAGGGGTAAAGAGAAAGGCGCATTCATCGTAGCCGAGTTCGAGACCCGACATTCCAACGGGCAAAAGCTTTATACCAGCATCGCGACCGTCCTTGCGCGACTGGACGGCGGCTTCGGCGGTGAGAAGCCACCCAAGAAAGAGGAGGACTTCCCGGAGAGAACACCGGACGTTGAGGTTCGCGACGCCCCCGCTGCGGATCAGCCTCTTTTTTTCCGACTCTCAGGAGATATCTTCCCGCTCCACGTGGATTCTGAGTTCGCAAGGATGGCCGGTTTCGACAAGCCTATCATGCACGGTCTCTGCACCCATGGTTTTGCGTGCCGGGCGGTGATCCAGCAGCTATTTCCCGGCGAGCCTGAGCGAATGACACGTTTCAAGGTTCGCTTTTCAAGACCACTCTACCCTGGGGTTCCCATCAAGACCCAGATCTGGAAAGAGGAAGAAGGCAAGGCTTTCTTCCGCACCATCAACGTGGAAACCGGCGAAGTGGTCATTGACAGGGGCATCGTGGAGTGGATGAGCAGAGAGCAAGCGGCGCAGAGGGAAAAGCGCGAAGGGATTCGTTTTGACGGGCGTGTTGCGATCGTGACGGGAGCAGGTGGGGGATTGGGGCGATCGTATGCGCTGGAACTGGGGAAGCGCGGGGCCAAGGTGGTGGTGAATGATCTGGGGGGTGGAAAAGACGGGAGCGGAGGGAGCCAGAGCGCTTCGGACAAGGTGGTGGAAGAGATTAAGGCGATGGGAGGGGAGGCGGTTGCGAGTTATGAAAGTGTGTCTACGGCCGAGGGTGGGGAAGCCATCGTGGATAAGGCGGTGAAGGCTTTTGGTCGTGTGGATATAGTGATCAACAATGCGGGGATATTGAGGGACCGGACGTTTGCGAAGATGGATGGGGAGAGTTGGGATGCGGTGATGGGGGTGCACCTGAAGGGAGCGTACCATGTGACGCGGCCAGCGTTTGTGAAGATGAGGGAGCAGGGGTATGGGCGGGTGGTGCTGACGAGTTCTGCGGCTGGGCTGTACGGGAATTTTGGGCAGACGAATTACAGTGCGGCGAAGATGGGGTTGGTGGGGTTGATGAACACGCTGAAGCTGGAGGGGGAGAAGCACAACATTAAGGTGAACACGGTGGTGCCGATAGCGGGGACGAGGCTGACGGAGGGGGTGTTGCCGCCGGAGATTTTTGAGAGGCTGAAGCCTGAGTTCGTAGCCCCCATCGTCCTCTACCTCAGCTCGGAGCAGTGCCCGGTGACAGGCGGCATTTACAGCGCCGGCATGGGATTTTTCAATCGCGCTGCCGTCGTGACGGGATCGGGAGCTCTGATCGGCGAAGGGAAAGAAATTCCGACTCCGGAGGAAGTTGCTGCACAGATGGCTAAGATCAAGTCCCTTTCCGGCGCGAAGGAGTATGGGAATGCGGTGGCGGCGTATGGGCCGATGCTGGATGTGGTGAGCGGGAAAAAGCCGGAGGCGGAGCCGGAAGCCGGGGGTGGCTTGACGGTGAAGAAGATTTTTGAGCGGATTCCGGAGGTGTTTCGGCCGGAGAAGGCGGTGGGGCTGGATGTGGTGTTTCAGTTTGTGATTGGGGGAGGTGGCGGAGGGACGTGGCATGTGAAGGTGAAGGACAAGCAGTGTGAGGTCAAGGAGGGGGCGCACGAGAAGCCGACGACGACGATCAAGATGGGAAGTGAAGATTTTGTGAAGATGATCCAGGGGCAGTTGAATGCCATGTCGGCGTACACGAGCGGAAAGCTGAAGATCGAGGGAGACTTGATGAAATCGCAACTCGTAGAAAAGCTGTTTAAATTTTAGGACGGAGTAATGGAGTGGTGGAGTACGGGAGAACTGGAGTACTGGGATACTGGAGTATTGGAGTGTTAGAGGGACTGCTGTTCAGGTTCTTCTTGTCCAGTACTCCATTACTCCAATACTCTAATTTCCAGGGGGTTCGTCATGACAGGCATTGTTTCTTATGGGGGTTACATTCCGAGGTTGAGGCTCAGCAGGATGAGCATCTTTCAGAATATGGGCTGGTTTGCCCCTGCGATCATCATGGTGGCTCAGGGAGAGCGCTCCTTCTGCAACTGGGATGAAGACAGTGTCAGCATGGCTGTGGAGGCTTCAAGGGATTGTCTGAAGGGATTGGACAAGTCCAAGATCGATGCCCATTATCTGTGCTCTACCACCCTTCCTTTCAGCGACCGCCTGTGTGCCGGTATCGCGAAGACAGCCCTCAATCTGCGCGACGATGTGCTGACCGAGGATTTCACCAACTCCCTGCGGTGTGGAACAAGCGCCCTCCTGACGGCTTTTGATGTGGTCAAGGCCGGCGGGAAAAAGCAGGTTCTGGTCACGGCCACAGACAAAAGAGAAGCCAAGGCGGGTTATTTCTATGAGATGTGGTTCGGCGACGGAGCAGCGTCTGTTCTGGTAGGCGACACGGATGTGATTGCTGAATTTGTAGGAGGCTACACGGTATCCTATGATTTCATTGATCACTACAGAGGATCGGACCGAAAGTATGACTACATGTGGGAAGAGCGGTGGGTGCGGGATGAAGGATACTCCAAAATCATCCCTGAGGCGGTCACCGGCCTGTTCAAGAAACTGTCGATTACCATAAAGGACGTGGATACGCTTGTCTTTCCGTGCTTCTTCAAGACAGAGCACAGAAACATTGCCAGGACCTTGGGCGCAACGGCGGATAAAGTGGTTGACAACCTTCATGAAGTCTGTGGAGAAACCGGAGCGGCTCACCCTCTGGTCATGCTCGCCTATGCTCTGGATCAGGCAAAAGCCGGAGACAGAATTCTTCTTGCCGGTTTCGGGCAGGGCTGCGACGCTCTCTATTTCAAGGTGACTGATAACCTTTCAAAGCTCCCCCGAAGGAGAGGAATCAAAGGGTCTCTGGAAAACAAGAAAACTTCGGACAACTACCTCAAGTTTCTCAAGTTCAGGGACCTCCTTCAAACAGAAATGGGCATCCGGGCCGAGGCGCCCACGCAGACCGCCATGACGGTCCTGTGGCGAAAGCGAAAGATGCTCCTTGGGCTGGTGGGAGGAAAATGCAGGCAGTGCGGAACGGCACAATTTCCGCAGATGAAAATTTGTGTCAACCCTGACTGCCGCGCCGTGGACTCGCAGGACGAGTGGGAGTTCTCGAATCAGCAAGCGTTCATCAAGAGTTTTACAGGGGATCTTCTTTCCGTGTCCGTCGATCCCCCGGCGGTTTACGGCATGATCCAGTTCGAGGGAGGCGGCCGGCTCTACGCTGATTTTACGGACTGTGAAATGGGAGACGTTTCCGTCGGACAGCCGGTGACTCTGAGCTTCAGAAAGCGCTACACGGATAAGGAGAGAGGTTTCACCGGTTACTTCTGGAAGGCGGTTCCCGTGCCAGGATGGGCCCCGGCCAAAGAGGAGCCTGAGATTCGTTTTGACGGGCGGGTAGCGATTGTGACGGGAGCGGGTGGGGGATTGGGGCGAGCGTATGCGCTGGAACTGGGGAAGCGCGGGGCCAAGGTGGTGGTGAATGATCTGGGGGGTGGAAAAGACGGGAGCGGAGGGAGCCAGAGCGCTTCGGACAAGGTGGTGGAAGAGATTAAGGCGATGGGAGGGGAGGCGGTTGCGAGTTATGAGAGTGTGTCTACGGCCGAGGGTGGGGAAGCCATCGTGGATAAGGCGGTGAAGGCTTTTGGTCGTGTGGATATAGTGATCAACAATGCGGGGATCTTGAGGGATCGGACGTTTGCGAAGATGGATGGGGAGAGTTGGGATGCGGTGATGGGGGTGCACCTGAAGGGAGCGTACCATGTGACGCGGCCAGCGTTTGTGAAGATGAGGGAGCAGGGGTATGGGCGGGTGGTGCTGACGAGTTCTGCGGCTGGGCTGTACGGGAATTTTGGGCAGACGAATTACAGTGCGGCGAAGATGGGGTTGGTGGGGTTGATGAACACGCTGAAGCTGGAGGGGGAGAAGCACAACATTAAGGTGAACACGGTGGTGCCGATAGCGGGGACGAGGCTGACGGAGGGGGTGTTGCCGCCGGAGATTTTTGAGAGGCTGAAGCCTGAGTTCGTAGCCCCCATCGTCCTCCACCTCAGCTCGGAAGGTTGTGAAGAGAACGGGATGATCTTCAATGCCGGAATGGGATTCTTCAGCCGGGCGGCGATGGTGACCGGACCGGGGGTGCTTGTGGGTGACGGGAAAACAGTCCCTGCCGTGGAGGACATTCACAAAAACTGGGAGGCCATCAACAGCCTCTCCGGAGCGAAGGAGTATGGGAATGCGGTGGCGGCGTATGGGCCGATGCTGGATGTGGTGAGCGGGAAAAAGCCGGAGGCGGAGCCGGAAGCCGGGGGTGGCTTGACGGTGAAGAAGATTTTTGAGCGGATTCCGGAGGTGTTTCGGCCGGAGAAGGCGGTGGGGCTGGATGTGGTGTTTCAGTTTGTGATTGGAGGTGGAGGGGGAGGGACGTGGCATGTGGTGGTGAAGGAAAAGAGGTGTGAGGTCAAGGAGGGGGCGCACGAGAAGCCGACGACGACGATCAAGATGGGAAGTGAAGATTTTGTGAAGATGATCCAGGGGCAGTTGAATGCCATGTCGGCGTACACGAGCGGAAAGCTGAAGATCGAGGGAGACTTGATGAAATCGCAACTCGTAGAAAAGCTGTTTAAATTTTAGGACGGAGTAATGGAGTGGTGGAGTACGGGAGAACTGGAGTACTGGGATACTGGAGTATTGGAGTGTTGGAGGGACTGCTGTTCAGGTTCTTCTTGTCCAGTACTCCATTACTCCACCACTCCATCACTCCAATCTTTTTTTACTCCACTACTCCAATACTCCAACTTCTAGGGGGGGTGAGCTATGGCCACAGGAATCAGAGATAAGGTGGCGATTATCGGTATGGGGTGCACTCGCTTTGGAGAGCGATGGGACGTGGGTGCCGAGGAGCTGATGGTCGAGGCCTTTACCGAGTGCGTCGAAGACGCAGGCATTGACAGAGACGAGATTGAGGCTGCCTGGCTTGCCACGTGCTACGAGGAGATCAGCGTGGGCAAAAGCGCTCTGCCTCTATCCATGAATTTGCGGCTTCCTTTTATTCCCGTCACAAGGACGGAGAATTTTTGCGCCAGCGGAACAGAAGCGTTCCGTGGAGCCGTCTACGCAGTCGCGTCAGGGGCCTATGACATTTGCCTTGCCCTCGGCGTAGAAAAGCTCAAGGACATCGGTTTTGGCGGCTTGCCGAGCATGCAGGCCTCTAACATCGGGTCTCTGATCTGGCTATGGAATCCCAATATGACGGCACCGGGCTCTTTCGCTCAACTGGCCACCGCCTATACCGCCAAGCACCGCATTTCCGATCAGGACCTCAAGAGGGCCATCGCCCAGGTCTCCGTGAAGAGCCATGAGAACGGAGCTCTCAACCCCAAGGCTCACCTCAGGAAACGCGTGAGCATCGAGCAGGTGATGGCCGCTCCGATCATTGCTCACCCTCTGGGTCTTTTTGACTGCTGCGGCGTGAGCGACGGTTCGGCCTGCGCCATTGTCACCACCGTCGAGAAAGCCATAGAGATGGGCAAGAAGAACCCGATCACGGTGAAAGCGCTCCAGCTCGCCCTGAGTAACGGAGAAGAAATGGGCTTCAACCGGTGGGACGGCGATCATTTCATGACAGCGGATCGGTGCAGCACCAAGGCCTACCAGGAAGCGGGGATCAAGAATCCCAAAGAAGAGATCAGCATGATGGAAGTCCACGATTGTTTCAGCATTACCGAGCTGGTCACGTACGAGGACCTTCACATCTCCGACAGAGGCCGGGCCTGGAAGGATGCGCTCGACGGATTTTACAACAGGGACGGAAAAGTCCCTTGCCAGGTAGATGGCGGTCTGAAATGCTTCGGGCACCCCATTGGCGCTTCCGGTCTGCGCATGCTCTACGAAATGTATCTGCAATTCCAGGGAAGGGCAGGGGAAAGACAGATCTCCAATCCCCGGTTTGGTCTGACCCACAATCTGGGTGGTGTTCCGTTCATGAATGTGTGCAGCATTGCGATCGTGGGAAAGTACAAAGAGTAGGCAGGGCGGCATAGCCGCAACCAAATTCGAAGCACGAAACTCGAAATTCGAAACAAATTCGAATGACCAAAATCCGAATGATCCAAACAAGTTGAAATGCAAGACAGGAAATTTGCTTAAGAAAATTTCAAGAAATCGAACATTAGTAGTATAGAGAAATGGAGTATTGGAGTGATTGAGTAATGGGGTATTGGGAAAAATGCCCATCTCTCCAGTACTCCAGAACTCCATTACTCCGATCCACAGGTCTTCGGCCATGACCCTTTTCATTCGCCCCATCATGAATTCTTCGGTGGAAGAGATCTTTGCTTTCAAAACGTGCTGCGGCATGCGGGTGTTTGATCAAAACCTGGAAATCCAAATTACGAACCAAAAGGACTATCCCGTCTATGTCCAAAGCTACCTTTGATCTTCTCGATCCTTCAGGAGCACACCGCGTGGAGACCTTGATGCCTCATGGGACGCAGAGGATTGCATCAGGAGAAACCATCGCCTTCTACTGCACGATGGATGAGAGTCGCTGGGCCAAGGCGGAGAAGATCGTCTTTCACGATACGGAAGGGGAGGAGTATCCATTACGGCTGGTCTGAAGCTCCAACCGGACATGGAGTAATAGAAGATCAAGGGTACACGGGGGAAGATACAAGGCAAAAGGTAAAAGGAGAAAGGAGAAAGGAAATACCCGATCGCCGAGTAGTCTAACCGTGTACTGTCCCCCTTTTCCTTTTACCTTGCACCTTTTTCCGGGGGTTTGTATGGACTTCAACCTCACCAAGGAACAGGCCGACATTCAGAAAGCGGCAAGGGAATTTGCCAGAGGAGAATTCGACCCGGACAGAATTCTTGAATGGGACCGCAAGCAGGAGTTCCCTGTCTCCATCTGGAAGAGAGCATGTGATCTCGGGTTTCAGGGAGTTCATTTTCCTGAAACCTACGGGGGTCAGGGGCTTGAGTTGCTCGACCACGCCCTGATCATAGAAGCTTTCTGCAGGCAGGATTCAGGAATCGGTTTGGCCATGGCCCTTTCGGATTTCGGAGCGGAGATGGTTCTTGTACACGGCACGGATGATCAAAAGAGAAAGGTTCTACCCTTTGTCGCACAGGGAGAAGGATGGTTGACCCTAGCGTTTCTTGAAGAAGGCTACGACCTTTCTACCTTTCAGACGATCTCCCATAAGAATGGGAATGGGTACGCCATCCAGGGCAAGAAGTCCTATGTGACGCTTGCGGGCATGGCTCAGTACGTTGTCGTCGTCTGCCAGGCGGAATTCAGTGAGCCGGGAGGGCAGTCTATTTTTCTTCTCACGAAGGACTCGAAAGGGATTGAACTGGAAGGCATGGGAGATAAGCTGGGGATGCGCATGATCCCCATGCAGAGCCTTACATTCCGCCGGGTGGTCATTACCGGAAAGGATCTGGTTGGACAGGAAGGAAAGGGTTCTTCACACCTCAGAGAGTTTCTCGACACAGCCAGAGTCGAAGCCGGAGCCGCGGGAGTCGGAATCGCCCAAGGAGCTTTTGACAGGGCGCTGGACTATGCCAGAAAGAGAGAGCAGTTCGGGAAAGCCATTGTGACTCTCGAGCCCATCAAGAACAAGCTCGCAGACATGGTGACGCGTGTTGAAATGGCGAGATGGATGGTGTACAGGGCCGCTTCCAGCCTTGATCAGAGAAAGCCGGAGGATCGATGGACCATCCTGGCGAAGATGATCGCCTCGAAGGCGGCCCTTGAGGTCGCAAACGATGCCATTCAGATCCACGGGGGTTATGGATACATGAGCGAAGGCCAGGTAGAGCACTTCTATCGGGATGCCAAAGCGCTTGATCTTTTCATGGAGAGCGGCTCGCTCGAAAAGAGCATGCTGGGGGATCAGATTGCAGGGAGAGCCTGATCGGAGAAATCGGAGGGAGTCGTGGAAATCCTGAATTACACGGAAGATCACCTGAGATTCAGAGAGAGGGTACGCAGCTTCTTTGAAAAGGAAGTGACTCCCCACGTGGATGAGTGGGAGAAGTCGGGTATCACTCCCAAGTCCATATGGAAAAGGATGGGAGAAGAAGGATTCCTCTGCACCAGCGTGCCCAAGGAGTACGGCGGCATGGGGGCTGACTTTCTCTACTCGGTGATCGTTTCCGAAGAGCTGGTTCAGACGAGTCACACGGGGCTGGCAGCACCGCTCCACAGCGACGTCGTGGTGCCTTACATCACTTCCTTTGGATCAGAGGAATTGAAGAAAAAATACCTTCCCCAGTGCGTTTCGGGTGACATGATCTCCGCCATTGCCATGACGGAGCCCAACGCAGGAAGCGATCTTGCTTCCATCCAGACGACCGCCGTGGAAGACGGGAATGACGTGGTGATCAACGGGCAGAAGACTTTCATCAGCAACGGCATCAACTGCGATCTTCTGATTATTGCCGCAAGAGACCCTTCCACGTCCGATGCTTATTCAGGAATGGACCTCTATGTGGTGGAGGCAGGGGAAAAGGGATTCGAGAAAAGCAAGAAACTGGCGAAGATGGGCTGGCAGAGCCAGGACACAGCGGAACTCGCCTTTACCGACTGCAGGATCCCGAAAGGGAACCGCCTGGGGACCAAGGGAGGCGGCTTTCTCATGCTCATGGAGAAGCTCCAGCAGGAGCGGCTCATGGTCTGTATCGTTGCCGTGGCTGGAGCCGAACGAATGCTCCGGGATACCCTCCGGTTCTGCGGCGAGAAGGTCGATTTCGGGAAACCCATCACAAAGCTGCACAACAACCGTTTCAAGATTGTGGAAATGGCCGCAGAGGTCAGGCTCGGAAGAGTCTTTTTGGACAAACTTGTTGCGGACCACATGGAAGGCAAAAGCATTGTCGTTGACGTGTCCATGGCGAAATTCTGGACCACGGAAATGGCCATGCGCATTGCGGATCAATGCCTTGAGCTCCAAGGAAGTTACGGGTACTGCGAGGACAATCCCATGGTGAGAGCCTGGAGGGACATGCGGGTTCTCTCTATCTTTGCAGGGACCAATGAAATCATGAAGGGGATTGCGGTGAAGTTCATGGGCCTTTGAGAGGTTGCTGAAAAACGCCCATCTACCATTCGACAGGCTCATGGCCCTGAGCAAAGTCGAAGGGCGGCGTTCCTCTCGTCACTGGTTGTTGCGGTGTACCAGAATGTACGACTCACTCCTCGTGACTTCGAGCGCCTTGTATCTGGACGTTTTTGAGCAACCCTTGAAGGATGGTCCATAGCTTACGGAGAATTTCAAAAGCGAACCGCAGAATATCGAACAACGAATGAAGAAGGCCGAAGGGGAATTAAACTTCATCATTCGAAATTCCCTGGTCGACATTCGATATTCATTGACTTCGTCGGTAGCGGCTATTGGTTTGCATGGGGATGGGCGTGGTAAGATTCTGACTTTGCAGGAACCTTAAACCTTTGAAAGGAGGAGGTAGCTATGGCGTCTAAACCTTGGCATGGAAGTAGGTGGCCTCAAGGAGTACCACACGAAGTTTCCGGGTTTGAAAAACCGCTGTATTCCATTCTGGACGAGGCGGCGAGCAAATACCCGGACGCAACCTACACGATCTTTGCCGATGCAACTCGTACCTTCCGCCAGGTCAAGGACACGGCGGACCGAATTGCGAACTTTCTGAGCTCTCGCGGAATCGGGAAGGGCGACCGGGTGGCCATCTTTCTCCCCAACCTTCCCCACTTCCCGGAGATCTTTTTCGGGATTCTCAAAGCGGGCGCCACATGCGTCACCTGCAATCCTCTTTACAAAACATCCGAGTTGAACTACCAGCTCAAGGATTGCGGGGCGAAAGCCCTCTTTGTGATGGATCATCCCATCTTTTATCCGACAGCGGTGGAGGCCCTGGAAGGGGCTGAAGTGAAGACGGTGGTCCTTTGCAATGTGAAGTCCTATCTGCCCAAACTCAAGGGCGTGCTGGGTTCTCTTCTCGGGAAGATTCCCAAGGCCGATCACCATGAGCCAGGGCACTTCCTCTTTGACGACATTGTAAAATCATCCAGGCCGAAAACGCCTTCTCTAAAGGTCAACCCCATGGAAGATGCGGCCCTCATCCTGTATACCGGCGGCACGACAGGGACTCCTAAAGGCGCATGCCTGAGCCACGCGAACCTTGTCTCCAATGTCCTGACGGTGCAGGATTGGGTTCGTGTTTCGGAAAAGCCGGAAGAACCTCCTCAACAAGTGGAGCCGGGAGGTGTGCACACCTTTCTGGGCGTTCTCCCGTGGTACCATGGCTTCGGTCTCACTCTGGCCATGCTCTGGAGTTGTCACACTGCCTCCAAACTTGTTTGTATCCCGGACCCAAGGGCCGGCAAGCCCCCTTTTACCGAGGTGCTCAAGGCGGTCGAGAAATACAAGGTAACCATCATGGCAGCGGTTCCCACCATCTACTCCGCCTTTGTGAACCATCCCCTCATTGATAAGTTCGATCTCACTTCATTTATCGGTTGCGGATCCGGGGCGGCTCCCCTGCCGGTGGAACTGATCAAGGAGTTTGAAAAGAAGACAGGATCCGTAATCTTTGAGGGTTATGGGCTGAGCGAAACCTCTCCGGTGCTCACGCTGAATCCCACCAATCTTGAACAAAGGCAGATGGGCGCAGTGGGGCTTCCCTTTCCCAACACCGACATTAAAATTGTCGATCTGGAAACCGGATTGAAAGAACTCCCTCTAGGCCAGGACGGTGAGATCTCCGCCTTCGGCCCCCAGGTCATGCTGGGCTATTGGAACAAACCTGAAGCGAACAAGAATGCGTTCAGGGAGATTGAAGGGAAAAGGTATTTCCTGACCGGAGACATCGGTCACATTGATGAGAACGGGTTTGTCATCATCACGGACCGCAAGAAGGATATGGCCATTGTGGGCGGGTTCAACGTTTACCCGAAAGACGTGGAGGAAGTGCTGTACACCCATCCCAAGGTGGCTCTTGCGGCTGTCATCGGGGTCCCGGATCCTCACACGGGTGAGAAAATAAAGGCCTTCATTCAGCTCAGGCCCGGCGTGCAGTCCACAGAAGAAGAGATGCTGGAATTCTGCAAGGAGAAAATGACCGGGTATAAGCGTCCGCGAAGTGTGGAGTTCCGTGAGACTTTGCCCACGTCGGTGGTCGGCAAAGTGTTGCGGAGAGTTCTAAAAGAAGAAGAACTGAAAAAACAGAAAGGTCCTGAGCAGAAATAAATCAGAACGGGGGCCTGATCTCTACACTTCGGCAAGAACTCTGATTGCTCCGGCGACGGTCTTGAGCTCCGAGTCCTGAAGGGTCCTCACGTCAAGAAGGACCTGATCCTTCTCGACTCTTGAGATGATGGGGGGATCATAGGCCCGAAGCCGTTCCTCTATTGCGTTGGCCGAGAGCCGGCCGGGCACCAGGGCGATCAGGCAGGTGGGAATCACGAGCAGAGGTAGGGCGCCTCCGCCCACTTTGGAAGTGCCGTCCGCAAGGTGAAGGCCGAAATTCCGGGAGTCGAGCTTCCCGATCATTCTGCGCAGGCGTCTGGCTTTGCTCTTGAGTTGTTCATAGGGTGCGAGGATCATCTGCAAAGTAGGTATTTCCTTGACCGCCGTCGCCTCGTCCCTGTAAATCCTCAGGGTTTCCTCCAGAGCCAATAACGTCAGCTTGTCGATTCGAAGGGCGCGGCTCAGCTGGTTCTTTCTGATCGCCTCGACGAGAGGCTTTCTCCCAAGAATGATTCCTGCCTGGGGTCCTCCAAGTAATTTGTCTCCGCTAAAGGTCACGAGATCAACGCCCTGCGCAAGGACCTCCTGCACGGTCGGCTCTTTGACCAGGCCGTACTTGGAAAAATCCACAAAGCAGCCGCTCCCCAGGTCTTCCATGACAGCGATATGATGTTTGTGAGCAAGGGTCACCAGCTCGACCGTATCCACGTCTTCCGTGAAGCCAATGAGATGGTAATTGCTTTTGTGAACCTTGAGGAGAAGGGCTGTGTCGGGGCCAATGGCCTCTTCATAATCCCGGAGATGGGTTTTGTTGGTGGCTCCCACCTCCACCATTCTTGCCCCGCTCCTTTTCATCACTTCCGGAATGCGGAAGGAACCCCCGATTTCCACAAGCTGGCCCCTGGACACCACCACCTCTCGGCCCTTTGCCAGGGTATCCAGGGCAACGAGGACTGCGGCCGCACAGTTGTTGACCACGGTCCCTGCTTCGGCGCCGGTGATTTCTTTCAGAATCCCCTCCACATGGGAATACCGGCTTCCTCTTTCCCCCTTTTCAAGGTCGTACTCGAGGTTGCTGTAAGCGCCTGCAAGGGGTTTAAATTTTGCCAGAGCCCTTTCAGCGAGGATGGATCGGCCAAGATTGGTGTGAACGACAACGCCTGTGGCGTTAATCAGAGGCTTCAGGCTGGGCCGGTCCAGCAACGCCGCTTGCTCGCCTACCCTGTGAGAGACGCTTTCGAGACTCAGCATGGAGGGCTCTTCGAATCCATGGCCTGACTTGATGGCGTTTCGGATCTCCTCCAGAACCTGATGAACAGCCCTAAGGACAAGAGTGCGAGGGTATTCGGACAACAGCTCTGCAACCCCAGGGCTGTTGAGCAAGCGGTCTACGGCGGGGATTCTCTGGAATAGGTCTTTTTTTTCTTCGGTTGACACCGCCGGCTCTCCTCGGGAAAAGGCGAGAACAACTTTTTGTTGCAAAAAGTGAAAACTGTGTTAGATTCTTGTCACGTCCGGTGGTGGGTGTAGCTCAATTGGTTAGAGCCCTGGGTTGTGGCCCCAGAGGCTGTGGGTTCGAGCCCCACCACTCACCCCACCAGACTTCTTCTATATCAACCTCCTGACAGGTGTCAAACATTTCTCATCTCAGCGAATTCCACGAGGTTCTTCCGCTTTTAACTTTCTAGGTCCATTGTGGCTCCGATTTTGAACAGAAGGATCATGCGATTGCCTGCTGGATTATGCAGATTAAGTTGAAAACCATAGGGGCTTGTTATACCCTCAGTCTCTGAATAAATGGGTTGACGAATGGAGGAGAGCGTACTAATAAAGTTCCGCACCCGATGTAGGAACTGAGCCGCTTGATTTGTTGAGAAGAGCTTTATAGAATGAGCCCCGCTTTAGTGGGCTCAAGAGAGAAACGCAGACAAGAGGAAGGGAGATGAAGAAGATTAAGCCGCCAAGAGAGGAGACGATTGTGGGTTATATCGTTCCGAGTGAATGGGACAGCGAGGACAACGTCGTTTCCATCTGCATTACAACCGATGCTGACGATTACGTCGTAGAGATGAACAAACTGGGCGAAGAGCTTTTTGATTTTCTCGATGAGGACGTCGAGGTGACCGGAACGGTCCGCGAGGACAAAGACGGAACAAAACGAATACGGGTCATCAGCTACGAAGTTCTGGAAGATGTCGAAGACGAGGATGACGATGAGGACTTCAGCTACGACGATGAAGACGAAGAGTAGAATTTTCTGGGGAACAGGCTCCTGGGATGCTCGGTCTGCCCGTTCCTCGCCTGTTATACGATCCTATCTCTCATATCCTGCCCTTTCGATCACAGGGAAACCCTTCTCCAAGAAACGGTGATGGTATCGCGCGGCTTTACTCGCTCAAGCAGCAGTCCGGTCCGGTCATGCTCACTTTTTTTGCGCAACCGCAGAGTTCCGTGATGAAAAGTCTCATCGAAGAGAGACAAATCGGGCTCAATTAACTTAATATGAAATAGATTAATATAAAGGAAAGTGTAGATTATTCAGCCTCTCCTTTTTTTCGCTATTGACCTGTAAGTTTAAATCATATAAAATTAAGTTAACTTATTGAACTGTGAAACAGCTTTCTGCGAGCAGCTGCTATCATGCGTGCAGCATGAGCTTTGTATTTGCGGACCCGGACGGACTGGTTAGTATTTACCGCTTCAAAGTACAGGAGGAGCAAACTTGGCTGCTGATCAGGAAAAACGCAGAAGCCCGAGAGTGGAAGTGAGCTGGCCCATCACGATCCTGGCTGAAACAGGGACGATCGAGGGAGAGATAAGGAACGTTTCTGTGGATGGGTTGCTTATTTTTTGCGAGGAGCCTCTGCGTCTCAATGAGACCTATCGCATGTCCATCCTTCCAGGCAAGCAGCATGCTATAGGGGTCAGCGGCAAAGTGGTCTGGGCCGATGCGTATTGCATGGATGAAGAGAACGCCGCATTTGGAGTGGGCATTTGCCTAGTGGAGCTCACTTATGAAGATCGGGAAGCGTTGCGCGCTCTGATGGTAGGCGCATGCCCATCCCCCCCTCAAAAGCTTTAGCCCGACCGCCCAACCTCCTCAGCGCCTTCCTTCGGACACAGAGACCTTCCTTCAATCTATTAGAAAAGAGGTAACATTTTGGCTTTTTGAAATCGGTTGCTGATGACTCTGGTCATGGGGGTCTCTCTCAAAACGAAAAAACGAAGAAGCCGCTGCGCGGTGTCCCGCTTTAGGCCATGGGTGTGGCGGGCGGAGGGCTACTGGGGAAAAGATGGCTTTTTCCCTCGACCGCGTCGGCTCAGGGCGCCCTGAAGTTTGTCCATGTAGACAAAGAAGACAGGGGTGATGAATAGGGTCAGGAACTGGCTGAACACCAGCCCACCGACAACGGCCAAACCAAGGGGCTGACGAGCCTCGCCTCCGGCACCGTATCCCAGAGCAATGGGCAGGGTCCCCATGAGAGCCGCCATGGTGGTCATCATGATCGGCCTGAACCGGATCAGACAAGCTTCGTAAATCGCCTCAGAGGCGGACTTTCCTCCACTCTTCTTCGCTTCCAGAGCGAAGTCAACCATCATAATGCCGTTTTTCTTGACAAGACCCACGAGCATCACAATCCCGACAAAGGCATAGATATTGAGCTCGCTGTTGAAGACCAGCAGGGTCATCAGGGCTCCGAACCCTGCAAAAGGCAGCGCAGAAAGAATGGTAACCGGATGGATGAAGCTTTCGTAAAGAATACCCAGGACAATATAGATCACCACGATGGCCATGAGAAGCAAGAGTCCCATGCCCTCGAAAGAGGACTGAAAAGCCTGGGCAGTTCCCTGAAAGCTGGTGCTCACGGTCGAGGGCAGGGTGGCCCCGGCGGCCTTTTCCACAGCTGCCACCGCCTCCCCCAAAGAAATTCCGGGTTTCAGGTTAAACGAGATGGTGACCGCGGGCAATTGGCCCAGGTGGCTCACCGCCGCAGGACCGACATTCGTGGTGAACCGGGTGATCGTGTCCAGCGGAACCAGCTGCCCTCCGGCTGACCGCACGTGCAGCAAAGACAGAGCCGCAGGCTCAAGCTGATACTCGGGAAGGACCTCCATGATGACCGCATAGTCGTCGTTGGAGGCGTAGATGGTGGATATTTGCCTGGTCCCGTAAGCGGTGTAGAGAGCATCTTCGATCTGCTCGGCGGTCACCCCCAGGACCGCCGCCCTGTCGCGGTCGATCTGCATATTCACCTGAGGGTTCTTGATTTCCAGGTCCGATGTCACATCCAGAAAACCCGGAAGGGTCTTGATCTTCTCCTGAAGGACAGACGCATGCTCGTAGAGTTCATGCAAATCAGGGCTCTGAAGGGTGTACTGGTAAAGGCTCCTGGTCACCATCCCTCCGATCCTGAGCGGAGGTGGGTTCTGAAGAAAGACCCGGATGCCGGGCACCTGGCTCAGCTTCGGCCTGAGTTCTGAAATGACCTGGTCGACGCTGAGCTCTCGCTCGCTCCTGGGCTTGAGGCGAATGAACATGGAACCTGTATTGCCCCTGCCGAATGGGCCGCGGGCTCCGGCATTGGACATGAAGGCGGCCACATTGGGATCCCCTTTGACAATGCTCGCCACAGCCTTCTGGTGCTCCACCATGGATTCAAAGGAGATCCCTTCCACGGCTTCCGTGATCGCCATCATCTGCGAGGTGTCCTCTGAAGGAATGAAGCCTTTGGGCAGGGTGCGAAAGAGATGAATGGCGGCTGTAAGCACAAGAGCGGTAAAAAGGATCGTCAGAAAACGGTGCCTCAGGAACCAACGGAGCCCCGTCCCATAAGCCTTGAGCATCCCTTGAAAGACACTCTCGGAAGCAGAGTAGAATCGGCCTCGCTTTTCAAGGGATTCCGACTTGATGAAGCGGCTGCAAAGCATGGGAGTGAGGGTCAGGGCAATGAAACCGGAAATGAGGACCGCGACTCCGATGGTGACCGAGAACTCTGTGAACAGACGACCGATGATTCCTCCCATGAAAAGGACGGGGATGAAAACAGCGGCCAGGGAAAGGGTCATGGAGATGATGGTGAATCCAATTTCTCTGGACCCTTTCAGGGCTGCCTCGAAAACAGGCTCCCCCATTTCAACGTGGCGCACAATGTTTTCGAGCATGACAATGGCATCATCCACCACAAACCCCACGGCCAGGATCAACGCCATCAAGGAGAGGTTATCCAGGTTGAAGTCGAGGAGATACATGATGCCGAAAGTCCCGATAATGGAGAGGGGCATGGCCACGGAAGGGATCAGGGTTGCGGAGATTTTGCGCAAAAAGAGAAAGATCACGATCACCACAAGAAGCAACGCAAAGACCAGAGTGAACTTGATATCCCTCACCGAATCTCGAATGGATTCAGAACGGTCATACAGCATGTGGAGAGATACAGAAGCCGGTAATTGGGCCCTGAAGGTGGGGAGAAGCTTTTTGACGGCATCCGCCACTTCCACGGTGTTGGTACCCGGCTGACGCTGGACCGCAAGGACCATCGCGCGCTCATCAATGTACCAGGCAGCGGCCTTGTCGAACTCCACGCTGTCGATGGCTTTGCCCACATCCTGAAGGCGCACGGGGTGGCCGCCTCGAAAAGAAATGATGAGCGGGTTGAACTCCTTGGCTTGATTGAGCTGGCCTGTGCTCTCCACGGTAAAAGCCCGGTGACGACCATACAGGATGCCCGTGGGCAGGTTGGTGTTCGCTGTTCGAATGGCGCGGGCGACTTCATCAATGCCCATGCCGCGGCTCTTCAGGGCATTGGGATCAATCTGAATTCGGACGGCGTATTTCTGGGAGCCGTAGACTTGCACCTGAGCCACACCGCTCACCGTAGAAATCCTCTGGGCGATAAGGGTTTCCGCATACTCATTGAGCGTGTAGAGGGGAAGGGTGGGGGAGGTGATGGACAGGAAGAGGATGGGCATGTCCGCCGGGTTGACCTTGCGGTAAGAAGGAGGGTAGGGCATGTCCCGGGGCAGCTTGTGAGCCGTGCGGGCTATAGCTGCTTGCACATCCTGGGCCGCAGCATCCAGATCACGATCGAGGTCAAACTGGAGGGTGATCTGCGTCACTCCGAGGGAACTGGAGGACGTCATGGCCGTCACCCCGGCGATGGTGGTGAACTGACGCTCCAGAGGGGTGGCCACGGAGGAGGCCATGTTCTCAGGGCTGGCGCCGGGCAGGCTGGCACTCACCAGCAGGGTGGGAAAATCCACGTTGGGAAGATCGCTCACCGGCAGGCGGCGGTAGCCCATGAGACCGAAAATGATGATGCTGAGCATGACCAGAGTGGTCATGACCGGCCGTCGTATAAAGAGGGCGCTCAGGTTCATTTCTTGGGGGCCTCTTGAGGAGCAGAGTTCGGGTTCTTGATGCTGACTCTGGCGCCTGAGGTCAAAAGCAGTTGGCCGTCAGTGACTACGGTCTCGCCGGGGCTGAGGCCCTTCTCGATCACCGCTTCCCCGTTTGTGCTGCGGGACACAGAGACCAGCCGCAGTTCAGCGGTTTGGTCCTGCTTTATAACAAAGGCGTAAGAACCGGACTGGCCGCTTTGAATCGCCTGGCTGGGCGCGACCACCGCCTGGGGCTGAACGCCCAGGGTGAGGAGGACGTTGACCGTTTGCCCCGGCCAGAGGCGGCGGTCCCTGTTTTGAAAGGTGGCTTTGAGTCGAATCGTTGCAGTGGACACCTCCACGGTGTTGTTTACAAAACTCACGACACCGATTACAGGCTCGGGACTGCCCTGGTTTTCAGGGCTGTAGACCTGAACCTCCATCCTGGTTTCTTTAGTTCTCCGGTTGATCTCTCCCAGATACTTCTCAGGAACGGCAAAGGTCACGTAGATCGGCTCAATTTGATGAACGGTCAAGAGGGACTTGTTTTCGTCGTTCCCTTTGACCAGATTTCCTCTCTGAATCAGAAGGCTTCCGGTCCTTCCGGAGATGGGAGAACGAATGGAACAGTATCCGAGCTGCAACTGGAGATTTTCCAAGGCGGCTTGATCCGCTTTGACGAGCGCCTCGGCTGCCTCTGCGGTGCTTACATACTGGTCAAGGGACTGCCGGCTCACAATGTTTTTTTCCGCGAGCGGCATATTTCGCCGCACATCGTCCCTTGCCTTGCGGGCCAGAGCCTGATCCCTTTCGAGCCTTGCCTGGGCCTCCTTGAGGGCCACTTCATAAGGCGCTTTGTCAATCGTGAAAAGGGGATCCCCTTCCTTGACTTCCTGGCCTTCCTGAAAGTGAACCCCCACGAGCTCGCCTGAAACACGGGATTTCACGGCCACCGTGGAATAGGCCTCTACGTTGCCGACAGAGGTGATCTGCACGGGCACATCCTTTGTGAAAACCGATGCCACCGTGACCGGCACGGCCGGTTTTTCTTTGGACTTGGGTTCTTCAGCCGAGGGGCCGCCTGAGCAGGCGGTCATCAGAAGTACCCCTGCCAAAAAAAACCTCGCCAGGAGGCGGGGTTTGGTGAACTCCGCAAAAAATACTCTTTTGGTCAACGTCTATCAATCTCCTGTGTCCCTTACGGATCGATGCAAACCCTACAATAAAACTGTAATACTTATAGAGGCCTGAAGCAAGAAGAAGCTTGCCCGGAGACCAGTCCAGAAATTATGAGACCTTGTCCCCCGGCTCAAGCTCGCCGTCAAAAGTCGCAATGGCCAGCCGGTTTTTTCCGGATCCTGCCAGAATCATGCCTTCGGAGAGCCCGAATTTCATCTGCCGGGGCTTGAGATTAGCCACGAACATCACTTTCTTCCCCACGAGTTTTTCCGGCTCAGGATAGGCGGATCGTATGCCGGCAAATACCTGTCGGAGCTTGCCTTCGCCGAGATCCAGCATGAGCTTCACCAGCTTGTCCGCTCCGGGCACGAGGCCTGCTTCGAGCACAACGGCTACCCTGAGGTCCAGCTTTGAAAAATCATCGATCGTGATTTCCTGACCGATAGGAGCAAGATCCCTGTGTTTCTCAGCAGGGGCAACCGCCGAACTTGCCTTTGAGGGCTCAACCTGTCCGGGCTCTTTTTCCTGGGTTTTCTGAATCTTGGTCCACTCGTCCTTGAGTGTAACCGTCCGGTTGAATACCAGGTGCTCGGGAGTGGAATCTCCGGAATCCACACAAAAGTATCCCAGCCTCTCAAACTGGAACCTGGACCCTGGTGCAGCCTTTGCCAGGCCGGGTTCCACATGGCAGCTCTTCAAGATTTCAAGAGACATGGGATTCAGAAAGGCCTTGAAGTCAAGCCCTCCTTCTTCGTCACTGGGATCTGCTTTGGAGAGGAGATGGTCATACAACCGCACGTCAGCGGGGATGGAATGCGGTGCAGACACCCAGTGGAGTGTCGCTTTTACCTTGCGACCGTCCGGTGCATCCCCTCCTCTGGTCTTGGGATCATAAGTGCAATGCACTTCCGTCACTCGACCCGTGTTGTCCTTCACAACATGGTTGCATTTGACGAAATAGGCGTAGCGGAGTCTCACCTCGCGGCCTGGTGCGAGCCGGTAAAACTTCTTGGGCGGAGTCTCCATGAAGTCGTCTTCCTCGATGAAGAGCTCCCGTGAGAAGGGAACCTTCCTCATTCCCATAGCCGGATCTTCAGGGTTGTTGAGGGCATCCAGTTCCTCCAACTGGCCTTCCGGATAGTTGTCAATCACCAGTCGGAGGGGCCTCAAGACCGCCATCACGCGGGGAGCGCGCTTGTTCAAGTCTTCACGAATGCAATATTCCAGGAGAGCCGCATCCACCATGCTGTCTCTTTTTGCCATACCGATGCGCTCGCAAAAGCTGCGGATCGCTTCAGGGGTGTATCCCCGACGCCTCAACCCGGAAAGGGTGGGCATGCGGGGATCATCCCATCCGGAAACGTATCCCTCTTGAACCAGCTGGAGCAGCTTTCGTTTACTCATCACCGTGTGACTGAGATTCAGGCGGGCAAACTCGATCTGCTGTGGGTGGTCAATCTCGATTTCATCCAGGAACCAGTCGTAGAGAGGACGGTGATCTTCAAACTCCAGGGTGCAGATGGAATGGGTAATGCCTTCAATGGAGTCGCACTGGCCATGGGCAAAGTCATACATGGGGTAAATGCGCCATGTGTTGCCGGTCCTGTGGTGCTCGGCATGAAGAATCCGGTACATGACCGGATCCCGCATGTTGAGATTGGGGGAAGCCATGTCGATCTTGGCTCGAAGAACCCTGGAGCCGTCTGGAAACTCGCCGCTGCGCATGCGCTCAAAAAGGGCCAGGTTCTCCTCCGGGGAACGGACTCTGTAAGGGCTCTCTTTCCCCGGCTCCGTCAGGGTCCCCCGGAATTGCCTGATCTGCTCTGCGCTGAGATCATCCACATACGCTTTCCCCTTCCGGATCAACCGCACGGCGAATTCATAGAGCTGTTGAAAATAATCTGAGGCATAGTACTCCCGATCTTCCCAGTCAAAACCGAGCCAACGGACATCGGTCTTGATCGACTCAACGTATTCAATGTCCTCCTTGCCGGGATTCGTGTCGTCGAAGCGCAGATTGCAGAGGCCTTTGAACTCGAGGGCAAGGCCGAAATTGAGGCAGATGGACTTGGCGTGACCGATATGGAGGTAGCCGTTGGGCTCCGGCGGAAAGCGCGTGTGAACACGGCCGCCATATTTGTTCGTCTCCAGGTCATCGGTGATGATGTTCTTGATGAAATTGGGGGCAGGGGTGAAATCAACGGTTGCCATGGGATGGATACTCCTTTTTGCTCCGATAGGGTCCTAGCTTGCAAACTCACTACAATTTGTGAACAAGTTCAGAATCGAACCGCAGAATGTCGAATAACGAATAACGAAGGCCGAAGGGAGAAATAGAAGGGATTAAACTTCATCATTCGAAATTCCTTGTTCGACATTCGACATTTGACTTCCAAATTTGACCAAGGCCAAAAGCCTCTATCAGGGTCATGATACCCAAAACAGAAGCTATTATAGAGACCGCAATAAGCATTGCAAGAGGTTTAGCGCCCCTTATATGCCCCGCAAGGATTTAAGCAAAAGACAGATGCCCATGGTCACGAGACCCTGGACCATCATCCCCACCTGAAAATTCCAGACATCCGCAACAGCGCCGAGAAGAGTAGGCGTGATCCCGGTTCCGAAAATGACGCCGAAGGCAACAGTCGCTCCAACAAAGACGCTTCGATCGCCGAAGTTTGTCAGTTTTGAAATGGTCACCAGACCTGCGGGAAAAAAGACGGGCATGAAAGTCGCCTGCAAAACAAGCATGGTGACCAGAAGAGGAAAAGAATCGGCCAGGGCAATCCCGGTGATAGAAAAGCCTGAAGCCAGCAACGACAGGAGTAGGACTCTCTTGACGCCGATCCGGTCTATGAGAAAGCCTGCAAGAAAAGTGACGACAAGGCCTCCAATTCTGGAAAGCCCAAAAATCGTGTTGGCCAGATCGATGGAGATGCCTTTCTCGTTGACCAGGAAAAGGGGGATCAGGTTATAGAGTCCGAGCCCGCCTGCTGCGGCAAAACCCCAGAGAGTCGCCATGATCCAGAAGTCCCGACGCCGGAGAACCCGGGAGAAAGAGGACGTCTCTTCCTTTTTGGGCCTGGGGTCAGGGGAGCGGATGAGAAAAACTATGGTCACAGCAAGACAAAGCCCGCTCAGCACAACCACCAACCACGTCCAATGGAGGAAGCGCAGAGCCGCTGCGGCAAGAAGCGGCATGGCCAGGATGCTGAAAGAGGCAGCGGTCTCATGAAAAGCAATGGCCTTCCCCCACTTGTCAGGGTGGATGGTGGAGGTGAGCAAAGGGAGAGCGCAAGGAAGGTACAGGCCTCCTCCGAAGCCAATAAGAAAAGCGACACCACCCAGACCCCAATACGTTCTTGTGAACACGAGAAAGAGGAGGGCTGCGATGAGAACGATGAACCCGAGGGCAATGGACTTTTTGAAGCCCACCCGGGGAGTGATCCAGTTCGAGACGACGAGAGAGCTCGTGTAGCCGACGGCAAGGAAAAGAAAGATGCTGCCAGCCAGGGCATGGCTGATGTGAAGCTCCTTTTCGAAAATCGGAAGCAGAGGCGAGAGAACCGTTCGCGTGGAGAAATTCAGGAACCAGAGGTTCCAGAAAAGGAGGAGGAAAAGGATGTTCATGAAGGGGGCTCTACTTATGTTCTGCCATTCGAGGCGTTTTCCTGGTGCCAGAGGAGGAGGTTCTTCTTGATGCGGTGAAGCCTGTCAGAAAGCGAAACCTTGTAGAGGTGGGGATTGGTGAACCGCTTGGTTTCATTCTCCAGGCTCTCTAGTTCCTTTGCAGCATGCTGTCTCACGTCCTGAAGCGAAGGAGGGTCATAGACCTGCTTGCCGTTTTTGAAGATGGGCACCATGATCTCCCTGGCTTCATAAGGAGGCCGGTAGGTTTTCTTCATGTAATCATACATGGGGTGATGGGCGATGACCGGCTTCCCTGAGGGAACCGATTCCTCCACATCGGTGAGAAGGTCGCCCATCATGAACCCCCGGTGGTTGTAAAAGCGCACGATTTTCTTCACTCCCGGGTTGGTCACCTTCTCAGGGTTCTGGGAGATCTTGATCTTGGGAATGAGCCTGTCTTCTCCGTAGCCTGCGGCCATGAGCTTGTAAACCACCCCGAGGGCTGGAGTCTGATAAGAGGTCATGAGCTTGGTTCCCACACACCAGATGTCAATGCGTGCGCCCTGGTCTCTCAGGCTTTCGATGAGCCATTCATCGAGATCGCTGCTTGCAAGGATCTTGACTTCAGGGAAACCCGCCTCGTCGAGCATGCTTCTGGCGACCTTGGAGTAATAAGCCAGGTCCCCGCTGTCGATCCGAATGCCTCTCAAGGTTTTACCGGTCGCTCGCATCTCCTCGGCGACTCGAATCGCGTTGTTCACTCCTTCCACAACCTCATAGGTGTCCACGAGGAGAACGCAGTTGTCAGGGAAAATCCGGGAAAACGTCTGGAAGGATTCTATTTCAGTGTCAAAGCTTTCCACCCAGCTGTGGGCGTGCGTCCCCCGGACCGGAATACCGAAGAGCTTGCCGGCTCTCACGTTGGATGTGGCCTCGCACCCTCCGATGTAAGCAGCCCTGGCTCCGTAAAGAGCCGCTTCGACGCCGTGGGCCCGTCGCGTCCCGAAGTCAATGACCGGCGCGCCTTTTGTGGCTGTCTTAAGGCGTGCGGCTTTGGTGGCGATGAGCGTCTGGTGCCCGACCATGGCCAGCAAGGTGGTTTCGAGAATCTGGGCTTCTGCGATCGGTCCGACCGCACGGATGAGGGGCTCATTGGGGAAGACCACGGTTCCCTCAGGGACAGCCCACATATCGCCGGTGAACTTGATCCCCTTGGCGAGTTCTTCCAAAGCTTCTCTTGAAAAGATGCCGAGACTCTTGAGGTAATCCAGATCATCCGGATAGATCTTCAGCGAGTTGACATACTGAATGACGCTTTCCAGCCCGGCAAAGACACAAAAACCTCCTCCATCCGGGTTCTGGCGATAGTAGAGGTCGAAGCAGGCTCTTTGTTTCCTCTTACTTGAAACGAGGTAACCTGCAACCATCGTGAGTTCATAAAGATCAGTGTCAAGCGTGTGGTTGCCGCACTTGAGCCCTTTGAGGGCGGTCTCCCCATCCAGGGTTCCCAGCTCAAGTCCGAGATCCTCGTCCATCAGTTCAATCTTATTCAGCACTTTGCCGGTAACAGGATCTCTGAATCGCGGTTTCATAGTCTCAATCCTCAAGGCCTTTTACCCAGGCATTCTAGCACATTATTCAGCTTTGTCATGCCCTTATGTGCCAAGACGGTCGCGCTCCGAAACCTTTCCCCTATTGAGCGCTATCCGTTATGTCACATTGCCGGATCATCTGCTATTTCGCTCCCCTTTTCGAAAAGGGGAGTCGGAGGGGATTGTTACTCTTTATCAACAACCCGATAGCTCGTTTCAACAGGGGCACTCATGGAAGCGATGGCGCTGCAGTACTTGGTCGCCGACAGTTCGATGGCGCGCTCCACATCCTTCGGGGAGAGCCTCTTTCCTTCAAGCACGAATTCGATGAAGATTTTGGTGTAGCGCTTCGGATGGTCATCAGCCCGCTCCCCGCTGATGTTTACCTGAAATCCCGTCACATCGGCACGCTTCTTTCTCATGATCGAGATGACGTCCATACCGGTGCAACCCGCTATTCCCATGAGAACCATTTCCATGGGAGTGGGGCCTGTTTTGCCGTCGGGATTGTCAAGAATGACGCTTGGGCTGTTGCCGGCCTGGCCGACAAACTGCATTTTTTCTTTCCACTCGAGTCTGGCGTTGATGGTCATGTTCCTTTTCTTTTCTCCACTCGTCCTCTCATACTCCTTGTCGCATTAAAACACAAGCGAGAGCACCATCCCAAATCCAACGCCTAATTCCTGCGGTGAATGCGGGACGCGGGTTTCAAAAAATTTCTGATCACCAGCATGACGTCAGATGCAAGGCGACGAGGAGCGACGATTGAGGCGTACGGAACAATACGCCCCAAGGAGGAGTCCGCCGCGGAAAGGCAACGCCACAGATGATGCCTTGATGGTGAATCAGGGAAAGGAACAGAAGTTGACATCAGAATATGTCTTCACATATGCTAGGCGAATCATCGGTAAGGTGGACAGGGCTTTTCACGGAGCCTTGAGAAGGGCAGGGATAGAGAACTTCACCTTTCACGACTTGAGACACACCTTTGCGAGCCACTTAGTCATGAGAGGTGCAAGTCTCAAAGAGGTTCAGGAACTCCTGGGACACAAGACAATGACTATGACACTCAGATACACTCATCTTGCCGAGGAGAACAAGAAGAGAGGCTGTTGGTCTACTCAACGGGTTGACAGGTTATGTCAGTTCTGATGTGTAACAAAATGTCACAAATGCCGTTACGGTCCTTGATCTTGCCCGACTAAGTAATTGATTTAACCGCATAAGCCACCGTAGCTCAGTCGGTAGAGCACCTCACTCGTAATGAGGATGTCCGCGGTTCGATTCCGCGCGGTGGCTCCAGCTATTCTGATCACAAAGCCTGTTTACGTTTTGTCCCAGGAAGATTCCAACTTCAACGTCACACGCCTAGGCCCTAAGTCTGTTCACCCGCCATGAGTCTGGCGGGTAATCTCAATTCATAAAACTTTGCATTGAAAAAAGCTTAAGAATTTGGTATGGTTAATAGCTGATTTCGCGCGGAATATATAAAATGCGGGCCTAACGCGGCAAGGAGACCCCTGATGAAGGAACCAAAGAACGTGGTCCTTACGATAGACGGGAAAGCACTCACCATTGAGTTGGACTTAAAAGACGATGAGTTAATCGATCTCATCGTCAATGCCCTGGCTCTGTTCGTGAAGAAGGGATCTCCAATTAAAGTCTTCCAGGCCTATGGCCGGTCTCTTTCATCAAGCTCCACGACCATCATGACAAAGATTATGTCGAGGGTTGAGCAGGTCGTGGAATGGAGGGATGAACTGAAGAAGGTTATTTCATCGCAGAGAGGAAAATTTTAGAAAAACCTCTCGGCCGAGATAGATTATTGTTGAAAGGCGAGCCAGAAGCCCGCTTTTTGTTTCCCCCTCCCCTTCATCCCCTCCCACCAAGGGAGGGGAGGTCAAGGCGGCGCTTGCAGACGGCGCAACGGACATGAAGGAAGTCAAGCGCATGACCCGCATGGGCATGGGGAACTGTCAGGGCCGGATGTGCGGACCGGCCATGCAGGAGATCATGGCGCAAAAAGTCGGAAAACGCCCTTTTCCGTCATTCCGGCGAAAGCCGGAATCCAGGAAAAACAAGCACTTCTGGACCCCGGCTTTCGCCGGGGTGACGGCTTTGATGACTTTTTACGAACCCATCAAATTTGAGCGGCGCGTGAAATCAATATAGTGGGTCGCGGGACAAATCTCAAGAAATGTAAGATGGTTATCTGGGCTTGTATTCTTATCTGAGCCCTCATAATTTGCCTTGACACAAAGCTCTTTTTTCCACTATAGTTCGCCTCCATTAGTGCCCATTTCCAAAAAAACTTCATCCTTGGAGAGGTGTGCAGCGTTTGCCCGGGTTTCCTTTGTTGACACCTTGGGAGGCCGGGGTACGAGATCAGATAAGACTGGCATTCTCAAATCTTTTCTTAGACAAGGAGGTTCAAGGGGATCATGCTTTCATTAATCAACTGGTCATGGGTATTTGGACTCTTCGGGTTGTTCATCGCTTTTCTGATTTATCAATGGATAGCAAAGCAGCCCAATGGCACGGAACTGATGCAGAAGATCGAGGGCTACATCTTCCAGGGAGCCATGGCGTTCTTAAGAAGGCAATATGCCACCCTGGCGGTCTTCGTCGTCGTCGTGTTCTTCCTGCTTGTTTTCGGAATTAACTGGCAAACAGCTCTCTGCTTTGTGACGGGTGCGTTCTGCTCCATGTTCGCGGGGTTCTTCGGGATGCGGGCCTCCACAAAGGGGAATTCGCGAACGGCTTGGGCCGCCAACCAGGGTGGGATGGGCAAGGCCCTGATCGTCTCTTACTTCAGCGGTTCGGTCATGGGTCTTTCAGTGGCTGCCCTGGGCGTGCTGGGAGTGGGAGTCTGGTTCTTGATCTTTGGGGCCAGCCCTGAGACGGCCCAATACATCAATGGCTATGCCATGGGTGCAAGCTCTATCGCCCTGTTTGCCCGTATGGGCGGCGGGATATATACCAAGGCCGCGGATGTGGGATCAGACCTGGTCGGGAAGGTGGAGGCCGGGATTCCTGAAGATGACCCCAGAAACCCCGGCGTCATTGCCGACAATGTGGGTGACAACGTCGGTGACATCGCAGGCATGGGCGCAGACATCTTCGAGTCCTATGTGGGAGCTATCATCGCGACTATCGCGATTGCGGCGACCATGTCGGTGACTCCGGAAATGCTCAAGTTTTTCCCTGCGGGAAGCAAGGAGTGGACCATCAAGTACATGTACATGGCCCTGCCTATCCTGATCGTTATGGCGGGGCTCATCTCTTCCTTGGTTGGGATTTTTTCAATAAAAGTTCTGCAAGGTTTGGGGCCTCAGGCTGCGCTAAGATATTCAACCTTTATCGGCGGTGGTATCCTGGTCATTTTGACCTGGATTATCAAAAGCTCTCTTGGGCTCCCCTCGGGAGTTTTCTGGGCGGTCGTGAGCGGCCTTGTCGTGGGCATGATCGTCGGGCTCTTGGCTGAGTACTATACTTCCGGGAAACCAGTGCAACGGATCGCCGAGTCCTCAAAGACCGGGCCGGCCACTGTGCTCATCTCCGGCATGGCCGTGGGGATGATGAGCGTAGCCCTTCCAGTAGTGGGGATTTGTGTGGCCATGTGGATCGCCTATGCGGCTGCGGGTATGTACGGGATAGGACTCTCGGCGGTCGGCATGCTTGCCACCGTGGGTGTCACTATGACCGTGGATGCTTACGGACCCACCGCGGACAATGCGGGAGGTATTTCTGAGATGGCCCACCTTGGGCCCGAAACCCGGAAAATCACCGACTCTCTGGATGCTCTCGGCAACACTACGGCAGCCATCGGCAAAGGATTCGCCATCGGATCTGCAGCTCTTACAGCGCTCTCGCTGTTCGTGGCATATGCACAGTCTGCCAAGGTGGACCGGATTGACATCACTGACGCCTATACCATCATCGGTGTGTTTCTGGGAGCCCTTGTTCCTTTTGTGATCGCTTCGCTCACCATGACCGCGGTGGGCAAGGCGGCCTTCGCCATTGTGGAAGAGATTCGCAGGCAGTTCCGTGAAATCAAGGGACTCATGGAAGGGACCGGAGAACCTGAGCCGGCCAAGTGCGTTGATATTGCCACCAAGGCGGCTCTCAGATATATGATCGCTCCGGGGCTTTTTGGTATCCTTTCTCCAGTGGCCGTCGGGTTTATCATTGGCAAGGAGGCCCTGGGCGGTTTCCTGGTCGGAGCCAACGTTGTTGGCGTGTGTCTGGCTCTCTTTATGGCGAACGCAGGAGGCGCCTGGGACAATGCCAAGAAATATATTGAACAAGGCAATCTTGGCGGCAAGGGATCGGCCAACCACAAAGCGGCCGTGATTGGGGATACAGTAGGTGACCCGTTCAAGGACACCTCAGGACCCACGATGAACATCCTTATTAAGTTGATGTCCGTGATTTCGCTGATTCTTGCCCCGCTTATGATCAAGATGTGGGGTTAAGCAATTCAAACAAACAAGAAAGGCCGGCCCTCGCAGAGAGGGCCGGCTTTTTTTATGATGGTCTCACAAGGCCAGCACCCTCTCTGTAAATCCCTCCTGACCTCTCCTTCGACAGGCTCAGGACCGGCTCTTTAGCTAAGGGAGGGATTACCCCTCTTTGGTAAAGAGGGGCAAGGGGAGATTTTGGCGCGGTTTGCGATTTCAGAAAACCTCGCCGTGGAGGTCGCGGTCCACTTCTCTGCCGGAGGTCACAACGGCATCCATGACCTTGATGCCTTCTTTAATGGTGACCCCTTCCCATAGGACCGATCTCTGCACCTCGACGTTTTTTCCAAGATGACTGTTTTGGCCGATCACGCCCCAATCAATGAGCTTGACTGAAGAGTCAACAGAACAGCCGGGCCCAATCACAAAGCTGTTGCCTGTAAGCTCACGGTTTGCCTCCAGGTAACTCTGAATGCTTCCAATGTCCCGCCAGTAATGGCCTCTGACAAGGCACGCTCGAACCGGTTTGCCGACGCGGATCAATCCGCGATAGCACTCGATGATGTCTGAGAATGCACCTGTAGGAATATGTGAGAGGACCTCGGGATTGATGACATGAATTCCGGTGAAGGCCAGCCTGCCTGGCCTGTTATCTTTGGCAATGTCCATGATGTTCCATTGGTCATCGACCTGAATCTGGTTGAAGGGCTCGCAGTCATGAAGCACCAGAGTCGCAAGAGCTCCCGAGGTTTGGTGAACCTGGTAAACAGCAACAAGATTGATATCGGTGAGAATGTCGCTGTTGATGACAATGAAAGGCTCTTTGTCCCAGAACCCCTCAGTGTTTTTTATGCCTCCTCCTGTGCCGAGGATTTCCGGTTCCACCTTCACCTTGATGTTAAAGCCGAATGAGGCGCCGTCTTTAAGATAATCCACAAGCTGCGTGTAGTGGTGGTGAGCATTGACAATGATTTCCGTAATGCCGTGACTGATCAGGTATTCGATGTTTCTTGCAAGGATCGGCTTATTGGCCACAGGTATGAGGGCCTTTGGCTTCGTCTCCGTGAGTGGACGAAGTCTTGTTCCAAATCCGGCTGCTAAGATCATGGCTTTCATGATAAACTCAGTGACAAGTGACGAGTGACGAGTGACAAGTTGGAAGACAGTCTCCGAATCTCTTTCTTTATTGAGTTATCGATCTTCCTTGTAAACATATTTTCAACAGCAGTTCCCGAAACACGGTTGCTGCGTGATCCGATGCGTCACTCCGGCGAAAGCCGGAGTCCAGGTTTCGTAATGCGTTACATCTTTTCTGGATTCCGGTTTTCACCGGAATGACGAAAAGATTTCTCTTCTCACTCGTCACTTGTTACTCGTCACTCTCTTCTACGGTTTGTAATACATGAGTTGCCGGGCATAAGGAGCAACGAATTCCAAAAGCTCAGTCTGCTCTTTCTGTGGCATAGGAGTGAAGGAGCCGGCGAAGCTTACGTTCTCTTCCAACTGGTGTATATCGTCGCAGCCGATTACCGCGGTCGTCACAGGCTGGGATAACGCGAACCGGAAAAACGGTTCCATGCCCATGAACCCGGGAATCCTGGCCGCAAATCCGCGAAAGTAGACCTTCATGGCAATGATGCCCATCCCTTTCTGTGATGCCGTCGGAATTACTGTGTCTATGTAACTCTTGTAGAAGGGTTCAGCAGGGTTGACCGGCATGAGCACCGTGTCGAAGTCAAACATTTCAATGCAGCGTTTCGTAATCAGCGGATCATGGTGGCCCGTGACGCCAATAAATCTTGCCAGCCCCTTATCTCTCGCCTCCCTGAATGCTTCCATGGCTCCGCGAGGCCCGAAGATCTCTTCCACATCCTCGTCAGTCCTCACACCGTGGACCTGCCAGAGATCGAGGTGATCCGTTTTCATGTTGGTCAAGGTCTCGTGGAGGTGGGCGAAGGCTCCTTGTTTGTCTCTTGCGTGGGACTTGCTTGTCAGAAATATGTCTTTTCTTCTCTCTTTGAGGGCCAGGCCGTAATACGACTCGCTTCCTGAGTAAGCCCGAGCTGATTCGAAATAGTTGATTCCAAGGTCAATGGCGCGATTGATCAATCCATAAGCTTCCTGCTCATGTCCAAAGGTCCGAAGCACACCTTCTCCTCCAAGGCCGAGGATGGTCACTTCAGCACCGGTCTTGCCTAATGCTCTTTTCGGGATATTCACGCTGTCGCAGTTGCCCCCGCCTCAAATACCTTTAAATGCTTTCAGATTCTTACAACGTATATACGTCTTTTATCAAGTGATTCTCACTTGAAGGCGGACGAAAAGTATCTTGACGCTACTGATTGCGTCATTCCCGCGAAGGCGGGAATCCAGTTCTATAATGGCTTTCTGGACTCCCGCCGGAGTTTATCCTGAGCGAAGTCGAAGGGCGGGAGTGACCTTCGAATTTGAAGCTCCAGAAGATTTTTGATAAATTGCAATGGCACGGAGGTTTGCTTCAAAAAGGAGTAAGAGGTTATGCCGGCCAACTTGCCCCCCATGTATTTCGAGGCTGAAAAACGCTTCCGGGATGGCAAAACCCCGGAAGAGAAGATAGAAGCCCTCGAAGAAATGCTTGCCATCATGCCCAAGCACAAGGGCACGGACAAGCTCAAGGCGGATCTCCGTCGCAAAATCGCAAAAATCAAGTTGGAGGGCCAGCAGAAAAAGGGAGGAGCGAGGAGCCAGACGGCTTATTCCATCGACAGGGAAGGAGCCGGCCAAATCGCGGTCATCGGTCCGCCGAATACGGGCAAGTCGTCTCTTGTCGGAACAATTACCAACGCCACTCCCGAAGTGGACGATTTCCCTCACACCACGGGGAAGCCGAAGGGTTGACACCCACTCGCTGAATTCCTATATTCCTACCATAGCAGTAAGGTTTCATTCGTTTTAGAACCCATTGTTTACGAAGAGGATAAGCATATGCTGGGCAAGATCACCAAACTGATAGGCGTTATTGCGATCGCTTCATGGGCTATTTCGAGCTCAACATTTCAGGATTGCCGTGTTTTTTCGACTTCTGAGGTTCTTGGTGCTGATAAAAGCACGGGCCCTGTGCTGAAAGCCGGGCAAAAATACTGGATTGGTGATGAGCGCTATTTTACCTATGATTTTGACAAAAAGCCCCAGATGGGCACGATCATCATGAAGGTTCAGGTTTTTGCCAAAGACGGCAAACAGGACACTTCGCTGGAAATCACAGGCAGTGCGGATATGCCTTCGATGAAGGGTGCTCATAGTTCAGGAGAAACACTGTTCAAGATGAACAAAAAGGGAGACTACTTGCTCCCCGTGAACGTCGTGATGCCAGGTGAGTGGGAAGTGGTTCTGAACTTCCTCAAAGACAAGAAACCCATTTACACAGGAAGCGTGAGATTCAGTGTCTGACGAAAACGTCCTGAATCCTTATGAACTCGATTGCACCCCCTCACCCCGCCCTCTCCCCCAAACTGGGGAGAGGGTAAGGGTGAGGGGGACGCGTTGAGGGGAAACGATCTGCTGAAGCTCTTAATTGGCATCGTCCTTGTGCTTCTGGTCTCAGCAAGCCCTGCCTTCGGCAAGAGCTACCTGCTCTATCTGGAGGCTCAGGGGGTTGGGGGTTATGATACCGATAAAGATGGTCCCATCTATTACTCCATGAACCCTTTGGATGTCATGCAAAAGCCGAGCGTTGGGTTTGACTTCTTGCAGCGCTTCTCCAGCGAAACAGGCGACTGGGGATCTTTCGCTCTTCAGATGCGTCTTGCTTACAATGAAGCTTATCGGGCGACCGGCGAGGACGAGTTTCAGGTTCAGCTCTACAATGCTTTCTTCAAGTATAAAGCAGGATTTGCCGATCTCTGGGTGGGCCACAGCCGAATTGCCTTCGGGATGGCATCCTATTTGGACAGTCATGCACTTCTGCTCCAGCCTTTGGCCATGTACGGCTACGGCTATGATCGGGATTGGGGTGTTGGTGCTACACGCGATTTTGAATGGGGAAATTTGTCGGTATCCTACAGCACAGGTACCGGGATGCCTGTGGAATTTGACGGAAATTATTTGATGTCTGCGAGGATCTCTAAGGGCGTTCTCAACCGGGACAACTACAACATCGGCTTTTCTTCCTCCTACGGGAAGCCGCTCGAGACCATAGGGTATGAGGTGATCCTTCCCGATCCCATCAAGACCTTCCTCGTTGGAACGGACTTCACCTATTTCTGGAATAACATCGAGAACCGGTTTGAGGCTGTGGCGGGCGAGAAGGGGGACGAAAATACGTACGCTTTTCTTTGGCGAATCGGAGTGAATCTTCTTGATGAGGACCGCCTTAAGCTGGAGGCCCAGCCGGTTTACAGGTACATCGGGGGCGACTGGAATTACGAGATATCAGGTTGTCTCTCATATAAACTGACCTCTGACATTACACTCCGGGGCATGTACACTTATGACGGAGAGATGAACGACAATCGGGTCGTGTTTCAGATTTACTGGTACTATAAATTGTTGTGATTATTCCCCCTCCTCTGACCCCTCCCACCGAGGAAGGGGGAAACGATTGAAAGAATATCATTCCTCCCCCTTGACGGGGGAGGGCAGGGTGGGGGTGAGGGCTTAGGGTATGCTCAAAAAGAGAATTCCATTCTACTTGCTAATCATCTGGACCATGATCTGCGTGCCCCGAACGCTTTTCGCAGCAGTGGGATGTGACCTCAATGATCCTGATCGCGATGTGGCTCGGCTCTTCCCGGGTTCCACGGGGTATAAAACGAACTACGTGGCCATTGATCAGAAGGGAGGACCGGCCCTCCTTGTCCAGGTCGAAGACCGGCTGGGAGACAAGTTTCAGGGGCTTTTCGAGACCATCGACGTGCCGTACACCCTTTACGAAGTTTTCAAAGGCAAGGATAAGATAGGGTACATCCACGGGGTGAATCAGAAAGGTCAGTACGGCGGCATCCAGGTTTTTGTCGTCCTGGATCTTGACGGGGTCATCAAGAACTTCTACTTCCAGAAATTGACGTCAAAGTACGGCAAGGAACTGCGGGATCCTAAATTCGGCGAACAGTTTGTAGGGCTGACTTTGAAGGATTTTTACAACTACGACCTTCAGACGGGTAAAGCAAGCGGCCAAAGCGCAGTGGAGAGAATAAAGAACCCTGTGCCTGAAGCAGAGCCCGACTTCAGGGCGGCGCTTCGGGGAACCAAGAAGAACCTCATCCTTGTCGATGAGTTCATTCTCGGCAACAAATACCTGCAATATCATCAGTCAGGCGGAGAACAGAAAAAATGATCAAGATTTTCAATGTGGCATACAAAAACCTGCTTCGGAAAAAGGCACGGAGCGGTCTGACCATCATCGGCATTGCCCTGGCTGCCTGGGTGCTCGTTAGCCTCCTAGGCTTCAACAAGGGCTATGAGTCTTCGCTCAACCGGGACATCGATAACCTGGGCTTCCAGATGATCGTGACCGCCAAGGGGTGTCCCTATGAAGCGGCAACGCTCATGCTCAAGGGAGGCACCGGTCTTCGCTACATGCCGCAAAGCATTACTGAGCAGATCAGCAAGGAGCCTGAGGTGGAGGGAGTGACAGCGATGCTCATGCAGGCCGTGTTCGATCCCAACAAGGGCGAAAGCGGGGGCTACAGCGCCTACCTGGGTGTTGACCCCGCCACTTTTCCACAGATGAAAAGCTTTCTGGAGTTCAAGCAGGGGAGCTGGTTTACCAATTCGGAGGCTATGGAGGCTGTGCTCGGCTATGAAGCAGCGGAGCTGGAGCAGCGGGAAGTGGGGGATCTCCTCCTCATTACCGAGAAGAACGTTGAGGTGAAAGTGGTCGGTATCCTCAAGCGAACAGGAACGCAGGACGACGGCACCATTTTTCTTCCTCTAAAGGCCGTTCAGAAGATTTTCGGTATCAAGGATGAGCTGACCGGCATCGGCATCAAGGTCAAGAAGGATGCCAACATCGCGCAATTCGAAGAGAAAATGTACAAGCTGCCGGACGTGCAGGTGGTTAGCCTCGCACAGGTCAAGCAGACGATCATGACCCTTGTTTCCACCGCCAAGGTGATGGTCTTCTCGATCGCCCTGATCGCCATTCTGATCTCGGTGGTGGGCGTGATCAACACCATTCTCATGTCGGTCATGGAGCGGCTTCAGGAGATAGGGATTCTGAAGGCCATGGGCGCTACGGCCTGGGACATCTTCAAGTTGATCTGGATCGAGACCCTGATCCTGTGCATCAGCGGAGGCATCATCGGTGCGGCGCTGGCCATGGCAACCGCTAAATTGACGGAAGTCCTGATCCGCCAGCTCCTACCCTACGCGCCGAGCGGAGGGCTGGTGCAGATTAACTTGCCCCTCGTCATTCTGACCTTCGGGGTGGTGATCCTGATCGGCCTATTGAGCGGTGTGTATCCTTCGTGGAAAGCGGGAAGAGTGCGCCCTCTTGAAGCGATAAGAAGTCAGGTGGAATGATGAAAGAAAATGGTCAAAAGGTCCTTGAGGCCGATCATCTCGTAAAGATCTATCGCAGAGGGAGTGAGGAGATTGCGGCGGTTGACGATGTCTCCCTCTCGGTGAAGGAAGGGGAGTTTGTCGCTTTTGTCGGACCCTCGGGGTCCGGGAAGACGACTCTGATCAACATCCTTGGGTGTCTGGACAACCCCTCCTCCGGCAGGCTTGCCCTTGCGGGCCGGACGGTTGTGGATCACGGCGAGGCTTTATCCGAGGCCACTCTCACAAAGATCCGGCGGGAGATCTTCGGGTACATCTTTCAGAAGTTCTATCTCATCCCCACCCTGACGGTGATCGAGAATGTGATGCTCCCTTTCACCTTCTACAAGAAGCCCGGGGCGGAGAACGAGGTGGAAAGAATCCTGAAGGTCATGGGGATCGATCACCGCAAGGAACATCTGCCGGGCCAGATCTCGGGCGGGGAAATGCAGCGCGTGGCGATTGCCAGAGCGCTGGTCAACAGACCCAGCATTATTCTCGCTGACGAACCTACAGGGAATCTGGACACGAGAAGGAGCCAGGAGATCGGAGACCTTCTCAAGGGACTCAATCAAAAAGAGGGACTGACGATTATTCTCGTGACCCACAATCCGGCACTGGCCAAAATGGCCGACAGGATCATCGAGCTGCGGGACGGCAAGATTTACGATCCAGCACAAGGATGATGGACTGTAAAGAGCGTTACCCCAATTCCCGGTTTCAAATGCCAAAGCTCAAATGTCAAATGAATGCCAGGACCCAAATGCCGTAACTCCACGTTTAAAACCCAGAATGCAGCAGGCCCCTTCGCCTGATATTGCTTCGAGTCATCCGGGATTTTCTTTGGAATGACGGATTAGGACTTGATTTTGACTTTGGATTTTGACATTTGTCCTTGATTTGAGTGGCCAGAGGTTTTTGTCTTTGCAGAGAGAAGTGGATCGGCGATAATAAGGGCTCATGGGCACAATGAAACCTCTCCGGAAGGTGCTGTTCATGCCGATCCATTGGGCTTACCTGATTGTTGTTTGTCTCTGATCCTTGCCGTCTGTTCGTATCTCTTCTATCCCCGGGTCGAGAGTTTCTTCATTTACTTCCCGCAATCCACCTTTGACTTCAGTCCCGAGGAGTTTCGTCTCAGATACAAAGAAGCTTTTTTCAGCACGGAAGAAGGCGAACGACTGCACGGATGGTTTTTTCCGGGCGAAAAGGACAGCCCGGTCATCCTCCACTTTCATGGAAATGCGGGGAACATCTCCCACCGGCTCGATCTTGCGCAGATGTTTCTGCGGAAGGGGCTTTCGGTCTTTCTCTTTGACTATAGGGGATTCGGCAAGAGCTCGGGCAGGCCTTCTGAGAGAGGACTGTACAGCGATGGTATTGCCGCCTGGACCTACCTTACCGAAAAGGAGAAGATAGTACCGGATAGGATCGTGCTCCACGGTCACTCGATAGGAGCGGCCGTGGCCATTGAAGTCGCCCTGGAAAAGAAAGTGAGGGGCCTGATCCTCGAGAGCGCTTTCACTTCGACAAAGGACATGGCAAAGACCATGGTCCTGTTTGCGTTATTCTCTCCTCTATTTCCTGCACATTACAACAACCTCGAAAAGATCCATCGTGTCCCTGTTCCAAAGCTCATCATCCACGGGGAAAGGGATGAAATCGTGCCTTTCTCCATGGGGCAGAAACTTTTCGAAGCCGCCGTAGATCCGAAGTTCTTCTACCCGGTCAAAGACGCTGGGCACAACGACACCTTCCTTGTTGGCGGGGAGAAATACATTGAGGTTTTTGCGGAGTTCTCAAGAAACGCAAAAACAGCAAAAAAGTAATTTCCGTGCCCTCCCTTACCTACTGGCCCAGTGAAGTGTCTCCATGTTTATCTTCCAATGCCCGTTTGTTTCCCCCTCCCCTAACCCCTCCCACCAAGGGAGGGGAATTGTGAGCGATGACAAAGAATTTCCTCCCCCTCGATGGGGGAGGCGAGGTGGGGGTGAGGTGAGTTGGCGTTGGGGACTTGTAGCTGAAACGCCACACCACCTCCGAAAAAAGCTTGACAGAAAAATAGAAACATTATAATGGTTAGACCATTATGTAACTGAGGAGTCCGATGTTTCAAGAGGTCAGGCAGAACAGGGTTTTCCAGGATGTGGTCGCCCAGGTCGAGGAGGCGATCTTTCAGGGCCAGCTCAAGGCAGGGAGCCGATTGCCTGCCGAGAGGGAGCTGGTAGAGATTTTCAAGGCAAGCCGGGGAACTCTCCGTGAAGCCCTGAGGGTGCTGGAGCAGAAAGGTCTGATTGTTATTAAGACAGGGGTCAAGGGAGGCGCGGTGGTCAAGGACTTGACCACGAGGCAGGTCAGTGAAAGCCTCGCCTTGCTGATCCGTTCTCAAAAGGCCTCTCTAAGGGATCTGGCGGAATTTCGCGAAGGGGTTGAAGGCATCGTGGCTGCCCTTGCGGTGCAAAGGGCGACGAAAGAAGACGTGCGCCGGCTCAAGAACCTGTTGAAAGAGGCGAAAGCCCATCTCGAAGCAGGCACGGAGCGATGGGACGCTTTTATACAAGTGGACAACCAGATTCACATGGCCCTGGCGCGAATGGCCAGGAATCCTGTCTACGAATCGGTCATGCAGACTGTTTATGATAACATTCACCGATATTTTGACCGCTTTCTCCCCAGGCAGGAAGATATCCTGAAAGAGAACTATCAGGATCTTTGCGAAGTCATCAAGGCTGTGGAGGAAAGACAGGCGTCGAAGGCCAGTCTCCTCGTCCAGGGCCACGTGTGCAAGTTTAACCAATTGATGGAGAAGAGGGCCCAGAAGGAGAGAGGGAGATCGAAAAAAGGGGAAGGCGTTCTATGACAAAGAAGAGGATTACCAAGCATCCCATCCTTGAGATTCCTAAGAAAAAGGAAGTGGAATTCACATGGAACGGGCAAGCGCTTCAGGGCTATGAAGGAGAGATGATCGCCTCGGCACTGATCGCGAACGACATCCACATCTTCGGACACCACCACAAAGATAACAGCCCGCAGGGAATGTTCTGCGCCAATGGCCAGTGCTCCCAGTGCATGGTGATTGCAGATGGTCTCCCGGTGAAATCCTGCATGACTCCCCTCCGGGCCGGCGTGATCGTGCAAAGCCTGGAAGGTCTTCCCGCTCTTCCAGAAGACGACAAGGTGCCGACCCTGAAAGAGCCGCCGCTTAGGGGGGTGGAAGTGCTGATCCTGGGAGGAGGACCGGCAGGTCTTTCCGCAGCCATAGAACTCGGGAAGCTGGGCGTGGACACGCTGATCGTGGATGACAAGAGCAAACTGGGAGGAAAGCTCCTGCTTCAGACCCACAAGTTCTTCGGTTCGGTGGAGGACTCTCATGCAGGCACCCGGGGATTTGAGATCGGCCGGATCCTCGAAGAAGAAGTTCGAAAGCTTGATTCCGTCGAGGTGTGGCTGAATGCGACTGCCGTGGGTGTGTTCTCGGACCGTATTGTTGGGGTCGTGAAGGGGAATTTGTACAGAAAGATCAAGCCCCAGAGGCTTCTCGTAGCCACCGGCGCCCGAGAAAAGATGCTCTCCTTTCCCGGGAACACGCTGCCCGGGGTATATGGAGCCGGAGCGTTCCAGACGCTTGTGAACCGCGACCTTGTCAAATCGTCAAACAGGATCCTGATCGTCGGCGGCGGGAACGTCGGTCTCATCGCAGGCTATCATGCCATTCAAGCCGGTATTGAAGTGGCGGCCCTTGTGGAAGCGCTGCCACAGGTCGGCGGTTACAAAGTTCATGCCGACAAGCTCATGAGATTGGGCGTGCCCATTTTTGCAAGCCACACCGTGGTCTCGGCAACCGGCACAGACAGGGTGGAGAAGGTGACGATTGCAGCCCTGGACAAACAATGGAAGGTTGTTTCCGGGACCCACAGGACGTTCGATGTAGACACCGTGCTGATCGCCGTCGGTCTCGCTGAAGTCAATGAATTCACCTTCAAGGCGAAAGAGTGGGGCATGGAGGTGTTCTCTGCGGGCGATGCCGGCGAAATCGCAGAAGCCTCCGCAGCCATGTTCACAGGCAAAATCCAGGGACTCAAGATTGCAAAATCCCTCGGGCTCCATGAAGGGGAGATCCCAAAGGAATGGGAAGAGAAAGAGAAGATCCTCAAATCCAAGCCAGGCCCTGTTCTCCGGCGGGAAAAACCAAAAGAGGAAAAAGGGGTGATGCCCATTTTTCACTGTGTTCAGGAAGTGCCTTGCAATCCCTGCACCTCGGTCTGTCCTGAAAACGCCATCAGAACAGAGAGAGATGAGATCACGGGCCTTCCCTACATCGTCGACGTTTCCCTCTGCAAGGGCTGCATGAACTGCGTCTTTGTTTGCCCTGGGCTCGCAGCGACTCTTGTCGATTACCGCAAGGATGAGGAGCACCCCACGATCTCTCTCCCCTATGAGGTATGGCGGGAAAAAGTGGAGAAGGGGCAAAAGGTGCCGGTCACGGACGTGGATGGTGGGATACTCGGCTATTATGCGGTGGAAAAAGTGGTTGCCAATCAGAAGAAGTACCCGGGCACTCTCCTCGTGCAGATCAAAGTTGAAAAGGATGTGGCGAAGAGAGCCGTGGGCATCTGGGTGCAGGAAAAGCAGGTGGAGCCTTCTCTGATTTACGAGCGAGAGCTTCCTCCTGATGAAGCGGTCATCTGCCGCTGTGAGAGAGTCACGGCGGGCGAGATCAGGGCAGCGATCAGGGAGGGGGTCCGGGACATGAACCAGCTCAAAGCATTGAACAGGGCCGGAATGGGGGCCTGTGGCTCAAAGACGTGCAGGCCCATGATCCGGCGCATCTTCCAGGAGGAAGGCATCGATCTTGGCGAGGTAACAGACCGGGTGGATCGCCCGCTCTTTGTCGAAGTGCCGCTGGGAGTACTTGCGGGAGTCAGGAGCAGGGGCGCGTAGTTCATCTTGAGGCAAAACAAGTACAATGGGCCGAGGGGCCAACGGCACAAGGCGCACGGTGCACGGAAAAACAAAAACAATGGAATCAAGGGGGTGCTTTCCCCCACGCCGTGTACCGTGGACCTTGCACCTTGCACCCATTTCCGTTCATGGAGGATTTGGTGACAGAAAAGAGTTCATTTGACGTGATTGTGGTTGGTGCCGGATCGGTTGGTGTTCCCGTCGCCATGTCCCTGGCGGAGATGGGCGTGAAAACCCTTGTGCTCGACAAGAATCCCTCTCCGGGCCAGGGGGAGAACAAAAAGGCGATTGGAGGTATCAGGGCCACCCATTCGGATCCCGGCAAAATCCTCACCTGTCTTATGTCTCTTGAAGTTTTTTCTACGTGGGAAAAGAAACATGGTGACTCCATCGAGTGGTTGAAAGGCGGGTACACCTTTCCGGTTTACAGAGAAAGCGAAGAAAAGGCCCTCAAAAGCATTCTGCCCACACAGAGGAAATACGGACTGCACATCGACTTTGTGAGTCCAGAGAAGATACAGGACGTGATTCCCGGAATAAACATGGAGGGACTTCGAGGCGGGACCTTCTCCCCTGACGACGGATCCGCCTCACCGCTTCGTGCTGTCAACGCTTTCTACAGGAGAGCAAAAAGCTTAGGCGCTGTTTTCCTCTTCAAAGAATCGGTGGAGCAAATCGTGGCCCGCGAGGGCAAAGTCCATGGGGTTAAGGCCAAGAGCGGGACCTACAGCGCTCCCGTGGTTGTGGATGCCGCAGGCCCTTCTTCAAAAGCCGTGTGCGAGACAGCAGGGGTTCACATTCCTGTGACACCCGATTCCCATGAGGCGGCAATCACAGAACCGGTCAAACCCTTTTTCACCACCATGGTGGTGGACCTGAGGCCCGGGCCGGATTCGAAGAATTACTACTTCTATCAGAACAGTCTGGGCCAGATTGTTTTCTGCATTACACCGGAACCGCTCATTGTCGGAAGCGACAGGAGAGAAACATCGGCTTTCCTGACCCAGGTGGGGGCCAGAATGGTGAGGCTCCTTCCGAGGCTCAAGAACCTGAGAGTGCGGCGAATGTGGAGAGGTCTCTATCCCATGACGCCGGACGGTTCGCCCCTTGTCGGGTGGAATACCCAGGTGCAGGGACTGCTCCATGCTACAGGCATGTGCGGTCAGGGGTTTATGCTGGGACCGGGTGTGGGGCAGGTGGTTGCAAGAATGATCACAGGGAAGACCACGGAGCAGGACAAAATTATTCTGGAAGGATTTGATCCCTACAGGAAATTTGGGGGACAGGAGACGCTAAAATAAAGACTGGAGTAATGGAGTATTGGAGCGTTGGAGTGATGGAATGACGGTCGTAGAAAATATGCGCTGGGCTGCTTGTTGGGCTGTCTTGTCCATTACTCCAGTACTCCGATACTCCAGTACTCCAATGTACACTGCAGGAGGTAGCCATGACTGAATTAAGATTCAAAGAGATTAGGACGCTGACCTATAAAAGACCGACCATTGAGAAAGGTTATACCAACCAGAGTCTCTACGTGAACCTTTCCAAGCAGGAAATCACCGTGAAACCGGTCACAGAGAAGATGAAGGAGGTTTTTATCGGCGGCAAGGGCTTTGACCTGTGGTTGATGTGGAATGCCGTCAAAGGCACCACAAAATGGAACGACCCTGAGAATGAGGTGTGTATCTCCTGTGGGCCTTTGGCAGGAACACCGATTTATCCGGGCGCAGGGAAGAGCATCGTCACTGCCATTTCTCCAACCACCGGTTCGGTCATGGATTCCAACGTGGGTGGTTATTTCGGCCCTTACCTTAAATTCTCAGGGTTTGATGCGCTTGAAATACAGGGCAAAGCTTCCAAGGACATCGTTTTGCTTATCGACGGCATCGAAGGGAAGATAGAGATTCTCGAGGTTTCAGGACTCCCTGATTCCTCCTACGATCTCTCCATCGCCCTTACGGATTATTTTGGCCGTGGAAAGCCTCAGAACATCTCCATTGTTTCCACTGGGCCGGGAGCAAAGCAGACGCTCATCGGATGCCTGAATTTCACCTGGTACGATCTCAAGCGAGGGCGGGCGAGATACAAACAGGCAGGCAGAGGGGGCATTGGAACGGTATTCGCGGACAAGGGGATCAAGGCTCTGGTGGCACGATTCAATGGGGTGGGTGTGGCCAGCAACAATCCTGCGGATGAGGCGGGCCTCAAAGAGGTAGGAAAACTGCACACTCATGAGATCGTGGAACTGGATCCCAAACAAAACGAGATGGCCAGAATAGGGACCACCCATCTGGTGACCATCATGAATGATTATGACCTCCTTCCGACCAACAATTTCCGCTATGGCCGGCATCCCCAGGCGCCCAATCTTGGCGCAGAGGTGTACCGGCGGCTATTTGACAAGGGGTTCGACGGGTGCTGGATCGGGTGCACCGTGGCTTGCTCGCACGGGATCAAGGACTTCGTTCCGATGACAGGACCATATAAAGGAATCAAAGTTTTTGTGGACGGCCCGGAATATGAAACCATAGCGGGATGCGGGTCTAACCTGGGAATCTTTGACCCCTACACGGTGACGGAAATCAACTTCTACTGCGACACCTATGGCATTGACACCATTTCCTTTGGTACCGGGCTGGCTTTTGCCATGGAGTGCTTTGAGATGGGTCTGATCAACAAGACCCACACCGGAGGGCTGGACCTTTCCTTCGGGAACAGGATCAGCGCCATGGAGGTCCTGCATCAAATGGCAACCGGCAAAGGGTTTGGCAGGATGGTGGGCCAGGGAATTCGGAAGATGAAGGAGATCTTTTCAAAGGAATACGGAGCAGACCTCAAGACCATGCAGGACATCGGCATGGAAGCAAAAGGCCTTGAGTTTTCCGAGTACATGACCAAGGAATCGCTGGCTCAGCAGGGCGGATACGGAATGGCGCTCAAGGGGCCGCAACACGACGAGGCATGGCTCATCTTCCTGGACATGGTGCACAACTATATGCCTACGTTTGAGCAGAAGGCGGAGGCCCTCCACTGGTTTCCCATGTTTCGAACGTGGTTCAGCTTGTGCGGCCTGTGCAAGCTGCCCTGGAACGACATCGTCCCTGAGGATAACAAGGACACCATGGAGCCGGCCAAGATCATGAAACACGTGGAATGGTATGCCCGTTTTTTCAGCGCCGTCACCGGGCGAAAGTCCGAACCTGCGGACCTTATCACCATGAGCGAGTCCGTGTACAATTTCCAGCGCCTCTTCAATCTCAAAATGGGTTTTGGCCGAAGAGAGCATGATGGAATTCCCTACCGCGCCGCCGGACCAGTGACGGTAGAGGAGTATGAGTCCAGAAAAGAGCGCTACGACAAGGAACTCGCGGAAAAACACAACGTTGATGTTGAAGGGAAGACCACCGAGGAAAAGGTGAAGATCCTGAGGCGTTTTAGAGAAGAGATGTATGAGAAGCTGAAGGATGCGGTTTACAAACGCCGCGGTTGGACAGCAGAGGGGATTCCAAAAATCGCTACCGTCAAGCGTCTGAAGATCGACTTTCCTGAGGTGCTCGATCTTCTCAAAGCGAGTGGGGTGACCGAGTGATCAAGGTGAGGGGCAAGGATTATCCCTGGCGCAAAGGGATGACCGTTGCCGATCTCCTAAAGGAAATCGGAGATCCTTACCCCTACGCCGTAGTTCGCATTAATGAAAAAGCGATTTCTAGACCTAATTTCGAAACGACTTTGGTCCCTGACAATACGGAAGTCTATCTGATTCCGATGATTGCAGGAGGATGAGGAGCACTGAGCGTAGAGCAAAGAGCACAGAGCAGAAAGAACCGTAACTCCCGTCAAAATACCTTCCGTTGAAAATGCTTTTAAATTTCGCTTTTTGTGGCCATAAAGCTTGACGGCCTATTTTTTTTCTGGTACGAGAAGGTGCCTTTTTCCAAAGGCCATAGGCCTTCTCCCGGCCCATGATGAGTAACTCCTTGTTTTTTCCGTGCATTTTAGCTTGGTCGTTTTTGGCGACGGACAGCCCGCCCTGTGGCAGTCTGTGCGTATTCCGGCATGGCGCCGGACCATTTCACATTGATCAATGATTCGGTTGCGGCTAAAGGCCCGCATTGTGTGAAGAGGGGTTATCCCTTTCAAATCAGGCGGAGGATTTTCGGAGTAGTCAAAAACAAACAAAGGAGAGAAGGAGGAGAAGAAGAATGGCGTACTATGATGCGGTAAAGATGAAGGACTGGCAGATTTCGGAAGCTGCGGAAAAGAACATGCCCACTCCCGAGGAGTGGCGCCAAAAGCTGGGACTGAAAAAAGATGAGATGATTCCATACGGCCGGCTCGCCAGGATCGACTTTCTGAAAGTCATGAAAAGGCTTCAGGAAAAGCCGGATGGCAAGTACATCGAAGTGACCGCCATCACTCCCACCCCGCTCGGCGAGGGAAAAAGCACAACCTCTTGCGGGCTCATGGAAGGTCTCGGAAAACTCGGCGCCAATGTCGGTGGGGCTCTTCGTCAGCCCTCGGGCGGTCCCACGATGAATATCAAGGGAACGGCGGCCGGCGGCGGCAATGCTCTGATCATCCCCATGACCGAGTTCTCCATGGGGCTTACAGGCGACATCAATGACATCATGAACGCTCACAACCTGGCGATGGTGGCCCTGACCGCCAGAATGCAGCATGAGAGGAACTACAATGACGAGCAGCTCAAGAGGCTGACCAAGAATGAAGCGGCTCGACGTCGGATCCCACGCGGGTTGAGATGGGATGGATCATCGATTACTGCGCTCAAAGCCTCAGAAATATCGTCATCGGTTTGGGCGGCAGGCAGGACGGATTTACCATGCAGTCCAAGTTCGGCATCGCGGTTTCCTCGGAGCTGATGGCCATTCTCTCGATCATTAAGGATCTCCCGGACCTGAGGAAGCGACTCGGAGAGATCACGGTGGCGTTCAACAAGGCTGGCAAACCGATCACCACCGCTGATCTGGAAGTGGATGGCGCCATGACGGCCTGGATGCGCAACACCATTAACCCGACTCTGCTATGCACCGCTGAGTACCAACCCTGCTTTATCCACGCGGGTCCTTTTGCGAACATCGCCGTGGGGCAATCCTCCATCATCGCGGACCGCGTTGGTCTCAAGCTCTTCGACTACCATGTGACGGAGAGCGGTTTCGGGGCGGACATCGGGTTCGAGAAGTTCTGGAACGTGAAGTGCCGGTACAGCGGCCTGACCCCGCATGTGTCCGTGCTCACCACCACGATTCGCGCCCTCAAGATGCACGGCGGCGGACCCAAGGTGGTGGCCGGAATCGCGCTTGATCCCGCATACACCAAGGAAGACCTGAAGCTTCTAGAGGCAGGCGTCCCCAACATGGTTCACCACATCAACACCATCCGCAAGGCAGGCATCAACCCGGTGGTCTGCATCAACTGCTTCCATACGGACACCAAGGCGGAGATCGCCATGGTTCGAAAGTACGCTGAGGAAGCCGGTGCCCGATGCGCCGTGTCAGAGCACTGGGCAAAAGGCGGAGAAGGGGCTATCGAGCTTGCCGAGGCCGTGAAAGAGGGGTGTGCGGAGAAACCGAAGTTCAAGTTCCTCTATCCCATGGAAACGAAACTCAGGGAAAGAGTGGATAAGATCGCGAAGACCGTGTATGGCGCAAACGGAGTGTCCTGGGCACCCGAAGCAGAGGCCAAGGCCAAGATGCTTGAGGGCGATCCCAAGTTTAACGATTATACGACCATGATGGTGAAGACCCACCTGAGCCTGACCTACGATCCAGCGCTCAAAGGTGTTCCCAAGGGATGGACCCTGCCGGTCAGGGACGTGCTCATCTACTCCGGAGCCAAGTTCCTTTGCCCGGTCGCTGGAACGATCACTCTGATGCCCGGAACATCGTCTGACCCTGCATTCCGCAGAGTCGATGTGGATGTGAAAACAGGCAAGGTGAAGGGATTGTTCTAATCGGCATCCCAAATAGCTTTTCACAAAGCAGAGAGGAGGGCTTAGGCCCTCCTTCTCTTTTTTAGAGAAATTTTAAATTCGAATTTCGTGCTTGGTTTACCCCCCTTGCGAAGGGGAAGGCGTGAAGAAATTGGCTCCATGGTCTACCATGTCATTCCGGCGGAAGCCGGAATCCAGGATTCACAAGGGGATATGGATATTCTGGACTCCGGTGCCTGCCCCGGACCCCGATCCGGGGTTCACCGGAGTGACGTACAAACGGTGATTTTTTCACAGCTTAATGGGGTGCGAGGGGATTTGTCACAGGATCTCTATCTCTTTCAAAGATCGTTCTTTTCTTGCCAGGGTCTCTCCCTTTTTGGCCGCCTTTTCCACAATATCTTTTCCCAGCAATGCAGCCCCGAGGGCTCCGGTGATTAACGGCTCTTGAGGCACCAGGATTTCACAATCCAGTTGTTCAGAAAGGGCCTTTACCAGGCCCTTGTTTTTCCCTCCACCGCCTGTGAGGATGACTTCCTGCTGAAGCTTAAGCCTCTTCACCATCCTGGCCACCCTGTCTGCCAGGGATCTGTGGACCCCGGCGATCAGATCGGGTATGGGAACGCCTTCGGCCAATCTGGAGGCTACCTCCTGCTGGGCCCAGATGGTGCAGATGCTACTGATCTGAGCAGGATGAGTGCTCTGGAGGGACAGATCGCCCATTTGTTCCAACTTCAGCCCGACAGTATCCGCAATGACCTCCACGAACCGGCCGCTTCCCGCGGCGCATTTGTCGTTCATGATAAAATTGGTGACTCTTCCGTAGTGATCAATCGTAATGGCTTTGCTGTCCTGGCCGCCGATGTCGACGATCGTTCTGGCTTGAGGGAAGAGGCTGCTGACCCCTCTGGCGTGGCAGCTGATTTCCGTGACCTGCTTATCAGCGAAGGGAACGTTGATTCGTCCATACCCGGTGGACACGATATAGGTCATGGCGTCAAAAGAAAGACCCGCTTTGCGGAGGGCTTCCTCCATCACCTTGTTGGCAAGCTTTCTCTGCTCAGGACCGGTAGGACCAATCACCGAGGCGATCACCCTGCCATCAAGGATGACCGCCTTGGTCATGGTGGAACCGATGTCAATGCCTGCAAAATATTCGGTCATTTGTCTGCCAAGTTAAAATCCTTCGTTTCACCGCCCACTCTCCCTCGACCTGCTCGGGATCGTTCGAGGCACAGAGATCACAGAGAAGAATGCAGCAAGCTTTCAGAGGGCTCGCTCAGAAGACGCGGTGTGCTCGTGAAAGGCACGAAAAAAGCAAGCTTGTTTCGTGCCTTTTCCGATCTCACCGGACGCCATGCAACGCATGGGGCCTCCGCAGCATTGCTGCGGAGGCTTCAGTGCGAGCAATTGCAGCCTCTGCGTTCTCTGCGTCTCTAGCCCCGCTGGAAGCGGGGCGGGTGGTGAAGGCTAATCCGCCCTGTTCTTCCGGATCGACTCCAGGGTCTCGATGAATGCGTCGATCTTGTTTCGGGTATCCACCTCCGAGTAGGAGGTGATGTCAATGATGTCGCTCTCCAGGATCAGGGAGGGGAGCTCCCTGTAGGTCTTCTCTTTTTTGCCGTTCGTGACCACATAAACCGGAATGGGCTTGTAGATCTTTCCCAGTTGATGAAGCTGCCAGATGAGTCCCACGTGCCAGGTCCTGCAAGAGAAAGCCTCGTGCATCACGACGCCGTCGATCTTGAAGTTCTCGATGAAGCTGATCAACCGCTCCACATCCGGTTCCGAGCCCGGCCTTTTTCTCGCCTTGTCATACCAGAAGGTCCAGTATCCGAGCCATCTCCACGCGAGATGTTCAATAGGATCCTTTGTTTCAGGAAGGTCCATCTCGTAGAGAGGGGCGATCATCCGGTACGTGGTCTCTGCCGGGAAGGAGGCTCCCTTGCTGTTGAAGTAGTTGAAATCATTCAGGGCGAACCAGGCGGGCAGGCCACCGCCCCAGAGAAGTCGAAACTTCTCGTTCTCCACTTCGCCCTCCCGTTTGGCGATCTTTTCTTTCAATTCTTTGTTCAAGTTCAAGAAGAAGTTGTAGGAGTCCTGGGTGCCCATCATGAAATTGATGGGAACCATGGTGTTCATGGCGTCTCCGGTGCCCATGGGGCAGGGAACGGCTTTTCGCAATTCGTAGGTCTCGTGGATTAGATTCCAGGTGCGATCGCTCAAATCCACCAGTTCTCTCAGCCGATCGTAATCCATCTTTTTGCCGGTCTGCTCTTCAACAAACTTGACCAGGCCGCGCAGTTCCTTGACGATGTATTGGTGGTAGTACCCCCACACATCTCTGTGATCCTGATCCTTCTCAAAGAGAGGATAGGGCAGGTCGATGTTGTAGACCGGCACATCCGGCATATACTGCTGGGATGCCTGATACCACTTTGCCCTCGGGTCACAGAGGATCTGTCCTGTAGAGATCATGAAATCCGGTTTCGGCATTCCCCCCCACGGCGCCTCAGGAGGCATCTGCCCCAGTTCTTCCCTCCACTGGTCAAAGCCGATCCCGCAGAGCGCATAGGTGCACAGGGAGCGGGAAAGGCCGAGGGATTCCGCCCGCTGGAGAAATCTCTCCGAGTCTCTTTTGGCGCCGCAAACACCGGCGAAGTTTTCCGTCCAGACAGGCAGCACGTCCAAAGCCCGCAGGATCTCTTCGTGGTGGCAGACGATAAACGTGTAAGCCAGCTTTTGTTTGCCTTCCGCCTTTACCCTCACAGCGCCGGCAATGAATTCCTTGACCAGGGGCCCGATAGAAGAGGCCGCCTGGGTTGCTGTCATCCTTTTTTTCGGTTTCTTTTGCTCTTCAGCCATTGCCTGAACCTCCTTCCCAGTGGTTTACCGCAGAGCGCGCAGAGAGCGCAAAGATTTTATCGAACGGAACAAGAAAGACGGTATCGTAGAAAGCCTTCACAGTCGTCACTCCCGCGAAGGCGGGAGTCCAGAGCACCTCGAATTCTCTGGATTCCCGTTTTCACGGGAATGACAGAAAAGAGCGTTTTTTGGCTTTATACGAGTCCATCAAGTATGCCCATCAGCGTCCTCCGCGATCTCTGCGGTGAATTATTAATGTTTAGCCGATCATCTCTAAGAAAGCCTGGATTCTTGTTTTCAGTTGGCCGATCGTTCCCGCTGAATAAAGGTCCTCGATATAGAGGAGCGGGACCTTTATCGATTCGTAATAGGCCTTTCTTGCCGGGACTTCGAATCCGAAGGGATCGCAGAACTTGTAAACATAAAGAATCGCGCCATCGGCTTTGAACTCCCTGGCATAAGCGCCGATGTCTCCGAAGCGCGCCTCGGCGTCTCCTTCAAAGGTTCCGGCTTTGTTGTCTCTGTACGTTTTGGGACAGTTGATTTTGTCCAGATATCGACGGGCGAGGGCCTTAATCGGCTCCCCTCCCTCGTCTGCTCTGGGGAAATAGTCCCTGGTGCCGTTGCACGTGGTGTCTGTGACAACACTGGCGCCGCTGTCCTCGACGATTTTCATGAGCTCAATGTTGTCCACACAAGGCCCATCGAGGAGGATACGCGGTCCCTTCTTGAGAGGGGGTTCCTTTCGCTGTGAAACGGCGGCGAGCACCTCGTCGAAAAGGGCATTGGACTCCGTCACGGGCAAGCTGGACCCGACGGTGAGGACCTTGGTCAGCTCAACCCCGGAAATCATGGGGGGGGTGGATTTCTTGAAATCATAAAGAGCCCTGGCCTTGTTGCGATTCTCATTGTGCAACCGGATGGCCTTCGCAAGGTCGGCATCCGTAATGGTTTTCCCCGTGAAGTTTTCAAGGCTCTTTTTGTAGGCCTTCAGCTCTTCCTCAAAAAACTCGAAAGAGGATTCCTTCACGACCGAGGGCGTATTCACGAAATGAAAATACGGAAGATTCAATGAATAGTTCCAGGTACTGTAGCTTCTCACCATACTGTCGCATCCATGGGGAATGACCATCCCCGAGAGGAAATCATATTTGCCCTTCACGGAAAGATCGAAACAACTGCGAATAAAAGGGCATACGATGGTTTCCATCAAGGTGTCGCCCTTGGTGATAGGCTCTCGAATGTCTCCTCTCACGCGAAAAGGAACACATCCTGCTGCGGTGATGATCTCTAAGGGAACAAGGGAGCAAATATAACCAATGATCTTCTGCCCCTGATTCTTGAGTTCCCTCGCCCTTATCCCATAGTTCGTATACTGATTATCCACCTTTGCAAAAACATCATCCTTCATCTGCTTCATCTCCTTTTCAACGTCTGATGGTCATGCGCTCTTCTGCTCGATCCTCTCAAAGGGAGAAAGACCATGGGAAAACAAGACAAGGTCCCGCCTAGTTTGTCAAGCAAAAAGGACCCTCTCAAGCGCGGCCGGCTTCCGCGGCGAGGAGGGCGGCCCCCAGGGCGGCGGTCATCTGGGGGTCAGGAGGGACAAGGATCGGAAAGCCGCTCATCTCTTCCAGTGCTTTTACAAGCCCTGAATTTTTGGCTCCGCCTCCGACAAGGGCATAGTCCTTCTCGATTCCAAGTCGCACAGCCAGGGCGTTGAGCTGCGCGGCAAGGGCCCTGTGAATGCCCGCCAGGAGATCTTCCTTGGTCACGCCCTCCGCTATCCTTGAAATCGCCTCGGATTCGGCAAACACGGCGCACCCCGTGTTGAACTCCACCTTCTTCTTTGATTTCAGGGCGAGGTCACCCAGATCTTCGACGTTCAGCTGGAGCACTTTAGCAACCACCTTGAGGATCCTGGCACTCCCACCCGCACATTTGCCGCTGAGCAGGAAACTCTGAAGATTTCCCCTTTCATCTATTCTAAAGGCTTTACTGTTAAGGTCACCGGCATCGACTGCGGTCCGAACCGTAGGGCAGAGGTGGATGACTCCCTTTGCGTGGCAGGAAATATCAGTGAGAACGGAATCAGAGTAGCTCACTGATTTTGAGCCAAAACCTGTTGCAATCGTATAGGAAATATCCATCGCCGGGGTGCGTCCTTTAGAGAGGAGTTCCTCTCTGATCCGGTCGGCGGTGAGTTTGAAGTCTCCCCCGGAGGGAACCTCAACCTGTGCAAGAATTTCTTTCCGCGCCATTAGCACTCCCTTTGCGGAAGCAGAGCCCATATCAATGCCTAGAACACATTCCATCCTTTTCATTCTCTATCCCACGTTTTCTGAATTCCTAGAGCTGCATTTTACACTGCCATAACAATTTCGCAAAAAGAAAACCCCCTTCACCCTTGCAAAAAAGGGAAAGGGGGTTTGATGAAAGAAATGCAGGCGAAATCCTTATCCGACTTTGATGACCATGGCTGCTGCCGTGTCTCCCGCAGCGCAGCCGGCCCATAGACCGTAACCGCCGCCCAGCATGACGATCTCTTCAATCATCTCTGCAATGAGCCTTCCCGCGGTCGGGCCCTGGGGGTGACCGTAAATCAGGGATGAACCGTAGTTGTTCATCTTCATCACGTCGATGCCCATCTTCTTGGCCATGTTGATATCATTGACCACGAAGGGATTGTGGGTCTTGATCGCCTTCATGTCGGAGACCTTGAGACCTGCCGTCTTCAGAGCCATTTCCGCGGCGGGCACAGGCGCTGCAGCCATGTAGCCCCGTCTTTCCCTGGCAAAGCCGTAGGAAAGGATCTGAACGTCGATCTTAGGATCGGCGCTCAAGGACTTGGCGATATCCCGGGTTGCGATGATGAAGCCGCAGTTCCCATCGGCAGGATGGGTCTGCGCTCCGAAGCTGAGCACTCCGCCCGGTTCGACCGGTTTCAGCTTAGCAAGCCCTTCGGCGGTGCACGGAGTAATTCCCTCGTCCTGCTCCACCAGAATGGTCTTTTTCTTTCCCACCGACACTTCGGCAGGCATCATGTACCGCTTCTGAAACGCTCGGTCATTGGCCACCGCATCAAGATACTGCTCGTACCTTTTCAAGGAGACGGCGTCACACTCCTGTTTCGTGATCCCGGCCTCTTTGGCCACGTTTTCCGCAGTCTGGATCATCTTGAAGCCGGCGTTGGGATCTGAGTTGAAGTTGTCCATCATCCAGTTCTCAGAGATGACTTCTCCGCCCGGGCCAAAAGCGTTCGGCCAGGTAGTGTGAGGCCCGTTTGAGCAGCGATCGGACATGAGGGCATAAGCACACTTGTAAACGCCTGCTTCGATGTTCACCGCCGAAAGAGCAATGCAAGTCGTCGAGGTGGTGCATGCCTGGTTTACCATGAGCGCCGGAAGCGGTTTCGCATTATCCACAAGCATTGCTGCCGCCCATGAGTGGCTGTAAAACATGTGATGCTGGGCAACCGTAATGCCGTAATACATGTATTCCAGCACCGTAGGATCGAGTTTCTTCTTGAGCCACCAGCTTCGTGCCGTCCTGGCGCCGAGCTCGATGGCATTGTCATTGGCCATGCTCCCCTGCCACCTGCAGAAGGGGGATGAATAGTAACCGTTGTAAGGAATAAATGCTTTAGTCAACATATCGTTTTTCCCTCCAGAATGACTTAGTGAAGAATGTTACTTCTGATCGCTCCATGTTCCATATTTTTCTCTCAGAATCCGATGCAGGGTCTTGCCGGTCGGGGTTCTGGGCATCTCCTCATCCTTGATGAAGTCAACGGTCTTGGGCCGCTTGAACCCGGCGATCTTGTTCTTGGTGGATTCAAGGATCTCTTTGGCAAGTTCCTCACTGGGTTGGTATCCGGCGTGGAGCACGACAATCGCCTTCACCATCTCGCCCCACTTGGTATCCGGGATACCGATGACAGCCACATCTCTGACCGCCTTGTGCTGGCCAATAACCCCCTCCACCTCAGAGGGGTAAACATTCTCACCACCCGTGATGATCATATTGGCCTTTCTGTCCACAAGGGTGTAATACCCGTCCTGATCCCGCTTGACCATGTCGCCGGCAGAGGACCACTCGCCGAAGAAGGCCTGCTTGCTCTTCTCAGGCTCTTTGAGATATTCCTTGAAGAGCATGGGAGTGCGGTAAAAGAGCTCACCCACCTCGCCGTCCGGAACTTCGTTTCTCTTCTCATCCAAAATCCTGATCCTGTCTGTTCCGAAGATCTCTTTTCCGATAGAACCGAGCTTCTTGAGCTGATCTTCCGGTCTCAGAAGGGTGACCAATCCTCCTTCGGTGCTGCCGTAAGCCTCCCAGAGTTCCCCATTTTTGAAGTACTCCATGATGGCGAGCTTGGTTTCTTTCCTTGCAGGAGCCGAGGAAATCAAGAGCTGACGGATGGAAGACACGTCGATCTTGTTCTTCACATCATCAGGCAGAGCAAGCATCATGATGTAATGCGTCGGGACCAGAGAGGTAAAGGTGATCTTGTATTTTTCGATCGTCTTGAGCAATTCGACCGGATCGAAGCTGACCATGTTGTAGACGAAGACCGGAGCGCTCACGAGGGTGTAGGCGAAAGAGTAGAAGATGGAATTGACGTGGCACATGGGCATGACCAGCATGATCTTGTCCGTGGGACGGACGCCCATGTTGATGTCGTTCAGGAAATACTGGGCCACGTAGCTCTCTTGGGTCCGGATTACGCCCTTGGGCCGGCCTGTGGTCCCTGAGGTGTACATGATGGTCCAGCAGTCCGCACCGTCCACCATATAGTCCGGCTCCTTGGGCGAAGATTTGGCAAGCCATTCTTCGTAGTGGATATACCCGGCCGGGGCAGGACCGTCCCCAAGGTAGATATATGCATTCTTCGGAACAGGGAGTTTATCCTTGATGCCGTTGATCAGGTCCACGAAAGGCTTTTCCACGATAAAGGCCTTGCACTCGGAGTGACCGACGATATAAGCGATTTCAGGGGGCGCCAAACGGAACATGACGGGTACAATGGCCTGCCCGCCTTTGGAGCATCCGGCATAAATGTCCATCCACTCGCCCCGGTTGTATGCGATCACGGCAAAAGCGTCCTTGTGCTTGACGCCCAGATCTCTAAGACCATTGGCCAGGCGGCACGCCCGATCATTCCATTGTTTGAAAGTAAACTCTTGAAACTTGTCCTGCCATCCCAGTTTGTCCGGATAGTTGATGGCGTTCATCTTCAACATCGTTCCTGCAGTCATCCATTTGCTGGTCAACATATTAAAACCCCTCCCTTCATGTTAGATTTAGTGTAACACTTTTTGAAATTGTCACAGGAAAAGGCCATGGAGGTCTCTCTCAAAACAGAAAACGAAGAGTGATCGGGATCAACTTCGCAGATAAGGGGCAGCGAAGGCGGGCGGCGAGGTTTCACCGGCGCCTGCACCGAGGGTTTTATCTGGCGAGTTTCCCGGTAGCCCTCCGCCCGCCTCACCCATGGCCCAAAGCTGGACGCAGCGGTGTGGCTTCTTCGTTGTTCTGTTTTAAGAGAGACCTCCATGGCCTCAACCATCCATTTCAAAAAGCTAAACTGTTACGATTCAGTAAGTATTGGATCAGAGTCACCATGACCTCCGGCGCCCCAAGGCCCACGGAGGTCTAAAGTTTGCGTGGATTACTCCATTGAGGAGGCAACCATTTCCGTGATGTCCATGACCTTGAGCTTGGCTCTTTGATCCTTGGGTATGGCCTTGGTTCCCTTTCTCAGATTGTCTTTGCATGCTGCACAACCGGAGACGATCACTTCCGCGCCAACCGCCAGAGCATCCCGAACCCTTTCGGCAGCAATCTCTACAGCCATCTCAGGGATGTTGGCCTGAACGCCGCCCCCGCTTCCACAGCAACGAGCCTGGAGTCTGTTTCTGACCATTTCCACGTATTCCACTCCGGGGATGGCTTTGATGATATTCCGCGGCTCCTCGAAGATCTGGAAAGCACGGCCCAGGTCACAAGGATCATGGTAGGTCACCTTCTGTTTGCCGTTCCCTTTGAACTTGATCTTCCCTTCCTTAATCAACTTTTCCAGGTACTGGACCGAGTGATAAACTTCAAGCCCCAGGTCGGCGACCTTGGGATAGATCTTCTTGAAGGTCTTGTAGCAGCCTGCGCAGGGCGTAATGAGTTCCCTTGCTCCGGTGGCCTTGATTTTTTCCGCGGTCTTCTTGGCGTGTTCTTCAAACTCGTCGGTTCCCATAAGGAAGAGCGGGAATCCGCAGCAGCCTTCCTCGGCGCCGAGCGTGGTGTAATCCACCCCGGCCGCGTCAAGAGGCTTGAGAAGGCTCGGGACCATCTTCATGTCCAGGTAGCTGGGCACGCACCCCATGAAGAGCAGGGTGTTGGCCTTGGCCTTGAGCTGGCCCTTCTTCACCTTTTCCTTGAGGGCTGGAGGATAAATCTCTATTCGCTCTGCTTTGGCACTGGCGAAGATATTCCCTGTTTTGTAAATGCTATCTCTTAAGCCCAGAATCGGCTCGGGAACCATGCCGGCCTTGTACATCTTCTTCCGGACTCCTTCGACGATTTCATCCACCTTGATCCGGGCCGGACAGAAATAGGTGCAGGCCTGGCAGGTCGTGCAGCTGTAGAAAGCCTCGGAGAGCTCGCGGGAAGGCTCGATCGTCCCGTTCATGAGATAGAAGGCGAGGGCGTTACGGCCCCGGGCATTCCTTGATTCCTTTTGGGTCACGCTGAAGGTGGGGCAACCGAGGCGGCAGAATCCGCAATGGATGCACGCCAGCACCTCATCATCCACGGCTTTCCCGTAGGAATTGAGTCCTTCAGGGTGCTCCACCAGAGGCTTAAAAGCGAAGTAGTCATAAATATCCGTCTTGACCCCTTTCTCAAGGCCCATCTTACCAGGGTTGAGAAGGTTGTCAGGGTCCATGGCTTTCTTGATTTTGCGCATCACTTCCATGGCCGGACCCAGTTGCATTTCAATGTGAGGCGCCCGGGTCAGACCCGTTCCATGCTCTGCGCTCAGAGTTCCCTTCATTTCCATACACGTCTTCACAAGTTCTTCTGCAGCGGGTTTCAGTCGATTCCAGTCATCCCGGCTCCTCACGTCGCAAACAAAGGTGGTATGCACATTGCCATCGCCCACATGGCCGAAGGTGGCAATGAGGATATTGTACTTCTGAGAAATGGCCTGGGCTCGGCGGATCGTTTCAGGGATTTTCGTCGAGGGCACTCCCAGGTCTTCGGCAATCGCGACAAGACGATTCCCCGGTTTGATCCGGGAGAGGGTAGGAACCAGACCACCCCTGGCCCTCATCATCTCTTCTCTGCGGGCCGGGTTGTCGGTCCATTCATATTCGATGACCCCATGCTTCTTGCAGATTTCACCAATCCGGTTCATGTCCCGAACAACCACTTCCTTGGCGCCATCTCCTTCCATGATGAGGAGGGCCTCGATCTTGGTCGCATCTTTGCCGAGCGCCTTCTCGACCACCTTGATGCTGAATTTGTCCATGATCTCACAACCGGCGAGTTTGATGCCCGAGGTGGTCACCTCGGTGACCGCATCCCCGGCGGCGTTGATATCACCGAAAATGGCAAGGGCAAGGGCCCCGTATTCGGGCTTGGGTTCCAGCTTGCAGATGATTTCCGTGATGATGCCGAGCGTTCCTTCTGCAGCGCAGAAAAGGCGGGTGAGATCGTAACCGAGTGAGGTTTTGGGGGTGATGCCCCCTGTCTCAATAACGGTCCCGTCCACCAGGACGACCTTGAGCCCTTTGATATAGTCCTTGGTGGTCCCGTACTTGACAGCCCTGTGACCGCTTGCATTCGTGGAGACCATGCCGCCTATGGTCGCAATGATTTCGCTGCCGGGGTTGGGAGGGAACATAAGGCCCTCTTTGCCCAAGACCGTGTTGAGTTGCATGCAGATGACGCCAGGCTCCACGCGGGCATAGAAATCTTTCTTGTTGACCTCCAGAATTTTGTTCATGTTGTGGAGATCCAACAGAAGACCGCCTCGGACGGGAAGGACAGCGCCGGTGGTACTGGTGCCGCTTCCACGGGCGACCACAGGGATTTTGTCCCTGGAAGCAAGCTTCATGATGGCCGACACCTGTTCGGTCGTTCTCGGGAAGATGACGGCATCCGCAATCCCCTGGTGGACCGACATGTCCCGGGAATAGCAGAGGCGCTCAATGGTGTCGCTGAAAATGTTCTCTGGGCCTACAATTTGGGTAATTTCGTCAAGGATACTCATGGACTGACCTCCAAGGAAGAGAGTGTTAAACGAAGAATTTCCGAGTTGCTTGGTATGGCTACTATTTAGCTACAAAGTGACTATAAAAGAGAAAACATGGGCATGTCAAGCAGAAATGTATCTTCCGCCGATCTTCTGCGGTGATTTGAAACGGGTTCAAAAAGTTAAGAGGTCATAGTCAAGGATTAGTCAATGAGTTTATAACTTTTCTTCGACAGTTGCGAGGGCATGAGGAGCTGAAACCCGCGGGTGGGTGATGGGGTGAGGTGAGGGGATAAGAACTCGGTTTCACTGGGACGGAATATAGGGGATTCTGGCCTTGTGCGTCAAGGGCAAACTTGGCACATCATGTTGAGGGCCCAAGGATTGCGGTGGACGGGGGTGTTCCGGGCCGGTACAGTCCGCTGGGAACGCAAGGGGGAGCAAGCCCGAGATTTACTGAGAGACGGCGTTTTGAGCGAAAAAAGGCGGAGGTCACCATCCAGGAGGCATCTCCCTCGTCGGATAGCCATTCGCCACCCAATCCATTAGTAACGTTCAAAAACGTTCAAAAGTGTTTACATGGGACCGCCACACCTGGACAGGGCTGGGGCCATTTCTTCCGTTCCAAGTCTCCCGGGCTGGTCTTTTCTACGACTTATCTGCGAGGGAAACTTGCCCCCTCCACCGTTCCCCTCGCATGCGCTCGGGGCCGGGGCTTCCCCCACAGATAAGTCATGAAAAGACGGCGCCCTCCCGCCAGTCACTTCAGAAAAGGCCCATCCCTGTCCGACGGGCGGCTCGTTGCAAGAGATCCCTTTTGTGTAAGCCCATGTAAACACTTTTGAACGTTACCAATCCATTAGATTCGGTCGGAGCGAACTCCTGACTAATCTTTCTCAACTCATCCTGTAGCTCAGGATCTTCTGCTTCTTTCTTCATGCCTCCCTTAAATACGCCGCCTGCCCATCACCCCCTGACTCTTCATTGCTGAACCGGGGATATTATTCTTGACAAGGGGCTTGTATTCAATAGTATATCGTGATTTCACAAAAGGCTTTAGGTCGCAAACCCAAAGAGGAAAATCGTGAAGCCGGACAGGAGGTTTCCTGATGAATATTGAAAACAAAATCCAAAATCTTCAAAAGAGGAACTTCGAAGCAGAGATCGGCGGCGGCCAGGATAAGATCGATGACCAGCACGCCAAAGGAAAGATGACGGCCAGGGAGCGAATCGACTACCTTCTGGACAAGGGGAGTTTTCAGGAGATCGACAAGTTCGTTGTCCACCGCTGCCATGATTTCGGAATGGACGGCAAAAAGATTCCAGGCGACGGAGTGGTGACCGGCTACGGCAGGATCAACGGCCGCCTTGCTTTTTTCTTTTCCCAGGATTTCACCGTATTCGGAGGGTCCCTCAGCGAGACTTTTGGACAGAAAATTTGCAAGGTGATGGACCTCGCTGTTCAGAACGGGGCGCCCATGATCGGCCTCAACGACTCCGGCGGCGCGAGAATCCAGGAAGGGGTCATGAGCCTTGGAGGCTACGGCGAGATCTTCAAACGAAACGTGTGGTCCTCAGGCGTGATCCCCCAGGTCTCGGTGATCATGGGGCCCTGCGCAGGCGGCGCCGTCTACTCTCCGGCTCTGACCGACCTGGTCATCATGGTGAAAAAGACGAGCAACATGTTCATTACCGGTCCCCAGGTCATCAAAGCAGTCACCTCGGAAGAAGTCACCGCAGAGGACCTTGGCGGCGCCATGACGCACAACACAAAGAGCGGTGTGGCTCATTTTGCAGAAGACAATGACAAGACGGCGCTGGACAGGATCAAGGAGTTGCTGGCCTTTTTTCCTCAAAATTACAGGGAAAAGCCTCCGGTGGTGGAATGCACGGATGATCCTGAGCGGAAAGAGAAAGCCCTGAACAAAGCAGTGCCTGTGAATCCCAAAACGCCCTATGACATCAGAGACATCATCCGCGCCGTTCTGGACGACAAATACTTCCTGGAGGTTCAGAGGCACTTTGCAATGAACATGGTGGTCGGCTTTGGGAGATTGAACGGCTATTCCATCGGCATCATTGCCAACCAGCCGAGAATCCTGGCCGGGTGCCTGGACATCAATGCTTCTGTCAAATGCGCCAGATTTGTTCGCATGTGCGACTCCTTCAATATTCCCCTGGTCACTTTCGTGGATGTTCCCGGTTATTTGCCCGGGGTGAACCAGGAGCACGGCGGCATCATCAAACATGGAGCCAAAATTCTTTTTGCCTATTCCGAGGCAACAGTCCCTAAAATCACGCTGGTCACGCGCAAAGCTTATGGAGGCGCCTACATTGCCATGTCCGGAAAGCATCTCGCTGCGGATATCAACTACGCCTATCCCACGGCAGAGATCGCCGTCATGGGACCTGAGGGGGCTGCCAACATTATCTTCAAGAAAGAGCTGGATGCCGCGCAAAACAAACAGGAGACAAGGCAGAAACTGATTGAGGAATACCGGGACAATTTTGCAAATCCTTACAGGGCCGCGGAAGTGGGCTACATCGATCAGGTGATCATGCCTGAGGATACGCGGCCGAATCTCATCAAGGCGCTCATGGCGCTGCAAAACAAGAAGACTTCGATTCCTTCAAGAAGGCACGGAAACATTCCTCTCTAACGGCGGCCGTAGTAAGCCTGCACGCGCCGGCTTATTGGAGCACTGGGAGGGACACCTCCCTTTTGGAAAGGGAGGCGGGGAGGAATTTGTTCTTTTCGCGTATGGCTAGGCAAATAGCTTTTTAACTTCTTCCTTAAGAACCTTTCCCATCGTGTTCCTGGGCAGCTCTTTCACTAGGAGGATCTGTTTCGGGCACTTCCAGTCATGGAGCTGCTCCTTGCAGAGCTGCCGGATCTCCTGCGCCTTCAAAGCAGAACCGGGTTTTGGAACAACTGCAGCAACAACCTTCTCTCCCCACTGCTCATCCGGGATTCCAACAACAGACGACTCGGCAATGCCTTCGAACCGGTTGATCACCGACTCTATTTCCTTGGGGGATATATTCTCCCCTTCGGAGATGATGATGTGCTTGAGCCGATCCGTGAGATAGTAGTAGCCCTCTGCATCCACACGGCCAAGGTCGCCGGTTCTGAACCAGCCGTCCGCAAAAGCCCTGGCAGTTGCTTCCGGGTTTTGCCAGTACCCGGGCGTGATGCCGGGGCCTTTGATCCAGATTTCCCCGACCTGACCCTGGTCCACCTCTTTCAGGGATTCAGGGTCCACAACCCGGACCTGCAGAGCCGGTAACGGCAAGCCGATAGAACCGGGTTTCCTTTTTCCTCTGAGCAAGTTCGAAAAGTTCATCCCTGTTTCAGACATGCCTTCCCGTTCCACAGGGTCTTTACCAAACACTTTCCTGATCCTCTCAAAGTCTTTCACGAGCAGGGGGGCTGAGCCGGAAGCCCACAATCGTATATGGCCGAAATCAAAAAGTCTGCTCCCAAGTCCGTCCAGGAGCTTCACGTACATGGATGGAACCGCCATGAACATGGTACATGCATGGTCTCCATCTTTTTGCGCGAGGAAATCGACTACGGTTTGCGGAGAAAAGGCATCCAGCATCAGAACATGAGCCCCTGCCATCAAGGAGGTGTGGAGGGCAAAGCACAGGCCGTGGACGTGAAAGAGAGGCAAGGCATGACACAAGGCATCTGAAGAAGTGATCTCCCAAATGCGCATGATGTTGGTTGCATCATGGACAAGGTTTTGCTGGGTAAGGACAGCGCCTTTCGGCTTACCCGTTGTGCCGGATGTGTAAATGACGACCCCTGGATCATCGGGACGAAGCCGAATCCCGGGTACTGAGTCTGATGCGGACCGGAAGAAACGGGCATTCTGATAGGGACTCTTCGTGTCGATGACATAAACACTGAGACGGCCATCTATCTCGCTGATGATTGCACCCTGAGCTTCTCCGGCAAAAACCACCTTGGGTTCGGCATCCCCCAGCAGGTAGGTTAACTCAGCCTTCTTGAATCCTGGATTCAGAGGTACAGAGATGGCGCCGATCTTCTGTGAAGCGAGATGAGCGACCACGAAAAACAGGCCCTTCTCCAGGCAGAAGACAACCCTGTCCCCTTTCCGAACGCGCGACTCCAGAAGAGTGTTGGCCATTCGGTTGGCATCGCTTTCCAACTCCGCATAAGTGAGTTCGTTTCTTCAAGGCCGTTCCTGCAAAAGGTCAAGGCTCTCTTGTTAGGGGATTTTGCTGCAGTGGCGGAGAATAGAGCGCTCAAGGAGCCATCATCCATGGAAGACCCTCATGCAAAAAAGCTGAGTTTCTACAGGGTTCCAACCCAGAGAACGACCGCGATTTCTTTTCCTTTGTTGATTATAGACTGGCGGGCGGGGTTTGCATAGAAGTGAATGGCGTCGCCTTCTGCCAGCTCGAGGGCCCGGTCGCCGTGCACAAGTTCAACAGCGCCCTTGAGCACACAAAGCACTTCCTGACCATTCTTGATGTTCTTTCGCATGGGGATGGGTTTTTCCGGTGCAAGGAACAGGAGGGCGCTGTCAATGACGGACCTGTTTTCCGGTGAAAGAAATCGCCGTGTCACAAACCCTGTTTTCGGGAGTTCAATGTCCTCCCATTCGGTCTTATGGGCCAGAGCGATTTCTTCGCGACCGTTGGCCTTGTTCAGCAGGTCTCCGGCATTCACACCCATCGCCTTGCATATGTTGACAAGGGTCTCTACAGAGGGAGAGCTGACACTGTTTTCAACCTGGCTGAGAAAACCTTCCGACACATTGGCCTTTTCTGCAACCACCTTAAGAGTCAGCTTCTTCTCTTTGCGATATTTCTTGATCAGGGAACCTAAATTCACAGCTTTTCCTTCGGCACAAAGGAATTTTTCTTATTCCATTAAGATTTAGTATAACCTTTGCAATTCAGCCGTCAAGAAATATTCTCATTCTATTAAATACGGCCAAAAAAGCCCATCTAACAGCATCAGGTCTCAACAAAATCCTTGACAGAAACTGAAACATCGCCTTATATAAAAGTTAAGCGAAGCTTAAGTTCTGGCCACATGGCATCCATCGTGAACAGCGGCACGCTACTCTTCACTCCATTCCGGGAGGAAATCCGATGAAAGGACCAATCCAATTGTTGAGATCAGGGAAGATCAGTGGTCTTCTGAACCTTGGGCCGATTCATGAATGGTCGGAAGGTCCTGCCTATCTTGTGATAGACCAGGTTTCATTCAACGGAAAAAGAGGGGCGGTTCTTTGTTACTGCAATCCCCCTGTCCACCAGGTAGGCAACCCGGCGCTCGATGCTTACCTGGAAGGGCTTGATAAGGTCTTTCAAAAGAAGGAGGGATTGCAGTTTCTCATATTCTGCGGGGCCAATGATCCGGTCCATGCAGGAGGAGATCTTAAGGAGAGCCTGGAAAAGCTGGACAAAACCCTGGCCATGAAAAGAGAGAAGGAGAAGGTTGGCGCACCCGCGAAAGAGATCGACGAGCTCTATGATTGGGCGGACAAGCGGCTGGAAAAAGGGATCGGGCTTCACTCAAGGGTTAGAAGGCTGGCCCAACACCTGAGGGTGGTGGCCGTGTGCGGAGGGGGAACGCGGTTCGGAGGTTCTGCGGAGATCCCTCTCATGGCAGACTGCCTTGTGGGCGATTCCAGGAGCGGCATGTGTTTCAGCGAGGTTATGATCGGGCTCCTCCCCGGATGGTCTGGAATCGCAAGAGCTCTGGTCAAGGCAGGACTGGACAATGCCCGCACCATGGCCTTGACCGGGAAGGAAGTGAAGGCGGACAAACTGAAGGCCATAGGGATTTACAATCTGGTCGTAGATGTCCCTCTGGGATTTCCAAAGATGCCGAAGACCGGGGATCCAAAAGCTGACAAAGCGGCCTATGCCGGGGCGCTTGAAAAACACGATGAAGAAACAGGGATGCGTCTCCTCCCCAAAGGGCTCGAAATGGCTACGTGCCCTCCCGGGGAAATCCCCTCAGCGCCGCAGCGTGCTGTTCTGGCGAAAGCAGCGGATCTCTCCGAGGAAGTGGAGAGGAGGATCAGTCCCCAAACCTATGCCTATCTCTTTGGAAAGCCGGTGAAGGAGGTGAATGAAGAGATGGGTCGGCTGGGAAAACCTCTTGCGCCGCAATCCATAGAGGCCCTCTCAGCCCTCTTCAACAGCTACGACGCGTCCCGGTTCGACGAAAAGGCTTTTGTAAAAGAAGAGGCTGACGCGGATGCTCGGCTATATCGAGATCCCAGGTTCAGGGCAGGTCTCGTAGCCACACTAGAACAGAAGGTTGCCGATTACAGGGAGGGTTCTTGATATGAGACAGTATTTTCAGAAGATGAGGCCCATAGGCAAAGCGCTTTCTGAAAGCGAAAGGAAGCAGGCGGAAGCGAATGCGCTGGAAATCTCAAAAGTCGATCAGGAGATCGCTGTCGCGCTGGAAAACCGAAAGAAGACGGGAATTCCCGCTGAAGTGGTCCACAAGAGAGGCGAGAAAACCGCATGGGAGCGAATCGATGACCTGGTTGACCCGGGGACATTCCTGCCTCTCGACAGCCTCTATGATCCTGAATTCAACCAGGAGGGCACGACCGGCGTGGTCACCGGCCTGGCACAGATATCGGACCGATACGCGGTGGTGATTGCTTCGGACAACAAGGTCCTGGCCGGCGCCTGGATTCCGGGCCAGAGAGAGCATGTGTTCAGAGCTCAAGACATGGCTGAAAGGCTGCGGATTCCCCTGGTCTGGGTACTCAACTGCAGCGGTGTCAAACTCACGGAGCAGGAAAAGGTTTATGCAGGAAGGCGTTCCGGTGGAAGGATCTTTTTCAGACACTCGGAGCTGGCGGAAAAGGGGATACCGGTCATCGTGGGGATGTACGGGACCAACCCTGCAGGCGGCGGCTACCATGCGATCAGCCCCGCGATTATCTTTGCCCATGAAAAATCAAATATGGCGGTGGGCGGTGGAGGCATTGTGAGCGGCATGTCGCCCAAAGGATTTTTTGACCTGGAAGGCGCGGAAACCTTGATTGGAGCCACGCGAAAGTTCAAAGAGGTGCCTCCGGGCGGAGTGCGGATTCATCACGACAAGACCGGATTTATGCGTCAGGTCTTTGACACGGAAGAGGGGGTGCTGGAAGCGGTTCGAAAATGTGTGGCCGGTATGCCCCAGTATGATCCTTCCACTTTCCGGGTAGCAGAGCCTGCGGAACCTCTCTATCCGACGGATGAATTGAACTGCCTTGTTCCTTTCAATCAGAAGAGGACTTACAGCATCGAGCAGGTCCTGGCCAGACTTTTTGACGCAAGCGAGCACATGGAGTACAGGCCGGACTATGGACCGGAGGTCTATTGCGGGGTTGCACGGATTGACGGATTTCCTGTGGGAGTGATTGCCAATCGGCATGGATTCCTGGGCAAGGACTATCCCGGCTATGCCAAGGGAAAATACACGGGCATTGGCGGCAAGCTTTACAGGGAAGGCCTGATCAAGATGAACGAGATGGTCATGTTCTGCGGCCGGGACAAGATCCCTATGATATGGTTCCAGGACACCAGCGGGATCGACGTGGGAGACATCGCCGAGTCGGCGGAACTCCTCGGCCTCGGCCAGTCACTGATTTACTCTATTGAAGACTCGCATCTTCCCATGCTTTGTGTGGTTCTCCGAAAAGGGACCGCTGCCGCCCACTATATCATGGGCGGGCCGCAGGCAACCCGGAACAACGCCTTCACCCTGGGGGTAGGGACAACCGAGATTTACGTCATGCACGGGGAAACCGCTGCGGTCGCTTCTTTCGCACGTCGCCTCGTCAAGGAGAAGGACTCGGGAAAGCCTCTTGAGCCGGTGATCGAGACAATGAATGCTCTTGTCAAACAGTACTATGATCAGTCCAGGCCCATCTACTGCGCAAAGGCGGGGCTTGTGGACGAGATCGTGCCCATGAAAAAGGTAAGGGATTACTTCGTGGCCTTTGCCAGAAGTTGTTATCAGAACCCGAATACGATCTGTCCGCAGCACCAGATGCTGCTGCCGAGATCCATAAAGGGATAAAGAATTTTTGATTTTAGATTTGCGATTTTATATTTAGGAACTGCAATCTGCGAAATCAAAAATCGGAAATCAAAAATCGGAAATCAAAAATCTAAAATATCTTTTTGAAGGAGAGGCGAAATGAGCGAACATGATTTGTTCAAGGTCCATCCCCGGATGCCGAGGAAGGTGAGACTCGGAGATATCACGGTACGTGACGGATTCCAGCACGAAGAGAGCTGGATCCCCACGGAGGCAAAGATCTACTACTTGCAAGAGCTTGCCCTGGCAGGGGTCAAGAGACTTGAAGCCACCAATCTCGGCAACCCAAGGATCATGCCCCAGTTCAAGGACGCGGAAGAAGTGCTCAAAGGGGTGCGGGACGAATTTTTCATCAAGAGACTTGCCGGCAAAGGCATCAAGCCGGAGGACATTGAATGGACGGCGGTGACTATTCGCGAGCCTGGCGTGGACAAGGCCATCAGGCTGAAACAGCAAGGAATCGGCCCTGACCGTGTCCTCATGATGGTCTCGACCGACGAGCAGCACCATTTCGCAAACAGCGGCACCACCCTGCCCGAGTACTGGAAGGAAGCGGAAAGATGCATCAAGAAATGCAAGGATGCGGGCATCAAGATGTGCGGGACCGTCAGCACCATCTGGGGAAGTCCCATTTCCGGGCCGACCCGGTTCGAAGATGCCGTGGAGTTCACGAAACGGTGGTTGAGCATCGGGGCGGATGACATTGAGCACGCGGACCACGACGGATCAGCTCCTCCGAATCAGGTTTACCGCTATTACTCCATGATCCTGGACGAGATTCCTAATACGGATCTTCACATCGGCCATTTCCATGTCACCCGAGGCTGGGGGCTTGCCAATGTTCTCGCAGCTCTCCAGGCAGGGATAGACATCTTTGAAGGGACGCTGGGCGGACTGGGCGGTCAGCCGGCCAATTTTCTGGACCGGGTGCCTGTGCCGGGCACCGGTTCCTACTACTATAAGGATCCCAATGTGGTCGGCCTGGCTACTTTTGAAGACATGTGCGTGATGCTGGATGAGATGGGTATCGATCTTTGCGGGGTCAACGTGGACCGGATCCTGGAGCTGGGAACCCTCATGGAAAGGACCATCGGCCGGCGGCTTCGGTCAGAGGCGATTCTCAACGGCAGGGTTCCTAAGGAGCCGAGAGAGGAGTTCAAGAGGGCAGGGCTTACAGGACTAAAGGCCAAGCTGAAAGAGAAGCCGGAACAGCTCGTGCCGGAAGGATGGCCGCAAAAGGCCGTTGTTCCGCCGGGACTGCTCAAAAGAAAATCGTGAAAAAATTGGAATTGTGGAACAGCCTGCCAGAATGGCTTTCATCGAGGCTTTTCTTCTGAGAGTGTAATTTTGCGATAAAGCTCCTTTTCAATAAACTCTGCCAGGGCCGAGACATCATCCTGTTTCAGCCCGGTTTGAATTCCTTTCTCCTCGAAAAATCTGACCAGTGCTTCAGTCGGCTGATTTCCCGGAGCGCCTGTCACACAACCCCCGGTTCCCCCAAGAGAAGCATCGAAGCGCCTGATGCCGGTTTCATGGGCCGCCATGCTGTTCACTACTGCCTTGTGACCGGACTCATGGTGGGGATGATATCCGATGTTTCCGATGTCCTTTCCTTTTCGGAGGTTCAGGACATCTTCAAGAAGTTTCCGCGTGTATTCCTGATCCGCAACTCCCTGGAGGTCAGACAGGGTCACGACAGATGCGCCGAGGTCAAAGAGAAGATCCAGGTAGCCCGCAATGTCCCCGCTCTTCGCTCTGAGGAGATGGCCTCTTTCAGGTTCTCTGAATCCGAATGCGGCTGAGATGTAAGCAAAGAGCCTTATGCCTTTTGAGATGGCATCCCTGGCAATACCTTTATACTCCCCAACTGTCTCTTTGATCGACCTTCCGAGATTGAGCACGTTGTGGGCTTCAAGAGCAGAGAAGAAGAAACCTATGGTGTGGTTGCAGCCGTCAGGACCAAGACCGAAGTCAAGAAAGTTCTTGTAGCCTGCTTTATTGGGAATGAGGGTGATGATATCGCAGTTTTCGACGTTGCCGATGGCCTTGGCGATCTCTTGGATCGCCTCTTTGCTCATGGCTGGGGCGACGCGGGGATGAACGCAGGAGAAGACTTCAATCCCTTTGAAACCTAAGCGGATAAGCCTTTGAGCGATCTCGATTCTTATTTGCGGCGAAAAAACGGGAAGGAATTGAGGGGGAACGTTCTGCCCGTACTCCCTCAGAGTCACGTCCGTGATGATGACCTTGTTAGCGCTTTCCCCCATTAACTCATTGTCCTCTTCGGGGAATGGGAGAAAAACCCTCGCCTTTAGGCGAAGACTTCAGTTTGGTTTTTTCACCACGATGCAGGCACAAAGTTGCAAAGGCACATAGGCACATAGCGGAGAACAACGCAGAGAGTGACATGACTTTGCCCCTTTGCTACTCTGTGCCTTTGTCCCTCAAGCTGTCGGCTTCAGCCGACAGCAGTTGACTCCGGCATTCCAGTCTTCCATCATTCCATCCCTTACCCTTCTTGCTGGGCTCCCAGTTCCCTTATTGTAATCTCCAGTGATTCAACATCCTCGACGTTGAGCGTAGGGACATCGGGGGAGATACTCTTGATCATGCCACTTAAGACCTTCTTGGGCCCAATCTCAATGAAAAGGTCAGCGCCATTTTCAACCATTCTTTCGACCCCACGGCGCCAGTCCACACAGGTGAATATCTGTTCATAGAGCTCTTTTCGAATATGAAGGGGGTCAACGATCGCCTCCGCAGAGACGTTGGCAAGCACCGGCTTGGCGGCAATGTAAATCTGGCTTGCCGCAAGCTCCTTTTTGAATCGGTCCGCGGCAGGTTTCATCAAGGGAGTATGGAAAGGGCCTTCTACCTTGAGAATGGTGGAGAATAGATTTTCCTTTTTCAGCGTCTTGGAGAGTTCCTCCAAGTTCTTTTTGAAGCCTCCGACGACCAGCTGATTCCTGGTATTGTTCAGGGCGACATAGACCTGCGCCTCCTTCGTCAGGCTTTCTATCTTGCTCTTTTCGAGTTCGCCTCCTTTGTTCACGACCGCCATCAGGGCTGCGTGAGGGTAGGCATCACTGAACTCCGTGATGAAGGAGGCCCTTTTGTTGACCAGATCCGCACAGGTTCTGAAATCCATTGCCCTTGAGACGAGGAGCGCTGTGTACTCGCCCAGGCTGTGACCGGCAAGAAAACAGACATTCGGATGAACACCGACTTCCTTGCACATTTCTTCGAAGATCCGGTAACAGGCATAGCCCGTGACCATGACCGCGGGTTGAGTGTAGATGGTTCTGTCGAGGTCTGGTTTGTGAATCATGCTGGCGCCGGGAAGCGGTTTCTTGAAGCATTTCTCCGCAATGTCATAACCCAGCACGGAACCCGCTTCATCATAGGTGTCCCTGACCAGCTTGAATCGGTCGTAGAATTCCTTTCCCATTCCGACATACTGGGACCCCTGCCCCGGGAAAATCAGCGCGACTTTCTTGTACTTCATGTCTCAACTCCTTCCTTTAACTGCCGGGAAGTTTTGTTCATAGGAGAGTGCAGAATGCCCCGGCCAGCCACGGGACAAAAAAATGATACACCGAACGCCCTTTTTTTAAAAGACCAAAACATGACGGCTTCGTAAAAAGTCGCGTTCACCCTTCGATACCTCAGGGCGAACGAACGGTATGGGCCGTAAGTAACTGATTTTCCGTTCGTGGTGAGGCCTGCCTGCCGAAGCCTCGGCGCAGGCAGGTATCGAACCATGAACGGAGTGCGGGGCTGCGACTTTTTGCGAATGCCTCAAACATGGTCCTCTAATAGAGGGTTGCCGCTGGTCAGGGGAGGGGTTTCGCCTCGTCAATCAGCATGATGGGGATGTCATCTTTGATCGCATAGAGCAGTTTACACTTATCACAGATGAGCCCGTTTCCCGCCTCGTTCAGATAGATGTCCCCTTTGCATTTGGGGCATGCCAGGATATCCAGCAGTTCTTTACTGATCGCCATATGATTTCTCCTTGAATTGAGAAGTTTTGTTTAAGGGTTGATCTCCATCTCCACCTCTCATAATCCAGCGGACGGCATCCAGAAGATCCTCTGCGATATGCGCGGGCTTCGCGGCTTTTCGGGGCAGGATATACTCAATCTCCCCAAGCCCGTAGCCGGTTTTGACCAGGACACCCTTGAGCCCGGCTCGGTGAGCAAGCTCGATGTCGGTGCACATGTCCCCCACGACAAAGGATCGCCTGAGATCGACCTCAAAAGACTTGCACGCCTGCTCAATGAGACCGGTCTTGGGCTTTCTGCAATTGCACTCACGGGAGAAGTCCGGAACAGACCCTGCAGGATGATGGGGGCAGAAAAAAACCCCGTCGATGACACCCTTTTTCTCTTTGATACGGGCCACCATGAGGTGGTGAATAGTCTCCACAAGATCCATGGGGTAATAGCCCCTGGCCACTCCGGACTGGTTCGAGACCACAAGCACGAGAAACCCATGACGGTTGAGCATTCTTATGGCCTGAGGCACCCTGGGAAGAATTTTGAACCGGCGCACATGGTTGATGTAGCCCATCTGCTCATTGATGGTCCCATCCCGATCGATGAATACAGCAGGTTTTTTCATTTCACTTCAGACTCCCAAACAGTGACAAGTGACGAGTCACGCTCTGTGAGTATAAAACATCCAGAATCAAGAATCCAGTTGCCAGCACGGAGACGACAAATCACAGAAGACCGAATCCAGAAGACAGCCTATCCGCTGGCCGCCAGGGCGGCCACTTTGATCGAACAGAAAACTTCAAAATAAAACGAATATCGAATATCGAATAATGAATATCGAATGTCGAAGGAAGGTATTTGTCTATTTTGCAAAAAAAAGACTCAGTCAAACGAAACGACCCTTGGAAATTCTGCGGTTCGATATTCTGCTGTTCTGCGGTTTGCTGTTCCGGCCAGGTGAAGTTTCATACAAGAATGCAGAAGACAGAAGACAGAATACTAAACTCATGGTCTCTGTCCCATTGTCCATGACCCATAAGGCGCCGCATTTCAGATCGAATCACTTCGCCTCAAGCGCAGCGCTCCTCGAGTCTCGCATCAGCGAGCCGCTCCTTGAACTCCGCTTCAGGCGGGGCGGTCCTCAGCGTAAACGATCCGACGGAGGTCCTCCATCTCCCTCCACACATCGCCCGCCTGCACCGACAGAAGACACCGGTAACCCACGGGACACTCAGGCTTCAAGCAGGGAGAGCATTCCATGTCCTGTTTCACAATTCGCGCGTTTTTGCCGCGGGGACCTGTGGCGACAGGGTTGGTTGAACCGAATATGGCAACCGTGGGAACATCCAGCGCCGCAGCAACGTGCATCAACCCTGAATCATTGCTCACGAACAATTGGCATCGTTTGATGAGGGCCAAAGCTTCTCCGAGCCCTGTCATGCCGCAAAGATTGACCGCTCCCGGTGCTGTTGCAGAGATCAGGGTTTCTCCAAGGTCTTTCTCCTTTTCAGTTCCTATGACCACCACCCTGGCCCCCCACTCTAGGATCGCTCGATCCCCAATGGCAGCAAAACGTTCAACGGGCCATCGCTTTGCAGGGCCATAGGCTGCGCCAGGACTGAGCCCTACAAGCAAATCCCCATCCTCGATACCTTTTGATGAAAGGAGCGCTCTGACGCGGGTGACGGATTCCGACCCAGCTCTTAACGCCGGATCCCTTGTCGGTGCGTCCCAGCCGAGACCTCTCAAAAGGGTCAGGTAGTATTCCACCTGATGGAGTTTGAGAACTTCCGTGCCTCTCACAACGGAGTGGGACAGAAGAAACCCTCTTCCATCCGTATTGTACCCGACCCGGATCTTGATTCCCGCGAGGCGTGGGATAAGAGCGGCCTCGAAGGCGTTCTGAAAAAGGACGGCCATATCAAAGTGAAGGCTGCGTATTAATCGAATGACCCTGAGGAATTCAGAGAAGTCTTTCGCGTATCCGTACCCTCTTTTGTAGCGAATCATTTCGTTTACCGCCGGATGGCTTTCGTAAAGAGGGACCACCCATGGTCTGGCGAGGACCGTGATATGGGACCGGGGAAAGTTCTCTCTCACCGCTTCAAAGGCGGGCATACTCATGACGGCATCGCCCACCCAGTTCGTTGCCCGGATAAGGATTCTGCTGATCTTTGATTTGTCTATGGGCAGAGCCCCGCGAAATTTGTTCATCTTGGCATGAACCGACGAAACCCATCAACCTTTCAACCAAAATACCCCGGCGGCAGCGGGCAATAATTCTTCGTTTTCCACCGCTTGTGAAACCAGAAATACTGTTCAGGGTGCTCCCTGATGTGTCGCTCGATGATGCTCGTAAAGAGCGCGGTGTTCTCCTCCACATCCCTGAGCTTGTCTCCTGTCCTGATCAGGTCGACTTCCTTTCCAATCATAATCCGATAACGGCCGTCTTTTGCTTTTGCCGAAAAGATGGGGACCACGGGTGCCCCGGTTTTCAGCGCAACTAGAGCCAATCCCTTGTTGGTGCATGCCGGCCGACCAAAGAAATTCACAAAAACCCCTTCATACCAGTCCACGTTCTGATCCAGAAGAATGCCGATGATTTTGTTCTCTCTGAGGCTCATCAGGAGCTTTCTCATGGATCGTTGCTTGGGAATGATCTCGGTGCCATACCGGGACCGAAGATCGATCACCAACCTTTCCAGGGGCTCAAAATCCATCGGTCTCGCCACCACTGCGAGATTTCCAAAACGCATGGCCACGGCAGTGGACTCAATCTCCCAGTTGCCGAGGTGCCCTGTGAGAGCAAAGACCCCTTTTTCTTTCTTCAGAGCGTCAAGAAGGTGCTCTTCTGACTCGAACGTAACATATCTGTGCACGTTCCGGGGATTGAGCCTCACGGCGTGCGGGACTTCAAGGAACATCTGACCAAAGTGAATGTAGACTTTCCTGAGGAGACGCTTTGCACCCTCTTTGTTCATCTCGGGGCCGAAGCTTTGAATGAGGTTGTCGAGAGCGACCGCTTTCCTGCTCATGGGGAGCAAAAAGGCAAGATTGCCAAACCACCTCCCGGTGAACTGCGCAACCGGGAGCGGGACACACGACACCATTCGGATAAAGAGCCGCAGGAGTCTGTAGGTTATGTTGTCAAACATGCAAGAACCTAGAAGGTTGATTGTCTTTCAGAACTTCATCCGCCCTGCTTTTCACAATGCCAATAAAAGCATCACCCCCTGAGATAATCTGGAATCGCACCGTGAGATAGCCGAGGTGGTTCTCCGTCGGGGCCAGTTGCCCGAGTCGAACATAGTCCTTCTCGGTTGTGATAAGAAGATCGGCACGGAGCCTTTGTCTTTCGGCGATCATTTCCTGGAGCTCAGATCGAATAAAGACATGATGGTCTCTAAAGCTCCTGAAAAGGGTAATCTTGGCACCGAGCTTGATGAGGGTATCTCTGAAGACTTCAGGTTTTGCGATGCCTGCAAAAGCCACGACTCGTTTCCCTCGGATGAAATCTGGAGCATGGGTATTGCCCAGGTTTGGAAGAACGAGGCTTTCCGGCACATGCTCGCTCTGAAACACAGGCTTGCCCCCGAACTTCTTCTTGAGGTAGTTCATCATGATGAGGCTGGTCCCATGGCCAGTCCGGGTGAGGATGAAAACATCCGCCCTCTGCAGGTGGTCCACCGGTTCCCTCAGGGGTCCGCGTGGGAGAAGGTGCATGTTGCCGAAAGGGCTGGATGCATCCAGCAAAACAATGTCGAGATCTCTTTTGAGACGGATGTGCTGAAATCCATCATCCAGGATGAAGAAGTTCGAGCCGTGCCGCTCAAATGCAAGGAGGCCCGCTTCATAGCGAGCCTTCGACAGGATCACCGGAACTCCTTCAATCTTCTTTGCCAGAAGATAAGGTTCGTCACCTGCCTCCGCTGGAGTGCAGAAGAGATGCTGCCCGTCGGATACTTCGAAGGTCTTGCCCTTATGCTTGCCGCCGTAACCCCTGGATAGAATTGCCGGGCGATATCCTTCTTTGAGTGCCCACTCCGCGATCATGGCTGCTGCCGGAGTTTTGCCCGTTCCACCCACAGTCAAATTCCCGATGCTCACCACGAAACCCCGCAGTTCTTTCTTCCATTTTTTTCCGTAGATCTTGGTCCTGACCCTGACGACGAAACCGTACAGATAGGACAGGCCTGCGAGAGGAATCATGCTCAGGGAAGGAGTTCTTTTTTCATGGACCTTTGGCCAGTCAGTCATAGGAAGTCGTCTATCTCAATGATGCACCCTCCCCCCGTACATCCTTGTTTCATTTTGGAAGGCTTTTGGGGAGTCGGCAGACTAGGATTGTTGAGATAGTTATGTTGAGATTTCAAAATTTTCGGTCTATATTAAATAAACTATAAGAGGAGCTAACACAAGATTTTTCATAGGATACAAAGATGAACGGAAGAACCCGAACGGATATTAAACCGGGAGCGCAAGTCAAAGTAGTACGGAAAGAGGATCAGCGTTCCGGAAAACTAACGGAGGGGATCGTTAAGGATATTCTCACCCATTCCCCCACGCATCCTCACGGAATCAAAGTGCGCCTGGTAAGCGGAGTGGTGGGCCGGGTGAAAGAAGTGCTTCCCGAAACCTGATTGAGCAGGAGCACGGTGGGGCCCGAGTTAAACCTTTAGGGGAAGCTCAATGATGAACCGCGTGCCCTGAGGCTCTTCATCCTGAACCCTGATGGAACCGTTGTGATCGTTGATGATGTTGTTGACAATGGCGAGCCCAAGCCCGGTGCCATGCTTCTTCGTGGAGAAGTAAGGTTCAAATACCCTGGCCTTGTGCCCCGGGGGAATCCCTTTGCCGTTGTCCACCACCTCAATCGTTACGATCTGAAGGTCCTGGTCATAGGAGAGATCAATGGTGACTTGGCCTTTCCCGTCAATGGCGCTCAAGGCATTATCGAGAAGATTGATCATGACCCGTTTCATCTGTTCCCGGTCCACTTTGATCTCAGGCACCTCTGCTGCGTCGTGAAACACGATGGCTACTGCTTTCTGGGCCTCTTTGTAGACATTCACCGATTCCTGGATAATTTGCTTGACGTTGTTAAGGCTCAGGTTCGGGGCAGGCAGGCGGGCGTAACTTGAGAATTCGTTGACAAGGCGTTTTAACCCCTCCACCTGATCGACAATCATGTTCGTGCATTCTTCAAAAACCTTGCTATCCTCCTTGGCCAGGGTTGCGCCGTACTTCCTTTGGAGCCTCTGCGCGGAAAGCTGGATGGGCGTGAGTGGATTCTTGACCTCATGAGCAATCCGTCTTGCGACCTCTCGCCAGGCGGCCATTCTCTGAGCTTTCTCGATTTCGGACAGATCTTCCAGCACAGCCACAACCCCATGGGATTTGCCTTTGTCATCTCGCAGAACATTTAAAGAGACGAGAAGAGGAAGAGTCCTGTTTCCCACGGTCAGGCTGATCTGCCGTTTGAACGAGCCTTTTCTCACCAAAGACCGATCCTGGAAGAACGCGTTGATGATTTTGAGATGATCCCTGTTCAGGACGTCTTTGTAATCCCGGCCGATGATATTTTCAGCCTTGAGGTCGAGCATCTTTTCTGCAGATTTGTTGAAGGTCAGGATCTTGCCGTCCGCATCGGCTGATACGACTCCCGCAGCCACATTGGCAAAGACGATTTCCATGTTGAGGCGCCGCTGCTCAAGTTCCACATTGCTCAGGATGAGTTCCCGGTTCGTTTCCTCCAGCTGCATCTTGCTGTTTTTGAGATCCATCGTCATCTGGTTGAAGGAGTTGACCAGGACTCCGATTTCGTCCTCTGCCTGAAGGTCAATGAAGACATCGTAATCTCCGGATGCAATGCGATGGGTCCCCTCAGCCAACTCCTGAATGGGTACGGTAATTCCCTTGGAAAGGTAAAGGCCGAACCACACGGAGGCAAAGATGATCAGCAGGGTCACGATGGATAGGGTGATGAGATGGATGGTCTTAATCGGCCTTTTGAGCAGTTTGAACTGCTTGAATTCGTCAAGCCCACTGGGGAGTTCGTTGAGCCGGTTGACGAGATCTCCGGGAATAAAATTTTGCGTGACCACAAGCCCCACAACCGCCTTGGATTCCGTTCTGGAGAATATGGGGATGATTCCGCTGACCAGCTGACCGTGCGAGGAGGTTTCTATTTCATGGGCATCCGTCCCTTTTTCAAAGCTTCTCCTCAAGATATCCGCCCCTGGCCCCTTGAAAGGGCTCAGGTCGAGTTTCTGGTCCTGGGATACCGCGCGCTGCTGCATGTTCTGGGAGAATACCCGGACGGAGGCCAACTGATATTCCACGCGTTTCTCATTGATGAGTTTATCCACCTCCTCATTGCGGGACATCAGGGTATAGCCGTGGTAGCTGATGAGGCGGCCCAGAGTGTTCCCATGAGAAAGCAGTTCATCAACCACTCGGCTGTAAAAGCTTTGTCCAACTTCAAGGGAGTTTCTTAGAGATCTCTCCACAGGGATGTTGAACCAGTACTCAATGGAGGTTGAAATGAACTGGACTGAAACAAAGAATAAGATGATCGTGGGCAGGAGGGACAGGGTGATGAAGGCCATGACCAGCTTTGTCCTCAATTTGGCCCCCATGATGTTTTTTCTTCTTTCGAAGACGAGCTTGACCAGGTTCCTCATGGTCAAATAGATCAGGAGGAGAAGCAAAATAACATTGATATCAATGAGGACGAAAACAAGGATGCTGTTGGCAATGGGAAGATCCAGTCCAAGATCAAGAACTTTCATTGCCAGGTAGGCAATGAAAGGGATCAGAACAACCAGGCAGGCGATGATATACCTTTCTCTTCGTCGCCTCCTCAAATCCTGTTTTTCAGCTTCAAGATATGCCTTCATGAATCTTAATACCTAACGCAGGCCTTTGGCCGCAGCCAAAGACTGTCTAAGATCCTAATACCTGAAGTCTACAGCGTACCAGTCGGTTTCAAAATCCCATAGGGACACGAAAAAAAGGACGTAATGAAGATAAAAAGGAAGTCTTATCTTATCCAGCTGTGCCATCATCTGCAGTTGATAGCGCTTCCCTTTTTTCAGTTGATGCATAGGAAGAACCTTCAGGGCCACGATCTCTGCCATCAGTTTCTTGGCCTCTTCGAAGTTCCTAGCACTTACTTCCCTGATGTTGTCTTCTGAAAACCTCACAGAGTAGATCTTTTTTAGGCTGTCATACTTGATACTGTGATTGACTTCGAGATCGGCAATCTTCTTGTCCCAGATAAGATCTCTTTTTTCACGGAGCTGGATGAAAAAAGTGAAAGTGGTCTCAATGCCGCTCTCAATGGCATTGTTCATTTCCGGGGTAAAACAGTTGTTCACCGAAAAGTAAACAAGGAGGTGATCGCGGGTGTTGGTGACGACAAAGTCGGACAAATAGGCTTCCTTTGCCATGGCCGGCACAACACCGGCAGCCCAAACGATCACGATCAGCAGCAGGCTCTTTAACCCTTTCATGGGTCTAAACCAAAAACTCTTATTTCCCCGGTGATCACCCATCCGGGCAAAGGAGAAAACATAAAGAATTCTGAAGAATACAAACGCGGTTTTGTTTACATCTGGGAGTTCCCCCTCACCCTTACCCTCTCCCCCAGCTTGGGGGAGAGGGTAAGGGTGAGGGGGCTGCATGGCGAACAATTAAATGCGGTCGTATTCGTTGGGATGTTATCGGAGAGAAAAGGGAAATGCAATCATTATCCCCTGAAACAGGGGCAAGGCGGCAGGAACTTAATGTTTGCTAGGCGTGAATGGGATCGGCGGAACCGAAAACCGGTATCGTAAAGCTCTTTTCGGCCCACTGCTCAGGGCTGGTGATGGCAAGATTTTCCCAGGTTTTCTCGGAATGGATCAATTTCTTGAGGAGCTGGTGGTTCAGGGCATGCCCAGATTTCTTGACCACAAAGTGGCCGATCACCGGGCAACCCAAAATCGCCAGGTCTCCAACGAAATCAAGAATCTTGTGCCTTACAAACTCGTCTTTGTACCTCAATCCATCTTCATTGAGGATCCGAAAGTCGTCAATCACAATGGCGTTGTCCAGAGAACCTCCAAGGGCCAGACCGTTTTCCCTCAGGGTCTGGATATCCCTCAGAAAGCCAAAGGTCCTCGCCCTGCTGATCTCCTTGACAAAGTCCTTTCCGGAAAAGCGAAGTTCAAAGGCCTGGTCCCGCAGCAGAGGATGGTTGAAATCAATGGCATAGGAGATCTTCAGGTCCTGGGAGGGGGTGATGCGCACCGATCGTCCGCCGTCGCGGATTTCCAGAGGTCGCTTAATGATAATGAAACGTTTCGGGCTCTTCTGTTCTCGAATGCCTGAAGATTTCAGGAGGAAGATGAATGGAGCAGCGCTGCCGTCCATGATGGGAACTTCAGGGCCATCCAGCTCGACCCGGGCATTGTCAATGCCCAATCCGAAGAAGGCAGCCATGAGATGTTCGACCGTTGACACCCTGAAGCCGTTGAAACCGAGAGTTGTTGACAGTCTTGTATCAACAACATTCTCAAAGGCAGCCCTGATCGCAGGCCCGGAAGGCAGATCCTTTCGAATAAAGGTGATGCCGGTATCTGCCGGGGCAGGCTTAATGGTCAGGTTGACAGGATGTCCTGAGTGGAGCCCTATGCCGGTACAACTTGATTCATCTCTTATGGTTCTCTGCCTGTAATCCACCTCAAATCCTCTTGTTCAGATATAGATAATTAAGATGATCAGCAATCCTTGTGCCAGGTGATGAAAAATCTATAAATGTCATTGAATATTTTAGATAACATTATAGGAAGATTAGATAATTTAATTTAAATTTTCTTGAGGTCCATTTTTGCTGAAAGCCATGCCGTGGCAACATTGCCACACTAGAGGTCGGCTGTGACACAGTCACAGGCCATGTTTTGCCTTGCCCGCCGACTCTATCAAAGGTAGGATGAAGATCAACTGCAGAATCCGGAATAATCTGTTCAGGCAGCTTCGGTTCTTGAGTCCTGTGTTCCGAGTTATAGATTCCTGGCTATGGGAGTCGTCCATGCTGAGTCCGCGAAAAAACCCAACGCTCATCTTGTTCACCTTGCTGGCCCTGTCTTTACTGGCTGCTTGCCATCCTCCGCTTCTCAAGGAGGCCGAAGGGCCGGAGCAAGCGATCGTTCCCGTGCGCTGGTTTTATCCTTCCTTCGAAGATGACATGGATCTAGACTCTCTCAGAGAAGCTCTTGAGAGAAATCTCCAGTATCTCAGCAAGCAGAGTCCGGATCATGTGTTCATTTATGGTCCCCATCGATACACGTGCCGGCAAGTGATAGAGAGCCAGGCCGCTTTCGTCGAAATGATCAGAACCGCTTCAGGACCAAAGGATTTGAATGAAAGGGTCAGGAAGGAGTTCCTGTTTTACAAGGCGGCGGGAAGAGACGGGCAAGTGCTTTTCACAGGATATTTCGAACCGATCCTTCAAGGCAGGTTCCGGCCTGACAGCACCTTCCAATACCCGATCTATCGAAAACCTGATGACCTGATCAAAATTGACCTTTCTCTATTTAATGAGGAGTACAAAGGCAAGAGCATCATCGCGCGAATCGAAGGCAAAAGCGTTATTCCCTACTACTCAAGACAGCAGATTGCCCAGGGCAGGGCCCTGGAAGGGAGGAGTTTGGAACTTGCCTGGCTTAAAGACCCTGTTGATGTCGCCTTTCTCCAGATCCAGGGATCCGGACGCCTGGATCTGGGAGACGGCAAAATGACTCGCGTCGGCTATTCGGAAAGAAACGGCCACCCTTACCGTTCGATTGGGCGGTATCTCATGGAACGAGGGCTAATCACCAGGGAAGAGATGTCCATGCAAGCAATCCGCCGGGTCCTTGCAGAACGGCCGGAGATGGTCGAAGAGGTGTTGAACTACAATCCTTCCTACGTTTTTTTCCGGGACCTGGGAGACGGCCCCCTCCTCGGCAGCATCAATACTCCCATCACGCCGGGAAGGACGCTGGCCCTGGATTCACGGCTTTTCCCACCCGGAGCGATCGCATGGATCAAGGCTTCGAAGCCCAAGGTAAACGACAAGGGTGAGATAGTTTCATGGGAGGCTTTTTCACGATTCGTTCATGAATCAGGATACGGGAGGAGCGATCAAAGGGTCGGGAAGGGCGGACCTTTTCTGGGGAAGCGGCCCCTATGCGGAACTGGCCGCCGGGCACATGAGGCACGAAGGGGAACTTTACATTCTGATTAAGAAGCCAAATGACTAGGCACAAAGAAAGAAAGGGACAAAGGCACAAAGTAGCAGAGGGACAAAGGGATATAAGAAAAGGGCTTTTCCGCTTTGTGCCTTTGCAACTTTGTCCCTTTGTGCCTTTATATGTCGGCTTCAGCCGACAGCAGTCGACTTCAGATGGCGAACTTCGAGAAGTCGGCAACCTTTAGGAAAAGCCGCGACAGTTCCTGCAGCATCCCGACCCTGTTGTTCTTAAGTTCCGCACTTTCCTTGGTCAGAATCTCCACTCCGTTGAAGAAGTCATCGACCGGCCCTTTCAGCGTGGCCATGAGCTTGAGGGCGTCGTAAGCGTTTCTCTTTTCAATGAAGACCTCAATGGGGCGCTTCACAACCTGATAAGATTCCCACAGCTTGGACTCGCAGGAGGCCTTGAAAAGGGCAGGCTGGACCTGCATGGTCTCAGCCTGATTCTTCAGAATGTTGCTGATTCGCTTGAAAATGAGAACAAAGGATTCGAACTCGCCAAATTCCTTTACAAAGGCCTGGAGTTGATCGAGCCTCGAACGAAGCTGGTTGATGCGGTCAAATTCCACGGCAATGGCCGCTTCAATGAGCCCGTAACCATAATCGGATCGCAGCATCATCTGGCGGTATCTCTCCCTGAAGAAGTCCAGAACCTTGTTTAAGATCAGAGGCTCATCAAAAGAGATTTCCTTTGCCAGGATGGACAAGGCCTTTGAAACAAGCTCTCTGAGAGATACATCCCAATCCCTATTTTCCAGGATACGGATGATGGCAAGGGCATGGCGGCGGAGGGCAAAGGGGTCTGCCGCGCCCGTAGGTTCCATGCTGATGGCAAAAAACCCGGCGATGGTATCCATCCGATCCGCTACACCGACGATCGCCCCCGGCGCAGAAGAGGGCAGTTCATCACCGGCCCGCACAGGGAGGTAATGTTCATAAACCGCAACACAGGCCTCCTCGGGATGACCATCCAGGCGGGCATATTCCATGCCCATCACGCCTTGAAGGGTGGGGAACTCGGTAACCATCTGGGTGACCAGATCACACTTGCACAGCCTCGCTGCCAGTCGGACCTGCTGCAGTTTGTCCGGTGCAACCTTTCCGGCCATAAATTCAGCCAGGGCGGTGAAGCGCTGCACTTTTGCGTAGGAAGTCCCCAGTTCAGCCTGGTAAATAACTCCTTTGAGGTCTTCGAGTCGGGCTTCAAGAGGTTTTTTCCGGTCTTCTTTGAAAAAGAAACTCGCGTCCGAAAGCCTTGCGCGGAGAACTTTTTCATGGCCTTTTCGGACAACGGATTCATCTTTTGCGATCGTGTTGTTGATGGCCACGAAGTTGGGCATCAAACGACCCTGTCCGTCCAGAAGGGCAAAATATTTCTGATGCTTTTTCATGGCGGTGATGAGAACCGGAGAAGGAATGGCCAGAAAGGACTTGTCAAAGGATCCGCAGACCGCAGAAGGATATTCGACCATGTTGGCCACGGTGGAGACCAGTTCTTGGTCTGTGATCGGAACTCCTGAAGCTTCCGCAGCCGCCTTGGCCACAATCTCTTCGACCTTCCTTGCTCTTTCTTTCTGATCGAGGAGGACAAAGCTTTTTCGGAGTTTCGCGAGATAGTCGTCAAGGCTTGCCACTTCCATCATCCGGGGAGCCATGAAGCGGTGTCCCGCAGTGGTGTTGCCGCTTGGGATTCCGGCAATTTCAAAGGGGATGACGGCATTCCCGTAAAGCGCAATCATCCAGTGGATCGGCCGCACAAAGGAGAATCCCTCGCTGCCCCATCGCATGGACTTGGGCCAGGGAATATCTGCAAGGATTCGAGGAAACACCTCGGACAGAACCTCCGCTGTCGGCCTTCCCGGGATGCTCCGTTTCACAAAAAGGTAATCCCCCTTGGGAGTCTCGATAAGCCCCAGGTCTTCCACTGAAACCCCGTGCTTCCTGGCAAAACCCAGGGCAGCCTTGGTGGGCTTGCCCTGGTCGTCGAAAGCTGCCGCTTTGGGCGGCCCGGTGATCTCCTGGACCGTATCGTCCTGCTTGTCTTGAACGGCCTTGCCGATCAGGACCAGTCTCCTGGGAGTGCCGTAAGCCACCAGGGGTTCGCCGATCTCGATCCGGCTGTTCTTCAAGTGGGATTCCGCAAGGTCTCTGAGCTCCTTCAGACCGTTTTCGAGATAGTCCGAAGGAATCTCCTCTGTACCGATCTCCAACAAAAGTTCACGAAACATAGGGCCTCTTTCTGATTGCTCGTTTGGTCACCACTATACCCTACCCCTTTCCCCCCTTTACCACCCCCACCTTGCCTCCCCCATCGAGGGGGAGGAAAATATCAGCCATGCCTCAGAATTCCCCTCCCTTGAGGGGAGGGGTTAGGGGAGGGTGCGATTCAGCAAGGGGAAACCCATCTCCTCCCTCTGGGCGAGATAATTTTTGGAAACGAACCGCGCGAGATTTCTTATTCGCTCGATGTATTTTGTTCTCTGGGCAACGCTGATGGCTCCCCTTGCATCCAGGATGTTGAAGAGGTGGGAGCACTTGAGACAGTAATCGTAGGCCGGAAGAACAAGGCCTTTTTCGCTGACTCGCAGGGATTCTTGTTCACAAAGGTCAAACATCTTGAGGAGCATCTCTACATCTGCGAGTTCGAAACAATACACCGAATTCTCCCACTCCCCTTTCTTGTGGACGTCTCCGTATCGGATCCGGTCATTCCACTGGAGATCATAGACACTGTCTTTTTCTTGAAGGTACATGGCAATTCGTTCAAGTCCGTAAGTGATTTCCACGGAAATAGGGTCGAGACGAATGCTCCCGGCTTGCTGGAAGTAAGTGAACTGGGTGATTTCCATTCCGTCCAGCCAGACTTCCCAGCCCAACCCGGACGCGCCTAGCGTAGGGGACTCCCAGTCGTCTTCCACAAAACGGATGTCATGGTCCAGGGGATCGACGCCCAAGGCTTTCAGGCTGTCGAGGTACATGTCCTGAATCGCAAGAGGGGAAGGCTTGATGATCACCTGATACTGATAGTAATGGCCTAAACGGTTCGGGTTCTCCCCGTAGCGGCCGTCCGTAGGGCGGCGGGAAGGTTCCACATAGGCCACAGACCAGGGTTCCGGGCCCAGGGCTCTTAACAAAGTGGCGGGATTGAAGGTACCGGCGCCCACCTCGAGGTCGTAGGGCTGCTGGATCACGCATCCTTTGTCGGCCCAGAATCGCTCCAGGGTCATGATCAATTCCTGAAAGGTCATAAAATTCCAATGCTCCCTTGAAGGTTGACGCGTTTGTAGAAAGCCCGCCCGCCCCATTCCATTCATGGTTCGATACCTCACCACGAGCGGAATATCAGACAGTTACGGTTCACTTGATCCGTTCGCCCTGAGGTATCGAAGGGTGAACGGGGCTTTTTACGGACCCGTCAAAGTTAGGTGATTTTTGAAGCTTGGAAAATTATCATTCGGCAGGCATAATGTCAAGAAGTGCTGACGCACGGCGGGCTCTGCCGATTATAAATCGTCTCGAAATAGTATTGGCAGTCTGCTCCCCCTCACCCCAACCCTCTCCCCCACGTTTGGGGGAGAGGGCAGGGTGAGGGGGCTCATGCGTGTCAGGACGACTATAGGACCCTTCATAATTGCACAAGTAGGGAACAGTCATCATGGGAATCTTTGAAGTAGACCTTTTTCCTGAGGAGGTGAACAGTTCGGATCACCCAGAGGCGAAGAAATTCAGAAAAGTCCTTGAAGCGGTAGCGCGTGACTTCCAGTGCAGACTCCTCTCCTTCGAAGTGGACCACGGAACCGTGTCCTTTGTTTTTGACAGCGATGAGCTGAACGCAGAGATTCTGAGGATGCTCGAAGCAAAATAAGCGCTCTACGCTTCTTCCATGTACTTCGTGGTTCGAAGCTTTTGCTCCAGCCGGTGTTCCCGGTGCAGCTTGAGGATGCCGGAAATCTCTTTGAGAACGGTTTCAGGGAGATCCTGAGGTGTGGATTCGCAGAGAGACCCGGTCTGGAGTCTTGCAAGGGCTTTGACCGTTTCCGGCCCCATAGACGGGTGAATCGCCGATGGCTGCCGGCACTTCAAACAAGCTACCGCTCCACGTTCAGGGATAAAGACGGCAAGCCCCTCTCCCTTGTAGGTTCTCCCGCAGCGGCAACACTTCTCCAGATTGATCCTGTATCCGCCTAACGCCAAGGCCCGCAATTCAAAAGCAAAAGGAATCCTTGCCGAACACTCCCCTTCCGAGAGAGCATCGAGAGACTCCTTGAGAAGATCGAACATCCGTGGTTCTGAAACTCCCGGGGGGAAAAGGAGTTCCGTGAGCTCGATCATGTAGCTGGCTCTACTGAGAGCGGTAAAATCCGCTCTCAGACCCTGAAAGGCATGCTGGAGTCTGCCAGAGTGAAGAAAGCATGGCTTGTCCTCTCCCCTAGTCTCGTATTCGAGATTGACGAGGGAAAAGGTTTCAAAGCAATTCACAAAACGCTTGAAGCTTCGCCTGGCCCCCTTGGCCACCCCTCGAAGAAGCCCTTTGTCCCGGGACAGGAAGATGACCAGGAGATCCGATTCTCCGATCTCCTTGACACGCATGATGATGGCTGGTGAAATCTGAGTGTTCATCACAAAAAAAAGCCCTTTGCCACGAGCCCGTGACAAAGGGCAAGAGGCGTGAAAACCTACTTAAAAGTCACCTGAAAGGGCACCACCTTGGTGATACCGTCCGCTATAAAGGTGAAATTGGCTTCCTTGAGCGTGACAGGCACACTCATCATAGGAACCCCTTCCCACCATCGCTTGATCGCATCCCAGGGGCCCCAGCCCTTGGCTTTAAGAGCGTATCCGCCGGTGACGCCAACGCTCATGAAAGCAGACTGGGTGGTGATCACGGTGTTCAAACGGACGTGGCTGGTCTTGCCTGCCGGAATCCAGTAGGAGTCGCTGTTGTTGCCCGAGTAGAGCTCGAACACCTCGTCAAAGGCCACCGTAAAGGTCACACCCTCCAGAAGGACCGGGAAGGAGTTGGGGTTGGTCACGCTGAGCAGGAAACTGAGTGGCAGAAACGCACCGTGCGCGCCCTTGGTCCCCTGCACAGGTTCTGCCTTGGCATCATAATGCCAGAAGCCGTCATACTGTGTGACTTCGTAGTATACCCCTTTGATCACCGGGGTCTTGAAATCCGCAGCCGAAGGTTTGGCCTCCATGCCTGCGCAGGATACAAATATCACTCCCATCAAGAAAACCAACGCTATGAACAATGCCAGTCTTTTCTTCATTACGAACCTCCCTTTGGGGATAGAAAAGCGTTTATCCTGAAGCGCAGCAAACCTCTCAGGCAAGCCATCGTTTTCTGCGCTTGTAGTGCTTCACGTCACGAAAACTCTTTTTACCGCCCTTGTCGGTCAAGCCAAGATAGAAGTCCTTGATATCCTCGTTCTGCGCCAACTTCTCGGAGCTGTCGTCCATCACGATTCGTCCGGTCTCCATGACATAGGCGTGGGGCGCCACGTTCAGAGCCAGCTTGGCGTTCTGCTCCACCAGAAGAATGGAGATGCGCTGCTCCTTGTTCAACTGGGTGATGATCCGGAAGATCTCGTGGATGAGCTTGGGCGCAAGTCCCATAGAAGGCTCATCGAGCAACACCAGCTTTGGCTCTGTCATCAACGCCCTTCCGACCACGGTCATTTGCTGCTCCCCGCCGCTTACGAATCCCGCTGTTTCATTGCGTTTTTCTCGCAAACGAGGGAAGTAGTGATATACGAGTTCGAGCTTCTCGCGAACGGAACCGGTCTTCCTGAGGTGAGCGCCCACCTTGAGATTTTCTTCCACCGTGAGATGCTCGAAGACTCGTCTTCCTTCAATGACCTGAACGATTCCCATCCTGGCGATATTTGCGGCATTATCGTGGTGAATGCGTCGGCCTTCATACTCAATGGCCCCGTCCGTGACTTCACCATCCTCGGTGTTCAACAGACCTGAGACGGCCTTGAGGGTCGTGCTCTTGCCTGCCCCGTTGGCGCCGAGAAGGGCGACGATGCCTCCTCTTGGCACCTCGATGGAAACCCCTTTGAGGACCAGGATGACCTCGTGGTACTTGACCTCGATATTGCTGATCTTGAGGATTTTTTCTACCGCTTCCAATGGCCTAACCTCCTGAGGGTTAGAGTTTAAACCGAACTAGTTGAGAGCTGTTACCAGCCGAGCCAATCTTTTTCCCACTTGTCAGGCCAGCGCTGTTTCAGGTCCACGTGAGAGACTGTCTGAAATTTTCCACCCTTCCATTCCTGTACCAGACATCCCGTGGCCGGCCTGTGATCGGTGGGCGTAAAGGTAATCGGAGATGCACCGAGACCGATGTCAAAGTTCGACAGGGTTCGGAAACCCATTTTCATGATCCCCGGGCCCGTCAAATCCCCTGCCTTGTCAGCCCTCTTCATGGCTTCCCAGAGCACCAGCGCGTTGCCCCAGGCCTGAACGGTTCGGATCAACCTCTTCTCCTGTGGGACCGCAGGGCTAAACTTCTTTGCGGAGGCCACGACAATGTCCATGTTCTTGTAGGGCTGGCCGAAGAATGCACAGGGGGTGGCACCGATAGCGCCTTCCGAAGCTTCACCGGCCAGTCTCGGCAGGTTTTCATCAAATCCCCAGTTGTTGATGATGTGATCGGCCTTGAGGCCCAGGGCAAAAGCGTCCCGGATGGTGGCGGAAACCGACATGGTCGTGTTGCCGTGCCAGATCACATCCGGCTCGAACTTCTTGAAGGCCATGATCTGGCTCTTCGTATCCAGCGCGAACAGAGAAACGTCCTGATCGTCCCCAACTTCAAATCCAAGAAGGGCCGCGTGATCTTTGATCGCCTTGATAGGAGCACTGGCATAAGGCGAGGCGAACATGTAGGAGCAGGCCAAGCGAGGTTTTCTTTTGTTATAATCCGATTTGGTGGGCCACTTCTTGTCGAACCAGGCAGTGAGGCAGGCCCTGGCGTTGGTGGAGTAATCCGAGGAGAAGAACAGATTGAAAGGCGTTTTCTTCGGGTCCGTCAGGTGAGCGGAGTAGGAAGCGGACACATAGGGCATTTGATCCTTGTTGACCGTTGGAGAAAGGGCCTCTGTGTCGCCGGTGCCCCACCCCATGATGGCCACGACTCCCAGCCTTTTCAGGAGATTGTACTTGGTGATGGCCTCAGGGATCCGGTAACCGTAGTCAAACCACGTGTACTTAATCCTTTTGCCGTTGACCCCTCCCTGATCATTGATGTACTTGATGGCTTCTTCCATCCCGATGGCGTAGTCTTTCCCGACATCCGATGTGGCTCCTGTCGTATCCATGATGCCCCCGATCGGGATATCGGCAGCCGCTGCGACGCCGGAAAAAGCAGTCACCAACGCCAAGGTTAGGATTGAAATGAATACCTGTCGATGCATCTTCTTCATGTGTTTTCCCCCTTCAAAAGTGATTAAACGATTGACTCCACTTTTGCCGCAATATGTACGGACGCCTCTTCACCTCCTTTCCGTAGCAAACGCATTTGAGTTTTCGTCTTCCAGCCCCCTCACCCTTACCCTCTCCCCCAGCTTGGGGGAGAGGGCGGGGTGAGGGGGAACTCATATATGTCAAAAGAACAAATGCGTTTGTATCAATAAGAAAATGGCCAGAGATTAAAATAGTTCTTGATCTGCCACCAGCGGTAAGAGAGACCGTTGGGCTCGTAAATCAAGAAGGCGCAGATCGCAAGACCAAAGGCCGAATCCTTTATATAGGCAAAATCGAACAGCAGTTTAGGGTAGTAGGCCGACAGGGGAATCACCACCCACTGCAGGCCCTCCATGACCAGGACCATGAAAATCGATCCAAATAAGGCGCCATGGATGGACCCTACCCCTCCGATGAGAATCACGCCGACCAGCCACAGGGACCAGAACCATGGAAAGTGCTCCGGGCTGAGAGCGGCGGTGTTGCTGACCCAGAAAGCTCCTGCGATTCCGGCGAAAAAACCTGCCACGAAGAAAGCAAGGAGTTTGTACCGGACGATGTTGATCCCCAGGGCTTCGGCTGCGATATCATTGTCTCGAATCGCGACCCAAGCCCGCCCTGGTTTGGACCGGAGAAGATTAGCAAAGACGATAACGATCAAGGTCGTGAGGAAGGCCATGAGATAGTAGACCTTGATCTCGTTATCAATAACCCAGGGCCCGATCTTGATCGTGCCGGGGGGCAGTGAGAAAGCCTGTCCTCTTCCTCCAATTTGGCTCACGTACTGGGTCAGGAAGAAATCCACGGTAATGAACTGGGCCGCCATGGTGGTGAGAATCAGGTAAAACCCTTTCACTCTGGCGGAGGGCAGTCCAAACAGAACACTCCAAAGACCGGCCGCGATGCCTGCGACAAGGATGCTGAGGGGGTAAGCGAGACCCCACTCGGTGAAAAACCAGGGCCATGGAAACTGCAAGACCAGGAGAGTGCTTGTATAGGCACCGACAGCAATGAAGGCCGCATGGCCCAGGGTCACCAGGCCGGTATATCCGATAAGGAGTTGCACCCCGAGAGCCCCCATCGCTGTGTACCCGACCATGGTAGCGACACTTAAGTAGTAGCCGGGCAGGAGCAGGGGGATGCCCACAAAAACGATCAGGAGGAGCAGAATCATCTTCATTTTGATGAATGTGCTTTGCCACCACCCCTGATCTTCCTGATAGTACTGATGATAGTCACCGCATGGCAGCCAAACGCTGGACATGAGAAAAACCTCCCCCTATACTCTCTCAATCCGCTCCCAGCCCCACAAGCCATAGGGCTTGAAGAGCAGGAACACGGCCATAAACGCAAAGGGAACAATCTCTTTGACTCCTCCCGGGAAAATACTGGTCCAGATAGGCCCCGGAGAGGTTCTGAAGGACCCCGATGATGATTCCACCCACAATCGCGCCGGGAACGGAATTCAGGCCTCCCAGCACCACGGCCGGAAGAACGAGGAGACCCAGGTAACCGATGGATATGTTGATCCCGTTGATATTCCCGAGAAGAGCACCGCCCACGCCGGCGCTCATGAAAGCAATGGCCCATGCGGCTGCATAGACAAAACGGGCACTCACTCCCAGGGAGAGCGCCGCGGTTTCATCATCGGCGGTGGCCTGCATGGATAACCCCCAGCGGGTATATTTGAAAAAACAGACAAAAATGATCAGCAGGACGATAGCCAGCACAAAAGACCAGAGATAGACAGGAGAGAGCCTGAGGAAACCGAGCTCGATCGGTTTGAGGTGAAAAATAGGAGGGTCAAATACCTTCGTGTCCGTGCTCCATATAAACTCGACGATTCCTTTAAAAAAGAAGGAAAGCCCGACCGTGACCATGATGACGGCGAGGATGGGCTCTCCAATCAGCTTGTCCAGGAAAATTCTCTCGGTCAGGAAGCCCAGCACAATGCCGATGAGGAGAGTGCAGACCACGGCAAGAATGAAGGGGACCCCCGCCTGGTAAAAGGTCAGAGTCACGTAGGCGCCGATGAGGGTCAGTTCACCCATGGCCAGATTCAAAACCCCGGAACATTTGTAGATGAGAACCCAGCCAAGGGCGACCAAGGCGTAAATGCCGCCAACGAGAATCCCTGTAATCAACGACATCAAAAAGAGCTCCATGGGGGCTCACCTCCTAAAGATGGACGTTCCTGATGCGGAGATCCAGTCTAATGCGCTGCTCACGGCCATCCTCGTAAGTGATGGTCGTGTCCATGTGAACCACGTCCCCTTCCGAGTACAGCCCGCTCACAATGTCCTTGTACCTGTTCTCTACGAAGGCTCTCCGTAGCTTGCTGGTCCGTGTGAGTTCTTCATCGTCGGCGTCAAAGATCTTGTAGAGATTGACAAAGCGTTGAATCCTGGCGGGTTCCGGGAGATCCTTGTTCGACTCCTCAATCTGCTTCTGGACCAGGTCATAGACCTCGGGTTTCTGGGACAGTTCCTGATAACTGGTGTAATTGATTTTGCGTTCATCCGCCCACTTGCCCACGACCGCATAATCGATACACATAACGGCAGCGATATAAGGCCTCTTGTCGCCGATCACCCAGACCTCCTGGATAAAGGGGCTGAACTTGAGTCGGGTTTCGAGATACTGGGGAGAGAAGGGCCTTCCATCCCGCAGGGTCATGACGTCTTTGGACCGGTCAAAGACGACGAGGTGCCCGTCTTCGTCAATGAAACCCCGGTCGCCGGAATAGAGCCACCCATCGACCAGGGTTTTCTTTGTGGCCTCCTCGTTCTTGTAGTAGCCCTGAAAAACCGAAGGACTCTTGGAGAGGATTTCGCCCTCCTCGGTGATTCGAATTTCGGTTTCGGGAATCGGCGTTCCAACGGTGTCGAACTTGACGTCGCCGTCCCGGTGGACAATCGAGATTCCGGCAATTTCCGTCTGGCCATAGATTTGCTTCAGATTCACGCCAAGGGCATGAAAAAAGCGAAAATGGTCCGGCCCCATCGCTGCCCCGCCCGTGTACGCGTGCCTGAGGCGCGACATCCCGAGATGGTCCTTAAGCTTTTTCTGCATGAGGAGGTACGCGAGCCAGTGAAGGATCCGCCACGCCAGCGGAACAGGCTTTTTCTTGAACTTGAGATCGGCGACCTTGTAACCCGCCTTTGTGCTAAACTCGTAAATCTTGCGTTTGATCCAGGAGGAGTCGATGTATTTCACCTGGACCTGCCGGGTCATGCCTTCGTAGAGCCTGGGGGGAGCAAACATCACATGAGGGCCGATCTGGCGGATGTCTTCTTTGGCGGTAGTCGGTTCTTCAGGAAAATTCAAAGTGTATCCCACCTGAAGACCGCAGGAGATGGACATCATCTGCTCTCCAATCCAGGCAAAGGGGAGGTAGGAAACGAAATCGTCCGTATCGTAGCATGGGTCCACGGCCATCAGGTTCCGGCCCATGGTCAGCATATTCCAGTGACTCAGCAGAGCGCCCTTGGGCAGAGCGGTTGTTCCGGAGGTGTAGAAGAGGAGACAGATGTCGTCCCCGTGGCCCTGGTTGATCAGATTCTCGAAAAGCCCCGGCTCTTGTTTGTCCATCCACCGGCCCGATCTCCTGCACCTTCTTGAGACTGATCAGGAAATCCTGCTGGTAGTTTCTCATGCCCTTGGGATCATCCCAGATGATTTTTTCAAGCTTAGGGCAATCGCCCTTGATGGCAAGGGCCTTGTCCACTTCTTCCTGAGTTTCACCGACGAAGAATTTGGCATCCGAGTGATCAATGATGTATTTCACCTCTTCCATCATGCAGTCCTGGAAGAGCCAAACCCCGATGCCGCCTGCGCAGATGGCGGCCATCTCAGTCCAGAGTCCTTCAGGCCGGTTGTCCCCGATCATGGCGACCTTGTCCCCCTTCTTCAGACCCAGGGCGACCATACCGAGACAGAGGGATTTCACGTTGTCGTAATAGTCCTGCCATGTGTAGGGGCGCCAGATACCGAACTCTTTTTCCCTCATGGCCACCTTCGTAGTTCCGTATCGCTTGCACTGGGAAAGGAACAGCTTTGGGATCGTGAGGTCTTTGGTCATCTCAATGGGAGATCCACTCATTGTCGCCCCTACCTCCTTGTCGCGTAGAGATCCTCTTCGCCTAAATAGGCTTTGATCACCTCAGGATTGGTCTGAACCTCATTCGGAGTGCCGTCCATAATCTTGTTGCCGAAATTCAAGACAAAGACCCGGTGGGAAATATCCATGACCACGCCCATGTCGTGCTCGACCAGAATGCAGGTGACCTTCCACCTTTCCTCTTCATTGATGTCCAGGATGAAGCGAGCCATATCTTCAACCTCTTCCAGGTTGAGGCCGGCCAGGGGTTCGTCAAGAAGAAGCAGATCAGGGTTGAGCGCAAGCGCCCTGCCCAGTTCCACGCGTTTCTGAAGCCCGTAAGGGAGCATGTGAACGGTGTGGTCCCGGATGCTCTCGATCTCCAGGAGATCGATGATTTCTTCTTCGATAAACTTCCGGGTCTCCAACTCCTCCTGCTTTGTTTTCCCCACATAGATGGAGCCGCTCAGGATGCCGGATTTCAGGTGGATGTGTCGCCCCAGACGGATGTTGTCAAGAACCGTCATGCCCCCGAACAACTCAATCTTCTGGAAGGTCCGGGATATCCCGAGACATGCGCGCTCATGCGGTCTCCGGGCGGTGATGTCTTGACCCTTGTAAGTGATCCGGCCTCTCTGGGGTTTGTAGAGACCGTTGATGCAGTTCATCATGACGGTCTTGCCGGCGCCATTCGGGCCGATGATGGAGTGGATCTCTCCCTTCTTGACTTCCAGGTCAACGCCGGCGAGGGCTGCAACTCTGCCAAAGTACATGTGAATATTCTCAAGCTTGAGTACAGTCTCACCCCCGCGTAGGTCTTTGGCGTTAGCCATAGTGAAGCCTCCGTCTACGATCAACACTGTTTTGAGTGATAGGGAATAATCAGGAAGGAATATCCGTGTTAATAAAATGAGTATACGCTTTACTTTTTCAGGCTTGGCTTGTCAAGCTAAATATAAAGACATTGATGTAAATCGATGTAGCTATAGGATAGTTACATTGCAGTCATGGGCTAAAATCCGGTGGAGATCCACTGGGGAATAAGATGCCTGTGGCACTGGGTGAGGAAATATTCATCCGTCATCCCGGCGATGAAGTCCCTCACCATGGCAGCTTTGCTGGTGTGGTCCCGGTAGTCCGAGGACATGCCTGCCAGGAATTCCTTGTCAATGTCGGAGTCGAGGTTCCCCGTTTCCAGATCGCGGAGGTATTTCTCAAACAGGAGCTGAAACATGAGTTTGATCTTTGGCGTCTGTTTCTTGACTCTCTCGTTCATATAAATCCGCTCGCGGTTGAAAGCCTTGAGTTGCGTCAGGGCCCGGCTCACCTCTTCACTGAAGGAGACGTGATCCTTTCCAAGGCTGCAGGACACCAGGTCCTCCACGAGGGTGTACACGATCTTTCCATTGGTGTCTCCCAGCACCTGCCGGCAGTGATCCGGAATATCCTTTCGGGTGATGAGTCCCAGCCTGATCGCGTCTTCAATGTCGCGGCCCACATAGCTGATCGTGTCCGCCATACGGACCACACACCCTTCCAAGGTCATCGGGGGGATATCCCTTGCGGGGTCGTTTTCCCGCCCATTCATTTCGCGATCCACGTCTTCAAAAGTTTTTCCCCGCTTGGGGGAAAGGACCCGGGTGTGGATCTCCCCATTGTGACACAGAATGCCGTCCAGGACCTGAAGGGTGAGGTTCCAGCCTCTGCCCTTTCGCTCGATGTGTTCCAGAAAACGCACTCCCTGAATATTGTGGAAAAAATGCCCAAGACCTGTTGCCTGGCAAAGCTCGGAGAGGAAACGTTCTCCATCGTGACCAAAAGGCGTGTGCCCGATGTCATGCCCCAGAGCGATGGCCTCGATGAGGTCCTCGTTCAAGGCGAGGAGACGGCCGATGGTTCTGGAGACTTTTGAGACCAGTTGCACATGAAGCACTCGGTGGGTAATATGGTCATTCTTGATCAGGTAAAAAACCTGAGTTTTGTCAATGTATCGGGAATAGGCCAGGGAGTGAAGGATCCGATCCGCATCGAGCGAGAAATTCTGCCTGTGGCCGGCGAGAATCATTTCCTCCTCCGTCTTTCGCAGGGCATGCCGGCTCAAACAGGCAAAGGGGGACAATCTTTCTTCCTCTCTGGTGTCGAGCTCCGTCTTCAAGTCTTTCAGGCGAACCGTTTTATCCAAAGATTCTATTTCTCCTTACTGGATAACACGCTTCTCCTCGTGGGTGTGGGAGAAGCCTGTAAAAGTGATTATACTATATCTGTGGATGCGGCAGAAGGTCAATGGCCAAGGTCAAACTTTTTTGTTGAAAAATGAGAAAACACCTGCTAAAAAACTTTGTTTACTGTTTTGCCGATAGAGGGTTAGATGTTAGGACTGTATGGGGCGCTGGGTTTCTGTTTTGAATTCGGATTTTGTTGTGGCTAGAGGTTTGCCTCAAGAAGTCTTTTGAGGAGTATGACCAATTCGCACGTTCAGGAAAGCCCCGGTGCCTGAGACGGGATAGACAGGTGGAGGTCCTGAACGGAGGATAAACCGCGGGCGGGATCGAAAAAGGTCTGCCCAAACAGAGGAGAATGGAATGGCAGCAAGCATCAGCATGAAGGAACTCTTGGAAGCCGGCGTTCATTTCGGTCATCAGACAAGACGCTGGCACCCGAAGATGAAACCCTACATCTTCGGATCACGGAACGGAATTCACATCATTGATCTTCAAAAAACAGTCTCTCTTTTTGCCACCGCCTATGACTTCGTCGTGCGCACCGTCGCGGACGGGTATCCGGTTCTTTTTGTGGGGACCAAGAAGCAGGCCCACGACGCGGTCACAGAGGAGAGCGAGCGCTGCGGGATGTTCTTTGCGGTCAATCGGTGGCTGGGCGGAACCCTGACGAATTTCCAGACGATTCGAAAGAGTGTGGCCCGGTTAAAGGAGTTGGACAGCATGAAAGCCGACGGCTCTTTGAACCGGTACACCAAGAAAGAGGCCATGAAGCTGGAAAAGGAACTCATTAAGCTGGAAAAGAACCTGGGCGGCATCAAGAACATGGACGAATTGCCGGGGGCCGTGTTCATTGTGGATCCCAAGAAGGAATACATCGCCGTGCAGGAGACCCGGAAGCTGAAGATTCCCCTGGTGGCTATTGCGGATACCAATTGTGATCCCGACGATATTGATTACATCATTCCGGGCAACGATGATGCGATCCGGGCCATCCGGTTGATCACTTCCAAGATCGCGGATGCCTGCATCGAAGGGCACAACCTGGCTGAAGAGCGATTGAGGGCGGAGGCGGATGTGGAGAAGGAAAAAGAGGGTGCCAAGGTGGAACCCGTCTCTGCGGCGGAGGGGGAAAAGAAAGGACCTGAAATTATCGTGCTCCCCAAAAGAGAAGAGGACGAAGACAACGATAGCCTGATGGAGGATGAATAAATTGGATATCAATGCCACATTAGTCAAGGAACTGAGAGAGAAGACCGGCGTCGGCATGATGGACTGCAAGAAGGCGCTCCAGGAAAGCGGGGGAGACCTCGATCTGGCCGTTGAGTACCTGAGGAAAAAGGGGATTGCCACGGCAAAGAAGAGGGGAGGAAGAGCAACCTCCGAAGGTCAGGTCGCCGCCTACATCCACCCGGGAGCCAAGATCGGAGTCCTGGTGGAAGTGAATTGTGAAACAGATTTTTCCGGAAAAACAGAGGACTTTTCTGCCTTTGTGAAGAATATCGCCATGCAAATTGCAGCAGCGAATCCTCTGTCCGTGGATCGGGAGGGCATCCCTGCTTCCGTGCTGGAGAAGGAAAGAGAGATTTATGCGACTCAGGCCAAGGAGTCGGGCAAGCCGGACAAGGTGATCGAGAAGATTGTGGAAGGAAAGATATCCAAGTTCTACTCCGAAGCCTGTTTGCTCGAACAGCCTTACGTGAAAAACCCGGATATCACGATTCATGACCTCCTGAACGAGCTCATGGCCAAGACGGGGGAGAACATCGTGATCCGCCGTTTTGCCCGCTACCAGCTGGGAGAGGCAGATGAGCGCTAGAAAGCCCCGTTTCAAGCGCATCCTGCTCAAGTTGAGCGGGGAGGCGTTGATGGGGGATAAACCGTACGGTGTTGATCCGTCGGTTCTGAAGACCGTGGCGGAGGAGATCCAGTCCGTTCATGAACTGGGCGTGGAAATCGGCATCGTGATCGGCGGCGGAAATATCTTCCGGGGACTGCACGCCTCGGATTACGGCATGGGACGGGTGGCGGCCGACCACATGGGCATGCTGGCGACGGTGATGAATGCGATTGCCCTCGGGGAGGTGCTTTCTCAAAGAGGCTCTGAAGCGAGGATCATGTCCGCCATCGAGATGAACAAGGTTGCAGAGCCTTACATCCGTCAGAAGGCGGTGAGCCATCTGAGACGGGGGAGAATCGTGCTCTTCGGGGCAGGCACGGGAAATCCCTATTTCAGCACGGACACCGCAGCGGCTCTCAGAGCCATGGAGATCAATGCCGAGGTCCTTTTGAAGGCCACGAAGGTGGACGGTGTTTATAGCGCTGATCCTGAAAAAGTCTCCTCTCCTCAATTCTTCCCCCAGTTGACCTATCAGGAGTTTTTGAAAAGGGATCTCAAAGTTCTGGATATGACGGCGGTTGCTCTGGCCATGGGGCAGAACCTGCCCATTGTCGTGTTCAATCTCCGGAAAAAAGGGAATATCAAACGGGTGACTCTTGGACAGAAGGTGGGGACCATCATTTTAGGGAGATCGCGATGAAAGAGGAAATCCTTTCCGAATGTCGACAGAACATGCAGAAGACCATCGATGCTCTCAAGAAGGAGTTCATGCGAATCCGGACCGGCCGGGCCTCAACGGCCTTGTTGGACGGCATCAAGGTACACTGCTATGAAACGCAGATGCCTCTGGACCAAGTCGCTTCCTTGTCCGTGCCTGAGAGCCGGCTCATCACGGTCAAGCCCTGGGACCCGTCCATCATCGCAGAAATAGAGAAGAGCATTCTCAAGTCCGAACTCGGGCTCACGCCGATCAACGACGGAAAAATCATACGGATTCCCGTGCCCCCTCTGAGCGAGACCCGAAGAAAGGAGTTGGCCAAGGTTGCAAAGAAGATGGCGGAAGAGGGCAAGATCGCAGTGCGAAACCATCGCCGGGAAGCGAATGAGCTGTTGAAAGAGCTGAAAAACGAAAAGGAGATCTCAGAGGACGAGTTGTTTCGCGCTCAGGAGGAGGTCCAGAAGGTCACGGACGATTTCATCAAGAGGACTGATGAAGTCACTGCTGAAAAAGAAAAAGAGATTCTGGAATTCTGATGTCCGCCCCTTCTTTCTTACAGCCCTCGGTCTAGTGCCTTAACATGGAAACCTTGGACCTGCAAAAACTGCCTAAACACGTTGCGATCATCATGGACGGGAATGGTCGATGGGCCAAACAACGGGCCATGAACCGCATCCGGGGCCACGAGGAGGGAGCGGAGTCGGTGAGGGCCATTGTTCGGGCGACCCGTGAAATCGGTATTCCCTGTCTCACCTTGTACGCCTTTTCAGAGGAGAACTGGGGGCGGCCGAGGTACGAAGTCGAGGCTCTCATGATGCTCTTGAAGCGATTTCTGCAATCCGAGCTGCGAGAAATGCTTGACAATGGAATTCGGTTTCAGGCGATCGGCAGGCTCCACAAGCTCCCGAACGATGTTCAGGGGACAGTCCGTGAGATTGCGGAGAGGACGGCTTCAAACCAGAATATGGTACTGACCCTTGCCCTGAGTTACGGGGGCAGGCAAGAGATAACGGACGCGGTCCGGAAGATCATTCAGAGAGTTGAAGCAGGAGGGATTCGGTCCTCCGACATCAGCGAGGCCCTGATTTCCGAAAATCTCTACTCAGCGAACATGCCTGATCCCGATCTGCTCATCAGGACCAGCGGGGAGTGCCGTGTCAGCAATTTTCTGCTCTGGCAGATCGCGTACGCCGAGATCTACATGACCCAGACCTACTGGCCTGATTTCAGGAAAGAAGAATACGTCCAAGCCCTGATCGAGTACCAGAAAAGAGAGCGGCGCTTCGGTGCCACAGGAGACCAGGTGGCTCTTTCCAGGGAAGAGCGCGATCAATAACCAAGCGGAGGGAGCGGGAATTTCCTAGATGACGCATTTGAAGAGATGGCTCACCGCAATGATCGCCATCCCCATTCTGATTTACATCATTGGGTTCGGCCCTCGCTGGCTGTTCCAGTTCCTGTTGCTTTTCGCCTCCTGCATTTCTGTTCACGAGTTTTTCAGCCTCACCTCTCCAAAACTGCCCCGGGGGCTCAGGGCACTTGCCTTCGTCCTTTGCTTTTGCTTCCTGGCCCTCTTTTCCGGAGGGTTGAGCTTGCCCGCCTTCGCGGTTCTGTGCTTCACCGTGATGATCGCGCTGACCTTCTATCTGCTCTCTGCCCCGGGGCGGAGAAAGGATGTGGTCGAAGACACGGCAAAGCTGGCTCTGGGGTTTCTCTACATAGGGCTTCCCCTTTCCCTGCTTGTTCTCATCGACCGGGCTCCCAGAGGAAATGTATGGATTTTCTTTCTCCTCACGGTTATATTTTTGGGTGACACCGGGGCCTTTTACTGCGGACGGCTCCTGGGAAAGCACAAGCTCTATGAGTCCGTGAGCCCGGGGAAGACCTGGGAAGGGGCTGTCGGAGGGTTTCTGAGCAGTGTGCTCGGAGGAATCTTTTTTTCCCAAACCTTCGGCCTCCACGATTCTGTATGGATCATCGGGATCGTTTCCGGAGTGCTCTCCATTGCCGGTCAGTTCGGAGACCTTGCAGAGTCCATGATCAAAAGGAACTGCGGGGTGAAAGATTCAGGGAAGAGCCTTCCGGGACATGGGGGTTTTCTCGATCGCGTGGACTCTCTTTTGTTTGCCATCCCGGTGTTCTATGTGTTTGTAATATGGTGAAGCAAGGAATGATGGAGAACTTGAGGTCGTTTGTGAGCATGTGGAAAATCCGAAATCCGAAACACGAAATCCCTGGCCCAGACCCTGCGAACACGGACCCTGTGCTGAGATCAGGAATCCTTGCCCTGACTTAATACGAATGTGAAGAGAGAATGTCGCGCCAGGGCGGGCCGAAACAATCTCCAATGACCCAAATTCAAATGACCAAAACCTTGGGCGTGGGGTTTCTGTTTTGAACATTGGAGCATTTGTGTTTTGAATTTGTTTCGAATTTCGAATTTCGTGCTTCGAATTTGGTTGTGTCCAAAGTCCCGCATTGGGAAGTGCCTATTCGCTGAACTGAGAAAGGGAATGCTTAGTTATGGGGCCTAACTTCTTCGATACCGCGAGAATCCTTGTGACAGGGGGAGCCGGATTTCTGGGCTCCCATTTGTGCGAGAGGCTGCTGGCACAGGGCCATTACGTGATCTGCCTTGACAACTATTTCACCGGGCAGAAGCGCAACATTGTCCATCTGCTCGGCCACACTTCCTTTGAAGTAATCCGCCATGACCTGGTGAACCCCATCTTCCTGGAAGTGGACCAGATCTATAACCTGGCCTGTCCCGCCTCGCCGGTTCATTATCAATACAATCCGGTGAAGACCACCAAGACCGCCGTGATGGGTGCGATCCACATGCTGGGACTGGCCAAGAGGGTCAAGGCAAGAATCCTGCAAGCTTCCACCAGTGAGGTTTACGGCGATCCCTCCGTTCACCCCCAGAAGGAGAGTTACTGGGGCAACGTGAATACGACGGGAATTCGGGCTTGCTATGATGAAGGGAAGCGCTGCGCAGAGACGCTCTTTTTTGACTATTACCGGCAAAGCAAGGTCAACATCCGCGTCGTGAGGATCTTCAACACCTACGGGCCCCGGATGCATCCCAACGACGGCCGGGTGATCAGCAACTTCATCATGCAGGCTTTGAGGAATGAACCGATCACGATTTTCGGGGACGGTCTTCAGACAAGGTCTTTCTGTTATGTGGAGGACATGGTTGAAGGGATCATGCGCATGATGAACGGCCCCGATGATTTCGTGGGGCCGGTCAATCTGGGAAACCCCGGGGAGTACAGCATGCTGGAACTCGCCGAAAACATCGTCCGACTCACCCGGTCCAAGAGCCGCCTCGAATTCCAGCCATCGCCCATGGATGATCCCAGGAGGCGGCAGCCGGACATCGGCCTGGCCAAAGAAAAGCTGGGGTGGGAGCCCGTGGTGAGGCTCCAGGAAGGGCTTGAAAAGACCATATCCTACTTCAGGGAGATCCTCGGCCGCGCATGAAAAGAATCGCCATCCTCGGTTCTACGGGCTCCATCGGATGCAGTTCCCTCAAAGTGATTGAGGCTCACCCTGAAGCGTATCAGGTCACGGCTCTGGCAGCGGGGAAGAATATTGATCTTCTCGCGGAACAGATTCGGAAGTTCAGGCCTCTGGAGGTGGCTGTCTTAGGCGATCAGGAGGCGGAAAGCCTCAAAGAACGCCTGGGCGGCGGACAGAAAACGAGGATTGTTTCCGGAAGAGAAGGATTCATCCATCTGGCCACCCTGGAGGAGGTGGACACCGTGATCTCGGCCATCACGGGCGCAGCAGGCCTTGTCCCGACCTATGCGGCGATCAGGGCCGGGAAGAACATCGCCCTGGCCAACAAAGAAACCATGGTCATGGCCGGTCCTCTGGTGATGGAGGAGGCCAAGAGAAGGGGAGTGGCTGTTCTCCCTGTGGACAGTGAACACAGCGCCATTCTCCAGTGTCTTCAGGGACACGCGAGAGACGATGTTCGGCGCGTCATCCTCACAGCTTCAGGAGGCCCCTTTAAAGACTTCTCCCATGAAGAGATGGAGAAGGTGACCCCGGAACAGGCCCTGAAGCATCCCAACTGGAACATGGGGCCCAAGATCACCGTGGACTCTGCTACCTTGATGAACAAAGGTCTTGAACTGATCGAGGCGAAGTGGCTCTTCGAATTGGACATTCATCAAATCCATATCCTGATTCATCCTCAGAGTGTGGTCCACTCCATGGTGGAGTACAGGGATGGCTCAATTATCGCCCAGCTGGGAATACCGGACATGGTCACGCCGATCTCCTATGCTCTGTCCTATCCGCGCCACGTGGACACCCCACTCCGCCCTCTGGACCTTGAGGAGGTTGGAACCCTCCGCTTCATGAAAGCGGACACCAGAAAGTTCCGGTGTCTTGAACTGGCTCTGAGAGCGGCGGAAATCGGGGACAGCATGCCCGCTGTGTTGAACGGCGCCAATGAAGTGGCTGTGGATCTTTTTCTTAAGGGGAGAATCGGATTTCTCCAGATCCCTTCCCTCATCGAAAGAACAATGGATGCTCACAGACCTTTTGTCATCGACCGCATCGAGAAGGTGATGGAGGCTGACGCGTGGGCGAGAGAGAGGGCGGCGGATTTCGCTGATCGGGATATCGCTGCACATAGAGGTTAAGAAATGAATTTTCTTCTGTACTATATCATTCCTTTTGTTGTTGTTCTGGGCATTCTGATCTTTTTCCACGAAATGGGACATTTTATCCTGGCCAAAGCGTTTAGAGTCAAAGTGCTCAAGTTCTCCTTGGGCTTTGGGTACAAGCTGGTCGGGAAAAAATGGGGGGAGACGGAGTATCTCATCTCAACGATCCCTCTCGGAGGGTATGTCAAGCTGCTTGGAGAAAACGACGAAGAATCCGAAGACATTTCTCCTGAGGAGGCCCACAGAGCGTTTAACCACCAGCATATTCTGAAAAGAATTGCCATTGTTGCAGCCGGCCCTCTCTTCAACCTTCTTCTCGCTCTTTTTCTCTTCTGGGGCCTTTACGCGATCTCAGGGAACTATGTGATGACCACGGAGGTCGGTCAGGTCAGGGAAGACTCCCCGGCTCACAAGGCAGGGCTTCTAAAAGGAGATGTGATTGTTTCTGTGGAGGGGAAAAGCACGGAGAGCTGGGCTGAGATCAAGAGTCTGGTTAAGGATTCTGCAGGCCAGGGTGTGACCGTCACCGTTCAAAGGGAAGGCCGTCTTCTCAGCGTCACCGTGGTGCCGGAAGAAACCATTGAGAAGAACCTCTTCGGTGAAGACGTCAAATCCGCCCTGATCGGCGTTGTGGCTGCAGGAAAATACAGGAACGTGGAGATGGGGCCCTGGGAAGCTTTGAAAGAAGGCATTCGGAAGACATGGGAGATCATTGCTCTAACGGTCCTGACGGTTGTAAAGCTTTTTCAGGGAGTGGTTTCCATAAAAACCCTTGGCGGCCCTATCATGATCGGCCAGCTGACAGGTCAGGTGGCTCAGGAAAGCATCAGCTATCTGGTCCCTCTCCTGGCGGTCATCAGCATCAACCTGGGAATTCTGAACCTCCTGCCGGTCCCTATCCTTGATGGAGGGGTGATCGTTTTCTTGCTCCTGGAGTTGGTGATCGGCAAACCCATCAGCATCAAGAAAAGGGATATGGCTCAAAAAGTGGGGATCTTCCTGCTGGCCGCCCTGATCGTTGTGGTGACGATCAATGATCTGTCTAGAATAGACGCGGTGGTTAAGCTCTTCGAGAAGCTCTTTGGGTAACGTGATCCTTGCCATCAATACGTCCACTCCCCAGTTCAGCCTCGCCCTGGTCTATGACAGTGGAGCTCTCCTGGCGGAATGGACCCTTTCTCCCAGGACCAAGGACTTCCGCCATTTCATGACCGCCCTCGATCATCTCCTTCAAGTCTCAGGGGTGGCTCTCACGGAGATCCGCGCCCTGGCCATAGCCAAGGGCCCTGGAAGCTTCACGGGTCTCCGGGTGGGGCTGTCGGCTGCAAAAGGGATTTGTGAGGGCCTGGGGCTGCCGATCGTCGCCCTGTCCAGCCTGGAGGCCCTGGCAGGTCAATGTCCATTTCTTTCCTACCCGGTATGCCCCGTGATTGACTCGAGGAAAGAAGAGGTTTTTGCGGCTCTCTACACCTGGTCTGACGAGCAGGAACTGGTGCAGCTGGAGCCGGAAACATGTCTCAAGATCAAGGACCTTCCCGCTTTTATCAAGAACAGGGCTTTTGTCGTGGGCACGGACTTCAATCGCCTGATGGGGCCCATTGCTTCGGCGGCAGGGGACAGGGCCGTCTTTGCCCCTCCTTCCTTTTGGAACCTCAGAGCGTCCACTCTGGGGATGCTGGGCGCAAGAAGAGCGAGGGAGCAAAAGTTTGACAGGCTCCATGAGGTGATGCCTTCCTATCTGAGACCCCCGGACATCCGTCCGAACCCTTATTTAATTTCAAAAAGCTAAAATGTTGGCTAAAAAGGGTACAGCATTGACAATTCCGGGGGGAAAGATCATAATCCTTAGCGTGAGCATGGGATCTTCCACAGCGCAAGAGAGGAGAATCCACAACCGGGTTGGGATAGCGAGAGAAGGGTTTCCTTTTGCTGGAAGCGGTTTGGTGATCACCCTTCTTTTCTTATTTTTGGGTGTTGCCTCTCTCACGATCGTCGCCGGGGCCCTGACCCTTTTTGTTCTTTATTTTTTCAGGGACCCTGACAGAGAGGCTGAAGTCCAGGAAAAGGCGGTTCTCACGCCGGCAGACGGAAGAATCCTTGAGGCCAGAACCCTGGAGGCTGGGGGAAATCCCCTGGGGACAAGGGCTGTGAAGGTGAGCGTGTTCATGTCCCTGTTCGATGTGCATGTCAACCGCATTCCCACAGGGGGCAGGATATCGAGGATTTCGTATCGACCCGGCGCTTTTTTCGCTGCGAACCTCGACAAAGCTTCAGAAAAAAACGAGCAAAATGCCGTCACCCTGGACACTCCCGACGGGAAGCAGATTGTTTTTGTTCAGATCGCCGGACTGATCGCACGGCGTATTGTGTGCTGGGTCCGGGAAGGGGATGACGTGCAGGCGGGTCAGAGATTCGGTCTGATCCGGTTCGGTTCGAGAGTGGATGTCTTTCTGCCGGAAGGGAGTCGCGTGGCTGTTCAGCCGCGCCAGAAAGTGAAGGCGGGAAAAACAATCATCGGGTATCTGCCATGAGAGGAAAAAGGAAAAGAAGGTTCAAGGACAAGGGGAGAAAAGGCATCTACATTCTGCCCAACCTGTTCACGGCGGCAAGCCTCTTTTGCGGATTCTATGCGATTATCAGCGCGATGGGGGAGCGATACGAGGCTGCGGCCGTGGCTATTCTTCTCTCAGGCGTTTTGGACGGGCTGGACGGGAGGATTGCCCGGTTGACCCGTTCAACCAGCCAGTTCGGGGTGGAGTTTGATTCCCTGTCGGATCTGGTCGCCTTCGGGGTTGCGCCGGCTCTCCTTGCATTTCAGTGGGCCCTGGCGCCCTTTGGCCGATTGGGGTGGCTCGCCGCCTTCATGTTTGTCGTGTGCGGAGCGCTGCGGCTTGCACGCTTCAATGTTCAGAAAAGCGTAGAAGATGTCAGTTACTTTAAGGGCCTTCCTATTCCTGCGGCAGCCTGCTTCATCGCCTCCCTGGTCCTTTTCGTGAGCTTCTGGGAGGGGGAGCTGGAGACAAGGTCTCACCCCATCCTGGTGATGATCTACGTCCTTTCCTTTTTCATGGTCAGCACCATTCCCTACTACAGCTTCAAGAAACTGGATCTCAAGTACCACAAACCCTTCAATGTGCTTGTGTCCATGATCCTTGTGGCTCTGGTGATTGCCTACAAACCCATGGTGATGCTTTTCCTCATCATGCTTCTTTATATCCTGTCGGGCCCGACGATCACTTTTTACCGGCTCTATCGAAGAAGCCCGTTTGCAAGAAAAGCGGCCGACGCTTCAGAGGCATCGGAACCGAAGCGCCTCACTGAAAAAGAAGGCCCGGAGCCTTCTGAGACCCATTGATCTTATTTTCGGCTGTCGTGTTGAGCCATTAGATTCCTAGCCTGCAACTTCTCTATACGTGCGGAGAAATTCAAAAGCGAACCGCAGAATATCGAACAACGAACAAAGAACGCCGGAGGAGAGAATTGAAGGCATTAAACTTCATCAAAGGATCGTGAATGAGAATAACCGGTGGTCGGTTGAGAGGCCGGCGCCTGGCGTCATTCAAAGGACTGGATATACGACCCACGTCGGATCTGGTGCGGGGAGCGGTTTTTGATCTCCTCGGGCACGATCTCCCGGGAGCAAAGGTCCTGGATCTTTTTGCCGGGACAGGGAGCCTGGGAATCGAAGCCCTCAGCCGGGGAGCGGCTTGGGCGCTCTTCATCGACCACTCCCCAAAGGCCATGGAGCTGATCAGCAAGAACCTGAAGCTGTGCGGACTTGAAGCACAGGGGGTTGCATTGCGGAAAGACCTGTTGAAAGGGTTTCCCCGCAGGCATCGCCTGCTTGAGGAAAAGATGGACCTGGTGTTTGTGGACCCCCCCTATCGAAAGAGCATGATCCTGCCTGTTCTCGAAGAACTCTCCGACCGGAAAATTCTTGGATCCCCATCGATCCTTGTGGCCCAGTCAGAACAAAGGGAGGTTCTGCCTCCCTGTGTGAGAACTCTCCAGATGGTCAAGTCAAGAGCCTACGGAGAAACCCGGATAACCATCTATCGGCACGAGGGACAGGAATGAGCTCAAAAGTGGTGATCTATCCAGGAACGTTCGATCCCATCACCCACGGTCACATCAGCATCATCAGCAGGGCGCTGAAGATTTTTGACCGGCTGGTGATTGCTATTCTCAACAACCCCCAGAAACTTCCCCTCTTCTCCATAGAGGAGAGAATCCAAATGATCAGGGAGGTGTTGAAAGATCAGCGCCATCTGGAGGTCGAGTCTTTCAACGGCCTGCTGGTGGATTATGTCATCCAGAAGAAGACGAATGTGGTGATCCGGGGCTTGCGGGCCTTGTCCGATTTCGAGTACGAGTTTCAGATGGCCCTGATGAACCGAAAGCTGAACCGGGAGGTTCAATCGATTTTTCTGATGACGGATTACAAATGGTTTTACACGAGTTCGACGATTATCAAGGAGGCAGCGAGTCTTGGAGGAGATGTGAGCGGGCTGGTCCCTCCGGTCGTGTGCAGGAAATTGAAAGAGAAATTCGGGTACTAAAAAAATCTTGACAGCACCTCGGCCAATCGTTCATATAGGGTTCTCTCAAAGATCCGGGGACGCGGAGTTCCTTTTGACGAGGGGGAGGGGATCGAGGAATGTCTCTGACCAAAGACAAGATCATCGGTGATATCTACAACAACGTGGGACTGAGCAAGGGCCAATCCCGCTCTGTTGTGGAAAAGCTTTTCGAGATTTGCAAGGAAACTCTTGAGAGAGGGGAGGACCTTCTCATCAGCGGGTTCGGCAAACTTGTGGTGAAACAGAAGGCGTCCCGGCGCGGCAGGAATCCCCAGACGGCAGCAGACATTCAGCTGAGAGAAAGACGGGTCGTGATTTTCAGGACCTCCGGGGTGCTTCGGAAGAGAATCAACGAGGGGCCTCCACCCTCACCATAAAGGCGTCCACGAAACCCATCGCTTCCAGCTTTTTCTCCATCTCTTCTGCCTGGTCAAGGGTTTCCGATTTTGAAACCTGTACGCGGTGGAAGGTCTTCCCTCTTGCATCTTCATAGAGGGTGATCCCCACCTCATCGAGGCTCTCCCTCAGACGTTCCGCAAGCTGGAGAGCGTTTTGCTGACTCTCGAACGCTCCCACCTGAATGGTGAACTCCCCACGACGAAAATCTTGCACCTCAATGAGGGGCGTGAATCCGTCCCGGCCTTTCACATTGCCCACTTCCCGCGCCAGGGCTTCGACTTTCACGTCCACAACTCCCGGGCCGATGATGTCCAGATCCCGGGCCGCCCCGTAGGAGAGATCGATGACCCTCCCTTTCACGAAGGGCCCACGATCATTGACGGGCAAAATAATGGTCTTCTGGTTCGTGAGGTTGGTGACTTTCACCACCGTGGCCAAGGGCAGCAGCTTGTGGGCTGCCGTCCTTCCATACATGTTGTAGATCTCCCCGCTGGACGTGGGCCGGCCGTGGAACTCCTTGCCGTACCACGAGGCTTTCCCGTATTCCACAAATCCGTAAGCGTCGGGCAGAGGATAATAGCGCACCCCGTTGACCACGTAAGGTTTGGGGACCCTGGCCCTTTCCGTTTCAGGAAGGGTGAGAACCCTGGAAGAAGGCGGGGAGGGCGGTGCATGACGGGCGCAGGCCCCGAAAAGAAGAAGCGGAACACACCATAGCCAGAGGAATCTCTTCATCGGCTCAAAGCAATGGACAGGGCAGTGGTCAATCGAATCACGTTTTCATCCGAATGTCTGAGTCTCGCGGCAAGCAACTCGGCAAGGTTGAACAGGACCTTCACTCCCAGAGGCGCCTTGGTTTCGACAAGTCTCATAAAGTCATCTCTGCGAATCTCAAGGAGAACGCAATCGATTTTGGCCAAGATGGACGCCGAGCGCTTCTCATTGGCGATCAGGGCCATCTCGCCAAGGATGACGTGATCCTGGGCTCTGAGATGGGACAAGACCTTTTCGGCTTTTCGGATGTCTTCGCCGGCGAACTTCATGGTGAGGGCTTTGGATACCTCCACCTCTCCTTCGAGAAGCATGTACATGGTGCTGCCCTCATCGCCCTCCTGCATGATCAGGTGTTCTTTGTGAACTCTTTTCTCCGTGGTGATGCTCAAGACCTCTGAAATCTCCTGATCTTCGAGGTTCTTGAAGATGGATGCCTTTCGAACCGTCTCTCGAATATCGTCCATGGACTCTAAGAAGCTCCTCCCACAAGCCTTTCGACAAAACCCGCCTCAATCGGTTTCTCCCTCGAGATGACAATGACCCAGTCGCTTGAGTTGAGAAGGTAATCATCCGGAGGATTCACGATGACAGACACATCTTTCTTGTCGCCAAAGAAGTCCTTCCCTGATTCTTCGAATTTCTTCTTGATGAAATCATCAATGAAGGTGGAATCGCCTGAAAGGATATCCTCGAGTTTGATACTTTCCTTTTCCCTCACCACGCCGAGCAGCAAGGCTTGGAACTTGTCCCTGAAATAGGGCATCAGTTCTCCGAAGGTCTTGTCCGCGAAACGGGAGGGCACAGGCACACGCCAGAGCTTGTTTGGATCCTGGTTGTTGAGAAGGGATGTCACGGAATCCGCCAGTCCCGGGGAGACGGCAGCGGTAGCGAGCAGCGCTCCCGCCGATTCGCCTCGGACAATGATCTCGTCCACATTGGCCCTCAGCAGATGCTCTCTGTTCTCCCCATGAATGAGTTCGGCGCAAGTCCTGACCTTCGACCCCATGGACTTAATAGCCATGGTGCCAAAAATGGTCCTTTCATCCGCTTTGTCCAGAATTCTTCCTCCGGAGATGTCGGCGAGCACGATCGCCGCTTTTGCCCGAGGAAGATTGGCCCTGGCCAACACCTCTTCCTTGACAAAGTTCCCTCGCACAAAAGCGATGTCATAGTCCCCGTACTTGACCTGGATGGATTGGATGTCTTCTTTTTCCAGTTCGTTGACGAGAACGATCTTCGGCTTTGTTCCCTTGAGCTGGAGAAGAATCCCGTCAATGACCTTCTCTCCGTTTTCATTCCATCCGCAGATGATAAGGTGATCTCTGTCTTTGATCGTTTCCAACCCTTCTCCCTCCCTGATCTTTTTCTCAACCAATATGGAAGCCACAGAAGCGGTCAGGAGTGACAGCAAGGCAGGGCCGCTCAGAATGATGACCAGGGCGAGCACCTTTGCCAGGGGGGAGGTGGGAACAACGTCCCCGTAGCCCACGGTAGCGATAGTCACCACCGCCCAGTAGATGGCATCCAGTATCCCGGCGGCTCCCTTCGTGGCATAGTAGCGATCGGCAATAAAGATACTCGTCGCTCCAAGCAGAATGATCGCGCAGGTGGCCCCGAGGAATTTGAAGATTCTCTCCTTTCTGAGGACGAGAAAGAGGTCCTTGGCCTGAAAAGCGGCTCTCCTGAGAAAGGAGGCCTTTTGAGAGGATCTCAAACGTGATGCTCCCTGGATTGAGTTCATTACATCCTAACAAAAAATCTGATTCATTTCATCTGATTTATGTGTCCCGTTTTTTTTCTTGACATGGTCGGAGGGTTTTTTTAAAGTGCGCCAAGTAACTATATTGTAACTATAATGTAATTACTTGTTTCGCCATCCAAACAACCCGATTTGACCGATCTCATTCCAAGAAAAAGAGGGGAAGAGCCTATGAGACTGAAAGATAAAGTGGCTTTAGTGACGGGAAGCAGTCGAGGGGTAGGAAGGTTTATTGCCCTGGCCTTCGCCAAAGAAGGGGCCAAGGTGATGGTCAACTACACTTCCAATGAGAAAGCAGCCAACGAGGTGCTCGATACGATCCAGAAAATGGGGGGGCAAGGAAAGGTGTTCAAAGCCGATGTGGCCAAGAAGGCCGAGGCTCAAGCCCTTGTCCAGGCCACTGTGGATGCCTTCGGAGGGCTCGATATCCTCGTGAACAATGCCGGGTTTACACGGCCGTCCATGATGCTCAAGATGACGGAAGAGCAGTGGGATGCGGTGGTCGACATCCATCTCAAAGGCGCCTTCCTTTGCACCCAGGCTGCTGCCCCGCATATGATCGCAAAAAACAGCGGGAAAATCATCAACGTGACCTCGGTGGCCGGGGTGGTGGGGACCGTGGGACAGATTAATTACAGCGCGGCCAAGGGCGGGGTGATCAGCATGACCAAGTCCATGGCCAGAGAACTGGCCCGAAACAACATCTGCGCGAATGTCATCTCTCTGGGCATTGTGACGACCGACATGAGCGAGAAGATCACGACGGATGAAAAGCTCAAAGAGATTTACATGAACAGGATCCTGCTCAAACGATTCGGTGAACCGGAGGATATTGCCCCTTCCTTCGTTTTCCTGGCTTCGGATGAGGCCAGCTACATCACGGGTCAGCTCATTGCCGTTGATGGCGGATATGGAATGATTTAGAGTCTTAAAACAGAACTTCTTCGAAGGGCGCGTAGAAGTTCAAAAACGAACCGCAGAATATCGAATAACGAATAACGAACGCCGAAGGAAGAAACAGAAGAGATTTAACTTGATCATTCGAAATTCCTTGTTCGATATTCGACATTCGGGTTTCGGGAATGTGATTTGGTTGCGGCCATAGGCCTGCATTAGGAGAAAATGAGGACACCGGGACATGGGTTTCTTTTTGGGAGGAAGATGTCCCGGCATTAAAGTCGTTGAGACTAGAACTTTAGAAAGAAGGAGGACAACATGGGAGGAGTATTGGACATGCTATGGACATGGCAAATGGTACAACCCGCGTCCTTCAACAAGGAGACCAAAGAAACAACACCGGGCAAGCTTGAGAAGAAACAGATTCCAGTCCCACAGCTCCAGCCCGGAGAGGTCCTTGTAGAAGTCGCGGGATGCGGGGTCTGCCACACCGACCTCGGATATTTTTATGACGGGGTCCCCACGGTATCCAAACCGCCCCTCACTCTGGGGCACGAAATTTCAGGAACCGTGGTGGCCGGGGACCAGGCATGGGTTGGAAAAGAGGTCATTGTCCCTGCCGTAATGCCCTGCCGCAAATGCATTCTTTGCAAAACAGGCCGGGGCAATCGCTGTCTGGATCAGAAGATGCCGGGCAACAGCCTCGCACTCTTTGGCGGATTCTCTAGCCACATCCCTGTTCCGAGCGTAGATCTCTGTGAAGTGAAGAATCGAGGGAACATCCCTCTTTCTCACTTGGCCGTCGTAGCGGATGCCGCGACCACGCCCTACCAAGCTGCAGCGAGGGCTGATTTCCAGCCCGGTGACAACGCGGTGGTGGTGGGAATTACCGGCGGAGTCGGTCAATACATGGGGCAGATGGCAAAGGCCCTTGGGGCCAAGACCGTGGTCGGCATTGCCCGCAATCAGGAAAAGCTGAACCGGGCGCTCAAATTCGGGGCCGACGTGGTCATCAATTCTACGGACAAGGATGCCGGCGCGATCTCAAAGGAATTCCGCGGCATGTGCAAAGAAAGGGGCCTCCCGGCCACAGGATGGAAGATCTTTGAAGTTTCAGGAGCAAAGCCGGGCCAGGAAATCGCGCTCAACCTCCTGAGCTTTACAGGCAAGCTGGTGGTCGTGGGATTCAGCATGGCCAAGACAGAGTATGCCATCGGTCGTCTGATGGCTTTTGATGCGGAGATCATCGGAACCTGGGGATGCCTGCCCGAGTACTATCCCATTGTTCTGGATATGGTCCTGAGCAAGAAGATCAACATCGAGGAGTTTGTGGAAACGCGGCCTATGAGCAGCATTGCGGAGACGTTTGCGCAGGCCCACAAATCACCACCGATGAAGCGAATCGTGCTCACCCCGGATTTCTAGGGAGGAGACGATCCCCGTTGAAACGGGATTGGAACAAAACGATAGATTCTATTACTAAAGGAGGAAAAGATTATGGCTTTGAAAGGTTTGGAATGGTTGCCAAGGGAAGATGGAATAAAAGATCATGCATTGCACACCAGCGTGCACTGGGGAACACAGGCTCCCTGCACGGTTTACGAGAAGAGGCCCCTGAAAGACCCCAACACGGGCAAAGAAGTGGACGGACTCTTTGTGTCCTGGATTCGCCTCAACAACCCGGCTCAGTACAACTCCTACACCACGGAGATGGTGAAGGGCGTGATCGCCGGGTTTGAAAACGCCTCCCTGGACCGCAGCGTGGTGGCCGTTGTTTTCACCGGCACCGGCCCCTATTCCTTCTGCACGGGCGGCAACACCAAGGAGTACAGCGAATACTACAGCATGAGACCGGATGAATACGGCCAGTACATGGAACTCTTCAACCACATGGTGGATTCTATCCTAGCTTGCAAGAAGCCGGTCATCTGCAGGGTCAACGGCATGAGAGTGGCCGGCGGCCAGGAAATCGGCATGGCCTGCGACCTCGCCATTGCTTCGGACCTGGCCATCTTCGGTCAGGCGGGACCGAGACACGGATCGGCTCCGGTGGGCGGGGCCTCGGACTTTCTGCCCTGGTACCTGAGCGCCGAGGATGCCATGTGGAACTGCGTGTCCTGTGAGATGTGGTCCGCCTATAAGATGAAGGCCAAGACCCTCATCAGCAAAGCGGTTCCTGTTCTCAAGATCAACGGGAAATGGGTTCGCAACCCCACGATCATCACCGATCAGTACGTGAAGGACGGCGAGATCGTTTACGGCGAGTACAAGACCGGTGACGAACTCAAAGAGGGCCGGGCCATGCTGAAGGAGTATCAGGACAAGGCGGACTTCGAGCTTCTGGACAAGGAAGTGGACAAAATCAACTGGACCTTTGCCAATCTGTTCCCCGGGTGCTTGATCGAGTCCATTGACAGCGTACGCCAGAAGAAGAAATTCTTCTGGGATACCATGAAGAATGCCCACCGGCACTGGCTGGCCGCCAACATGGGCGGTGAGGCCTTCCTGGGCTTCGGAGCCTTCAATTCCAAGAAGATAACGGGCCAAGATACCATTAACTTCGTTAAGTTCCGCCAGAACATCGCTGCCTGTAAAGCCTGGGATATGGAGATGTTTGCGGAAGTTCTCGGGAAACCGCAGAAGTAATTTTGTTTCATTGAGTATTCCACTGGCAGGCAGGGCCGTCAAGGCAGGCCCGCCTGCCAGTTTCATTTGTAGAGAACAGGTTCACTCTAAAAAAAGGAGGCGGTGTGATCATGGCCTACCAACATATTCTGACGGAGTTTAAGCAGGGCCTCGGCACCATCACGCTCAACAAACCCCCTGTCAATGTCCTGAACATTGCGATGATGGAAGAGATCAATGACGTGCTGAAGGGCTGGCAGGGCAAGAAAGATCTCAAGGTGGTTCTCTTCAATGCCAAAGGGAAGTGCTTTTCAGCCGGCGTGGATGTAGGCGAGCACATGGGGGACCTGGCCCCGAAAATGATCGAGGCGTTTCATCGCATCTTCCGGTTCATGGACAAGCTGGGTGTTCCGACGGTCGCTTCGGTTTTCAGCTCCTGTTTGGGCGGCGGGTGTGAACTGGCGGTCTTTAGCGACTTGGTCATCGCAGGAGAAGGAGCCAAGTTCGGCCAGCCGGAGATTCAGGTGGGAGTGTTTCCGCCCATTGCCGCTCATATCATGCCTCGGATTATGGGCCGAAAAGCGGCCATGGACCTCATCCTTTCCGGCCGCATCATCTCCGCAGCTGAAGCCCTTCAGATCGGAATGATCAATAAAGTCGTGAAAGACCAGGATCTGGAGAAAGAAACAGAGACTTTTCTCAGGCCCTACCTGGGCTTGAGTGCGGAAGTGTTGCGGCAAACGAAAAAAGCCATCGCCGTGGGATTGCACGATGACCTGGAAGCCTCTCTGAGGCCGATTGAGGATATTTACCTCAACAAGCTCATGAAGACCCATGATGCTCAGGAGGGGCTCAAAGCTTTCCTGGGAAAAAGGAAACCTGTCTGGAAAGATGAATAGATTTCCATTTTGTTAACTACTCAGGTAGATAGACTGAAGTGTAGATAGACTGAAGGAAAAGACACCTGCCTGCGCCGCGGGCGCGGCAGGCAGGTTGGCAAGTGAGTGTGTCGTGGGTGATCATTATTGCCCTTCAGTCTTCAGCCTTCAGCCTAAACACCTGAGCAGTGACCAATTTTCTTCACTGCTTTTGCCGGAGGTCGTCGCGGGGAGCGTGCCTCCGGCATTTGTTTTTTGTGATGGGCCTTCATATGAGCCGTTGGTCCGAAAGCAAAATAGCCTTAGGAATCGAAAGGTTAAGTCTTGACATAAGAGCCCCATCTTATTTATAATACTGGGAAAAGCTTTACTCCTTGGTTCCATGGACCGGTGCAATGGATTACAATGAGTTATTGAATCACCTCCAAATCGTCGGTAAAGATCCGTCTCGCTTGATCTTTGAGGACGAACTCACCGGTCTTTACAATCGTCGTTTCCTTCACAACTATTTCCAGCAAAACATCCCGTGGAATGCTCTTGAGGATAATCCTCTGTCGCTCCTCATGATGGATCTGGACCACTTCAAGGGAATCAATGACAGCTATGGACACAATGTCGGAGACCAGGCCCTTATCTGGGTAGCCAATCTGCTGCGCGAGGCCGCTGGAGACAAGTATCTCCCCATCCGGTATGGGGGCGACGAGTTCATGATTCTGATGCCTCTGTCTCGCAAGAAGACGGCCTCCCACCTTGCTGAAAGGGTGATCAATCTGTCCCATGTAAAACCGATGCACCTGGACGATTCAGGGAAAACCCTGGGGATCACCCTGAGCATCGGAGTGGCGTGCGCTCCGGAGGATGCCCGGGGAGACAAGGCCCTGATTCACAAGGCAGACACTGCCCTTTACTATGCCAAGAAGGCAGGTCGTGACCGTCTGGCCACCGTGGCCGAAATCGTTCCGCAAGACGTGTTTGTCAAAACCGCAATGTTCCAACTGGAGAGGGCCGCCATTGCCGGCCGGAAAACGCAACTCTCGGCAGTGGGTGAGTCCCTCCGGAAGTTCAGCCAGAGCGAGAGCCAGTTCCTGATCACTGAAGGGGCACCGGGGATGGGCAAGAGCATGTTCCTGGAAACGGTCCAGCGGAGCCTAGCCCAGACCAAGTCTATTCTGCAGGTCAAGGCGGCAGGGAACCCGCAGGAGCTGTACCGTCCCTATTATCTGATCGCAGCCTTTTTCGCGGATCTGCTGAAAGCCAGGAAAGAAAAAGGAGCTGAAATCCTTAAAGGGCTTTCCTCAGAAGAAACGACTAACTTGTCCTTCATTCTTCCTCAGTTGTCTGAAGGGAACCGCGAGCAAAAGAAAGAGGACAAGGTTCAACGAGAAAGGATCTTCTACACGCTGCTCCAGGTGATGACAGAAATCCTGGATGGGGCGCCTGTCATCTGGGTCGTCGATGACCTTCATTTCAGTGATGAGGCGACTCTTCTTTTTATTCGCCAGATGATGATTCGGCGGCAAATTCCACTTTTCGTTTGCGGCGCGGCAGCAGAGTTTTCCAAGGGAATGGGAGAGGGACAGGGAGATACGTTGGGCCGTTTCTGCGCCACCTACGGCCAGGAAATCGGCATACGAAAGGTCAGCCTGTCGCCGCTCACCGAGGCCGATGTGGTAAAACACCTTCAGGCTATTTTTCCGAGGATCAGCCTGTCCAGGGAGTTTGGCATGGCTCTGGAGCAGACGACTCAGGGGAACCCTCTCTTCCTCAACGAACTCGTCCGCAAGCTCGTCATGGACGGGAAGATTTCCTTGAGCGGTCAGCAATGGGTGATCAGCCCGCTGGAAGAGGGATATCTGCCAAGGTCGCTGGAGGAAATTGTTCGACAGAAGATTGCGGCCCTGGATGAAGAGAGCCGCAGGGTGCTGGATCAGGCTTCTGTGTTCGGGGGGCAAGTGTCTCTCAGTATGCTGACCGGGAGTTCGGACAAGAGTGAGGCCACGATCCTCGAATTCGTGGACAAGGCTGTTTCCCAGGGTCTCATCAGTTCGGACTTCCAACTCAACGATGAAACGGTTCAGTTCCTGAGCAGGCGTGTCCTCGACATCGCCTATGGGGCGATTCAGAAAAACACGAGGCAGGCGCTCCATGAGCGGGTGGGTGCCTACCAGGAATCCCTCTATGAGAAAGACTTCCTGCATTCAACAGCCACTCTGGCCTACCATTTCAAGCGTTCGGCCAATCAGGAAAAAGCTCGCCTTTATGAACAACTGCAAGCGACGCAGAACAGCACGGTGTTCAACGCGGGAGAAGCGGTTTATTACACCGGCGAAGGTCCGGCAGAGCTCAAGCCCAAAGAACTCCCCCTGGATGCGGAAAGCGTCGCATTGCTCCCCAACGTGCTTCGAACGTTTCTCCTGGCCGTGCGAAACACGACGCTCTACCCGGCGGGAAGCAAGTCCATCTTGGTGGCCAATGAAAAAGCCAAGGAAGCGATTGATAGGATTCTCGAAAGAAACGAAACGTTGACCGTTTTCCAGGTGGAACGGGCATTGCTGGTCAATGGAAAGAGAGTGGAGCTCGCTGAATTCAAAGCCTTTGCCTCCTCCTTCCTTCAACTTCTCTACCGCCTGGAACTCAAAGGAGTGACGCTGAAGCGAGGCCTGTCCATGGAGGAGTTGACCGGCCTGCTAGACGCTCTTGGTCGGACCAAAACCGAGGCCATCGATAAAGGATTCTGGCAACGCTTCATTGAAGAGCAGAAACTGAGCCATTTGGAGATGTCCCAGGTGCATTATGCCATTCGGGGAGAAGGGGAGATTCCGGGACTTGACGGCACAGGGGAATTTACGGCCGGTGCACTGGCTCAGGAGGAAGGGGCAGAAGAGGAACCGGAAAAAGACACGCTCTCCTTAGTCCCGGAGTTCACCAAGGCGCTTCTCAATGCGGCAAGAAGCATTAAACTCTATCCTCTGAAAAGCAAGGCAACCGAGAGCGCGATCCAGCAAGCCTTGAAAAGGCTGCGCCGCATATTGAGAAAGGAGGCCCACCTGACCATGGCGCGGGTTGAGGACTCGCTCTTCGTGAATGATAAAAAAGTGAGCTCCTCCGATCTGGACATCGTGGGTCAGAGCTTTCTCCAGTTCCTGGACTCCCTCGGCCTCAAGAGCATGACCTTTCTCCAGAGCGTCACTCCCGAGGAAATGAGGGTTTTCATCGGGGCCGTAGGGGATCTGCCTTCAGGGGTACAGGACAAAGAATACTGGAGCCGTTTGGCGAAGGAGCAAGGTCTCAAAGGGATTCTTCTTGACTACCGCTTTTATGAGACCAGGATTGCGGCGGGGGCGTACGCCACAGGCGCTTTTCAGGTCGCGGCAGGCGCCCGGAGCGTGATGAAGAAGAAGGTCCAGGGGGGACAGCCGAGTCTTGCGGCGGATGAGGAATCCTTTGACAACCTTCTGCAGCGGATGCCCAGAGAGATCAGCGATCTGCTGCTGGAAGGTGGAGAAAGGGAGGTCACTTCAATCATCAAGCGCCTTTTCCACGGATATCTCAACTCGAATCCGCAGGTACGGCAAAAGGTGATCGGTCGTTGCCAGCTCTTGTTTGAAGGCCTGATCACAGGGCTTCAGAACCAGCTGGCGAAAATCCTTGCCAAGCCTCTTCTCCTGGTCCTTTCCCAGGAGAAGGACCCTGCTGTTCTGCGGGAATTGGCCAACCTCCTTTATCGCCTGTCCACTCTCCTTGTTCAGTTTGCGGAGTACCCTGTTGCGACCCAGATCCTTTTGCATCTCCAGCGGCGCTACCGGAAACTCCTCGAGGCCAACAGCGACCAGGCCAAGATGTTTGAAGAAATACTCCTGAAGCCCCTGGACCCGAAGGCCCAGGAGCTGCTCCTCCAGGATTTCCACTCCAAGGAGACCCTGCGGCAGCAAAATGCAGTGCAGCTTCTCGGCAGCCTGGGTAAAGTGTCTGCTCCTTTGCTGATGGAGGTGGTCAAGGGAGAGGCAGATCTCAGAATCAGGCAGCTTGCGGCCAGTCTGTTTTCCGAGCAGGGGTATGAAGCGGCAAAGATGCTGAAACGGGAGTTTATGCTGGAGAGCACTGCGGAAGAGCGGCTCCAGATCCTGGATGTCATCGACAGCGTCACCCGGGACCTCAAAGCAGAGCTTATTCAGGCTCTCGATGATGAAAATGCCCAGGTGAGGGCCAAAGCCTTGAGACTAGCCCAGCGACTGAACACGGATGAGGTGGAGAAGATTCTCCTGGAGCGCGCGGGCAGCATGAAGGGAGAGGTGGCGGCGGATGCAATCAAGTGCCTTGGAAGCGTGCGACCGCAAGCGGCTCTCGATAAAATCGGGTCTCTGATGAAAACCGCGAAGGACAAAGAACGGTTGGTTGCCTGCTGCCAGACCTTAGGTCAAATCGGAGATCCGAGAGGGATCGATCTCCTTGAGCAGGTGATCTCTCTCCAGAGTTTCTTATCAAGACGGAAGAAGTACCCTTCGTCCATTCGCGTGGTGGCAGCCGTCGCTCTTTCTTTCATACACGACCCTCGCAGCGCTCAAATCCTGGGCGAGTGTACCCGGGATCGGGATCCCCAAGTCAGACAGATGGCAGCCTCCTTGATCCCTCCCTCCCAGCCCGCAGAGAATCAGTAAGCAGTAAGAAGTAAGCAGTAAGCAGTAAGCAGTCAAACAGAAGAACCTTGTTTCAGCCGGTGTTGCTGCTTACTCCCTGCTGCAGACTGCCTACTCGTTGGTGCCGGGAAGGGGCCCTATCTCCTGAGGCCGGCTTTGATAAACCCCACAATGTCTTGAGTATTCGTTCCGGGGCCAAAGATCTCGGCGATTCCACAGGCTTTGAGCGCAGGGACATCTTCATCCGGGATGATGCCGCCTCCGATGACTAGGATGTCCTCCACGCCTTTCTCCTTCAGCAATTCCATGACCTTTGGGAAAAGGTAATCATGGGCTCCTGAGAGGATGCTCATGGCGATGACGTCCACATCTTCCTGAACAGCGGCTTCAACAATCTGGCCAGGCGTTTGTCGAAGTCCGGTGTAGATGACCTCCATCCCGGCATCCATGAGAGCACTGGCCACGACTTTGATGCCTCGGTCATGGCCGTCCAGACCCGGCTTGGCTGCCAGGACTCTGATCTTTTTCTCGACATTCATGATCAACGCTCCGTTCCAACTAAAGGATCTAATGCAGGGCTTTGGCCGCAACACCATGAGTAAGCAGTATGTACAGTATGCAGTAAGGAGCAAGCAGAATGAATTACTGCCTACTGTTTACTGTCTACTCCGTACTGGAACTCAGCGGCTCTAAAGAGACCCCCCCTGGCCGGGCTCGATCTCCTCTCCTCGGGTTGCAGAGAAACTGCGGTTTTACCTCCCGAGTGTGTTGATTTGCCGATACTCTCCAAAGACGTGTCTGAGGGTATCGCAGATCTCACCGAGGGTGGCGTAAGTCTTCACGGCTTCGAGAATAGGAAGCATGAGGTTGTCCGTTCCCTCGGCCGCTCTCTTCAGTTCGGAAAGGGCCCTAGCGACGCGGTCCTGGTCACGCTCGGATTTCATTTTCTTCAGCTTTTCGATCTGTGAAAGGCGCAGCGCAGGATCCACTCTCAGAAGATTTTTCGGTTTTTCCTCCTGCACCTGGAACCGGTTCAACCCGATGACCGCCCGTTCGCCACGTTCGATTTCCCGTTGATACCGGTAGGCGCTGTCCTGGATTTCTCTCTGGATAAAGCCCTTTTCGATCGCGGCTGCAGCGCCGCCCATGTCATCGATCTTCTTGATGTATGCCTCGGCGCGGTCAAAGATCTCGCGGGTCAGTTCTTCCACATAGTAGGACCCTCCCAAGGGATCCACCGTGTCCGAAACACCGGTCTCATAAGCGATGATCTGCTGGCTTCGCAGGGCAATTTGCACGGCCTCTTCAGAGGGCAGGCAGAGGGCTTCATCCATGGAGTTGGTATGCAACGACTGGGTCCCTCCAAGAACGGCGGCCAGGGCTTGAAAGGCCACTCTCACGATATTGTTCTTGGGTTGTTGAGCGGTCAGGGTGCAGCCCGCCGTCTGGGTGTGGAAGCGGATCATCATGGATCGGGGATCCTTGGCCTTGAATCGTTCCTTCATGATGCCGGCCCAAAGGCGTCTTGCCGCTCTGTACTTGGCCACCTCTTCAAAAAAGTCCAGATGAGCGTTGAAAAAGAAGGAGATCCTGGGGCCGAAAGCATCCACATCCAGTCCGGCCTGCAACGCGGCTTCCACGTAGGCAATCCCATTCGCGAGCGTAAACGCTACCTCCTGCACCGCCGTCGAACCGGCCTCTCGGATATGATACCCGCTGATGCTGATGGAGTTCCACTGAGGGACTTTCTCGGAACAAAAGGCGAAGATGTCCGTCACAATGCGCATGGACGGTTTGGGAGGAAAAATATACGTGCCTCTTGAGGAGTACTCCTTCAGGATGTCGTTCTGGATGGTTCCCCTGAGCTGTTCAGGAGAAACTCCCTGTTTCTCGGCAACGGCCAGGTACATGGCCAGGAGAATGGCTGCCGGGGAGTTGATGGTCATGGAGGTGCTCACCTGGTCTAACGGGATGCCATCGAAAAGCGTTTCCATATCCCGGAGGGAAGAAATGGCGACTCCCACCTTCCCGACCTCTCCCATGGCCATGTCGTGATCCGAATCATAACCGATCTGGGTGGGAAGATCAAAGGCGACGGACAAGCCGGTTTGCCCCTGTTCCAAGAGAAACTTGTAGCGCTTGTTGGACTCCTCGGCGGTTCCAAACCCTGCATACTGCCGCATGGTCCAGTGTCGCCCCCTGTACATCGTGGGCTGGACCCCCCTGGTGAAAGGATAGGAGCCGGGAAACCCTACGTCGGTGAGGTAATTCAGGCCCTGAGTATGAACCGGGGTGTAAAGGCGGAGCACAGCGATGCCCGAGGTGTTGAGAAACTCCTTTTTCCTCTCAGGGTTTTTTCCAAGTTTGCCTTCCACTCCCTTTGACCAGTTTTCGAACGCGCTGGCCAGGGAATCTATATCGATCTTGTCCGCCATGGTCTGTCCTCCGATGGGTGTCAAAAAGCTGGTCAAAAATATTTCAAGAGACAGAGGACTGTCAACTCTTTTCGGAGAAAGCAAAAGGAATAAAAAAGCCCGCTTCCGGGGAGGAAACGAGCTTTTTCTGTAACATCCAATTCTTTGAATTCCAAAGTTATCCGCTAATGCACCGAGAGACTACCGTATCCTGGCGACCCGTTGAGTGACTGCAAGACGTGACATTATCGCGTTTACTGAAAGATCCAAGTTTTTTCGCAACGGATCATCAAAGCCGAACCTGGGAATCATGGGCGTTATCCCAGAACAATCAAAACGGCATCCGCTTCCACAGCATCCCCTTTCTTGCATCGGATCTCTTTGACGGTGCCGGAACCTGTCGCTACAATCGGTAGCTCCATTTTCATCGCTTCCAGAATCACCACCTCGTCGTTTTCACTCACGCTATCTCCCACCTTCACTTTCACATCGATGACTTTTCCTGCCATTGGAGCATTAACCTCATTCACATCCAAATCCTCCTTTTTCATAGAAGTTCCAATTCATCTCGGTTCTCATATAACATTGAGTGAACGCCTCTTGTCAAGAGTAAATTGCCGTTTTGGATAGGGGTTAGCTTGTCGATCCGTTGACCGGCGCCCGTTTCTGCTCCTGAAAAATCCCCAGAGAATGCTTGACATAACCTCCATATTTCACTAAGATTATAAGCATGTCTGCCAAGCCGAAGAACGGCCTATTCCTTTTTCGAGCAAGGTGGACCGATGGGGGAAGGCTACAGGAGGAAGAGATAGATGCCGGTCTTTGTTTGGGTCGCCCAGACTAAAAAGGGAAGAAAGCTCAAAGGGGAAATCGACGCTGCGAATGAGGCTATAGCGCTCAGCCAGCTCAAGAAACGCAATTTCACGGTCAAGAAACTCAAACCCAAACCCAAGGATATCTTTCAGAATATCTCTTTTCTGAAGCCCAAAGTCACCAAGAAAGACCTGATGATTTTCACAAGGCAGTTCTCCACGATGATCGACGCGGGTCTTCCTCTTGTGCAGGGACTCACGATTCTTGCGGAGCAATCAGAGAATCCCACCTTTAAGGCAATTCTGAAAGAAATCACCAAGGATGTGGAGGGGGGGTCTACTCTGGCGGAAGCCATGAAGAAGCACCCGAAGATTTTTGATGCTCTTTTCGTGAATCTCGTGGCTGCAGGGGAAATGGGTGGTATGCTCGATACGATCTTGCGCCGTCTGGCTCAGTTCATCGAAAAGGCGGAAAAGCTGAAATCCCAGATCAAGGGAGCCATGACGTACCCCCTCGTCGTCGTGGCCATTGCCATCATCGTGATTGCGGTGATCCTCATCTTCGTCATTCCCGTTTTCGAAGACATGTTCAAGAGCTTCGGCTCTGCCCTTCCCACTCCGACCCAGATCGTGGTGAACATGAGCCGTTTCCTGAAGAGCAATATTCACTGGGTGATCATAGCCTTGATGGCCCTGATTTACGGTTTCAAGCGATACAGGGATACTGCTGCCGGGAGAAAGGTGACCGACAGCCTATTCCTGAAGTTGCCCGTTTTCGGGAATTTGCTCAAGAAGACGGCTGTGGCAAGGTTTACCCGTACCCTCGGAACCATGATCAGCAGTGGAGTTCCTATTCTGGACGCCCTGGAGATTGTCGCAAAGACCGCCGGGAATGTGGTGATTGAGGAAATCATCTACGAGGTCCGCGGAAGCATCGCAGAAGGTCAGACGATTGCCGAACCTCTCTCGGAAAATGATATCTTTCCCGGGATGGTCATCCAAATGATCGCCGTGGGCGAGGCGACAGGCGCTCTTGATTCCATGCTGGAGAAGATCGCTGACTTTTATGATGAGGAGGTCGATGCGGCCGTCGCTGCGCTCACTTCCATGCTAGAGCCTCTCCTGATGCTCTTTCTCGGCGGGTCCATTGGTGGACTGGTCATCGCCATGTACCTGCCCATCTTCGAGATGGCGGCAGCCATGGGCGGCTAAACCGATCACCATGGTCTCTCGCGACCCGATTAGAATTCCTCGATCAGAGCTGTTCGGACGCCTTCAAAGACTCATGTTCTTGAGGGTTCTGTTCGTCTCTCTCCTGCTGGGAGCCTCTGTCTTCGTACAGGTTAAAGAAACGAGGACCGCTTTCGGCGACATCCAGGCCTATCATTACCTGCTGATTGCCGCGATCTACTGTATCACCGTCCTTTATGTCCTCCTTCTGAAACGTTTGAACAACCTGATTCGTTTCGCTTACCTCCAACTGCTGGTCGACACGGTGCTGGTGACGGCCATTATTTACGCGACCGGCGGCATCGAGAGCATCTTTTCTTTTCTCTTCATCCTCACGATCATCAACGGCAGCATCATTCTTTACCGCAAGGGCGGAATGATCACCGCCTCGAGTTGCAGCATCCTCTACGGGCTTCTGATCGATCTCCACTACTACAGGGTGATTGAGCCGTTGGGAAGCCGGCTGATTTACCCTGCCGACTACCAGGCTTCCTACATCCTGTACATGATCCTGGTCAACATAGCGGCCTTTTACCTCGTTGCATTCCTCAGCAGTTATCCCTCCGAACAGGCGAGGAAAAGCCGTGTCGAACTGATAGCGAAACAGAATGAGAACATCAAGCTGGAGGCGCTCAATGAATGGATCATTCGAAGCATGACCTCCGGGTTGATCACTTTGGACGATCAGGGAAAGATTCTTCTTTTCAATCCTGCTGCGGAAAGGCTCTTCGGCATTCCTTCAGGAGCCTGCATCGGGCAAAGACTGCTTGAAGCGCTTCCCTTTCTGAATGGCCACGTCCGGCTGGGATACGAGGATATGAACCCGCACGCCAGCAAGCATCCAAGCTTCATCGATCTCCCTTATCTCCGGCCGAGCGGAGAGAAAGTGTTCCTGAGGTGCTCCGTCTCTCCTCTCAGCTCGCCGGATGGAAGCCAGGGAGGGAGGATTCTCTTTTTCCAGGATATGACGGAGATGAGGCAGATCGAAGAGGAGATGAAACGGGTGGAAGGTCTTGCTCTGATCGGAGAACTCGCTGCAGGGATTGCCCATGAGATCCGGAACCCCATGGCCTCGATCAGTGGTTCGATCCAGATGCTCAAAGAAAGCCTGGAAATGGATGATGTCAAAACCAAGCTGATGGACATCATGCTGAGGGAGATCAACCGCCTCAATACCCTGGTGAGCGATTTTTTGCTCTTTGCTAGGCCGAAGCAATCCGCAGTGCAGCGCTTTGATTTGAATCAGCTGATTCTTGATTCTCTGGAGTTATTCAAGAACAGTGCCAAGTGGACGGGAAAGATCCGGGTGGAAATGCAGTTTCACGGATCGATGAATATCGAATCTGACCCGGAACAGATCAAACAGGTCTTGTGGAATCTTTTTCTGAACGCCACCGAGGCGATGAGGGGAGGAGGGGTGCTGTCTGTTCGTACGGATTTTGTCAATTCTCCGGAGAGTCACGGAGGGGGGCGAAAAATGGCCAAAATTACCTTTCGGGACACCGGTGAGGGGTTCAGCAACAAAGCACAGCAGTTTTTGTTCACTCCTTTCTTTACCACCAAGGAGGGGGGGTCCGGGCTCGGCCTGGCCATTGTGAAGAGAATCGTGGAGGGTCTGAAGGGGAGGGTGTCCGGGAAAAACCATCCTGATGGCGGGGCTGAGATCACGGTGTGGCTCGATCCCTTTCTGGGCCAATCCGCTTGAAAAAACGCCCAAACCTATTATCCTAAGTGCAGGCCTTTAGCCGCAACCCAATCATTGATCATTGACCATTTCTCATTGTTCATTGACCCAAAAGCATATGATCCATCCTCAATGCACAATGTTGAATGGACAATGTGCGATATTCAATGTTCAATGTGCAATGATCAATGCGAAATGATCCAGCGCCTATGAACTCAACGAATGTCGAATAAGGAATTTCGAATGATGAAGTTAAATGACTCCCGTTGTTTCCTTCGGCATTCTTCATTCGACCTGCCCGCTATGCCCTTAAGCAGATTTGAGATAGATGCGCCGTGCTTAAGAGCGTCACGGTTACCGTCGCGGTGCAAAGCACCTCGCAGGGCAGGCGGGTATTCTGCGGTTCGCTTTTGAACTTCGCCGCATGGTGCAGAGAAGTCACAGGCTAGGATTCCAAGACAAGTGACGTCGATGGCTTCAGGATGACGCCGATGAACGTGCTCAACGAAAAATGGTTTTCCCGCATTCAACACCCGAGCCGGTATGTGGGGAACGAGGTCAATGCGATCAAGAAAAATCCTTTTCAGGTTGAGGTTTCCATCGCGCTCGCTTTTCCCGACGTCTATGAAGTGGGAATGTCCCATGTGGGGCTTAAAATCCTTTATGACCTGTTGAACCGTCCGTCCTGGTTGGCCGCAGAGAGGGTGTATTGCCCGTGGACAGATCTTGAGAAAGAGCTGAAGGATCGCCGTGTTCCCCTGACGACGATGGAGTCAGGCCGGGCCTTGGCCGAACTCGACATCGTGGGTTTCAGCCTCCAGCACGAGCTTTCCTTTACCAATGTGCTCACCATGCTCGATCTGTGCGGCATTCCCTTTCTCGCGGAAGAGCGGGAGAAGTGCTTCCCTCTCATCATCGCCGGAGGGCCTGCCTGCTTTAACCCCGAACCGGTAGCCCGCCTCTTTGATGCGATCCTGATTGGCGACGGAGAACAAGCCACCCTGGAGATCTGTGAGACGGTCCGAGAGGCGAAAAAGCAGCAAGCGGCGAAGAGTGAAACACTCCAAGCGTTGAGCCGAATTCGCGGCCTTTATGTGCCGGGCTATTTCCGGGTTCGCTACAGGCCGGAAGGCACGATCCGGGACATGGAACCCTTGCTCCCCGGTTACCAGCAGATCAAGAAAGCGATCGTCCCGGACCTCAATGCATTTCCGTTTCCAGAGCTCCAGGTGGTTCCTTTCGCTGAACTGGTGCATGATCGGCTTGCCATTGAAATTTCAAGAGGGTGTACCCGGGGCTGTCGTTTCTGCCAGGCCGGAATGATTTACAGACCTGTTCGAGAAAGGCATCCGGAAGCCGTGATTCGACACTCGGAGCGCGGCCTTCGCTTCACAGGGTATGAGGAGATGTCCCTGTTGTCTCTCAGCTCCGGGGACTACACCGGCTTGGGCTCCTTGCTCCGGGTTCTGATGGACAAGCAGGAAAGCGACAAGATCGCCGTGAGTCTCCCTTCCCTGAGAGTGGACAGTCTCGATTCCACGTGGTTCGAAGAGATCAAAAGGGTTCGAAAAACAGGTTTTACCTTTGCTCCTGAAGCGGGAAACGAGCGGATCCGAAGAATCCTGAACAAGGGTCTGACGGATGAAGAGATCCTGTTCATGGCGAGAGAGATCTATGGGGCAGGATGGGATTTGATCAAGCTCTATTTCATGATCGGCCTTCCTTGTGAGGAGGACAAGGATCTGGAAGACATCATCCGGCTTGCAGGAAAGGTGTGCAGGACATCGAAGAACAAGGGAAAAGTCCATGTCAGTGTTTCGACCTTTGTGCCGAAGTCCCACACCCCCTTCATGTGGCTGCCCCAAATTTCGCTCAGTGAAAGCAGGAGGCGGATTCAGTTCATTCAGAAAGCGACCAAGGACCCAAGGATACGGGTCAAATGGAACCAACCGGAGATGAGCTGGCTCGAGGGGGTTTTCTCGAGAGGTGACAGAAGGCTGACACCGGTGCTCGTCAAAGCTTGGCAAAAGGGAGCGAGATTCGATGCTTGGAGCGAGCAATTCCGTCTGGATTTGTGGCAAGAGGCTTTTCGTGACGCAGGCGTGGACCCCGCCTTTTACCTTCACAGACCAAGATCTAGAGAGGAGGTGCTTCCGTGGGATCACATCCAATGCGGGGTCAGCAAAGAATATCTTGAAATGGAGTGGCGGAGGGCCGAGGAAGGTCAGTGGACTCCGGATTGCAGAAAAAAATGCCTGGATTGCGGTGTCTGCGACCACAGGGAGGTTCAACCCATTCTTTTCGAAGAGTGGAGCGTTCCTGCAAAGAAGGAAGAGCCGCTTTCAGGGCGTGAATCCCGCAAGACAAGAAAACTTCGGATCACTTTTTCCAAGAGAGGTCCTGCGAGGTATTTGAGCCATCTCGAGCTGGTCCGTGCTTTTGTGCGGACTTTCAAGAGGGCCGGCGTGAACCTGGTTTACTCAAATGGATATCACCCTATGCCAAAGCTCTCCTTTGCATCCGCTCTGCCGGTGGGCACTGAGAGCTTGCACGAAACCTTGGAGGTCCAGTATGATGACTCGATGTGCGATGGGCCGCTCAGGGAAAGGATCGCCGAGCAACTCCCTACCGGCCTTGAGATCGTGAGCATCGAGGAACCGACCCACGAAGCCGGAAGTCTCAAGGTTAAGGAAAGCCATTACGAAATTTCCTTCGACGGGGTGGGAGTCGGAGAGGAGGATCTTAAGCGATTTCTTGCGGCCGATTCCTTCCCTTTGATCAAAAGAAGGAAAAAGGGAGATCAGAGAATCGACGCGCGCTCTCAGGTGAAGTCGGCCTATTTCAGCACAGGATCAACGGTGCGTCTGGCCCTCAAACACATGGAAGGGCCGGCGCTCAAACCTGCAGAGATCATCCAGGGGATATTTCACCTCAGCGATGAGGACCTCGGCGGAATAAGCGTCTTGAAGAGCAGGGAAATCCTGGACAATAACTCGGAAGAGTCTGAAAGTCAGAGTTGAATATGCCAAGCGAGTTGATCATTCATTCGAGACCCCATGAGACGAGAGTTGCTCTTGTCGAAAACGGGGTGGTGGTCGAGCTCCACATCGAAAGAAAAACAGGACAGGAGCTCATGGGGAACATCTATCGGGGAAGAGTCGTGCGGGTCCTACCGGGCATGCAGGCGGCTTTCGTGGACATAGGGCTTGAGAGGAGTGCGTTTCTTTACGTCTCTGACGTGCACCAGGATCTCAGGGAACTGGAGAAGATGATGCTGGGCAACAGCGCCGAACCCGAGACGGAGCCATCTCAGGACGAAGAAGACCTGTGGGTCGAGCGCCAGAAAACGATCTCCATGAACATCGAAGATCTTCTCCGCGAAGGCCAAGATATTATGGTCCAAATTGCCAAGGAGCCGATCGGGACCAAAGGCGCACGCCTGACGTCCCATATCTCTTTGCCTGGGCGGCATCTTGTGCTCATGCCCAACGTGGACCACATCGGCATTTCCCGCAAAATCGAAGACCCCTTAGAGAGAGATAGACTGAAAAACCTGGTGCAGGAGATCAGGCCGGGCGATCTCGGGTTCATTGTCAGAACCGCGAGTGAAGGTGCAGACAAGGACAAACTGAAGTCTGAAATGGACTTTCTGCAGAAGCTGTGGACGAGCATTCAGGAGAAAATGGCGAAGCCTACCTCTCCGGGGCTGCTGTACAAGGACCTGAGCGTTTCGCTCCGATCCGTTCGAGACCTCTTTACTCGTGAAGTGGATCGTCTGGTGATCGATTCGAAAGAAGAGTACAGCGCCATCATGGGATTCATCGAAACCTTTGTCCCTGCGCTGAAATATTCCGTTGAGCTCTATGAAGGGCCGGAACCCATCTTTGATTTCTATGGGATCGAGATGGAGCTCTCCAGGGCTCTGGACAAAAAGATATGGCTCAAGTCAGGAGGCTACATCGTCATCGAGCTCACGGAGGCGCTGACGGCGATCGATGTCAATACGGGAAGCTATGTGGGCACAAGAAACTTGGAGGAAACGATCCTCAAAACCAATCTCGAAGCAGTCAAGGAAATCGCTTACCAGTTGCGGTTGAGGAACTTGGGGGGACTGATCGTCATCGATTTCATTGACATGGAGAAGAAGTCCAACCGGGAAAAAGTGTTTACAACGCTGAAAGAAGCCCTCACCAAAGACAAAGCCAAAACCCACGTGTTGAAGATGTCCGAACTTGGCCTGATCGAAATGACGAGGAAGAGAACACGGGAAAACCTGAACAGGTTCCTGAGCGAGCCCTGCTTTTACTGCGAAGGGAGGGGCTCCTTGAAAGCAAAGAGAACGATCTGCTACGAGATCCTAAGGGATCTTGAAAGAGAAACGAACATCACGGGTCAGGCTCCCCAGGTTTTAGTCCACGTGAATCCCGATATTGCCCGCGTCCTCAAAGAGGAAGAGCAGCAGTCTGTGATCGACCTGGAAAAGAGAATCAACAGGCGCATCATCATTTCGGAAAAGGAGAACCTTCATATTGAGGAGTACGAGATCGTCTTGTAACATGCTGTTGCCCATAGGGGAGGAGAAGAACGGTTTGCAGGATGATGATGCTTTTTCTTCCATTTAACTCCGAATCGTTTTACTCTTTTTCAAATATCTTATTTTTTGCAACGTTAGGGATTCTGTTTTTAAATTGACATTAATTAATAATTTTGATAAATAATTTAACATTTTGTATGAATATAGGTATATTTTCCTTATAAATGCTTAAAAGAAGCCTGAGCCTGAACTCTCTTCTTGCGGGTCTGATTGCGCTTGCTTTCGTGGGGCTCGCCTACTATTCTCCTCCCTTCCTGGAGCAGGTGGAGAGGGCCTCGTATGACGCAGTGACGAGGCTGGCTTTGCCTGAAATACCTATTGATCAAAGAATCCTTCTCATAGAAATCGACCAAAAGAGCCTCGACAAGCTTGGTTCCTGGCCTTGGCCGCGGGATTGGATCGCCCGGATGGTCCATCTGGCCAAGGGAAGTGGAGCCAAGGTCATTGGTCTGAATCTCCCCCTGCTGGATGAGGAGAGGAATTCAGGGCTGCGAGAGATCAGGGCGTTGAAGGAGAGATTATCGGCCCACGCTTTCAGCCGACGAGACGATGCGCTCGCAGACTGGGTAGAAGAGAACCTGAAAGAAACGGAACAAAAGGAGGACCATGAGCTTGAACTCGTAGAAGCTGTTCAGGAAGCCGGTAACGTGATTCTGCCGGCCATGACCACCCTGCCTGCGGGGCAAGTGAAGGGGAAATGGAGTCAGGGGACTCTTCTGTCAAGAGATTCCTTGAGCGAAAAGGGTCCTTTTCCTTCGTCCAAGGAGAGAAAGATTGCTCAAGAGCTCCATCTCCCTCTTCAGAGACTGGCCCAGGTCGCCTTGGGCTTCGGGCACAATGACTTCCTGGTAGGCGAACCGGCCCAGGGAATGGCCCATCCTCTTTTCATAAACCACAAAGGATCTCTTTTCCCATCTTATGCTCTCAGGCTGGCCCTGGCCTACTGGGAACAGGTCCCTTCCAAAGCGGTGGTGGAGGAAAACCAGCTCCGACTGAAGGGAGAATCAATCCCGCTTTGGGACGGGAAAATGCTGGTCAAGTTCCTCGGGGGATTCTCTCAACTCGAGAAACTCTCTTTTTCGGATGTACTGAATGGCCAGAAAAAACTATCCATGAAAGGAAGAATCGTCCTGATCGGGGCGAACTTCGGTGATGCCGGCAACATACTGAGGACGCCTGTATCTGCAGCGACTTCTGAGGACCAGTTCAACGGCTTCGTTTTGGACAACCTCCTCAACAGGCGTTATCTCTCCAGGCCGCCCTCTATGGTCTTCGTTGAAATGGGGGTCCTCTTTTTGCTGGGTTTAGGTGCGGCTTTCCTTTTTCCCCGCATTGGGCAAATATCCAGGTTGAGTTTAACCCTGGGGCTTATCGCAGCGATCGCAGTTTCCGGGTTTTTGCTTTTGGCAAGATGGGAAATATGGTTCAGAATGAGCTATGTGCTCGCATGCCTCCTCATGATCTATGCGCTCGTGTCTGTGAGCCAGTTTCTTTTTAGGGTGAGGATGTCGAGAGAATCGATTGAAACAAATCGACTGCTCGGCCTCAGTTTCCAGAGCCAGGGGCTTCTTGATCTCGCTTTTGAGAAGTTTCGGAGACTGCCCCTGGATCCGGAAACCAAAGACTTGATTTACAACCTCGGACTCGAGTATGAGCAGAAACGGCTCATTAACAAGGCTCTTTCTGTTTACGAGTACGTGAACCGAGGAGGAGGTTTTCGTGACCTTGACGTGAGGATCCCCAAGATCAAGGAGGTGGACAAATCCTCAACCATCGGAAGTCACATGAGAGCGCGAGAGGCAAGTGTCCTCGATGAAGCCATACCAGAGGAATTGACCCGGATCGGGCGCTATGAGATCTTGCAGGGCCTGGGAAGAGGTTCCATGGGGCTTGTCTACAAGGCCCTTGATCCAAAGATCAACCGTTTGCTGGCCATCAAAACGATCCGTTTTTCTGATGAGTTTGATGAAGACGTCATCCAGGAAATCAAAGAACGGTTTTTCAGAGAGGCGGAGATTGCAGGCCAGCTCTCTCATCCTTGCATCGTGACCCTTCACGATATGGGGGAGGACCAGGATCTCACTTACATGGCCATGGAATATCTGGAGGGGGAGAACCTGGAGAAATTCATAAACAAGAAAAACCTCCTGCCTCTGAGAAAAGTGCTTTCTGTGGTGGCGAGCGTCGCGGAAGCTTTGGAATTTGCACACAGGGCGGATGTGATCCACAGGGACATCAAACCGGCCAACATTATGCTCCTTAAGACAGGTGGAGTGAAGGTGACGGATTTTGGGATCGCCAAGGCCATATCGTCATCCAGAACCAGAACAGGGGTCATTCTGGGCACACCGAACTACATGTCGCCCGAGCAGATCATGGGGCAGAAGGTGGATCCCCGCTCCGACGTTTTTTCCCTTGGGGTCGTGTTTTACCAATTGCTGACCGGTGAACTCCCTTTCCAGGGAGACAACCTGAGCAGCCTGCTTTACCAGATCACGCAGGTGAAACATCCCCCCTTGCGAAGTTTCAACTCTAGAATTCCTGTGGCCTGTGAGCAGATCATGGACAAGGCCCTGGCCAAGAATCTGGACGAGCGATTCAAAACCGCAGGACAGATGGAAAAACTCTTGAGACTTCTCGCTCTGAAAGTGGATCAGAAGCAGAAGAAGAGAGTGTTGGAGAAAGAAGCTGCGTCCAGGGCTTGAGACAAGAGCGGTGCAGGGTTAGGAAAAAGGCAACACACTGAACTTCACAAAGGATCGGACTGAATTGCAGATAAAATCTTCTGGAATGACGGACGTGGGCCTTCAACGGGAAGGAAACGAGGACTCCTATTCCGTTCAGGACGCCTTTGGCCTGTATATGGTTGCTGACGGCATGGGAGGCCATTTGGCCGGTGAAGTGGCCAGCCGGGTCGCTGTCGAGATGATTAACAAGAGCTTCAGCAATTGGTCGGAGAATCAGACACCCTCCGAAGAAATCTTTGGGTTTCCAGACGAGTCGCTCAGCAAGGAGGGTAATTACATCCTGGGCAGCATTCGCCTGGCCAACCGGGTGATCTACGAAATGGCCAGCGAATATGAGCAGTACAACGGTATGGGGACAACCATCGTCAGCCTGCTGGTCGTTTCAGGGCTCATTGTGGCTGCGAATGTGGGAGACAGCCGAATGTATCTGGTGAGGGATGACCGCATCGAGAGAATGTCCAAAGATCACACGATCGTTGCTGAACATGTCGAGATGGGTGTGATGACGGAAGAAGAGGCGGCAAGATCACCTCTCAGACATATCCTGACTAGAAACCTGGGGTCTTCGGAAAACGTGGACGCCGAAGTTTTTGAAATTGAACCATCCAATGAAGACCGCTTCATTTTGTGTTCGGACGGCCTGACGGACCTCGCGACGGACGAGGAGATTCTGAAAGTTGCGTTAAGGGAAACAGATCCGCAAAGGTTGTGCCGAAAACTGATTGATCTTGCTCTCGAAAGAGGGGCCCATGACAATACGACCGTGGTCACGGTCTTTCTGGATCAGGTGGGAAAAAAGCGGGGAACATCCCTTGGAAGGCTGGGAGGTCTGGCAGCAGACGCCCTAACAGGAGTGAACCGGATAAAGAGAAAGCTTGGGCTTTAGATTTATTTGATCTTGCTATTTTTATAAAGATTAAGATAAAATATACACATGGATGTTGAAAAACGGGGGAAAAACCATGGCCAAGCTGATCCTGACCTTCAACAAACAGGTGATTAAGGAGTACCCTTTCACCAAAGACAGCATCACCATGGGCCGCCAAGAGGACAATACCATTGTCATCGACAACCTGGCCGTATCCGGGTACCACGCCAAAATCGACAGGGTTGGAGGAGAGTTTATTCTGACGGATCTTCAGAGCACCAACGGCACCTTTGTGAATGAGGAAAAAGTGGTGTCTCATAAACTGTCTCACGGGGACAACATTGTCATCGGCAAACACGTGATCCTGTTTGTCGCCGCGGAAAAAGAAAAGTTCGAAGGAGAAGGGACGGACAAGAAGCTGCAGCTGGACAAGACCATGCTGCTGGACACAGCGAAACAGAGAGAACTCCTCGCCAAGCAGAAGGTCGCGCCTTCGACCACCAAACTCCCTGAAAAAGTTGGAATGGTCAGTTTCATTGACGATTCGGGCCTTGGGGAAATTGAGCTGACGAAGAAGCTGACCAAGATCGGCAAGGCCGAGACCTCTGAAATCAGGCTCTCGGGGCTGCTCATGGGGGCTACGGCTGCGACCATCAGCCGCAGGCCGTCGGGCTATGCCATCAGCTTTGCGCGCGGAATGACGAAATTGAAAGTGAACGGGACGGTCGTGAAGGACAGTGTCTCTCTCAACGATTTTGACACCATCGAGATTGGGTCCCACAAGTTTCAATTCTATCAGAAGGAAGTGAAAAGCGCATAACAGGTCACATCAGGCAGAAATCCTTCGCATGGCTTTCGCCACAGCAAGGATGTCTCTGTCAGCAAACCCTGAGGGAGTTTCTCCCTGAGAGGTGGACTGAATCACTCCTCGATTCCGCTTCTTCGTTTTTTCTTGAACTCCGCCAGAACATCCTCGATCTGTTGATTGGTGAAGGTCTTACCGCATTTTGTGCACTGAAACAGTTCGTCGGTCAGCTTGTCATAAACAAGATCATCAGAGAAGTTGACCCCATAGAATCGTATGGAGAAGCTGTGTATTCGTGTGAAATTTTTGTTCTGGCAGCCGTCACAAACAAAATAGTCGTGAAACAACTCCATCTCTTCCCTCCCTCCAGGTCTCCCGTCATCGTGCGATAATGTCTTTTACTTGCTCTCAAGGATATTGACAATCCCTTTTCTTGTTATTGAAAATACCGCCGGCTCACCAGGATGGAATCGGATCCAAACCCTTGCGCCGCCTGATTGCTTCAAGCAGGCCTGCGGTTCCCGTCATCATGTGGTCACCCAGCGGAGCACCGAGCTGAACCGGTAAACGACTTTTCTCGATGAGCCGGCGTTTTGGACCTGTGGCGAGGATGATCTCGTTTCGCTCAAACCCGAAAGCCTTGCGCATATAGGCCCCATGCCCGCCCTGTTGCAGAATCTTCTTATGGACCAGTTCTCCCTCTGCAAGTTCAATGACGAGAGATTCAAGCCTGTGCAGGGTGATATCCCGGGTGTGATATTCGAAGAACCCGGCAATCTCCCCTTTCTCCAGAGCTGCCCCCAGGGTGTGTGAAGTGGCGAGGTCCAGCACGATGATTCTCTCCTTGGAGATTGCCCGCGGGTCGAGCGTACCCCCGAGAATGGCAGCCATGCCGCTGTCCATGACATAAATTTCCCGGGCAGGGAGTCTTGTCGCGCTTTCAGCAATGGACTTGAGACGGTTGAGGGGAGATGGAATCTCATCCCTTCTGTAAAGGAGGGCATGAGGAAAAGGGTTCTTGTCCAGGTTCAATTTGAACAGGGTATGCCGGAAGTCGAGATGGGATACTCCTTGAGGAGGCATGCCGTGGTCCTGAGCGCAGATTCCCACAACGTCAAAGGAGAAAGGCACCCCAAAGCCCCCCACAAGATGCCGCAATCTGGGTATTTCCAGGTCCCCAATGGAAAGGTTGCCGTAATGGCCGGTTCCCCGAAGCGCATTGGCCTCGCTTTCATCGACGATTCTGATTCCCAAGGCTTTTACCCTTTCAGGATCGTGATGGAGGGTCAAGGCTGCAGAGGGAGTCATGAGAACCTGAAAATCCCTTGCCCGTGCAATCAGGATTTCCGAAATCGGGCCGCCCCCCATTTCACTTCCGCAGACGAGGAGGTTCCCAGGCAGTCCTCGGGCTTTTTCTGCCAGGGTAAGGACAGGCGATTTCACAACCGCTTTGTAGTGAAGTCCGGATTCGTCGTCATAGTAAAGAATGTCAAGGGTCCCAGCGCCGATATCCAGCATAAGGTATTTGCTCATTGATCGTCTCAACGCCTCTTTCAACCGGGGGTAAGAGCGTCGCAAATCTTAGCACTTTGCTTTTCAATGTGGTAGATTAAGTGTAAGAAATCCTGCTGACTCGAATGGAAGAAGGACCAGGTGCGGAGAGAAATGGTCGATTTAAGAGAACCCGCTTCCGGTATAACAGGATTTGTACGGGAATTCCTGGGTGAGCCTGCTGTGTTCAGTCCAATTCCCGGGGATGGCTCCAAGAGGATCTTTTGGCGAATCCGTATTCCCAAGTCAAATCCTTCCTACATCGCCATGGAAAATGCTCCTACCGATGATTTCTCGAAACGGGAAAATGTCGCTTACCTGAACATCGGGAGACACCTCCGGGACAAAGGGCTGCCCCTGCCCGAGATATACCGATTCGACCTGGAAAAGGGATGGTTCATTATGGAGGACTTCGGAGATGTCAGTCTTCAGACCGCCTGTGTTCAGGCAAAAGCGAGGCTCCCACTCTATTTGGCGGTCGTGGAAATCCTTTTTCAACAACAGATCAAGGGCTCAGAGGGGTTCAACACCGCGTGGACCTGTCAGACTGAGACATACGATCGGCTCGTCATGCGACGCTATGAAGTGGATTACTTCAAAGAAGCGTTTCTGGGGACGTACCTTGGACTCAGGAAAGAGTGGCCTGGACTGGAGAACACTTTTGATCACCTCATTGAAGAAGCGAGCAACGCAGAGGATCGATTTTTCCTTCACCGCGATTTTCAATCGAGAAACATCATGATCGCGGGTGAGAAGATCGGAATCCTGGACTGGCAGGGCGGCCGCCTTGGGCCCCTGGCTTATGATCTGGCTTCACTTCTGATCGATCCCTACACCAATCTGCCGGTCCCGGAAAAAGGTCAAATATACAACGCCTACCATCAGTTGCTGAGGCGGAAACGGCCGCAGCGACTGGCTTCCTTTGAGAGGTCCTTCCCGTATCTGGCCATCCAAAGGAACCTCCAGATCCTGGGAGCTTTCTCCTTTCTGAGCAGAGTTCGAGGAAAGACTTATTTTGAGCACTACATCCCCGGCGCCTTGCAGTCCCTGCGGCACCTGCTGGAACAAGTCAAAGACGGGAATCTTTCCAGCCTGAGGGATCTTGTGAGTTCTCTTCCGGATTCCGGCCTTAGCCCCGCTAAATGAACATGTTGAGCTTGGCGCTCCTCGCCAACTTCATGTAGTCTTCAGCCGTCATGATCTCTATGCCGTCTATGAAGGCGTCCTCGCTCAATTCCATCATATCGACCGTCATCTTGCATCCCACGAACTTTACGCCCTCTGCTTGTGCCATCTCCATCAGATCTTCGATCTCCGGAATCCCGGCCTTCTCAATTTTCTTTTTCATCATACCCGTGGCCATCATAGCCATCCCGGGGATAGCCCCCATAAAACCAGGCATCTGAAACTTGATTTTCTTGGCCCAGCCTTTACGAATGGCGTTTAAGCCCATAAAGGTGAAGAAGACCGTAGCCTCCATCCCCAACCGGCGGGCGTTTGTGGCCAGAATCAGCGGTGGGTAAACCCCGTCGAGCGTATCCCTCGCGCAGATAAAAGTCGCCCGTTCCGTGGTCTGCGATTGTGTTTTTTCCAACACCTTGTTTGATGCTTCCATCCTGAGTTCCTCCTTTAATGAGTGGCTAACATTTCTTAAGACAATGGAGCACCTGAATGACTTCAGGGCTGTCGACACCGTAATAAACGGATTTCCCAACTTTTCGAGATTTAAGTATTCCTCTGGCCTTCATCAGGGAGAGCTGCTGTGAGGTGAGAGATTGAGACGTCCCGAGGGATTCCTGAATTTCTCCTACGGTCATCTCGCGGGCCTGAAGGAGTGCTGCGATTCGAAGCCTCGTGGGATGAGCCACCGATTTAAGGATATCGGCGGCACGCTGAACTCTTTCCCAATCCAGAAGAATCGGTTTTCCTTTAGGCATCTCCTAACTCCTTAGCTTTTAAGAAACATAATATTAACATATTTTAATATTTCAATATGTTTTTTCTTCGGGTTTACTTTTTGCCAGGAGAGCGTATAATACATCGGCGTTTGAATCAGGGAGGACGGTGATGAGCAAAAAGCATAAAGCGCAATCAGGCTTGATCGAAAAGGAAGACTCTGTTCTGGTGATCATTGACATGCAGGAGAGACTCTTCTCGGTGATGGCAGAAAAAGAGACACTTGCTGACCAGGTGATAAAGCTGGTCAAGTTTGCAAAGATCGTTGAACTTCCAGTGATCATTACGGAGCAAGAAAAACTGGGGCCTACACTTCCTGAGATCAAAGAGGAGTTGAAATCGGTCCCTCCTGTTCCCAAGGTGGATTTCAACTGCTTCGGCTGCGAGGCCTTTGTGAAGAGTATCCAGGAGCTAAACAAAGGGACGCTGATCCTGTGCGGCATTGAAGCGCACATCTGTGTGGCGCAGACCGCACTTTATGCTGCTTCAGACTTTGAGGTGCACGTCGTTGGCGATGCCGTCGCGTCCCGCTCGCCTCAGAACTGCAGGATCGCCGTAGAGAGAATGTCCCGGAGAGGAATTACCATCACGTCGACCGAGATGGTCATCTATGAGCTTTTGAAGAGAGCAGGCACGGACACCTTCAAGCAAGTCCTCAAACTGGTGAAGTAAGGGTCTTTCAACCAATCCCCGATTCCCGTTCCTGAGCTCTGACAGTCTTTGAGTGCACTTCAAGGCCTTGCATGATCTATAAAAACAACGCGAAGCAACTGTAGAGTTGCTTCGCGTTTGAAGTGCCGACAAAAGCCACCGGAGATCAGGACGAGGGCTACTCCAAGATCTCCACGTTCCAGTAGAGATAGTCGCGCCAATTCTCCGGGATTTGCTTGAATCCTATGGTGATCCTGATTGCGGGAACCCAGCTTGGCCTGTTCGGCTCCCGAACGAGTCTCATGGAGGCTTCGTGGGGGGTGCGTCCCCCCTTCTTCCTGTTGCATTCCACACAACAGGTTACGATGTTCTCCCACTGTGTCCTGCCGCCCCGGGATTTGGGGATGACATGGTCATAAGTGAGATCCTCGCTGGCGTATTTGCTCCCGCAGTACTGGCACTGATACCGGTCTCTCGCATAGATATTCTGTCTTGAGAACCTGACCGGGCTCTTCGGCCGCTTGATCATTTGCAGCAGCCGAACCACAGAGGGAAGCTTGAGCGTAAAACTCACAGCGCGAATTTCGCGGTTGTACTCCTCCAGAACCTCTACCTTGCCTAGACAAAGCAGGGTGATGGCCTTCTTCCAGTCAATGATCTTGAGAGGCTCATAAGTGATGTTCAAAAGCAGCACGCGCTCCATAGGGCCGGTCCTGTAAAAAGACGGTTCATGGTTACGTTCCCTTTGACTGGCAAAAAATAATAGAAATTAACGGAAAGTACAACAAAAAAATGCAGCTTTCCCCTTATATATTAGCAGGATGACTGTAGGAACCGATGCCGGCAGCCTGGGGGTCCACCATGGAAAGGCTATTCGCGAAGAGATAGAGGTCCTTGTTGTTGCCGGACTTGGTCTCGATGAAGCGGTCCAGTGTGCGACGTGGAGGCGAGAAAGTTGACCTTGCTTACGTTCATTCTGGGAGTGTGCGTTCTCTATCTGCTCATCACCCTGTGCCTCACTCCCATCCATGCAACTCAGCTGAGCGGTGCGGAGACAAGGGGAGCAACCATTTGATTCTTGACATCCGCCTCAGTGCTTCTATAGAAAAGTTAAATCGGATCGGCGATCATTTGGAACGCAGGGAGGGGAAGGCATGAAGGTCTTGGGCATTTACGGCAGTCCGCGCAAAGGAGGAAACACGGATCAACTTCTCGACAAGGTGCTGGAGGGTGCTCAGTCCGCCGGCGCTGAAGTAAAGAGAGTGTACACTCGGGACTTGAACCTGTGCGGCTGCATTGAATGCGGCGGATGCGACAAAACAGGAGAATGCGTGGTTCAGGACGATATGCAGAAAGTTTATCCTCTCCTGGACTGGGCCCATGTCATTTTTCTGGCTTCCCCGATTTTTTTCTATGGGGTGACTGCGCAGGCGAAGGCCTTGATTGACCGGGCTCAGGCGCACTGGTCAAGACAGCTGCTGGAGAAAACTCCAGAGGAAAGAAAGATTCGCACGCGCGGCCGGGGCTACCTCATTACGGTTGGGGCGACCAGAGGCAAGAACCTTTTCGAAGGCGCCATCCTGACGGCAAGATACTTCTTTGACGCTCTAGACATGAGCTACGAAGGCGGAATTTTCTTCAGGAGCCTGGAGAAGAAGAGTGCCGTTCAGGAAAACCCTGAGACCCTTCAGGAGGCCTTTACGTTGGGACTTAAAGCCGCTGCACCATAACGCAGGCCTTTAGCCGTAAGCAAACTGGATCAGTGGGTGATTGGTATCTTTTCTTTCGTTCCAAGGGCTCCCGGCCTGCTCATTTCAAGGAGTTACGGACGGGTGATGCCCGCCCGCTTCGCCTGACGGCTCGCGATTCGGCGGGCACTGCCTCCCCCCTCTCTGTTCCCCTCGCGTTCGCTCGGGGCCATCGGGTCCCCCATTCCGTAACTCCATGAAATGCGGAAGGCCTCCCGCCAGCCCTGTTGAATAGGTAGTTCAGATCTATAGGCGGGGAAGAAGGGGCCCATGCTGCATCATGCCTCCGCAGTGGGACAGAGCTTAACAGCATTCAACAGGGCCAGTCACTTCAGAAAAGACACCAATGTCCCACCAAATATTCTACGCAGCTTGCATAGAAGTTACAGATTCAGATTCTCACCTCGGGCTGCTCGGATATTGGATTTGATTTTCTCCATGCCAGGCCTTGCCAGGGACGTCATTCCAAATCTTTTCTCGAAGTCCTCTTCTCCCATAAGTAGAATCTCATCTGTCGACGGCATGGTCATGCCGGCCGCAAGGGCGCCTTTATTGAAAGGGCACGCCTCCTGACATCTGTCGCAGCCCAAGAAGCATCTTCTCATTTCCCGACCCAAAACCGGATTCATCCTTCTCTTGCACTCGATGGTTAGATAGGAAAGACATTTCGACGCATCCAAATGATAGGGCATCTCAAGGGCCCCCGTGGGGCAGGAATCCATGCAGAGGGTGCAGGCACCGCACTGATCAGCTATGGGCTCAACGATCGGGTGTTGCAGAGGAACGGTGGTCAGTATTTCGACGAGAAAGAAGTAGGAGCCGTAGCCCGGAATAACCAGCAAAGTATTCTTTCCTATGAAACCAAGACCGCTCTGCCACGCGACGCTTTTCTCAAGGATCGGCGAAGAATCAACGCAGACCCTTGTTCTGCTTCCCGGATAGGTCTTCTGGATCCATCCGGATAGATTCTTGCCGAGTTTCCTTAACCGAAAATGGTAGTCCTCCCTCGAAGGATCTGCATATCTGGCAACCCAGTACCCATCCTCCGTTTCGTGTCGAGTGTTTGAATAAGGGTAGGCAAGGGAGATGATCGTCTGACAGCCTTCGAGCAATCTAGAAGGATCCGCCCGGACGTCGAGATTCCTTTCAAACCAGACCATGTCGGCATGTTTTCGGTCTGCGAGCCGGCTGAGGAACGAATCGAAATGAGCAGGCCGGTGGGGCCGGGAAAAACCAATGGCGATAAAACCCAGGGTCTTAGCAAAGGATTCTAAGGAGGCGATTAATTTTGACGAAGCACCCATCATGGAGCCTTTCAAATTCAAAGCACGAAGCTCGAAATTCGAAACAATGCAAAAAATCCAAAATTCAAAGAACCCAAACTAAGGAAAAAGGTCCTGCAGAGCATCGAAGACCACGAACTTCGTCTTGAATTTTGTTTATTGAAATTTTGTGCTTGTTTCGGATTTCGAAATTCGAATTTCGAGTTTGCCGCTTACTGTGCCGACAGAAGCGGCTCATCCAGATCATAAGGCGTCAGGCTTTCATACCCTTCTTCCGTGACCAGGATCGTCTGTTCGAATTGTGCTGAGAGAGAGCGGTCGTCGGTCACTGCGGTCCAGTTGTCCGCGAGAATGTGAAGATCCTTCTTGCCCAGATTGATCATGGGTTCGATGGTGAAGACCATCCCCGGAACCAGGATCGTTCCCTTTCCCTTCTGGCCGAAGTGCGGCACCTGTGGAGGTTCATGAAAGTCAAACCCAACCCCGTGACCCACGAATTCACGGACCACAGAACATCCCTGAACTTCTGCATAGGTTTGAATGGCCGAGCCTATGTCGCCTATTCGATTGCCCGGTTTCACCACGGCCATTCCCTCTTTGAGGCTTTGTCTGGCCACTTCCACGATTTTTCGGGCATCAGGACCGGGTCGCCCGGCAAAAAAGGTCTTGCTTGCGTCGGCATAGTATCCCTTCAGGATCGGGGTCACGTCCACATTGACGATGTCCCCCTCCTGAATGACCCTCTTTCCCGGTATGCCGTGGCATATCTCCTCGTTCACAGACACGCACACGCTCTTCGGGAAGCCTCGGTAGTTCAGGGGGGCCGGGACAGCTCCGTTTCGCATCGTAAACTCGTGGACGAGCGTGTTGATCTCATCCGTGGCCATGCCTGGTCTAAGTTCTTCTTCAACGAGATCCAGTGTGGCAAGAGCAAGCCGGCCGGCTGCTTCGATCGCCTCAATGTCGGCTTTCTCTTTGAGTCTGATCCTGTATTCCCGGTAGTACTTCTCCTTCAGATTGACCGAACCCAAGGATTCTTTTCCCATGCAGCACTTCTTATACTTCAGGCCGCTGCCGCAGGGGCAAGGATCATTGCGGCCAATCTTCGATTCTCTGTTCCTGAAAAAAAGCACGTGAGCCAGAACCTCCTCGGATTTGACGGTCTCGTAAGAAGCCCTCTAAGCCGTCACCCCGGCGAAAGCCGGGGTCCAGAAATTCATGGTATACCTGGATTCCGGCTTTGGCCGGAATGACACAGAAAGGCATCTTCAGACTTTTAACGACTTCATCAGATTTATCTCGTAGGATGAAAATAACTCTGAAAACAGCGCGTTCAGGTTTTCTATCCCTACCAGAACCTTCAGTCCAAATCAACGCGCAAAAGCGGTTCCCCGCTGAATTTATGTATTGAATCTCCAATGGGGAGAAGGTATGTAGGGCTTTGGAGTGAACATTTCTTGAAAGCCGGGACAAGAACTCTTTTACAATCTCCTCATGTATGGGCCTTCACGACCTACTTCGCTGAAGGGTTTCCTTACACCATCATCCGCATTGTTTCCTCTGTTTTTTTTCGCGACATGAAAGTCAGCCTCGAGGCGATCGGCCTGACTTCTCTTTTCGGCATTCCGTGGGTCATCAAGTTCCTCTGGGGACCGCAGATCGACGAGTATGCCACCAAGCGGCGCTGGATGATCTCCCTGCAGTTCCTCCTTGGAGTGATGGCGATCGGCGTCGCCTTCCTCACCTCTGCGCCGTCAGGCATAAAGATCATCGCAGTCCTTCTCTTCATCGGGTCTTTCATCGCTGCGACCCATGACATGGCCATTGACGGCTACTACATGGAAGCGCTGGATGAGGCCGGACAGGCGAAGTTCGTGGGCTACCGGGTCATGGCCTATCGGATTGCCATGATGACCGGTACGGGCGTCGTCGTCACCATCGGTGCAACAGCAGGCTGGTTCGCAAGTTATCTTGCCTCGGCGGTTCTTCTCTTTTTGCTCACCCTCTACCATTTCACTTTTCTTCCAAGAGTTGAAAAAGAAAAAAAGCCTTTCCGTGAACTGCTGAAATCGTTTCTTAAAGGGAATTCTCCGGTTATCCTGGTGATCCTGGGTCTCCTGATCATCGGGTCTTTCATGTTTCGAGAAGACGTTCAAAAGGCGGTGGCGGGAGTCCCCTTCCTTCTGAAGATCAGTTTTTCCGGTTGGATCGGCATCGGACTTCTGCTTGCCTTGATTCTCCTGGCCTCCTTCAGGGAAAAGATCAAGGGGTTGCTGCTGGGTGACAGGGAGTCTTTCTATGCCCGGGCTTTCATGGCCTACATGGACCGTGACGGAATGGCGGTTGTTCTCGCTTTCATCATTCTCATGAGAACCGGCGAGTCCATGCTGTCTTCCATGGTGTCTCCCTTCATAGTGGATTTGGGGATCAAGGTTCATTACGGTTGGATCTCCGGAGGGGTGGGGCTTCCTTTTTCCATTCTCGGCGCCATGGCAGGGGGATGGATGATTTCGAAGTACACTCTTGGAAGAACGATCTGGCCGTTTCTTCTGGCGCAAAATCTGACGAACCTGCTTTACATGGCCCTGGCCCTTCACCTCGGCCCTTGTCTTGCGCTGAACACGGGCGCTCAGGAGATCACTCCCATCGGCTCGGTGAACCTTTTCTTCGTGGCTCTGGTTCACGCCTTTGATCAGTTTGCAGGCGGTCTCGGCACCTCTGTCTTAGTAACGTTTCTCATGCGAACCTGCCTTCCTGATTTTAAGGCAGCTCACTTCGCTATCGGCACAGGGCTCATGAACCTGAGTGGAGTGTTCGCAGGGGTGGCCGGCGGATTTCTGGCGGAAAGGCTGGGCTATGGCTATTTCTTCGGGATCAGTTTTCTGGCTTCGATCCCCGGCATGGCGCTCATCTTTTTCGTCCCTTTTCCGGAAACAAAGCGGAGCCATGAGCCGGTGCCCCTTCCTTGAAGGGATGCCCATTTACAGGATGAGTGTTGGCGCTAACCTCTTGCGAGAAAGGTTTTAGGGTCGAGAAGAACCTTTTCATCCAGCAGCGCGGTGCTCTCATGGTCCTTCAGAAGCCTGAGCTCCACAGCCGACTGAGTGGGTTGAAGCTCAATGACCATGCTGAAGAAGGAATGGAACTTGTCGGCGGGCGCGGGAATGCCCTGGGTCTTGGTGTCGTCAGGGCTTCCCTTGGAAAGGGCCGAAAACCAGATTTCCACCTGAAACTCCTGAGCCAGTTTTTTCAACCCTTCGAACATCTCCACCCCGGCCTTTGAAAAGTCCAAACCGTCCACGATGAGCGTGTCCGGGACAAATCCCACTTTCTCTGACAGGTTCTTCAAATTCTCCCTCAGCCGGCGCAGGTCAAAGCTTTGGTTCAGATAGGCAAGGATCATCCTGTTCTTTTCAATTTGAGCCTTGATGTCGGAGGGGTTTGTCAGGGCGAGAGCCTTCGCAAGCTCGGAAAAGATGACATTGTAGTAGGAGGTCACTTTTTCCGGGCTGTCCTGCAGGGAGGCGTGGACCAGTTTTTCATTTCGGAGAAGCTTGTCCATGGCGATGTGGACAAGGCAGGCTGTTTTCCCGACTCCTGCCCGGGCCACCAGGACTCCAAGATTTCCGCGGCCCAAGCCCTTGCGGGACGACTTTTCAAGGATCTTGAGAAGACTGCTCTTCGTGGTCATTTCTTTCCTCCCTTCAGTCTGTCGGCAAATGTTTTCTTGAGCTCCTCAGCAATGGAATCCGGCACCTTGTGATACTTTGAAAACTCCATGGTGAACTCCGCCTTACCCTGGGTGAGCGAGCGAAGGGTGGTCGCATAGCCGAACATCTCCGCAAGAGGGACTTCCGCTTCAACGGTCGTAAAGACCCCGTCTTCTGCGGAACTCGTGATCATGCCCCTGCGCTGGTTGATGGAAGCCATCACGCTCCCCTGGAAGTCGGAAGGGCATTCCACAGCCACCTTCATGATCGGTTCCAGGAGGAGAGGTCTGGCATTCATGTAGGCCGTTTTGAATGCGCCGATGGCCGCCTGTCTGAAGGCGAGCTCTGAGGAGTCCACGGAGTGGGAATTGCCGTCATTGATCGTGATCTTCATGCCAAGAATCGGAAAGCCCAGAAGAAGACCCTTTTCAAGACAGGCCCGAAGGCCTTTTTCCACAGCGGGAATGAACTCCGTAGGGATTGCTCCACCCTTCACGGCATTGACGAACTCAAACTCCTGGCCTTCGGAAGGCTCCATGAAACCGGCCACGCGGCCGTACTGTCCGGCGCCTCCTGTCTGTTTCCTGTGGGTATAGTTGAAATCCGCTTTGCGGGAAACGGCTTCGCGGTAAGCCACCTGGGGCATGCCTGTCTCCACTTCTGCGCTGAACTCCCTCCTCATCCTCTCCACGTAGATTTCGAGATGGAGCTCCCCCATGCCGGAGATGATAGTCTCACCGGATTCCTGATCCACGCGGGAGCGGAAGGTAGGGTCTTCTCTCACGAAACGGTGGATGGCTTTAGACATCTGGGTGCTCGACTTGTTGTCTTTCGGGGTAACGGCGAGAGAGATCACGGGCTCCGGGACCCGCATGGAGGTCATGGCATAGTTGACCGTCCCGTCGGTAAACGTGTCCCCGGAGAAGCAGTCGACCCCGAAGAGAGCCACAATGTCACCGGCCTCAGCCTGCGGGGTGTCTTCCATTTCACTGGCATGCATCATCACCAGCCTTCCCACCTTGATGCGTTTCCTGTTCCGCGTGTTAAGGAGTTCAGCACCTTTGCGAAGCGATCCCTGGTAGACCCTGAGATACGTCAACTGACCATAGGGAGTTACTTCCAGCTTGAAGGCAAGGGCGACGAGGGGCGCCTCCGGATCAGGGGTGAGGGTCACTTCCCCGCCGTCCGTCTCGAGATCCAGGGCGCTGTTTTCTACTTCGCTCGGTGAAGGAAGATACCGGTTGACGCCGTCAAGGAGAGGCTGAACGCCGATGTTCTTGTAGGCCGAGCCCAGAAACACCGGCGTGAGCTGCCGGAGAAGAGTCCCTTTCCGGACGGCCTTCTGGATCAATTCGGCCGTCACCTGATCTTCAAAAATCGCCTCCATGAGCTCATCCGAGAACATGGAGGCTGCATCGAGGAGCTCTTCCCTTCGGGCTTTTGCTTCACTCCGGAGATGGGAAGGAATCTCTCCGGTCGCCAGGGTCTCCCCGTAAGCCCCTTCAAAATAGACGGCTTGCATGGAGACCAGGTCGATGACGCCCTTGAACTCCGCTTCAAGGCCGATGGGAATCTCCATGAGAACCGCGTTGTGATTGAGTCTCTGGCGGAGCTGATCCACCACCCTGTACGGACTGGCGCCGGAGCGGTCGCACTTGTTGATGAAAGCGAGCCTTGGGACTTTGTAACGGTTCATCTGGCGGTCGACGGTGATGGACTGAGACTGCACTCCTCCCACGGCACACAAAACCAGGACGGAACCGTCGAGGACTCTCAGCGCCCGCTCCACTTCAATCGTGAAATCCACGTGGCCGGGGGTGTCAATGATGTTGATGGTATGCCCCTTCCATTCGCAGTGGGTGGCGGCAGACTGGATGGTAATGCCTCTTTCCTTTTCCAGTTCCATAGAGTCCATGGTGGCGCCCACACCGTCTTTGCCTTTGACTTCGTGCACCGCATGGATTCTCTTGGTGTAATAGAGGACCCTTTCCGTCAGAGTGGTCTTCCCTGCGTCAATGTGAGCACTGATGCCAATGTTCCTCGAACGTTGAATATCCTGAGCCATGAAAAACTCCGATGCCGGCATTTCCTTGGTCCCTAGGTCACAGGTTCTCCCGGGCTGCCGGTGAAAAAAATGAAAAAGAGGGTTCTTGGTGAACCCTCTTTTAAGCATACCGGATGCTTTTGTAAATGGGAAGCGTGTTTATAGGCTAAGAAAGCCTTGCATGTCAAGTCCCTTCTGCCCCTTCCGAAAATCACATCTTGGTCAGATGGTAGCGTGCCACCGGAATCACGCTGTCAGCGATCTGTCTCCGGAGAGTCACGGTGTTGATCGGTGTGTTCCGGCTAAGTCTTTTGAGCGCCATCAACTGGGTTCTCAACTCTTCGCCTTCCGCGAGGGAGGCAAAGATCTGCTTGGCAAGCCACTCGCTCTTGGCAAAGGCGTCGTTGATGTAGACCCGCGTAACAGCAATCTGGATCGCGGATTTTTCTTCGCCCTCCTTCTGAATCTTCTTGAGCGTGCGGAGCAGGGCGGATTCCATGGCAAAGATCTCGATGATGATATCCGAGATCATGGCGATGATCTCCTGCTGATTTCCGAGCTTTTCCATGTACTTCTGCACAGCCGCTCCTGCGGTGAGAAGCGCGATCTTCTTGGCCATGGAAACCAACTTCTTCTCCTTCTCAAGAGTTCCTTCCGGCTCGGTCATTTCAGGCCTGAAGGTGAGGAGGTCTTGGGTGGCCTGCTGGATCACCTGAAGCAGCGGCAGCTCGCCTTTCATAGCCGCACGCATGAGCGTGTCCACAATCAGCATGCGGTTGATCTCGTTGGTTCCTTCCCAGATGCGGTTGATTCTGGAATCCCGGTAAGCCCCCTCCGCCGGATAATCCTGGATATACCCGTACCCTCCAAAGATCTGAACGCATTCATCCACGACGAAATCGAGCATTTCCGTGCCGAAGACTTTGTTGATGGAACACTCCAGGGCGTATTTTCGGATGGCTTCGCCTGTTTTTGCTCCTGCATCGGCTTTCGTGGGATCAATGCCTTCCAGGGCCATATCCAGCAGGAATGCCGTACGATAAGCCATGCTTTCAACGACGTAAATCTTGATGAGCATGTCGGCGATTTTCTGTTTGATCAGTCCGAACTCACAAATCGGTTTCCCGAACTGAACTCTGCCCTTGGAGTACTTCACGGCTTCCGAGAAGACCGATTTGGCTGATCCGACCACCATGGGAGCGATCTTGAAACGGCCCACGTTGAGGGTGTTCAAGGCAACCACGTGGCCCTTTCCCAATTCACCCAGAAGGTTTTCCACAGGAACTTTGACATTCTGGAAAATGACGGCGCGGGTGGAGCTGCCGTGCATTCCCATTTTTTTCTCTTCTTCATCCACAGAAACGCCGTCCCACTTTCTCTCCACAATGAAGCTGGTGAACTTTGTCTCGTCGATCTGAGCGTAGGTGATGAAGAGGTCTGCAAAACCGGCATTGGTGATGAACTGTTTAGTTCCGTTCAGGATGTAATGCTTCCCATCTTCCGATAGAACGGCCCTTGCCTCGGCACCCAAAGCGTCTGATCCGTGGCCGGGTTCCGTGAGGGCATAGGCTGCCACGATTTCAGCGCTCGCTATTCTGGGAAGATATTTCTTCTTCTGTTCAGGGGAACCAAAAAGAACAATGGGAAGGCTCCCGATGCCCGTTTGCACCCCGTAGGCCGCCATGAAGCCCGAGACTCCGAAGCAGAGCTTTTCAGCGATCAGCATGGAACTGACCTTGTCGAGCTCCGAGCCCCCGAACACTTCGGGCATGTCCGCTCCGAGGAATCCGAGTTCTCCTGCCTTCAGAAGGAGCTGTTTCAGAAGTTCATAGTTGACTTCCCGAAGCTGCTCGCTCCTGGCAAGAAGCTCCTTGATGGCGAACTCCTCGGCCGATTGGGCCACGAGGCGCTGATCTTTGGAATAGTCCTCAGGGGTAAAGACCTCCTCAGGCAAAGCATCGGTAATCAAGAACTCTCCGCCTTTGAAAAGTTTTTCCTTTGCCATGGTCGTTCTCCTTCTCTAGGTTAGTAGTCTTCTCTTTCAAGGATGGCCGCCGCTCCCATGCCGAACCCGATACACATGGACACAAGACCCCAGCGCACCTTCCTCTCCTGCATTTCGTATACCAGTTGAGTGGTCAGTTTGGCGCCTGTGCAGCCCAGAGGATGACCCAGGGCGATGGCGCCGCCGTTGACGTTCGTGATCGCTTCATGGATGCCGAGTTCCTTGATGCAGTAAATGGCCTGTGCGGCGAACGCTTCATTGAGCTCAATCAGTTCGATCTGATCCAGCTTCATCTTGGCCAGCTTCAGGATCTTGGGGATGACGACCGCAGGCCCGACCCCCATGTACTCGGAAGGACACCCTTCCACGGCATGAAACCTGAAAGTGGCCATGGGCTTGAGCCCGAGTTCCTTGGCTTTTTCCTTGGTCATCATGAGCACGGCCGCAGCTGCGTCGCTCGTTTGGGAGGAATTGCCCGCCGTCACGGTTCCGGTCGGTTTGAAAGCAGGGCGAACTTTGGAAAGGCTCTCTTTGGTCGTTCCCGGCCGCACGCCTTCATCCGTGTCAAAGATCACCTCTTCGAACTTGAAATGGCCGTTGGGGAGCTGCCTCTGAACCTTGACGGGGATGGGGACAATCTGGCTCTTGAAGCGGCCCGCCTTGATGGCCGCCTCGGCCTTCTGTTGACTCTTGGCTCCGAACTCGTCCTGTTCATCCCTGGTGATCTTGTATTTTTCCGCCACGTTCTCTGCGGTCAGCCCCATGCCTGTGAAGGCGCCCGGCCTCGTATCGACCACGGCAGGGTTGGGATAGAGCATGCTTCCCCCCATGGGAATCTGGCTCATGCTCTCGACGCCGCCTGCAACCACAACATCTGAAAAACCGCACATGATTTTTTCAGCACCAATGGCAATGGCCTGAAGCCCTGAAGAGCAGAAACGATTGACGGTCATTCCGGGGATGCGGTCGGGCCAGAACATGGACATGACCAGAACCCTTCCCAGGTTCAGACCCTGTGTGGCCTCAGGAAAGGTGCAGCCGATAATGACGTCGTCAATGAGATTGGGATCAAGATTTCCCGCCCGCTTGACAAGGTCGGTCAAGACCGTCGTCCCCATGTATTCCGGCCGGGTGTCCTTCAACATCCCCCGGGGAGCCCTCCCGACTGCGGTTCTACAAGCAGCAACAATCACGGCTTCTTTCATATGGTTTCCCTCCCTTTCATTCCCCCCATCTTTGATGGGCAAGTGATCGGAGTGATGATCCTCTTGCGGATGATCAATTCCTCAGAGGTTTCCCTGTGGTCAGCGTATGCTGCATTCTCGCCTGGGTTTTCGGATCACCGCACAGGCTAAGGAACGCCTCTCTTTCAAGATCCAACAGATACTGTTCACTCACCTTGGTATCTGCGTGCACATTTCCGCCGCAGAGCACATATCCCACCTTGGTGGCGACCGTTACATCGTGCTCCGTCGCATAACCCTGTTGCCGCAAAGTCCACACAGCCATCTTGATCAGGGCCAGGCTGTTCTCACCGGCCACGCGAATCTCATCAAGAGGTCTGAGCGGCACATATCCTTCCTGGTGTATGGCAAGAACGGTCTTCTTTGCGTCCTCGATCAGGAAATCGCGATTGACCGTCATCTTGTCCGTCGGTCTCAGTAAACCCATCTTGATGGCTTCGGGACCGGAAGTGGCCACCTTGGCGAGCGCTACGGTCTCGAAGGCCCTTGCCACATAGGGCATCAACTCGATCTGCTTGGGGTAGACACCTCCCGGTGGAACTTCGAAAAGATGCTCTGTGTTTCGAATCAACATCTCCTTGCACCCACCGCCGGCCGGAAGCAAGCCCACACCAACCTCCACGAGCCCCATGTAGGTTTCCGCCGCAAATCGCACCCGGTCGGAGGCAAGACACACTTCGCACCCGCCGCCCAGGGCCATGCCTGCGGGCGCTGCCACGACCGGTTTGTCCAGGTACTTGAGCTTCATCAGACTGTCCTGGAAAACCTTGATCCCCCACTCCAGGTCATCCCATTCCTCTTCCTGGGCGGCAAAGAGAACAAGGGCCAGGTTGGCGCCTACGGAAAAGTTCTCGCCGTGGTTGGCAACCACCATACCCAAGAAATCCCGGCTCACGATATCTGCGGATTTGGAGATCATGCTGATGATATCATCACCCAGGGCATTCATCTTGGAGTGGAATTCGAGGCATGCGACGCCGTCGCCGATGTCCACGAGGGATGCGCCCTTGTTTCCGGCAATAAGCTTCTTTCTTTCCTTGAGCGAGGGCAGGAGGACGACTCCGGGCTTGACCGGGACCGGTTTGTAGTTTTTCGAAGGGAGGTCATAGAAGGAGAGCGCGCCGCCTTCCCGTTTGTAGAAAGATTCCTTTCCGGAAGCGAGCATTTCCTGGACCCATCCGGGGATCTCGTAGCCTGCCTGCTTCATCTTGGCCGCGGAGCCTTTCACGCCGATGGCATCCCAGGCTTCGAAGGGGCCCATCTTCCATGCGAAACCCCATTTCATGGCATTGTCCACATTCAGAATGTCGTCCGCGATTTCCGGAATCCGCCTGGCGGAGTAAACGAGCATCTCGGACAGGGTCCGGAAGCTGAACTGCCCGGCAGCGTCATCTGAAAAGTAGAGGGCTTTCATCTTGCCGGCACTTCCGGGGATGCCTTTGGCCGCTTCAAGCGAAGCGAACTTCACTTTTTGCTGGGGTTTGTACTCCAGTGTTTTGTAATCAATAGAAAGGATAACCTTCTTGCCGTTCTTTTCCTCGACCCGTTTGTAGAATCCCTGTTTGGTCTTGTCGCCGAGAAGCTTCTTTTCGAGCATCTGCTTGACAAAGTCAGGCATTTGGAACATCTCGCGCTTCTCATCGCCCACCGCTCCTTCATAAACATTGTTCGCCACATGGATGATGGTGTCCAGGCCCACGAGGTCCGCAGTCCTGAAGGAGGCACTCTTGGGATGGCCGACCACCGGTCCGGTGAGTTCGTCGACCGCCTCGATGCTCAAACCAAGGTCCATCATGGTCCGAATGCAGCAGAGCATGCTGTAAATGCCGATGCGATTGGCCACAAAATTCGGGGTGTCTTTCGCATAGACAATGCCTTTGCCCACGATCTTCTCGCAGATTTCAACCAGAATCTCGACGACCTCCGGAAGGGTGTCCGGACCTGGAACAATCTCGAGAAGTTTCATGTATCTCGGAGGATTGAAAAAATGCGTGATGGCGAAATGTTTTTTGAAATTCTCCGAGCGGCCTTCCAGCATGGCCTTTGCAGGGATGCCGGAGGTGTTGGAGGTAATGAGGGTGCCGGGGGTCATGACGGATTCAAGTTTCTCAAAGACGATCTTCTTGATATCGAGCCTCTCGACCACGACCTCGATGATCCACTGTACCTCCTTGAGGCGGCTAAGATCATCTTCCATGTTGCCGATTGCAATGAGCTTGGAGTTCTCGGGCAGGTAGAAGGAGGCAGGTTTTGATTTCAGGGCGCCCTGAACCCCGTTTGCAGGAAGTTTATTTCTGAACTCTTTGCTCTCCGGGGTGAGCCCTTTCTTCTTGTCTTCGTCGGACAGTTGGGGAAGGACAATGTCGAGAAGAATAGTCTCCAGGCCGACGTTGGCAAGCTGAGCGGCGATGGTCGCCCCCATGACTCCTGCGCCAATCACTCCGACCTTCTTGATCTTTTTGTTCATGGGAGTCCTCCTTGGAGTTTTGATCGTTGTGTTGATCCGTGTCTTTCAGGAAGAAAATCTTTAGCCAGCTGATATCTGAAGGAAAATCGTCTTTCGCTGAATGAATAATCATTCATTTCAAGAAAAGTAACACAAGTTTTTTGGCCTGTCAAACTTTTTTATGAACCTTGAGGGTTGCCCTAAGAAGTGATGAGTTATGAGGACTGAGGACTGAGCAAAAGAACAAAATAAATTTCTGTTGCACTCGACTCAGTCCTCGGTACTCATCGCTCAGTCCTTTCTTTAGCCTTAGGCCATTGATCCGCCATCCACGTTGAGAACCTCTCCGGTGATGAAATCAGACAGGTTCGATGCCAGGAACAGCACCGCCCCTACGACGTCATCCGGTTCAGCAATGCGGCCTGCAGGGATGGTTCTCAGGATTTCCTGCATAATGCTTTCATTACTCCAGAAGGGCTGGCTGAACTGGGTTCTCACAACGCAAGGCGCAACCGCATTGACCTGGATGTGATCCGAAGCCAATTCCACAGCCAGAACCTTTGTCAGCATTTCCAGCCCTGCCTTGGCAACGCAGTAGATCCCCATCCCCCTTGCAGCTTTCCTGGCTGCAATGGAGGAGATGTTGATGATCTTCCCTGCTCCGGCTTTTTTCATGAGCCTGTATGCCATGGAGCTTGCCAGGAACGCACTCTTCAGATTTGTTTCGAGGAGCTTGTCCCAGAGCCCTTCGTCCGCTTCAACCACAGAGGGGGTGAGAAGGTTGGTGCCCACGTTGTTGACCAGAATATCCAGCTTTCCGAATTTCTCTTCAATCGCCTGGAAAAGGGAGGCTGCCTGATCGGACTTTCCCATGTTGGCAGGCTGGGCCAAGACGTCAGCGCCTTTGGCCTTGAGCTCTCCGAGGGCTTTGTCCAGGTTTTCCTGCTTTCTTCCGCAGATCACGATCTTTGCTCCCTTCTCAGCCATGGCCAGGGCGATCGCCTTTCCCAGCCCGCGGCTACCCCCGGTCACCAGGGCCACCTTGCCTGACAGATCCATATTCCATTCAGCCATCGCAACCTCCTTTTAGACGATAAGGACTCGAATCGAAAGCCCCCCACTCATGGGCGGGTTCAGTCGTCACTAAAGCCTCCACCTCGCAACTTCCCCTCCCTTGGTGCCCGTCCTCCGTAGTCCCGCCTCACGGCGGGACGGAGGATGGAGGAGGGGTTAGAGCCTGCCCCGGACTTGATACGGGGGGAGGGGGCCAGGGCATCGGTGTATTACCCACTTTTTAAACTTGTCTCAGTCTAATATCCATGAGCCGGTGCAGTCAAGGAGAGGATGTGCTTGTGTCTGCAGGAAAAAAGAGATCGTCCCCCCTCTAGATTTGCGACTGCGGGAAAAGCGAGTCTGCCCCGTTTTCTGCAAAGCAATAGATCTCGTACCCTCGCCTTCTCAATTCCAGGTAGACAACGTTTTCGAGAACCCGACCGGAATCCGCGGAGGTCACTTGTCTTGATAATCCGGTATCAGGGAGATAGGTCGTGGGATGATTTCTCTGAGTGTCTTTTTCTTGACGGTGATAGTTATCCTTATGATAAGGACAAATGAGGAAAGATTCGTCCTTATGTCAAGGACAAATGTCTCGAACCGGAATCATGGACAAAAGAGCGAAAGGAAGATTGACATGTATATACAAATCGACTAATGTGTATTTACATGACAGGAGGCAAGCCATGGCAACTGCAATGACATCAATCAGGCTGGACATCCGTCTCGCCGATGAGGCCGCAAAGGTTTTGGGGGCAAAAAGCAGGACCGAGGCAGTTCATGCTGCGCTGAGGGAGATTGTCGCGCTGAAGAAGTTCAAGACCCTGATGACAAAACACGCGGGCAAGTTGAGATTTGAGGCATTGGGTGAGTAGCTTTGTTATCTTTGATACATCTGTTTTCATTGGCCACCTGCGTACTGGCCAGCATCAGGAACGGATCGAGTCCGTGAGCGGGCTTATAAGGACATCATCGGTGGTATTGTCCGAACTGTGGCGGGGGGCAACGAAGCCTACGGAGAAGGCATTTTTGAAAGAGTTGGAGAAAAACCATCCCGTGTGGACTCCCACGCAAAAGAACTGGCTGGAGTCGGGCCAGATACTCGAGAAGATGAGCGCAGACAAAGAATTTTCACCGGAAAAGCTCCGTGATCTTCATTTTGACGTGTTGATAGCGCTGACGGCAAGGTCCTACGGCGCTAGGTTGATCAGCTCTGACCGAATTGATTTTGAGCTGATCCGAAAGTATCGCGAGTTTCAACTTGAGCTTTGGTGAGCGGTAGCGAAAGCAAGGGAAGGAATAACCCCCCCAGTTAGTTCTTTTAGTACAAGGATATGGACCGTCGTTGTTAAGAGAGCACGTGACGGTCGGTGAGACTGCCTCATCAAGAAAAATGCGTGATTGCCTTTTGCCCCTGAAGAACACAAAATGAAAAATACTTCCTATTTGCTTTGCTCAGCATGAAATCCTTTCCCAGGAGGTTTGGTTATGAACTTCGTCATCATCGGCGGAGACGCAGCGGGCATGAGCGCGGCAAGCCGGGCCAAGCGGAACAAACCTGATCTGCAGGTCACTGTTCTCGAACAGACAAAAGATGTGTCCTACAGTGCCTGAGGAATGCCCTACAATGTCGCGGACGCGACAAGGGACATGGATGACCTGATTGTAAGGACGGCTCATGCTTTCAAAGAGAAGCAGGGCATTGATGTGAGGATAGAGCACAGGGCAGAGGCGATTGACCCTGCAAGGAAAACCGTGACGGGAAGAACTTCAGCAGGCGAGCCTTTCCAGCTCCCCTATGACAAGTTTTTGATCGCTACCGGAGCCCGGCCTGTCATTCCGGACCTGCCGGGTGTGAATTCTCCAGGAGTGATGGCGCTCAAGAACCTCGAGGACGGAAGAAAGATCAAGACATTCATCAGAGATCGGAATGTGAAGAAAGCGGTGATCCTCGGCATGGGCTACATCGCTTTTGAAATGTGCGAAGCATTCAGAGCCAGAGGCATCGATGTGGAGATGATCAAGCCGCGGCCGGTTTTTATTCCATGGATGAACGAGCAGCTTGCTTCGATCGTCAAGAAGGAACTTGAGGCAAACCAAGTGAAGGTTCACCTAGGACAGCCCATTGAGAGAATCGAGAAAAACGCAAAGGGGCTCAGGGTCATCTGTCCCAGGCTTCAAATCGATGGCGATATGGTTCTTGTGGCTGTGGGAGTGCGGCCAAACAGCGAGCTCGCTGAGAATGCAGGCCTTGCGTCGGGACCCGGGAAGTCCATTGCCGTGGACAGGATGCTTCGCACCTCCAATGCGGACATCTACGCAGCGGGAGACTGCGCCGATGCCTATCATGTGGTTACAGGCCAGAAGACGTGGATTCCTCTGGCGTTGCGGGCCAACAGGGCGGGGTGGGCCGTCGCCGACAATGTGCTTGGGGGGAAAGTTGAGCTTCAGGGGGTTGCAGGAACGGCCGTGTTCAAGGTCTTTGACCTGGAGGTGGCGCGCGCCGGCCTCAGTGTGGAAGAGGCCAGAAAGGCCGGCTTTGAACCGGCAGAGGTCGTGATTCAGAGCCGGACCAGGGCATACAATCATCCCGGGTCATCCGTGATCATCGTGCAACTGGTGGGGGACAAAAAGACCGGCCGACTCCTCGGAGCGCAGATGGTGGGTAAAGAGGGCGCGGCCCACCGGATCAATGCACCGGCCGTGGCCCTCCACGCGAAGATGAGCGTTGAGGAGTTCGGCCAGTCGGACCTGGCCTATGCACCGCCCTTCGGCCCTTCCTGGGACCCGTTGCTGACCGCGGCCAATCAGTTGGTGAAGGCGCTTTAGCAGGCTGCTGAAAAACGCCCATCTCCGGCGTTTTCTTCATCCCTCGTCGCTGCGACGTACTTACGAGTACGTCTCGCTCCTCTGGATTTCGGGAGCCTTGGACCTGGACGTTTTTGAGCAGCCTGTAAGCAGGGACTTTTTCAGCAACCTCTTGGAAAGAACGCTTTACACGCCAAGGCGTGAAAGCTACAATGCCTCGAAATGAACGGGAGGGAGATCATGAAAAAGACATTCTTTAGTGTCGCTTTTTGCTTTGCCTTTGGGCTGGTTTTTTCGGTGCCGGCTTTCGCCGACAATTTGAAAGAGGACGCGGAGATCATTGTCAACAAAGCGCGCATCGTGATGGAGGAGGTGAAGAATGCGCCGGACTCAGGAGCAGCCTATGATCTCATAAGACAAAGCGCGGGTGTGGTTATTATCCCTGACATGTTCAAGGGAGGGTTTGTGGTCGGGGGTTCGTACGGAAAAGGCGTTGTGGTCGCCCGCAAGGACGGGAAGTGGAGCGGGCCAGCATTTGTCTACATCGGGGCCGGCAGCATAGGGTTTCAAATCGGAGTGCAACTGACGGACCTGATCCTTGTGGTGATCGGGCAAAACACCATGGATTCCTTCATGCGGTCAAATTTCAAACTTGGAGCCGACGCGGCTGTGGCTGCTGGCCCGGTGGGTGCTCAAGCAACCGCAGCCACCGATCTTTTTTTGAAAGGCGGCATCTATTCCTATTCGCGCGCCAAGGGCCTGTTTGCAGGAGTCTCTCTCGAAGGCGCGGGTTTGGGGACGGAGTTTGATCTCAACAGGGCCTATTACCAAACAACCTCCAACCCCAAAGAGATCCTGAATGGTCAGGTCGAGACGCCGGCCTCAGGGAAAAAATTGTTCGAAGCACTCTCCGCCTTGATAAAAGAGTAGGAGTCGGTTCTGTTAATGAACTCAGGTCGCGGCTGGAGAGATTCAATCCCTCTCCAGCCCATCTGCCTTTCCCGCTTCACTCCAAGCATCACACGCACCCATTCCAACGACATGCTTTTCTAAGCAAATGCCCGAAGTGGGTAAATCTTTGCCACTTTTCGGAATGAATTTACCACTAAGAGTTGGGTGATCTCTGACACACCTGTCACCTGCTGGAAACGGGCAAGAAAAAACCGCTTGATATTGTTAGATAAAAATTCATTTCGCCTCATAACCCCCATTCAGGCACACATATTGCTCTAATTTTATCTGATCATCCATCTGTCGATTCACCTGGGAAGGGAAATCGATAAACCCCGAAACCTTGCCAAAAGCGTCACGGTGGAGTAATTTATCACCCCGTTTTTGAGGTTCTCGGGAGCCTCGGGAGCAGATGCTCTTTATGAACGCTCCGTACAAGAACATCGATGAACTGTCTCACGAAAACCGGCCCCTGCGCGAGATCCTGGAGGGTCACAGGAGTTGGCTCAGGGGGGAAGGGGGTGAGCGGGCCAACCTCAGAAAGGCCAATCTCATTGGAGCCAACCTGAGAGGGATCTACTTGATCGGGGCGGATTTGAGCGGAGCCATTCTCGTCAATGCGGATCTGAGACAGACAAGCCTCATCGGCGCAACCCTCAAGAAAGCCAATCTGAAAGGCGCAACCCTGAGCGGCGCGGATCTCATTGAGGCGAACTTGGCACAAGCCATCCTTCGGGAGGCGGATCTTTCCGAGGCCGACCTAAGGGAGGCGAACCTCACCGGAGCCGTGCTTCGAGAGAGCATCCTCGATGCAGCCAGCCTGTACGGTGCGAGCCTCAGAGACGCCAACCTGGTCGGGGCCAGTCTAAGCAAAGCACAGCTCAAAAGGGCGGATCTTGCCGGGGTTGATTTCAGCAGAGCAATCCTCTTCAGTGCCGACCTCGATGAAGCGGATCTGAGTGGAGCGAATTTCGCGGATGCAAATTTGAGTGGGTGCCGTCTTGTAAGGGCCAAGCTGAACGGCGCTTCGCTTCTCAAAGCCAACCTCCTGGGAGCAGACCTCACTGGAGCCGACTTGACGGGGGCGAACTTGGAAGGAGCCAATCTGCAGGATTCGATTTTGAAGTGGAGCATCCTGAAACAGGCCAATCTGAGCTGTGCAAATCTCACAGGAGCTTATTTGGAAGATGCCAACCTTGGCGAATGGACCATCAAGGGTGCCATATGCAACTATATCCGGAGCGGTAGCGAAAAAGAAATCATCAGGTATGGTGAAGGGGAGTTCGAGAAGAGGTTTTCCTTCTTCAAGGAGACCGTAGAAATGGTTCTCAAGATCCCATTCAGCATTTCCGCGGTTTGCGTGGGCAAGCTCATCGCACAGTCCACAAACGCGGTCCTGGCCTCCGAGGTGATTTGTTTGAATGGGGTTGAGGCGCTGGCACAGGACTCGACGAGGCTGAGCTTTTTCATCCTGGATCGTGACTTCTACGAGGGGAAAACCAAATTTTTCGAAAGCTATTTGAGGCATGCCATTGAGGACTATTTCAAAGAGAATCCAGTCAACGAAGAACCCATGTGCGCGAGTTATCTCCTTGAGGAGGGATGGAACGCGGCGTTTGTCCGAAAGGAACTCGCGGCAAACGTGATTTACGCTCCGAGATCCGGCGAGGAAGTGAACAAAGACGTAGCCGGCGACTCGTCCCTCGGATTGGGTAAAATCGGAGCGGCTATTCATCGCGCCGTTGTTTCGGTTTTCGAATAACCGGCGTTGTTTTCATTCCTCCTTCCTGATCCATAGTTTCCCCCTGGATTTTGACCTTTTTTCCTTCTTGCCACTCTGAAAATAGTGAGGTAATCTTATTTTGTTCCTGCTGTGGTAGATCTCTCATCTGGAACATCCTTTCTCACTTTTCGTCTGACCGACGGTGCTTCAATTTTAAGAGCTCCTGACTCTCGGAGCTTGGAACTCTGCAAGAAAACCGAATTGATCCATCCGGGCACAGGCGATGAAAGAAAAAGACAAAGCAAAAGAGGAGCTCCTCGCTGAGTTAGAAGCCTTGCGACGGCAGGTGGCTGAACTGGAAGGTGTGCAAAGCCAGCTCAAATCGCGAGAGGAAGATCTGCGCTGGAGCGAGGAGCGATTTCGAACCTTTGCAGATACCACCTATGACTGGGAAACGTGGCAAGCCCCTGACGGCAAGTACGTTTATGTGTCTCCGTCCTGCGAACGAATTACAGGATACAGGAGTGAGGAATTCATAGCGGATCCCTCGCTCGTAGCCCGTATCGTCCATCCTGAGGATCAGGCCATAACCTCCAAACACTTTCTGGAGGATTTCCGCGCTCAGGACGTTCTTCACATCGATTTTAGGATTATAACAAGAACCGGAGAGGAGCGCTTCATCAGCCATTACTGTCAGGGAGTCTTCGGGAGGGACGGAGAGTGGCTCGGACGCAGAGCAAGCAACAGGGATATCTCCATCAGAAAACGCGCTGAGACTGAGCTTCGCCGGGTGAACAGGGCTCTCAAGGTCCTGGGGGAATCCAGCCAGGCCATGGCCAAGGCAGCGGATGAAAAGGAATTCCTGGCTGAAGTGAGCCGCATGATCGTCAATGTGGGAGGATATCGGCTTGCCTGGATTGGGTTTGCTCAGGAGGATGAGAAAAAATCCGTCCTGCCCATTGCGCAAGCCGGCTTTGAAAATGGTTACCTGGAAAAGGTCGATATCACTTGGTCGGAAACCAAGGAGGGGAGAGGGCCTACAGGTACGGCCATCCGCACAGGCAAGCCGGCCGTTTGTAAGAATATTTTGAAAGATCCGGAGTTTGTTCCATGGAGGGGGGAGGCGGTCAGGCGGGGATACGGATCGTCCATTGCTCTTCCTATAAGGATGGGCGGAAAAGTGATCGGTGCTTTGAACATTTACGCAACGGAGCCGGATGCGTTTGACGCTGAGGAGCTTCATCTCCTGGAGGAACTGGCCAATGACCTTTCTTACGGTCTCACGGCACTCCGGGACAAGTTGGAACGGGAGAAGGCTGAAGAGGCCCTGGTAAAAAGCTCGAACAAAATAAAAATGTTTGCCTATTCGGTTTCCCATGATCTCAAGAACCCTGCGATTGCAATCTATGGCCTGGCCAAACGCCTCCACAGATATTCCAGGGACAGGCTGGACGAGAGAGGAAGAAGCTATTGCGAGCAGATCTTGAAAGCCTCAGAGCACATCGCTTCTCTGGTGGAGAAGATCAACCTTTATATCAAAACGAAAGAAGTCCCTCTTTCGATCGAGAAAGTAAGACTTAAAGAAATCGTCGACACCGTAAAGGAAGAGTTTGCTCCTCAACTCATTGGCCGCCAGATCCGCTGGCTCGAGCTGGGAGAGATCCCTGAGGTCAACGCGGATAGAACTTCAATGGTCAGGGTTTTAAGAAATCTTGTGGACAACGCTCTGAAGTATGGAGGGCACGATTTGAGCGAAATCAGGATAAGCTATCAGGAGTCGGAGGACAGCCATATCCTGTCAGTGGAAGATGACGGAATCGGTTTGAAAGACGAAGACACGACGACACTTTTTGGTCCCTTTAAACGCAGAAGGGTAGCCAGCGAGGTGGATGGAGCCGGTCTGGGGCTCGCCATCGTCAAGGAAATTGCCGAACAGCACAAAGGCCGCGTGTGGCTGGAGCCTGCCATCAGGAAAGGCGCGGCGTTCCATGTGTCCATTTCTAAGAATCTTTAGCGGGTTATCCGCCAACCTATGAAACCCCTCCCCCTCCCCTTTGTCCCCTCCTCCCCGAGCCGTGGGCTCTAAGAGCCGGAGGCCACCAAGGGAGGGGAGAGTAGTTGTCGGACAGGACACTGTAAGGTGTTCCGCAAGGAGGTGCTCTGCCATTATGGATAGACGTGTTTTTATCAAAAGAACTTTGGCCGCCGGCGCTCTGATAGCGGGATCAAGCTCTTTGTTGAACGCCTGTGGATCCGGAGTCAAGCGGACTGATCTTCAACCTGAAGGTCGCGAATTTGAAACAGTGCCTGCCCTGGGCGATGAAGCGAGCGCCATCCTCTATTACGCGTCCCTGGCGCCGAGCGGGCACAATGCGCAACCATGGGTGGTGAAAGTGACTTCACAGAGAGAGTGGATCATTGGTGGCGATCCAAAAAGGAGATTGCCGGCCGTGGACCCGCAGAACAGAGAGCTGCTTCTTTCCATCGGAGCCTTTGTGGAGAACCTTGCCATCGCGGCAAGCGCCATGGGATATGAGGCCGAGATGGAAGTCATCGGAAAGACTTCTGCGGACGAGGATCTGGTTTCGATCGCTCTGAAGAAAGGCAGGCAAGGCAACTATCCCCTGAAGCGCTTGGCCTCTAGAAGAACCGTCAAGCAGGGCTTTCGATCCGACGAAATCAGGAGTGAGGATGTCAAAGCGCTTTCAGACCCGCTGAAGGGGCAGCTCTTCTATTACCCCCGGGGCTCGGATCATGCGAAGTGCATTCAGGAGGCCGCTCTTGAAACGTTCCGCCTCCAGACCTATCGGGACGAAGCCCAAAAGGAACTGGCGGATTGGATTCGCTTCAGCAACGAAGACGCCAGGAAATATCGAGACGGGCTGACGACGGAAAGCATGGACATCAAGGGGTTTGGCGGATGGTATGTCCGGAACTTCATGGGCAGGGAGGATGTGACGAAAGAAAGCTTTCGAAAGCAGGGCATCGATCTTGCCGCAAAACAGGTTGAGCAGGGCGGAGGCTGGTTCATTGTTACGAGTCAGGGAGCAAGCGTTTCCGATCTGATTGAAACGGGGCGCAAGTTTGAGAGAATGGCTCTGACAGCTGGGGAGAAAAAGATATGCATTCATCCGATGACGCAGTGTCTTGAAGAAAAACAGGGGCTGGAAAAAATTGCTTCAAGTCACTCAGCCCCGGTGATTCCCCAGTTTGTCTTGAGGGTCGGATACGTTGACGAATACCCGGATCCGGTCAGTCTCCGAAGGCCTGTGAGCTGGTTCGTGAAGGCCTAATAGAGTGCAGCACAGAGTTCATGCGTGACAGAGTAAATCGCGCTCCTGCGTTGCTCTGCTCAGAAAGTGCATTTGGATGACGCTGAATCCCAAAATCCCCCTCATGTCCCCCTTTATAAGGGGGGAAGCTATCGTGTCTCATGGTTTCCCCCTCTTTTGTAAAGAGGGGTGAGGGGAGATTTAGTCTTTCAGGCTGCAGCCCCATTTTCATGCCTTCAGTGTGCCCCGTTTCTACGGGCGCATGAAAGACTTCGATAACGAACCATTTGGGAAAGGATCATCATGAGAAAGGTCAGTGCCGACGTGGTCATTTGCGGGGCTGGAATCGCCGGAGTCTCGGCAGCGCACCATCTCGCGGTAAAGCACGGGATCAAGAAAGTCCTCCTCGTGGACGAGCAAGCTCCCTTGACGCTTACGAGTGACAAATCAACGGAAGCCTACCGCAACTGGTGGCCGGGGCCGGGCAACACGATGGTGCGCTTCATGAACCGGAGCATTGATCTGCTGGAGCAACTTGCGGCCGAAAGCGATAATTACTTCAACATGAGCCGCAGGGGTTACGTCTTCCTCACGGCCAGGCCTGAGCAGGCCCGGGTCATGGAGCGAGTGGCAAAAGAGATCTCAGGCCTAGGAGCCGGACCGATCAGGACCTACCGCGGCGGGCCGCATGATCCGGCCTACCCGGCCTGCAAGCCGAGGGGTTTTGATCCAGGTCTTAACGGTGCGGAGCTTGTCCTGAATCCGGCAGAGGTTCGCAAGCAATATCCTTTCATCAAAGACACGGCTATCGCCATGCTCCATGTTCGACGCTGCGGCTGGCTCAGCGCACAACAGCTCGGAATGTATCTTCTCCAGCAGGCCAAGGCGGCAGGCACCCAGTATCTCATGGGTCGAGTGTCCGGCGTTGGTGTGGGAAAGGGAGGGATAGAGTCCGTTCAAGTGACCGGGGAAAAGGACCAGTTGGACATCTCCACGCGATCCTTTGTGATTGCTGCAGGGCCGCTTCTCAAACAGGCGGGAGCCCTGATCGGGATTGATCTTCCTGTGTTCAACGAACTCCACGGGAAAATCGCATTCAATGATCCTCACGGGGTCGTTCCTCGTGATGTCCCCCTCATGATTTGGACAGACCCGATGAAGCTCCCCTGGACCGAAGAGGAAAGAGAAGTGCTCGAAGGCAGCGAAAAAACAAGATGGCTTCTGGAGGAATTTCCAAGCGGCGTCCATTTCAGACCAGAGGGAGGGGAGGGCAGCCAGACCATCCTGGCTCTTTGGACATACGACATCAAGCCCCAGGAACCGGTCTGGCCGCCGGTCTTCGATTCTGAGTATGCGGAAATCGTGCTCCGGGGAATGGCAGGCATGATTCCCGGGTTATCCGTGTATCTGGGAAAAGTCGGCAAGCCTTATGTGGACGGCGGCTACTACTGCAAGACCCAGGAGAACCGGCCCCTGATCGGGACTCTCCCGGTCAAGGGAGCCTTTGTAATGGGCGCTCTTTCCGGATTCGGGATCATGGCCGGTATGGCTGCCGGCGAACTGCTCGGTAACCACGTGAGCGGAAGCGCTTTGCCTGACTACGCGCCTGCCTTTTTACTCAGCCGCTATGAGGACACGGAGTACAAGAAGCTTTTGCAGAGCTGGGACGCCACGTCGGGTCAGCTGTGAGGGAGAACATCGAGCATTTTTCTCTCTGCTTTTGATAAAGCCAGTCGGCGGAGTTCTTTGGGGGAGACCCACTGCCATAGACGCCCTTCCTGAGACTTGGGCCTGCCTCGCTCAATGGCGCATTGATAAACATGAAAAGTCACACGAAAATGTGTGTAAGCATGCTTTATCGATGCAACCGTCTTCCCCACAGAGATCGAAATGCCAAGTTCTTCACAAACCGTTTTGCGCAAAGCCCCTTTTATAGTCTCTTTTGCGCCTCTTTCCCCTCCAGGAAATTTCCACAAGCCGCCAAGAAGCCCTGAGACGGGCCTTTTGACAACAAGGGCTCGTTTCTTTCGATCAAGGATGATGGCTGCTGTCATGTGCTTGTGGGAAAGGGTGGGGCGCTTTCTAGCAGCAGGTAGCTGTTCCTGCAAACCCAGATCTTTTGCCTTGCAGAGACCCCTCAAAGGACACGATAGACAGTCAGGATTTCGTGGTGTACACACGGTCGCGCCCAGATCCATTATCGCCTGATTGAAGTGACCAGGATTCCTTTTGCTCAGGAGCTGATCCGCCAGAGTGCGGATGTGTCGCCTGGACTCTGAAGAACCCAATGGGCTTCGAAGAGCGAAAAGCCTGGAGATCACCCGGGAAACATTGCCGTCTATGGCCGCAACACTCTGACCGAAGGCGATACTGAGGACGGCGGCGGCTGTGTATTCTCCGATCCCTGGAAGGCTCAGAAGCTCTTTCCTGTTTTGAGGAAGCCTGCCCCCCCAGCGGACAACGATCTCCTTTGCCGCAGCGTGGAGATGCCGCGCTCTGGAGTAATAGCCAAGGTTCTCCCAGATTTTCAGCACCTCATCCGCACGAGCTTCAGCCAGGGCACGCACGGATGGAAATCTCGCGAGAAAGCGACGATAATAGGGAATAACCGTCTCCACCTGGGTTTGCTGGAGCATGATCTCGGAAATCCAAATCGAATACGGATCCCCTGTGTGCCGCCAGGGGAGATCGCGGGCATGACGGGCGTACCATCGGAGCAGTTTTGCAGATATTTGATTTGCATTCATGTGATTCCCTGCTTTCCAGTGGTTATTCAGGCCAAAGGGCAGCCGGACAAAGAAACTTTATCAGAGAGGAAAGCCAGGGGAAAAGATAATTGTATGTCCGCAGGGGATGATTAGATTTCAGACGTTGAGAGAGGGTCGTTTGAGATGAGAACTGAGTTCGGGAAAAAATGGATCGTTGCGCTGGCCCTGCTGTTTATCATGGGCTGCGCTCCGGCGATTTCGAAGCCGCTGAGGGATCAGGTCGACAAAAACCTCACCTTCGGGGACGTATTCAAGGATCCTGAAGCGCACAAAGGCAACGTGGTGATCTGGGCTGGAGTGATCATAGAGGCAAAGAATACGAAAGAGGGAACTCAGATCGAAATCCTTCAGAAACCCGCGGATTTCCTGGGAGCACCGGAGGAGGTGGACAAATCAGAGGGGCGTTTTTTAGCGCTCTATCCTTCCTACCTTGACGTCGCGGTCTATGCCAAGGGAAGACAGGTGACCGTCGGTGGAGAGGTCGAGGGGAAGCGAATCATGCCTCTTGGCGAGATCCAGTACACCTACCCTCTGGTTCTTGCCCAAGAGATTTACCTCTGGCCGGACACGAGCAAGGAACGGCTAGCGCCCTATCCTTATCCCGGTTACCCCTGGTGGTGGTATGATCCTTTCTGGAGACCCTGGTACTACCCTTACCCCTACGACAGGGTCAGGCCAAAGCGCTAGAGTCTCCGCCTGTGACTTATCCGCAAGCTGCACAGAGGCTCAAAAGCGAACCGCAGAATACCTGCCTGCCATGCGAAAAATTTGTGGTGTAACGGTAGTGCCAGCTCCCGTGGGCATTGGCGAGCTAGTGGAAATCCGCTTGAAGGCATAGCGGGCAGGTCGAATAACGAATCACGAACGCCGAAGGAAACAAGAGAAGAGATTCAACTTCATCATTCGAAATTCCTTGTTCGACATTCGGGTTTCCGGATTCTAATTTGGTTGCGGCCATACGCCTGCATTAGGAGGCCAGGTTATCTCGGTTTGTACCTCTCCATGTATTCAGTGGCCCGCACTTTCCTCAAGGTGTTCTCCGAGCTCATGTACCGTATCTTGCCGAAGATCAGTCGTTCCGGGCCCCAGGGCCTGTCATATCTGCCCAGGATCCACATGATCCCCGTGTAGGAATTGGGATCCCTGCCGTCGAGACCGTACTTGTTGTTGAGTTCAATCATGATATCGAGCGCCTCCTGAGGGGAGGACGTCCATTCCAGGATTTTCTTTCCCCAGACCATCCGAAGGTAGTTGTGTATCCGGCCTTCCTCAAGGAGCTGTCCCTGGGCAGCATTCCACAGGGGATCGTGAGTTTGTGCCTTTTCAAATCCCTCCAAACTGTAAACATAGCGCCTTCGGTCCGCTTGATGGTCTCTCAAGGTTTGCTGAGCCCAGCTGGGCAGGGAAAGGTACTGGTCATAGTCTTCTCTCTGCCGGCCCATATTGAAGCCCAGTTCTCTCCATGTCACCAGTTCATCGAGAAAGGCTTCTGCTGTTTCACTCATGTGCCACCATCCGCTTCGGCCGCCGGTCGCTTTCTTGGGAAGATGATCCAGGGTCCACTCCTCTTTTGCTGCCAGGTGGTGAAAGATCTCGTGAACCGAGAGGTGGCCGAAGTGGAGATAAGGGGAAAGCCCGCTCGTAGCGTCATCGTCAGGATGGTTTCTGTTTTCCTCGTAGGCTGAAAGCTTTTTTTCAACGAAACTCTTCCTTCTTCTAGAGGCCTCAGTGGCGCCTCCTCGCTGATCTACGACGCTGACCTCATGGTCCACCGGGAACCCGGCCAGGGAGTCAGGATCTCCTTCAAGAATTTTTGAGGAGGCGGCAGGCCAGCGCTTGAGGATGTCTTTGAGGTGATGAACAGGGGCTTTGTGTTTCAAGCCTTTCAGGGGTTCGGCATCAGGCATCGCGGAGAGATGGGATGGGAGTTCTTTCTGGAGGAAGAGCCTGAAGAACTTGGCTGCTGCGAACACCCTGTCAGCGGATCTCATGGGCAACAGTCCATTGGAATCCACCTTCTCGATGTAAACAGGGATCTTCTTTGATGCGGAGGCGATCATGCGGGGCAAGAAAAAGACCGGGAAGTCATCCGTAACCACGAGACAGGCCTTTTCAGCAAGAGCTGCGAGAAGACCTTTGTCCGCATCGGGCGCGGGTTCCAGGTATGGATAGTAGGAGACCCCGTATTTCCTTAAACTCTCGGAGTTGTCCGCCATGCCGTCGATGACAAAGCGATGGAAGCGATCGCAGGCCCAGGGGTAGCCGACGCGCAGAGCCTCAAATATAAGAAGTGGTTTTGCAAGGTGATTGGCCCACTCCACAGCCTTCTGGAGGCTGAAATTATAGCGAGTGCGCCGGAAGGCGGTCATCCAGTAAAGGACGAACTCCCCTTCTGAACGAACCGGGACATCATTACACCTGGTCACTCGAATCTCAGGCACCATGCTCATTTGGAGACCTCCTCAAAGTGGGCGTCCGTGAGACCATCCAGCAGCAAGAAGGAATGGATTTTGATGCAAATGATCTCCGCATCCGGATGGTCCAGGAACTCTTTGAGATGAGGATGCCGGCTAAGCAGTCTGGCCCTCAGCCGCGCGCTTTTTTGATTATCCTCCAGCCTTTCAAAAGCGCCGGAAACGGTCATGGCCTTTGCTTCAGGGCGGTGAGAGCCCCTGTGCTCTTCCCGGGTATCGATCAGCAGGCTGACAGAGGGATTCTCCATCAGGTTTTTGAACTTCTTGGTGCTCCTGTAGGTGGCCATGTAGATCTCGCTGCAGTCGTCATCCGTTGTGTAGGCCATGAGAGAGCAGTGAGGCTTCTCACCTGAAACGGTAGCCAGAACGCAGATGTCCTTTTCTCTTGCGAGTTTTTTCATCAATTCGATCATTGTTGATCTCTCCTGATCTCCTGTGCCTGTCCCCCTTTGAAGGGGAGATGAATGTGAAGTTGTCGGACGCCCTCCTCGCCCCTTTTTAACTACCACATTCTGTCCTCATGGAAAAGCTCGTTCAAGTCCCGCAAGGGTCGTGCCCCTTTTCCATTGATAGAATGTGCCCTGTTTGGTAGAGTCAAATCGATTTCCACAAACAATCAGAGTAAGGGTGCCCTATGGAAGATAAGATAAGACTTGGAATCAGCGCCTGCCTATTGGGGCAGAACGTGAGATACGACGGGGGACACAAGCTCGATCGTTACCTGACCGATACGCTCGGGCAGTACGTGGAGTATGTTCCTGTTTGTCCTGAAGTGGAGTGCGGACTTGGCGTACCGCGAGAGGCGATGAGGCTTGTGGGCAACCCCGAATCCCCAAGGCTCGTCACGGTGAGAACCAATCAGGACCTTACGGACCGTATGCTAATCTGGGCAAAGAAGCGGGTAGAGGAGATCGAGAGAGAGGGTCTCTGCGGTTTCATCTTTAAGAGTGACTCTCCCAGCAGCGGCATGGAAAGGGTGAAGGTCTACAATGAGAAAGGCATGCCCGAAAAAGCAGGAAAAGGAATGTTTGCCAAGACGTTCATGGAGCATTTCCCTCTGATTCCAGTGGAAGAGGAGGGCCGCCTTCATGATCCGAAATTGAGAGAGAGCTTCATTGAGAGCATTTTCACGCTGAAGCGATGGCGCGAGATCGTGCAGGGAAAAAAGAGTCTGGGCAATCTTGTCGCTTTTCACACACAGCACAAGCTGCTCATTCTTTCTCACAGCGAGAAGCATTACCGCGCGATGGGCAAGCTGGTAGCGGAAGGAAAGAAATTCCCTTTGAATGAACTCTACGCGAGGTATGAGACCTTGCTCATGGAAGCGCTCAAGCTCAAGACGACCGTCAAGAAGAATGCGAATGTTCTGCAGCACATGATGGGCTATTTCAAAGAACAGTTGTCGAAAGATGAGAAACAGGAAATTCTTGAGATCCTCGATGAATACCGGAACGGGTACATCCCCCTGATCGTCCCGATCACCTTAATCAATCATTATGTACGAAAGTACAAGGAAGACTATCTAAGGCAGCAGCTCTATTTGAATCCTCATCCCATTGCCCTGCAACTCAGAAATCACGCGTAAACACGGTACACGGCGCAGGGTACAAGGCAAGTACAATATCTTCGTGCCTTGCACCGTGTACCGTGCACCCTTATTCTATTATACTTTCCCTTAGAGCCTTGGGCGTGGGGACAGGAATGGGCATGCAGCAATCCTTTTCAGGATTGTACATCAGGCGATAGGAGCACCCCCTGTTCCCTTCCCGGTGCATGAAATCCCAGCCTCGGACATAATAAGGGCATGCATCGTTGAAACAGATATACATGAAATCATTGTCCCATGTGACTTCAAAGGGATTGTCCGGTACAGCCCATTTCAGCATTTTCTCCCCGCAGTGGGGACAGCGCAGGGTGTGCTTAATGGCGTTTTTTCTGAGTTCAAAGGTTTCCTGATCCAGCGGTTCTCCATAAGAAACAAGGACTTCAGGTCTTGCGCTTCGCAACGGATCGCCTCCCTTTTTATCCGCATAAACCGCGTAGATGGGGTCGCTGGGGATACCCAGAGGCGCATATTGGTCATCCTTCGGCCGGGGCTTGCCTTTGGAAAGGAACACGGAGGGCTTTTGGAACACACCCGCTTCCCTAAAAAAATCGTCGACCAGAAGAACTCTCTCATCTTCACCCGCCTCCCGCCAGACCTTGACCGCCTTTTCAGGAAACATCCGGTTGGAGAAAATGACCAGAAACAACCCTCCTGGTTTAAGAACTCTCCCCACCTCCTTGAAAACCTCAGCAGGCTTTGTCATGTAATCCACGGAAACCGTGTTGATGACCACATCAAAGCGGTTGTCAGGGAATGGGAGACGAGGATCCTTGTTGAGATCGTGAATTACGGCCTCTGACAGGACTTTGTTATTTCTGAGTTCGTTTTCGTTCAACCCAAGACCTACGACTTTTGACGCTCGAAGATCCCCCGGGACGTGAGAATCCCAGCCAGCCATCAAATCCAGGATAGCAGGAGTTTCTTCCACAACGAGCGTCCCAATGAGCTTCTCCACAGTGGCCAAAGCAAGGGAGTCCAGATGGCTCACAAATCTGTCCCTGGAATAGAATTCCAAATCATCGGATTCATCCAGCCTGGAAAAGGCGTCAATGCCGAAAATAGGGCTCGCGTTGCACGGAGTTCTCTCTGTCACATCCTTCTCGATATTCATGGGTTCCCTCCATAAAAAAAGCCAGGTCATCACAAAACCCGGCTCGTGGCCCCAAACATGGGCGGGTTAAGACTTTATGTTCCTAAAAACCTGGTATAAAATAATTTCACTTAACGCTTTGTCAACAGGCATACGTTAATGCATTCTGACATTACTCAAGACATGCTGGCGGGGAAGGCTTGAAATCAGAACGGTGATCCATATCTTTTCCCAAGGTTTTTCAACTCAATTCCGATCAAGAGCAAAATCAATTGGAGGAGAAATATGGAGCTGAATCTGAAGGAGTATTTCGAAAGAGCGAAGGGAACCGGTGTTCTGGCAACAGCGGATGCGGAGGGCCACGTGGATACGGCGATCTACGCAAAACCTCACATCATGGACAAGGAGACTGCTGCCTTCATCATGGCGGAGCGGTTGACCCATCACAATTTGCAGACCAACAACCATGCCGCCTATCTCTTCAAGGAGGACGGCCCAGGATACAAGGGCATTCGCCTTTTCCTGACCAAACTCAGAGAAGAAAAAGACAGCGAGCTCCTCTATTCGATGCGGAGCAAGAGATATGCGGGAGGAAAAGAAGAAGGAAAGCCGCGTTTTCTGGTTTTCTTCAAGGTGGACAAAGTATTGCCCCTTGTCGGTGCAGGGCGGGACCCTGAAAAAGATTAGGTCATTGCTTCTTGGCCTCTAAAGCAGGGAGGTTCTAATTGAATCGTTCTGATGTGGAAAGAGAAATCGGACAGCTTTTTATGGTTGGGATGCCGGGGCCTCACCTGGATAAAGAGACGGATACTCTGATTCGTGAACACCATGTCGGCGGCATCATATTGTTTTCCAGGAACATCGAAGACCCACTGCAGCTGGGCGCTCTGTGTCGCGATCTTCAGGGCGAAGCTTTGAAGAAGCAGGGCTCGCCCCTGTTTCTTGCTGTGGATCAGGAAGGGGGCAGGGTTGCGAGACTCAAGGAGCCTTTCAGAAGCTTCCCTGGAAATGCCGCCATTGGAATGGATGCAGAACCGGTCAAGAGAGCCATCGAGTTCGCAACAGTGACGTCCAGGGAAATGAAAGTCGTGGGCCTTAACATGAACCTTGCCCCTGTGGTTGACGTTCAAAGAGGAGAGATTGAGAAACACCTCGCAGGTCGAAGTTTTGGTGAGGACCCGGAGGTTGTCGCCTTCCTCGGGAGAACAGTCGTCAAGCGCCTTCAGGAAAACGGGATCATGGCTGTGGCCAAGCATTTTCCAGGCCTCGGCCGGGCAGATGTGGATCCCCATTTTCACTTGCCCAAAATCAACATTGATCTGGAAGAGCTGGAGAGAATCAATATCCCTCCCTTTGCGGCAGCCATCGAAGAAGGCGTCTGCGGAATCATGACCTCCCATGCCATATATCCCGCCCTCGATCCCCACCGACCTGCAACGTTGTCACCCCTGGTGTTAACCGAGTTACTGAGGGAGAGAATGGGGTTCCGGGGATTGACCATCTCAGATGACCTGGAGATGGGGGCGATTGCCAGGGAATGGAGTGTGGCTGACGGAGCGCTTCAGGCTTTCCAGGCCGGCGCCGATATCCTGCTCATCTGCAAGGATCAGAGTCATGTCCATGAAAGCCTGGATTTGTTGCGGCGGGCGCTTGCAGAAGGAACGATATCGACGGAACGACTTGCTCAATCAATCGAAAGAGTCAGGAAGATGAAGACAAAATTCTTAGGAAATCGGGAGGAGATATCCCTAGCCAGTGTGAAAGAGTATTTCAAGATAAATGCCTAAAGTGCCTCAAAAGCCAGTGATCAGTTACCAGTGATCAGTGATCAGTAAAACCGGACAACGACGAAAGGACGAAAACACGAAGGGTAAACAGGGGAATCTTCTTTTCGTGCTTTCGTGATGGGTTTTGAGAAGATCTTTCTGCAACCTGCAACAGGCGTTTCCGGGTGGCACGGACAAACTTTGTTTGTCCGTGAAAAGACAATGGATGGCGGCGTTTCCGGGTGGCACGGACCAAGCGTGTTTGTCCGTGAAAAAGCACCGCTTGACGGCGCTTCGTTAGAACGCCCAGTCCGGCGTGGGGGCCTCGATGTGGATCGTCTCAGGTCTGGTAGGGTGCATGAAAGTCAGGGATTTTGCCAGTAAGCAAATCGTGCCGTCCTTCAGCCGGTCAGGCGCTCCATATTTCACGTCGCCCACAATAGGGCATGCTTCAGCGCCCAGTTGAGCGCGGATTTGATGTTTTCTCCCTGTGTGGAGATTGATTTCAAGAAGGGACAGATTCCTTTTCACAAGAAGAGTCCTGTAACTCAAGACAGCCTCTCGACTCTCTTTGTCTTTCCCGTCAACAAGGGAGACCCTTTTCGCTTTCTTTTCCAGATAGGAAGTCAACCTGCCGGAGGGCGGCCTCATCTTTCCGTGAACGAGAGCCCAATAGATCTTGGTGATGCTTCTCTGCCGCCACTGTTCGGACAAGCGCGATGCGCTCTTAGAGGTTCTGGCAAAGAGAACAAGGCCTGACACCGGGCGGTCAAGGCGGTGCACCAGGCCGACAAATACCTTCCCTGGCTTGTTGTGCTTCTTTTTGATATAGTCTTTGACCATGTCCAGGAGGGAGGTCTCACGGGAGATGTCTCCCTGCACAAGGATTCCTCCGGGCTTATGCACAGCGATCAAATGGTTGTCTTCATATAGAATCTGGAGTTTTTCCACGGGCGGCTCCAATGCACGCGTTTGGCTACAACCAAATCACAACGTCATTGAGTCATTATGAATTGAATATCGAATATCGAACGCCGAATTTCGAATGACGAAGTTTGAAGACTATCGGGTTTTCCTTCGACATTCATCATTCGTTATTCGACATTCTGCGGTTCACAACGCATCCGACACAGGGTTCAACTTCTCCACGTCTTGCGAAGATATTTCAGGCTGAGGTTCTAATCTGCGATGCGTCTTCCCACTGAAACGAAAGAGAGAAGGTTCAAGAGCAAGGCAGAGCACAAGCTTCCTCCCGGCCTGCCTTCCCTCAGAAAATGGTTTGAGCGAAGCAGGCTGCCCCTTAGTGATAAACAGTTCCAACAGCTATGGCAATACCACAACCTCTTGCGAAAGAGAAACGAGGAGTATGATCTCACTCGCATTTATCAATTCGACAATATGGTTCAGAAGCATTACGTCGACTGTGTTCTGGCTGCGAAAATGCTGGACTGGAACCTTCCCTCACCGCTCCTCGATATCGGTACAGGCGCAGGTCTGCCCGGTATTCTCTTGAAGATCGCCTGCCCTGAAACAGAATTGATTCTTTCCGAAGGAAGGCACAAAAGAATAGCCTTCCTGCACGAAGTGGTGGGCGCCCTTGGGCTGAGAGACATTGAGATCTATGAAGGCAAAATCTACCCCTCCTTTAGCAGGAGCGTGAACGGTGTCATCACGCGGGCCCTGGAATCTATTTCCAAGACCTTGGACCGCGTCATGAATTGCCTTGCGCCGGGCGGAAGGGCTATTTTCATGAAGGGGCCGTCCTGCAACGACGAGTTGGAGGAAGCGGTGAGCGCTTTTCGAGATACGTACAAGCCGATTCAGGACATCTCTTACACCGTCCCCCACTCGCCGCATCGACGAAGACTCCTCGTTTTCGAGCGCCTGCGAGTGAAGTCTCAATATTCAATGGGCAATGTTAACTGATCAATGTGAAATGGTCCGGCGCGGAGCTCTCTATCCGGAGAAGATATCCTTGAAGTCACCTGCCCGCACCCGGTCCTCGCGCCGTCTCAGGATTCTCCTTCTATCACCCTCTTTAGGAATGCGCTCCCTTCCCTTAAGCATCAAGGCCACAACCAGGCCCAGAATCAGGAAAGCCTGAAACAATCCCAGGAGACCCTCGATGAACTTCTGATCCATGATGATGAAAGCGCTCATGCCTAGGCAGACAGAGATGGTGGAGATAATGAAAACCACTTCTTTCCTGGCAAAGCCAAGAAAAAGGAGCCGGTGATGCAGATGATCCTTATTCACACAGGTGAGCAGTTCAGTGAAACTTCTTGCTTGGCGATTCTTGATCCGGGAGAGATTCACGTAAACCATGTCGAAGATGAGGACGCCGAAGATGAGAACGGGAGCTGCGAGGGACACGAACCGGCTCGTCATGGACCACTGCCCCAGGACCGCCAGCCCGGCCAGCGTGAATCCCAAGAAAGTGCTGCCCGCATCCCCGAGGAAAATAAGAGCCGATTTTCCAAGCCGGAAATTATGGGGAATAAAACCGACGCAAGCCCCGACGGCGGCCACAGCAAGCCATCCCAGGGCCGGCTGATCGGTGTTAAAGGCCAGGATCCCCAGGAAAAGGGCGCAAATGATCGACATGGCAGAGGCAAGACCGTCAATGCCATCAAAGAAATTCATTGAATTGGTCAACCCCACCATCCAGAGGACGGTGAGAGGGATGTTGACGAAAGCCGCCCAGCTGGAATAGTAGAAAAAAGTGAGGTGAATATCGCCCATAACAATAACGACGAGAGAAATGGCGACTTGGATCATGAATTTCAGCAGAGCGGGCAGGGGCTTGACATCGTCGATAAGGCCCATGACAAAAACCAAGGTTGCCCCGAGAAGCAAGCTTTTCATGCCGGGCAGGAACACATTGTTCAGGAGAAGGGCAACTGAAAAAGCAACGTAGATTGCCACACCGCCGAGGAGCGGGGTCGGCTGGTCATGGATCTTGCGCCAGTCAGGCCGGTCAAGAATCTTCAGCTTGAGGGCAAGGGCGCGGCAGAGAGGGGTCAAGAAACAGGCCGCAAGAAATGAAAACAGAAAGATGTACTGCCACCTCAGTCCTAAATTGAAGAAAAAAGACCGGACAGAGGGAAGAATCAGGGCAACGAGAGACAGAGCAAGAAAAGTTTGCCAGAAGAGATTAAGAATCAAAGCAGACCCCCTTCTTTTCAAGAAGCTCACCGTAGACCTTCTCTATGGATCGAACCATCGTATCCGCACTGAAGCGGTCTGTAACCTTCTTTCGTCCTGCTTCAGCCATCTTGACGGCAAGGCCTTTGTCATTCAAGATCTTCAAAACTGCGGACGCCAATTCCCTCTCGTTCCCAGGGCTCACGAGATAGCCGTTTACGCCATGTTCGATCAGATCAGGAATTCCGCCCACGAGCGTCCCAACCACCGGTTTCTCCATGACCATGGCTTCCAGAAGAACTCTTCCCATTCCTTCGAAAAAAGAAGGGAGAACCGCGACGTCAAAAGTGGCGATGATTTGAGGGACATCCTCCAGGAATCCAGTGAAGATAACGGCCTCTGAGAGCTCCAGCTGTCTGACAACGCCCTTAAGGGATTCCATGAGATAGCCTTCTCCTACGATCACCAAACGAGCATCTTTCTTTTCCTTCTTGATTTCCCTGAAAGCCCGGATAAGGAGTTCGTGGCCCTTTCCATCCCAGAGTTTCGACACGATACCGATGACGGCATCCTGCTCCCGGAGCCCCCATTTTTCCCTCAGCCTCATTTTCTCCTGTTCGGACACAGGATGAAAGCGATCCAGTTCGATACCGCTGTAGATTCTCGCCATCTTCCCTGTGCAGCTTATTCTCTCCTTTAACGCCCAATCGACGAGGGGCTGGGAAATGAAAATCATTTTGTCACACCAGTGTGACGCGAGGCGTTCCAGGTTTCGAAACAGGAACTGACGCCAAGGAGGTTCTTGCTCGTGGAAGGCAAAGCCGTGAACCGTGTGCACGATGACCGGCACTCGGGCGAGCTTAGCGGAAAGGCGACCAATAAACCCTGCTTTGGAGTTGTGGGTGTGAACCACATGGTAAGGTCTTCTGATGAGGTGGGAGGTAAGGTCGAGGATCGCCAGAAAATCCTTCAGCGGGTGGAGGGGCTGCACCAGGTTGGGGAAGGTTTTTACTTCTATTCCGTGCCGTTGAACCAGGTCAATGAGTGCTCCTCCGGGCGCGCAGGCAAGAACCGATTCATAGCGGTTTCCCTTCATGCCTTGCATGGTGAGGAAGGTATTGATCCCCGATCCACTGATGACGGGCAGCGTGTGTATGTGGAGGATCCTGACCACAGACTGGTCGCTCTAACCCCTTTCCCAGGCAGAGACCCAGGAGATGTGCACAACCTTCTTAAGGAACAAGCATTCTAGCACAGGCGATGATCGATTGGAATAGCTCGTTTCTTATACTTGTTCCCAAGGCAGTCCTGTGGCCGCAACCAAATTGCTTCCTCGACTAACCCAAGAAGTGGCATGGCATGAGCCCGCGCTGAATCCCTTCGGGTGCATTCCCCGCGGCTTGCCGCGAATTCGTCATACCGGCGAAAGCCGGTATCCAGAAAACCCGACTGGATTCCCCCGTATTAAGTACGGGGCAGGCTGAGTCAAGCACGGAATGACGGCCCAGGAGAAAAGACGATACCCCGCAGCTTGCTGCGGGGAGCTTCATCGCGGTCCTGCAGCCCATGTAGGGGTGGGCTTTACGCCCACCCGAGGGATGGGATAAACCCCTCCCCTACGCAATTTGGAGATCGAGTGAGCCTTCTGAGTAGCAAGGGGAATAGGCCGGTCCGTACAATCCTTCCAAAAGAAAAAGATGGCCTTGGATTCGGTTTTGTGTATTATGGCCTTTCAGGAAGTGGAAGCCACAGGGAAGAAGCCCAGGCTCTTTCTGCGGGCCAGATCAATAAGAAGTGGGAGGAAAAGGAAGATGGAAGGCCACGTGCTGCCGAATATAAAAAAAATGAATTGTCAGAACACAGAAGACGTGAAGCGTGCAGTGAAGGAATTGAATGTAAGCTTCATCCAGTTCTGGTTTCCGGATGTGCTGGGGTTCCTGAAGAGCTTTGCGGTCACCCCCTCTGAGCTGGACGAAGGGATGACTGAGGGCATGGGGTTTGACGGATCTTCCATCGAGGGGTTTGCGAGGATTCAGGAAAGCGACATGATCGCGAAACCGGATCCCACCACCTTCCAGCTCGTGCCCTGGCGGGGCATGGAACGGCCCGTGGCCCGCATGTTCTGCGACATTCTCAACCCCGACGGCACTCCCTATGAAGGAGATCCGCGCTATGTTTTCAAGAGGCTTCTCATGAAGGTCGCTGAGAAGGGTTACACCTTCTACATCGGGCCGGAGCTTGAGTTTTTCTATTTCAAAGACAACAAGGCCACGGAGGTCATGGATACAGGAGGCTATTTCGATGCCAGGCCTCTGGACATGGGGAGCGACCTCAGGAGGGACACGATTTTCGCACTCCAGTCCATGGGGATTGACGTGGAGTACAGCCATCACGAGGTGGCGCCGAGCCAGCACGAGATTGATCTCCGGTATGACGAGGGGCTGAGAATGGCGGACAAGACCATGACCTACCGCCTGGTGGTCAAGGAAATCGCCCGTCAGCATGGAGTCTATGCGACCTTTATGCCGAAACCGATCTTCGGCATCAATGGAAGCGGCATGCATGTCCACCAGTCCCTTTTCAAGGGCACGAAGAATGCTTTCCATGATCCGGCGGACAAATATCACCTTTCGGAAATTGCCAAACACTACATTGCCGGGCTCATGCGCCATGCCCCGGAAATTGCGGCTGTGACGAATCAGTGGGTGAACTCCTACAAGCGGTTGGTGCCGGGTTATGAAGCCCCGGTCTATGTGTCATGGGCCCGCAGGAACCGCTCTGCCATGATCCGGGTTCCCATGTATAAGCCAGGGAAGGAGACCGCTACCAGGATTGAATTCCGGTCACCTGACCCGGCCTGCAATCCCTATCTCGCTTTTTCCGTGATGCTGGGCGCGGGCATGGACGGCATAGAGAAGAAGATGGACTTGCAGGATCCGATTGAAGAGGATATTTACGAGATGAACCCGGCTGAGCGCAGGGCTCATGGCATTACGGATCTGCCAGGGAATCTTTACGCGGCCATCCTGGAAACGGAGAAGAGCAAGTTGGTTCGAGAGGTCCTGGGAGACCACATCTTCAACAAATTCATTGATAACAAGAAGATCGAATGGGACACCTACAGGACCCACGTCAGCCAGTTCGAGATTGACCGTTATCTGGCCAAGCTTTAAGGGGTTGTTCAGGATTTTGAAGACTCGCTTTTTTTCAGACCCGGCATCAAGAGGATGTCCGAGTTCTCCTTTATTCCTGAACGATTGAGCGTCGGGCCACCCTTCCGGGAAAGAATCCAGCCATCAAGTTCCTGTTGATAAGACACTAACCATGTGTAGGATGTGTATCGTATTCGAAAGGAGAGAATCGATGAAAAAGCATTTTGTTCTGATTCATGGTGCGTGGCATGGTGGATGGTGCTGGGACGGAGTCGTCAAGGAACTAGAGAAGGCCGGTCATACAGCAGAAGCACCAACCCTTCCGGGGCAATCACCCAAGGACGACCGATCTAAAGTCGCGTTTGATGATTATGTGAACAAGATCGTGAGCATTCTGAAACGGCAAGCTGCCCCGGTGGTTCTTGTCGGGCACTCCAGCGCGGGTTTCCTGCTCCAGTCGGCTGCGCCGGAAGCGCCGGATAAGATCTCCCAATTGATTTTCCTCAATGCCTTTATCCTAGCCAACGGGAAAAGCCAGTTTGATCTGGTGCCGCCCGATGCTTCTCAGGGGATGACCGCGGCGGCGAATGCTTCTCCTGACAATTCGGTACCCGTCATAGAAGAGTTCGTCCGTAACATGCTTATGGCCGGTGAACCCGTCGAAAAGCAAAACGCTCTGATCAGCCGCCTGGTGCCTCAACCTCTTGCCCTTTTTACTGCGCGGGTCAATACAAAAGATTTTGAGAAGCTGAATATCCCCAAGGCTGTTGTCTTTTGCAAGGGTGATGCTTCCTTGCCGCCGGGAGCCTATTTGGGCATGGCCCAAGGGCTTGGGAAACATCGTCTTGTTGAAATCGAAGGGAGCCATGAAGCCCTTTTCACGAATCCATCCATCGTAGCAGATGGTTTGCTGAAGGCACTCATGGAATAAACTTCAACCAAGGCGGAGGCCGACCGGATTTGGACGATCAATAGGGGCCATCAATGATTTGTGGTCACGCGTTGACTGACGTCGCCCATGGTTGACAAGAAAAGGAAGTTCCTCTATAGTTCAGCCCGCTTAAGATGGCCCTGCTACTGGAACAAACTGCAGCTTATGCAAGGTATTGCGAATGTACTTCTAAACTGAAACGAGGAGAGTAGTGATGCAAGGATTTGGCAGGAGATTCGGAATCGTGGTGGCGCTGACCTTGATGGTGGCACTCTGGGGCGTTTACTCCCCCATGGATGCCCGGGGTCAGATCAAACAGTTAACCATCGGTATCGGCATTGATGCGGATACCCTCAACCCGCAGGAGCAGACGACAACGCTTATCCAGAACATGTGCGCCCTGTTGTTTGACACCTATTTGTACCTGACCCCTGAGGGCAAGCTCGAGCCCCGTCTGGTCACCAAGTATGAGGTGTCCCCGGACGGCCTGACCTGGACTCTTCATCTGCGCCAGGGCGTGAAGTTCAGCGACGGGACGCCCTTCAATGCCAAGGCCGTGAAACTGAGCTTTGACCGTGCCCTGGATCCCAAGCTGCGGGTGCCGCTCCGCTTCGCCATTACCTGCGTGAAGGAGTGCGTGGTGGTTGACGACTCCACGGTTCAACTCAAAATGAACTACCCCTTCGCGCCCATGGACCAGACTCTCTCCCTGGTGGTGGCTGCCACCATTTCACCGGCAGCCATTGAGAAGTACGGGGACGACGTGCGCAACAACCCCGTCGGCGCAGGGCCTTTTAAACTGAGCGAATGGGTCAAGGGCGACCGCATTGTGATGGTGCGCAACGACGACTACTGGGGACCCAAGGCCACGGTGGAGAAAATTATCTGGAAAGTGGTGCCGGATGTGTCCACACGGGAAGCCATGCTGAGAGCCGGGCAGATTGACATTTGCTACAAACCTTCTCCGGCCAATGTGGTTTCCCTCAAGGCTGACCCCAAGATCAAGGTCGAAATGCCTCTCGACACAAGAACCATCTTCATGGCGCTGCGAGGGGATCGGCCCGTCATGAAAGACAAGCGCGTGCGCCAGGCCTTCAATTACGCGGTGGACAAGAAAGCAATCGTGAAGAAGATCCTCTTTGACACGGCTCAGCCTATGGACGGGGCTGTGTCCCCTATGCTTTTCGGATACGCCAAGATGGAACCCCAATACGACTACAATCCTGACAAGGCCAAGCAGTTGCTGAAAGAAGCGAACTTCGACTTCAATCAAACCGTCAAGCTTGGAACCCCACAGGGCCGCTACCTCTTTGACACCCAGGTGGCTGAAGCGGTCCAGGCTTATCTCCAGGCCGTCGGCGTGAAGGCAGAGCTACGGGTCTATGACTGGCCCACCTTTATGTCCGTGGTGTATAAGCCGCTGGAACAGTCTGAAATGGATGCTTGTCTGCTGGGCTGGGGGCCTTTGATCATGGATGCGGACATGGGCCTGTACGGCCAGTTCACAACGGCTGTTTATCCACCCAAGGGCTTGGGCTCCGCGTTCTATTCCAACCCTGAGTTCGACAAGATCATGGAGCAGAGCAGGCTGGAGCAGAACCCGGAGAAACGAAAGGCGCTGCTGGCGCAGGGCGCCAAGATCGTCTGGGAGGACTGTCCCTGGCTGTGGCTCCACGTGGAGAAGTTTGTCATCGCCTACAACAGCAAGATCCAGAACATGCCCGTGATGCCCACGGAGATGTTCTTCCCGACATATATCACCATGAAGTAGGGTAGAGAAAAACAAAATCCCCCGAGTCGCCCGAGGGCAACAAGGATGGTAAGAGCCTGTCCGATAACCCCATAATTCCCTCCCCCTTGACGGGGGAGGGTTAGGGTGGGGGTGGAAACGACGGTGAACATTCATCATGTTCCCCCTCCCCTTCATCCCCTCCCACAAGGGGAATGGAAACCAGTTGTCGGACAGCCTCCGCGGGGGATTTTTGTATTTATGAGCGCAGTTTCTTTTAAATCAGCTTGGTGAGGGCGGCCGGGTCAGCCTTGCCACGAGTTTTTTTCATGACCTGGCCGATGAGGAAATTGAGGGGGTTTTTGGCGAGCACCTCGTCCAAGATCTTCTCCAGTGCGCCGCTGAACTGTCAACGAACAATGCTTGTATTCGCAGGAGCAAAAGATGACCGAACCACGCCGAACCGTAAGCTAAGCCGCTCGATTGCCAGGCTCCCTGGTTACCGCTGAAGCTTACCAGTTGGCTTAGACGACTTGTTGCCCTTTTCCTTTTCCCTCAGTTCATAAGTCCTAATTTTCCGATTGAACTCATAGAGATCGCTAAGTTGTTTTAGCACCCTATCGATTCTTGTCATCTTCAAGCTTCTCTATATCAGCCTGGTCTTGCTTCGAATCCCTCGTTCTCTTAAGCCTAATCAAATCTTTCTTATTCGCGAGCATCACTCTCCCTTCCGCTGACTCCGCCTCCACAGCATCCTGGATTATCCTTCGCATCTCTTCATCTTTCGCAACGAGCACATCGATCATCATTTCATCTTGTGGGTTTACCTTCAAAAAACGGTGAAGTTCGATGGCCACGTTCCGGAATGTCCAGGGTGACGCCGATTCAAAATATCTATCTTTCTCCAGGATGTCTTGGGTTTTTTCGTAATCTTCGGAATCAACAAGGAGGTCAATGTCCCTGGTAAATCGCGGCTCCGTGTAAAATGCCATGGCGACCCCTCCCACAAGGGCATACCTCACCTTATGCGTCTCCAATTCTATTACCAACCGCTTGAATTCTTCGAATACATTCATGCTCTTTTCCCCAGCTTTTGAATTATACGAGCGCGAGACATGGAAAGCAAGAAGAAGCTCAAGAAGAAGCTCAAGTCTGGCGGCAGTTTAAGATACATGGATCGGGTCTGGTAGATCCTTCTATACCCTTCCAAGAGGGAAATTACGAAGTCATCCGAAGAGTTATGCAGATAAAGAAATAAGCTTCTTTTGAATCAGCTTGGTGAGAGCGGCCGGGTCAGCCTTGCCTCGTGTTTTTTTCATGACCTGGCCGATGAGAAAATCGACAGGCTTCTTGTTTCCAGCCTTGATCTTCGCAACCGCTTCAGGGTTCTGGGCGAGCACCTCGTCAACCATCTTTTCCAGGGCCACACTGTCCTGAATCGGCTTCAAGCCCTTGCTCTCAATCACGGCTTCCGGGCTCACGCTTTTTTCAAACATCTCTTCGAGGATTACACGCGCCATTTTCTCGGTGACCTCACCCTTTGCAATGAGGTTGACCAGAGTGGAGAAGTGATCCGGCGGGACCGGGCACTGCTCCATGGGCAGGCAGGCTTTATTGAGGAGTTTGAAGAGATCCTTGATAATCCAGCGGCTGAGCCTTTTGCGGTCTTCGCACGAAAGAGCACAGGTAGTGAAATAGTCGCTCACCGCCTTTTCCTTTGTCAGGATCAGAACCTCGTCGCGAGGGACGTTGAACTCCTGCATGAGACGGTTGATCTTCTGGTCCGGCAGTTCAGGCATCTTCTTTCGAATTCTGTCGATGAAGTCCTCCGGAAGCTCGATCTCTGCCAGGTCAGGATCAGGGAAATAGCGGTAATCAGGCGCATCCTCTTTGCTCCGCATGGGTAAGGTGATCCGTTTTGCTTCATCGTAAAGCCTTGTCTCCTGGGTAATCTCCCCTCCGGATCGGAGGGTCTCCGACTGCCTTTTGATCTCAAATTCCAGGGCATCCATAATGAACTTGAAAGAGGCCATGTTCTTGATTTCCGATCGATTGCCAAAGCCCTTCGTGCCCCTGGGCCGCAGGGAAATGTTGACATCACAGCGAAACTGGCCTTTTTCGATAATGCAGTCGCTGATCTCGATGTAGCGGAGCATCTGGCGCAGCTTTTCGAGATAGCTCCGCGCTTCCTGAACGGAGCGAACAGGGTTGCGTTCATGGTCGGTCACAATCTCAAGAAGAGGAACACTGGAACGGTTGTAATCGACGAGGCTATAAGTGGAGGACTCAAAGGAACTTGAGGAATGGACCAGTTTGCCGGCGTCTTCTTCCAGGTGAACCCGCTTGATTCCAACCGGGTAAGGTCTTCCGTCATCGCCAGTGATTTCCAGAAGGCCGTCCTGGCAGAAAGGCCTTTCGTACTGGGAAATTTGGTAGCCTTTGGGAAGATCAGGATAAAAGTAGTTCTTCCGCGCAAAACGTGAGTGCCTGCTGATCATGCAACTGAGAGCAAGCCCTGCTCTGACCGTATACTGAACTGCCTTCTTGTTGAGCACGGGAAGGGCGCCGGGCTGGCCTGTGCACACGGGACAGATCCGGCTGTTCGGAGCAGCCTCATACTCCACAGCACAGCCGCAGAAGAGCTTTGTCTGCGTCTTCAGCTCTACGTGGGTTTCAAAACCGATGATTACGTCAAAGTCCATAGTCATTTAACATTGGGCATTTAACATTGATCATTTATCATCTGACTGCTCTATTGGGAGTCGGCAAAAAGCTTTTCCCAATCTTCAATGTCAAATGTTCAATGACCATTGTTCAATGTTCAATGCTCCACCACTCCATTACTCCAATCTTATTATTTCGTACCCATGCGCCACGCGCAGAACCATTTCCTCGTCAAAGGCCTTTCCGATGATCTGCATGCCCACGGGAAGTCCCTCGACCATGCCGCAGTTCACGCTCATTGCGGGCAAGCCCGCGAGGTTGATGGATACCGTGTAGACGTCGACAAGGTACATCTGCAAGGGTTCCGTGATTTTCTCTCCCAGCCTGAAAGGCAGGCAGGGGGAGACGGGAGTCAACAGGCAATCCGCATTCTCAAAGGCTTTGTCGAAATCTTCTTTAATCAGGGTCCTTGCTTGCTGAGCTTTCATGTAGTACGCGTCGTAGTACCCGGCAGAAAGTATGAAGGTGCCCAGCATGATTCTTCTTTTGACCTCTGTTCCAAAGCCCTCGCTCCTGGTCTCTTCGACCATCTTCACGATGTCCGCTGCATCCTCGGTGGTCCTGAAACCGTATTTGACGCCGTCATACCTGGCCAGGTTGCTGCTCGCCTCGGCAGTGGCGACGAGGTAGTAGGTGCTGACGGCATACCGAGTGTGAGGAAGCGACACCTCCACGACGCGGGCGCCCTGTTTGGCAAGAAGGTCGGCCGCCTCCATGATCTTGCGCCTGATCAAAGGGTCGAGCCCTTCCACGAAATATTCTCTGGGAAGGCCGATGCGGAGCCCCGCCAATCCTTTTTTCAGGGCTCGGCGAAAGTCCGGCGTGTTTACTTCTGCGGAGGTCGAATCCAGCGAATCATGCCCGCACATCGCGTTCAAGAGTAGGGCGCAGTCTTCAACCGTGCGGCCGAGGGCTCCCACCTGATCCAGGGAAGACGCGTAGGAGACCAACCCGTAGCGCGAGACCCGTCCATAAGTGGGCTTGATTCCGCCTACACCGCAAAAGGCTGCGGGAAGGCGGATGGAGCCGCCCGTGTCCGATCCCACGGAGAGGATGGTTTCGCCTGCGGCAACAGCCGCTGCAGCGCCGCCGCTGGATCCCCCTGGCACGCAATCGGAGTTCACAGGGTTGCGCGTGGGACCGAAGGCGCTGTTCTCAGTGGAGGAGCCCATGGCGAACTCATCCATGTTCGTTTTTCCTATGAGCACGGCTCCGCTTTTCATTACCCCTTTTACCGCTGTGGCGTCATAGGGAGGAATGTAGTTCTTAAGAATGGCTGAACCGCAGGTGGTTTTGACGCCTTTGGTGCAGAGAACATCCTTCACGGCTACGGGAATCCCGTCCAGAGGGGAGAGACTCTCTCCTCGCTGAAATCTTTTGTCCGCCAGGTCCGACTGTTTCAGGGCGAGTTCACGGGTTATGGTGATGTAGGCCCTGAGCAGACTCTCTTTCTCATCGATCCTAGCGAACACTGACTCGGTGATCTCCCTTGAGCTCACCTCTTTTTTCTTGAGCATTCGTGAAAGTTCTGTTGCGCTTCGATCACATAAATCCATAGCCTAACCTTCAATGATCTTCGGAACCTTGAAGAAATCTTTTTCCCTCGTGGGGGCATTGGACAGGATCTCTTCCGGTTTTCCCGCTTTTCCCGGCTTGTCCTCACGCCAAACATTTTGCATGGGGATCACGTGGCTCATGGGCCGGACGTTCTCCGCATCGAGCTCCCTCAGGGTCTCCACGTACTCGAGAATGGAGTTGAGATCCTTCTGATAGAGAAGGGCCTCTGATTCGCTCAGCTTGAGACGGGCGAGTTTGGCGATGTGCCTCACATGGTCCAGAGAAATCCTTTCCGAGACAAGGGTTGCCGCCTCAGTCATCAGGGGTGCTCTCGAAGCTCTTTCATACGCCAAGTCTGTGGCAGGGGCTGCAAGACCCAGCTCCTTGAGCTGAGACCCGTCCACAAATGAAGGGGCTTCGCTGAGCGGGCAGTAGGCACTCCGGTTTTTCGGGAAAGCAATGACCTCCCGGATGGAAGACGCTTTCAGGATCATGGCGATCACCCGGTCCAGGCCCAGGGCAAGTCCACCGTGAGGGGGAGCCCCATATTCAAGAGCGCGGAGAAAGAAGCCGAATTTAGTTTCCAATTCTTCTTCCGTCAGCTCCAGGGCAAGAAAAATCTTCTTCTGGATGTCCATCCTGTGGATCCGTATGCTTCCACCCCCCAGTTCCTCCCCGTTCATCACAAGGTCATAGGCCCGTGACTTCAGGGCAAGGCATTCTTGCTTGTTCGCGGGATCAAAATCAATACGGTCGGGCATGGTAAAGGGATGGTGCTGGGAGCCGAGTTTCCCATCCTTGAGTTCGAACAGAGGAAAATCCGTTACCCAGAGGGGATCGTAACGATCCTCAGGAATGAGCTTGAGCCTTTCAGCCAGGTGGAGGCGAAGACCGGAGAGCACCTTGTTCACGAGATCTCGATAGGTGTCGGCAATCATGATGAGGACGTCTCCGTCTTCGGCACGAAAGCGCTCTTTGAGACGGTCCTGTTCCGTTTCACTGAAGAACTGGACGATGTTCGAATCCAGCCGGCCATCCGCCACCTTCATCCAGGTCATGCCCCTGGCGCCGAGGGATGGGGCGATTTTCACAGCGTATTCATTTTGAAGCACGTTTTTGCTGAGCGAATCGGCCTGTGCTTTGACGCAAAATCCTTTGATGCAGCCGCTCCCTTCCAACACCTGTCTGAAGACGGCGTATTCCGTCTCTTTCAGAATGTCCGTGACCTCTTCAAAGGCCATGCCGAAGCGAAGGTCCGGCCGATCCGATCCGTAGCGTTCCATGGCATCCTCATAGGTCATTCTGGGAAAGGGTCTTGGAAGAGAAATCCCGCCGAGAGCGAAGATCCTCGCCGTGAGCTCCTCAACGATCTCATAAATGAACTCCTCGTCGATGAAAGAGGCTTCAAGATCCAGTTGAGTGAATTCAGGCTGGCGATTCGGCCGCAAGTCTTCGTCTCTGAAGCAGCGGGCAATCTGGAAATAGCGGTCCATGCCGCTCATCATGAGGAGCTGCTTGAAAAGCTGAGGCGACTGGGGCAGGGAATAGAACTTGCCTTTGTGAATCCGGCTCGGGACCAGGTAATCTCTGGCTCCCTCGGGCGTGCTTTTGGTGAGGAAAGGGGTTTCAATCTCCATGAAGTGAAGCTGGTCAAGGTATTTTCTGATGCCCTTGATGATCTCATAGCGTTTGATGAAAAGCTCCTGAGCCGATGGGCGTCTCAAGTCCAGGTAACGGTACTGGAGCCTCAGGTCTTCATCCACCTTTTCGGGATTCGCTTTGATGTCCTCGCCAAAGGCGATCGCTTTTTCAGAGATCTTGAAGGGAAGGGTCCGGGAAAGAGAAAGGACTTCCATCTCGTCGGCAAGCACCTCGATAGCGCCGGTGCTGATGTTCGGGTTCTCCGTGCCCTGGTGACGAAGAGCGACTTTGCCCCTCACTTTAACTACGTATTCCTCCTTGAGACCAGCGGCTTTATCGTAGCTTTCCTTGCTGATCACAGGGTTAAAGACAACCTGGACGATCCCGCGAACATCGCGGAGATGAATGAAAAGCAGACTTCCGTGATCGCGGAAAGCATCCACCCAGCCCATGAGGAGAACATCCCTTCCCGCGTCAGACGGGGTCAGATCTCCACAGTAGATTCTCTGTCTCCATTCCATGAATGAAACCTGTCACGACGGTTATTAAATGAACGCAATCTTATACTTGATCTGAAAGCGTCAATCAATTCTATTTTCTCCGAAGGACGGACCGAAAGGCCATGGGCCATCCTCTAGTTCAAAGGGCTTACTCTTTTGTAGTATCGAGTAGAGCGATCCTACAAAATTGTATTTTGAAAAACAAGGGTTGAATTGGTTGAGAGGCCAAAAGACAAGGGATGCCTTAGGGTTGCAGCATCATAGCCAGTGGCACGCGTCTTGCTCAACCCTTGTACCAATGAGCGTAGATTCGCACGGGCGAACGTGTTTTCAATGATATCCATTATGTAACTACTCAGGTGTTTAGGCTGAAGACTGAAGGGCAATAATGATCATCCATGACACAATCACCTGTCAACGTATCCAAACGATCTTGGCTTTGGGTGATCGCGCATGTATTTTCCTTCAGTCTATCTACCTTCAGTCTATTCTTTTCTTGGGAGGTAACCAGAATCCAACATGGGGAGGAAATCAATGAGTGAAACAAAGACAGTAAAAGACATTGTAAGCATGATCAAGACAGAGAAGGTGGAAGTGGTGGACCTGCGATTCATGGACTTTCCGGGTCTGTGGCAGCATTTCTCCATACCCGCAAGGGAAGTGGATGAGGACACTTTTGAAAGCGGCCTTGGCTTCGACGGGTCGAGCATCAGGGGATGGCAGGCGATCAATGAATCGGACATGCTGGTCAAGCCTGTGGCGGAGACCGCGTTTATCGATCCCTTCTTTCAGGCCAAGACCCTCGTCATTCTCTGTAACATCTGTGATCCGGTCACCGGAGAAGACTACACGAGGGATCCGCGGAACATTGCCCGGAAGGCGGAGAGTTACCTCAAGAGCCTGGGAATTGCGGATGTGGCCTACTTCGGCCCTGAAGCCGAATTCTTTATCTTTGACGATATCCGATTTGATCAGAACGAACACGAAGGGTACTACCACATCGACTCGGTTGAGGGCCGCTGGAACGCCGGCCGGGTGGAGAATCCGAATCTCGGATACAAAACCCGCTACAAGGAAGGCTATTTCCCGGTTCCTCCAACGGACAGCCAGCAGGACATCCGCAGCGAAATGATGCTGACCCTGGAGAAGATCGGTGTGCTGATTGAGGCCCAGCACCATGAAGTGGCCACAGGAGGGCAATCGGAAATTGACATGCGTTTTTCTCCTCTGGTGCAGATGGCGGACAGCCTGCTCAAGTACAAGTATGTCATCAAGAACGTGGCCAAAAAGTACAACAAGACCGTGACCTTCATGCCCAAACCCCTGTTCAGCGACAACGGCTCAGGCATGCACGTCCACAGCTCCCTGTGGAAAGGCGGCCAGAACCTCTATGCCGGTGACGGGTACGCGGGTCTGTCGCAAATGGCCATGTATGCCATCGGCGGGATCCTGAAACATGCGCCGTCGCTTCTGGCGATCACGAGCCCGACAACCAACAGCTACAAGCGACTGGTGCCGGGTTTCGAAGCCCCGGTCAACTTGGCCTATTCAAGGCGGAATCGAAGCGCAGCAGTTCGTATTCCTCTTTACTCCACATCGCCCAAAGCCAAGCGGCTGGAGTTCCGCTGTCCTGACCCGAGTTGCAATCCCTATCTGGCGTTCTCTGCCATTCTCATGGCCATGCTTGACGGCATCCAGAACAAGGTGGACCCGGGAGATCCGCTGGACAAGGATATTTATGATCTGCCGCCGGAAGAACTGGCCAAGGTTCCTCACACTCCGGGATCCCTTAGGGAAGCGCTGCAGGCCCTTGAAGCGGACCACGCGTACCTGCTGAAAGGCGATGTGTTTACCTCGGATGTGATCGAGACCTGGATTTCCTACAAGATAGAGAAAGAGGTTTTGGCCGTCGAGCTCCGGCCACATCCCTGGGAGTTCGCACTCTACTACGATATCTAGATCTCGCTTATTACCTCAAGAGAAGGGGGGTTCCTGGGAAACTTTCCGAGGAACCCCCCTTTTGTCAGAGTCCGTTTCTTGAGGCAGAGCGGTCTTGTTTGTCAGGTTTCCTTCCTTGGTATATGATCTGTGCATCATTCTTGGGGGAGCAGGGGAATTGAAGACTGCCGAAGAAAGAGTGCGAACTGAGCATATTGCGCGGCTGGGCGAGCGATATTCCCGAATTTTCAGCGAAAAGGATGTGGAACGACACCTAGCAGTGCTTGGCCGCCTATCCCCCCTGCATCCAGTGGAGATTCTGCTTGATCCAAGAAGAGACGGGACCCTGGACTGCACGGTCCTGGCCTTTGATTACCCTTCCGAGTTTTCTCTTATTACCGGTATCCTTGCAGGTATGGGGTTCAGCATTGTCTCTGGAGAAGTCTTCACGGATGAGGGAATTCCTCAAAGCCAAATCAGGAGGAAGCGCCTCGAGAGGGAGGACCTTGGGAAAAGGCGAAGAATCATCGATCACTTCTCCGGGGCCGTGGACACGCCCCTGCCTCTTGAAACCTGGACGGACGAGCTTCGATCCCGCATGGAGACCGCGATCCGCCTTCTGGAAAAGGGAGACGAGCCATCGATTACAGAGGCCAAGCAGCAGGTCAATGAGCTTGTGGTCAGAAGACTTGCCCCTCTTCAGCAGGACTCCTATCCTGTGCCGTATCCCGTGGAAATCCAGATAGACGAACACGCTGAAGCCTTTACCCGCCTGAGGGTCATCTCAGAGGACACGCCCGCTTTTTTGTATGCCCTGTCCAATGCCCTGTCTCTGCATGACGTCTCGATTGAACACGTGAGAATCAGGACGATACACGGCCGCGTGGAAGACGAAATCGACTTGGTCGACCTGCGGGGCCGCAAGATCGACAACCCGGAATTGCTCAACCGCGTCAAGTTCTCCGTGCTTCTCACCAAGCAGTTCACCTATTTCCTTGGTGCGGCGCCGGACCCCTTCACCGCTCTTTCACGGTTCGAGCAAATCGTGAGGGACGTGGTGCAGAGGAAAAAGGAAAAGGAGTGGCTGGACCTGCTGACTCAGCCTCATCTGCTCAAAGATCTTGCGAGACTTCTCGGCGCCAGTGATTTCCTGTGGGAGGACTTCATTCGTCTTCAGTATGAAACCCTTCTTCCCATGCTAAGCCCTTATGTCCGAACCCGGGCTCTTGCAGAAGCCACCGAGACCCTGGCCGAAAGAATGAGGAACGCACTGAAGGATGCGCAAACTCTTGAGGAAAAGGGGCAAAGGCTGAACCGGTTCAAAGACCGGGAAATCTTTTTCATCGATCTTGACCATATCCTTAATCCCGAATCGCCGTTCGAATCCTTTGCCCTTGCTCTGACTCGGCTCGCCGAGCAGGTCGTCGATGAAGGAGCAAGAATTGTTTACGAGGATCTCACCAGGCGCTTCGGAAGGCCAAGAACTGTGGCCGGTCTTGAGGCAAGATACGCCATCCTGGGGTTGGGCAAACTGGGCGGCGCTGCTCTGGGTTATGCCTCTGACCTGGAATTGCTCTTTGTGTACAGTGACAGCGGCGCGACTGACGGAGATCCCGCTCTCACGAACACAGAGTTTTTCGACCGTCTCGTCAAAGGAGTGACCAGCCTGATCAAGTCAAAGAGGGAAGGGATTTTTCAACTCGATCTGCGACTTCGACCCTTCGGAAACGCAGGACCGCTGGCCAGCAGCCTGGACAGCTTCTGCCGCTACTATGGTCCTGCCGGCCCTTCCCATTCGTATGAGCGGTTGGCCCTGGTTCGGCTTCGGGCCATCGGCGGGGACCCTGAGCTGGGCAAGCAAGTCGAGCGGCTCAGGGATGAGATGGTCTATTTTTCCGGCCACCTGGATCTCCGGGAACTAAAAGATCTCCGGGAGAAACAATTCATGGAGAAGACCGGATCTACAAGGCTCAATGCCAAGTTCAGTCCCGGAGGCCTGGTGGACCTGGAGTACAGCGTTCAGATTCTCCAGGTGACCCATGCCAAGGAGGTCCCCTCGCTCAGAACCCCTCTTCTCCGTGAAGCCCTGGAGATCCTCTCCGAAGAGGGTGTCCTATCCGCCGAGGAATCCGCTCGTCTCATCACCGCTTACACCTTCCTCAGACACCTGATCAACAGCATGCGCATGCTTCGCGGTTCTGCGATAGATCTTTTCCTCCCGTCTCAGGGCTCTTCCGAATTTGCTCATCTCAGCCGGCGTATGGGCTACTCAAGAGGCGGCCCCCTGGAACCTTCCGAGCAACTTCGCATTGATTTTGAAAACCACTCCGCAGCCGTTCGCGTGTTTGTGGAGCGCCATTTTGGTCGCGATTCGATTCCGGGAGCGATTGCGGGCAATGCGGCGGATCTTGTCCTGTCGGACCAGGTGCCCAGGGAAACGAGGGATTCCATTTTGCGTGAAGGCGGCTTTGATCATCCTGAGCGAGCCTATGCGAACATCAAGAGCATGGCAGGGGGTGGAACTCGAAGAGCGACCTTTGCCAAACTTGCCCTTCTTGCCTTTGATATCCTGAAGAGAAAGCCGGATCCTGACATGGCTCTCAACAACTGGGAGCGTTTTGTCCGCGCCCAGGTCAGCGCGGATTTCCATTACCATCTTCTGCTGTCGCAGCCCATGCGCCTTGAACTCCTGCTCGGGATCTTTGCAGGGAGCCAGTTCCTGTCTGACGCCCTGGTGAGGAATCCGGGATTTCTGGACTGGGTGGTTGCCCCGGAGATTCTGCACAAGCTTCGCGAGACAAGGGATATTGTGGAAGAACTGCGGCGCGTGGCGGCAGGCTGCAGCAGCCACGGGGAATGGCTCAACCGGTTGAGGCGCCTGAGACGCCGGGAAATGCTGCGGATCGGGATTCGGGATATCTGCCTCGGCGCCTCGACCCGAGAGGTGATGCTGGAGCTGTCGAGACTGGCTGACGCCTTTACGCAGGCTGTCCTTGAAAAGAGAATCCAGGAGCATCCGGAATGGAAGGAGCGGTTTTGCATCCTGGCCCTTGGAAAACTTGGAGGCAATGAGCTGAACTACAGTTCCGACATTGATCTGCTCGGTCTCTGGAGTGACGAGGATGGGAAGAACGAGCAGGAGAAGAAAGCTTTTTTTGCGCGCCTCATGGAAGACCTCCGGTCGGACCTCTCAAGCCACACCGAGGAAGGGTATGCCTACCGGGTGGATTTGAGGCTAAGGCCCTTTGGCCGGGACGGGGAGCTGGTCCCTTCATGGTCTTCTCTAGTCCGATATTACTACGACGTGGCATCGCTGTGGGAAGTCCAGGCAGCCCTCAAGATGCGCCCCGTGGCCGGGAACTTTCGCCTCGGCTATTCGTTCCTGGAAAAGATAAGGCCTGTATTCATGCGTGAATGGAAAAGGGAGGACATTGCCCGATCCATTGAAAAAATGCGAATCGTCGGAATGAAGACCCACTCCGGTGCAACGCCCGATGTGAAGAGCGGTATGGGCGGACTGCGGGATGTGGAATTTCTTGTCCAGGGACTGCAGCTTATTCACGGAGGACGAATCCCTTCTCTCCTTGAAGAGAACACGCTCAATGCCCTGGAACTTCTTGGCAAGGAAAATGTCCTTCCTGAGTCTGTGGCATTAGGGCTCAAGGAAGACTACCTGTTTCTGCGGCGGGTCGAACACTCCCTCCAGATTCTTGAAGACAGGCAAATCCATGCGATCCCCAAGGACAAGAAGGAACTTAAGGCTCTTAGCCGGAGGCTCCTCGGGCCGGACGGGAACGAAGACCGGTTCAGGGAAAAACTGAACGGGTGTCTCCAGCGCGTCCATGAGGCTTATTCAAGCTATCTGATTGTGGGGGAAAGGTAGATAAAAGAGAACAGTTTCAGAAAATTGGCTTGACAACGCGGGGGAAAAAGGTAGGTTATATAAGTTTCCGCACAAGGAAGTACGGAGTGCTTATTTTTGGACAAAGGCGTCTGCCCCTCTTGCCAGGGGAAGGCGCTTTTTTTTCGAGCAAAATACCACGCTGCTTGCAGCGCGGAAGTTCTAAATCGGGGACTCCCTTATTAAAGGTCGCATAATTGGCTCGACACTCAGAAGCCCCCTCACCCCAACCCTCTCCCCCAATCCTGGGGGAGAGGGCAGGGTGAGGGGGAGCGCATTGTCAATACTATTTCGAGACGATTAATATATGGAATCCAGAATTTCACCAGACACAAAACAGCAGATAGGTAAACAGGCCCGCGTGGTTCAAAGCCGAAAGCGGACTTTGGCTTTATTTTACTGTCAGAACACTCCGGAAAGCGGTGAGGCCCAGAGGCAGGCCCTTGAAAAAAGGTATGCTTCGAGGTTGAAGCTCTTTCCGATTCCCTGCAGCGGACGGCTCGATCCTCTCCACCTTCTGAAGGCCCTTGAGGAATTTGCGGACGCGGCCTATGTGATTGCTTGCCCTGAAGGTGCCTGTCGCTATTTTGAAGGGAACCTCAGGGCGACCAAACGGGTGGGCATGACCGCTCAGACCATTGCTCAGATCGGTCTTGAAAAAGAGAGAGTGGGAATCGTCGCCAACTCAAAAGAAAACCCTAAACCCCTGACCAAACTGGCTGAAGAGATCCTGGACCGAACCAGCGAACTTCGGCCGTCACCGGTGCTGGAGCGACCGAAAAGGGGAAAAGGGATCAAGGAGAAAAAGGATGATCACAGCAGAAAGAAAACCCATTGATGAGATCAGGGCCATGATTGCCCCTTACAAGAGAGTCCTGGTCCTCGGTTGTGGTTCCTGTGTGGCCGAGTGTGCAGCAGGAGGGGAGAAGGAGACAGGCATGCTGGCCTCGACGCTCCGGATGGCAACCAAAATGGAAGGCAAAGAGGTTATCATCCAGGAGAAAACCCTGGACCGCCAGTGCGTGAAGGATTTTGTCATTCTTCTTGATGACGTCATTGACCAGTACGATGCAGTGCTTTCTCTGGGTTGCGGCGCAGGGGTCCAGGCCGTGGCGGAAATGTTCTCGGAGATCCCGGTCCTCCCGGCTCTCAATACGGAGTTCCTCGGAGAAACAAGGGACCAGGGGGTCTGGGTTGAGAACTGCCTGGGGTGCGGGGACTGCATGCTTCACTTCTTCGGCGGGGTGTGTCCCCTGGCGCGTTGTTCCAAACAACTCCTCAACGGTCCCTGCGGAGGATCCAGGGAAGGGAAATGCGAGATCAGTCCAGAGGTCCCTTGCGCATGGCAAGCGATCATCGACAGGCTCGACCGATTCGGATCCCTGGACCGGTTGGAGCAAATCTACCCTCCAAAGGACTGGTCGAGAAAACAGGGCGGGGGGCCGAGAAAGATCATGAGGGAGGATCAGCAGAGGTGAAAGAGTTGAGCCGTTTGAAAAGAGTTCTTGATCAGGGCGGATTCGCAGTGACCGCAGAATGCGGGCCTCCCAAGGGCGCGGACGCGGAGACGATCCTCAAGAAAGCGGAGCTCCTGAGGAACACGGTGGATGCGGTCAATGTCACGGACAACCAGACCGCCATCGTGCGCATGTCCAGCCTGGCCGCATGCACCCTCTTGAAGTCCGCAGGTCTTGACCCTGTTCTTCAGGTGGTGGTGCGGGATCGAAACAGGATCGCTCTTCAATCCGACATCCTGGGGGCTTCGGCTCTGGGCATCAGGAACATCCTCTGCCTCTCAGGGGATCACCAGAGCTTCGGAAATCAACCTCAGGCGGTCGGTGTCTTTGATCTGGATTCCATCCAGTTCGTGCAGGTGGTCAGAACCATGCGGGACAAGGGAACGATTCTGGGAGGAGAGATCCTGACAAAGGCCCCGGATCTCTTCATCGGCGCAGCGGCCAATCCCTTTGGGGATCCTTTTTCTTTCAGGGTCATCCGGCTGGCCAAGAAGGTGGCCGCAGGAGCGGAGTTCATCCAAACCCAGTGCATCTATAATCTGGATCGATTCGAAAAGTGGATGGCCATGGCCAGGGACAAAGGGCTGACGAAGAAGACGTATATCCTCGGAGGGGTAACCCCCCTGAAGTCCGCCGGAATGGCGCGATACATGAAAAAAAAGGTGGCCGGCATGGATGTTCCCGATGAGGTGGTCAAGCGCATGGAGAGCGTTCCGGCCAAGAAGCAGGCGGATGAAGGCATAAAGATATGTGTGGAGACCATCCAGAGGCTCAAGGAGATTCCGGGGGTCAGGGGGGTCCACATCATGGCGATCGAGTGGGAGGAGAAGGTCGGCGAGATCGCCGAAAGAGCAGGACTGCTGCCCCGGCCAGTATGCAGTAAGCAGTAAGGAGTAAACAGGTTTTGAATCTTAATCTGTACTTCTCTGCAAGCTGAGGAGAAGTTGAAAGTTCGAAATCCGAAGCACGAAATCCGAAACAATATCCAATGATCCAAATTCAAATGACCAAAACTGTGGGAGGCTGGGTTTCTGTTTTGAACATTGGAGCATTTGTGCTTTGAATTTGTTTCGAGTTTCGGATTTCGAGATTCGAATTTTGTTGTATCCAAGAGCCAGCATTAGGAGCAAGAGGAAGTTATGCCGAAGAAGTACGCGATTCATACAAAAGCCACCCCGCACCGCTTCAAGGCGATCACACAGTCGGGGATCATTGCCTGGGAAGAAGGCTGCCTGAAGTGCGCCGTGTGTGTCAAGAAGCGATGCGTTTACAAGGTCTATGAACAGCGGAGCCTGGATACCCGTCAAATGGTGGACTCGATTGATAACCAGTGCATGAACTGCCTGAGATGCGTGCAGGGCTGTCCCAAAGAGCTGATCCACAAGTCCTCTAGTGCGGAGTTCAAGGCCCTGGGAGACAGCCACTGGACTCCGGACATCATCGCCCGGCTGTGGGTCCAGGCGGAAACAGGGAAGATCCCCGTGTCCGGCGCCGGGTATCCCGGACCCTTCAGCGGCGCCGGTTTCGACGCCATGTGGACGGACATGTCGGAGATCGTGCGGCCCACGCGGGACGGCATTCACGGCCGTGAGTACATCAGCACCGCGGTGGATCTGGGAAAGACTCCCAGGCACCTTGTCTTCAACGAGAAAGGCGAGCTCTTGAGCCACGTCCCGGAGGTTGCTGATGTTCCCATTCCTGTTCTCATGAGGATTCCCTCCTTCGGCTCCATCAGTGAGGAAACGATCCGAGGATGGGCCATGGCCGCAAAGCGGCTCGGCACGCTCCTTTGCTTGCCGAGTCATCTCGTGAAGAAAAATCTGGATCCGTACCGGTCTCATCTCATGCCGGTTCTCCCTGCAGGTCCGTTGAAATCCAGCCGTGGCCTCAAGGGATTCCGTCTGGTCGAACTCTCCTGGAGCGAGGATTGGGACGATCGATTGAGGGCCATCAGGAAGCATCTGCCTTTAGCCCTGATTTCCGTTCATCTCCCCATGGGGAAGGGCGTGAAACAGAAAGCGCTGGCCCTTGCCCGGTCCGGGGTCTCCATGATCCATCTTGAAGCGAGTTATGGCGGCAGTTCCATAGACGACGAATCGACGCCCATGAAGGATGTCTTGAGGTCGGTTCACAGGACCCTGATTGATGAAGGGATCCGCGATGAGATGACCCTCGTGGCGAGCGGCGGCATTGCCATGGCGGAACATGTTGCCAAGGCCATCCTCTGCGGGGCGGACGCCGTGGTCATTGATTTTCCCATCCTGATCGCTCTCGAATGTCGCATGTGCCGTCGGTGCACGGCAGGGCTCTCCTGCCCGGTGGAGATAGAAAAGGCGACCCCCGTCTGGGTGGCTTCACGGGTCTACAACCTCTTCGGTGCCTTTCACAATCAGCTCCTGGAAGTGATGGGCGCCATGGGGATCCGTGATGCCCGTCGGCTCAGGGGGGAAGTGGGCCGGGCCATGTTTTTTGAAGAGCTGGACAGGCCTGCTTTTGGAACCCTGGGAGAGGTCAAGGAAGGATATGAACTTGAGTAAGCGCAAAGTCCCTGATGTTGTGAAAACTCCATCGCGATTCCGAAATCCGATTGGGAAATACCGCCTCAGTCGCAGCAAAGACTGCATTGCCTGCGGCAAGTGCGTTGAAATATGTCCTTATGGGGTTCACGAAATGAAGAGAGGCCGGTTGCTCACCCGGAATGCCTACCGGTGCGTCGGGCCGGACTGCCCTACCCCTTGCACCAAGGAGTGCCCGGTGAAGGCGCTCTCTCTGAGAAGAAACCCCACTTTCGATACCATGGGGGACTTCCGGTGGACGCCTGACCTGCTGGCAAGCACATGGCACATGGCTGAAACAGGCACGGTTCCTCCGGCTGGGCTGGAATATCGGACAGGAGCATCCGGCGGCGGTTTTGACAAGCTTCGCCTCGTTCTGCCCGTGCTCGGGAAAGCCCTGCCCCCTGAAGACGGCGAGGTGGATGTGGGTGTTGATCTGAACCGGCGCAATGACCATGCTCATCGAGTCAGGATTGAAGTCCCTTTCTACGGCGGGGGCATGTCCTACGGGTCCGTGAGCATTACGACCATGCTGAGCCGGATCAAGGCCGCTTCAGCGCTCGGAACTTTTTGCTGCACCGGGGAGGGAGGGTACCCGGATGAGCTCAAACCTTATGACGACCATGTCATCACCCAGGTGGCCACCGGGCTTTTCGGCGTTAGGGAAGAGACGATAAAGAGAGTGAAAATCGTTGAGTTCAAATATGCTCAGGGCGCCAAACCGGGCCTGGGCGGGCATCTTCTGGGCGACAAGGTCACTCCGGGGGTGGCCCGGATGAGGGAGGCGGTCGTGGGGTTCCCTCTTTTCTCTCCTTTCCCCTTCCACAGCGTGTACTCGGTGGAAGACCACAAGAAGCACGTGGACTGGATCAAGGCGATCAACCCACAAGCCGTCGTGTCCGTGAAAGTCTCTACCCCGACGGATGTGGACATGGTGGCGGTGGGGAGTTACTACGCAGGCGCCCACATTATCCACCTGGACGGCAGTTACGGAGGCACAGGGGCTGCACCCGACATTGCGAAAAAGAACATCGCCATGCCCATTGAGTATGCGCTGCCCAAGGTTCACCGTTTTCTGATTGAGGAAGGGGTCAGGGACAAGATCACGGTCATTGCGAGCGGCGGAATCCGAACGGCCCATGACGTGGCCAAGATCATCGCCCTGGGTGCGGACGGTGTTTGCACGGGCACCGCGGATCTCGTGGCCCTGGAGTGCATCCGATGCCACAACTGTGAAAGCGGTCGAGGGTGCGCCAGGGGGATTGCCACGACGGATGCGGAACTCATGAACCTGATCGACCTGGAATGGGGAACCCGGCGGATCACCAACCTTTTTCTCGCGTGGCGAAAGGAACTCGTGCGAATCCTGAAGAGGCTCGCCATGAAGAGCATCCGCGAACTCGTGGGCCGCACAGATTGCCTGGTGCATTTGGATTATATGAAGAAGGGATGATGAAAGATTGGAGTGATGGAGTAATGGCGTAGTGGAGTAATGAAAAAGAAGGGCCGAAAAGCAGTCTTCCCAATACTCCATCACTCCAGTACTCCAATACTCCAGTACGTTGAGGCTTGTTATCATGAATAAGGCGGAAATCATTCATCGTATCATAGAATCGAGAACGACCTTGATCGAAGGTCTTCCGTATCCTTCCCGCTTTGAGACAGAGGCGGAAGGCGGATGTGGGGTGACGGGATTTGCGTGCAGCATCCCGGTGAGAGGCAAGCATATCTTTGAACCCTCACGGCAGATGCACAACAGGGGAAACGGCCGCGGTGGCGGCATCGCCGCCATGGGCTTTGATCCCAGAATGCTTGGCGTCTCTCCTGGAATTCTTGAGGAAGACTACATCCTTCAGATCGCCGTCCTCGAAGACGGGGTGATGGGGGACGTTTATCGTGAATTCATCGAACCGTGGTTCCACATCGATTTTTCCGAAGAGATTCCCCACATCGACGATTACCGCGACATCCACGGCCTGGAGGTTCGGCCTCCTGACGTGTGGAGATACTTTGTCAGGGTGAAGCCCGAAGTACTGGACGCATTCATCTCCCGTCACGGTCTCAAAGGGTTGAGCCGGCGCAAAGCAGAAGACGAGTTTGTGTACCAGAACACGTTCAGGCTCAACAAGGCTTACTACGATGCTTTCGGGAAGCAGAGGGCCTTTGTCCTTTCCCACGGAAGAAACTTCTTTATCCTGAAGATCGTGGGCTATGCCGAGCAGGTGGTCCAGTACTACAAGCTCGATGATTTCAAGGCCCACATCTGGATCGCCCATCAGCGGTACCCGACCAAGGGAAGAGTCTGGCACCCGGCAGGCGCGCACCCTTTCATCGGCCTCAACGAAGCGCTGGTGCACAACGGAGACTTTGCGAACTACCACTCCGTCGTTGAATACCTGAGGCAGCGGAACCTCCACCCCCTGTTTCTGACGGACACGGAAGTCGCTGTTCTCCTCTTTGATCTATACAGCCGGACCTACGGCTATCCCCTGGAGTATGTCATCGAGGCTCTTGCCCCAACCCTGGAGAGGGATTTTGACCAGCTCTCTCCTGAGAAACAGAAAATCTACAGGGCCATCCAGGCCACCCATATCCACGCCTCTCCAGATGGTCCCTGGTTCTTTATCATTGCTCGAAACGACACGGAGAACCGCAAGCTTCAGCTGATCGGCATCACGGATACCGGCATGCTCAGGCCCCAGGTTTTCGCTCTCCACGACGGTCAGGTTCAGGTGGGGCTCATCTGTTCGGAGAAGCAGGCGATTGATGCGACCCTCAGAAGCCTCTCTGACGAGGATCCTCGAGTGGGGACCGTGGCGGACAGGTACTGGAACGCCCGGGGCGGCAGTCACACGGACGGAGGCTCCTTCATCTTTAACCTGGAAGATAACGGATCGCCGGCCGGGGTAAAGCATCTCACGTGCCTGGATAAATTCGGCAAAGAGGTTGGGGTCCCTTCGGGTCAGATTCCCTACCTTCCCGGCCGCGTCTACTATGTCCTCGAGGAAGAAAACCGGCAACGGTTCAACATATCTAGCTTCTTTGAACTCCAGCGGCCGGAGCTTCTCTTTGATTACCTTCAACGGGGTATCAAAACATGGGACTATTCGGACTTCATGGACTGCCTGAAGGAAATCCGGATCTGGGCAAGGAAAGGGGATGCTTATTTCGAGGTAGCCCTTTCAGCTTTGACGGACATGCTGGATCGCCGGTACCCTACCTATGACAAGAAGAGGCGGTCCGTTGTTCAGATGGTGAGCAAGACGCTGGAAGCGTTTCTCAGGAACTTCCCATCCCTTGAGCAAAACGCCTCTGCTCCTGGGCTCCCTGATCGCAAAAGCGCGTATCGCCTGATCGACTGGGAGACTCGCCAATTCTTCAGGGGGCCCTCTTATGATGAAAAAGTCTTGATCATTGATGCGTCTCTGTTCCCGCCTGAAGGAGACTGGTGTGACAGCCGGCTGATGGCTGAGGCTTTTTTCAGGGGCTGGCGTCGGTTCATTATTTTTGGCCTCAGGGGTCAGCGTTTTCACGGTTGCGGTTTCGGACCGGACTCGGGAGGGGTGCGGATAGATGTTTACGGCAGCTCAGGGGATTACCTCGGATCAGGAATCGACGGGCTCTCCATTTATGTTCACGGCAATGCCCAGGATCAACTGGGCCAGATCATGAAGTCGGGCAGGATGGTGATCTACGGAGACACGGGCCAGACGTTTCTTTACGGCGCCAAAGGAGGAGAAGTCTACGTGATGGGAAATGCGGCCGGCAGACCCCTGATCAACGCCGTGGGCAAACCGCGAGTGCTCATCAACGGGACCTGCCTCGACTACCTGGCAGAGTCTTTTATGGCCGGGGACCCTCTGAACGGTGGCGGTTTTGTCGTCCTGAACGGCCTGGAGTTTGATCACGAGGGCCGGGTGAAACCCCAGGCCACACCCTACCCCGGTTCAAACCTCTTCTCTCTTGCTTCCGGAGGAGCGATCTATGTGAGAGACCCTTTCAGCCTCGTCGATGAGGAGCAGTTGAATGGGGGTGAAATTGTTCCTCTGGGGGAGAAAGACTGGTCCCTCATCCTGCCTTATCTCCAGGAAAACGAGAAGCTTTTCGGGATCAGGGTTGAAGCCGACCTTCTGAAAGTGAACGGGAAAGAGAAGAGTCCTTTCGATGTCTATCGCAAGGTGAAGCCGAAATCCGCTCCGGATCTGAACAAGGACGGCCTCCAGGAGTGGGATTAGCAGCAGGTAGCATAGAGCACTCAAAATCCCCCTCCCGTCCCCCTTTACTAAAGGGGGGCGAGGGGGGATTTGCACAGTCGGCCGTCCGCCGTCCGCGGTCGTCGGTCAGCAGAGATGCTTTGACCTTGCTGAAAACGGGGAAATGAACTAGTTCTTAAACGATATGGGTACTGGACTGGAATACAAAAAGGCTTTGCTCGCACTTGAAGACGGGACGGTTTTCCGGGGACGTTCCTTTACAGGCGACGGTGAAGTCACAGGGGAAATCGTCTTCAATACCAGCATGGCCGGTTACCAGGAAATCCTGACCGATCCTTCCTATTGCGGGCAAATGGTCACCATGACCTATCCCCTCATCGGGAACTACGGGATCAATGACAGCGATATTGAATCGGAGAGAATCCAGGTCCGGGCGCTTCTGGTGAAAGAATACCAGGAGTTCCCGAGCAACTGGAGATCCCAGAAAACCCTTGCCCACTATCTCAGGGAGGCCCATGTGCCGGGAGTCGAAGGGATCGACACACGGGCCCTGACCAAACACATCCGGCAAGCAGGCGCCATGAGAGCAGCGCTCTCCACTCTGGATCTCGACCCCGATTCCCTGGTCTCCAAGGCAAGACAATCGCCTTCCATGACAGGACTGGACCTGGTGATGGAGGTCACAGGCAAGGAGCCCAGTCTGTGGCAAGACGGGAGGCCGGTCAGGCTTGAGCGGGGTCTGGAGGGATTTCACTGGCCTGATGAGCCGGGCAAATGGCGCGTTGTCGCCATGGACTACGGTGTGAAATACAACATCCTCCGTTCGCTCGAACAAAGGGGATGTACCATTCTGGTCCTTCCTGCAAATACGGATTCTGCGACAATCAGTAAACTTGAACCCCACGGCCTTTTCCTGAGCAACGGGCCTGGAGATCCGGCAGCGGTTACCTATGCGGTTGACACCATCCGGGCGCAGATTGGTGAGAGGCCCATGTTCGGCATTTGCCTGGGGCATCAGCTGGTCGGATTAGCCTTGGGAGGGAAGACGTTCAAGCTCAAGTTCGGCCACAGGGGCGCAAACCAGCCTGTGAAGGATCTGACGACGGGGAAGGTGGAAATTACTTCTCAGAATCACGGCTTTTGCGTGGACATCGAGTCGCTCAATAATCCGGACATCCAACTGAGCCATGTGAATTTGAATGACGGCACTCTTGAGGGCCTTGTTCACAAAAAGATTCCGCTCTTCTCTGTCCAATACCATCCTGAGGCCTCTCCAGGTCCCCACGATGCCACGTATCTCTTTGACAGGTTTATCGAGATGATGGAGAAGCAGGAGAAGAAGTGACAAGTGACAAGAAGACAGAAGACAGAAGACAGAAGACAGTAGACAGCAGGAGAAAAAACAGCAACCTGCAACAAGCGACATGCACCAGCAGCGAAGAAGTGACAAGTAACGAGCGGCGAAGCCGCGTTTTATAAAATCGTGAAACGATTTTATTACGAATGCCCAAACGTACTGACATCAACAAAATCCTCATCATCGGTTCCGGCCCCATTGTGATCGGCCAGGCCTGTGAATTTGACTATTCAGGAACACAGGCCTGCAAGGCGCTGAGGGAAGAAGGGTACGAGGTTGTGCTCATCAACAGCAATCCTGCCACGATCATGACCGATCCAGAGGTGGCCCACCGCACCTACATTGAGCCCATCACCCCCGAGATGGTTGCCAAGGTGATCGAACGGGAAAGGCCCCATGCCATCCTCCCTACTCTTGGTGGCCAGACAGGCCTCAACACAGCGGTCAAGGTCGCTGAAACAGGGTTGCTGGAGAAGCTGGGGGTGGAGATGATCGGCGCCTCGATTCCGGTGATTCAGAAAGCCGAGGACAGGGAAAAATTCCGGAATGCCATGAGTCACATCGGGTTGCGGGTGCCGAAGAGCGGAATTGCGAGGAACATGGAGGATGCCAGGCTAGCGGCGGAGACCATCGGTTACCCTCTGATCATCCGGGCGAGCTTCACGCTAGGCGGGATCGGCAGCGGGATCGCTTACAATCGGGAAGAGTTCGAGGTTCTGGCAAGCGCCGGACTGGATGCCAGCATGATCTCCGAGATCATTGTGGAGGAATCCCTGATCGGATGGAAAGAGTTTGAGCTGGAGGTCATGCGGGATTTCAAAGACAATGTGGTCATCATTTGCTCTATCGAAAACTTCGACCCCATGGGGGTTCACACGGGGGACAGCATCACCGTGGCCCCTGCTCAGACGCTGACCGACCGGGAATACCAGACCATGCGGGATTCGGCTATCGCCATTATCCGGGAAATCGGGGTAGAAACGGGCGGCTCGAACATCCAGTTCGCCATTCATCCGGACACAGGGGAGAGGGTGGTGATCGAAATGAATCCGAGGGTTTCCAGAAGTTCGGCCCTGGCCTCGAAAGCGACCGGTTTTCCAATCGCAAAAATAGCGGCCAAGCTCGCGGTGGGCTACACCCTGGACGAGATCCCAAACGATATCACCCGGGAGACTCTCGCCTCCTTTGAACCCACGATTGACTACTGCGTGGTCAAGATTCCCCGATGGACTTTTGAGAAGTTCCCGGGCGCCGAAGACAGGCTCACGACGTCCATGAAATCCGTAGGAGAAACTATGGCCATCGGCCGGACCTTCAAGGAAGCCCTGCAAAAGGCCGTGCGGTCTCTGGAGATCGGACGATTCGGCCTTCTTGGGGATTCAGCCAAGAGCCATGAGCATCTCCTGGAGCTCCGGGATCTCGAACAGGGCCTTCTCAATCCCAACTCCAAACGGCTCTTCTGCATTGCCGAAGCCTTTAACAGGGGAATCCCTCTCAACAGGATCTATGAATTGACCCGCATCGACCCCTGGTTCCTGCACCACATCCGGCAGATCGTAGACATGAGGGCAAGACTGATGGAGATGGACAAGCAGGGACTTTCCCCGAAGGACTGGGATGCGGACTTCCTGAAAGAAGTCAAAGGATACGGCTTTTCAGACGTGCAGCTCGGACGGCTCTTCAGAACAGAAGAAGAGGGGATCCGCCAGATCCGAAAGACTGTCGGCGTTGAACCGGTCTACAAACTGGTGGATACCTGCGCTGCGGAGTTCGAGGCTTACACGCCCTACTACTACTCCACGTACGAACAGGAAAACGAGATTCGCCGCAGCGGTCGAAAAAAAGTGGTCATTCTGGGAGGGGGTCCCAACCGGATCGGACAGGGGATCGAGTTTGATTACTGCTGCGTCCAGGCTTCCTTTGCTCTCAGAGAGATGGGTATTGAGAGCATCATGGTGAACAGCAATCCCGAGACGGTCAGCACAGACTATGACACGTCGGACAAGCTCTACTTCGAACCCCTGACCAGGGAAGACGTCCTCAGTATTGTCGAACAGGAAAACCCGGAGGGAATCATTGTCCAGTTCGGAGGTCAAACCCCCCTGAACCTTTCTGTTCCCCTTGCAGAGGCAGGGGTCAAGATTCTGGGCACAAGCCCGGACAGCATTGACCGGGCTGAGGATCGGAGGCGGTTCCAGGAATTGGTGATCCGGCTCGGCTTGCGTCAGCCTGAGAACGGTATTGCCACCCAGGAGTCGGAGGCAATCGAGGCGGCTTCAAGGATCGGCTATCCTGTTTTGGTGCGACCTTCTTTTGTGCTCGGCGGCAGAGCCATGGAGATCGTCTATGATCAGAGAGACCTGGAGTACTACATGAAAAATGCGGTGGAGGTCTCCCCCGGCAAACCCGTGCTCATCGACCGGTTTCTCGACCATGCCATCGAGATTGATGTGGACGCTATTTCCGACGGAAGGGAAACGATCGTGGCCGGGATCATGGAGCACATTGAAGAAGCAGGGATTCACAGCGGGGACAGCGCCTGTGTGCTTCCTCCCATTTCCCTCAATCCGGACATTGTGGAGAGAATCAAGGAACAGACCAGAGCTCTGGCCAGGGAACTGAAGGTGGTCGGCCTCATGAACATCCAGTACGCGGTCAAGGATGACCTGATCTACGTCCTTGAAGTAAACCCAAGGGCCTCTCGAACGGTTCCTTTTGTGAGCAAGGCAACAGGGGTTTCCTTTGCAAAGCTTGCGACAAAGGTCATCATGGGAATGACCTTGAAAGAACTCGGCCTGACAAAGGAGGTGTCCCCTTCCCATGTGTCCGTCAAGGAATCCGTTTTCCCCTTTGCCCGGTTTCCGGGAGTGGACACCCTTCTGAGCCCGGAGATGAAATCAACCGGGGAAGTCATGGGGATTGACGAGAACTTCGGCCTGGCCTTTGCAAAAGCCCAGCTTGCTGCAGGACAGAAGTTACCTCTTTCAGGCACTGTGCTGATCAGCGTGAAGGATGAGGACAAGGCGGCTATCGTCGATACGGTTTCCCTTTTCTCCCTGATGGGGTTCAGGATCGTGGCGACAAGAGGAACATCTGCTTTCCTCACGCGCTACGGGATCAGGAATCAGGAAGTGCGAAAAGTGGGGGAGGGAAGACCCAACATTGTGGACATGGTCAAGAACAGGGAGATCAACTTGGTGATCAACACCACGAGGGGCAAAAGGGCGGTTTCAGAATCCTCCTCCATCCGCAGGACAGCCCTGAACTTTGACATCCCCTATACCACGACAGTCGCCGGGGCCAAGGCGACAGCCCTTGCCGTCAAGTGCATGATTGAAGGACAGATTGGGGTTAAGACGATTCAGGAATACCATGGAAAAAATCAGAAATTCTAAATCAAAAATTGCAAATCACAAATCGCAAATCGAAGAGGATCGTCCTCGTGAAGAGTGCGGCATCTTCGCCGTCTATGGCCTTGAAGAGGCTGCGAAGCTGACCTACTTCGGACTGTACGCGCTGCAGCACAGGGGTCAGGAGAGCGCCGGTATTGTGGCTTCCGACGGCAGGCACGTGGTGGAGCACAAAGCCATGGGCCTGGTTCCGGACATGTTCGGCGAAGAAGTCCTTTCAAGACTGAAAGGGAGCATGGCCCTGGGGCATGTTCGCTACTCCACCACCGGGTCATCCCTCCTGATGAACGCTCAGCCTCTGAAAATCCATCACCTGGGTAAGACTCTGGCCATCGCCCACAACGGCAATCTCGTCAACGCCCGTCAGATCCGCAGCCAGATGGAAAGCGAGGGCTCAATCTTTCAAACCACCACGGACAGCGAGGTGGTCCTCCATCTGATTGCCAGGGCCATGAAGAAAGGCTTGGAGCGAGCCATGCTGGAGACCATGAGCCAGGTCAAGGGGGCCTACTCCATGGTGATCATGACGGAAGATTCGCTCCTGGCGTTCAGAGACCCTCATGGGTTCAGACCCCTTTGCCTGGGCCGACTCAACTCCGGGTACGTGCTCACCTCAGAGACCTGTGCGCTGGATCTGGTCGAAGCCGAATACGTCAGGGAAGTCGAGCCTGGCGAGATTCTGATTATCAACTCGCACGGAGTTCAGAGCATCCGGTGCGAGACAGCAAGCCGAAAGGCTCAGTGCATTTTTGAGCTCATCTACTTTTCAAGGCCTGACAGCACGGTCTTCGGGCAGAATGTCTATCTCTTCCGAAAAAAGCAGGGACAACTCCTGGCAGAGGAATTCCCTGTGAAGGCGGACCTTGTCATGCCCTTTCCCGATTCGGGGAATTACGCGGCTATAGGGTATGCTCAGGCTTCAGGGATTCCTCTGGAGATGGGGGTCATCCGAAATCACTATGTAGGGAGAACATTCATTCAACCCTCTCAGAGCATGAGGGACTTCGCGGTCAAGGTGAAGCTCAACCCCGTGAAGGAACTGTTGAAGGACCGCCGCGTGGTGATCATCGAGGATTCCATCATTCGAGGAACCACGGCAAAAACCAGGATCAAAACGCTCAGAACCATCGGAGCCAAGGAGATTCATCTCCTGGTGAGCTGTCCGCCTCACCGTTTTCCCTGCTTTTACGGGATTGATTTCTCGACCAGAGGGGAACTGATCGCAGCAAGAAAGACCGTTGAGGAGATCCGGGACTACATCGGCCTGGACAGTCTCGGGTATCTCAGCATGGACAACCTGGTCAAATCGACGCACATCCCCAGAGAAGACCTCTGTTTCGCCTGCTTTGACGGGAATTATCCCGTTCCCATCGACGAGAGCTTCAGCAAGTTCTGCCTGGAAGAATGATGGGGAAATAGTCATTGCTTATTCTCCTACATTTTTGTAGTCTCCCCTTGTCTGCTTTGGCAGGTTGCTGAAAAACACAACCAGGCCGTCACTCCCGCGGAGGCGGGAGTCCAGAAAACCTATATAATACTGGATTCTTGCTTTCGCGGGAATGACACCAAAGACGACAAAAACTACTTTTTCAGCCACCTTTTAGAGATCTCCCAGGGGGTTACCCAAAAGATGAAGCCGGCCATTTCCAGGGCTGAACCGGCAAAAATCTCGTGCCTTTACGAGATCACCACGGCGATCCATCTGACCATGGATCTGCAAAAGGCTCTCTATAAGGTTCTGGATCTCCTGTCTCAGCATCTTGGAATGAACCGGGGCTCCATCACGATCCTGAACCCTGAGGCATCCGAAATCCACATCGAAGTGGCCCACGGCATATCCGCGGCCGTAAAGATCAAGGGCCGCTACAGGCTCGGGGAAGGGATTACAGGCCGGGTGATTGAATCAGGCAAGCCGATTGCCGTGCCCGACATCACGACAGAGCCGTTGTTCTTGAGTCGCACGGGAGCGCGCGCCAAGCCCGAAAAGGGGCAAGTCTCTTTCATCTGCGTCCCCATCAAGGAAGGCACCCGGGTGATCGGCGCGCTGAGTGTGGATCTTGTCCTCCAGGAGCCGAAGCCCCTGGATGAAGACGTGCGCTTTCTCACGATCATCAGCAGCCTGATTGCCCAAAAGGTGGCGCTCCTCGACAAGATTCAGAGGGAGAAAGAGCAACTGAGCGAGGACAACCTCAGGCTCAGAAAGGAACTGAGCAAAAAGTACTCTTTCAGCAATATCATCGGCAACAGCCGCAAGATGCAGGAAGTGTTTTACCTCATCACTCAGGTGGCGAAGAGCACCGCCAATGTCCTGCTCCTTGGCGAAAGCGGCACAGGAAAAGAACTGGTCGCAAACGCCATCCACTACAACAGCCTGCGGGCTGGAAAACCTCTCATCAAGGTCAACTGCGCCGCCCTTCCCGCGAACCTCGTGGAGGCGGAACTCTTCGGATACGAAAAAGGGGCCTTTACAGGAGCCAGCCGGCAAAAAGAGGGAAAGTTCGAACTGGCTAACGGAGGGACGATCTTCCTCGATGAGATCGGAGCGCTGGCTCTTGAAAGCCAGGGGAAGCTCCTCAGGGTCCTTCAGGAAAGGGAGTTGGAGAGGCTTGGCGCGACGAAGACCATCAAGGTCAATGTTCGCCTCATTGCGGCGACCAACAAGGACCTTGCCGCTGAAGTTGAAGGAGGCTCCTTTCGGGAGGACCTCTTTTACCGGCTGAATGTGTACCCCATCTATCTGCCGCCCCTGAGGGAGAGAGAGGCGGATGTGCTCATGCTTGCCGACTACTTCCTTGAGAAATATGCCACGGAATACAATAAGGACATCAAGCGAATCTCGACTCCTGCGATCGATGCTCTCGTCCAGTACCACTGGCCGGGAAATGTGAGGGAGCTTGAGAACTGCATGGAGCGGTCGGTTCTCCTTTGTGATGACCAGGTCATCCATTCCTATCATCTGCCGCCGACCCTCGCGACGGCCGAGCAAACAGGGACCCAGCAGTCCCAGACATTGCTCGATGCCGTGGAAAGATACGAAAGGGAATTGCTGATCGACGCCCTGAAAACGAGCCGGGGAAACATGAGAAGGGCTGCCAAATCCTTAAAGACCACGGAACGGATCTTCGGCTACAAGGTGCGGAAGTATGACATCACTACCAGGCAATATCGATAAGCTTAGGGCATGGCTGCTCAGCTTTTCTCCTGAGCCATGGGTTGTGACTCAATGACGCGCATTCGTTTCCACTTCCCCTGGCGGTAGCGCAGCATGAAAGCCATGCCGAGGGCGCACACATAAACCGTAGCGATGGTCCAGGCGGCATAGATTCCTGCGCCCATGACCTCTACCGCAACATAAACCGGGATAATCATCACTCCGAGGCATAGCGCCGCAATCGTCCACATGATGAAGCGCGTGTCGCCTGCTCCTTTGATGGCACTCGAGAAGATGAGGTTGAGCGCGTCGAAGAAAGAGAAGGCGGCGACGAAGCGCAGAAGAATCACCCCGAGGGCCATGATCTCGGCATACTGGTCATGCGTATGCTGATCGGCCCTGAACAGTCGGAGGAGCGGTTCGGGCGTAAGGACAAAGACCACGGCCAGAAACATCATGTAAACGAGCGTGATGTGAATGGCGCTGGTGGTGGCATATGCTCCCTCCTCGGGCCGACCGCGGCCGATCGCCTGCCCCATCAGAGTGGCATTCCCGATGTGAAAGCCCACCATGGGAAGAAAGGAGAGAGACTCGATGGAAAGAACGATGTTGGAGGCGGCTAACTCCAGGTCCCCGAGCCGGCCCAGCATCTGAATAAAAAACGTGAATCCGAAAATCTCCAGGAAGAACTGGATACCGCTGGGGATGCCATACCGCATCATCCGGCCGAACAGCTCCCTGTCAAAGGCCCTGGCCTGCCAGGTGGAGAATCGGACCCGGTTCCCTTTGCGAAAAATGAGAATGACAAGAACGGCCGTGGTCGTGGCTGTCGCGATGACGGTGGCGATGCCTGCCCCGACAATGCCCAGTTCAGGAAACGGGCCGACACCGTAGATCAGGCAGTAATCCAGCGGGATGTTGACCACTGCGCCGATCATGTTGACGATCATGACGGTCCAGGTCAGCCCGCGTCCTGTGTAAAAGCAGGCTATGGCCGAATTCAGGACCACAAGGCCTGCGCCAAGCGTGAGCACATTGAAGTAAGCCACTTCGAGAGACCGGATAGGGGGTGAATGGCCGATCAACTCAAAGATTCTGTCGGACACTAAGACCATCAGGGCAAGGAGGGCCGCGGCTGCCAGGGAGAAATAAATCCCCTGCCACAGGGAGGCGCCGACCCGGTTGAAAGTTCTGGCCCCGGTGTACTGGGCGACAAAGACGTTCGTGTAATTGGCAACGCCCATGAAGAAGGAGATGAGCGTGAAGGAGGCGATGCCGGCAGGCAGGGCAGCGGCTATGGCGTCCACGGAATAGTTGGCCAAAAACACGCGATCGGTGAACTGCATCACCGTGAAGGATCCCATGGAGGCCACCAGCGGCAGGCTGATCGCCAGCACTTCACGGTATCCATTGAGTTTTGACCATCGCTCAATCAACGTTTACCCTTTCCACGACGCACACTAAATCTATGGGACAAAAAGCCATGAATCCCTCTGGCTCAGAGTCGCCGCGTTTCCAACGAAAAACAAATATCCTATCCTTTTTGGGGAGTGAGTAAAGCGAAATCCGGGGTGGGGAGCAGCAGAGCCAAAAGCAATCAGACGAAGGCGGGGACATCCAGGTGACCAATTGGAACCAAGGACTTCAGGATATGCCGAAGTAAGGCAGGTTGAAGACGATGGAAGGTGTCACAGGTCTGGGAATGTGAAGCCGGCGCAGGTGGTGGGGCAACAGAGAGCTAGGATTTCTGCGCGTGAGCTAAAATTTCATAGCCCTTGATGTTCATCTGGGCGAAGTGTTACCACCCTGGTTCCTTCCCGCTTGCTGGCAAGCCAAGCCCACAGCCACCTTTATCCGCGCTTACTCATCCTCCCACGACCGACCCATACCGGCGGAAAACAAACACCCACAACATCATGGACCAGCTTTGTCCTTGCTACACAAGGCCGAATCCCGTATAGTCCGAGTCCGAAAAAGGGAGTTCTTGCACGATCACGCAACCCTTCTCTTATTTCAGACAGAAAAACGTTTGTCTTTTTTACCTTCCCTGCGGCGAATGGCATTGCCGGTAACGGATGGTGTTATGGGTTCCTTTCGTTTGGCTTCAGCTTGATCAAAGTGTTTGATCATCTCCTTGAGTTTCACACCTAATTGATTTCGTCTATTTTCTTCCACGATTAGCTCCTTTTTCTTTTTGATGTGTTTTATGGTTTCTGAGTTTTTTTGTTATGAAGGTTGCCCATCGCATCACAGCGAGATAATGAACTCCAAGGTCATTGCACTATTCACATGCAATTGACTGAGGGTAAGCTCAAGATTCCCAAATCAAGTTTTCTGTCTGTTTATCACTTCAAGCGGTAGGTTATTAATCCATGGGATGGATCATATGGTGAGACGCTTACATGGACTTGATCTCCAACCATCACCTTGATTCGGTGCATTTTCATTCGCCCTGAAAGACGTCCCGTGACGGTGACATCATTGTCGCAATGAACTTCCATGATTCCACTGCCCAACACCTTGATGACCTTACCTTCTAATTGAATTAAATCCTTTCGACTCAATCTGACCCTTATCTCTTCACCCCCGGATCGGCCAAGGAGAAAAATAAGACTCTCAGCCTCGGGTTGAAAAAAGCGGAGGTGCCTATCTCCCCAAAGCATCTCCGCTTAAAGTAACAAGCAATGATGAATTTTACTCGAATCCGCCCCTGGAAGTCAAGAAAAAATAGGCACCTCAGTTCGAGAGAGACTTGACATTGATCTGAGAGGCCGTGCATCTCTCGACCCACAACACGAGGCATCCTAGCGGAGGCGGAAGCCTGCCTAAAATAAAGAGATTCCTTGCTCAAGGACGATCCAGGTGACCCATCGGAACGAAGAACTTCAGGATATGCCGAAGTAACGCAGGTTGAAGACGCTGGAAGGTGTCACAGAACTGGGAATGTTATGCTGAAGCAGATGGTGGGGCAACAGAGAGCCAGGATTTCTGCGCGTGAGCTAAAATTTCATAGCCCTTGATGTTCATCTGGGCAAAAGTGTTACAAACCCGGTTCCTTCCTGCTCGAGGGGTTTCATTTGGGTAATCGTCGGTGGATGATCGTTCCGATCTGCAACGGACTTGGATCAGTAATCGCTCGTTCTTGGGTGACCCCATATACGCGCCGGGCCTCTGCCATAAGCCCGGAAACCGACGTGTGGCTTGGAGGCTAGTCTTAGCCCCTTTCCCCTCAAAACGCACACTCCCAGCAAATCTCTGGCTGGCTCCCCCTTGCGTTCACGGCACACCATACCAGCTCGCAGGCGCTCGTCTACCGCAATCCTCGAGTCCGCAACATACTGTGCCAAGTGTGCGCTTGACACACAACGGCGGATTTCCCTATACTCCTCCCATCTGAAAGCGACTTCTTATCACCTCACCTGACCTTGACTCAGGCGTGCCGCTCCACTTGTTCTTCGAAACGCACAGAGACCAGACTGAGCCAGACGGGACACTCAACAAAGAAAGCTCAAACAGGGGAGACCCCATATGACAAGGTTCAAGCTTTACCGTCTGAGGAACGCCATGCTGTTTGCCAACCTCATCTCCAATCTGATCGGCGTTTCAGTGGTCATGTTCATTAGTCAGAGAGCCGCTGTAGGGCTTCCAGAAGACATAAGGCAGCTGACCAGCATCATTGACCCCATATTTCTCCCCTGCGCATTCATCCTGCCCGTGGTGCTGACGGTACTTTACGAACGCCCCATACGTCATTATCTGAACATGACATCCCGCAACCAAGGGATTCCAGCGGATTTCACCGTCAGAGTCCACCGGAGATTGCTGAACGAGCCCTTTTTCCTAATTGCCCTCGACATGGCCATATGGCTTGCGGCGGCAGTTCTCTATTCCGCCTTTTTCTGGGCCTATGGTGTCGGTCGCCCGATGATGTTACGCCCCTTTTTTATGAGCATCTATACGGGTCTCATCACCATCACCATAGCGTTTTTCGTGTTTGAGCACGTTCTCCAGAAAAGGGTCGTGCCTTTCTTTTTTCCCAATGGGGGGCTTTACGCAACCACCAGGACCCTTCGAATCCGTATTAGAACGAGACTCGTCGCCTTTCTTTTTGCCTGCAATATAGTCCCCTTCCTCGCTATCCTGAACATATTGCGAGAGACTGTTTACACCGGTGTGGACAGCGTCACCGTCTTGCACAGATTGCGCTCAGAACTATTCTATAATTCGCTGATTTTCATGGGCGTTGGTGGGTGGCTGACCGTCCTGATCAGCAGCAACCTCACCAGGCCTTTGCAGGAAATCATTCGCGTTTTGAGGGGCGTGAGGCATGGCGACTTTGAGAAGAAGGTTCGGGTCACCTCCAACGACGAGATCGGTTATGCCGGGGATGTCATCAACGAAATGAACCAGGGACTCAAGGAACGGGATTTTATCATGGAAACATTCGGGAAATATGTAGCCCAGGAAGTTCGGGATGAAGTCCTCTCCGGCCAGATTCCTTTGGATGGAGAAATGAAGGAAGTGACGGTCCTCTTTGCCGATTTGCGAGATTTCACTCCCATGACCGAATCCCACGACCCTAAGTTCGTGGTCAAGATTATGAACAGTTACTTTGAAAAGATGGCCGATGCTATTCAGCAAGAGGGGGGCTTGGTCCTCCAATTCCTTGGCGACGAGATTTATGCCGTCTTTGGTGCGCCCATCTCTCGCCCTGACCATCCTGTGCGCGCCGTCAGGGCAGCGACCGCTATGAACCGACGGCTCATTGAACTCAACCAAGACTTTTCGAAACGGGGTTGGCCGAGCCTTCGGCATGGCATCGGCATCCACACGGGTGAGGCCGTCGCGGCCAACATCGGCAGCCCCAACCGGCTTTCTTATCTCTTGGTGGGTGACACGGTGAATCTCGCATCCAGGCTTCAGGGCTTAACCAAGGATATGGGAGAGGAGATTATTATCAGCGAAGCGACGCGCGTGCGTTTACACGAGGATTTCCCGTTGAGGGAGCTGACCGCTGCGAAGGTTAAGGGAAAGAGCGACCCGGTGGAAATCTTTGCGCTCTCCGTGTAGAAGAACGGATTAGGGCTGTGTTCATAAGCGATCAAGGAGGCCCATTGGTACCGACGGTGCGCAGGGCGTGGCGGTGATGGGGGGGGAGGCCGAGTGAAGTCAGGACGAGTCGACAGCCGCGACGCTGCTCCTCGATCGAACTGCCGGTTCATCTTGAAAGGCCGCTTTGATCTCCACCCTTTATATAAAAGCACTTATGTCCCAATACGGAGGATTTAATGAAACATGAGAATGAAAACGCCGCCAACCTGCACACGGGATTCAAACGCAGGGAGTTCATGGCCATGCTGGCGGGCTGCACCGCCAGTCTGATGGTGTCCAGCCTTTCCCATGGTGAGGAAAAGATCGCTGCGGCCACCGCCTCCCACTCCGACCGGTTGGGCAAGCTCCTGCCCATGCGCAAGCTGGGTTCTTCCGGTGCGGTCGTGACCAACCTGGGCGTGGGCGGAGACCATGTGGGGAGTGCCTCGGAAAAGGACGCGCAGGCCATCATCGAAAAAGCCCTGGAGGAGGGGGTGCGCTTCTTCGACAACGCCCCCTTTTACAGCGGTGGAAAAGCAGAGGAACGCTATGGAAAACTCCTCACTCCCAAGTACAGGGACGTTTCCTTCATCATGACCAAAACCTTGGCCAAAAACAGGGAGAATGCCGTGAAGGATCTCGACACTTCCCTCTCCCGCATGAAGACCGACTACGTTGATCTATGGCAGGTGCATGCCCTCGAAAACCCGAAAGATGTGGAGGAGCGCGTCAAAAACGGTGTGCTCGACGCCTTTCTCGATGCCCAGAAAAAGGGCAAGGTCAGGCACATCGGCTTCACCGGCCATGGTTCCTACAAAGCCCACCTCGAGATGCTGGAGGAGCTCAAAAAGCGGGGTGTGAAGATGGCCGCCTCGCAGATGCCGGTCAACCCCGCCGACCCCCATTTCGAGAGCTTCGTCACCCACGTGGTGCCCAAGTGCGTGGAGGCGGGCATCGGCGTGCTGGCCATGAAAACGCTGGCCTACGGACGTTTCTTCGGAGGGAACAAGGGTTGGCAACGCACGGCAGTCTCCGTCAAGCCGATAATACCGGCGGTTCTTTCCGTGGAGGATGTCTTCGGCTTCGTGTGGTCCCTGCCCATCACCACCCTTGTCAGTGGTATGGAAAGCGTCCAACAGGTTTCCCAAAATGCTGCCATAGCGCGCAAAACATGGAACTGGAATCAGGCCGAACGCCAGAAACGCATCGACGCGGTGGCCCCCTTCGCCGGCCCGGATCTCGAGTTCTACAAGAACTGAATACTATGGCTACTGCGGCAACGTCTGTCGGAGTCAAGGGAAGAAGCAAATGAGGACAAATTGATCCTCTGCATCCTGCAGCCGGAGGAATCACCCAGGAAGACCCCGGAAAATTGGCCCACCCTGCTGCAGCAACAACGTGCCAGCGATAGATTTCAACAACTAAGCTGCCGTGCAAAAACCAAGGCGGGAACTGAATAATACGATACGTATTGGGTCGAGGCATATTTGAACTGCCAATTCAAGACTTGGTAATAATCCTTAGAAGAGGCCGGGATCAAAAAGATGCCCCGGCCTCTGACGTTTATCCGTGCAGGCTCTCAATCCAGCTCATTGCCTCCAAATCCGTGACCTTTCCAAGATAACGCTGGGTGGTGATCTAGTTTCGCATGCCTGAGAATGACTTTGCTCACGATCTCAATCGGCGTTCCCGCTCTTGAGGCATAGGTAGCGGCACGTCTTCTCAGATCATGGGGCCTGAGGCTGATCCCAACGAGTTCCCCTGCCTTTTTTACAACCATTCTCGCCGCAGGGTAGGAAATGGAAAAGATCTTTTCCTTCGGCTCTGCTCCTTTCTGCCGGATGTATTCGCCTAATCGATGGGCCAGCTTTTGAGGGACAAAAACGACCTCGGTTTGCCGACCACTCTTGGGTGCCTGGATGCTGATTCTACCCCCGTCAATATCAGAGGGAGTCAGTTTAAGAACTTCCCCAATTCTCATCCCTCCCCGTGCCATCAATTCCAAGATGAGTCTGTTTCTTTGATCTGGAGTCCGAAAGATGATTTCATCGACGGTTTCTTTTTCCACGATTTTCCAGGGGACGGGTCTGTAGTCTTTGAAGATCTTCCTAAGCATCAGTGAATCACAGGGATTTGGGAATCTCTCATTGCCTGTGTTTATGATGAAGGTGAAAAACGCGCGAAGAAGAGAAAATCGGAGTCTTTTGGTGGACTGCTTGAGTCCTTCAGTGAGGTGGCCCAAGAAGGACAGGATCTCCTCCGAGGTCAGGGATTCCGCCTCCCTGTCACCAAATTGGGCAGAAAACTCGGTGAGAAGGTAGAGGTAATTCCTGAGCGTGTTTTTTTTTCGAATTCATCCTGTGGTAATCAAGAAAAGACTTTGCGGCTTGGGATACTTTCATGACGAACATCCTTTTTCTAAGGGTTTGTAAAGGGTTGAACGTTCTCCAAGCCTTTTATGTTACACCTTTTTCGTTATGAAGTCTTGCTGGACTGTGAGGAAGAATTGGGTGGCCGACGGGGAGGATACCATTGATCGCTGCAAAGGCAGTTTTGCATGATCTCTAAAGGTGGGCTCCCTCAACCTTTTTTTCGCATTTGGGAACCGAAAACCTGACGATTTCCTGTGCGAGCGATAGGCTTCTGACGTTAGTCTAATCACCCAAAAGGGAGAGACAAAATAAAGCACTCGCCGGTTTAATGCCAAAAAAGGTGAAAGCTTGTTCTAAGAGTCAAGAATCCTTATGCCGTATGCGAATGGTCGTGGGAGTCAAGACGGTGAACGCTCCTGGCATCGCAGCACCATGCTTACGGATGGCCTCCGCTACAATCGCTGCCTTTCTTTCTTGGGGTAACCCTGCTATGCGGAGGAGCAAAATCCCTCTAGAGACAAGGTTTTGCCTGAATACAAGATCACCAAAATCCTTATCAGATGTCAATAGAACGGCCTGTTGGAGGTTCGCTTGGTTCAATACTGAATTGTCTGAGGCACCAGATTGCGTCTCTGCAATATAGATAACCTCATGACCATCTTCCCGCAGACGGGAGACGATCTGATAGTCTACGCTCTCATCGGCTACGAATTTCAAGCACCAGCCTCAGCAACTGGATAGACAACGTCAGATCGCAAAGCCTCCGCAGCGAAACGCAAGGCGGCCTGAATCTTTTCACGGGTGAGTTTTGGGTGAGCTTCAAGGATCTGCTCAACAGTCTCACCTGCTGCAAGCTTTTCCAAGACTAGCTCCACGGTTATCCTGGTGCCGGCTATGACAGGTTTTCCTAGCATAACCTGTGGGTCTGAAATGATAAGGTTCTTTTCCATCATGATGCCCTTTCGCCCCCCATATCTCATCGTCGTTTCATGAGGCATTGTGGGGAATATACCGCTCCGCCCAAGCAGTTGTCAAATTCACCCCAGCTCGGATTGAAGATTTGTGATGCCAGCCTATTGCCTCCTTCGACACCTGTGACCTATGACTTCGATACGCAAGCTTCCATTCGGACGGTTAATCTGAAGATTCAGCTTTCGAGGGTATGCTCAGGTTCCGATTATTTGGGAAGCCATTGGCTGTCCTCTTCGGCAGAAGAGCACGTGGCAGCCGATTTACCGACAACAACGCTGCGCGAATGCTTTTCTTAGGTACGCGACTAAATGGATCGAATGGGGTAGTCCATGTACAGAGTCAAAAAGAGAGGGTATAATGCCTGCTTCGGGTGAAATGGTTCTGTGCCTAACCAAAGACAAGCTCAGCTCTAGCGAATATCGGGGGAGTGCGAAAATGACAGATAAGAGATTCTATTTTTTCAAAATTCTAAGCTTTTTATGGGTTCTGCTGACCGTGACCTCTATCTATTCGGTCTGTTTTGCAGACCCGATAATTATCGATCACACCTGCACGAATATCAGAGAGATTCCCGAATCAGCAATAAATCAGGCAAAGACGACTCTTCACATTGCCTATGGCCACACCTCACACGGCAGCCAATTAACAGATGGCATGACAGGCTTGGTCGGCTTTGTCAATAACGGTGGGCTGGGCCTCAACCTTCCCACGGACCTATTTGCATGGAACAATGGTGGGAGCAACAGTGCACTGGATCTTCAGGACTATTTCGCAGCCGGAGATCTGGGCAATCCGGACCGAAGCACCTGGGCGCAAAGAACCAGAGCTTATCTCGACAACCCGGCCAATGCAGACGTCAATGTGATTATCTGGTCATGGTGCGGACAAGTAGACACTACGGAAGAGAATATCGATCTATACCTCTCGCTGATGAACCAGTTGGAGATCGACTACCCAAACGTGAAATTCGTCTATATGACAGGGCATGCGAATGGGAGTGGGGAAGCAGGAAATGTGCACCTCAGGAACCGGCAAATAAGAAACTTTTGCATCGCGAACAATAAGATCCTGTATGACTTCTATGATATAGAATGCTACAACCCTGACGGCGAGTATTTTGGGGACAAATATGTCCTCGACAGTTGTGGTTATGACAGTAATGGCGACAGCAATGCCTGGAATGATGGGGCCAATTGGGCCATAGAATGGGAAACAGCCCACACAGAGGGGGTTGACTGGTATACCTGTGTGTCAGCTCACAGTCAACCCCTCAATGCGAACCGCAAAGCCTATACTGCGTGGTGGTTATGGGTAAGGTTAGCAGGGTGGAACGGAGAAAAATCTTCTGATGATGATGGGGATGGAATGCCTGATGTGTGGGAGGTGCAATACGGCCTGAACCCCTTGGTTAACGATGCCTCTGGTGATAAGGATGGGGATAGGTTCAGCAACCTCCGGGAGTATAGAACAAGGACGAACCCGACCGACCCGGCCTCTAAACCAAGACCCGCTATGCCATGGTTCCCCTTGCTCCTCGATGATTGAAACAGTAAGAGGAGTGTTTCCGGTGCGCAAATTAACTGCCTTCTTGGTACAGGTGTGGAAACCCTGCTATTCGAGTGAAGATGATTTTGTGAGGAGAATTCATGGGTTCGATTACAACTGCTAATCGCGCGCCTTCAGGACTACCTCAAAATTTAAGTATAACGATCGATAGTCGCGCGAGGATCGGAAAGATGCCGATTAGAGCATGCAATCAGGACTGTGTTAGGTCGCGTGGGATATGGCTGAGGTTGAAAATGGAATGATTCCTGGTCCCGAGATTCTCTTCCGCTCAGAGGGTGAGAACTGACGACTTGGAGCAGGGATCCAATCGGGCGACCGTGCGACACGCTGCCGAAGCCATGAAGACCACGAAATGCATCCAAGGCCACGGCGTTGAGAAGTGACGATTGCATCCAGTGGCTTCTTTATGAAGGAACACTCAAGGCCGCTTGTTTTGTGGGATAAGATGGAGCAGCATCTCTATGAAAAAGAACCTACCTTTCTCTTCCATAGAGATAAGCGCATCCGTGGAAAGGGGGCATGCGGGCCGTGGCTCTCTGTAGAACCCATGGGGAGCAACAAAACGAGATTTCCCTTTTGCTGCAATTCAGCGAGGTCTTTCCAGCTCAAGTTGGCAAACAGGTAGTGCGATTTTTCGACGTCGATCATTCATGAATCTTATCCGTCCGCTGCCGATGTTTCAACCGTAAATGATCTCTTTTACTCCTCATGACTCATCCATTACGAAATCCAATGAACTGCCCCGCCACGAGCAGCGGGGTATCGAATGTCATTCCGTGCTTGACACGGAATCCAGTCCGTTTCTCTAGATTCCGGCTTCCGCCGGAATGACGGAAACCGCGGCAAGCCGCGGGGAATACAAACCGAATAAACTCAATTGCTTTAGTCAACTATATAATTGACATTGGCATATAATGATGCCACAGTGTTTTTACTCTCTGGAGGAAATCATGGCCGACGAAGGACTCTTTCAGCGTGTCGAGGCTGTGCGGCAATTCAACCGCTTCTTCACTCAAAAGATCGGCGTGCTGCATGAAGGTCTTCTCGGCAGCCCCTTTTCATTGACCGAAGTGCGGGTGCTCTACGAACTGGCTCACCGGGAAAGGCCCGTGGCCTTTGAACTGGGCAGGGATCTTGGGTTGGACCCCGGTTATCTGAGCCGCATCCTCAGCAGTTTCAAGGCAAAAGGATTGATCGACAGCAAGCCCTCTGAACAGGACGGCCGCCAGAGCATTTTGTGGCTCACGGAACAGGGCAAGGCGGCATTTGCACCGCTCAACGAGCGAGCACGCGATGAGATCGGCATCCTGATGGGCTCGCTCCCTGAAAGCGACCAGGTCCGCCTTGTCAAGGCCATGGAGAGCATCAAAGAACTCTTAAGCCCTGGCCCAAAAAACAAGATGCCTTATCTGCTTCGCCCCCACCAGCCCGGCGACATGGGCTGGGTGGTGCATCTTCACGGCATGCTCTACACCCAGGAATACGGTTGGGACGAGGCCTTTGAAGCATTGGTGGCGGGCATTGTGGCCAAGTTCATCCAGAATTTTGACCCCAAGAGGGAACGATGCTGGATCGCAGAAATCGAACGGGAGATTGTGGGTTCGGGCTTTCTTGTCAAGGAGTCTGAAACCGTTTCCAAGCTGCGCCTCCTGCTGGTCCACCCCAAGGCGCGAGGACTCGGCATCGGCAAGCGGATGGTCAACGAGTGCCTCCGTTTTGCCAGGCAAGCCGGTTATCGCAAGACGATGCTGTGGACCAACAATGTCCTGCTCGCAGCGCGTCACATTTACGAAGATGCCGGATTCAAACTTGTCCTTGAAGAGCCGCATCACAGTTTTGGTCACGACCTGGTGGGGGAGACCTGGGAATTGGAGCTATGACGGGTCCGATCGCGAAGCCGAACAATCTTCTGGCTGTGCTGGCTGCGGCTGCCACGGGCGTCCAGGTCGGTTCGGCGATCGTCGCCACCCGCTTTGTGATCGACCAGACCGACCCGGTGACTCTGGCCTTTCTGCGTTACTTCATCGGCTTCTGCCTTCTTCTCATTCCCGCGTGGCGTTCCGCGCGGGGGTGGTTCAACCGTGGCGATCTGCTTCCGATCGCAGGACTGGGCATCACGCAGTTTGGAATTCTGATCGTTCTAATGAATTACGGTCTGCAGTTCATCCCCTCGGCTCGTGCCGCGCTGATCTTCGCCTGCGTGCCGTTGCTGACCATGACTCTGGGGGCGCTGATCGGCTACGAGCGGATGACGCTCCTCAAAACCGTGGGGGTGCTGCTTACCATTGTGGGTGTAGGTTTTGCCCTGGGCGAGAAAGTGCTCCACCCCGCCGCAGCGGACGTGGGATGGATCGGCGAACTGGCAGTCCTGGGGAGCGCTCTGTGCGCGGCATTATGCAGCGTCCTCTATCGCCCCTACCTCAGCAAGTATCCCACCCTTCAGGTAAGCGCCTTTGCCATGTTCGCCTCTGTCGGCTTCCTGGCCCTGGCAGCCACCCTTGAAGGGCACTTCACCTCCTCCTACCACTTCACGAGCGCCGGGTGGCTGGCCGTCTTTTTTATCGGGGGCAGCAGTGCTATCGGCTACTACATGTGGCTTTGGGCCCTCGGTCACTCCTCTCCGACCCAGGTCACGGTATTCCTTTCGCTCAGCCCGATCACTTCGGCTGCCCTGGGCGCGTTGCTCCTGGCTGAACCGATCTCCGCCTTGTTCATGGCCGGCTTGATCTGCGTCATTCTTGGTCTTTGGCTGGCGCATCGACCGCAGCCATGAGGCGACAGCAGGTCGCTGAAAAACGCCCATCTACCATTCGACAGACTCATGGCCCTGATCGGAGCGCAGCCAAGCCGAAGGGAGACGAGGTGGGTGCCCCGGGCTCTGCCGGGGGGACCCGCTGAACGAGAGGAGGCTGCGCTGCCGGAGCAGATAAATGAACAGAATGATCAGGCCAGCGTTGAGGGCAGCCAAGACGAGGATCTTCACTTCTGTCAACTCCAGGAGGTGACGACACCAGCAAAACAGTTTCATGGGCGCACTCGGGTCGAGCTTCATTTCACTTTGTCGATGTCTCCTTCTTTTCCGATCACTACGAGCACTTCACTTCCCTTGATCACGAAATCAGCACGAGGAACCATTTGGATTTGATCCGTGAGAACATCTCTCACCGCTATGACTTCGATATGGTACTTCCCTCTCAACTGGAGTTGAGCGATGCTTTTGCCTACGAAGCTGCTGGGAGGAGCGATTTCACAAATGAGGTAGTTTCCGGTCAAGGGGATGTAGTCCAGAACATTGGGAGAGATGAAGCTCTTCGCGATCTTGTTGGCCATTTCTTTTTCGGGGATGATGACATCCGTGGCTCCCACTTTCTCGAGGATAAGTTTGTGTTCATCATTGGGAGCTTTGACTATGATCTTTTGCACCTTCATCTGTTTGAGGTGGAGTGTCGCCAACGTGCTGGCAGCGAGATCTTCTCCGAAGGAAATCACCACAGTGTCTTCTTCTCTGAGACCGATCGTCTCCATCACGTTCCGGTCGGTTCCATCTGCCACAATGGCTTTTGTGGAGAAATCTTTAACTTCCTGGACCGCTTCTTTTCTCTTGTCAATAGCAAGGACTTCGAGCCCGTTCTCGTAAATCTGTTTCACCAGGTTGATCCCGAATATTCCCAGACCGATGACGACGATGCGTTTCACTGAGTTCACTCCCATCCCGCAAGCTCCTTCGCTTCCACACGGCACTGAGAAGCAGCACTCTGAGATTCTAATTGGACAGTAAGAAATACTTTCTTTAGAACGCCTTAGTTAGTCATGATTTCAATCTCGGGTTCAGGAAATATTTGCAGGTCGAGTGATGTTCCGTCTCGCATACCTTATGCAGCCATTTTCCACCCAAAACCATTCGGTCGAGATAGGCGCCGCAGACCGTCATATCGTAACAGGCATCGATGGCATCGTAGTGAAGATAGGGACACAGTATCTCGAATTGTCGGTCCACACGATCATCAGGTCCCAGCCCATCGATCATTTCGATCATCCGGGACGAGCTCAAGCGTGTTTCAGCAATGAACTTGATAAAGTCCACGCTTGCATGTTTCAGCTCCTCGATCAGACCGCGGTGCTTTTCATGCAGCAGGACCAACAACGGCGTTTTCCTTGTCCGGGTATTTCGCTTTAGAACAACACACAACTCCACCAGTGTTTCCCTCTCCCGGATTGGCATGGGTCCGAAACGAACCACGATGGTACGGGGTTTTCCTTCAACGGCTCTATCCAGACACTGGGTTGTGCTGCCGACCCATTCTTCTCCCTCTGACTTCGGCTCAAATCGGCCTGAAATGTCGCACAAAAGGTAACGAAGGTTTTTCCCCGTCTTTGCTCTTCTTGAATCGTGTTTCGTTTGGATCACCCCCCTTTTTCATTCAATGTTGCTGCCATCAACTGACCGCCGTCTCCAACCAATTTGATCACGCTGGTGAACACAACAAGAAACTCCAGTCGCCCCAGGAACATGGCTAACGTTTCGGCCCACAGGGCGACATCGGGCATGTCGGCACGCGTGACCCCGACCGAAAGCCCCACGGTTCCGACGGCGGAAGCGAATTCAAAAAGCGAGTCCGAAAGACTATAGCCCGACGCGCACAGGATGATGGTCCCAAGCATGTAGGTCATCAGATACAGAAACACAAAGACCCCAACCTGGCGCACCCTGGCGTCATCGACAAAAATACGCCGGTTACCCTCCCAGAGGGGCCGCTCCATGACTACAGGTCTTGGCAGAAGGGAGCGCTTGACCTCCCAGATCAGCAGCTTGCAGAACAGATAAACTCGAAACTGCTTGATGCCTCCGGCCGTCGAGCAGGTGCCGCCGCCGATCAACATGAGCACAATAAGCGCAAACACCCCGAAGGCGTTCCAGTTTCCGTAGCCCACGGTCGAAAATCCCGTTGTGGTAAGGGCCGATACGGTCTCGAAGATCGCTACCCGAAAAGCCTTGCTGATGGTGGGGTACAGGCCCCTACAGGTGAACACGAAGACGGCTGCCGCTGACAGCGGGATGAGGGCCGCCATGAGGCGGACTTCACCGTTGCGCGCAACGAATCTCAGCCTGCCACGCCACAGAGACCATGCCGTCACGAAACTCAGGTTGCCGAGCACCATCAACGGCAGCGTCACCGCCTCGACAGCTGCGGAATCCCAGGTCCCGATGCTGTCCGGCCGTGTCGAAAACCCTCCGGTGGAAACGGCTGCGAAGGAATGATTGAAGGCGTCGAACAGGGACACGCCCGCCACCCAATAGGCCAATGTCCCGATGGCGGCATAGCCGGTGTAGATAACCACGACCAACCGGGCCGACTGGCGCACCTGCGGGACAAGCTGGTCGCTCCGCCCCTCGGCAGAGGAAACGCCCACCCCTGTGGGGCCAGTGATGGCCGACATCATGATGATGGCCAACCCGGCACCGCCTGCCAGCTGCATAGCGCTACGCCAAAAGAGGATCATAGGGCCGACTTTGGTGACATCCACAACAGAGAGACCCGTGGTCGTCCATCCACTCACCGCTTCAAAGACGGACCTCGAGAAAGGTAGTTGCAAGACCGCCATGAAAGGCCATGCCGAGAAAAGCATGACCACCACCCAGGTGATCAGAACGATCACGCCTCCCTCTTGGATCGATAGGGTGACGTTGGAAGCGAGGTGAAAAATCTTCCGCAACAATAACCCTACGAGGCAGAGGCAACCCGCCGGCCCTGCAAACGCTAAGGCATTCGTCGCTTCCTCAGGATATGCGAAGAGGACCAGGAGCGGTGCAAGCATCCATCCGCCAGCCAGAAGGAGAATCATTCCAACGGATGAGAGGATTGCGGCATAGCGTTGTTTGAGATATTCCTTTTCCCGCAAGGCCCGTCTCCTATTTCTTTTCACCCGTGAACGCTTTCAGCACGGGACCATGGTTTTCCGGCAATGTGATCAGCACCACCCGGTCTCCGGCCAGCAACCGATTGGCGCCGCGAGGAACGATCGGTTGCTGGTCTCGAATCACAACCGCGACCAGGGCGTTCTCAGGCAGACCAATGTCCTTCAGGAGTTTGCCCGCAACAGGGAAACTGGCGTCCAGAACAATTTCCGTGACGTTTACCCTTCCTTCGGCGACCGGAAGAAGATTAGTGATCTGTTCCAGGGAGGCCCGCTGTTCGATCAGGCTGCCGACGATGTGCGTTGTGGAAAAGGCGGACACCCCCAGTTTTTGGAAGATCTCGGCATTATCAGGGTCGTTGGCCAGGGCCACGGCTCTTGGCACGCCGAACTGGAGCGAGGCCAGTTGACAGATGACCAGGTTATCCTGATCGTTGGGGGTGATGGCCAGCACCACGTCCGCCCCCATGGCGCCGGCTTCCTTGAGAATTGCGGGGTCGCTGCCGTCTCCGCAAACCACAATGGCCGAAAGTTGCCGGGCCAGTTGAACGCATTCCTCATGGTTCCGGTTGATAATGACGACTTCATATCCCTTGGCGGTGAAGTTCCGGCAAAGGAAGTAGAGCGTCTTGCCTGCGCCAACGATGAGGACTTTCATGGCTGTACATCCCCCTGTGCGGCGCGGCCGCTTGCAACGGCCAATAGGAACATCTCGGCGGCCACCGATGTCGGACAAATGGTTTCGATGCCGAGCCGGTCAAAAACCTGCTGGCGCCTCGGATCGAAGACCCTGGCCAGAACATGCGGGACATTGAAGATCTTCCAAGCGATCTGGGCCACCATCAGGTTGACGTTATCCTCGTGGGTTGTGGCGAAGAAGACGTCGGCCCTTTTCAGCTTAGCCTCTTTAAGCACCGTCATCTGGGTGGCATCGCCCTCAACCCGAAAGCCGCTGAAATCAGGTGACAGATCGTTAAAGGTCGACTCATCCCTGTCGATCACCACGACCGAATGGCCTACATGACTGAGCTGATTGGCCAGGTGCGACCCAAGGCGCCCGCAGCCGACGATCACGATGTAAAGGCTATTGCTCATGGTCATTTCCCCTCTCTCCAGTCCCCTCCCGGAGTCCGGTCTCGTCCTTGTCCGGCCCCAGATCGACCTTTCCGGCCTTGTGCCAGGACGTGGTCCTCTCCAGGTTTGCCGAGGCGGGTTTGTAGGTGGGGTCGATGTCGAGCGCTGCGCGGTAGAACTTCTGCGCTGCCACCGAGTCTCCCTTGATTTCGAGCAGCGCTCCCATCAGGTTGTAGGCCTCGGGCTGACCCGGGTCAGCGGCAATAGCTTTTTGGACACTTTCACGAGCGGCGGCGAAATTTCTGTCCGTGATGTGACGCTTGCTCAACTCGATCCATGCCCGGTAGTCCACCACGGTGGCCTCATCCAGCGCCTCCCGTTCCAAGACAAGCGTGGCCAGGTCCCTGATTTCGCACGGACTGAACGGCTTCTGAACAAAGTCCACCGCCCCGAGCTTCATGGCCTCCACGGCAGACTCAATAGTTCCATGGGCCGTGATGATGATGACCCGGACCGTGGGCCAGTCATCCTTGATCCGACGAAGCACATCCATACCTTCTATTCCCGGCATTTTCAGGTCCAGGAACACCAGCCCAAACTGGCCCTCTTCAAGCTTCTGCAACGCTTCTTCGCCGTTGACCGCTGTCTGGACCGGACTCCCCAGCGGTTCCAGGGATTGGGACAGGGTCAGACGGATATTCTTTTCATCATCCACAACGAGAATCGACTTCTTTTCCATGCGGACCTCCTATTGGGCCACCGGCAGGGTGAAGGTAAACGTGCTTCCCTTACCGAGCGATGATTCCACCCAGATTGCGCCTCCATGAGCGCGCACGATCTCCTTGCAGATGGCGAGCCCTAACCCTGTGCCTCCGGACTGTTGTCCCTTCACCTGAACGAACTTCTGAAAGATCTTCGATTGATATTCCGTTGGAATACCCGGTCCGTTGTCGCGCACAGAAAAGTGGACATGGGGGCCGATCTTTTTGGCCGTAATCTGGATCTGACCGTCCTGGCCCACGTATCTCAGGGCGTTGGAAACCAGGTTGGTCAACACCCAGGTGGCTTTGTTGGCATCCGCGCGAATCTCGGGCAGATCGCCGGCCGGTTCTATCGTGAGCTTGACATGTTTCATCTCCGCCTGGTCCTTGAAAACTTCATGCACATGCTCGAACAGCGTCTGAACAGGAACTTTTTCAAACTCCAGCTCAATTCTGCCTGCCTCGATCTTGGACAGGTCAAGCAGATCATTGACCAGGGCCTTCATCCGGTGGACTTCCTCGTGTGCGGCCTGAAGCAACTCCCGATCTTTTTCGGAAAGCCCATGGCCGGCGTGTTCCAGGAGCAGGTCAACGCTCATGCCCATACCGGTGAGCGGCGTGCGCAGCTCGTGAGAGGCCGCCATGATGAATTCACTTTTCAGCCTTTCCACTTCCTTTAAGCGAGTGACGTCCCTGAGCAGGAGCACGATGCCGGACAGGTTGCGCTCTCTTCCACGAATCGGCGTGACGGAAAAGATATAGTGCCGCGAGCGCTCTCCCTTTTGGAGGGTAATGATCCGCTGTTCCTCGGGAACATCGGGCTGCATCCCTGTCTCGACGGTTCTTCGAATCATTTCGCAGATATTGGGGGCGGGCAGGACGTCCGCGCACACCAAGTTCGTGACCTCGGCGAATTCCAGGTCCAGGATCCTGCGGCCGGCTGGATTGATTCCTGTCACCTTGAGATCCGGGTCGAAAACGACCAATCCATCCTCGATGCTGGAAAGAATCGCTTCTCCTTTGGTCTTCTCTGAGATGATCTGCTCGATGTTCATCTCATGGTAATGCCCGAGCTGGGCGGCCATCTGGTTGAATTCGCCGGCCAGGCGACCCAGTTCATCATCGGTCTCGACCGGGACTTGAACGGCGTAGTCCCCTGCGGAGATCTTCCGGGAGGCCTCCATGAAACTGCGGAGCGGCCGGACAATTCGCTCGGCAAGGAGCAGGCTGAAGATGAGTGCGACAATCAGAGCCGATGCCGCTACGAATACCGTAGACCAGATGGCGCGATTGGCGACGGAGCCTGCCCTTAGACTGGCGACATACATCGTCTCCTCGTTGAGATTACGCAGGCGGATGCATGACTCACGCACTCCAGCAAAGAGAGGGAAAATGGTTTTGTGATAATAGGGAAGCTGGGGAGGCGGTTTGGCGGCATCGCGCAAATCCGTTAGCGAAGAAAACTCCTGTCTGTACTTCGCATAGGAGGCTTCAACGGATTGTACGAGCTCCCCCTCTCCCCGGATCGTGATGTTGTCCTTTGCTCTGGCCAGCCATTGAAGAAACATGGCCTCGTTTTCACGATACTGGTGGATTCCCTTTTCAGTGTCCCCGAGGAAGATCAGAAGCACTCCACTGTCTTGACGTTCCAACGCGTCAACCATGTTCTCGGCGGCCAGGATGCTGCGGTAGTTTTCTCGCAGGATCGCATCGCTCGCTTTTCCCAGGGAGACCAGGTTGGTCACCGCCCATACGACCACCAGCCCCATGAGGACAAAGACCACGCCGTAGCCAATAAGTATTTTCTTTTTCAGTGTCATAAAACATCCTCCTGCATGCGCTCGAAGCAGGCACCCTCTAATAAAGCAATCGTTGTGCCATAGTTGAACATGAACAAAATCAGAAGATTATACACCGAAGGGGAGGGAGCATCCTTGTAATTTGAAAAGTTGAGGCACAATTGGCCTTGCAACATGCAAGGCTGGTGATGAGGAGAAGGTGGGTCAAATACCGTATGTTTTTCTTCGGCGCCACAGCGTTGCCTGGTCTATGCCCAGTACATCGGCGGCTTCCTGAAGCGATGAGGTATTGGCCAAGACTCTTCGGATGTGCAGCTCTTCGATGGTTGACAACGGCACCATGTCCCCGATAGCGGGGGTACTGGCCGTTGGAGCAATGTTTTCAGGCAGGTCTTTTTCGCTGATCTGTTGGCCGCTTCCGAGGATCACAGCCCGTTCGACCGTGTTCCGGAGCTCACGGACATTGCCCGGCCACACATACCTCCCAAGCCTTTCGCTTGTCTCTTCGTTGAAACCGAGGATGGATTTGTGGTTTGTACGGCAGAAATACCGAAGAAAGTCCGTAGCCAGCGGTAGGATATCTTCCGGCCGCTCCCGAAGGGGCGGCAAGGTGACGCTGATCACGTTGAGCCGGTAGAAGAGATCTTCCCTGAAGCGGCCTTCGGCTACACGCTTTTCGATATCGGCGTTGGTCGCCGCGATCACGCGCACATCCGCCTGGCGCGGCTTGGCCTCCCCGAGGCGCTCATATTCTTTCTCCTGGATAAAGTGAAGCAGCTTGGCCTGAACAGAGGGGGCCATGTCCCCGATTTCGTCAAGGAAGAGCGTTCCGCCCTCGCAAGCCGAAATGCGGCCTGGATTGTCCCGGACTGCCCCGGTGAATGCGCCCTTGGCATGGCCGAAGAGTTCGCTCTCAAGAAGTTCGGCAGGGACTGCCGGGCACGCGACCACGCTCATGGGCTTGGCGGTCCTTAAGCTCCAACTGTGAATGGCCCGGGCGAAGACCGATTTTCCGGTGCCGCTTTCTCCCCGAAGCAGGACAGTCGCTTCTGAAGGGGCCGCCTTCTTCGCCATCTCGATAACCCGTTGCATGCCGCTGTTTCGGCTCTGGAGTTGCGTCTCCGGCCCCAGTCGCAGCATGTCCTCCTTGAGCGCGGCAACCTGGATTTCCAATTCCCGAAGGCGGCCGATCCTCTTGGTCAGCATCCTTACCTGGTCTGGAGTAAAGGGTTTTGTAATATAATCCGTGGCGCCCCGACGCATGGCCTCTACAGCGGTCTCAATAGAAGCGTGAGCCGTGATGACTACGATCTTAGTCCACGAAGAGTCTGACACAAAGAGAGGAATCAAATCCATGCCGTTTGCTTCGCCCAGCTTGAGGTCCACGAAGGCAATATCAAAGGAGCGTCGCTTGGCCTCTTCGATGGCGTCGTCGGGATTGCTCACCGCTATGACCGTATACCCCTCAGCGGCGAGGCAGTACGAGAGTGTCTTACGGATATTGCCGTCATCATCCACAACCAGGATATTCATCGAACTCGTCTTTTGGACATCGCCATTCATCTGCGACTTTTCTCCATTTCAAGCCTTATTCAAACCGTCGCTCTGTCTGGGTGCAACCTTGCGCCGATTCGTTCCCCTATCGTGGCGTGAATCAGGAATATCACAAAACGGAAGTCTTTGGAATCATGATGGCTCTCCGCAGAAACGAGAGTAGCCTAAACGGTTATTGTGGGCGCTGCAACAAAACCCGCATTTCCAAATTCTTAATGAGGAACATGTAGGGCATGAAGAAACCACCTAGGACGAAATGAGCAGAACGCCAGCCGGCATAGCAGAAATTGGCTTTCCCCATCGTAGCTGATACAGGAGAGAACTCTTGACACGACTCCCTCAGATCGAATATGAGAGCGTTCCTAGGATTAACATTGATCTCGAAATTCTGTCTTCGTAGGAGAGGCACATGGACGGCATAGCAGGCGTGTACGGGATGAAGGATCCGGAGCTGGTGAACAAGACTTTTTTGGCAACCGCCGCTTGCCAGCACAGGGGCAAGGCATGCACGGGGCTCGCCATTGGAACCCGGAAGGGCATTTACATTCACAAAGGCCTTGGAAGGATCGCCGATGTGGTGGATGAAAATCTGATTAGAGTGTTTCAAGACCTTGAGCCCACAGCGGCCATCGGCAATATCGGGTATACGAAGAGGAAGGTGGCGGAGAAAATCAATGCCGAGCCGATTGAGATCCGTCCCAGGAAGCGCTCAACGTATACCCTTGCTCTGACGATGGACGGCTATCTGGTCAAAGAGGATGACCTTAAGACACAACTTGAGGAGGAGTACAGTTTCGAGACAGACAACAAGACTGAAGTGGTCGGGGCCTTGCTCCATAAATTCATCAGCGAATCGGGCATTTCTTTTGAGGCGGGAAGAAAGCTCGTGGACGAGCTCCACGGAAGAGCCACCTTCGCCCTGGTCGCCCTGATCCACGATGGCAAAGAGATTTCCATGGTCGCCCTGAATGATGACAGGGCCTTTGAGCCTTTCTGCTTTGCGAAGATTGACGGAGCCTTTGTGGTGAGTTCCGAGTCCTGCTCTCATCGAAGACTCAATGGGCGCACGGAAAGGGAATACGAAGGCGCGGAGATGACGATTTGCTCTTCCAGTGGATGCGAGACAAAGCGTCTGCGGGAAGAGAAACTGATGCCCGATGTCTTCCAGGGCGTCTATTTCGGCAATGTGGGCTCTCTTTTCAGAGGCAAGGAGATTTTCCAGATCCGAAGAGAACTGGGCCATGAACTCGTGGACTACTACAAAACCTCCAGGGCGGACATTGTTATTCCCAACCCGGAGTCAGGCTGGGGCGTCACGGTGGGGATTGCAGAAGGCCTTGGCAAACTTCTGTTCCCGGCCCTGATCAAGCTTCCCCAGGCTGTGAGGACCTTCCAGGAAGGTGTCCGAAGAACAAGATCCCAGGAAGTGGGGCTCAAGTTTGGAGGCATTGATTCTCTTTTGAAGGGAAAGAACGTTGCCATGGGCGATGACAGCATCGTTCGTGGAAGCGTGAGTGAAGGCGGTTCCGTGTGGGTCGTGTACAATGCAGGCGCCAGCTATGTCGAGTTCTGGGTGTCTTACGGCCCCATGTTCTTTCCCTCTTTCAAGGAGTGGCACAGGGGCAAGGAGTGTCTCAATGAACTCGCGGTCCAAAGGGCCTTCAAGGGCAGCAACCCTTACGACAAGTCTCTGGAGGAAATCAACAGCGCAGTGGCAAAGCTCATTGGAGTTGATGAGGTGATGTACAACCTTCAGGAGAGGATTGCCAGGGTCGCGGGCGATGGATCTTTCCAGGCTCTGGATGCGAGCTATCCTATTTCGGAGGAGTACTGGCCGGACTGGCTCAAGAAGGAAGCAGAGAGATTCAGGAAGTACCGGTAAAGCAGAAGACAGGAGTCAGAAGACAGAAGACAAGAAGGAGAAAGCCAAAGAAGTCAGTGATCAGTTATCAGTTATCGGTAAGACAGGACAACAACGGAAGACAGAATCTAAAGAATGGAGTGTTGGGTTTAAACCATTACTCCAGTACTCCAATGCTCCATTACTCCAAGGTCTAAGTCGCTTCCTATTTCCCCTTCTTGATAAAGTCGAAGCCGCGCGCAATTCCCTTCTCGTTCAGCGCAAACATCTTTTCCTTGCCCTTGAGCGCAGCCTGCATGCCGTGAACCGTCTCTTCAAGAGAGAGCATGCCGGTCTTGCCAGCCAAGGCGCCCACCATCACCATGTTGATGGCTCGGTCAGAACCGACCTCACGGGCAAGCTCCAGAGTAGGGACCCTGAGGACTTCCACGTCCGAGCGTGAAGGGGTCTCTTCAATAAGGGAAGCGTTGATGAAAATCAGGCCGTTCTTGATGACCATGGATTCAAATTTCTCAAGGGAAGGGTAATTCATGGCCACGAGCATATCCGGATTCGATGCGACCGGCGAGGCAATCTTCTTGTCAGAGAGGGTTACTGTGCAGTTGGCCGTGCCTCCTCGCATCTCAGCGCCGTAAGAAGGGAAGTAGGTGACATTCAGTCCTTTGAGCATGGCTCCATGGCTCAGGATGTAGCCCATTAACAAAACGCCCTGGCCGCCAAAGCCTGCAAAAGTGGTTCGAGTAATCATTTCTTGTCCTCGTACCCTGTTGTGTCTTTGATGACGCCAATAGGATAGGTCTTGACCATGACATCATTCACCCAGTCCCAGGCTTCCTTTGGGGAAAGCTTCCAGTTGGTCGGGCAGGGGGACAGGAGCTCGACCAGAGAAAATCCGAGATGATCCAGCTGCACCTGGAAGCACTTCCGGATAGCCTTCTTGGCCTGGCGGATGTGCTTCAAGGAGGCCAGAGAGCAGCGTTCAACGTAGACGACGCCGTCACAAATCGAGATCATCCGTGAGATGTCAATGGGCCGACCGTGAAGTTTGGCGTCACGGCCGCCCGGCGCGGTGGTCGCTTCCTGGCCCAGGATTGTGGTCGGGGCCATCTGGCCGCCGGTCATGCCGTAGATCGCGTTGTTGATAAAGATCGTGCTGATTTCCTCTCCCCTGTTGGCCGCATGAACCGTCTCCGCGGTGCCGATGGCGGCAAGGTCTCCATCACCCTGGTAGGAGATCACGAAGCTTTCAGGCCGGACCCTTTTAATTCCGGTTGCCACGGCGAGTGCCCGGCCGTGGGGCGCCTCCACCATGTCAAAGTTGAAGTAGTTGTAGGCCAGAACCGCACATCCCACCGGAGGGACACCGATCGTGATTTCCCGGAGGCCCATTTCATCCAGGCATTCCGCCACAAGCCGGTGGGCAACCGAATGGCCGCACCCGGGGCAGTAATGGGTGAATGCTTCTTTGAGCGATTCGGGTCTGCCAAATACTTTCTTGTAAGCCGCTTCAGCACTCATACCAAAATCCTCCGACCGATCTTGCCATCGCCCTTCAACGTAGATCGCAGGAACTCTGCGATCTCTGCCGGGGTAGGGATTATGCCACCGGGGATGCCGTAGAAAGTGATCTCCGCCCTCTCTCCCACGGAGAGAATCACATCCTCCAGCATCTGACCCATGGAAAATTCAAAGACAGCGATTTTCTTGATCCGTTTGGAAAGGCTGCGAAGCGCTTCCGCGGGATAGGGCCAGACCGTGATGGGGCGGAAAAGCCCGGCGGCGATGCCCTCGGCCCTGATCTCTTCAATGGCACTCTCCACAATCTGCGCAGCCGTCCCGTAGGCCACCACAACCATCTCCGCATCATCGGTATAGAGGGTCTGCCATCGCGTTTCTTTCTCGGTGATCTCGTCGTATTTCTTCTGCAGGTCCAGGTTGTGACGATGGAGCACGTTCACGTTCAACATCATGGAGAAAAGGGCCCTGGCTTCTCTCCCTTTGCATCCTGTAAGGGCCCAGTCTTTCCTGGGAAGAGAGTCCAGATCAACGAAATCAGGGAAGATCACAGGTTCCATGACCTGACCCATCAGGCCGTCTCCGAGGATCACGACCGGGGTTCGGTACCGGTCCGCAATATCAAAGGCCACGAAGGTGAGATCGCACAATTCCTGGCATCCTGCCGGAGCGAGCACCGGGGTGCGGTAATCCCCGTTGCCGCCGCCCCTTGTAGCCTGGAAGTAATCTGCGCCCGAAGGTGCAATGTTTCCGAGCCCCGGACCTCCGCGCATCATGTTGACGATCACGGCCGGCAATTCCGTGCCGCAAAGATAAGAGATTCCTTCCTGCTTCAGGGCAAGGCCCGGCGATGAGGAGGAGGTCATGGCCCTTGCTCCTGCGGCCGCAGCTCCGAGCACCATGTTGATCGAAGCAATCTCGCTTTCCCCTTGAATGAACGTGCCGCCCACTTCGACGATCCGGGCCGACAGATACTCAGGGAGTTCATTCTGGGGAGTAATGGGGTAGCCGGCGTAAAAGCGGCAGCCTGCGCGCACCGCTGCCTCGCCGACCACGTGGGACCCGCGCATCAGCATTTTTTCACTTGGCACGATACACCTCGATAGCCACTTCAGGGCAGACCGTGGCGCACTGGGCGCATCCGGTGCAGCCCTTCTCGCCCTCTTTGGTATTTTCTTTGAATCGAGCAGGAGTGTACCCCTTCTTGTTCAGGGCCTTGTCCACCTCGATGTTCAGATTTGGACAGACTTCGATGCAGAGCTGGCAGCCCTTGCACCGTTCTCTGTCAATCACGATTTTTCCCTTTGCCTTCTTTTCAGCCATAATCAAATCCTGTCGATGCCGAACAAAATCAAAACATTCACCACCCCTCTTCTTTCGTGTTTTCGTACCTTCGTGTTTTCGTGATAAGGGGTTGCTTTACGCGTAATCATCTCAACATTCCAACGTCCCTCATGGGAAAGCCGGGAAAAGACTCTTTCATCAAAAAGACTATAGCACGAAAACGAAAAAGCTTTCATAGTTTTGAATTTCCATTTTGTCAATATCTTTTTGAATCCTCAATGAATTTCATCTCTCAGGAAAAGGATTTTTCTTGAAAAAAAATCTTCTGTGCTATAAACCGGTACCGAGAAAAGTTATTGTCTACGGCGCCGATAAAACTGGATTTTTTCGACGTCTCCCTCGGAGTCCTCTGACTCCAGGGAGACGATCCGCTTATGGACTCTTCGATCAAAGGATAGAGTATGGAATCTGGGAACATGATGTTGATCAACGGGCATGAGTTTACGTTTTTTCCTGGTGAAACGATTCTGCAAGTGGCGCGGAGAAACGGGGTTGAGATCCCCACCCTCTGTTACATGAAAAACGCCGCTCCTACAGGAGCCTGCCGGATCTGTCTGGTGGAAGTCGAAGGAGCGAAGGCCCTGATCGCTTCCTGCGCCATGCCGGCGGCTCCAAAAATGGTGGTGAGGACAGAGACGCCCCGCGTCATGCGAGCGCGTCGGATGAACCTCGAAATGCTGATCTCCTCCGGCCATCACAACTGCCTCGTGCAAGATCTGGACATGGATTCGTGGACCGATTTCCAGCTCAAAGCCATGAGTGCCAAGGAACACGAGGATATCTGCCCGGCGCACGGCGATTGCCGCCTGCAAGAGCTGGCTATTAAGTATCAGATCCGGGGGAACCGCTTCACCCCTTCGGAACCCAAGCATCGTATTGAGAACGTGAACCCCTTCATCGTCCGGGATCTCTCTCGATGTATTCTGTGCGGACGGTGCGTGCAGGCCTGCAATGAGGTGCAGGTCAACAATGCCATCAGCTACGGATACCGCGGGTCAGGGTCCAAGATTGTGGCCAAGGCCGATCGGGCGCTCAAAGACTCGGATTGCGTCTTTTGCGGGGAATGCGTTCAGGCCTGCCCTGTAGGCGCCCTGGTGACCACAGAAGACTTTGAATCCCGAAACCGGGCCAAAGGCGAAACCCATGCGGTCCGCACAACCTGCTCCTACTGCGGAGTGGGGTGCCAGCTCTACCTGCATGTGAGAAACGAGCGGGTCGTCAAAGTGACCGGAGTGGAAGACCTGGGTCCGAACTACGGGAGCCTCTGTGTGAAGGGCAGGTTCGGGTATGATTTCATCCATGACCCGGCAAGGCTGAAAAAACCCCTGATTCGCGAGAACGGGAACTTCAGGGAAGCGTCCTGGGACGAAGCCCTGAACCTTGTGGCGGAGAAACTTAAGAGCATCAAATCCCAGCACGGGCCCGATGCGATCGGGGTCCTGAGCAGTGCGAGGATCACCAATGAGGAGAACTACCTCATCCAGAAGTTCACACGGGCCGTCATCGGAACGAACAACATCGACCACTGCGCGCGGCTCTGACACTCTTCCACCGTGGCCGGTCTGGCCGCAGCGTTCGGAAGCGGTGCGATGACAAACCCCATCGGGGACATTGAAAAAGCGAACGTGATCCTGATCACCGGTTCGAACACCACGGAAAACCACCCGGTTCTTTCCTCCTACGTCAAAAGAGCGGTGACCCAGAAAGGGGCAAAGCTCATCGTGGTGGATCCCCGGCGAATCCCCATCGTGGACTTCGCAGCGGTGTGGTTGAGGCAAAAACTCGGCACGGATGTGGCATGGATCAACGGCATGATGCATGTCATCATCAAAGAGAAGCTCTACGATGAAGCGTATGTGGCCTCCCGGACCGTCGGCCTCGACGATCTCAAGAAAATGGTCGAGACATACACTCCCGAGGTCGTGGAAGGAATTACGGGCATCCCGAAAGACCGGTTGATCGCCGCCGCCCGTCTCTATGCTTCCGCAAAAGCAGCCTCCATCCTTTATGCCATGGGCATCACCCAGCACATCACCGGAACAGACAACGTCAAGTCTCTCGCCAATCTGGCCATGCTTTGCGGCAATGTGGGGATCGAAGGGGGAGGGGTCAACCCCCTCCGGGGCCAGAACAACGTGCAGGGCGCCTGTGACATGGGCGCGCTGCCCAATGTTTACACCGGGTATCGGAGGGTGACGGACCTCGCCATACGGGAGACCATGGCCAAAGCCTGGGGCGTGGAGAAACTGCCCGACAAGAGCGGGCTCGTGGTCACCGAGATGATGAAGTCAGCCTATGAGGGTCAGCTGAAAGCCATGGTGATCATCGGAGAGAACCCTATGGTGTCGGACCCTGACCTGAAGCATGCCAGGAAAAGCGTGGAGAAGCTCGATTTCATGGTGGTGCAGGACATCTTCATGACGGAAACGGCACAGCTTGCGGACGTGGTGTTGCCCTCTGCGTCCTTTGCAGAAAAAGACGGCACCTTCACGAACACGGAGCGAAAGGTTCAAAGAGTGCGCAGGGCGGTGCCTTCTCCCGGAGAGGCGAGAGAAGATTGGAAGATCCTCTGCGATCTTTCGACCCGCATGGGTTCTGCCATGACATACCCCTCTCCCAAGGAGATCATGGACGAGATCGGTCGGGTGACTCCTTCCTACTGCGGAATCAACTTTGCCCGCCTCGAGAGGGATGGGATCCACTGGCCCTGCACCGGGACCGATCATCCCGGCACCCCGTGTCTCCACATGGATGAGTTCACGTGCGGTCTTGGGGTGTTCCACGCCATTGAGTGGATTCCACCTGCAGAAGTCCCTGACAAAGAGTATCCGCTTTATCTGACCACAGGGCGGGTCCTCTACCAGTACCACACGGGAACGATGAGCATGAAAAGCGATGGCTTGAATCAGTTGGCGCCCGAGTGTTTTGTGGAGATTTCACCCGGAGACGCCGACCAGTATGAACTCCAAGATGGCCAGGAGATCAGGGTCTCCTCCAGGAGAGGAGAGATTCAGGCCAAAGCCAAGATATCGGGTAAAGCCGTGGATGGGACCGTTTTCATTCCCTTCCACTGGGCACAGGCAGCAGCCAATGAGTTGACCCACGCGGCTCTTGATCCGACCGCCAAGATTCCGGAATACAAGGTCTGCGCTGTGAAGATTCAGAAGGACTGATCGGAGAGTGGAAGCGAAGGCCTGTGCCACACAGGCGAAGGATAAGGAGAGTGGAGCATGCACGACAGAGCAAACCTACAAGCGATGAATCCTGACATGACCCCTGATGTCATGGCCAAAGTGGATCAGCTTCTGGACACCTTCCGCGGAAAGCCAGGTTGCCTGATTCCCGTGCTCGAAGGGTGCCAGGAAGCGGTGGGTTATCTGCCGGTGGAGCTGCAGGAATACATCGGCAAGAATCTGAGCATCCCGGGAAGTACCATTTACGGCGTGGTGACCTTTTACTCTTTTTTTTCCATGGTGCCCAAGGGGAGACACACGATCAAAGTGTGCCTGGGCACCGCCTGTTACGTCAGGGGCACCAAGCCCATCATGAATATGCTGACCGAGAAACTGGATCTTGAAGTGGGCCAGACCACCGAAGACCGCCGATTTTCTTTGCAGGCCGTGCGATGCCTGGGCGCCTGCGGCCTTGCTCCGGTCATGGTGGTGGATGATGACACACACGGCGGCATGACGCTTGCCCGGATAGAAGGGATACTCAATCGTTATCAGTAGACGGAAGCAACGATGGAACTGGCTGAAATCAAAGAGGCCTTGAAGGCCAAGATCATTGTCGGCGAGGATAAACTGGGCATGGGAATCGAAGCCGGCGCCGGCGGGGATCTCATGAGCGATCTTCTCAGGAGGCCCATGGATGGAGTCGTGGTTCTATCGGGTCTGAACAACTTGCAGGTGATCCGCACCGCGATCATCGCGGGAGTGGCTGCCCTTGTTCTCGTGAGGGGCAAGGAACCGGACCCCGAGATGGTTTCTGAGGCGCGGTCTCACGGCCTGCCGGTGCTGTCCACTCCGTTCACGATGTTCACGGCCTGCGGCCGATTGTTCAAGCAGGGGCTTCGAGGAATAGACCAAAGGCTCTCGGAGTAGGAGGGAGCGGGTTTTCATGCCCACTCTTTCAAAAAGGTTTTCGATCAAGGCGAGAGACTACCTCCGGGCCGGAGAGGTTTCGATAGAGGTCCAGGGCATCCTGAAAAAGATCGGGTTTGACGCGGATCTGATCCGGAGGGTGTCCATTTGCGCTTATGAAGCGGAGATGAATGTGGTCATGCACGGGGGAGACGGAACCTTGCACCTCTTTGTCGATACGGACGCGATTGCGCTGGTCGTGAAGGATAGCGGCCCGGGTATCGAGAACATTGAACTGGCCATGAAAGAGGGATACAGCACGGCCTCGGAAGAGGCACGGGAAATGGGGTTTGGAGCCGGCATGGGCCTGCCCAACATCAAGAGGAACTCCGACAATCTCAAAATCGACTCGGAAAAAGGCAAAGGCGCTCTCCTCGCAATCTCCTTTGACATGAAGGTGGGGTAAGGGTGGCAAGAAAGAATCCTCCATCCAGCTATATTCAAATGGACAAGGACCGGTGCACGGGTTGTGTCCTGTGCATGAAAGCCTGTCCAACCAAGGCGATTCGTGTGAAAGGCGGCAAGGCCACCCGCGTGGGAGCAAGATGCATTGACTGCGGAGAGTGCATCCGGGTTTGTCCCAAGGGAGCGATCAAGGCGGTGACGACCTGGGCAGGCAAGGCAGAATTGAGCCCCTATAGCGTTGTCGGCGCCTCACCGGTTCTCTATGCTCAGTTCGGCAATGAGGTGATGCCCAACGACATTCTCCTCGCCCTAAGGAAGATCTTCAATTACGTTTATGACCAGGCGTATGCTCATGAGCTCTACAACGCTGTCACAGAGCTGTACCTCAAGGGAAACCGGGGAAAAGATGAAGCGGTGTGGCCTCTGATCTCTCCTGCGTGTCCGGTGGTGAACCGGCTGATCGCTCTGCGATTTCCCTCGCTGTTGAAACACCTCCTTCCCTTCATCCCACCAAGGGAGATTGCAGCCAGGGAGATGAGGAAACGGTTCAAGCAAAAGAAGATCTTCGGTGACAAGGAACCTGCGATTTACCACATAAGCCCCTGCTCAGCGAAGATGATCTCCATCAAGGAGCCCATGTTCACCGAAAAATCTTATCTGAGTGGCGCACTGGGGATCAACGATGTCTATGATCTGGTGGCGAAACACCTCCCCGAGGAGGACGAAGACCTCATTCTCCAAGTGTCGAGCGGGGTAGGCATCGGATGGGGCATGTCCGGCGGGGAGATTGCAGGTCTGGACGATGTCACCTGCCTGGCGGTTTCCGGGATGCAGGAGACGATCCGATACCTTCAAAAAATCGAGATGGGGTTGTTCCGGGACATTGAGTATTTCGAATTCAGATCTTGTCCTGAAGGGTGCATCGGCGGCCCTTTGACCGTGGCCGACAAGTATCAGGCCAAAGGAATCCTTCAGAAGTTCGGTCCCATGTTCGGCCAGGGAAAGCGGGTCAGGCGCTCACAGGTCCAGAGGGCTTATAAGGAAGGGTGGTTTTTGAGTGAGACCCAGGAGATCTGCACGGTGAAGGATGAAAAGCGCCTTTCCATTGCCGAAGCGATTGCGAGGCAGGATCGGATCGAATCCATTCTTCAGAAACTCCCTGGAAAGGAATGCGGGCAGTGCGGTTCACCGGACTGCAAGACATTCGCCGAGGATGTGGCAGACGGGAAGGTGAGCGCGGAGTGCTGCTTCATGATGCACCCCAGATCGTGAGGATGGAGGAAAACCGTGAAGGTCCGAGAGATTCAGAATTATCTCAATCTTCAGGTGGCTTCGGGGGCCGGCGGGCTGGAGAGAGAAGTCTCAGCCGGGTACTGCGGAGATCTCCTGAGCGACGTGATGGCCAATGCTCAGAAGGGAGGGGTCTGGCTGACCATCCAGTCCCACCAGAACATTGTCGCCGTCGCGGTGCTGAGAGAACTTGCAGCGATCGTTCTCGTGAACGGCCGTGTTCCTGATGAGGAGACCAAAGCAAGGGCCGAGGCGGAAGGGATTCCGCTTCTCCTTTCCCCGCTGTCTTCCTATTCGCTGGCGGGCAAACTCTACGGGATGGGTATCGGCAGGATCGAGGAGTGAAGCTCTTCAAGGCAGATTTGCATATCCATTCCTGCCTGTCTCCCTGTGGGGATCTGGACATGAGTCCGAGAGCCATTGTGAAGAAGAGCCGGGAGGCGGGACTGGACCTGATTGCGGTGTGCGACCATAACTCGGCGGAGAATGCGGCTGCAGTCCTGAGGGCCGCAGGGCAAAAGGGCCTTTGTGTTCTCCCGGGGATGGAGATCAGCTCAAGGGAAGAAGTGCACACCCTGGCGATTTTCGACCGCATCGATCAGGCGCTGGAGATGCAAGACCTTGTCTATGGCCGTCTCAAGGGAACGAACCGGCCTGAGCTTTTCGGAGATCAGGTGGTGGCCAATGAATTCGACGAGGTGGAGGGGTTCAATGACCGCCTCCTGATCGGCGCGGTTCAGATCTCCCTAGTGGATGTGGTGAAAGAGGTCCACAGGCTGGGAGGCTTGAGCATCGCGTCCCACGTGGACAGGCCCAGTTTCAGTATTCTGAGCCAGCTCGGTTTTGTTCCGAAGGATCTGGAACTGGACGGCCTCGAGGTCTCCGTGCACACGGACAGGGAGTCTGCCAAAAAGGAGATACCGGGTATCTCGGAATACGCGCTCGTCTCTTTTTCGGATGCCCACTTTCTGAGTGATGTCGGCAAGGCGAGCACCTCTTTTTTGATGGAGTCTCCCTGTGTCGCCGAAATCCGGCTGGCCTTGAAGGGGCAGGAGGGCAGGAGGGTTTTGAACTAGGTGAGGGAGCTCTCCCTTCATATCATGGACATCGTCGAAAACAGCGTGGCTGCCGGCGCAAAAGGGGTTCATATTTCCGTGGTTGAGGATACGAGCAAGAACCTGCTCCGGATTTCGATCAAGGACAACGGTCGAGGGATTCCGGCGCCCCTGCTCGACAAAGTGCTCGATCCTTTCTACACGACAAGAACCACGCGGCGGGTGGGGTTCGGGCTGTCCCTTTTCCGGGAGGCGGCGCGGCGGTGCGACGGGGACTTCACCCTCCAATCCAAAGAGGGCGAAGGAACAGAGGTAAGCGCTTCTTTTCGTCTGGACCACATTGATCTGGCTCCTCTTGGGGACATGGCGTCCTCGATGACGAGCCTCATCATGGGAAACCCGGAGGTGGATTTCACGTACACCCATGAGAGGAACGGAAGAGCGTTTCAGATCGATACCCGGCAGCTCAGGGAGGAGCTAGAGGATTTGCCGATCACCCACCCGGAAGTGATGAAATACATCGGGGATTCCATCAGGGAGTCGCTTGAAGAAATAAAGGCGGCGTAAGACACGAGTTGGAATCTTGGTTCGAGTCTTATAGGCAAGATGAGGAGATGTTTCTAAGGGGCATGGATGTCTTTTCTGTAGTGACTGGCGGGAGGGCGCTGTCTTTTCATGACTTATCTGTGGGGGAAGCCCCGGCTCCACTTCCGAAGGAAGGGGAGAACGGCGGAGGGGGCAAGTTTCCCTCGCAGATAAGTCATAGAAAAGACCAGCCCGGGAGCCCTTGGAACGAAAGAAAAGACACCCATGGCCCGCATCGGGGAGGAACAACATGCCAAAACTGACGATTGAAGACCTCAAGAGAATCCGGGAGAGCGCCAAGAAAACGACGGCTCTTCGAGAGGGAGAAACGGCCGTCAAGATCACCGTTCACATGGGAACCTGCGGCATCGCGGCCGGCGCCAGGGAAGTGATGGACGCCCTGCTCGAAGAAATGGCCGAGGCCGACAGGCAGGACATCCGCGTGATCACGTCGGGCTGCATGGGCATGTGCAGCAGTGAACCCAATGTGACGGTGGATGTTCAGGGAAAGGATCCCGTGATGTATCAGCACATGGATCGCAACCGAATGCGACAGGTGTTCAAGCGCCATGTTCTGCTCGGAGAGGTCCAGACCGATTTTGCCCTCGCCAGGATGAAATAAGCTCGAATTCCCGGTATCCATGAGGAGGCTTTAGAATGACCACGTACCGATCTGACTTGCTTCTCTGTGGCGGCACGGGCTGCCACGCCTCTGGAAGTCTGGAAGTCAAAGAAGTCCTCAAGAGAGAAGTTGCCCGTCATAAGCTGGAGCATGAAATCCGGATCATCGAGACCGGTTGTAACGGATTCTGTGCCCAGGGTCCTATCATGATCGTCCAGCCTGAGAACATTTTCTATCAGAAGCTTACGAAGGAAGATATCCCCTACCTCGTGGAGGAGCATTTTCTAAAAGGCCGGCCTGTGAAGCGGCTGTTCTACACGTCGCCGGCTTCCGCAGAAACCATCCCGACCCTCGACGACATCCCCTTCTACGCCAAACAGAAGCTGATCGTCCTCAAGAACCGCGGAGCCATTGATCCGGAGAGCATCGATGAGTACATCGCCAGGGACGGCTACATCGCGGCCAGCAAAGCGCTTCTGGAAATGACTCCTGCAGAGATCATCCGGGAGGTGAAGACGTCAGGCCTCCGGGGCCGGGGCGGCGCGGGTTTCCCCACCGGCACCAAGTGGGAGTTCGCCAACAAATCCCAGGGGGAGATCAAGTATGTCCTCTGCAACGCGGATGAAGGGGATCCCGGCGCGTTCATGGACCGGAGCGTGCTGGAAGCGGATCCTCACGCGGTGCTGGAGGGAATGATCATTGCCGGCAAAGCGATCGGCGCCCGCCAGGGGTTCATCTACTGCAGGGCGGAGTATCCTCTAGCCATCAAGAGACTGAACATTGCCATTGCGCAAGCCCGGGAGTATGGACTCCTCGGCAAGGACATTCTCCAGAGCGGGTTTGATTTCGATATCGACATCTACATGGGCGCAGGCGCTTTTGTGTGCGGCGAGGAAACCGCGCTCATGCACTCGATTGAAGGCAAGCGGGGAATGCCCAGACCCAGGCCGCCTTTCCCGGCGCAGCAGGGACTCTGGAAGAAACCGAGCGTGCTGAACAACGTGGAAACCCTGGCCAACATCGCCCAGATCATCCAGAACGGCGGAGCCTGGTATGCCGGCATGGGGACGGAAGGGAGCAAGGGGACCAAGGTGTTTGCTCTCACCGGCAAGGTGAACAATATCGGGCTGGTCGAAGTTCCCATGGGAACCAGCCTGAAGACCATCGTCTATGAAATCGGCGGCGGCATCCCCGATAACCGCAAGTTCAAGGCGGTTCAGCTCGGAGGGCCTTCCGGAGGCTGCATTCCCTTGCAGCTCCTGGATACGCCGACGGATTATGAGGCGATCGTCAAGGCCGGCGCGATCATGGGTTCGGGCGGGATGATCGTCATGGATGACGCCACGTGCATGGTGGACATGGCGCGGTTCTTCATTGAGTTCTGCCAGGATGAGTCGTGCGGCAAGTGCACTCCCTGCAGGGAAGGGACCAAGCATCTGCTCCGCATTCTGGATAGAATCACGGAAGGCAAGGGGAAAATGACGGATCTGGAGGAGCTCCGGGAGCTCTGTGAATTTGTCCGGGAGGCTTCCTTGTGCGGTTTGGGTCAGACCGCGCCCAATCCCGTGCTCTCCACGCTGCAGTACTTCCGCCATGAATACGAGGACCACATCCTCCACCAGCATTGCGAAGCCGGGGTGTGTGCGGGTCTTTTCAAGGCGAAATGCGTCAATGCCTGCCCCATCGGCCAGGATGTGCCCGGGTATCTTTCCTTGGTGAATGAGGGCCGCTATCAGGAAGCGATTTCTCTCATCTACCAGACGAATCCCATGCCCGGCATCTGCGGCCGCGTGTGCACCCACCCTTGCATGGAGGTTTGTGTGAGGCAGCAAACGGATGAGGCCTTGGCCATCCCGAAGATCAAGCGCTTCGCCGCGGACATGGCGAGGAAACAGGGGATCAAGGTCAGCCTGCAGAAGGAACCCCCAAAGAACCAGAAAGTGGCTGTGGTGGGCGGAGGACCCGGCGGCCTTGCCGCCGCCTATCATCTGGCCCTCATGGGCTATCAGCCCAGCGTGTTTGAAGAACTCCCCAAGCTCGGCGGGATGCTCCGCTACGGCATTCCCTCTTACCGGCTGCCCCGGGATATTCTCGACGAAGAAATCCGGTTCATTCTCGATGTGGGCGTGGAAGCGAAGACGGATGTCCGGATCGGCCGCGATGTGACCATGGGGCAACTGATCGACGACAACGATGCCGTCTTCATCGCCGTGGGCGCGCACAAGAGTCTCACTCTCGGTATCCAGGGCGAAGAGATTGACGGAGTCCGGGGAGGAGCCGAGTTCCTGCGAGAAGCGGAACTGGGTGCGGCGTCTCAGGTGGGCCAAAAGGTGGCGGTCATCGGCGGTGGGAACGTGGCCGTTGACGTGGCCCGAACATGCAGGAGAATGGGCGCGGAGGTGAGCGTCCTGTACAGGCGTGAAAGAAAAGATATGCCCGCCTATGAGGACGAAATCGAAGAGGCGGTGGCGGAAGGCATCGAACTCAAAGTGCTTCTTGCCCCTAAGTCCATTGTCAAGAACAACGGCCGGTTAACCATCACACTGGATGAGTGCGAGCTCAAGGATTTTGACAACAGCGGCCGGCGCAGACCGGTGCCCATCCGAGGGAAGACGGTGAGCCTTGAGTTTGACACTATTTTCTCGGCCATCGGCCAGGCGCCGGACTTGAGCTTTACCTACACCCTCGATGCCAAAAGGGGCACGATCGTGGCGGACCGCCATACGCTGGCCACCAACCTGCCGGGTGTCTTTGCGGGAGGAGACGCGGTGACCGGGCCTGCCCGAGTGGTGGATGCTCTGCAGCACGGGAAAAGGGCGGCTCTTGAAATCGACCGGTACCTTTCCCGGAGAAGAGGGGAGAAGCCCTACGAGGAAAGGCTTGAGAAAGTTCATGTCACCATGAAGGTGCCTGAAGAGGTGGTGAAACAGCTCAGGGCTGAAATGCCCAAGCTAGCTGCTGAGGAGAGCATTCGGAGCTTCAAGGAAGTGGAGTTGGGGTTTGATGAAGAAACCGCCAGGAAGGAGTGCAGCCGCTGCCTTCGCTGCGACGTGAAGCTCTGATTGAACCAGGATTTTGATGAGAGGGTTTTTCATGATGGATTCAAAGAAAGAAAAGACCGTAGCGTATGTAATGGCAGGCATTCTTCTTCTGGTTGCGGCGGTCGGCTATGCCGCTTACCCGATCAAACCTCCTGAGCCGCCGCTCCGGATTATGTTCAAGAACATCGCCGGGAACGTGCTCTTTGATCACAAGGAGCACACTTGGGACAAAGGCTACGGCCTCAAGTGCAAGGAGTGCCATCATGACATGGACAAGGAGGGGCAAAAGGCTACCCCATGCGGAGAGTGCCACAAGGCTCAAGAGGGCGAAGGAATGGGACCCCTGCGATCCGATGCCTTTCATCAACAGTGTAAGGGGTGCCATGAAGACGGCGGCCAGGGTCCGGTGAGCTGCTCGGCGTGTCACGTGCTCCTTTAGCAGGTTGCTGAAAAAGGACTGAGCTATGAGTCATGAGGACTGAGTGGATTTCAAAAGACATTCATTTCCTTATATTGCTCAGTCCTCAGTCCTCATGACTCGTTGCTTTTTGGGGCGCCTTGTATCTATGAGTTGAGCGAGATGCAGGGGGAACGAAGTTCGAAGGAATAAGAGGAACAAGATGATCAAGAGACCCTTTTTTGCAATCACGAAACCGAAGCTCAGAGGTTCCAGGATCTGGGGCCTTCCGAAAGAAGTATTGGCGGAGGTTCCCTTGCCGAAGAAGGTGACCTTCCTGGTGAAAGGCCCTTTTCCGAAAGTCGCAGAACTGATGATCGGGGTCGGGGACCGGGTGCGGACCGGCCAAAAGGTCCGATTGGCAACGGATCGGGGAGACTACTTCATCTCCTCGGTGACCGGGACCATTTCGAGCCTCTCCCCCTACAGCGGGTACATGGGCCAGGCCAACACAGCCGTCTCCGTCAACGTAACGGAAAAGGATCAGGGGGACGACGAGTTCAGTCGTGTGGCCAAGGACGTGAGTCTTCAGAACGCGCTCAAGTACCTCGCTTCTCTGCCCGGTGCTCCGGACTTCGGTTCCCTTGTGAGTTCCAAGCCTCCTTTGGAGGCCCTGGTGGTCACCGGGGTCGACAGCGACCTCCTGGTGACCAAGAACCAGTTTGTTGTCGATACGGAAGCTGAAGGGCTGAAGCAGGGGATTGAGACACTGAAGAAGATTTCAGGAATCCAAAGGATCATCCTGCTGGTTCCGAATTATTTGAAGGTTAAAGCGGAAAAAACAGGGGCTGAGGTGAAAGCGATGGATCCGCTTTATCCAAGCACCCTCCCCAGGATGGTGATGAAAAACCTCTTCGGGAAAGCAGTCCCTGTCGGCAAGAGGTGCGAGGATCTCGGGATCGGATTTGTGAGCGCTGAAGCGGTTGTCGCACTCCACAAAGCTTTTTCAGAGGGGCAGGTCCCCATTCACAAACTCGTGACGGTGATCAAGAAAGAGGGTTCCACGGTCCAGGCCAGAGCCAGGATCGGAACACCGGTCAAAGATGTCCTGAACGCCCTTAACATTGAAACGTCCCAGGGAGATCGGGTTGTTCTCGGAGGCCCCATGGCCGGTTTAGCTCTCTTTTCAGAAGAGGCGCCCGTTCTGGCAGATACCGAGGCCATTCTGGTCCAGGACAAGGCTCAGATCGTTCCCGGTTCCGACACCCACTGCGTCAACTGCGGTGAGTGCGTGAAAGTCTGCCCTGCGAAAATGCCGGTGAACATGCTCATCCGGTACCTTGAAAACGGCCGTTTTGAAGAAGCGGCCCAAGGTTATGATCTTCTCTCCTGCATCGAGTGCGGGCTTTGCACCTATGTCTGCATCGTCCGGATCCCCATTTTCCAATACATCACGCTCGGGAAGCAGGAGGTTGCACGGATAAGGAGCGCGGAGGGAGCCCATGCTTAATGAGAAGTTACTGGTCGGTTCACATGCGCCATACTGGCACAACGGAATCAGCATCAGGGAGAAAAGCTATCACACCCTGCTGGCGGCTCTCCCCGCAGTGCTCATGGGGATCTATCAATTCGGGGTCCCGGCCCTGAGGGTGATGGCCCTTTCCATCCCCTGCGCCATGCTCTGGGAGTTGATCCTGAACCGTGTGATGAGACGTCCTGTCACCATTGGGGATGGGGATGCCGCGGTGATCGGGCTTCTGTTCGGGATGCTGCTTCCTGCAACGGCGCCCTGGTGGGTGGTGGTGTTAGGCACTGCTGTGGCCGTCACCGTAGGGAAATGGATTTATGGCGGCCTCGGCGGCAATCCGCTGAATCCGGCGCTGGTGGCGATCGCCACACTCATCATTTCCTACAAAGGGGTCATGGACTTGGACCAGGCTTATTTGAACTATGACTTCAGTTTCCCTGCGGCAGATCCTCTCAAAGCTGTGAAAGCTTTGGGGACGGCCGCCGTCGCCCGCTACAGCCTGACCGGGCTTCTCATGGGGCAGCAAGTCGGAGGGGTGGGAACGATCTTTGCGCTCGGCCTGATGGTGGGAGGGCTCTACCTGATTCTTCGCGGTCTCATCCGGTGGGAGATTTCGCTCTCTTACATCGTCGGTGTTCTGGTGACGGCCTATGCGTTCAATCTTGTCCATCCGGATAAATATGCGGGTCCCTGGTTTCATCTGCTCGCAGGCTACACCCTGCTTGGAGCTTTTTTCCTGATCACCGAGTATTCCTCTTCGCCGGTAAATCTCATCCCAATGCTGATCTTCGGGGCAGGCGCAGGGGTTATGACGATTCTGATCCGCAATATCGGCGGCTTTACCGATGGCGTGGTGTTTGCCATCCTCCTTTTCAACATAGCGAACCCGCTTCTTGACAAGATAAGACCAAGAGCTTTGGGAAGGAGCAAATGACATGCGTGAAATGTTGAGGCTTTTTGTGGTCGTTACCCTTTTCGGCGCCATCTCGGGCGGTATCCTGGCAGGAGTGCGGGCCGGAACCCAGGAGCGCATTGAGTACCAGCAGATCAAGTTTGTTAAAGGCCCTGCCATTCTCCAGATCATGAAAGGATGCACCAATGATCCCCTGACGACCCGGTTCAAGATAAAGGACGGCAAGGAAGAACGGGCCTTCTTTGTGGGGGTTTTCGATGGGAAACCGAACACCGTGGCCTTTGAAGCGACCGGAAAGGGTTATGGCGGGGAGATCCCCATCATCATTGCGGTGAACATGGATAACGATCAGATCGTGGGAGTGGGCGTCACCACCCATCGTGAGACGCCGGGTGTTGGAGCCAGGGTGCAAACCGACCCAAAATTCACGAGCCAGTTCAAGGGCCAGTCCATCAAGGAACCTTTCAAGGTGAAAGGGGACGGTGGAAAGATCGATGCCATCAGCGGGGCCACGGTTTCATCCCGCGGGGTCACGGGGGCCGTGGTTTCCTCCGGTGAGATCTACAATCGTCTGAAGTCCAATATTGTTGAGAAGATGAAATCCATCAAGTCCTAGGGAGAGGAGCACTTATGGCAAAGACTGCTTTTCAGGAATTCACAAAGGGATTATGGAGCGAAGTCCCTCCGTATCGTCTCGTCCTGGGGCTCTGCCCGACCCTGGCCATGACCAAGCAGGTGGACATGGGCTTCGGCATGGGCCTGGCAGTGACCTTCGTGCTGGTGGGCTCCAATGTGCTGATCTCCCTTCTTCGAAAGGTCATCCCGAAGAACGTGAGGATCGCCTGCTTCATCGTGGTCGTGGCAACCTTCGTCATCGTGGTGGAGCTCTTGATGCAGGCCTACACGTACGAACTCTTTCTGAAAATGGGAATCTTCATCCCCTTGATCGTGGTGAACTGCATCCCCTTAGGCCGGGCAGAAGCCTTCTGCTACAAGAAAGGAGTGCTGCCCTCCTTTGCGGACGGTCTTGGAATGGGGCTGGGTTACACGATTTCGCTGACTGTTCTCGCGATTATCCGCGAGGTTTTTGGGAATGGGACATTTTTCAACCAGCCGATCTCATTCCTCGGTCCGTCGTTCCAGCCGTTTTCGTTTATGATCACAGCGCCCGGGGCCTTTGTCTGTCTCGGCCTCATGCTCTGCATCATGAACCTGCTCGGGAAGAAATAAGGTAACTTCTCAGGTAGATAGACTGAAGGTAGATAGACTGAAGGTGGATAGACTGAAGGAAAAGACACCTGCCTGCGCCGCGGGCGCGGCAGGCAGGTGCGCGATCACACAAAACCAAGATCGTTTGGCTACATTGGCAGGTGATTATGTCATGGATGATCATTATTGCCCTTCAGTCTTCAGTCTTCAGCCTAAACACCTGAGCAGTTACGAAAAAAGTAAGGAGAAAAAGCGATGGGTGACTACATCGGTTTGATCATCAGCTGCATTTTTGTGAACAACATCCTGCTCATGCAGTATCTCGGCAACTGCCCCTTTCTTGGAGTCTCGAAGAAGATGGAGACTGCAGTGGGAATGACGGGGGGTGTTATTTTTGTCCTGGTGATGGCAGGGGCAGCCACTTGGCTGGTAGAGTATGTTCTCCTCAAGCCTTTTGATGTCCAGTACTTGAGAACCCTTGCCTTTATTCTTGTGATTGCGACCCTGGTCCAGTTCGTTGAGATGTATCTTAAGAAAAGCATCCCCACGCTCTATGCGGGGCTCGGCATTTACCTGCCTCTGATCACCACGAACTGTGCGGTGCTGGGTGTGTGCTTTATCAATATCAACGAGAATTACAGTTTCCTTCAAACGTTGGTTTCCTCTTTTGCGTATCCGGCAGGCTTCGGCCTTGCCTTGATTCTTTTTGCGGCGGTCCGAGAGCGCATCCTGCTCGCTCGGGTTCCAAAGCCTTTGAGGGAGACCTCCATCGGTCTGGTGACTGCGGGCATGATGTCGCTGGCTTTTTATGCCTTCAAAGGGATGGCGTGATGCTCAGGAGCACCCTTTGAAGGTATTTGTAAAAGCAAATGTTTTTATGAGGTGCGCTCGTCAAATCCCCCTTACGAGCCTCTCTGACAACTCCCTCTCCCTTGAGGGAGAGGGTCGGGGTGAGGGTGTAAGTCGTTGAATTTAAACCCCCTCACCTAGCCTCTCCCCTAGAGGGGGAGAGGGATTTTGGATTGTCGGGCAGCCTCACAGAGGGGATTTGTTAAAATGATTTTCGGTGAAGTTTCGGGGAGGAACTGAATGTTAACGGGACTGATTGTGTTAGGTGGGTTGGGTGCTCTCTGCGGCGTGGGGCTTGCTGTGGCCGCCAAAGTCTTCTACGTCTACATGGATCCCAAGATTGAAGCGGTGACGGAAGCCCTTCCCGGAGCAAACTGCGGCGGTTGTGGTTTTCCCGGGTGTGGGGCCAATGCAGAAGCCATTGTCAAAGGCAAGTCCTCGCCCTCATCCTGTGTGGCCGGCGGCTCGGACGTTGGCCCGTCTGTCGCAGCTATCCTCGGAGTGGCGTCCGAGGTGCGGGAACCGGATGTGGCACGTCCCGGATGCACCTATGGATTCCAGGATGCGGATCTCAAGTTCCTGTATGAGGGTGTGCGGGACTGCAGGGCTGCGGTTCTCCTGAGCGGTGGCTCAAAGGTATGCCCTATCGGGTGCGTGGGCCTGGGAACGTGCGCGCGAGCTTGCCCCTTTGATGCCCTTTCCATGGGCCCGGACAACTTGCCGGTGGTGAATCCGGCCAAGTGCACGGGGTGCGGCACCTGTGAACGAATCTGCCCGAAAAACATCATTACCCTGACCTCCAACTCGAGGCGGATCGGCAGGGAATACACCCTGGAGCAGTGCACTGCGCCTTGCCAGCGATTCTGTCCTGCGGGAATTGAGATCCCTGTGTACATTCGCAAAATCAAAGAGGGAGATCCGCTGGGCGCTGTGCAGGTGATCAAAGAAACCAATCCATTCCCTCTCGTGTGCGGCAGGATCTGTGTCCATCCCTGTGAGTATGAGTGCCGACGCAACCTGGTGGATGAACCCGTGGCGATCAACTTCCTGAAGCGGTACGCTGCGGACTATGAGATGAAATCAGGCCGGCGGGTTCAGATCCCAAGAGCTCCTGAGAGCGGAAAGCGTGTGGCCGTCATCGGTGGAGGCGCCGAGGGTTTGACAGCGGCTTATTTCATCAATCGACTGGGCCACGACGCGGTGGTCTATGAAGGGTCGCCGAGACTCGGAGGGCTTCTCAGAACAGGCCTTGCTGAGAACCGTTTGCCCCAGGACGTCCTTGACTGGGAAATCAACGGGATCCTGGATGCCGGGGTTGAAGCGAAACCCAGTCAAAAGCTGGGTAAAGATTTCACAATAGAATCCCTCCTGAAAGAGGGCTTCCAGGCGGTCTTTGCGGCCACAGGGGGTTGGGATACCCAGATGTCTGAGAAAGAGCGGGAACAGGCCCTGCCCGGCGTGCAGGTGCTCCTGGATTTGATTCTGAAACAAAGAGCAGAGAAAAAACCTGCTCTTGGCAAGCACGTGATGATCCTGGGTGGCGGAAAGGCAGCCCTTGAAGCCGCCAGGGAGTGCATCAAAGAAGGGGCAAAGAGCGCCCGGATAGTGATGAGGAAATCCCGGGATCAGGCGGCTTATTCTGAGAAGGATCTTGCTGCTGCGGAACAGGAAGGAATCCAGTTCCACTTCCAGAGCGCTCTGACCAAGATGATGGGTGAGGGATCAGCGTTGGCTCAAGTGGAAGTGGTTCGTCTGTCCCTGGATGGGATTGAGGAGCGAAGAGACGCAATCCCGGTGGACAGCCTGCTGATCGGCGCAGGCCGTTTCCCGGAACTCATCTATGTGCCTCGGAAAATGGAGACCCAAGAGGGGGCGCCGGAGCAGGGGACGATCCTGTGGGAGACGCTGACACCGTACCCTAGTCCCTTCGCTGCACAGGACATCGGCATTTTCCGGCCCGGTGAAGCAACGAATGATTACAAAGCGGTTGTGGAGGCGATCGGCGCCGGCCGGAGGGCAGCCAACTCGGTTCACAAGTTCCTGACGGGCACTCCTGTAGAAGCGCCTGTCCGCATGATCCGGAAGACCACGGAGGTTTTGACGGTCAGGGAGATTGAACCGGTCACCACGTCTCGCCGTGTTGAGATGCCTGAAATACCGGAAGACCGGCGGGTAGCGGATCCGACTGCGGAAATCGCAACCGGCTATTCCCAGGAACAAGCCCTGGAGGAGTCCAAGCGCTGCCTCCAGTGCGGGCTCATCTGCTATCGCCGGATGGAGGGGGGACAGCTCCAGGTCCAGTAGCAAGGATCCTGGTCATGTGGGGGTGGTACTCGGGACGGGACTGGGCGAACCGGTCAAATCCTTTGAGAGCGAGGAGGCTCGCTGCAAGAAGGACGGCTCCCCCGATGACCGGTGCTAAAGGAGAGTCGAACTGGAAAGACCTGCCAACGGCATCTCCTATAAAGGCACCGGCGATCAACGCCACCACAGGCCCAAGATAAACGACTAGGGCCATCTTGGCCACAGATCGTGTCGGCATGCTCACCTCCACAGAGTCGCCCTCTCTCGCGTGGAGTTCGTTTTCCACCTCTACGAGCATCTCCTTGTCGCCCTCTGCATGGCAGGAGCCCCTGGCTTCGCAGGTGTCACAGCCGGAACTTCTTTGAAGTTTGACCACGGCTTTCTGATGAACGATTTTTTCTACCACGCCTCTTTCGTTGATCATGGCCAACCTTCCTCTCCGCACCCCAGCGGTCTCCGACATTATAACATCTAATACAAACGCAATAACAGATTTGTCACTAGGCTATACGAAACTCCTGCACAACCCCCCCATCGGGCCTTCACAACAACCTCCTCAAGGAGGCTATTGGCCTAAAATGGGGACGGAACTACTGTTTGGAATGTCATTCCCGCGAAGGCGGGAATCCAGGATTTTCGGTCTTCTCTGGACTCCCGCCTCCGCGGGAGTGACGATTGAGACGCCCCAGTATCTCCCCATTTGAAAAAATCGGTGGTTGTCGATAGGCTCATGAGGGAATTTTGAGGCGAAAAAGTGGTGACAATGGGAAAATTAATATGATAGAATTCACTACGTTGCACCTCGAAATTGTCGATCCCTCTAAGGGATGGTGGATTTTCTGAAGACCGAGGATGTGGAAACATGAGTGCTGCTGCCCCCCAGCCAAGTTTTCTCTCTCTTAGCGAAATCAGGGACAAGGCTATCCTTCTGAGCATTGGTAAGGCCTTCCTTTGCGAAGAAGTGTTCCTCAAGAAAATCGGTCATGCCATGGATGAGTCTATCGAGCACTTGAGAGAGGATATTCTTTCTCTCAAAATGATGTTCGTTGGTAAGTTCGTGGAAGATGTAGATACGGACAGCCTCCTGGACGAACTTCACTCTCAAGCGGAGCTTCTTCAAAGCCCTGATAGAAGGGTGACGGATAAGTGCACGGTCGGCACTCTCGGAACGGAGATGGAGGAGGCCGTCCAGACCCTGGCTATGGCGATCAAGACCATCAAGAGTAAGGTTGAAGGAGGGGTCGAGGAGTACACGAAGAAAGATGCCGTCGTGAAGGGAGCGAAGACCGCAGGGAGTCTCGTTTCCTCCGTTGTTTCCCTGGTCATTAAAACCGTTATTTTGCTTCTCCTTCTGGCTCTGGGCCCTGCGATTTACCTCGGTGTGACCATGGACAGAGAGGGAAGCCTTCAGAAACAGATTGCCGAGAGCAAAGCTTACATCCAGTCGCAAAGAGCACAGATCGCATCTGTAAGGAAAGAAAGGGATGAGCTTGCCGCCAGAGCGGAGTCTTCACAGGGAGACAATCTGAGCCGGCAGCAGAAGGTGGAGATTATGGATCTGAGCGTGAAGGTCCATAGTCTGGACCAAAAGGTTCACAAGGTAGAGGCCGAGATTACGGAATACGAGAGAAGAATAAAGATGAACCAGCAAAAGATTGAAGAGATCAAGTTAAAAACCTTCCAGCAAAGGTTCCTGCGGCAGTAAGGGGAACTTACCTCCGAGCCTCTCAAATCATCATCTTCTGGAATCCACTCTTGGAAAGCTTTTCAACCGACACGGTTCTCTCTTGGCCTTTTACTTCAAGCCTGACTTCGGTCGGTTCACTGTCTCTCGCATCGCTGTAAGACGCTGTGATCGCGGCTGCAAGGATCTCGAGCTCCGGAGTGAGATCGCCCAAGGCCAGGACGTTCGGGCCCGGAACGGATTGTGCGGTGAGGAGAAGGTCTCCAGGTTTTGCCAGGGAGACGATGGTCTCGTTTTCTCCTTTGTTTCTTCCCACCACGAGTCTTGCGTGGGGACCGAGCCGGAAATGGCGGCCTACTTTCATCAGTTCTATTTCCCGGATCTCGAAATGAGGCTCGCTGGAAAACAGATCTTTCAGTCGTTTTGAAAAATTCGGATCGGTCAGGAGACATCCCCCCGCCGGAGCGGGGTAATCGGTGATGTTAAGTTCCCGGGCAAGCGCCATTTGGGGTTTTCGGCTTCTACCTGAGAAGTTCAACAGAAGGTCTCTTCCAACCCATCCCTGTTCCTCAGGGATCGTCATTTGTAGAAGCTTGGCGGAGAGAGGTCTCAAGATGAGCTTGGGGAAACCGCTTTGCGTGGATACAATGGAAAGGGCCTTGAGGTTCTGGGACATGGGCCTCTGTCCCAGGACTTCGCCGGTAATGATGAAGTTTGCCTCTTCCTCTTCGAGCATCTCGCCTGCCTTGCGAAGCATCAGGGCATGGCAGTCGATACAGGGATTCATGTTCCCGCCGTAGCCGTGGGCCGGATGTTTGACGACCTCGAGGTGAGGTCCCGTCAGGTCAACGACTTTGAGAGGAAGGTGGATGGCCTTAGCGGATATCCTTGCCCGGTGTGAGGAGAAAAAGGGCGTTTCAAAAAAAAGGCCCAGGACATCGACTCCCTGGGCCCGGATGATTTGCGCGGCGAGCATGCTGTCCAGCCCGCCCGAGAACACGCAGAGGGCCTTCATTTGTAACTACTCAGGTAGATAGACTGAAGGTAGATAGACTGAAGGAAAAGGCATGCGCGATCACACAAAGCCAAGATCGTTTGGATACGCCTGCCTGCGCCGCCGTGGCAGGCAGGTTGGCAGGTGATTGTGTCATGGATGATCATTATTGCCCTTCAGTCTTCAGCCTTCAGCCTAAACACCTGAGCAGTTACCTTCATTTAGAATCCCGCTTCTTCCATCTCCTTGAGGAGAGCTTTCTGTTTCTTGCTCAACTTGGCAGGCACGGCAATGGAAACCTGGACATAGGCATCACCCCGCCCGCTGCCGTCCATACGGGGCATCCCGTAGCCTTTCATTCTGAGTTTCGCGTTGTTCTGTGTTCCGGGGGGAATTTTGAGACGAAGAGTTTTCTGGTCAATGGTGGCCACCTCGATTTCCGTGCCTGAAACGGCTTCAGTGAACCTGATCTCCTTGGTCAACGTGAGATCCTCTCCATCTCTTTTGAAAACCGGGTGATCGAGAACCCGGATGAGAACATAAAGGTCGCCCCTGGGACCGCCGTGAGGGCTGGCTGCTCCTTTGCCTGAGAGCCTCAGCTTTTTCCCGGTAGAAATCCCGGCCGGCACTTTGACGGAGACCGTCTCCTGCCCTCCACCTTCACGATAGGAGATCACTTTCGTGGTCGATTCGGCTGCCTCTTCGAGGGTCAAAGCCAGCTCATAGGTGAGATCCTGGCCTTTCATCACTTGAGGCCGGCCGCGAAAATCCTGAAACGACGCATCACTGCCGTAGCCGCGGTTTCCGGAAAATCCCCGGCCCGCTCCTCCTCCGAAGAACTGGCTGAAAACGCTCCCGCCCCCGCCGAAGCCGAACTCCTTGAAGATGCTCGAAAAATCAAAGTCACGGAAAATGTCCTCCTGACTGAATCGTCGTCCGAACCCTTCGGCGCCGAACGTATCGTACTGCTTTCTCTTCTCCTCATTGCTCAGGACCGCATACGCTTCATTGATGCCTTTGAACTTGGACTCCGACGTTTTATCGCCCTTGTTTCTGTCCGGGTGATATTTCATTGCGAGCTTGCGATAGGATTTCTTGATTTCTTCGTGAGTCGCGGTTCGGGGAACTTCAAGGATTTTGTAGTAATCTTTGCCTGGCATAGGATCCTGAAGTACATTGGATTTACTGGAAGAACATTAATCACCTGCTCCGGTCAAGTCAACCCTTCGGCTACCCCGTGCTTTCGCACGGGCCATGCTCAGGGTTGACCTTGAGCGTAGTCGAAGGGTCAAGAAATGTATAACGGGTACGGAGTACACCACTCTTCCAATATTCCTGCCTTTGCTATTCTACTGACTACTGTCTCCTGTATTCCTTGGCCCGCCCTAGCTTTAGCGAAGGCGGCTGTCTTCTTCTTTTGCCATATTTTTTGGTTGAATTGAACTCGTTTTTCCATTAGTCTTCATCATTCGGAATTCCCTGGTCGCCTGTGGCGCCGCCGAAGGCGGGTAAACCTTGTTCGACATTCGATATTCATTCAGTTCATCGGCTGAGGTTATTTGGTTGCGGCCAAAGGCCTGCATTAGACGCATCTCACTTAATCTAAACTAGAAGTCGGTTTTTCACAGGAATGGCTCAACAAGGCGGTCGCGGAATCCGTGCCGCCTAGGAAAAGGGCATGAGATGGCGATCATCTCAAGGGATATGAACCTGTTGACCTTTTTGGAGGAGGGACGACCATGAAAGAGAAACGGCTTTCCATTATTACACTCCTATCGGCTTTGATCCTGCTTTTTGCCCCGATCTCCGCTGTGTATGCTGCGGACAACATCGTGATCGGGTGTCCCCTTTCCACCGCGTTCCTGTACGGGTGGGATGCGGAGAGGGGCGTCAAGCTTGCGGTGGAAGAGATTAACGCCCAGGGAGGCGTCAACGTGGGCGGGAAGAAAGTCCCCTTTAAAGTTGAGGTGATCGACACCAGAGACCTTGAACCGGGCGTGCCGGTCAGTGACGCTCTCATGGCCGTTGAGAAGCTGATCCTTGAAAAGAAGGCCGATTTCATTATCGGGGGGCCTGTCCGGTCGGAAGCCGCCCTTGCCGCCATGGACCTCCTCGGCAAATACAAGAAGGTCTCCATTCTGACAACAGGCGTCCTCACTCCCGCATATCATGCAAGGGTCGAAAAAGAATATGACAAACTGAAGTACTGCTTCCGCATCCACGGTGAAGCCGGACAGCTCGTCAAAGAAATCATGGCCTGCTTCGCTGAGCTCAAGGAAAAGGCAGGTCTCAACAAAGTGTTTATCATGGTCCAGGACGTGGCTCATGCGCGAGGGGGAGGTGAAATCATAGCCAAGGTCGCTGCGGCGCAGGGCTGGACCGTGACAGGAACAGAGGTTTACCCAACAGGAACCACGGATTTCTCCATGGGACTGCTGAAGGCTAAGAATACAGAGGCTCAGGTGCTGAACATCTGGATGGACATGCCTGAAAGCTCTATCCTGCTGAAGCAATGGTATGAGCTCAAAATCCCGGCTCTGCCCTTTGGCTCCACCCTAGCGGCGGCCGAGCAGCCGGGCTTCTGGAAGGCCACGGACGGCAAGGGTGAGTACACGCTCTGCAACGTGGTGAACGCAGGAAACGCTCCTTCCAAAGCCACGGACTGGACCATGAAATTCTATGATGCTTATACCAAGAAGTGGAACATCGAGCCCGAAGGCTTGGGCAGCTCCAGCAGTTACATGGCGGTCTATGTCCTGAAGGATGCCATTGAGCGGGCCAACAGCATTGATTCAGACAAGGTTGTGGACGCCCTTGAGAAGACGGACCTGATGGGTGTTTACGGCAGGATCCGCTTTAATCCCAAGAACCACCAGGTGATTCCTGCCTCTGACCCCAAAGAAGGGGCTGTGGGCACCATCCTCCAGTGGCAGGCCGGGAAAAGGATCGTGGTCTATCCCAAGAGCATCGCGACAGGCGAAATCCAACTGCCGCCGTGGATGAAGAAGTAGGTTTTAAAAATCCCCCCATCGAGCCTGTCCGGCAACTTGAGATAACCCTCCCCCTTGATGGGGGAGGGTAAGCCCGCCAGAGGCGGGTAAAGGTGGGGGTGGAAAAGATGGCCAATATACCACAGGTTAATTGTTTCCCCCTCCCCTTTGTCCCCTCCCACCAGGGGAGGGGATTTGCCTTCTTATCCCCGAGCGTTACCTCCCTCTCCCCCTGTGGGAGAGGGTCGGGGTGAGGGGGATTAAAGAGGCTCCCCGATTTTTTATCAGCTGCAAGGGGCAGGGGGGATTTTAGGGTGTATCAAAGAAAATCCTGATTCGATGTGAGCACCCATGGAAATCCTGCAAATCCTGATCTACGGAACGATCAACAGCATCGCTCTGGCTCTGATGGCCCTGGGTTTTGCCCTGGTCTACGGCATTAGCCGGGTCCCCAACTTTGCCCACGGCGCCATCTATGTGGTTGCAGGCTTCGTCACATGGACCTTCCTGAAAGCCGTGGGCCTGAGCTATTTTCTCAGCGCGTTCATCGCCATTCTCATCACGGGCATCCTTGGCGCCCTGATCTACCGGTTCATGCTGATCCGGGTGAGGGGGATGGCCATCTCGGAGATCATCGCCTCTTATGCCATCGGCCTCGCCATCCTGGAAGGATTGCGCTGGGGCGGGTTCAAGGGCATGACCTACACGCTGCCCGTCTTCATTGCAGGGAGTGTGACCCTGGGGGGCGTTCCGGTCGATATCCACCGCCTGTTGATCGTTGGGATCGGCGTAGCCGTCATTGCTCTGCTATGGCTGTTTACCCATTACACGCGAATCGGCCTGGCTCTCCGGGGCATGGCTCAGGATGAGCGGGCGGCTCTCATGCTGGGAATTGACTCGGACAGGATGGCGCTTCTGGCCACGGCCTTCGGGTCAATGCTCGCAGGCCTGGCGGCCATTCTGCTTCTTCCTCTCGGGAACATTGTGGTGGAAGCCGGATACAACGTCCTGATCCTGGCCATCGCCGTTTGCATCGTTGGGGGCCTGGGGAGCTGGATGGGAGCCGTGCTGGCGGCATTCCTGATCGGCTTTGCCCAGATCCTGACCGTTGTGTACCTGGGCAGCCACTATCAGATGGTCGTGGCTCTCCTTGCCATCATTTTCACCCTTATCATGCGGCCTTCAGGTCTTTTCGGACGCCAAAAGGAGCTCGAAGAAAGAGTCTGAACCATCAGGGGTCCCTTATGTATTTTGATGCGCATCGGCCCCCTCACCCAACCCTCTCCCCCACGATTGGGGGAGAGGGTTGGGGTGAGGGGGAATGGACTGTCAATACTATTTCGAGACTATTAATATGACCAGTGCAGATCGTCGAAAGGAGAGACTGGACCGGGGCATCAAGGTGCGATCCGATGGGATCTATGCGCTTTTGTCCTGGAGGGAACTGGGCTATCTCGTCTTGCCCAGGTTAGTGCTCATTGTGGGGTTGCTTCTGTTGCCTCTCGTGGTGCCGAGCCTTTACTGGCAGCGGGTCATTTCCAATGTCTGCCTTTATGCCCTTCTTGCCTTGAGCTTTGACTTCCTGGCTCATTACGTGGGGCTCGTCTCCCTGGGAGGCGCTCTTTTCATAGGCACGGGCGCCTACATCGCTGCGCTCCTGAACAAACATCTGGGCCTTTCGATCATCCTGACGATCCCCATTGCTTCGGTGTCCGGTGCGGCGATCTGCACCCTGCTTCTCCTCCCGTGCCTCCCCTTGAGGGGGGTTTATTTCGCTATCGTAAGCCTGATGTATCCCCTGGCGGCGATGCGGATTATCGAAGCTCTCAACATTTTCGGGGGTACGGACGGAATCATGGGAGTCGACAGTTTCCCGTACTCCTGGGTAGAGCAGTACTTCGTCCTTCTCATGGTGATCCTGTTCCTGTTCGGGCTCAGACGGCTGGTGAACATGGATATCGGCCTGGTGTTTCGGGGAGTCAAAGACAATGACCAGGCGGTGCGTGCTTCCGGGATGAGCATCACCTATTACAAGGCGGTGGCGGTTTTCATCGCCTCCACCATGGGATGTCTTGCCGGGGCCTGCCTGACCCACATTTACATGTTTTCCGGGATTTCCCTTTTTGCCCTGGATTTTTCCATCCTCCCCATTGCTGCAACCGTCATCGGCGGCGGCGGTACTCTCGTGGGCCCGGTCATCGGCTGTTTTATCCTCGTACCCGTCTCCGAGCTGTTGAGAGAGTTTGGGACCTTGCGCATCGCTTTCTATGCCATTATCCTCATGGCGTTCATCGTTTTCAAAAGCGAGGGACTCATGGTCTACGGCCAGCGCAAATACCATCAATTCGAGCGGTGGGTGAAGATATAAAAATAGGTTCAAGGTTCAGGGTTCAAGGTTAAAGGCGAGAACCAATGAAAACGGACAATCAGCCCATGCTCCACGTGGAAGAGGCAACCAAGGCTTTCGGCGGCATCCTGGCTCTGAACCGGGTGAGTTTTGATGTGAACCGGGGAGAGATCTTGGGCATCATCGGCCCCAACGGATCAGGCAAGACGACCCTGGTCAACTGCATCACCGGTTTCGTGACGATGACGTCGGGAAAGATTTTTTTCAAAGGCCGGGAGATTACGGGAAAGCCGGCTCACAAGATCGCAGACCTCGGTGTTACGAGGACCTTTCAAATCATGCGTCCGTACTTCAGCCTGCCGGCCTACAAAAATCTGGTCATTCCGCTTTTCTCGCCAAGGGCAAAGAGAACAGGAGGATGGCGAGGGGGAGGAAAGCTGGGAGACAGGAACACCGTGGGGATTGATATCCTTGAAGAGATCGGGTTTGAGAGGGATTCCTTCGTGCCTTATAAGCTGGCTTCATCCCTGCCGACCGGCTATCTCAAACGGCTCGAGCTCGCCCGGTGCCTTGCCCTGAAACCTGAGATCATCCTTTGCGATGAAGTTTTTTCAGGGCTGAGCATGAGCGAAATTGCAAGCATGGTGCCTCTCATCGAGCGGTTGCAGATGGAGGGCATCACGCTGATCATGATCGAGCACCGCCTGCGGGAGCTCTTCCGGGTGGCCAGCAGGGTGATGGTGTTGAACTTTGGAGAAAAGCTCGTGGAAGGGACTCCTGATGAGGTCATGGCCAATGCGAAAGTGAAGGAGGCCTACTTCGGGTCGGAGGAGGTGGAGGAGGTCATGACCTATGCTTGAAGCCACCGGCCTGATGGTCTTCTACGAGAACATGCTCGCTCTCAACAACGTGAACATCCGTTGCGAGGAGAACAGGATCGTGGGGATTTTCGGCGCCAACAGCGCCGGCAAGTCCACGCTGATGTACACCCTCTCCGGCATCATGGAGGATATCAAGAAGAAAGAGGAAATGGCCGGCGGAGAACGAATCACGGTCTCGGGAAAGATCCAGTACAAGGGAATAGACATCACAAAACTAAAGCCGAGCGAGAGGGCGAGAAGGGGGCTCATCCTGTGTCCCGAAAGACGCCGGATATTTAAGGAGAGCAGTGTTCTCGAGAACCTTCGTATCGGGGGATACCTTGCTTCTCCTGCCCAGGCGAAGGAGACCCTGGACTACGTTTTTAAGCTCTTTCCTGCTCTGGTGAAACTCAAGAAACGGGTGGGGGGTTTCCTGAGCGGAGGGGAGCAGCAAATGCTGGCCATCGGCCGCGCGCTCATGGCGCAACCGGACCTTCTTCTTCTGGATGAACCGCTTCTGGGTTTAAGCCCCTTGATGCAAGCGATCCTGATTCGCGCTACGAAGGTCATCGGGGCCGAGAAACAGATTTCTATCCTTGTGACGGAACAGTACGCGCGGCCCGTGCTTCCCATTGTGGATTACGCTTTCATCCTCGAAAACGGCACGGCGGTGATGGAAGGGACGCGACAGGAATTGTTGAATAACCCCGATGTAAGGGCCGCCTATTTCGGCGTTTAGATGTGTCCGTTGTCCGTGGTCCTTGGTCCGTAGTGGAGAATCTAAACCCACAAGATGAAATTACGGCGGCAGTTTACTGGCGGTGACTGCCGATTGATGACAACTGACAATGGACGACTGACAACGGACCATTTGCACAGCGAATAAGACCTAAAACAACAGATGAGATCATGAATTTACACACGACCTCGTTGGAAAAGGAACTAACCTTCACCCGGTTCGACCGGATGAGCGAAGCCTATCCGGACCGGCCGGCTGTCATGTACCTCGGGGAAATGTACTCCTATCGCAAACTGCGCGAGTTGAGCGAGAGGTTTGCAGGGGCCCTGCTGGACCTGGGCGTCAAGAAGGGCGACCGGGTGATGATCTATATCCCCAACTGTATCCAGTGGATCATCGGCTTTCTGGCCATCCAAAAGATCGGGGCTGTGCTGGTGCCTATCTCACCGATCTATACTTCCTTTGAGATCGAATACATGATCAAGGACTCCGGAGTCGAGACGGTGATCTGCCAGGATACGAACTTCTGCTACGTCAAGGAGGTCCTGCCGAACACCGGCCTCAAGCGAATCATTGTGACGAACCTCGCGGACCTCCTTCCTCCCTGGAAAAGATATATGGGTGTTCTTTTCGACAGAATCCCTCACGGCAAAGTGGAACGGGACACACAGGTTCTCGGGTTCAGGAGCCTTCTCAAGCACTCGCCCCTGAGAGAAAAGGTGGCGCTGGATCCCTGGAAAGATCTTTCCTACATTCTTTACACCGGCGGAACCACGGGCTTTCCCAAGGGGGTTCCAGGCAACCACATCGGGATGACCTCTTATGTGAACGATGTGACGGAAGACGTGGCAGGCCCATACCTGAAGGAAGGGGAAGACGTGTACCTGGCCGTCAACCCCCTCTTCCACATCATGGCTCTCGGCCTTTTCATGGCCGTGGGGCTCAACAAGGGCAACCTGACCCTGCTCATGCCCGTTCCGCAGGTGGACGCGATCCTGGAATGCGTTCAGCGGTACAGGGCCCGATGGATGCTGGGGGTTCCGGCGCTTTACCGGATGATCCTTGAAAACGACCGGCTGGATCGGTATGACCTGAGCTCTCTCACCTACTGCTATTGCGGCGGAGATGTGTTGCCTTTGGAGGTGTCCCATCGATGGAAGGAGCACACGGGCGTGGCCATCTACCAGGTCTATGGGTCGACCGAGGCAGGGCACGTGACCTACAGCCGCATCGGCAAAGAACCGAAACCCAATACCATCGGCGAACCCCTGAAGAGCCGACGCTGTCTTGTAGTTGATCCGGAAACCCTGGAACCAGTGCCGCAGGGGGAAACGGGAGAACTCCTGGTGACCTCTCCCTACACGATCAAAGAATACCTGAACAAACCTGACGAGACCATCCGCTCTTATGTGAAGATCAACAGCGACATCTACTACCGCATGGGCGATTTCGTCCGGCAGGATGCCGACAACGACTTCATCTACGTCGAGCGCTCTGCGGACATTATCAAGCACAAAGCCTTCCGGGTCTCCGCCTCAGAGGTGGAAGCGGTGCTCCAGGACCACCCCACGGTGATCGGAGCCTGCGTGGTGGGTGTGCCGGACGCCAAGGTCGGTGAGCGGATCAAAGCGATCGTGGTCCTCAAGGAAGACGCCAGGGGAGTGGGCGGCGCGGATCTCCTCAACTGGTGCCGGGACAGGCTGGCGGCCTACAAAGTGCCGAGCTACATTGAATTCCGGGATATGCTGCCCAAGTCCAAGGTCGGAAAACTTCTGCGCAGAGAGATCCGTGACGAGGAACGAAGGAAGCAGACAAAAGGAAAAACTTAAAGAGGAAGTAACTACTCAGGTAGATAGACTGAAGGTAAATAGACTGAAGGAAAAGAGATGCCTCACACAAAGCCAGGATCGTTTGGATACGTTGACAGGTGATTGTGTCATGGATGATCATTATTGCCCTTCAGTCTTCAGCCTAAACACCTGAGTAGTTACAAGAGGAAGACGATGGCTGAGAGCGTGCTGAACAACAAGCGTCTGCTGGCGGTTGATGATGAGCCCGACATTCTGGAGACCCTGAAAGAGCAGCTCGATGAGTTCCCGGGACTCCTTCTCGATACAGCCACGGATTATGAGACCGGATACCATCTGCTCAGGTCCTGGACCTATGATCTGGTCATCCTGGACATTATGGGAGTGCGGGGATTTGATCTGCTGAATGCTGCTGTGAGCCTCGGATTTCCAACGGTCATGCTCACGGCGCACGCTCTTTCCGTAGAGGCTTTGAAGAAATCCGTTCAGATGGGTGCCAGAGCCTACATTCCCAAGGAGAAGATGGCGGAGATTGTTCCTTTTCTGGAAGACGTGCTGGCCCTTTCCTACCGACCGGGGTGGAAGCGGGTCTTTGAAAAACTCGGCGGCTTTTTCAGCACCACCTTCGGGAAGGAGTGGGAGAAGAGCGAAAAGACCTTCTGGGAAGAGGTCAGCTCTGGCAAGTACGAACAAAAGCCGGTCGTCTTAAAGAAATAAAATCCCATCCAGCCGCGAAACAAAATAGTCCCGATCACGGAGATCTTAGGCTTGAAGCCATTTCCCTCCTGCTTTCATCAGTGACCGACTCACGAAAAAGAAATCCAGGGCAACGGGAGAATAAGGACCTGGGAATACCCTCGCCAAACTTTGCGGAAAAGGAAGAGTGGATTTCTTGTTATCTCTGCCGCATATAGGGGTGTCGATCAGCAATCTCCGCCCAGAAGATGCAGATGCAGAGGTGGAATTTCTGACGAATGGCTGAACGGATCGTCATTAACACAGGGCCACTCATCGTGCTCTCCCGCATTGAAGCGCTGGATATCGTCGGGCACCTCCCTTACCGATTCATTTGTCCTGACGCAGTGAGATTGGAACTTGATAAAGGAGAGTCAGCAGGTCATCCCAGAATTGCTCCCACCTGGCTCCAGGTGATTCCCGTTGCAACCGCACCTTCTCCAACGGGTAACGGGGTCCGGGGTAACGGGGTCAGACCTTGACATGTGACATCGTAGGCTGCCGGATGTCGTTGACTTTATATACAATTGACGGAATCGGGACTTTAAGATGCACAGAGGGCGGAGAGATGCCAGGACAAACCAAACATGTCCAATGTCAAGGTGACCCCGTTACCGTCAAAAGCGTGCTGGCGCTTTGCAGGGCGCCTCTGCCGAAAGGGGCTTTCCTGGAGGACTTGTACTACCATGCCCAGCAGGCGGCGGAAAAGGCCCTCAAAGCAGTGTACAGGCAAAAGGGCTGGGTCTTCCGCTACACTCACGACCTGGATGAATTGATAGAAGGGGTTCGAGAGAAGGGCCTGGAAGTGCCGCCGGAGATAGCAGAAGCGGTTATTCTGAATAGCTATTCTGCGGAGGCCAGATATCCCAGCTTGAGCGAGCCGGTCACTGCTGAAGAATACCATGAGGCTGTGCGACTTGCCGAGGCTGTTGTCACCTGGGCTGAAAAAGAAATCTCGAAAAAGACTCCAATGAGTTCAAAATGAAACCCCTCCAGTCGCGAAACAAAATGGTCTCGATCCTCGAGATCGTAAACCTGAAGGCATTTGCCCGCCGCTCCCAGCAGGGTCCGACCTCAACCTTCCTCCTCACGAAATCTATTAAGGCAAGAAGTGCGGTCAAAGGAGAAATATTTCTATTTAAGATTGGCGATTTCGCTGATACAATGAATGTGCCACATTCCCAAGCATCTTCTGCAGGACAACCCTTGGGGGTCAAGAATCATGGCAGAATTCAGAGGAACGTGGAAAGGAGGACACTTTTATGGCTCAGACAGTAGAAGCCGTTTACCACGACGGCGTGGTAGAGCTTAAGGAAAAGCCAAAAGGTATCGAACGAGCTAAAGCTCTTGTGGTTTTCCTCGATTCCGAAGAGCCGAAGGAACATCATGCAATCGATTGGAGCCAGGTACGAAACAGCAGGAGTTCTGTGGACAAGTGGATCGGGATTCTTGAAGGCGTTTCTCTGGGAGACTGGAAAGCTGAAAGAAGCACACACATTGAAGGGAAGACCCAGTGAAAGTCCTCATTGACACAAACATCGTCCTTGATATCGCCCTGAACAGAAAACCCTTTGTGGAGCACGCGTCCCTTCTGTGGCGACTTGCCGAAAACAAAGTGATAACGGCTTGCGTCTCCAACACCAGTATCACGGATATCTTTTACATTTGCAGAAAACATGCTGGCAAAGACACTGCTCGCAGCTTCATTGCGGACATCCTTGACACGTTCTCTTTGGCGGACATCGATAAGCAGGGTTTCCGGGACGCTCTTCACTCAGATATAACCGATTATGAAGATGCCGTGCAATATGTGATCTGTATGCGAAACGGGTGTGACGCCTTGATTACGAAACAAGATCCATTACGGGAATAAAGCTAACGTCCTCGATCCTGTCGAGGTGATTGAACACCTGAAAACCTCATCTGACTAAATGCGCCTTGTCTGGCTCCGCCTGCCTGCGCCGAGGCTTTGGCAGACAGGCGGCCTTCACAACCCCTTCGGCCCTGGAGTTTATCCCGCTATAACCGGGTGGCATCTGATAAGCCAACACCTCCCGACCACCCATCCCCAAAAAAAGGTCCTATATGGAGAACTGATAAGACATTTTATGACCCCTTCATACCTGAGAGACGTGTTGGCCTTTTCCTGCCGGCCGGATAGAAGCAAGTCTTTGAAAAGCTGGGCGGCTTCTTCATCACCACCTTCGGAAAGGACTGGCAGAAGAAAGAAAAAACTTTCTGGGAGGAGGTCAGCTCTGGCAAGTACGAACAAAAGCCGCTAATTTTGAAAAAATAAAATCCCCTCAGTCGCGAAACAAAATGGTCTCGATCTCTGAGACGAGCCTGAAATCTTCGTTCTTCAATCCCCCTGATCATCACATGGAGCATCGAGTTTCTTCCATCTCACCTCATTTGGGAGAAGTCTTCAAATTCCTGATGAGGAAAAATACATGACCGAGCACCCATGGGAAGACCGAGTCTTCTATCTGGGATGGAGAACCAAAGACCAAAGCAACGTGAAGGTATATGATCAAAAGCGGACGGTGGATTACGCCGATTACAAGGTAGGGCTTTTCTACATCTCTCCGTTTGATCTCTTCGTTGAGGGGGAGGCAGTGATCACGAAGCTGGAGAAAAAGAAATCCAGCTCAGCGTGAGAATGAGATGACCTGAAAGTACTTTTTCAAAAGCGATTACAATTGCTAATGGCAACCGGCGAGCTGCCTGGCAAATGGCATCTATTCAGCGGAGTTTTCGCCTTTTTAGGGATTTAACCATAGCGTATCGTTAGTTTGATTTTGAGCTGGGCGCACTACATTAGCAACTCAAGTCATAACATCGTTTGAAAAGGATGGCGGAGTAATACACTTCTATGCCTCAAAGACACATCGGCTGTTTTACATCAAGGTGAGGTGATAAGGGCCGCTATCGGAAGGAGGCAGCTGCGAGCCTGGGCAATCCATCCGGGGCTCGGCGTATAGGGGCTGTGATTTGGCCTTCCGGGGCGGGGGCCTGGGCGTGAGCTCCCATAGACCGAGGTGTTTGAATAACGAAGGTATCGGTGGTGATGATGGTCGCCGCATCCATCTCCGTGCTGAAGACGGCCTTGATCCTTGCGTCCACGTCGACGTTTGTGGCGCCGTCTTCAGGAACAGTCGAGATGACTGCGGAGACGACGGTAAGACCGGTAAGGACCTGTTGGGGAGACGTGCGGCTGACAAAGGTGCCGTCCCCGAGCTGACCGCTGCCGTTATTGCCCCAGGTCCAGAGGGTCCCGTCGGATCTGAGAGCGAGGGTGAAGCTCGGTCCCGCGGAGAGAGCCTGCCAACCGGAGCTTGTCCCGATGCGTTCAGGTAGAGTCTGATTCGTCGTCGTCCCGTCCCCGAGCTGACCGCTGCCGTTATTGCCCCACGCCCACAGTGTGCCGCCGGACCTCAAGGCCAGGGTAAAACCCGTTCCTGCGGCAACGGCCTTCCACGTCGTCAGCGTCCCTATCTGGGCCGGTGTTGTCTGATTCGTCGTCGTCCCGTCCCCGAGCTGACCGCTGCCGTTATTGCCCCACGCCCACAGTGTGCCGCCGGACCTCAAGGCCAGGGTAAAACCCGTTCCTGCGGCAACGGCCTTCCACGTCGTCAGCGTCCCTATCTGGGCCGGTGTTGTCTGATTCGTCGTCGTCCCGTCCCCGAGCTGACCGCTGCCGTTATTGCCCCACGCCCACAGTGTGCCGCCGGACCTCAAGGCCAGGGTAAAACCCGTTCCTGCGGCAACGGCCTTCCACGTCGTCAGCGTCCCTATCTGGGCCGGTGTTGTCTGATTCGTCGTCGTCCCGTCCCCGAGCTGACCGCTGCCGTTATTGCCCCACGCCCACAGTGTACCGTCGGACCTCAGGGCAACGACGAAGTTCGGCCCCGCCGAGATAGCGCTCCACGTCGTAGCCGACCCGATCTGGATTGGTGTTGTCCGGTTCGTCGTCGTCCCGTCCCCGAGCTGACCGCTGCCGTTATTGCCCCACGCCCAGAGGGTGCCGTCGGACCTCAGGGCGACCGTGAAGTTCGAGCCGGCAGCAACGGCGCTCCATGTTGTAACCGACCCGATCTGTTCGGGGATCGTGCGGTTCAGAAAGTTGTTGTCCCCCAATTGTCCGCTACCGTTATTGCCCCACGCCCAGAGGGTGCCGTCCGATTTTATGGCAACGGCATGATTCGAACCGGTCGCGATGGTAGCGGCCTCCACCTGCAGTGATACGAAGAAGGCAAGGAGAAGGCACAGAACAGCTATGAGCGTCGTTGAGTGTCTGCCCATCCGAGGAATCCTCCTTGATCGAATTGGTTTTCGCTGTTGACCGCCGGCTGATGTCTGGGGTCTTGATTCTATTATGCCAGTTCTCGTTCGAAAGCGGAAGCGTTGATTCCGCTAAACTACTTCAGCCCCATGTTCTTTCAGGAGCGCCTTCAGTACCGAACCGTGGCAGCGCGCCTCTTCCGCACAATAGCAGCCTACCGACATGTTCGTCCCCTGGGAGAGAGCGGTCGGCGCACGGTGCCCAATCGCAGACCTTCGTCGGGGAGTCTCGGACTTCCAAGCCGCACTACTAGAATTGCCATTGGTGAGGTGATAAGAACTTGCTTCAGATGGGTGGGAGTATAAGGGGATTTGGCCTTGTGTGTCAAGGGCAGACTTGATTCAATCGTAAATTTGTCAGACCGCTTGTGACCAGATGGGGTTTTGGGCCTTTCACTCGTCACTTGTGACTTGTCACTCGTCACTTCTTCTTGGAGAGCGTATAATCAAAAGAGACGTTGATGTTGAGGAGGCTCACTGTAATGGTTGAAGGGAAAGGAGGGAAAGGAGCGGCGCTCTGAATGGCTCTCTCAGCCTCCCGGTCGAGCACTTCGTGACCGGAAGACTTGGTGATGTCCATGCGGGTCAGAGCGCCTTCCCTGTCGAGACTGAAAAGGGCAACCAGCCTGCCTTCCAGCTTTTTCTTTCTCGCCTCCTGCGGGTATTTCCATTGCCCTGCGATTCTCTCCTTGATGGCCTGGGCGTAACTCACGTATCTCTTGTCATCCGTGTCCAGGGAAATGGTTTCCTGAGTATCCTCTGAGGAGGCCTGAGAGGTCACAGGCTCCTGGGGCTTCGAAATGTCCGTGTCCGGCTTTTCGGTTAGGTCCATGTCGTCTACGGGAGGTCTGAGGAGTTCCACCCTGTAGATTCGAAAGTCCTCTCCGGCCAAGTAAGTGGGAATAGCGCTTTGGAGGGCGAGAACCATGACCGCGTGGAAAGCCAAGGATAGAATCAGGCAGGTTCGGAGAATCTTCTCGGTTTGATGAACGGAAACATCAGTCGCCGCTTTGATTGTTCTGAGGGCCATTGACCCACCATTCGGTCTTTTTTTCAAACCACCATTCCGTGCTGTCCGTTTCCAGGATCTCCTGGGCCATCTTGCGGGCCGATTCGGTCTGAAGCCTCTTCACCGCATAGCGAAGCCATTCCCGCGCATAAGCGTTTCCGAGATCCTGTTCTTCCTTTAACGACAGGTGAGGGCAACGCCGTAGATGGGCGTTTTTCAGCAACCTGCAAGAAGTCTTAAAGAGGAAGTAACTACTCAGGTAGATAGACTGAAGGAAAAGAGATGCGCGATCACACAAAGCCAGGATTGTTTGGATACGCCTGCCTGCGCCGCCGTGGCAGGCAGGTTGGCAAGTGATTGTGTCATGGTTGATCATTATTGCCCTTCATTCTTCAGCCTTCAGCCTTCAGCCTAAACACCTGAGCAGTTACAAGAGGAAGACGATGGCTGAGAGCGTGCTGAACAACAAGCGTCTGCTGGCGGTTGATGATGAGCCCGACATTCTGGAGACCCTGAAAGAGCAACTCGATGAGTTCCCGGGACTCCTTCTCGATACAGCCACGGATTATGAGACCGGATACCATCTGCTCAGGTCCTGGACCTATGATCTGGTCATCCTGGACATTATGGGAGTGCGGGGATTTGATCTGCTGAATGCTGCTGTGAGCCTCGGATTTCCAACGGTCATGCTCACGGCGCACGCTCTTTCCGTAGAGGCTTTGAAGAAATCCGTTCAGATGGGTGCCAGAGCCTACATTCCCAAAGAGAAGATGATGGACATCGTTCCTTTTCTGGAAGACGTGCTGGCTCTTTCCTACCGGCCGGGATGGAGGCGACTCTTTGAAAAGCTGGGCGGCTTCTTCAGCACCACCTTCGGAAAGGACTGGCAAAAGAAAGAAAAATCTTTCTGGGAAGAGATCACCTCGGGCAAGTACGAACAAAAGCCGGTTATCCTCAAGAAATGAAATTCTCCCCCAGTCGCGAAACAAAATGGAAGTCGGTCGGATGTGCATGAAGGTTCCAAGGCGCTGCAGTCAACAGCATGATCTGGAACGGGTTCAGGGAATGGCTATTGCTTTTCCTCTTTGCGAACCATCTTCTTTGTTACTCGCCCCTTCTCATAAATAACCAGGGGCGTATTCGTCTGAAGGGCTATTTTCTTGGCTTGTTTTGCCGCCTGTCGCAATGCCGCGCCGGCCTTTGCCAGGTCTTCATCAAGGACCACATTCTTATCTTTCTTCACTGCCGCCCTCCTGAATCTAATAGCAACGGCGTTTCCCCTGAATTGTCGTAAAGCACCCAGTTGTCGACAGATCCTTTGTAAACCCGCTGGAAATTGTTCCACCCAGCCTCATACCGCCTTCGAATCACATCCTCCGGAACAGCGTGCCCACCCTGCCTTACTCGGACGCGCACACGTTCAATGGCTATCTTCACGTCTTTAAGGTACAGGAAAACCAGTTTGATACGATAGCCGATGTCCTGCCACCGAGGGATCATTCGGGAATATCGGTGACCGCTCAAGGTTGTTTCAAACGCGAAACTTTCTTCCCGGCTGACATGGGTATCGATTTCTTCAATCATCAGCCGGCCGGCGCGGATAGCGGCCCGCTCCGGCTCGAAAGGCGATAGACCAGCGGCAATAAGGTCGGCGTTGACAAACAAGGGACACCCCGCTTTCTTGGGCAGAAACTCGCGCGCAAAGGTCGTCTTACCAGCCCCATTTGATCCGGCGATCATGATGATCCTTTTCTCGTGAATCAAATTGCTGGGGCTTACTTGATTCGCCATCGCACCTCCAGTTGAACAGCTTTCCTATACCAGAGGGAAGCCCCAAAAACAAGAGGAACCCTGCCTGCCTAATGTCGAGCGTCTTAGATTCCTTTTCTTGGTCTGTCATTCCGGGCTTGACCCGGAATCCAGTATTTCCAATGGAAACTGCGGTTCCATTCAAACAAGGCCCCTGGGATTCTTAAAGGAGCGTTAGCTCATCCGCTTCCTGGAAGACGTGCTGGCCCTTTCCTGCAGGCCGGGATGGAAGCGGGTCTTTGAAAAACTCGGCGGCTTTTTCAGCACCACCTTCGGGAAGGAGTGGGAGAAGAGCGAAAAGACCTTCTGGGAAGAGGTCAGCTCTGGCAAGTACGAACAAAAGCCGGTCGTCTTAAAGAAATAAAATCCCATCCAGCCGCGAAACAAAATAGTCCCGATCACGGAGATCTTAGGCTTGAAGCCATTTCCCTCCTGCTTTCATCAGTGACCGACTCACGAAAAAGAAATCCAGGGCAACGGGAGAATAAGGACCTGGGAATACCCTCGCCAGACTTTGCGGAAAAGGAAGAGTGGATTTCTTGTTATCTCTGCCGCATATAGGGGTGTCGATCAGCAATCTCCGCCCAGAAGATGCAGATGTAGAGGTGGAATTTCTGACGAATGGCTGAACGGATCGTCATTATTAATCGTCTCGAAATAGTATTGACGATGCGCTCCCCCTCACCCTATCCCTCTCCCCCAGGCTTGGGGGAGAGGGCAGGGTGAGGGGGCTTCGCGATGTAAAGACAATTGTGGGACCATTAATAACACAGGGCCACTCATCGTGCTCTCCCGCATTGAAGCGCTGGATATCGTCGGGCACCTCCCTTACCGATTCATTTGTCCTGACGCAGTGAGATTGGAACTTGATAAAGGAGAGTCAGCAGGTCATCCCAGAATTGCTCCCACCTGGCTCCAGGTGATTCCCGTTGCAACCGCACCTTCTCCAATCATACTGGCCGCACTGGATTTGGGAGAGGCGGCGGTGATTCACCTTGCCCTAGAACAAAAGGTGCGGATTGTGTGCATAGATGAGTGGAAAGGAAGACGGGCTGCTCTTGCCTCCGGACTAAAGGTCACCGGGGTACTGGGTCTATTGGCCAGAGCAAAAAGCGTTGGTATCATAAAAGAGGTGACGCCCTTCGTGGAAAAAGCGCTCCGTTCCGGTGTTCGATATCATCCTGACTTGGTGCGCAGAGTTCTTGAAATGGTCAAAGAGTAGCTTGAACAACCCTAACCTTCCGGAGCTGGCTATGAAAGCGAGCCACTCGAAGGTTTTGAAAATGAAGCCTCCAAAGGACTCTCGTTCCTTCTTGGAGGCTTTTCTTTTGCCTTATCACAGACATCCGGAGGTCTCCCTATGAATACCGAGCGAGCGAGGCGCAAACTCAGTGCTATTCTCAGTGCCGACGTCAAGGGCTATAGCCGCCTTATGGGAGAGGAGGAGGTCGGTACCGTCCGGACTCGCAAAGAGTATCGGGATCTGATGTCCAAGCTGATTAAGGAATACCGAGGGAGAGTGGTGGATTCTCCGGGGGACAATGTGCTTGCGGAGTTTGCCACTCCAGTAGAGGTCACGGCCCCAGGAGTTGAACGAACCGCGATCGCCCGTCTCCAGCACCGTGTCGAACACATCGCAGCCTTCGATGAGGCATCCATGAATGGCGGAAGGTGAATCCCTGGAACGTCGCCCAGGAGTACTTGTGCATGGCGTGAATGTAGCCTGTTAATTTCGGCCACGTGGGGACGTTAACAGATCCCTTCTTGTTAGGGTTCACGAACGTCGAGTGCTAGGTGGCTGGGCCGAACGGGAGGTCGAACAGATACCAGGCCAAAAACAGAATTAGCCAGGCAATCATCGTGGCGGCCGCATAGGGCAGCATTGTGGCCACCACAGTTCCCACGCCAGCGTCGTGTTGCCAACGCCGAGCAAAACCGACGACCAACGCGAAATGGGGCAATAGCGGGTTGATGACATTCGGCGGCGAATCGCTAACCCGGTAGGCCGCCAAAACAACTTCTGGATCGATGCCCAGTTTCATAAACAGCGGGATGAACACGGGCGCCATAATCGCCCACTTGGGCAGGATATTCGGTACCGGGATGCTCAGAAGCAATCCGATCAGAATAAACGCCAACAGTAACGTGACGCTGTTCAGGTTCGCTTCTTTCAGTGTGTCCGCCAACGTCACCGCCAGGACGGTGCCCATGTTCGTGTATGTGAAATAGGCCACAAATTGTCCGATCACAAAAAACAGAAATAACAGTCCGGCCAAGTCGGCAAACGTTTTCGTAATCGCGTTGATAATGTCGTCAGCCGTTCGAAGGGTCTTGGCACCCCAGCCATAAGCGATGCCAGTCAACAAGAAGACCAGCATGATCAGAAACACCAGGCTGGCCATGAAGGGTGAATCGCCGATGAGATCGCCGGTTTCCGGGTTCCGCAGCGCCGCACCACCAGGTAACGTCAGCAGCAAGATCCCAGCGGTGAACCCCAGCAACGTCAAAAAAGCGAACCACAGTCCACGCGACTCATCCGACGACAGCCCCTTGTTTTCCGGGTTCGGTGAATCCCCTACGTATGGGCCGAGTCGCGGTTCGATCACCCGGTCATTGACCAATGTGCAAACCACGATCAAAACCAAGCTGGAAGCGATGCCGAAATAGAAATTAGAGGTCAATGAAATGGACTGGCTGGCATCGACAATGTGAATCGCATCATTGGTCATTTCGGCCAGAATGCCGTCGATCGGTTTGACGAGGAAGTTAGCGCCGAAGGCGGCGGCCACTCCAGCGAAAGCTGCCGAGAGGCCAGCCAGCGGATGCCGCCCCAAACTGTGAAACGCAACGGCGCCCAAGGGAATCAAGACCAGATAGCCCGCATCGCTGGCAATGCTGGACAGCACTCCCAAGGTCACCAAGATGGCCGTCATCGTTTGGGGTGGAGCAACAATGACGATTTTTCGAATGATCGCGCCGATCAGCCCCGACCGTTCCGCCAGTCCCACACCGATCATGGCCACAATAATAATGCCGACCGGTCCAAAATTGATAAAGTTGGATACCACGGACGTAAAAATGAAGCGAATTCCGTCGGCCGACAGCAGGCTGCTTACCGCTGTCGTCGCTTCTTCGATTTCATGCGTTTCCAGGTTGATTCGCTGATGGTTAACACTGATTCCCAGCCATTGAAAAAGTTGCGAGAAAACCATCAAAACGATGATCAGCATGAAAAAAAGCACGGCCGGATGCGGAACCTTGTTCCCCAAGGTTTCGATCCCGTCCAGCACTTTTTGGAATAGAGACTTCGGAGCAACGCTAGTCTTTGCCATCGGACCTGTAGGGACTCTCCATTTAGGACATGTGGGGAGGTGATAAGAACTTGCTTCAGACGGGTGGGAGTATAAGGGGATTTGGCCTTGTGTGTCAAGGGCGGACTTGATTCAATCGTAAATTTGTCAGACCGCTTGTGACCAGATGGGGTTTTGGGCCTTTCACTCGTCACTCGTTACTATTTACTCGTCACTTCTTCTTGGAGAGCGTGTAATCAAAAGAGACGTTGATGTTGAGGAGGCTCACTGTAATGGTTGAAGGGAAAGGAGGGAAAGGAGCGGCGCTCTGAATGGCTCTCTCAGCCTCCCGGTCGAGCACTTCGTGACCGGAAGACTTGGTGATGTCCATGCGGGTCAGAGCGCCTTCCCTGTCGAGACTGAAAAGGGCAACCAGCCTGCCTTCCAGCTTTTTCTTTCTCGCCTCCTGCGGGTATTTCCATTGCCCTGCGATTCTTTCCTTGATGGCCTGGGCGTAACTCACGTATCTCTTGTCATCCGTGTCCAGGGAAATGGTTTCCTGAGTATCCTCTGAGGAGGCCTGAGAGGTCACAGGCTCCTGGGGCTTCGAAATATCCGTGTCAGGCTTTACGTCCATGTCCAGATCTTCCACGGGCGGCCGGATAAGGTCCACCCTGTAGATTCGGAGATCCTCTCCGGCGAGATAGGTGGGGAAAGCGGTCTGTAGGGTGAAGACGAGGACGGCATGGAAAACCAGGGACACGATCAGGCAGAGTCGGAGAATCCTCTCGGTTTGATGGACAGAGGCATCAATCCCGGTTTTGATCATTCTGAGGGCCATTGACCCACCATTCGGTCTTTTTTTCAAACCACCATTCTGTGCTGTCCGTTTCCAGGATCTCCTGAGCCATGCTCCTGGCTGCTTCGGTCTGGAGTCTCTTCAGGGCATAATGAAGCCACTCCCGGGCATAAGTGTTTCCGAGATCCTGTTGCTCCTTTAAGGAGAGGATCAGGTCCAGTTGGTCGGCATCCCTGGAAATGCGAGCTTCCACGGACTTGCCCTCTGTAAACTCACGGGTCAAGGAAACAATCTGATCACTGAAAGGAAGTCCTTTGGCAAGATCTTGGATCGCTTTGTCTTCATCAATCTGGACGTAGCGCTTGTTGACGTAATTATGGTCTCCGGTCCTTGCCTCATGAAGATCATGAAAAAGACACATGAGCGTCGTTTTCATCGAGTCGGCTTGCGGTTCCTGAAGTGAGAGAAGATACCCGATGATGGTCATGCGAAAGGTGTGCTCAGCGACGGATTCCTTACCCGACCCGAGGAACTGGTACCCTGTGCGGGGCGTCTTCTTCAACATCCCCACTTCGAACAAGAAGTTGATGAGATCCTTCATGACTTCATCTCAATAGGGAGATGGGGGTGAAATGTCAAGACCGTTTTGGGGACCGGGCTATCTTGATTTATTATTTTCAAGGATATAGTATGGTTTAGAGCCTTAGACAAAAACTTCTTTGCAAGGTGGGGAGAATTTGAAAATTCGAAATCCTAAGCACGAAATTCGAAACAATTCCCAATGATCCAAATTCGAATGACCAAAACTGAGGGCAGCTGGGTTCTTGTTTTGAGCATTGGAGCATTTGTATTTTGAATTTGTTTCGAATTTCGGATTTCGAGATTCGAATTTAGTTGTAGCCCAGGGCCTGCATAAGGGTAATGCGTAAGGAAAGCGAAAAACTCATGAGCACGCCCCAGATCATGAAAATATACAAGTTTCCAGAACCTGTGTTGAGGGAGCAGGCGGAGCCCGTTGAAGACATCGACGACGAGCTTCTAAAACTGATCGATGACATGGGCGAAACCATGTACGCGGCTCCGGGGATCGGTCTTGCAGCCAACCAGGTCGGGGAGCCGTTGCAAGTGCTCGTGTACGATCTCACGCCCAGGGATCAAGAGAGAAACCTTTGCGTGCTCATGAACCCGGAGATCGTTTCAGCGGAGGGAGAGATCATTTACGACGAGGCGTGTCTGAGTGTCATTGATTTTTCCGCTGAAGTGAAACGATACGCCATGGTCAAGGTGCGTGGAATTGATAGGCATGGCAAACCGGTCGACATCGAAGCGGAAGGCCTCATGGCCATATGCCTGCAGCATGAAATTGACCACCTGAACGGGAAACTCTTCATCGATCACATCAGCAGTTTGAAAAGGGCCCTCTACAAGAGGAGGCTCCAGAAGATGCTCAAGGGTGAGAAGGACTGAATCATGACGGAGATTTCGGCAGAAGCGTTTCCCTCGCATCCAAGGCTCATCTTCATGGGCACTCCTGATTTTGCCGTTCCCACCCTGAACACCCTGATCGCCAACGGTCACAACGTCCTGGCCGTTGTCACCCAGCCGGATAGGCCCAAGGGGAGAGGGAAGAGGCTCACAGCGCCGCCTGTGAAGGAGCTTGCCCTGGAGCACCGGATTGAAGTGCTTCAGCCTGAAAAAGCCTCAGAGGAGTCCTTCTGCGACCGGATCAGAGCAAAGGAGCCTGACCTTATTGTCGTCGTCGCTTTTGGTCAGATTCTCAAAAAAAATCTCCTGGACGTTCCCAGGTGGGGGGTGATCAACGTCCACGGCTCTCTGTTGCCGAGCCTAAGAGGTGCGGCGCCCATTCAGTGGACGATTCTGAACGATGAATCGAGAACCGGACTGACCGTGATGCAGATGGATGAAGGCATGGACACGGGCCCGATTCTCTTTCAAGAGGAGGTTCCCGTGCTCAAAGATGAGACGGCCGGGCAACTTCACGACAGACTTGCCGTCATGGCGGGCGATCTCATGGCCAAGAGCTTGACGCAGATGTCCGGGAACATCGTCAACGCAGCTCCTCAGGATCACGCCAGGGCCACCTATGCTCCCAAGATCGGGAAAGCGCTATCGCTGGTGGATTGGAAGGAAGAGGCTGCGAAAGTGTCGGCACGCATCAGGGGCATGGATCCGAAGCCCGGAGCCTACACGCTGTGGCAGGGACATGAAATCAAGATCTTCGCATCAACGGTGGTCGACAAGAACCGGGAGGAGGGCGCGCCAGGACAAGTCCTGGGTCTGAGGGATGAATGCCTTGTCATAGGGACAGGCCGGGGGACCGTAGGGATCAGGGAATTGCAGTATCCCGGGAAGAACAGGCTGCCTGTTAAGGATTTCTTGCGGGGCTTCACCATCCCCGAAGGAGCGGTTCTGGGGCAATAGGGGGACAGGTGAAAACGGCACTATCCGATAGGATCGAAGAGGCAAAGGAAAGAGAAACCGACCATCAGCCGGAGAAGAGGATCTTCATCCTCCTGCTTCTCCTGACTTGCGGCGGCCTGATCGTGGTTGCCGTAGCTTTGTGGCTCATCCCCTACATCGGTTTCAGCAACATCCATCCCATGCTTCCCCTGATCATGGCCGGTGTTTTCGCGCTGATCGTTGCTTTTTTGATCGGCGGCGGGCTTACCCTGGTGCTCACCATCCTCCGGGGTAAGAACCTTTTCTTCAACCGGGAAATTCGCGGGGTGGTGATCCGGTTTCTTTTTCCTCTTCTTGTGATTGTCGGAAAATTCATCGGCATCAGCAAGGACCAGGTGCGACGCTCCTTTGTCACGATCAACAACCAACTGGTCCTGGCAGAGGCGAGACGAGTTCATCCCAGCCGGCTCCTGATCCTCTTGCCCCAGTGTCTGCAGTTTCACGAATGCGGTGTCCGCATCACGGGGAATGTCAAGAACTGTAAGGCCTGCGGAAAGTGCAAAATCAAGAACCTGGTGGAGCTTTCGGAGAAGTATGGCGTGTCCATCTCGGTGGCGACCGGCGGGACTCTCGCCAGGAAGATCGTGGTAGACAAGAAACCGCAGTTGATCATTGGAGTGGCCTGCGAGAGAGACCTGACGAGCGGCATCCAGGATACCTATCCCATTCCGGTCTTTGGAATCCTCAACAGGAGACCGAACGGCCCGTGTTATGACACGGATGTCGATTTGGAACTCGTCGAAAGGGGCATGGCTTTATTTCTGACCTATGAACGTAGAGACACCGAGGGATCTCGCCCTGAGGGTGCTGAACGACCTCTCGCGTAAGCCCGGATTCTCCGCAAGCTCCCTGGACAATCTCTTCAGGTCCGCACCTTACCTGGAGGAGCGGGACAGAGCCTTCATTAGCCAGTTGGTCCAGGGGGTGGTGAGGTGGAAAGCCAGGCTCGACTGGAGTATTGGGCAGAGTGCTGATTTCCCGCTTAAGAAGATCTCCCTTCCTGTTCTGAATCTTCTTCGTCTGGCTCTTTACCAGATTCTTTTCCTTGATCGAGTTCCTGAATCGGCGGCTGTCAATGAGGCGGTGAAGCAGGCAAAAAAAAGACAACCCCCTTATGTCGTCTCTTTTGTCAACGCCGTTCTCAGAAACGTCTGTCGCAACAAAAACCAAATTTCTTTCCCTGATCGCGGCAAAAGCCCTGTTGAATTTCTATCGGTATTCCATTCCTATCCGGAATGGCTGGTGCGGAAATGGATCAGGGAGTGGGGAATTGATTTTACAGAGGCTCTCCTCGAAGCACAGAACCGCTTCCCCGCACTCACCGTTCGCACCAATCCGCTCAAGATCAATCGAAGCGATCTCATCCATCGGCTTGAAGCGGAGAGCGGCATTTTGGGAAAGCCAACCCCTTATTCGCCTCAGGGAGTCCGGCTGGAGAATTTTCGAGGAAAGGTGGACCAGGAGAAACCCTTTCATGAAGGCCTTTTTCAGGTTCAGGACGAGGCCGCTCAACTGACCTCCATCCTTCTTTCCCCCCTCACGGGCGAAAGCGTCCTGGATCTCTGTGCAGGTTATGGCGGAAAGACAACCCATCTTGCGGAGCTCATGGGGGATCAGGGTAAAGTGATCGCCCTTGACATCAACCGCACAAGGTTGGTAAGTCTTGCGACGAACGGGGTTCGACTCGGGGTCAGGAGCGTCCTGCCGATTGCAGCGGATGCCTCAAAAGACCTTTCCTCTCTTTTTCGTGTGCGGTTCGATCGGATCGTGGTCGATGCACCGTGTTCGGGGCTCGGGGTGCTCTCAAGACATCCCGACGGGAAGTGGAACAAGAAAGAAGAGAACATCCCGAGGCTTGCGCAGCTTCAGAAGGCAATCCTCAACCGTGCTTGCTCCCTGCTTCGCAATGGAGGATCGCTTCTCTACGTGACATGCACCCTGTCCAGAGAGGAAAACGAAGAGGTTGTGGAGGCTTGCCTGGCAGGGAGAAAAGACATGGCTCTCGAAGACCTGAGAGACCGGGCGCCCCTGTGGGCGAGGGATCTGATCGATGATCGAGGTTTCCTGAGAACTTTTCCGCATCTCCACGGCATGGACGGGTTCTTCGGGGCCTTGATGAGGAAGACATAAGGAAGAGTCCCCCGAGTCTTTGATCAGAAACTGAGTTTCGGTTTCGCACAGCCGCCTGTTCGGTCGTCATCTGTCATTCCCGCGAAGGCGGGAATCCAGGGAATCCAGACGAATACTGGATGCCCGCCTGCGCGGGCATGACGGAAGGGGGGCCATCTTCATGCTCCCAGGGTGCCCCGGTTCTCTTGGGGCATGAAAGACTGTGGTGAGACTGCTTTGGAAGCCGAAAGGAATGCGACCATGGGAAAAATTGCACCATCCATCCTGTCTGCGGATTTCACCAGGCTGGGAGAAGAAGTGAAAGCGGTTGAACGGGCAGGCGCCGACTACATCCATATCGATGTGATGGATGGGCATTTTGTCCCCAACATCACGATTGGGCCCATGATCGTGAAAGCCGTGCGGCGCGTCACGAAGCTTCCGCTCGATGTGCACCTGATGATCTCCAGCCCGGACGAGTTCATCCGGAACTTTGTGGATGCCGGTGCCGACATCATCACTGTGCACGCGGAAGCCGTGCATCACCTGCACAGGTCTATCCAGCATATTAGAAAGGCGGGAGCCAAGCCTTCTGTTTCTCTGAATCCGGCTACACCCCCGGAAGTGCTGGAGTATGTCCTGGCTGACCTGGACATGGTCCTGCTCATGACGGTGAATCCCGGGTTCGAATCCCAGGAGTTTATCCCTGAGGTTCTACCGAAGATCAGGCGTTTGAGGGAAATGATTGACAAAAGGAAGCTCAGGGTCGAGATCGAGGTGGATGGGGGCATCAATGCGGAAACCATCCATCAGGTTTCAGCAGCCGGGGCAGAGGTTTTTGTGGCAGGGTCGGCAATCTTCTACAGCAAAGATTACGCTGCAACCATCCGGCTGTTGAGGGAGAAGATCGTTAAATCTTGAATTCTCTTCAAAACTTTTTGACTCCCTTTGAGACAGGTGTTATATTGCCGTTCTAATACCGGAGGGATGGCCGAGTGGTTTAAGGCGGCGGTCTTGAAAACCGTTGAGCCCCGATCGGGGTTCCGTGGGTTCAAATCCTACTCCCTCCGCCAGGAAAGCTCAGAGATCGGACCTGCAGGAATAAGACAGTAGGTAGGTCAAGAAAATATTTACCGCGGAGAGCGCAAAGAGCGCAGATATTCGTTGTATTTGAACGTCAAAACCCTCTGCGTTCTCAGCGTCCTCTGCGGTGAAAGAATTTGGGTTTGTGTGCGGAGAGATGGCCGAGTTGGCTGAAGGCGCTCGCCTGCTAAGCGAGTGTAGGGGGTAAACCTCTACCTCGGGTTCGAATCCCGATCTCTCCGCCATTTTTATTACTTAGGCCCTCTCTTTTGATCGCTGCACGCCCTTCTTTTTGACCAACCGAAGCGTACTCCTGCGTACCCCTTTCCTCTCCAAGAGCCTCGCAGCTCGCCTGAGATCGCTGTCGATCGAATGAAGGTAAACCTCTGTACTACTAATGTGCATTTTCTTGAAATTTCGTTAAGCTAATTGACATCATTCCACGTCAACCGTTTGACTTCGATCTTCCGGGCAATGACAGGCCGATCCCCTCCTATGTAGGTCAAGAAGGATTTGTAAACGAAGTGCTTCTGCCTTGACACACAGCGCGAAATCCCCTACGCTCGGCCTTCAAGAAAGCGAGTTCTTATCAACCGAAAGCCGCCGCGCTGGCCTCCGGCGCAGCCGGCGCATTCTTGCTGTTCCTCACCAACTTCCTGTCGATCCTATTGGCGGGCGGCAGCGTGCCGGCGTTACTCGGATTGAGCCGCGCATCGATGATCAAGAACACGGGTAAGGTGCGGCCCAATGCCTTTATCGTCATCATCGCCGGCGTGTTGGTGGTGATGGTGCCGTTGTGGATTACGGGCGCGCGTATCAGCTTTGCATCCCGGTAAATTTTCAAATGCCGATACCCGGCACAACCATGACGACACGCATCCCAGATCGCTGGTATAGGTTCCCGTCACAGAATCATGCTGCTCAATTCAATACAATATTAAGGAGAAGAATGACCATGACGCTCAGTAAACTGTTTGTCACACTCTTGATGGTAGCCGGTCTGTTATTGACGGCATGCCAATCGCCTGCAACGCCCGCTACCCAGGCTCCGCAGCCAACTCAAGCCCCTCAACCGACTCAAGCATCACAACCGACTCAAGCCTCACAGGCGGCTCAAGCGCCACAAGCCGCACCGCCCGCTCCCAGCGGAACAGGACAACAATTGACGGGTACTGTCTGGAAATGGACGACCACTCAAATGAACGATGGGAGCAGTAAAACACCCGGCGACCCTAACAAGTACTTGATTGAATTCCTGGCGGATGGCCACGTTGCCGTTCGAGCCGATTGCAATCGAGTCGTGGGAACGTATACGGTCAACGGCAATCGGCTGGCCATCACGCTCGGACCAAGCACCCTGGCGGCCTGCCCCCCCGGATCGTTGGGTGACGAATTCGTCAAACAATTGGGCAACATCCGTTCGTACTTCTTTAAGGGTGAAAACTTGATTCTCGAAATCAAGATGGATAGCGGATCCATGATCTTTGCACCGAGCGCGCCGGCCGGACTGCCCGGAACATCGTGGGAGGTGATCAGTTACAACAATGGAAGGCAGGCCGTGGTGTCGCTCCTCACCGGCACGGATATCAGCTTGAATTTTGGAACAGACGGACAAGTGAGCGGCAATGCCGGGTGCAACACGTACAGCGGCGGCTATCAAGCCAGCGGCAACGCGCTCAAGGTCGGACCCCTGGTCAACACGCAAAAGGCCTGCGCCACGCCGGCGGGTGTGATGGAACAGGAACAGCAGTATCTGGCGGCCCTGCAAAACTCGGCCACTTTCGAGATCGCCGGCGACACATTGACCATCCGCGATGCGAGCGGTGCGATGCAAGTGGTGGCGAAAGCAAGCACCCCGGCGGGACTGCCCGGAACGTCGTGGAAGGTCACGATGTACAACAATGGCAAGCAAGCCGTGGTAGGCCTCATCGCCTACAGCAACGTTACGTTGGATTTCAGCGCCCAAGGGCAGGTGAGCGGAAATTCAGGCTGCAACACCTACCGTGGTGGATATGAGACGAACGGCGATCAGCTCAAGGTGGGTCCGCTGGCCAGCACGCGCATGTTCTGCGATAAGCCTGCCGGCGTGATGGATCAGGAACAGCACTATCTGGAGGCCTTGCAAAACGCGGCGACCTACGAGATCACCGGCAGTACGTTGACCATTCGTGATGCTGGCGGCGCGATGCAAGTGGTAGCTACGGCGGTGCATCCCTGATCGAGGACATCGTCGAATTTCTCGGGGATGAGGACCGGCGCTACCTCCTGGACCGATTTCATCGCGAGCGGTGCGCGCGGGTGCACGGGGCATCCCGGCGAAGGCGAGTGAAGGACCTCACACCGCATCCTGCGTCCACTTTAACCCTTGACACACAACGCGAAACCCCCTATGCTCGGCTTTCAAAAAAGCGCGTTCTTGTCTACTCAACTGCCACTTCGCTCGTCCGTCATTCCCGCATGCTTTTGGCGGGGATCCAGTAGAAGCGGTCCGGATACCCGCCTGCGCGGGTATGACGGAAACGTTCTTTTATGATCGCTGGAATCAAAATGAATGATTTCAAAAGCTTTTCCCCCCTTTCGCGCGCCGTGATCATCACAGCGGCCGTCGCCGTTGCGGTAATCTTCCTGCACGCGGCCGCATCCGTCGTCGCGCCCACTCTGCTTGCCGCTTTCATTGCTATCATCCTCAGCTCTCCATTGCGGTGGTTGCGGCGTAAACGGGTGCCAAAATGGCTCGCCATGGGGGTTATTATATTCGTACTCTTGGATGCTGGCAGTCTTTTGGCATTGGTCTTTACCGGGCAACTGGAGGGATTCAGGCACGGCCTGCCCGGTTATCAGGAACGGCTGATCTTGCTGAGCGACCAATTCGGCGGCTGGTTGGAGAATATCGGTGTGGATAAAGGCCGCGAAGCTGTCAAAGACATTTTTGACCCGGCTCTACCAATCACCCTCGTGCGCCTAGCTCTGGCCAAAGTGAGCGGAACCGTTGGCAGCGGGCTGGTGGTCCTCCTGGTTGTCGTCTTTATGTTGCTCGAGGCGGGCGGCCTTCCAGCAAAGCTGAGGACGGCATTTCACCTCACCGGGGAGGCCGAGGACCGACTTGGACGTCTATCGAGTGCTATCAGACGATACACAACGATCAAAACCCTCTCCAGCTTGGCCACAGCGGTTTGTGTCTTGGTCTGGCTGTGGATTCTCGGTATCGACTTCGCCGTCCTCTGGGCGGTCCTGGCCTTCTTGCTGAACTTCATACCCTTTGCGGGTGCCATCCTGATGATGATCCCGGCCGTCCTGATGGCTTTGGTACAGACGGATCTGCCGACTACTTTGCTGGTCGCCCTGGGCTATGTAGTCGTCAACACGGTGATCGGCAACGTCCTGGAAACCAGGATGATGGGCAAAGAGCTTGGCATCTCTGCGCTGGCGGTGCTCCTTTCGCTGCTGTTTTGGGGATGGGTACTGGGAACAGTGGGGGTATTCCTGGCGGTGCCGCTTACCATGAGCCTCATTATTGCCTTGGACTCCAGCCCTCAGACCCGACCGATTTCCATCCTGCTCGGTCCGGAGGTGACTGAGCAGCCCAAGCCGGAAAGAAGCGCCTGCGGCCGGCGTGGCGACCGATCACAGTCAAGGACCTCACTTGGAAAAAGCTGCTGAATGATTCCATTCCGGCATGCGTCCACCTTAACCCTTGACACACAACGCGAAACCCCCTACGCTCGCCCCTCAAAAAAGCGAGTTCTCATCAACTCAACTCAGCTTATCAACTCAACCATCGGACTGTTGGTGGAGACCATGAATGAATGGAATGCTCTCATGAGAAGAAAGGACCTAATTATGAAGTCGATGTTGTTCATCCCCATTTTCCTTTTTGTCCTGCTCTCTTTCGCCCAGCTTGTCCCGGCACAGGATTTCTTTGTTTTCCCCAGCCAAGGGCAAAGCCAGCAGCAAATGGATAGAGACAAGGTGGAATGTCAGATTTGGGCCCAGCAGCAGACGGGATTCGACCCCCTGGCGACACCCAGGGCCACTGCGCCTCCACCCTCAAGGGAAGCGCCCCAAGGCGGATTAGTCCGCGGCGCTGCCCGCGGTGCAGTGGTTGCAGTGGTTGGAGGGGCTATCGCCGGGGATGCCGAAGAGGGGCTGCAGGGTATACAGGACGGATTTGGCTGGACCATCGCCATCATGGAGGATACCGGCCGGATGGTGTTGACCGCCTCGGGCGACCTTGTCGGGGACGTCGCCTTTGGTGTCTGCACGCCGTACTGAGACGGCCGGCCGAATCACCCCCCCGCTTGTACAAACAGCGAAAAGAAAGGAGAGACACGACATGGCCACATTTACCGTATTGAAATTCGAAACCCCCGATGGTGCAGAACAGGCCTTGACAACAATTAAGGATCTGGCGCGCCAGCAGATGATTAAACTGATCGACGCGGCAGTGGTGACATGGCCGATCGGAAAGAAAAAACCAAAAACCCTCCAACTCCACAACGTTGCCGCTGCCGGAGCCTTCGGAGGAGCGTTTTGGGGCATGCTTTTTGGAATTCTATTTCTCGTTCCGCTGCTGGGAATGGCCCTCGGGGCGGCAATGGGTGCATTGTCGGGCTCCATGAGGGACGTGGGCATCAACGACGATTTTATCCGGGACTGCCGTGCAAAGATCACCGCCGGCACATCCGCCCTGTTCTTGATGACCACCGATGCAACGAAAGACAAGGTCGTCGATGCCATGAAACAGCATAAGTTCGAGATTGTAACCACGAACCTTTCCAAAGAGCAGGAGGAAGCACTCAGAGCCGCTTTCCAGGAGGAATAAACATCGGAGGCATAAACTGACGAGGCATCTTTGCTCAATGCCTGCGACATTCTACATGATGCATGATGTGATCTTTCCACACTTCAGGTCGATCTCGACCGAGGTGTCTGGAAAGCGAAGTTTGAACGAGAGTTCTTCGAAGATCCCAACGCAATGAGGCACGAGCGGAAACTAGGTTGAAGATATTCCTATCGGTTGTAGATTTCTAATTTCCTAATAAGGAGGCTATCGCTATGTCCCTAAAAGAGTACAAGCCCGGAACTGCCTTTAACGGTGTTGTCGGCCGCACGTTCGACACTTCTGAACAGGCCTGGCCCGAGCCCCGGCGCGCCCGGGAAGGGGCGCCAAACGTCCTGTTCATCGTGCTGGACGATGTCGGCTTTGGGCAGATTGGCTGTTACGGCAGCCCGATCAAAACCCCCCAGATGGACGCCCTGGCCGAGAACGGTCTGCGTTTCAACAATATGCATACCACGGCGTTATGCTCGCCCACGCGCGCCTGCATTTTGACCGGGCGCAATCATCATTCCAACGCCATGGCCTGCATTACCGAAGGTTCGACGGGTTTCCCGGGGTATAACGCGAACATCCCCTTCGAGAACGGTTTCTTATCGGAGATCTTGCTGCAGAACGGCTATAACACCTATGCCGTTGGCAAATGGCACCTGACTCCGGCCGACCAGATTTCGGCTGCAGGACCGTATGACCGCTGGCCGTTGGGACGCGGTTTCGAGCGTTACTACGGTTTCATGGGCGGCGAGACCCACCAGTATTACCCCGAGCTGGTTTATGACAACCACCAGGTGGAGCCTCCCAAGACACCCGAAGAGGGCTACCACCTCACCGAGGACCTGGTGGACAAAGCGATCAGCTTCATCGCCGACGCCAAGCAGGTAGCGCCTGATAAACCCTTCTTCTTGTATTTTGCTCCCGGCGCCATGCACGCACCGCATCATGTGCGCAAAGAATGGTCGGACAAGTATAAAGGGCAGTTTGACGAGGGCTGGGATGTGTACCGCGAAAAGACCTTCGCCCGCCAAAAAGAGATGGGCCTCGTCCCGGCGGATGCCGAGCTTTCCCGGCATGATCCCGATGTGGCGCAGTGGGATACGCTTTCGGCGGACGAAAAGAGGCTGTACGCCCATATGATGGAGGTCTACGCCGGTTTCATGGAGCACACCGACTTCCATCTGGGCCGGATGTTTGACTTCCTGAAATCACTCGGCGAGTTTGACAATACCTTGATCATGTTAGTCTCCGACAACGGCGCCAGTTCCGAAGGCGGACCGACCGGCTCGGTCAACGAGAATCTGTTCTTCAATAACGTGAAAGAAGACCTGCAAACGAATATCAAGCACATTGACGAGCTGGGCGACCCGACCACTTTCAACCATTATCCCTGGGGCTGGACCTGGGCGGGCGACACACCGTTCCGCCGTTGGAAGCGCGAAACCTATCGGGGTGGGATCTGTGATCCCTTTATCGTGCACTTCCCCAGCGGCTTCAAAGCCAGGGGCGAAGTGCGCACCCAGTATGCGCATGTCAACGACTGGATGCCTACGGTGCTGGAACTCGTCGGATTGGAACCCCCTGCCTCTATCAAAGGCGTCCAGCAATCCCCGATCGAGGGTGTCAGTTTCGCCCATACTCTCGACGATGCCCAAGCCGAGAGCAAGCATCACACCCAGTATTTCGAAATGCTCGGCCACCGTTCCATCTACCACGATGGCTGGCGGGCAGTCTGCCCCTGGCCCGGCCCTTCGTTCACCGAGGCAGGTACCGGTTTTGGAAATCCGATCCCGGCTGAAAATCTGACCGAGCTGGATGCTAGAAGCTGGGAGCTTTACCATGTGGACGCGGATTTCGCCGAAAACCATAACATCGCCGAAGGGAACCGCTCCAAGCTGATCGAGATGATCGCTACCTGGTATGTCGAGGCAGGGAAATACCACGTGCTTCCGGTGGATGGCCGCGGCGTGCAGCGCTACGCGGATGAACGCCCGCAGCTCACCAAGAACCGCACGCATTATACCTTCTACCCGCACACGCAGGCTGTGCCTTATAATGCCGGCGCGACTACACTCAACCGCACGCACAGCATCACGGCAGACGTGGAGATCCCCTCGGGCGGAGCGGAAGGAACTCTCGTTTCTTTTGGAGGCGTGGATGGCGGCTATTCGTTCTACGTGAAAGACGGCAAACTCCAATACGTTCAAAATTACGTGGCTCGCGACTATCTGCAGGTGGCGAGCACCGTCCCGATCCCGGCCGGGCGCCACGAACTGCGCTTCGAATTCGAAGTGACTGGTGCGCCGGACTTTGCCAATGGCAAGGGCACCCCCGGCCGCGCCCAGCTCTACATCGACGGCAAGCTCGTCGGCCACGCCGATTTTCCTCACACCACGCCCTTCACCCTGGGACTAACGGGGGCGATGACCGTCGGCGCCGATCCTGGCGCGCCGGTCGCGCCCTTCTACGAGCCACCCTTCGAATTCACCGGTACGATCCACAGCGTGACGTTTGACGTCAGCGGGGACGTGATTCAGGACAGCGAAGCCGAGATGCGCATGATTATGGCGCGCCAATGAACAACGAGCTGGACCGGCAGCGCTTCCCGCGCTGCCGGTCCTGATAAGAAAAGAAGCACCGCATGAAGCGCTGTAAGGCGCACGGCCATAAGCACGTCCCTCAACCAAGGAAACCAATGAGTTCAGGAGCCACGCCTCCAAAAGTTACCACCGCCTTCCATATCATGGCCAAGCCAACGGGATCGGCCTGCAACCTCGACTGTGCTTACTGTTTTTTCCTCAAGAAGGAGGGGCTTTATCCGGGAAGCAATTTCCGGATGTCGGAAGAGGTTTTGGAGGCGTATATCAAGCAGCTCCTGGAAGCTCATCAGGTTCCTCAAGTCACCGTGGCCTGGCAGGGCGGAGAGCCGACGCTGATGGGGCTCGATTTCTTCCGGCGCTCCATAGAACTTCAGAAAAAGTACCGCCGTCCCGGCACTTTGATTGAGAACACCTTCCAGACCAACGGCGTTTTGCTTGATGAGGAATGGTGTCGATTCTTTCGGGAAAACGGCTTCTTGATCGGACTCAGCCTCGACGGGCCCAAAGAGCTGCACGACTTCTACCGCAAGGATAAAGGCGGCCAAGGGACATTCGAACGAGCGGTCAAGGCGGCCAGGCTGCTGCAAAAACATGGAGTAGAGTTCAATGTCCTTTGCACCGTCAACGCCAGGAACGCTGACCGTCCTCTTGAAGTCTACCGGTTCTTCAGGGATGAACTCGACGTCCATTACCTCCAGTTCATCCCCATTGTGGAGCGGCAAAATGACAGCGGTGTTCAGGAAGGCGACGAGGTCACCGACCGATCCGTCAGCCCGGGGCAGTGGGGCCGGTTCTTGATTGAGATCTTTGACGAATGGGTGAGACGGGATGTGGGAAGGACATTCGTCCTCAATTTCGACGGGGCCCTGGCAGGATGGCTGGGAATGGCGGGAACATTATGCATCTTCGGGCCCACCTGCGGCCTGGGAATGGCCCTGGAGCACAACGGCGACCTCTATTCCTGCGATCACTTCGTGGAGCCGGACTACTATCTGGGAAATATAATGCAAACTCCCTTAATCGAGCTCGTGGACTCGGGAAAGCAGCACAAGTTCGGTCAGGACAAGCGCGACAACCTGTCCCGTTCTTGTCGTCAATGCCAGTATTTGTTTGCCTGCAACGGCGAATGCCCCAAGAACCGCTTCACGAAAACGAAGGATGGCGACAGGAACGGAAACTACCTTTGCTCCGGCTACAAGGCTTTCTTCGCCCATTCCGATCGTCCTATGCGGATCATGGCCGATCTTTTGCGGAAAGGTCACAATGCAGACGGCATCATGAAGATCCTCAAGGATAGGGAGGCCCGGACCTAAGCCAGGCCACATCGCCAGATCTGATCCATTTTCGAGTTTAAAAGGGGGCGTTCTTCACATTTGCACTTTCATGGGAAACTCCCCCGGCGTATTTAATCGTGATTGTCTTGGCATGTAAGACAACTATGACAGTCAAACCGGCTTCGCAAGCAAAATATGAAAATGTGAAGGATGTCCCCCATTCTATGTTCCTGGCAGACAAGGGCCGCTGCAGGGGAAATCCCATATCGGTGCGTGCCATCCAGAAACGCTTGGAGCATTACGCTCGCAAGGCCGGGCTGAAAGTAAGCTGCCACCAGCTACGTCACACGACGGCGACCCAGCTGCTCAATGCGGATGCGGACCTGGTGACCATCCAGGACCTTTTGGGCCACTCCCGGATCAAAACCACGCAGCGCTACTGCCAAGTGTCGAACCTCAAAGTGCAGCGGGACTACTACAAGGCCATTACCAGGGTGATGGAGCGCTATGCGCTATAAGATGGGAAAGGACCCGGCGGCCGCACTGGGGGGATTATGGGAGATCCCCCCAGCGCATCCGCCTGGCAGTAAACGTTAAAGCCGACATCCGATCACAGCGTTGAACGGGAAAAAGACTTGAGAAAGAAGAAAAAGCAGAAGAGAAGAGTGGCAATAACGAATTAATATTAATAGAAAAAACAGGATTTATTACGTACAGGCTGTCAAAATCACAGATTTAAGGCTGGCGGTTTTTTCTGTGATAGATAGCGTAGGTGAGTCCAAAATGTTTAGCCCACAGGCTTCAATTGAGGTTTGCCATTCCATTATCACCCACTATGATGAAAGGAGCCCAGAAAAAGAGGTTCATCTCGCGCGACGACCTGCCCGGCAGACTTCTGAAAGACGGCGACCGCGTGCGCTTCATGCTCCTCGTTTGCGGGGAGTGACCGTGCCCATTGAAATCGTTCAATGCGGCGTTGTCAAATTTTCGACACTGGTCCACGTTTTAGCAGATTTTGGATGGTTTTTCTCACACAGACTCTCACACAGAAAAGGGCTTTTCGGTTCTGGGGATCACCGGTTGATTTGGCTCATCTTCGACCTCTCAATCGCCTGGTTGAACATGATCCCGAACCTCCACCAACTCCTTCTTGACCGCCTTCGGCAACAAGGGGTCAATACCGAAGAAGCTCCCGCCCTGCTTCGTGATCTGTCCAAAATCCTGGAGTTAAGCCTTGGGATCGACCCGGCGGCGGCAAGCTCGAAGCTTCAACTGTTGGGATGGAATGGTGTAATGCTGGACTACCAATCGTTTCAATCCGTCGTTTCAAGGCGCCTGACCTGCTCATGCGATTCCTCTATACGTTGTAACTATGTGCACCGCCGCCGGCCTCAACAGCGGCCAGCGTTGCGAGTCCCGAGGTAACTGCTCATAGTTTCAAACTGTGCATAGTGCCCGGGAGTACTCAGTGGGGTACGCACCGCATTGCGGCCATTGAAAAATTCGTAGTTTCGGCGAACGTCGGCTTCCTCGCGTAGGCCCCTACTCACCCTATCGGCCACGAGCAGCCGCTCAAAAAACGTTTCAGACCGTGGCTGCCCACGATCTGCCAACTTGGGTGCCGCTAACTACTCTGAGTAAGGGGGTGCGCCGGACACCGTCGCACCGCTGGACAGTATGAACATCAGCACATTGCCGGGCTCCGAATGGGTTCATGGAAAGCGCCGCGCCTGCGGCGCCGCTCTCGGCTTCGGGCGTGAGGCCTGGGTCAGGAAGCCAGAGCGGCCACGCAGGCGCGAGGCCCTTCCAAGGCAACGCGCCAGCTTCTTGGTGGCAGCGACAGCTGGCGTGTCCGTCTTGCGCCGCGATTTATTCCGGGTAAGCGGCTGCGCCGGACACCGGCGCGGCGTCGGCCAGGATGAACAGCAGCACGTTGCCGGGCTCCGACGTGGCGTCGGTGCGCAGGCCACCGACAATGCCGTTGACCGGGCTGGTGTACTCCGCCACCACTTCGCCGAAAGCGTTGCGCTGGATGGCCAGCTTTTGTCCTGGCGTGACCTTAGCATTCAGCTTGACCGACAATTCGATGAATCCACCGTGGGTAGCCAGCACGGGAACCGCATTCTTCCCGATGTAGACGTTGGCATCGACTGCGGTACGTCCGATCGCCCCGGGAACCACGCCGTAGTGCTTGAAGACGTTCATCGTGCCTTCGACGAAGATCGGAATCATGTCGAGATCCAGCCGCCGCGCCCCACCCACCTCGGGCGTAAAAGAGGGAATGCCCGCATCGACGTAGGCGTTGTGCAGCACACCAGGGTAGGCCGCAGTGTCCCAGATCGCCGGAACCGGGTAGAGCATCATCATGGTCTTCACTTCCGGGATGCGCATGTCACCGATGTGAAAGGCGGGTACATCCAGGCCGGTGGTCCCCGTATGGAAGTCCATGGCCAGGTCGGTATTGGGCTTGAGCAGTCGGTTGAACACCAGCCCGGCCTGGCGGCTTATAGCACCGACGCCGTTTTCATTGCCGGGCCATTCGCGGTTCATGTCGATCAACTCCAGGCCGCGTCCGGAGCTTGGCCAGCGGCGCTGCATGCTTTCCATCGCAGGGCGTGCAATGTCCAGCACCGCCATCACGGTGCCCGACATTTCCGCCGCGTTCAACCGGCCCATGACAGTTTGCACGGTGTGCACCGAACTCATCTCATCGCCATGTACACCGCTGGTCAGGGTAAAACGCTTACCGGGCTTGGCACCCCTGGCCACGATCACCGACACGTACCAGTACTGTCCTGTGGACATTTGCACACCCTGGAAGTACAGCAGGTGTTTTTTGCCGGGTTCCAGGTCACTGGTGTTCAGAGAACTCACCACTTTCTTGCCATTAATCACATCCCCGGTGTAAACGGTGCTGATCTTGGCCGGGGTTGCAGGGGCGCTGCTTTGGGCTTGCGCCATGCCGATACCCGTCAGTGCAAACGCGGTGATCAGCAGCGATAGCATGAAATTACGGCGCCCACAGATAGTCGGAGGTTCTTTCAACATCATCAGCTCCTATTTCAAGGTGTGAAATTTCAAAGTCTAATAGGTCGCAATCCAGCACTTCAGCGGATCGAGCGCTGGCAGATCCCAGTCAGGGTCATCTGAAGAGCTGGTGCCTGCGGATTGCTGCTGCCCCGCCCAGGTGGCCAACAAAGATTAGTGGATTGATATTGTTCCTCGACGCGTTGTTTGTCTTCGTCTTTTATGAGCTCGTAATCGCCCTGCGGCAGCTCGATTCCGATCAGATATTTGAGCTTGTCGATATCCGCCTGACTGTCCTTTTTCTTAACACCGTCTTGCCACAGCGAATGATAGAGCCCGCGGGGTCCGTGCCAGACACAAGGCTGGTGCTCGGCGATATCGGATAGAAAATTATCCAGACCCGGCTCTCCATCGTAAATAAAGGGGGTGCCCGCAGCCGTTGCTTGCTTGAATCGATCTTTGACAATGCACTCGATATCACTCCATTGCATGTAAGACAACTATAACAGTCAAACCGGCTTCGCAAGCAAAATATGAAAATATGAAGATGTCTTCCACCGCCTTTTTCATTTTTCAGGGCGGGTCCATTTTTAACCGGCGGTAGCAGGGTGGTCACGATGGATGGTGAAGCCGTGGTGCCGAATTCCGTCGAAGTATTGCCCCAAATTTCGCCCGAGTGGTGCGATGTTGGTGCGTCATCTGTTTTCAAATTTCCGCGAGATTTAACGCTTCTTCTTTATTTCACGAAATGAAACGTGTCTTCCCATTGATCACGCCCTCGATCTAATTTGAAAAAATAACATAATATCAAATTCTTAAATAAAAATCGGCTGGAACGGCCACCTTGGCATACATTTTGGAGGTATCTTGTATAGCTTCGGTGAGCGGATAGATCCAGACAATCCTCATTGGTACGGTTGGGGTGAGAATCGGTGATCCTTTTGTTTGTCAAAATGAATGTTCAGGCGGAAAAGCGCAAAGAGGTTTCGCAAACCATCAATTCTCTGACTGCGGATATTAAAAAGGAGCAACGCTGTGTGGATTCGGGATTTTTCCAGAATACTGCAGATGAAAACGAAATTATGTTTTTGACCACCTGGACAGACCGTAACACACTGGATGCTTACCTGAAGTCGGCTCAATTCACGGTTCTGTTGGGAACTCGAAGTCTTTTGACGAATGAACCGACGATCAGGATTTGCGAAAATGAACCCTTTCGCCGCCCCGGCGGCGGAGGAGACGGCCGTAGATAGCCGCTAAGATGGGCTGGCTGTGACGATTTCATCGCAGGCAAACCAAAATCCTGCTCTTAATCATTAAGGATCATCATCATAGAAAGGGGGCCAGAATGAAGTCCATAATAAGAAATACCGTTTTCCTTTTCGTCCTTCTCGCTTTTGCTGCGGTTTCCCCGGCACAGGATTTCTTTGTTTTCCCCAGCCAAGGGCAAAGCCAGCAGCAAATGGATAGAGACAAGGTGGAATGTCAGATTTGGGCCCGGCAGCAGACGGGGTTTGACCCCCTGGCGACACCCAGGGCCACTGCGCCTCCACCCTCAAGGGAAGCGCCCCAAGGCGGATTAGTCCGCGGCGCTGCCCGCGGTGCAGCGGTTGGAGTGGTTGGAGGGGCTATCGCCGGGGATGTCGGAAGAGGGGCGGCCATCGGCGCCGGTACCGGTGCTTTGGTGGGCGGCATGAGACGTTCGGACCAGGTCAGAAGGGAACAGGAAAGTGAGCGGCAATGGGGGCAGCAGCAGGCCGCCCAGCAGTCTCAGGACCGAGACCGGTTCAACCGCGCATTCAGGGCCTGTCTGCAGGGCAAGGGATACGGGGTCAACTGATTGGGCATGCGGTTTCGGTTTGCCCTTCGCCCAACTGAAACATAACCGGGAGGAACCCATGAAATCAAAATACATCGTTCTGTTGGTTTTGGTATTCGTTTTGGCTCTGCCGCCGCTCTCCACAGCCGGTGACTTTGACGGCACCCAGCCGTTGGTTTGCACCGTCATTGATGTTACGGAATGCATCATGGAAGAGGGTTGCCATGGGGTGACCCCCGACGATGTCAACCTGCCACGAGTTTTCTGGATTGATGTCAAGAACAAGATCATCAAAGACAAAAAAGAGGGTGAAGGCTCCCGTAAAAGCCCGATCAGGAGCGTTCAGCAAATCGACAACAAGCTCATCCTTCAGGGTGCCGAAGAGGGGCTGCAGGGTATACAGGACGGATTTGGCTGGACCATCGCCATCATGGAGGATACCGGCCGGATGGTGTTGACCGCCTCGGGCGACCTTGTCGGGGACGTCGCCTTTGGTGTCTGCACGCCGTACTGAGACGGCCGGCCGAATCACCCCCCCGCTTGTACAAACAGCGAAAAGAAAGGAGAGACACGACATGGCCACATTTACCGTATTGAAATTCGAAACCCCCGATGGTGCAGAACAGGCCTTGACAACAATTAAGGATCTGGCGCGCCAGCAGATGATTAAACTGATCGACGCGGCAGTGGTGACATGGCCGATCGGAAAGAAAAAACCAAAAACCCTCCAACTCCACAACGTTGCCGCTGCCGGAGCCTTCGGAGGAGCGTTTTGGGGCATGCTTTTTGGAATTCTATTTCTCGTTCCGCTGCTGGGAATGGCCCTCGGGGCGGCAATGGGTGCATTGTCGGGCTCCATGAGGGACGTGGGCATCAACGACGATTTTATCCGGGACTGCCGTGCAAAGATCACCGCCGGCACATCCGCCCTGTTCTTGATGACCACCGATGCAACGAAAGACAAGGTCGTCGATGCCATGAAACAGCATAAGTTCGAGATTGTAACCACGAACCTTTCCAAAGAGCAGGAGGAAGCACTCAGAGCCGCTTTCCAGGAGGAATAAACATCGGAGGCATAATTTGTCCGGCCGCTCCCCGGCGCCGTCTGATCAAAATACGGGAACAATGAACCACCCCGCCGCAAGCAGCGGGGAACCGCAAACGCTGATTGTGGAGAACAACGTACAGGGATGACGAAATGAGCCGCTTCAAACGTCGTATATTGATCGGCGTGGCGCTGGTCGCGCTGATTTTGATCGGGCTGGTGTTTTTTTTCTACCGGCCCTCCCGGCTGGCCCTGGAACGGGCCGAAGCATTTCAATTCCGTCGTATGCTGGTGACGAGGCTGGGAGCCGAGAATGTGTACCGGTTTTTCTTCGTCACCAATCGAAACCTGGAAAGCGGGGATGGACCGCTGGAGGAACGCTTCGGCAACCAGCGCCAAGAAGGACTCACCTTTGGTCTGTTTGACACCAGGCTCGAGCCTGCGTTGGGTATCGGGATGATCATCAACCCGACCGATTGGTTCCAGAACGAGGAAATCCAACTGAACCGGGTCGAGTCGTTGAACCGGGTCGATTTTATTGCCGAAGTCCAAAAGCAGGTGCAAGCTTCCCCGCTGCGTTCGCTGCTGATCAACGTGAACGGATTCAGGGAGGGTTTTCCTTCAGCCCTGCGCAAAACCGCATTTCTCGGTCATGTATTGGACATCGACACGCCGGTGCTGGTTTTCGACTGGCCGGGCGACCAGGGATCGACACCGCCCGGCTACTGGCGCGCCCGGCGGATTGCGGTAGCCTCCGGGGCTGAGCTGGCCCAGACGCTGGAATTGATCATCCGGCAGGTCCGCCCTGACCGATTGTGGCTGGTTGCCAACAGCATGGGCGCCGAGGTGGTTGCGCATGCTTTCAGCATCCTTTACCGGCAGGCGGACCTGTCCGATGGGCAGACCGAAATCGAAAACGTGGTGCTGACAGCTCCGGATGTCGACATCTCGGCGTTTCGCGATCGGTTCAAACAGGAGATTACCGCTCTGGCCGGAAACCTCACGGTGTATGTGTCCTCCAATGACCGGGCCCTGCTGCTCAGCCGCATTATCAACCGGGAAAGACGCCTGGGGCAAAGCACGTTGAACCCGGGCAATCCCGACCAATACAATGCGGCCGAAGGATTTCTTGAGATGGTCGAGCCACACAATGCACGCATCACCATGGTGGATGTCACACCGGTGAATCGAACTCGCAATTTCCATAACTTCAGCCTGGAGACCCCCGAGTTTTTCAACGACCTGTATTTGCGTCTGATCAACGTCGACCATCCGCGAAGCCGACCGATATATCGTATCCAGACCGCCGGCGGCAAAGTTTACTGGGTATTGACCCGCGGACGGTGAGCCGAATCCCGGAGCGGGCGAACGGCGCCGGCGGATAGCGTTTTTCTGCCCTTCACAAGACAGACCGATCATTGATGACGAAAGGACGATAACCATGGCGAGTACAAATGCTTCAACGGATAAACTCGAAAGCGCAAACACCGGGAAACAAACGGGTGTACAGTGGCAGCAGCCGGACCCGGAAAAAATTGCCCGGCAATTTTCGCGTCTGGGCTGGATCGGATTCTGGACGCAGCTGGTGCTGATTGCCCTTCCCATCCTCCTGCTGCTCTACGTGCTGGTCGTAAGCACCCCAGGATCCGCGCAGCGAAGAGGCATCGATCTGAGCAACTACCTGTCCTACGGAGGCCTGATCATGACGGCCTTTACCACCGTCTGGTTTTATCGGTATACCCGCTTGGCCAAGCGGATTGCGGATCCCGAGTTGTGTCCCCCTCAGTCCTCCGTCGTGAAAACGCTGTGGATCGGTCTGTGGGCCGGCGGCTTGGGGATTCTCTTCTCAATGATACTGATGATCAATGCCGCGGGGCGATTTTTATTCGTCCTGCTGACGACTCCGCAAACCGGCATCCCGTTTGCCGCAGCGGGAGGGGGGATCCCGCCAAGACATTATCTGCAATCGATGCAGTCAGCTTGTTTTCGTTGGTGTTGATTCTCACGGCCGAGCTGATCGTACTGGCGTTCTCCCTCTGGCTCCTTTTTCGAGTGACCCGCCGTTCCGACGAAGTGGCTTCTCTCCCTTCTGCTGTATAGAAGGGATTTCAATCCCTGTAACAGGTTAGCCCTTTGAAATGGGTGGCTCAGGCCATGGGGGTCCCTCCAAAAACAGAAAACGAAGAGTGTGCGGGAAAGACTCTGCTGATAAGGGGCAGCGAAGGCGGGCGGCGAGGTTTCACCGGCACCGGCCAGCGGCACTTCATATGGCAAGTTTTTCGGTAGCCCTCCGCCCGCCTCACCCATGGCCTAAAGCCAGCCACTGAGGTGTGGCGTCTTCGTTGTTCTGTTTTTGGAGGGACCCCCATGGCCTTTTTCTGTGTTTATTTCAAAGGGCTAACCTGTTACCAATCCCTCAGATCCGCCTGCAAGGTCTGCCGGCCCACCGTCGACACTGCCGTAATCGCAAGCTTTGGGTGAAACCGGTGAAACGGCACGGCAGCCATGGGCGTTTGTGCGCATCGTCGCGATCTTCATTCGGGACTCAATCCATTTTGATTCCCTGTCCAGGTATTGCCTCCCTCAACCGGCCTTAGAGGCCGGGTCCCATGCCGCCTTAAAGATTACCAAACCTTTTGACCCTATGACCGTCACAGAATATTTGGATTGACAATTCTAATTCTTAGCTGACAAAATAACGACCTGCTCATGGAATAGACGCGTAGAACGCGGTCGGTCGCCTATTGTTCAAATGGGCGCCGATGAATGAAATTCAATCCCTCCAGGATAACGACTATTCCATCCGGATTTTGCAGGGTGGAAATAGGGGCGGGGTCAGCCCCACCCCGGGAGATCGACATGACCTTGAAAAACCGGGCCGCCGTCCGACTTACCGGTTTGACGCTGGCCGTCTTTGTGCTGGGAGCATGCGCCGCTCAGGCTCCTATCGTACAGTACCAGGGCGATTTGACCCCCATTGAAACCGTCGTGATTGTGCCGTTTGAAAACCTGGCGGAACGCCACGAATCCGGCACCGGCGTTCGCAGTCCGATCAGCGGGCGGATTTTCGTGACGAGCCCTGTGTCCGTCGGCGTCGACCGGTTTCTGACCGGGCAACTGCTTGCCCACGTGCAGCGGGACACGGCGTTTGAAATCCTGCCCCCGGGGGAGCCGGAGGCCGTACCGGGAGCTGTTGTCGCCAGCTCCGGGCGCCACGGGAATCGGCTGGAGCAACTTTCGCAAAACGGACGGAGGCTGGGGGCCGACGCGGTCTTTGCCGGTCATGTCTATCGCTTTCAGGAGCGTGTCGGCGGCGAGTTTTCGGTTCAGTCGCCCGCGTCGGTCGCATTTGAGATCTATCTGATCGACTGCCGGCAGCCGCGCGTTCTGTGGTCTGCCGTTTATGACTACACCCAGCAGGGGTTGAGCGAGAACCTGCTCGGTCTGGGAAATTTCTTCCGTCGCGGAGGACGCTGGGTGACCGCCGAAGACCTGGCGACGGCCGCGATGGACGATATCTTCGACGACTTTCGGCGCCGGGTGCCATCGCAGACGGGAATCGATTCGGAGCCGGATTAAGTGAGCCGATCCATTGGCTCCTCTTGTTTCACGATCTAATATCAGATTTGACACTTTTCAGGATCGATGGCCGCGAGACCATTTAAGGACTTTGCGCAATGCGAAGATTTGAGAAAGCCATCATTCTGGCCTTTCTGGCCTGCCTGCCGCTGGTTTCATCGGCGGATGCCGCCGACACCAAGCGGGACGCAACCAAGCGGGTTCTGGCGATCTTTTTTTCGGACGAAGGGCAGCCGTTTACGTCTGAATTGGTCCAAAGCCTGCGCACGAACCTGGTTTCGAAGTCTCAGTATCCCGTCGAGCTGAACACCGAGTTCGCAGACCGACTGCGGTATGCGGATGATGTCTACCTGCGAAAGTACATAGATTTATTGCAATACAAATATTCTCAACCACCAATGGACGTTGTCCTTGGCGTGGGTGATGAAACCGCAAGTTTTCTCGCCCAAGATGGCGAGACCCTGTTCGGGAATATTCCAAAGATCCTCCTCACGGTCAACCCTCGGTACGAGCAGAATGCGAATGCAAAGCCCCACCTGAAGAACCTGGTCTTTGGATTCGATGTACTAGGCCAAGTCCTCCTGATTGAAAAACTGTTGCCCGAAGCCCGCCACCTCTTTATCGCTTATGGTTGCTCGCAGAGCGACCGCGAAGGTGCAATGCTGGTCCGGGAAAGTCTGAGAAATTATCAGGGGCCGCTGGAAGCCGTTTACCTCACCGATATGAGCAAAGAGGCGCTGCTGGCAAGAGTCGCCGGGCTGCCCGAACACTCTGTGGTGCTCTATACCAGTTTTATACGTGATGCCGAGGGAAAACCATTCGTGTCACGCAATGTGATTTCCGAGGTTGCGGAAGCCGCCAACGCCCCCGTATTCGGTTTCTTCGATGTTTATCTTGGGTACGGAATGGTGGGCGGCTATCTTCTCAGTGCCAGCGATCAGGGGAAAAGACTTGCGAACGTTGCCCTGCAATTACTAAACGGCGACGCGCCGGCGGCCATCAATACAGCCCCCCCGGAAAATCGAGTCGAGTTTGACTGGCATCAGCTGAGGCGTTGGGGAATCGACGAAAAGCGCCTTCCGCCCGAAAGCGACGTTCTGTTCAAAGGATCTTCGCCCTGGGACAGGTACCGCAAGTATATCATTGCCGCTATTCTGGTGATTTTTTTTCAAAGCGGGGTGGTCTTTTTTCTGGTGATGGAGAGCGTGCGGCGCCGCCGGGCCGAGGTTCATCTGACGCAACGATTGGCTTTTGAGGAGATGCTGTCCGAGTTTTCGGCCCGATTTGTGGACCTGCCGCCGGAAGAGGTGGATTCGCGGATTGCCGCTGAGTTGAGGAAACTGGGTGAGTATCTCCAGGTGGATCGTATCACGTTGTTCAAACTCTCCGAAACCGACCACCGGATGGTGCTGGTCGAATCCTATTTCGCCGCCGGCGTCGCGCCGCCAACCGCACAAATTGAAATCGACCCGTTAACCTGGGCCAGTGAAAAAATACTGCAGGGGAAGGGCTTTCATTTTTCCGATCCCGACGACCTGCCTCCGGAAGCCGGAGCGGAGAAGGCCTTTATGCAATCTCAGGGCGTCAGGTCGGCCGTTGTTATTCCCGTTACGATCCAAGAAAAAACCCGGGGTATGCTGGTGCTCGGGATGGTGACACGCCCCAGGGAATGGTCACAGGACATAATCCGGCAATACGAGATTATCGCTCATGTCATTGCCCATGCGCTGGCCGGCAAGCAGTCCAATGAAGCCCTCGTGCAAAGCAAAAATTTCAATCGATCCGTTCTCGATTCTCTAACCTACCTCATTACCGTTTTGGATCGGCAAGGCAACATTCTGGACGTCAATGAGAGCTGGTTACGGTTTGCCCGCGAAAACGCTGCGACTTCGCAGACGCCGATCGGCCCCGGCGTCAATTACCTCGAGGTCTGCCGCCGCAGCGCCGAAAGAGGTGACGCGTCGGCCGAAGCCGCGCTGGAGGGGCTCCGTTCGGTGCTGGAAGGAACGCGGGAGATATTTATTCTGGAGTATCCCTGCGATTCGCCCGGTAAGAAACGCTGGTTCATGATGAGAGTCATCCCGTTTTCCGGACGCAAAGGCGGAGTCATCGTATCCCACATTGACATCAGCGAGCAAAAACTGGCGCACGTCAATCTGCAGACCGCCTTTTCGGAGATCAAGCAACTGAAGAACCAGCTGGAGGCTGAAACGGCTTACCTTCAGGAGGAGATCCGCCTGGAACACAACTATGAGGGGATCATCGGCCAAAGCGCCGCCATCCAGTACGTTCTCTACAAGATCGAACAGGTGGCTGCCACCGAAACCACTGTTCTGGTTCTGGGGGAAAACGGAACCGGCAAGGAATTGGTCTGCCGGGCCATCCACAGCCACAGCCCGCGCAAGGCACGGCCACTGGTAAAAGTCAGCTGCGCCACCCTGCCGGCCAATCTGATCGAAAGCGAGCTGTTCGGCCACGAGCGGGGGGCCTTCACCGGGGCCCAGAACCGGCGAACAGGTCGGTTCGAATTGGCGGATGGTGCGGCCATATTTCTCGATGAGATCGGTGAATTGCCGCTCGAGCTGCAGGGTAAGCTGCTGCGGGTGCTGGAGGACGGCGAATTCGAACGTTTGGGCAGTTCCATTACGATGAAGGTCAATGTGCGGGTGATTGCGGCCACCAATCGTGATCTGGAAAACCAGGTCCGCGAGGGGTCCTTCCGGGAGGATCTTTATTACCGCTTGAACGTGTTTCCCATCACGGTCCCGCCTTTGCGGGAACGCCGCGAGGATATTCCCCTGCTCACCCGCTTTTTCGTGGAAAAAGCCGCCAAAAGGCTTAGCAAAACCATTAAATTCATACCAAACAATGTAATGACGCGCCTGCAGGAATATCGGTGGCCCGGCAATGTGCGTGAACTGCAAAACGTCATCGAACGGGCGGTGATCAACAGCACGGAATCCAAATTGCAGCTGGTGGACGACCTCAGGTTGCCCGATTCAAACACAGATTCAGAAACCTTGAAAAGCCTGCAGGAAATCGAAACCAGTCATATTGTCCGAGTGCTGGAGAAAACGAACTGGCGAATCGACGGGCCCAAGGGGGCTGCGATGATTCTCAAAGTCAACCCTTCCACGCTTCGCTCCCGCATCCGCAAATTGAGAATCAACAAACCCTGAATCTTTTCTCTCTTTCACGTCCAATCAAACCTTGATGAATTCGTAAGAAGTCCCATTCATCAGTCGTCACCCCGAGCGAAAGCCGAGAAATCCAGAATTACTAACACGCTGAAAAGGAAGATTTCTCCCTTCGGTCGAAATGACAGATTCACACCGCAGGACTTTTTACGAACGCATCAATCTTGATGCTCTCGTAAATGCTCATGGCCGACGTATTGGCCGCCCCCACACATGAAAATTGTCCCCCTCTCCACCCACCTGTGGGGGGAGAGGGTCGGGGTGAGGGGGGTGTATTTTCACGGTAAAAAGTCGTCACCCCGGTGAAAACCGGGGTCCAGGGAGTTCATATCGATCCGCCCGCCAGCTTCCAAACAGGCCGAGGGCCGGGCATCGCCGAACTGCGCCACCGGCGATACCAACTCACCCGATTTCCGCGACATGTAACACTTCCATCAAATTTCACGGAAAACCCGATTCCGTCGGCCGGTCCCATTTTGGATTTATTTTAAGAATTATCAAAAATATTGAAGTCTTAGTTGCAAAGCCCTTTTTTCAGGTTTGTTGGCATGGAAATTGGATTATCGGCGATTATCCATTTTGCAACGGACTAGCGCAGCGGCGCTCCGGACCGCTGGATCATGCGGACGATATCATCGATCCGCCGCTGGATCGCCAAACCTGATCTGGAAGTTTTGAAAACGCACTTCAGATAGAGAGGAGAGCAGGAATGAATCGTATGGTTATCCTTCTGTTGGCACTGATTGCCGGCGGACTCTTTGCGGCCACGCCGGGGTATTCAATGCAGCCCATCCCTCAGGATTCCGGCTTCGGCGGATTTATCAACCTCGGTGCCGGAGGCATCACGGCCAAGAGCAACATGATCGCCGGAAACAGCCTGGGAAACATCGGGAAAAAACGCATCGATTCATTGACAGACAGCCCCGATTCCGAGAACGATGTCATCCCTTTAATAAACGGTGAGCTGGCCTACACCTTCGCTTCAACGCGCACTCAGCTGTATTTCGGCAATTCCTTCGAAGATTTCATCCGTTTCGAAGCGTCAACCTTGGCCGGCGTCCGACAGGAGCTGCCGGACAAAAGCATTGTGGCCCTCAGCTACGTTTTTACCGCCTTTCCCACGGAGGTCTGGGCCGATCCTTATGTCGTCGGCCAAGACCGCTCCAAGACCGACAGGACCTCATCGGGTCTGCGCCTGGGCTACGACAAAATCCTGCGGTCGGATTTCGAAATCCAATTCACCTGGCGCAGCATCGGCCTGGACGCCGAGCTCAGCGGCCTGACGCAGCTGGGGTTGCCACCGGATCAGGCAAAACTGTTGGACCGAGAGGGCGACAGCTACGAGTTCGAAGTTATTTACCCTTTTCGATTCAAACAGGGAAAGCACATCCTCGCGCCCGCGTTTAGCTACAGACGCCTGGATCTGAACGGCGAAGCCATGGCCAATGATCACTACCAGGGCCAGGTGACCTACGCGTACATCGGGGAAACATTCTCTTTTACCAGCAACCTGATTTTCGGTATTGCGGACGCCGACAAGACCAATCCCATTTACCTGAAAAAACGCGAAGACGTCCTCTACGGGTTAACCCTTAGCCTCTTTTACCGAAATTTTCTCGACGTGCAAGGATTGAGCCTGGTCGGCAGCGTCGCCCGCTTGAGGAGTGATTCCAATATCGACTTTTACGACACCACGATTGGGTTCTTAGGTCTCTCGGTCTTATATCGGTTCTGAACCGGGGGTGAGGCGATCTTCGGACATGAAAACTAAACCTGCCATCCTTTTCGTCGCACTGGTCATCTTGTCGGCCGACCGGCTCCACGGTCCTTCGGCAGCAGACGAGCCGCTGGAAGACAGGCATGTCATCGACTGGCACGCCCATGCCGCCGGCCTGGGCTACGGCGGCTCCGGCGCATTCATCAACGAGCAGTTGCGCAACAATTTCCGGTTCCGGTTCTTCCTGAAGTGGATGGGCGCCACACAGAAAGAGCTCGCGGCCGAGGGTGATCAGATCATCATCCGCAGGATGAGCGAAACCCTCAGCCAATCGAAATACGTCGATCAAGTGGTGGTTTTGGCCATGGACGGAGTCGTCGATCCGGCCACCGGGGTCCTGGACAGGGAGAATACCCAGCTGTATGTGCCCAACGAGTATGTCGCACGCGAGACCGCCAAATATCCCAACCTGCTCTTCGGGGCCAGCATCAACCCCAACCGTAAAAACAGTATCGAGTTGCTGGAGCAGGCGGCCGCCCAGGGAGCGGTGCTGGTGAAGTGGATCCCATCGATCATGGCGATCGACCCCTCCGACCCATCGTTTATTCCGTTTTACAGGAAAATGGCAGAGCTGGGCATTCCCTTGCTCATCCACACCGGAATGGAGAAATCCTTCACCCATGCCCATGACGAACTTTCCGATCCACTGAATTTGGCCCTGCCGCTACGGCACGGCGTGACGGTGATCGCAGCGCATCTGGCGGCGACGGGAAAATCGGAGGGCCAGGACAATTTCGAACGGCTCCTGCAGATGTTCGCGGCCTATCCAAACTTGTATGCGGATATCTCCAGTCTGACCCAGATCAACCGGCTGGGGTATCTGGTGAAAGCGTTGAAGGTGCCGGGGCTGGCCGAACGCCTGTTGTACGGTACGGACTGGCCGCTGCAATTCTTTCCCCTGGTTTCTCCCTGGTTCCACGTGCAGCACATCGGCGTGGCCGCGGCCCGTCGGGTGGCCGGAATCGACAACCCGTGGGATCGGGATGTCGCCCTCAAGCAGGCCCTGGGAGTACCGCAAACCGTCTTTTCGCGAGTGGTGGGCATTCCGGCCATGAAACACTCCAAACCGCGGCCTTAATGCGCCATCATCACCCGGCCGGGGCGGTCCACCCGCATTCCGGTAACAGTTTAGCTCTTTGGAATAAACACAGAAAAAGGCCATGGGGGTCCCTCTGAAAACAGAAGAACGAAGACGCCACACCTTAATGGCAAGCTCTAGGTCATGGGTGAGGCGGGCGGAAGGCTACCGGGGAACTCGCCACGTCATCCCCATCTGGCAGGTGCCGGTGAAACTCCGCCGCCCGCCTTCGCTGCCCCTTATCTGCAGAGTCTTTCCCGCACACTCTTCGTTTTCTGTTTTCAGAGGGACCCCCATGGCCTGAGCCATCCATTTCAAAGAGCTAAACTGTTACACATTCCGGATTCGGCTCGATGTCGGCCAACTTTATCGGGACTGCGCCCATGAAAAAACTTCTGATCATTGCGCTTATTGCTGCCGATGACCGGCTGCTATTCTTTCGGCCGCGGCGTCGCATCCAGAGTCATGGAGTCGCTGGATATGAAGAAAGAAGACAGGACACGCGGCAATGCGAGATCCGCGGAAGCTTCTTCAACGGCATCTTGTCGCATCTGGAAGAAGGGGTAACGGTCAAAGTGTTCTACGTCCACGGCATCGGCACCCATCGTCCCGGCCATTCCACGATCATCAGCGAAAACATTGCAAGCTCCCTGGGACTTGGTGTTTTCACAAGGCACAAAGAAGTCGCCATCATGAATCCAGGCAACCCCGGACAGCGACTGGCCAATCTCCGGATCATCGATATGCGCGACCCGGAGGCCTCCAAGAGACTTCTTTTCTATGAGCTGACCTGGTCCGAGATCACCTCCGAGAGAAAACGGGTATTGGACTTTGACACATCCGGGGAATATGCCCACCGCAGGGCCCCCTTCAACAACACCATGAAGGCGTTTCTGAACGATGTCGGCCCTGACGCCATGATTTACATGGCCGACCGGCCCAATCTCATTTTGGCGGCAACACAACAAGCCATCTGCTGGATGCTGGCAAGCGACGAAGCGCCGCAGACCGACGGTGGTCAAAGTCAGGTCTGCGGAATTTCGACTTTATCGATGATTGAGCGGCCTGAGGAAGTATAATATCGTGTTCATTTCCCATAGCTTGGGAAGCCGCATCATCATGGACGCCCTGGGGGAGATTGTGGACACGCTGGGCCGTGCACAGACCGTGGCCGATTACCCCGCGTTGGTGGCCGACCTGCAGCAAAAAGAAATGTCGGTGTTCATGCTATCCAACCAATTGGCGTTTCTGCAAATCGGATTACCGGCCCCAGATGTATTCGGCCAGATCGACGGCTATTGTCGTGCCGATGGAGAACATTATTCGCAACGGGCGTTCAAGAAACTGAACGTCGTCGCCTTTAATGATCCCAACGACCTGTTGAGCTATTCCATTACCCAGGATTTTGTCGACCGTTACCTGGATTCCAGGATGTGCCCGGTGGTCACCAATATCCATATCAACGTCGCCAACCCTATCTCTGCTTTCGGCATCGAGGTCGTCAATCCGATCGCCGCCCACGGCAATTACAACTCCGATGAACGGGTGATCGAACTGATCACCCACGGAAACAGGCATCTCGAACAAAATCAACGGCTGTCCGGACGCTGCCGCATGATCCTGATCGAGAATTGATGAACTCGTAAAAAGTCCCATTTTCATGTCATTTCGAGCGAAGCGAGAAATCTTGAATTACTAACACGCTGAAAAGGAAAGATTTCTCCCTGCGGTCGAAATGACAGATTCACACCGCAGGACTTTTTACGAACGCATCAGAATTGGAACCAGTCAAAGCGCCGCACTTCTTGTTTCGCAAAGAGAACCGGCGGTCGTCTTGGGGATAGGGCCGGGGGGACTCGAGGCCGGTGAGAATTTCCGTGATATTTAACGCTTCTTTTACATTCCACGAAAACCGGTCCATGGCCTTTCGGATCGCGAAATCTGATTCGTCCATAAATATCAAATCATATCAATTCATTGTGTCCATAATCAGCCTGTCGACCTTCTTGGCACAAATCTTGTTTAAGCGGAAGATGAGGCTGCGCAAAGTCCTTGAAGCCTAAATGATTTCAGATACGATTGAGGAATCGATGGCAGAGTTCTTCAAGATGGCAGTTGTTGCTTTCGAGCTGGCTGGGGTAGCGGTGCTGATCTTCGGCTTCATGCTCTCGATGGGGTGTTTCATCAAACGGATGTTGAAGGTTGCGGACCGGCATCAAGCGTTTCGAGAGCTCCGGCGGAGCTTCGGCCAAACGCTGTTGCTGGCCCTTGATTTGCTGGTGGCCGCCGATATCATCCTCACCATAACCATCGATCTGAGCTTCGAGACGCTCGGGATGCTGGGGATTCTCGTACTCATTCGGACATTATTGCACTTTGTTTTGGAACTGGAAGTCTCGGGCCGCTGGCCCTGGCAGGGCTCGCCTCTGGCCTCGGGCGAGCAGGTGGGGCGTCAAAGACCTTCGGATTCCGAGTCAACCGCTGTCGGCTGAAGCCGAGAGCTTGAGGGACAAAGGGACAGAGGGGCAAAGGCACAAAGTGACAAAGCAAAACAGGGGACATAGGCACACAGGCACAGAGGGACAAAGCAGAAGACTTCTTTTTTGTTTTTACCCTTTGCATCTTTGTCCCTTTCTTCTGCTTTGTGCCTAAATCCCGGCGCAAGAAACCAAACTGAAGTCTTCGCCTGAAGGCGAGGGCTTTTCTCCTAATCCCCGAGGGGGACAACAGATTCTGGAGCCTTTTAAAGGGTAACCCAAGTCAGGAGAATGGCTGTAATGGACAATGTGATTGTCCTCAATTTCGTTACGCTAACGATCTTTAGCCTCATGCTCGCCATCGGGATCAACAGCTCCCTTGAACAGCTCACCTCCCTGTGGCGTAAACCGGAGTTGCTGGTGCGTTCCCTGCTGGCTGCAATCGTGCTGGTTCCGCTGGTGGTGTTCATTTTGCTGTGGCTTCTCGACCTGCCGCCCGGGGTGGCGGCAGGTCTCAGCATATTGGCCGCCTCTCCGGGGGCTCCGGTGATGGCCAAGCGCTCCCAGATGGCAGGCGGGGACCCAACCTACGTCGCCAGCCTGCAACTGACGCTGGCCATGCTGGCGGTCCTGGTTACGCCGCTTACGCTGGCGGTTTTCTATGCTCTGTTCGAGCTCCCGATCGAACGGGTATCGCCTTTCCGAGTGCTCTTGCAAGTCGGCGAGGTCACGTTCTTGCCTGCGATCGCAGGCCTGCTCATTCAGCGGTTTGCCCCAAGGATTGCTGCTTCTATCGCCAGACCGGTGCAAGTGATCGCCAATGCGCTGTTCCTCTTATTGCTTGTTCTCGTGGTGGTGATCCTGGCAATCACCCCCGATTTAAGACAGACGCTGAATCTGGGGGGGGCTATCCGTTTTCGCGATCCTGATCATGGCGGCGGCCGCGATCGCCATCGGCCACTTTTTGGGAGGACCGACACGGCAGCAGCGTTCTGCTCTGGCTATCGCCTGCATTGCCCGCAACGTTGGACTGGCCCTTTTCATTGCAGCACTGTTTGACTACGGACAGATGTTTGTCCCCACGATTCTGGCCTATGTGCTTCTTGGATTTATTGTGGCCTTTCCATACAGCCTCTGGAGCAAACGCCGGATGACCACACTGTGAGGCTCCACCCGCAGAGCGGGTGGCCTCAGGAAGCCCCCTCGAAGGGGGCACCAGATTGCCCCGGTTCTCAGCTCTGCAAACTACTTCCTCCCCCTTGACGGGGGAGGTTAGGTGGGGGTGGAAAAAGGCGCATGAAAGGCCTTCCCTCTACCCCCTCCCCTAGCCCCTCCCGCCAGGGGAGGGGAAGTGGGATCGGTAGAACCTATCCAGGTCCTCCACCAGAGGTGGAGGGTTTAGTGACAACTAATCGGAGGAAACGATAGTGCGTAGAAGGATGGACAAGACGCATAATAGGTTGAAGGTTATTGCCGTGTTCAGGATGGCGGCACTTTGGTTGGTCCTGGCCTTGATTTCGGCGCCGACGGCTGCAGGGGCAGATAAAGCACCCGGTGACGAGAAGCACAAGGAAGGTCATGAAAGCTATCTTGGCGACGGTATCCTCAAAGAGGGAGAGGACACGGAAGCGGAGCTGGCCCGCGCGGTGCAGAATCCGGTTGCCGACATGATCAGTGTTCCATTCCAGAACAATACAAATTTCAACTTTGGTCCGCTGAAGGGCACGCAGAATGTCCTGAACATTCAGCCCGTGATTCCCGTCGATCTGACCGAGAAGTGGCTTATGGTCACCCGCACCATTGTGCCCGTGGTCTCTCAGCCGGCGTTTTTGCCCGGCCAGGACCGGGAGTTCGGTCTGGGTGACACCCTGTTCTCGGCCTTCTTCTCGCCCAGGGACCGGAGTCTTTGGCTCGGCAACTGGCTTTGGGGCGCGGGTCCGGCGATACTGGTGCCCACGTCCACGCAAGACCGTCTGGGGGTCGGTGAGTGGGGCGCGGGTCCGTCCCTGGTGGTTCTGACCATGCGCGGGCCATGGGTAATCGGTTCGCTGTTCAGCAATGTGTGGTCCTTCACGGGGGATAACAGTGTGAATCTGTTCACCTGGCAGCCGTTCGTGAACTACAACTTCGATCACGGCTGGTACCTGTCCAGTTCGCCAGTCATTACCGCCAATTGGAAAGCGGACAACAGCGACAACACCTGGACGGTGCCGATAGGCGGCGGGTTCGGGCGGGTGTTTCTGTTAGGCAGACAACCCATAAATGCCTCATTGCAGGGATTCTATAACGTCGTGAACCCCGACAATATTGGCCCGGATTGGACGATTCGCTTTACGATTCAGTTTTTGTTCCCGAGGGGCCGCACTTAGGATCTGCGCTGAATAACCTGGAAAATCGGTCTTCCGCCGTTCGCCCTGATGATAGAAGACGGTCGCTTCGATATTTCGTGCGCGATCACTTAGCGGATAGAGAGGAGTTGAGGTGCCGGAAGGCTTTGTCATTCTTGCTGATCAGGTTTGTGCCCAGTAAGGAAGGAACGTGCCCGCATGATTGGACGAAATAGACGGTATCTCATCTGGGGCCTGATCGGCTTTATTGGGGTCGCAATGACCTTGTATGTCGCCGGACGGGGCGGTCCATCTCTCGATCCCTGGCACACCGAAAAGCTGACGGCGGAGTTTACGGCAAAAAAAGGGGATGTCATCCGGACCTTTGACGGTTACAAGCAACTGGAAGACAAGGTGTTCGCCCAACTGGAAAAGCAAGTCTACCCGCGCGTTGGAACCGGGCCTGCCTATGCGCTCGTGCGCTACAGCGCCGGCAGCGCGGCCGACCCGCAACGCCGCAGCCCCAACTGGAACCGCAGCTTCGAGCTGCCAACCGATTCACCTGTAGGGGGCGCCCTGTTGTTGCACGGCATGTCGGACTCTCCCTACAGCCTGCGGGCCCTCGGTGCGGCGCTCAACCATCACAACTATTGGGTCATTGGTCTGCGCCTGCCCGGTCACGGAACCGCGCCATCGGGGCTGTTGAACGTTAAATGGGAGGACATGGCCGCCGCAGTGCGGCTAGGCATTGAGCACCTCGCATCCAAAGTGGGACGGAAACCGATCCACATCATGGGCTATTCGACCGGGGCCCCGTTGGCTTTGAATTTCACCCTCGATGCGCTGGAAGGAAACGTTTCGCCCTTACCTGCCAGCCTGGTGCTGATTTCTCCGGCTGTCGGCCTCCACCCGGCGGCCCGGCTGGCAGGGCTCTTAGACGGTTTGTCCGTTGTGCCCGGGCTGGGTCGCCTCGCCTGGCTGTCGATCACGCCTGAATTCGATCCTTACAAATACAATTCCTTCGCGACCAATGCCGGCACCCAGGTTGATCGCTTGACCCGCGCCGTGGCGAGGCGCATCGCTGATCGAGGACGGTCCGGCCCCATAAGAGGCTTCCCTCCGACTCTGGTTTTCAAGTCCGCCATCGATTCAACGGTTTCGGCGAATGCCGTGGTTGACAGTTTCCTCAAATACTTGGGGCCTGACGGCCATGAGCTGGTTTTGTTTGACATCAATCGCTTCGCCGCGAAGACCATTTTGCTGATCGACGATCCGGGCCTTTTGTCCGATCGGCTGATGGCCGACGGGACAATGCCGTTCACCGTCACACTGGTCACCAACGAGAACCCGCAGAGCCGCCAGGGTTTCGCCCGGCGCAAAGCTCCCTTTTCAATGGCCCCTCCAGAGATCAAACGCCTCGATCTGTCCTGGCCGGCCGAGGTGATATCCCTGTCCCATGTCGCACTGCCGATTCCGCCGGATGATCCCCTCTACGGGCAGCGGCTCCCTGAAGACCAAAACGCGCTCTTTCTCGGAGAGATGGCGATTCGCGGAGAGCGCGGCTTGCTGAGAATCTCCGCTGAATGGATGCTTCGGTTGAGGTACAATCCTTTCTACGATTTCCTTGAAAGCCGCACGCTGGGGTGGGTGGATGACGCTCATGGGAGGCAACCTTAGAGTCTTAAACTGAAACAGTATTTGGTTGCGGCCAAAGGCCTGCATTAGAATCTTAGAGCGGAACTTTTCTGCGACTTGCGGAGAAGTTGGAGGTTGGAGGTCAGAGGTTGGAGGCAAGAACGGTTTTGCCTCAAACCTCAAGCGAAGCGATCCTCAAGCATCAAACAGCAGGCCAGATTTTGGTTGCGGCCAAAGGCCTGCATTAGGAGACGATGTATGATGAAGAAAACATTCTGTGTTTTTTCCATGGCCATGGTGCTGGTGTTTTTTTCAAGCCTGAGTTTTGGGGCCGGGTTGATCCTCTATGAAATCAATTCTCCTCTTACCGGGACGGCGTCAGCGGGCTGGGCTTCATTGGCCGAAGATGCCTCAACCGCCTTTACCAACCCGGCCGGCATGACCCGGCTTGACAGGTCTCAGTTGCTCGTCGGGGCCCAGCCTTTGATCGTCACTTCAAAATTCGACCCAAGCCCGGCAACGACCTTCAGCGGAACCGATGGGGGAAATGCGGGAGGAGTTATTCCTTCATTAGGTGCCTATTACGTCCATAGCTTTTCCGACCGCCTCAAGCTGGGCTTCAGCTTGCTTTCCTATTTCGGCTTGGGGATTGATTACGGTGACAACTGGGTTGGGCGCTACTACGTTGAAAAATCGGATTTCCTGACGCTTACCATTTCGCCTTCGGTTGCCTACAAAGTGAATGACTGGCTGTCCATCGGGGTGATGTTCAACGTCTTGTATTCAAAGTTGAACAGCGAGTCGGCTATCCGCAATTTTTTGGGCGGGCCAGATGGTCAACTCAGATACGAGGACGACGATTTTGGGTTTGGCGGCGGATTGGGCCTGCTCATTGAACCGAGGAAAGGAACGCGCTTCGGTGTCACCTACTATTCGCCTGTGGATGTGAGCTTCAGCGATGTGCCTGAACTGAACGGGGTGGGGCCGGTTTTGGGCGGACTCCTTACATTACTGGGTTTGGACGGTACAAGCGTGGGAATGAAATTCACCATCCCGCAGTGGATCATGGTGAGTGGTTATCAGCAAATCACGGACAAGCTTGCCATCATGGGCAATTTCGGTTGGCAGGACTGGAGCCAGTTTGGTAATGTCGACATATCGTTGAGCGTCAACCCGGAGACGCCCAGACGCTTCAACAATCAGCTTGGATTCAAGGACACCTGGCATGCGGCCATAGGAGCTCAGTACCGAGTGAGTGAGGCATGGCTTCTGTCTGCAGGGTTTGCCTATGACAGCTCCCCCAGTGACGAATCGAATCGCTCACCCGACATGGCTTTTGACAGAAACTTTCGATACTCGGCGGGGGTTCAATACGACTGGAGCAAGAATCTCACATTGGGGCTCGCCTATGTATTCGTCGACCTTGGATCTGCCAGCATCAATAAAGAGGGATTCCTCAGAGGCAATCTGGTGGGGGATTACAGCCCCAACAACGTAAACGTTATCAACCTGAACCTGATTTACAGGTTCTGAAGCAGGGTTATCATTCTGGAGAAGAGACTCTATCCTGATGGACCGGCACCTTTTCAACCGCAGAACCTTGATTTCGGACCTCAGCGCCGGCCTGGTCCTGGGGATTCAGAGCATCCCCTCGGGCATGGCCAATGGGCTGCTGGCCATGGTCAACCCTATCTACGGGCTGCACGGCTACATGGTGGGGGTGTTGACCGGGGCCTTTTTCACGAGTTCCGTCTTCATGTCGGTTCAGGGCACGAGCGCCATGGCGCTCGTCATCGCCAGCGTACCGGAGGTGGCCCAGGGCGGCTATCCCAACACGGCCCTCTTCGCCCTGGCCTTTCTGACCGGCTTGTTCATGCTGGCGGCCGGCCTGCTCAAGCTGGGCTCGCTGATCCGCTTTGTGCCGCACTCGGTCATGACCGGTTTCATCAACGCCGTGGCCATCCTGATCATCCTGGGACAGCTGGATGATTTCACCGGATGCGCCAGCTCCGGGGCCAACCGGCTGATGCGCACGATCGACCTGTTGCAGAAAACGGGGCAGTTTCACATCCCCACCCTGCTGGTCGGCACCCTCACCATCATCCTGATCCTGACGTTGGAGCGAACGGCACTCAAATCGCTCGGCATAGTTGCGGCCATGGCCGTCGCATCGCTGGCGACCCCGCTCATCGGCTCGGGCAGCGTGGCCCTGGTTCGGGACATCGCCGCCATCCCCGGCTCACTGCCGCTGCCGATGCTCCCATCCCTTGCCGTTTTACCGTACCTGATCCTGCCGGCGCTCTCACTCACGTTCGTGGGGCTGATGCAGGGGGCCAGCATCACCCAGTCCGTGCCCAACCCCGACGGCTGCTATCCGAACCCCTCCGGGGATTTTGTGGGCCAGGGGGCGGCGAGCCTCGTCTCGGGGCTCTTCCAGGGGACGGCGGTGGGCGGCTCCGTGTCGGCCACCGCGCTCGTGACGAGTGCCGGGGCGCGCTCGCGGTTCGCCAATCTCACCGCCGGAATGGTGATCGCCTCAGCGATCCTGCTCTTCGGCCGATACGTGGGGCTGATCGCCATGCCGGCCCTGGCCGGGCTCTTGATCGTGATCGGCGTTCGCACGCTCAAGCCGGTCCAGGTCGCCATGGTGTGGAAGACCGGGCTGACGCAGGATTCGGTGATGGGCCTCACGTTCGTCTCTTCTCTTATTGTTCCGCTTCAATATGCGGTCCTGCTGGGGGTGGGGCTGGCGGTGCTGCTCCACGTCTTTCATCAGTCAAACCGGATCACCGTCAAGGCCTGGGACGTTCAGCCCGGACGATTCCCGGTGGAGGGGCCGCCGCCCCGCGCCGTCCCGCCCGCAAAGGCCACCGTGCTCGTCCCCTACGGCAGCCTCTTCTATGCGGCCGCGCCGCTTTTCAATGCGCAGCTTCCCGAGGTGACCCCGGACACACGCCATGCCGTCGTGATCCTGGTGCTGCGGGACAAAAAAGATGTGGGCAGCACGTTTCTGAACGTGGTGGCGCGCTATGCCGGGGCCCTGCGTCGCCAAGAGAGCAAACTGATGCTGGCCGGCGTGGACCCCAATGTCATCGCGCAGATGGAACGGACTGGAATTGTGCGGGATATCGGCCGTGAGAACCTTTTTCAAGCCACCCAAGATATCGGACAGGCCCTGATGCAGGCCGTCGCGGCGGCCGAATCCTGGATCGGGGAAAAGCAGGAAGAAAACCCAAGTCAAACGGCTGACGCCGGGCCGACCTTTGAAACCCTATGACCAACGCCGACCTGGCCGCTTCCGAGCAGCAGCAGCGGTTCGGACGCGCCAAGCTGGAGAGTCTTCCGCGTCTCTGCCGCGAATGCGAGGTGCGCTTCGCCTGCCACGGGGAGTGTCCCAAGAACCGCTTCCTCACCACCCCGGAGGGCGAGCCCGGCCTGAACTACCTCTGCGCCGGCTACAGGATCTTTTTCGAGCACATCGACGGCCCCATGAAGCTGCTGGCCGAGCTGCTGCGCCGGGGCCGGCCGGCCGCGCAGGTGATGACCCTGCTGGCCCAGGCCGAGGGGCGGGCGGAGGCAGGCCCGGAGAAAATCGGCCGCAATGCCCCCTGCCCCTGCGGCAGCGGGCTCAAGTACAAGAAGTGCCATGGCCGGCCCGGAAACAGTGGAGGCGGCAAAGCGGGTCCAACCCCCGTGCACCCTTCTTGATCAGGGATGGAAAGTGGAGCATTGGAGCAAATTGCGCCGGGATCCCTTAAGCTTCTGGCGATCATCGGAAATGGTGAGATAAGAAGAACCACACATCTACATATCAGCTAGACACACACTCACCATGAACCACCAGGAAAGGAGAAGCAACATGACCTTGATCGCGATCAACGTACTGCTGGATCCAGATGCTGCCACGGTTGAGAGGGCACAGGCGACAAACGCCCGGCTGCGAGAGAGCTATCCGGACGGTTTCGCCCTCGATGCCAACCACGCGCCGCACATCACCCTGCTCCAGCGGTTTGTGCGGACGGCGGACCTCGACGAGGTCGCGAATGCTGTGACCGCAGTGCTGCGTACAGAGCAGTCGATGAATTGGGAATGCCAGTGCGACCGGCTACTATGCCCTGGCCGAAAGGATCTCCGGTTGGTGGGCATCGTCATCGAGCCGACCGAGGATATGCGCCGACTTCAGCAACGGATCATCGACGCCGTCGCCCCGTTCGCGGTGGAGAAGGGGACCGGCGAGGCCTTTGCGCCCCGCCCCGACGGCGGGGCGATCAGCCAGCCGACCGTGGACTACGTGAACAACTTCGTCGGACCCCGCACCGGCATGAACTACCACCCTCATCTGACCGCCGGTATAGGGACCCGTGACTTTGTGGACGCTCTGAAAGCGGAGCCATTCGAGGCCTTCACCGTCCGGGCCGTATCCGTGAGCCTCTACCAGCTGGGGGATTATGGTGTCGCACAAAGGAAGCTCTATGACCTTCACCGTGCTGATCCGCTGCCTTCCTGGAACGATGGCCCCGCCAAACAGGGGATCCTCGCGTTCATCGCCAAGGTGACAAAGGAAGGATCACCCGACTTCCTGCCACCGGCAGAACGCATTGCCGTGTACGACAACGACGGCACTCTCTGGCCGGAGAATCCGATGCCGTTTCAGGCAGCCTTTGCCATCGACGAACTGAACCGACACATCCTCAATGAGCCCAAGCTCGCTTCGGACCCCATGGTGCAAGCCGCTTTGGCCGGCGAACTTGCAAAACTCCTGGAAGGCGAACACTTCGATGGCCTGATGCAGGTCTTGGGACTCACCCATGCAGGGATGACGATCGACGAGTTTCGCGACGCCGTGGAGGCATGGTTCACATCGGCCAAACATCCGCGATATGGCAGGCCCTATGACGAACTCACCTACCAACCCATGCAGGAACTTCTGCGCCATCTGCGGGCAAATGGCTTCAAGAACTTCATCGTTTCCGGTGGCGGCGCGGACTTCATGCGCGTCTGGGTTGAGCGCGTTTACGGCATACCACCGGAGCAGGTTGTCGGATCGACAGCACGGACAAAATTCGAGCTACGCGACAGCGGACCGGTGCTGACAAAAACACTCGACTATTTGTTCGTCAACGACAAGGAGGGCAAGCCAGTCGGCATTCATCAGTTTATCGGCCGGCGACCTGCGATATGTTGTGGGAACAGTGACGGCGACCACGCGATGTTGCAGTACACCACGATCAACAACCCGCGCCCCAGTTTCGGCCTCATCGTCCACCATACCGACAGTGAACGCGAATATGCCTATGACGCCAAGACGAAGAGCACCGGCAAGCTTGTCGAAGCCCTCAAGGAGGCCCCCAAGCGCGGCTGGCTCGTTGTGGACATGAAGCGGGACTGGAATGCCATCTTCCGGCCCGAGTCGAGGTAACTCGTGGAAGGGTGATGTTGGATAGGCGAAGGCATTAGGATGCTCCTGTCATGAAGGTGAAGCCTGCAAACTATGATCATCTAACCCATTCAAGATGAGGAGGTACAACATGAAAACGAAGCTCCCCACCACCGGTGGCATGGAAACCCGCATTGGCCAGCTGAGGTTCGAGGGTGGGTATCCATCCAACGAAACCGTCGATAAGCTGTATGAAGAGATGGATTTCCAGCGAGCCACGCAAGCCTACCTGTGGGCGATTCCGATCGTCTCTTTCGCGAAATGGCAGGAGCAGTACGAGACTGTGTTCGGCCAGGAGGATGGCGATCTCGTGCAATTTGTGAGTTTTCGCGACAAGTTGGGGATCCTCACACCGAACGACACCACGACGTACCTGGTTGGCTTCGTGAACCTGGAACGAACCGGCCCGCTGGTGATTCAGTATCCGAAAGGTCTGACTGCCGGCGGCCTCCTCGACTTGTGGCAGCGCCCGATCACCGACATGGGCCTGAGTGGGCCCGACAAGGGCGAAGGTGGCAAGTACCTGGTGGTGCCGCCCGGCCAGAAAGCCCCCAAAGGCGTCGAGGGCTACCGCGTCTTCGAATCTCCCGCAAACAACATCTTGCATGGGTTTCGCGTGCTGACCACGGACCCGAAACAAGCGGAAGTGCTCAAGAGCAGTTATCAAGCCTATCCCTATGCCAAACGAGACAACCCACGCAAGACGCGGATCATTCCCGCAGAAGGGAAGAAGTGGTACGCTTGGCCGGGAACCGGGCTCGAGTTCTGGCAGCTCGTCTCCAAGATGCTCAATGAGGAACCCGTCCACGACCGCGACCGCATGATGGTGGCCATGCTCAAGCCGCTAGGCATCGAAAAGGGCAAGAAGTTCGAGCCGGACGCGCGGCAGAAGAAGATTCTGGAACAAGCGGCGGTGGTAGGCGAGTCGATGGCGCGGGCGCACAGTTACGCCAAGCGCCAGAAGGAAGCCAAGTCTGTGGCCCGATACCCACTGGAAGAACGCCATCCTGTTGGATGCCGACCAGGAGACCAAGTACCACACCGCTCTCGATGAGCGCGACGGCCTGGTTCTACGAGGCCATGACCCTCTCCGCCGGGATGACAAGCAAAACTCCCGGACTAGGACAGGTCTACATCGGCATCCAGAAAGACAAGGACGGGCAATGGCTGCAGGGCGGCAACAACTATACGCTCCGCGTTCCGCCGAATGCCCCCGCCAAGCAATTCTGGGCGCTGACGCTTTACGACACGGAGACCCGCAGCTTCATCGAGACGAAGCACGACATCGCCGGGCTGGATTCCCGGAAAGACCTGATCAAGAACGCCGACGGTTCCGTGGACTTGTACATCGGCCCAGAGGCACCGAAGGGCAAGGAGAAGAACTGGATTCCGACGGCCCCCGGTCGTGGCTGGTTCGCTTACTTCCGCCTCTATGCGCCGACCGAAACCTACTTCGATCGCAGCTGGGGACTGCCGGATCTCGTTCGCGTCAAGTGACTTGTTCGCCGCTCTCCGGCAGCGATGCAAAACTCGCTTCCGGAGAGCGTGCTTGCGTTCGATCCATATCTTTAACCCAAGAGGAGTCAATCATGTCCATAAAGCTTAACACGTCGCCAGCCATTCAGCATCAAGAGCAGATCGCCAACCTTCCTTTCGTGGAAAACCGAGCCACGGCGGATACGGCGCAGACGCTACGCGATGAAATGCTTTACCACCGCGCCACGCAAACGTACCTCTGGGCGTTGCCGCTCATCAATACGCTCGGCATGAAGGTCGGCTCCGAGAAGACGTTCGGCGAGGGGCACAACGTCTTGCCGGTGTGGAAGAAGCGCCTCGACGCCAGGACGCTCGTGACCACGCCGAACTCGGACGTGATCTATGCGATGAGCTACGTCGATCTCGGCAAGGACGGCCCGCTCGTGTTCGACGCCCCGCCCATGTTGCAGGGCATCCTGTTGGACTTCTGGCAACGGCCGATCCCCGTCGATGGCGGCAAGTACGCCGGCGACTTCGGCTTCTTCGGCCCGGATCAGGGGAAGGGCGGAAAGTTCCTGCTCCTGCCGCCGGGCTACGAGGGCGAAGTCCCGGAGGGCTACTTCGTCTGCCGCTCGGGCACGAACAACGTGTTCGTGTTTCTCCGGGCTTTCTATGCCGATGCGAGCGACCTGAAGCCGCCGGTCGAGCTGATCGAGAAGACGAAGATCTACCCGCTGAAGGGCGAGGCCAAACCGATGAAGTTCCCGGATGCTTCGGGCGTACCGGCGAACATGCTCCCGATCAGCGACGCGACGGCCTTCGACCAACTGAAGAAGCTGGTGGACGCCGAAGGGCCGCACCTGGCCGACCCGGACTGGATGGGCATGCTGGCCGGACTCGGCATCGTGAAGGGGGAGCCGTTTCAGCCGGACGAACGCATGCGGGGCATCCTCGACCGCGCGGCGAAGTCGGCGTACAAGATGAGCCGCGTGATCGCCTTCGATGAGGTCGTGTCCGGTCGGTCGTTCCGGATGTACCCCGACCGCCGCTGGGTCAATCCGATGGCCGATGCGACGGCGGAGAAGCCGAGCGGCAAGCTCGACCTGAGTTGGCGGCGAGTGGATCGCGGCGGGGCTCTCGATGTCGATTGCCGCCCGTGGTTTTTCTCGAACTACTACTCGATCAGCCCCGGCATGCTCTCGCAGATTCCCGGCAAGGGAGCGTTCTACGTCATCGCCTTCACCGACGGCGATGGCGTGCCCCTGACCGGTGGGACGAACTACAAGCTGAACATGCCGAAGGACGTGCCGGCCGCGAACTTCTGGTCCGTGACGCTGTACGAAGCCGAGAACGCTTCGGGCCTTGCCAACGGCCAGCCCTTCCCGTCGCTCGGATCGCGCGACTTGCCGGTCCAGAACGCCGACGGCAGCACCGATCTCTACCTCGGGCCGAAAGCCCCGGAGGGCAAGGAGAAGAACTGGCTCGCCACGGTGCCCGAGAGAGGGTACTTCGCCGTTCTGCGGCTCTACGGGCCGACCGAACCGGCTCTCACGAAGACCTGGAAACCCGGCGACGTAGCGAAGATGAAGTGACAGGTGGGACCTCCAGGCACTGATGCGAGTCTATGGCATAAGAAGTTTACTTCTAACTTTTAGTTTAAATTCAACCGGGTTGTGGACCATTATTCAGGAGAAAATATTATGAGCACGGAAAAACTAACTACACCGATCGGTGATTTTGAATTTATGCTGGGCGGTTATCCAACCAAAGAGACCGCTCAAAAGCTGTTTGATGCGCTCGATTTTCAACGTGCGTGCCAGGCCTACCTTGATTTCATGCCGGCAATGTCGATGTATTCATTGCTTGAGGGGCAGGAGAAAGGATTTGGGTGTATGGAATGTTCTGACCTTGCTGTTGCCGCTGATTTGCTGGACGCTACACCGTATATGTTGACAGGAAATACAGAGAGTGTGTATTTTTCTTGCATCATTGACCTCAAGAAGGATGGCCCCACCGTTGTTGAGATACCCCCGCAGGTTTTGGGCATGGCCAATGATGCTTATTTCCGGTACATTGTCGATTTCGGCATGGTCGGCCCGGATAAAGGAAAGGGGGGGAAGTACCTCCTGCTGCCGCCGGATTATGAAGGTGAAGTTCCCGAAGGATATTTTGTGGGTCGGTCGCGCACCTACAAGGTGTGGATTATGGCGCGTGCCAGCCAACAAATCAGCGGTATGGGTGAGCAGGCTATAAAATGGTATGGCGATAATTGCGCGGTTTATCCGTTAAAGGATGGGCCGAGAAAGCCCAATATCATCAACGTAAGCGGATTATCGGCAGATACCACCCACCCAAATGATTTCCAGTATTTTGTCAACCTGGACAAGGTGATCCAATATGAGCCAACGGAAGCATTTGGATCGGAGCAGTTAGGGCTGTTGAGAGCGCTGGGCATCGAGAAAGGCAAAGCGTTCAACCCCGATGAACGGATGAAAAAGATTCTCGATAAAGGCGCCCAAACAGGTTTGGGGATGGCCCGGGCGATCGCCTATCAGTCACGTGAAGCGGAAACGAAGGTGTACCCGGATCGCAACTGGGAATATATCTTTGTCGGCGGCAGCCATGAGTTCTTGAAGAATGGCGCCAGAAACCTGGATGCCAGAATCCTGTTCCACTTCACCGCCATTTGTGTGACACCTGCCATGGTGCATAAAATGGTCGGAGCCGGATCCCAGTATATGGCGGCTTATGTCGATGCCAATGGCGATTATCTCGACGGCGGCCAAACCTACAAGCTCCACCTTCCGCCAAACATCCCCATCAATAACTTTTGGTCTGTGACATTGTATGATCCCGGTACGCGCTCGCTGCTCCAAACCGATCAACCCAAGCCAAGTATCAACAGCTTTGATGAACCTGAAAAGAACGAAGATGGATCCCACGATATCTATTTCAGCCCTAGCGCGCCAGCAGGGAAGGAAAAGAACTGGATCCAAACCGTTCCCGGCAAGGGCTGGTTTACTTACATTCGTCTGTACGGTCCGCTGGAACCCTTCTTCGATCAAACCTGGAAACCGGATGACATTGTGAAAGTCTAAGTTGAAGAGCAAACAATTTGACGCTTGCAAGGAGAACCCCATGCAGAACGACATGACCATGAATCGCCTCGTTCCCCGCCCCACCCCGCGCGCAGCCATCGCGTGGCCACTGCGCCTGGCCGGCGTGGTGGCGCCGTGACTCGGGCTGGCCGCCTGCGGATCGGCGCGCGTCAAGGTAGTTGTCGCCTCGTTTCTGCAGCCAGCGGCTGTTGCCGAGGTGTCCCTTCAACTGACGGAGGAGAGAGACCGTGAATCCTGAGACGATCCTCAAGCTGGTGCTGCTCCTGGGTGTGGTGCTGCTCGTGGTTGCCATCGGCATCCGGGCGCGCCTGGAGCAGCCGCTGCTGCTGCTGCGCAGGCCGGCGCTGGCCCTTCGCGCCATGGTCGCGATGTACGTGGCGCTGCCCGCCTTCGTGCTCGTGCTGGTGTGGCTGGTGCCGCTCCAGGCGGGCGTTGGCGCGGTGCTGCTGGGGTGCGCGGTCTCGCCCGTGCTGCCTCCGTGGGCCAAGAAGGGAGCCGCGGTCGGCGGCCAGAGCGACTACGTCATCGGCCTGCAGGTCCTGTCATCCGGCGTCGCGCTCCTGGTCGTTCCGCTCATGATCTGGATCGCCTACCGGATATTCGGAGTGGCTACCGCCCTGGATCCCCTGGCCGTGGAGGTGGTGCTTCTTGTCACCGTCGCGGCCCCCCTGGCCGTCGGCATGGGCCTGGCCCGCCTCTACCCGGGCGCCGCGCCGCGGCTTGCGGCCCTTGCCGACCGGGTGGGTGGAGTGGTCCTCCTGCTCGGCGCGGTGGTCCTGCTCATCGTTCATGGCCGGGCGATCCTGGGCGTGATCGGCCAGGGCACGCTCGTCGTCACCTTGGCCGTCGTCGCGTTTGGCCTGCTCGTCGGGCACCTGCTCGGTGGCCCGGATCCGGGCAACCGTGGAGCGCTCGCCTCGGCCACGGTCTCCCGGCACCCAGCCATCGCGCTGCTGCTCGCATCGGGCGCCTTCCCGGAGCACGAGGCGACCGTCATCGGGACGGTCCTGCTCTACCTGCTCGCCGCCCTGTTGCTCGCCGTTCCCTATGAGCGCTGGCGCAAGCAGGTCGCCCGCGCTCAGCCACACGTCACCAACCCTTGATGAGCATTTTGGAGGAATCATGATCAGCAATCTAGACGAACTGCGATACGAAGGCGGCTATCCGACGGCAGAGACCATTCGCAAGCTCTACGACCAACTCGACCTGCAGCGCGCCGCGCAGGCCTACCTCGACTTCATGCCCGCGATGTCGATGCAGGCCTTTCTGGACGCGCACCCGCGCGACTACGGAGTCAGCGAGACCGGGGGCATGATCGTGTACGTCGAGCCGGGTGAAGGCAAGTCGATCGCCATCGGCCTGACCTACAACACCGAGAGCATCTACACCAGCCTCAGCCTCGACCTGAAGCAGACGGGCCCGGCCGTCATCGAGGTGCCGCCGAAGGTCCTGGGCATCATCAACGACGGCCTGGAACACTAACCGCGCTTCGTTGGTGTGCGCCGCGGCCGGCTGCGCAGGTGATGACCCTGCTGGCCAAGGCCGATGGGCGGGCGGAGGCGGGCCCTGAGAAAATCGGCCGCAATGCCCCCTGCCCCTGCGGCAGCGGGCTCAAATTCAAGAAATGCCATGGCCGGAACCGTGTTTCCCGTGATATTTAACGCTTCCTCTACATGCCACGAAAACCGGACCATCGCCTTCCGGATCGGGAAATCTTATTCCTCCATGAATATCAAATCATATCAATTCATTGTGTCAATAATCGGCCTGTCGATCCTCTTGGCACAAATTTTGTTTACCCTCGATCCGATAAGAGGCACTTCATCATGGGGTGGTAAGATCAGGACGCTACGCAGATCTTTTGACTTCCGCTCAAACAAGAAGCCGAACGCCTGCTGGATTGGTATCGTTCAAAAGTGTTTGCATGGGCTTAGCAGAAGATGTGACATCTGAAACAGCGCCTCGGACAGGGCTGGGGCCTTTTCCGGAGTGACTGTCGGGAGGGCGCCGTCTTTTCACGGTTTATCGATGGGGGAAACCCCTGGCCCCAAGCGGACGCGAGGGGAACAGCGGGAGGGGGCAGAACTCCCCCGTCGAAAAACCGTAGAAAAGACCAGCCCGGGAGACTTGGCCGCCCCGGGCGGCCTTGGAACGAAGGAAAAGGTTCCAGGCCTGCCCAGATCAGTCGGTCCCATTCATACACTTTTGAACGTTACTGCTGGATTTGATGGGAGGCAAGGACAAGGTGATCGTCCATGCCAGACAAGCCAGAGGGAAGAAGGAATACGCCTGGGCTGCTCAACTGGTCAACTGCGCTTACCTCTTGAACCCGGACGACAAAGAGGTTCGCCGGATCAAGGGCGAGGCCCTGCATAAGAGCCTGTAAAGTAACTTGTCAGGTTTATGACGGTAAGGAGAGACTATGTCGGTGAACGCCTGGCTGATGGTGAGCATTCTGGTCATAATGTTTGCGTTTCTGGCTTGGGGCCGCTTTCCGGCCTGGCTGGTTTTCATGGGAACCTTGACCACGGCCATGACCTTGAAATTGGCCCCGGCCGAAGCGCTCCTGACAGGATTCAGCAATACCGGAGTGATGACGGTGGCCGCCTTGTTTCCCGTGGCTGCGGGCATGTACGCCACCGGCGCTATATCTCTCCTGTCGCAGCGGCTCGTCGGCCGGCCGGAATCCGTAACCTCGGCCCAAATCAGAATTTTTCCACCGATGGCCCTGGGGAGTGCCCTATTGAACAATACGCCCATGGTGGCAATGATGATTCCGGTGGTGCGTTCTTTAGCGCGCGCCACCGGTTTGGCAGGTTCCAAGATATACATGGGGCTTAGTTTCATGGCAATCTTGGGCGGGAGCATGACCCTGATCGGCTCATCGGTAAACCTGATCATTGGCGGTCTGGTGTCAAGCGCTTTGGAAAGAGGGACACTGAAGGGAATGGCTCCCCTGGGGGTGTTCGATCCCTTCTGGATCGGCATGCCCGCAACTCTGGCAGGGTTGGCCTTTATGATTTTGCTGGGAACGCGTCTTTTACCGGACCGGACAAGTCAGGATGAGGCAGGCGTACAAAAACGTATCTACCGGAGCGAACTGGCGGTGGAGGAAAATTCCTTTTTAGCGGGTAAGACGCTCCTGGAAGCTGGTTTTGCGAAACCCATCGGCTATACCCTGGAAGCCGTCACCCGCCAGGGAACTCCCATCGAAACCGGGCCGCACTGCAGGCTGGAAGCCGGAGATGTGCTCACCTTTTACGCCCAGGCCGACGTCCTCCCCGAGTTGTGGACGACTCTGGGCCTGGTCCCCGTCTTCGCCAGCCCCATGAGGACCAAGCGCTACCAGCATCATCTCGTCGAACTCGTTATCTCTGCCCGGTCGCCGGCCATCGGGCACCGGATAGCCGACCTGCCGCTGCCCGGAAGCCCTTACGAAATGATGCTGGTGGGCATTTCCCGCCACGGCCAGGCGCCGCCGCAGCCTTTGGCGGAGCTCCGCTTGGAACCGGGAGATGCCGCCATCGTCGAAGTCAGCGATGCCTTCTTCTACGAAAACCGCCGGGAATTGGATTTTATCCTGACGCGGCGCTTGGAAGGATACCGGGTGCAGCGGGTGGACAGGGCCGTGATCGCCACGGTGATCACGGCAACCATGGTGACGGTGACGGCCACTGGCCTGATGAGCATGCTCAATGCCGCCCTGCTGGCCACAGGCGCCATGCTCCTCACCGGCTGCCTGACCAGCAGCAGGGTGTGGGGTAGTTTGGACTGGCAAACCATCGTGGTTTTGGGCGCCGCAGTGGGCCTGGAAGCCGCGGTGACGAACAGTGGCCTGTCTGCAGCATTCGCTAGCGTCATTGCCGGCATTGGCGGCAGCAGTCCCGTGATAGCCCTCAGCGCCGTCTATGTGGGCACCCTCCTCATGACGAACATCATTACGAACGCCGCCGCCGCCGCCTTCATGTTTCCGGTGGCCTTATCCCTGGCCAACAGTCTGGGGGTGAGTTTCATGCCGTTCGCCATGGTATTGATGAGTGCCTCTACCTGTGCCTTCATCAACCCTGCAGGCTTTCAAACGAACCTGATGGTCCAGGAACCCGGTGGCTACACCTTCGGGGATTTTGCGCGAGTCGGGGTGCCGCTCACTCTCATAATCGGTGCGGTGGTGCTGACACTGGCACCGTTGGTTTATGGGTTTTAGCAAAGAATTGGCTATCAAGGGGGGCTCGCGAGATGCCCGCGGCAGCGGGCTCAAATTCAAGAAATGCCATGGCCAGATCGGAAACAACAGAGACGGCAAAGCGGGTCCAACCCCCGTGCACCCTTCTTGATCTCTCTCAAGCTTCTGGCCATCATCGGAAATGGTGAGATAAGAAGAACCACACATCTACATATTCGGCGCAATGTGAATGGCACGAGCGGAAACTAGGTTGAAGATATTCCTATCGGTTGTAGATTTCTAATTTCCTAATAAGGAGGCTATCGCTATGTCCCTAAAAGAGTGCAAGCCCGGAACTGCCTTTAACGGTGTTGTCGGCCGCACGTTCGACACCTCTACAGGCCTGGCCCGAGCCCACGCGCGCCCGGGAAGGGGCGCCAAACGTCCTGTTCATCGTGCTGGATGATGTCGGCTTTGGGCAGCTTGGCTGTTACGGCAACCCGATCAAAACCCCCCATATGGATGCCCTGGCGGAAAACGGTCTGCGTTTCAACAATATGCATACCACGGCGTTATGCTCGCCCACGCGCGCCTGCATCCTACCGGGCGCAATCATCATTCCAACGCCATGGCCTGCATACCGAAGGTTCGACGGGTTTCCCGGGTATAACGCGAACATCCCCTTCGAGAACGGTTTCCTCTCGGAGATCCTGCTGCAGAACGGCTATAACACCTATGCCGTTGGCAAGTGGCATCTGACTCCGGCCGACCAGATTTCGGCTGCGGACCGTATGACCGCTGGCCGTTGGGACGCGGTTTCGAGCGTTACTACGGTTTCATGGGCGGCGAGACCCACCAGTATTACCCCGAGCTGGTTTATGACAACCACCAGGTGGAGCCTCCCAAGACACCCGAAGAGGGCTACCACCTCACCGAGGACCTGGTGGACAAGGCGATCAGCTTCATCGCCGACGCCAAGCAGGTGGCGCCTGATAAACCCTTCTTCATGTATTTTGCTCCCGGCGCTATGCACGCACCGCATCAGTGCGCAAGGAATGGTCGGACAAGTATAAAGGGCAGTTTGACGAGGGCTGGGATGTGTACCGCGAAAAGACCTTCGCCCGCCAGAAAGAGATGGGCCTCGTCCCGGCGGATGCCGAGCTGTCCCGGCACGATCCCGATGTGGCGCAGTGGGATACGCTTTCGGCGGACGAAAAGAGGTTGTACGCCCATATGATGGAGGTCTACGCCGGTTTCATGGAGCACACCGACTTCCATCTGGGCCGGATGTTTGACTTCCTGAAATCCACTCGGCGAGTTTGACAATACCTTGATCATGTTAGTCTCCGACAACGGCGCCAGATCCGAAGGCGGACCGACCGGCTCGGTCAACGAGAATCTGTTCTTCAATAACGTGAAAGAAGACCTGCAAACGAATATCAAGCACATTGACGAGCTGGGCGACCCGACCACTTTCAACCATTATCCCTGGGGCTGGACGTGGGCGGGCGACACACCGTTCCGCCGTTGGAAGCGCGAGACCTATCGGGGTGGGATCTGCGATCCCTTCATCGTGCACTTCCCCAGCGGCTTCAAAGCCAGGGCGAGGTGCGCACCCAGTATGCGCATGTCATCGACTGGATGCCTACGGTGCTGGAACTCGTCGGATTGGAACCCCCTGCCTCTATCAAAGGCGTCCAGCAATCCCCGATCGAGGGTGTCAGTTTCGCGCATACTCTCGATGATGCCCAAGCCGAGAGCAAGCATCACACCCAGTATTCGAAATGCTCGGCCACCGTTCCATCTACCACGATGGCTGGCGGGCAGTCTGCCCCTGGCCCGGCCCTTCGTTCACCGAGGCAGGTACCGGTTTTGGAATCCGATCCCGGCTGAAAACTGACCGAGCTGGATGCTAGAAGCTGGGAGCTTTACCATGTGGACGCGGATTTCGCCGAAAACCATAACATCGCCGAAGGGAACCGCTCCAAGCTGATCGAGATGATCGCTACCTGGTATGTCGAAGCAGGGAAATACCACGTGCTTCCGGTGGATGGCCGCGGCGTGCAGCGCTACGCGGATGAACGCCCGCAGCTCACCAAGAACCGCACGCATTACACCTTCTACCCGCACACGCAGGCTGTGCCTTATAATGCCGGAGCGATTACACTCAACCGCACGCACAGCATCACCGCAGACGTGGAGATCCCCTCGGGCGGAGCGGAAGGGCTCTCGTTTCTTTTGGAGGCGTGGATGGCGGCTATTCGTTCTACGTGCAAGATGGCAAACTCCATACGTTCAAAATTACGTGGCTCGCGACTATCTGCAGGTGGCGAGCACCGTCCCGATCCCGGCCAGCGCCACGATCTGCGCTTCGAATTCGAAGTGACCGGCCCGCCGGACTTCGCCAATGGCAAGGGCACTCCCGGCCGCGCCCAGCTCTACATCGATGGCAAACTCGTCGGCCAGGCCGATTTCCCTCACACCACGCCTTTCACCTTGGGGCTAACCGGAGCGATGATCGTCGGCGCCGATCCTGGCGCGCCGGTGCGCCGTTCTACGAGCCGCCCTTTGGTTCACCGTACGATCCACAGGTGACGTTCGACGTCAGCGGCGATGTGATCGAAGATAGCGAGCCGAGATGCGCATGATTATGGCGCGGCAGTAACAGGATCGGAGCCGGCAGCGCGAGCGCGCTGCCGGTCCTGACAAGAAAAGTAGCACCTCCATGAAGCCCTGCAAGCCCCACGGCCATATGAACATCCCTCAACCAAGGAAACCAATGAATACAAACCACGCCTCCAAAAGTTTCCACCGCCTTCCATATCATGCCAAGCCACAGGATCGGCCTGCACCTCACTGTGCTTATGTTTTTTCCTCAAGAGAAGGGCTTTATCCGGGTATTTCCGGATGTCGGAAGAGGTTCTCGACCCGTATATCCAGCAGCTCCTGGAAGCTCATCAGGTTCCTCAAGTCACCGTGGCCTGGCAGGGCGGAGAGCCGACGCTGATGCGGCTAGATTTCTTTCGGCGCTCCCTGGAGCTTCAGAAAATACCGCCGTCCCAGCACCTGGATCGAGAACACCTTCCAGACCAACGGCGTTTTGCTTGATGAGGAGTGGTGTCATCTTTCGAGAAAACGGCTTCTTGATCGGACTCAGTCTCGACGGGCCTAAGAGCTGCACGACTTCTACCGCAAAGATAAAGGCGGCCGAGAGACATGCGAACGAGCGGTCAAGGGGCCAAGCTGCTGCAAGAACATAGCGTCGCGTTCAATGTCCTTTGCACCGTCAACGCCAGAACGCTGATCATCCTCTAGAAGTCTACCGGTTCTTCAGGATGAATCGACGTCCGTATCTCCAGTTCATCCCCATTGTGGAGCGGAAAAATGAAGCGCGTTCAGGAAAGCACGAGGTCACGACCGATCCGTTCAGCGCGGGGAAGTGCGGCCGGTTTTTGATTGAGATCTTTGACGAATGGGTGAAAGGGATGTGGGCGGACCTTCGTCCTCAATTTCGACGGAGCCCTGGCCGGATGGCTGGGATGGCGGGAACGTTATGCATTTTCGGTCCCACCTGCGGCCTGGGCATAGCACTGGAGCACAACGGCGATCTCTATTCCTGTGATCACTTCGTGGAACCGGACTACTATCTGGAATATAATGCAAACTCCCTTTCGAGCTCGTGGACTCGGAAAGCAGCACAAGTTCGTCAGACAAGCGCGAACCTGTCCGTTCTTGTCGTCAATGCCAGTATTTGTTTGCCTGCCACCGAGTGCCCCTAAAATCGTTCTTGACCACCCCCGATGCGAGCCCGCACTCAATTACCTGTGTGCGGCTATAAATCGTTTTTTACGCACGCCCGACCTCGCTGAAAATTCTCACCGAGTTACTCATTCGACGCGCGCCGTCTCCGAAAATCATAGAGCTGCTCGCGCAGGAGGAAGCCCCGCCGCAAACTTTCGCAAACCGCCGCAACGCCTCCTGCCCCTGCGCAGCGCTCATACAAGAAATGCCATGGCCAGCTCGGAAACAACAGAGACGGCAAAGCGGGTCCAACCCCCGTGCACCCTTCTTGATCTCTCTCAAGCTTCTGGCCATCATCGGAAATGTGAGATAAGAAGAACCACACATCTACATATTAGCTAGACACACACTCACCATGAACTACCAGGAAAGGAGAAGCCGCATGACCTTGATCGCGATCAACATACTGCTGGATCCAGATGCTGCCACGGTTGAGAAGGCACAGGCGGCGAACGCCCGGCTGCGAGAGAGCTATCCGGACGGTTTCGCCCTCGATGCCAACCACGCGCCGCACATCACCCTGCTCCAGCGGTTTGTGCGGACGGCGGACCTCGACGAGGTCGCGAATGCTGTGGCCGCAGTGCTGCGTGCAGAGCAGTCGATGAATTGGGAATGCCATGCGATCGGCTACTATGCCCTGGCCGAAAAGGATCTCCGGTTGGTGGGCATCGTCATCGAGCCGACCGAGGATATGCGCCGACTTCAGCAACGGATCATCGACGCCGTCGCCCCGTTCGCGGTGGAGCAGGGGACCGGCGAGGCCTTTGCGCCCCGCCCCGACGGCGGGGCGATCAGCCAGCCGACCGTGGACTACGTGAACAACTTCGTCGGACCCCGCACCGGCATGAACTACCACCCTCATCTGACCGTCGGTATAGGGACCCGTGACTTTGTGGACGCTCTGAAAGCCGAGCCATTCGAGGCCTTCACCGTCCGGGCCGTATCCGTGAGCCTCTACCAGCTGGGGGATTATGGCGTCGCACAAAGGAAGCTCTATGACCTTCACTGTACTGATCCGCTGCCTTCCTGGAACGATGGCCCCGCCAAACAGGGGATCCTCGCGTTCATCGCCAAGGTGACAAAGGAAGAATCACCCGACTTCTTGCCACTGGCAGAACGCATTGCCGTGTACGACAACGACGGCACTCTCTGGCCGGAGAATCCGATGCCGTTTCAGGCAGCCTTTGCCATCGACGAACTGAACCGACGCATCCTCACTGAGCCCAAGCTCGCTTCGGATCCCATGGTGCAAGCCGCCTTGGCCGGCGAACTTTCAAAACTCCTGGAAGGCGAACACTTCGATGGCCTGATGCAGGTCTTGGCACTCACCCATGCAGGGATGACGATCGACGAGTTTCGTGACGCCGTGGAGGCATGGTTCACATCGGCCAAACATCCGCGATATGGCAGGCCCTATGACGAACTCACCTACCAACCCATGCAGGAACTCCTGCGCCATCTGCGGGCAAATGGCTTCAAGAACTTCATCGTTTCCGGTGGCGGCGCGGACTTCATGCGCGTCTGGGTGGAGCGCGTTTACGGCATACCACCGGAGCAGGTTGTCGGCTCGACAGCGCGGACGACATTCGAGCTACGCGACAGCGGACCGGTGCTGACAAAAACACTCGACTATTTATTCGTCAACGACAAGGAGGGCAAGCCAGTCGGCATTCATCAGTTTATCGGCCGGCGACCTACGATATGTTGTGGGAACAGTGACGGCGACCACGCGATGTTGCAGTACACCACGATCAACAACCCGCGCCCTAGTTTCGGCCTCATCGTCCACCATACCGACAGTGAACGCGAATATGCCTATGATGCCAAGACGAAGAGTACCGGCAAGCTTGTCGAAGCCCTCAAGGAGGCCCCCAAGCGCGGCTGGCTCGTTGTGGACATGAAGCGGGACTGGAATACCATCTTCCGGCCTGAGAAGAGGTAACTCGTGGATGGGCGACGGTGGTTCTGCCAGCTAACAACGCCCATGCAGACCGACGGCCGAAGTTAGCTGGTTATGGTGCACAGAAGGCCTGCGGCGGGTGATGGGCGGCGTTGGCGCCGCCTGCATCGGCGCCAATGCGGCGTTGCCCCTATTGCCGGGCTCGATTCCCGAATGGATCTTGTCAAGAACGAAGATGGCTCGGTGGATCTCTATTTTGGCCCTGAACCACCCAAGGGTCTTGAAAAGAACTGGATACCGACTGTTCCGGGAAAAGGTTGGTTTGCATATTTGCGTCTCTATGCACCGACAGAATCTTACTTCGATAGGAGCTGGCAATTGCCGGATATCGAAGAGGTAGCTCGATAGCACAAACGGATCAATGGTTTCATCTGGCGGCGCGCATGCTGCCTAAACCCTGACTAACGCGATCACGGACGTTCAAACACTCAACCAAGGAGGCAACACATGGCAAAACAGAAGCAACCCAACATTCTCATCATCTGGGGGGATGACATCGGCATCACCAACCTGAGCTGCTACAGCGAGGGGTTGATGGGCTACCGCACCCCCAACATCGACCGCATCGCCAACGAGGGCATGCGCTTTACCGACTCCTACGGCCAGCAGAGCTGCACGGCCGGCCGCGCCGCCTTCATCACCGGGCAGAGCCCCTACCGCACCGGCCTGACCAAGGTGGGGATGCCCGGCGCGGACATCGGCCTGCAGGCCGAGGACGCCACCATCGCCGAGCTGCTCAAACCGCTGGGCTATGCCACCGGCCAGTTCGGCAAGAACCACTTCGGCGACAAGAACAAGTACCTGCCCACGGCCCACGGCTTCGACGAGTTCTTCGGGAACCTCTACCACCTCAACGCCGAGGAGGAGCCGGAAAACGTGGACTACCCGACGGACGCGGAGCTGCCCGATTTCAAGAAATCCTTCGGGCCCCGCGGCGTCATCCACTCCTGGGCGACCGAAAAGGACGACCCCACCGAGCAACCGCGCTGGGGTCGCGTCGGCAAGCAGAAGATCGAAGATACCGGGCCCCTCACCAAGAAGCGCATGGAGACCTGCGACACCGAGTTCGTCGGCGCGGCCAAGGACTTCATCAAGCAGGCCCACAAGGCGGACAAACCCTTCTTCGTGTGGTTCAACACCACCTGGATGCACTTCCGCATCCACCCGCCGAAGGAGATCCTCGGCCAGGCCGGGCGCTGGCAGTCCTTCTACCATGACACCATGGTGGAGCACGACAAGCACGTGGGCCAGATGCTGGACCTCCTGGACGAGCTCGGCATCGCCAAGGACACGATCGTGATGTATTCGACCGACAACGGCCCGCACATGAACACCTGGCCCGACGGCGCCATGACCCCCTTCCGCAACGAGAAGAACTCCAACTGGGAGGGCGCCTTCCGGGTGCCGATGATGGTGCGCTGGCCCGGCAAGATCAAGGCCGGCACGGTCTCAAACGAGATCATCGCCCACCAGGACTGGCTGCCGACCTTGTTGGCCGCGGCCGGCGAGCCGGAGATCGGCGAGAAGCTCAAGAAAGGGCACAGGATCGGGGACAAGACGTTCAAGGTCCACCTGGACGGGTACAACTTCCTGCCCCACTTCACGGGCAAGGAGGAGAAAGGGCCGCGTCCCGGGTTCGTCTACTTCTCGGATGACGGGGACCTGGTCGGGCTGCGCTACAACAACTGGAAATTCGTCTTCGCCGAGCAGCGCTGCGTGGGCACGGTCATGATCTGGGCGGAACCCTTCACCCACCTGCGCATCCCCAAGATATTCAACCTGCGCACCGACCCCTTCGAGCGGGCGGATATCACCTCCAACACCTACTGGGATTGGCTTATTGACCGGGCTTACCTGACCTATGCCGCACAGTTTATCGTAAAGAATTTCCTTGAAACCTTCAAGGAGTTCCCGCCGCGCATGAAGCCGGCGAGCTTCGGCATCGACCAGGTGCTGAAGAAGATGGAGCAGGCGTTGAACATCGACTAACCCGAACCGGAGCCTCCCTGTGCCGTGCGTTTCCGAGTGCGCGGCACCGGGAGGCTCCATGTCAATTTAGATTCGAGCCGGTTAATAAATGGCCCTGCTCACCGTGACGCGAAGAGGAATGAATCAGTTGGTAACGTTCAAAAGCGTTTGCATGGGCTTACAAATACATCTCATGCGGCCAGCCGAACATCGGACAGGGTTGGCACCTATTCCGGAGTGACTCTGGTGGCACGGACAAACTCGTTTGTCCGTGAGAGCAAAGAACAGAGCCAGTGTTATCACGGACAAGCAAAGCTTGTCCGTGCCACCAGCCCAGGAGCCCTTGGAACGCAGGAAAAGGTGCCAGCCCTGTCCAGATAGCTCGGTCCCATACACACACTTTTGAACGTCACTAATCAGTTTGAAGGAGGCGGACACATGCTGGCAAACGAAAATGAGGTAAAGGTGAATCTCACCAATGAGCTCGCCAAGGAGCGCAACCGGGCGGCCTACGACCGGACCCTCATGGCCTGGATCCGAACGGCCATCTCCCTGATCGCGTTCGGCTTCGCCATCGCCAAGTCCTACGAATATATCGAGATGGATGAGATGGAGACGACCGGACGGTTTATCGACCAGATCCATGCCCCGCTCTGGTTCGGGATGAGCTTCATCGTTCTCGGGATGATCTGCATCCTCGGAGGAGTCATTCAGCATGTGAAGCTCGTCAAGCAGATCCAGTCCGGCCAGTTCACCTACGGCGAATCCAGGCCGCTGGCAAAAATCATTTCGCTGATCCTGCTGATCATCGGCATCTTTGCGCTCATCACCATTTTCCAGCGGTGGATCGTGCCGCTTTACAGCGTGGCGGCCTATTCCGGTTGAGCCGGGCATCTTATTAACGGCCCAATAATTGATGAACTCGCAAAAAGTCGGAAGACGCCCTTTTCTGTCATTCGGGTGGGGGGTCGGGCCACGGCATGTGCTTGATTACTCGGCATTAAGGTCCCAGAGGTGGGCGTTTTCCAAACCTATATCCTCGTTTTCATCCTTGAAAAGAGGCTTATAGTCAGGAATTCTCGTTTATGGCATCGATAGGTGATATGCCAAATGTAGCCCGGAACATAATGTCTTTTTGCTCTGGCCATGGACTTTGCAATAACGGGTTTTTGGGCCTCAAAAAACGCATTATTGGCCGGATTCAGGGGTTCGACTCAGCACTATTCATCTCATTATCAAGGACTTGCCGTGGCCCGACCCCCAACGCTCAACGACAACGACAATACGACAGCTTCTCTAGACAGGATCGAAAGGATCAACAAGATGGTTGGTCTTTGCATTTCAGAAAACAGTAATCCTGATAATCCTGTCTAATAGCTTTCTCTGTGGCCTCTAGGAGCTCTGCGAGAGATCTCCTGTCTTTTCCTTCTCTTTTCCAACTTTAGGCACTTCGGCTCCGAGAGACGCAGGTTTTGGTGGTTGACATTCTCACGTATAGCGCTAAAATAGTTATACGTATTTCTTCTGGGGGGTGAGGCAAAATGTCAAAACTCACGTTAAGTGTCGATGACGAAACCATCCGATTTGCCAAAGCTTGGGCAAGGAAGAGGGGCTTGTCGCTTTCCCAGGCGGTGTCCGTCTTTTTTGATTCCCTTGCCGCCTCTAAGAAGCTACCGGAAGAGATGCCGCCCATTTTGAACAAATTGACAGGCATTCTTAAGGAAGACGAGGCTTCTGTGAAGAAATACCACGACCATCTTGAAAGCAAGTACCTGTGAAAACAATCCTTGTCGACATAGATGTCATCCTTGATGTCTTGGCAAAAAGAGAACCCTTCTACGCCTCCGCAGCAAGGCTGTGGGCGGAAATTGAAAACGGGCACGCCAGAGCGTATTTGGCCGCCCACACCGTAACCACCATTTTCTACCTCGTTGCAAAAGCCAGGGGCAAGGAGTTCGCTAAGAGTTGCGTTTCCGATTTACTTTCTGTCTTTCGGATTGCTCCTGTAAAAGAATCCACTCTCCGTTTGGCGCTGGAGTCTAAAATCACCGATTTTGAGGATGCCGTTCAGTTTGCTGCGGCAAAGGAAGTGGCCGCTGAATTCATTATAACAAGAAATATCGGCGACTATAAGAAGTCGGAAATCCCCGCCACAACTCCGGATCTGTTTCTGGCGACTCTGAAGTTCTCGGGCTGACCCCGCCTCTCCAAATCGCACAGAAATCCCATGTCTCACGCCCGCTCCCTGCGGTCGCTAGAGTCACAGAGAAACGCAGAGAAATCTTCTGGACACGGATGAGCACAGATGTTTTATTTTTTTTTAATCCAATAAATCCGCGTTAATCTGTGTCCTAATGGGGCGAATAAGCGATCTTCTGCTCTGAGCTACCAGAGGGTGCGACCTTCTTGCGGACTTCAATTTTCAGTTTCGTCGTTCCTCTGACTCTCCTCATTTCCAACAGGAGTGAGTGGAATTTCTCCTGGGCATCTGTAATCTCATACGCCGGCGACGCGGCATCTTGCAGACTTCTGAAGAAATCGCTGAAGTCGGTCTCCTTGTAAAACCAGAAATCGAGATCCAGGGAATACCTCGGCAGCTCGTGGCAGAGCCTGAGCATCGTTCCTCCGCCAAACACAAGGGAACCTGTCAGGCGATTAGAAGCGAGTCGGTTGAGAAAAGTCATCTCAAAGCTCTCGTGGTCTTCGAGTCTCTTCATAGATTCGCTCCAGGAATTTCTTTGTCTTTGAAGGGTGATTGGCGGCCAGACGAACAAGCTTCTTCCGGTCAAGCTTGCTCAGGTCAAGGGAAGCCACGTCCAGGGCATAGCGGCCCATGGAAGAGAGGTAAGCGGCATCGAGCAGAGCTTTCTCGGGGGAGGCAATGAAAGCCCCCTGATCTTTAACAAAACCACCGTACAGCGCCGTGCTGACTTTGAGGTAGTGAAAAGCTATTCCCCCTCGGTCGAATGCTGTTGTTCTCTTCATGGAGACAGATTCTACAAATCCCCTCTGCACCTGGGAGGATACCCCGTGGTGCGAAAGGGCGGTCATCAGGGAAACATAAGATTGCACCTGGAGAAGATTCGCAATTCGGAAGAGATCCATCGTGCTCAAATGGCCGAGGGTTTCGGTGCGCACGTAGACATCCCTCTTGAGCCTCGTGAGCAACCCTTTCTTCACGTACCGAGCGCAGAGGACGGCAGCCGACTCCTTCTTGATTGCTAGAAGGTCGGCGACGTCTTCATGGGAGAAAGAGAGTTTCTCAATTTTCAGAAACCGTTTGTAGTCCATGACAAAGACACTTGATTATCAGTTTTGATAAACAAGTATATCTGACAACAGCACTTATGGCAACTCCTAAATCGCCGCAGACCGGAAAAGCCATCTTTCACCACAGAGCCACATGCGCAGAGAAAACGTTCGCTCAAGAAGAACAGGGGTTCATCGAGTGTCGAACCAAGCCCTTGGTAACGTTCAAAAGTGTTTACATGGGCTTACACAAAAGGGATCTCTTGCAACGAGCCACCCGTCGGACAGGGATGGGCCTTTTCTGAAGTGACTGGCGGGAGGGCGCCGGATCTCCAACGGCGGTCCGGGGACAGGCACCCATGCCTCCACCGAACCCCTGCTGGTCGCGAATGGGCTCGATGTGGGCTCCACGCCCCGGGTGCCGCTCAACGGACCCGAGGCGCTGGCCGCGCTGCGGCGGGGCGACGTCGATGTCATGTTCTACGTGGGAGGCGTGGATACCCCATGTGGGGGGGGCGGGCCACGGCATGTGCTTGATTATTCGGCATTAAGGTCCCAGAGGTGGGCGTTTTCCAAACCTATATCCTCGTTTTCATCCTTGAAAAGAGGCTTATAGTCAGGAATTCTCGTTTATGGCATCGATGGGTGATATGCCAAATGTAGCCCGGAACATAATGTCGTTTTGCTCTGGCCATGGACTCTCAGCAATAAGGGCTTTTTGGCCTCAAAAAATGCACTATTGGCCGGATTCAGGGGTTCGACTCAGCACTATTCATCTCATTATCAAGGACTTGCCGCGGCCCGACCCCCAACGACCAACGCTATGCGGTCGGCCGGCAGCACCGGTCATCGGGTCGCGCAGAGGGCTGCGGCGTTCCCCGCGGCGTGAGGTTCGCGAATGATCTCCGCGCCGCCTCCCAAGGCTTTATAGAGCTGCACCAGGGTGAGGAGCCGGTCGCGCTGCACCGCCGCCAGGTCGAGCTTGGCGCCGAACAGCTGGCGTTCCGAATCGAGCACCGACAGGAAGGACTCGAGCCCCCCCTTGAAGCGCGTGTTGGCGAGAACGGCGTATTCCCGGTAGCTTTCGACCAGCGCCTGCTGCTCCGACAGGAATTCCTGGAATCGGGCATGCGCCACCAGCCCGTCCGAGACCTCCCGGAAGGCCTGGCGTACGGTGGACTGGTACAGGGTGAGGGCCTGCTCCTTCTGGGCATAGGTGGCCTGGAGGGTGAAGTAGTTGAACCCCCCGGTGAAGATGGGCAGGGTGGCGATCGCGCCGATGTTCCAGAAGGTGGATGCTCCCGTGAACAGGAGCGAGAGGTCCACGCTCTGGGTCCCGCCCTGGCCGGTGAGGGCGATCCGGGGGAAGAAGTTGGCCCGGGCCGCGCCGATGCGGTAGTTGGCGGCAATCGAGCACCGCCTCGGACTGGCGGATGTCCGGCCGCCGCTCCAAGAGGTCGGAGGGCAGCCCGGCCGGGACCGTCGGTCGCACCGCCAATTCGGGCAGGGACTTGCCGCGGCGGATTGGCTGAGGGTTGTTCCCCAAGAGGATGCTGATCTGGTTCTCCTTCTGCGCGATCAGCCGCTCCAGATCGGGAATCCGGGCGCCAGCGGTATGGACCAGGGCGTCGGCCTGAGCCAGCTCCTCACGGGACACCAGACCGTGCCGGACCCGCAGCATGACCAGGCGGCGCGAACGTTCGAAGGACTCCAGGGTGGCGCGGGAGATCTCGAGCTGAAAGTCCAGGGTGCGCAGCTCGAAGTAGGCCCTCGCCACATCAGCCACCACGGCCGACAGCACGGCCTGTTGCCCCCACTCGGAAGCGAAGAACAGCGACTGGGCGGCCTCGTTCAAGTTCTGCAGGCGCCCGAACAGGTCGATCTCCCAGAAGAGGTCGAAGTTGAACTGGGCAAAGTTGTCCGGCGTATCGGCGCTTGAGGGGATGGGCGGCTCGACGCTGCTCCGGCTGACCCGCTGCCGCTGATAGCGGGCGACGCCGCCCACCTGGGGCATCAGAAACGAGCGGCTCACCCCCGCCAGGGCCCGCGCATCGGCCACCCGGGCCAGGGCGAGGCGGACATCGTAGTTCTGCGCCAGGGCGGCAGCGATCAGCCCCTGCAGCGCCGGGTCGTCGAACATCTCCCACCACGCCAGGTCGGCGAGGGAGGCGAGCTCCGGTTGAGGTTCCCCCTTGAGCGGCTGAAACCGGTAGCTGGCGGGCACATCCCCCGGGGCGCGGTCATAAGGCGGGGCGAGGCATCCGCCGAGAAGACAAACGCCGGTCAAAAGGAAAACAAACCGTTTCATGACATCCCCCTTCACGGCTCGCCGGCCGGCCGCGATGCCGCCGCCGTCAGGTCGATGGGAACCTGCGGGCGCCCCTTGATCTTCTCCACCAGGGTCTGAACCGCGTAGTAAAGCACCGGAATAAAAAAGAGGCTCAGCACGGTGGCGGTGGCCATGCCGGCAACGACGGCGGTGCCCAAAGACGTGCGGGCCGCGGCGCCGGCACCGGAGGAGAGCACCAGGGTCATCAGGCCGAAGACTTCCGCCAGAGCGGTCATCAGGACGGCCCGGAAGCGCAGCTTGGCCCCCTCCGTTGCAGCGTCGAAGGTTGTAAAGCCTTCGAGGTCCCGCTTGTTCTTGGCGAACTCCACGATCATGATCGAGAGCTTGGAGTTGAGACCGATCAGCATCACGATACCGACCTGCACGTACACATCGTTCGCAAACCCCCGAAACCAGATCCCGAGAAAGGCGCCGAAAACGGCGATCGGCAGCCCCAGGAGCACCCCGATGGGGATGGCCCAGCTCTCGTACAACGCCGCCAGCACCAGGAAGACGAAGAGCACGGAAAAGGCGAAGATGTAAACGGCCTGGCCGCCGGCCAGTTTCTCCTGGAAGGCGAGGCCCGTCCATTCGTGGCCGAAGCCGCGGGGCAGGGTCTCGGAGAGTCGCTCCATGGCGGCGATGGCCTGACCGGAGCTGAAGCCGGGGGCCGGTTGGCCGGAGAGCTCCGCCGCGCGAAACATGTTGTAGCGGTTTATGTGGATGGGGCCGCTTTGCGCGTTGATCTTCACCAGCGTGCTGAGAGGCACCATCTTGCCGGCCGTGTTGCGGACGTAGATGTCGCCGATGGCCTCGGGCCCCTGGCGGAATTCGGGCTTGGCCTGGATCATCACCCTGAAGACCCGGCCGAATTGGTTGAAGTCGTTGATCATGAAACCGCCCAAGTAAAGCTGCAAGCCTTCGAGCACGCCTCTCAAGGGGATCCCCAGGGTCTGGACCTTTTCCCGGTCGATCTCCAGCTGAACCTGCGGCACGTTCACCTGGAAGGTGTTGAACAGGACGCCGATCGCAGGCTCTGCGGCGCTGGCGGCCACCATCTCCTGGGCCCTCTGGAAGAGCTCCTCCGGGGTGTGGTCGGCCCGGTCCTGGAGAATGTATTGGAAGCCGCTGACATTGCCCATGCCGGGAATGGAGGGCAGGGAGTAGACAAAGGCCCGCGCCTCGGGATAGTCGGCGAACTCCCGCCTCAGGCCCTGCATGATGGCAACGAGCTGGGTCTCCGGGGAGGTCCGTTCTCCCCACGGGGCGAGCGTCATGACCAGGGTGGCGGCGTCGGAGCTGAAAGAGCTGGTCATGAGGTTGAAGCCGCCCCAGCCAAGCACCGTCCGGATGCCCGGGACCTCGGCTGCAAACCGCTCCGCGCGCGACAAGACCGCGTCGGTGCGCTCCAGGGTGGCCCCCGGCGGCAGGTTGAAAGTGGCGAAAACCACCCCCTGGTCCTCATCGGGCACCAGTCCCCCCGGCAGGGTCTGCAGGAGACGGCCGGCCCCGAAGTAGACCGCCGCCAACAGCACCAGGGCCAGGATCAGGCGGCGCATCAGGAATTGAATCCCCTTGAGGTAGCCGGAGGTGGTGGCGTCGAACAGCCGATTGAACCCGCGGTTGAAGGCGTTGAGAAGCCCCCCCTCCTTCTTCTTGGCGCGCAGGATCTTGACGCACAGGGCCGGGGTAAGGGTCAGGGAGACGAGAATCGAGAGCAGCGCGGCGAAACAGAGAGTGAGTGCAAACTGCCGGTAGAGCTGGCCGACGATGCCCCCCAGGAAAATCACCGGCACATAGACCGCCAGCAGCGCGCAGGCCACCCCGATGATCGGTCGGGTGACCTCGTCCATGGACTTCTCCGTGGCCTCCAGCGGACTCAAGCCTTTCGCCATGTGGGCCTTGATCGCTTCCACCACCACGATGGCGTCGTCCACCACCGAGCCGATTGCCAGCACCAGGCCGAAGAGCGAGAGGGTGTTGATGGAGAATCCCAGGGCCGCGAAGGCGGCGAAGGTGCCCACCATGGGGATGGGCACCACCAGGCAGGGGATCAGCGTGGCGCGGAAGTTCCCGAGAAAGACGAAGACCACCAGCATCACCAGTCCCAGGGCCTTGAACAGGGTGAAGACCACCTCCTGGAGTGCAACCCGAACGAACAAGGTGTTGTCATATGAGACTTCGTACTCGAGGCCCGGCGGAAAGCTGCGGCTGGTCTGTTCCATGAAGGCCCGGATCTTGCTTGCCACGTCGAGTGCATTGGCTCCCGGGAGCTGGTAGATCACCAGGGTCGTGGCCGGCTGTCCGGCCCGGCGGGAGAACGAGGTGTAGCTCCGGGCGCCCAGTTCGGTGCTCGCCACGTCCCGCACCCGCAGGATCGAGCCGTCGGGGCGCGCACGGACGATGATGTTCCCGAACTCCTCCGCCTCGGTCAGGCGCCCCCGAACCTCCACGCTCTCCTGCCGGCTCAACCCGGCTGTGGCGGGCGGTTGGCCCACCTGGCCGGAGGGGGCCTGGATGTTCTGGTCCTGCACCGCCTGGGCGACATCCCGGGCCGTGAGCCCCAGGCCGGCCAGCTTGTCGGGCCGGACCCAAAGGCGCATGGCGTACTCGCGCTCTCCCACGATGGCGATGTCGCCCACACCGTAGATGCGGGCGATGTGGTCGAAAATGTTCAGGGATGCGAAGTTGCTGAGAAACAGGTCGTCGTAGGTCCCCTCCGGGGAGAAGAGGGAAAGGACCATCAGCATGTCCGGCGAGGCTTTCCGGACCGAAATGCCGAATTCATGACCTCGGGGGGCAGGGCCCTGTCGGCCCGGCTCACGCGGTTCTGCACGTCGACTTGGGCGATATCGATGTCGGTCCCCACGGCGAAGGTGCAGACGAGGCGGTAGCGGCCGTCGCTGGTGCTGCTCGAGGACATGTAGAGCATGTTCTCGGCCCCGTTCACCTCCTGCTCGATCGGGATGGCCACGTTCTGCTCGACCACCCGGGCGCTGGCCCCCACGAAAAAGGTCTCCACGGTGACCGTGGGAGGGCTGATGGGCGGGTATTGGGAGGTCGGCAGGGCCAGGATGGCGAGCCCCCCGGCGATGAGGATGATCAGTCCGATGACGATGGCGAAGACGGGGCGGTGGATGAAGTACTTGACCATGGCCGTCAGCCCCCGAGCGCTTCCAGTTTGATGGGCTGCTCGGTGGGCCGGACCTTCCGGCCCGGGATTGCTTTCTGCACGCCTTCCACCACCACGCGCTCCCCGGGTTTAAGCCCTTCCGTGACGATGAAGAAATCCTTGAACCGCTCCCCCAGGGTCACGACGCGCTGCGCCACGCGGCCGTCCGAGTCCACGACGAGGACGCTGCTCACGCCCTGGATCACCTGGACCGACCGCTGCGGCACCAGCAGGGTGTCGGGTTTCGCCTCGACCACCACCCGGACGCGGCCGAAGAGTCCGGGCCGTAGCAGCCGGTCGGGGTTGGGGAAGCTGACGTAGACGCTCAGGGTGCCGGTGGTGAGATCCAGGGTCCGGTCCAGGAAGCTCAAGCTCCCGCGGTGCGGGTAGAAGGATCCGTCGGCCATGATCAATTCAAAGGGTGCCGCGTTTTTGCGCGGGATGAATGGATTGTCGTCGCGGCGCTGCTGTCCCAGGCGCAGATAGTCCCCCTCGCTGAGGCTGAAGACCGTCCGCATGGGGTCCCAGGAGGAGATCGAAGTCAGACCGGTCTGGTCCCGGCAGACCAGGTTTCCCACCGCGACCTCCTGCTTGCCGATGACGCCGGTGATGGGGGCGCGGATCTCGCTGAACTTCAGGTTCAGCTCGGCGATGGCGAGGGCGGCCTTGGCCCGTTCAATCGAGGCCATGCTGAATTCGACCGCCGACTCGGCGCTGTCCAGGTCCACCTGCGGGGCGGCGAATTCGGCCACCAGCGGCTGCAGGCGGGCCACATCCCGCGTGGCCTTGCTGAGCGAGGCCTTGGCCTGGGCCAGGCTGCCGCGCGCCTCCTGAAGGGCCGCGCTGAACGGCCGCTGGTCGATCACGAACAGAAGTTGCCCGGCCTTGACCTGACCGCCCTCCTCGAAGAGGACCTTCTCGATGAACCCGTCCACCCGGGAGCGTATCGCCACGGTTTCGCGCGCCTCGGTCCGGGCGACATATTCCCCGTAGAGCGGAACGGTCGCCGCCGGCACAGGAGACACCACCACCGCCGGGGGAGGCGGCGGCGGTGGGGCCGGAGCCTCCTGACGGCCGCAAGCAGCCGTCAAGAAAAGGAAAAGGCCGACGCCGACCGGGATGAGGTGGCGCACATTTCCAAAGCCATGGTGTCGGTTCGTGTGCATGGGCTGCCTTTCAGGAGTGCCGGGGCATGGGGTCCCAGCCGGTTTCGACTGTTCTGAGCCTCTTCGGTTTGAGGGTCTTGTAGACGAGCTGTTAAAATGATACTTGTCCGTCAAAATTGGAACAATTAACAGAGAATAATCACTAGCGCAAGAGGATTTTGAAAAGTTTAACATTCTTTTTGCACCTAGAAAAATCCTTGACATCTAGATCGGAAGTAATTATAAAAATAAAAATTTTCTGTACGGTTTCCCCTGCTGCATCCACCAATCTGCAAAGTTCTATCGTTTCTTAAACGGTGCCGTGAAAGGAGGCTGGCATGTTCACCGAAATCGATGTAGACGAGGCCGCTGCGCAGTCGGCCATTTCCACCGGCCATCTGCCGCCGGAACCGGAAGCGGCGACCCTGATTGAAGAAGCCTACCGGCGCTACAAATCCCTGGATGAGGGCAAGGTTGCGGACTACATACCCGCCCTGGCCCGCACGCCGCGGGAGCTTTTTGGCGTGTGCGTGGTCGGCATCAACGGCCGTGTCTTCGCCGTGGGGGATACGGCGAATGAATTTTCGATCCAGAGCGTTTCCAAGCCTTTTGTATTCGCTCTCGTATCCCAGGCGGTAGGCTGCGAGGAGGCGCGCCGCAAGATCGGCGTAAACAGCACGGGGCTGCCCTTCAACTCGGTGATGGCCGTCGAGTTGAATGCGGACCGCACGATGAACCCGATGGTGAACGCCGGGGCGATCGCCACCACCAGCCTCGTGCCGGGTGAGACGGCCGAAGCCAAATGGCGGTTTATCCGGGAAGGGTTGTCCCGTTTTGCCGGCCGCACGCTTGCGATCGACCGGGAGGTGTACGAGTCCGAGGCGGCCACCAACCAGCGGAACCGCGGCATCGCCAAGCTGCTGGAGGGATACGGCCGGCTCTATTTCGATGCGCTGGAGTCGACCGATGTCTACACCAAGCAGTGCTCGCTGAACGTGACGGTCAAGGACCTGGCGGTGATGGGCGCCACCCTGGCTGACGGCGGGGTGAATCCGCTGACCAAGGAGCGCGTGGTTGACGGCGCCGTCGCCAAGCGGGTGCTTGCGGTGCTGGCGACCGCCGGGCTCTACGAGCGCTCCGGCGACTGGCTCTATGAGATCGGGCTGCCCGGCAAGAGCGGGGTGAGCGGCGGCATCGTCACCGTGTCACCGGGCAAGGGCGGCCTGGGCACCTTCTCCCCGCTGCTGGACGGCGCCGGCAACAGCATCAAGGGTCAGCGCGTCACCAAATACCTTTCGGAGCGGCTGGGACTCAATCTCTTCGCCTCGAAGCCCGCCGTTTGATCTGCACGGCCGGAACCCATACCCCTCGGTGCGCCGCACGCATGGCGCCCGAGAAAACAGGAACCGAACGCAAGAAAGGAGAATAAATGCCATGACCACCAAGACCGATGCACTGCCCGGCTCTCAGACCGGACAACGGGAATCCTGGGTGCCGATGATCGCCATCGCCTTCGGCCAGGCGATCATGTCTTTCAATGTGGCCTCGCTGCCGGTCGCGCTGAGCGGCATGGTGAACAGTTTCAACGTGCCGCCGACCACGGTCGCCACCGGGATCGTGATGTATTCGCTCGCCGTGGCGGGCTTCGTCATGCTCGGCGCCAAGTTGAACCAACGGTTCGGGGCCGTGGTCATCTTCCGCGCCGTGGTGATCCTGTTCGGAGGGGCTCAGGTGCTGATGACCTTCAGTCCGACCGCCAACCTCATGCCGACCGCCCAGCTCCTGAGCGGCCTCGCGGGCGCTGCGCTGGTCCCCTCGCTCGTCGCGCTGATCGCCAACGAGTACCACGGCGAGCAGCAGGCCGCCGCGCTCGGCGCCCTCGGTTCGGCGCGCGCGGGCGCCGGGGTGCTGGCCTTCGTGATCGGCGGCGTGCTGGGCACCTACATCGGCTGGCGGCCTGCGTTCGCCATCCTGATCGCGGTCTCCGCGCTGGTCTTCCTCCTGAGTTTCAAGCTCAAGCCGGCCAAGGGCCGGCCCGAAGTGCAGATCGATCTGTTCGGCGTGCTGCTGACGGCCGCGGCGATCATCCTCATCAGCTTCGGCTTCAACAACCTGAACCGGTGGGGACTCGGTCTCGCGCGCCCTGCCGCTCCGTTCGACCTGCTCGGCATGTCGCCCGCCCCGTTCATGATCGTGGTCGGCATCGTGCTGCTGCAGGCCTTCATCGTCTGGACGCGCCGGCGCACGGCGTCCGGAAAGACGCCGCTGCTCGCCCTGGAGGTGGTCGCCTCCGCCTCCGAACGGGCCGCGGTCTACGCGATGTTCGCCGTCGTCGCGCTGGAGGGCGCGCTCAACTTCTCCGTGCCGCTGTATATCCAGATCATCCAGGGCCGCTCGCCGATCGAGACGGCCATCGCGATGATGCCGTTCAATCTCACCGTATTCTTCACGGCGATGCTGATCATCAAGCTCTACCAAAAGCTCACGCCGCGGCAGATCGGACGCTCTGGCTTCGTCCTCTGCACGGTCGCGCTGCTGTGGCTCGCGTGGGTCGTGCGCAACGATTGGGGCGCACCGGTCGTCATGATCGGGCTGATCCTGTTCGGCATCGGCCAGGGGTCGCTCGTGACGCTGTTGTTCAACGTGCTCGTCACCGCCTCGCCCAAGGAACTGGCCGGTGACGTCGGCTCGCTGCGCGGGACGACCAACAACCTCGCCGCCGCCGTCGGCACGGCCGTCTCGGGCGCGCTGCTCGTCGGCCTGTTGAGCGCCTTCATCCTCGCGTCGCTGACCCAGCACCCGGAACTGAAAACGGAGCTCCAGACCCAGATCGACCTGGACAACAACATCACCTTCGTGAGCAATGAACGGCTGAAGACGGCCCTGGAGCGCACCAGCATCCCCCCGGAGAAAATCAAGGAGGCGGTGCGCATCAACGAGGAAGCACGGCTTCGGGCGCTCAAGATCGGCCTCCTGATCATGGCGGCGCTTTCCCTGCTGGCGATCTTCCCGGCCGGCCGGCTGCCCGACTACAAGCCGGGCGAGATCCCGGCGAATCCGCCGCCGCCCAAACCGAAGCGTGAAGATTAACGGAAAGGACGATGACGCCATGAACAAACCCCGTCTTCTCGTTCTCTCGCTCGGCGGGACGATCACCATGGTCCCGAGCGATTCGGGCGGCATCACCCCCAAACTGGGCGCCGCCGAGCTGGTGGCGTCGGTGCCCGCGCTCGCCGAAGTCGGAGACATCGACGCGCGGTCGCCCTTCCGCCTGCCCAGCCCCTCGCTCACCCCGGCGAACCTGGTCGAAGTCGCCGAGCACGATCCGGGAGGCGTTCGCTTCCGGGTTCGACGCCGCGGTGGTGATCCAGGGCACCGACACCATCGAGGAATCGGCGTTCCTGCTCGATCTCCTCGTCGACTCCGACAAGCCGGTGGTCGTCACGGGCGCCATGCGCGGCGCCGATGCACCGGGCGCGGACGGGCCCGCCAATCTCTTGTCGGCGGCCATCGTCGCCGCATGCCCGGAGTCGCGCGGCCTCGGAACGCTCGCGGTCCTCAACTACGACATTCATGCGGCGCGTTTCGTTCAAAAATCGCACACCGCCCTGCCCTCGGCGTTTCTCTCGCCGCTGGTCGGGCCGATCGGCACCCTCATCGAACGGCAGCCGCGCTTCTATGTGCGCGTGACGCGCAACCCCACCCTGCCGGCCGCAGAGGGCCCGCCCGCACCGGTGGCGCTCATCAAGGCCGCCATGGGCGACGACGGGCGCCTGTTCGGATCGCTGCCCGGCCTGGGCTACGCGGGGGTGGTGATCGAGGGGATGGGCGCCGGCCACGTGCATGCGGACGTGGCTCCCATCGTCGGCGACCTGGCGGCCAAAATACCGGTGGTGCTCGCGAGCCGTGCCATGACGGGCCATGTCTTCACCCGCACCTACGGCTATCCCGGAGCGGAAATCGACCTGATCAAGCGCGGTGTCGTGTCCGCGGGCTGCCTCTCGGGCCTCAAGGCGCGGCTGCTGCTCGGCCTCGTCATGCGCGGCGGAAAAGGCGCCGACGTTGCCGCGGCGTTCGCGCCGTATCACTAACGCCGCTGCGACCGCTTGCAGTTTCAAACGGGGTTATGGAGTCTCCCGGCGCGAGCCGATATCGGTCCTTCTCCGGAGGACTCTCTTATATCGATGCCCATCTGACGAGGAGCTGTGACCTCCAGAGCACCCAAATCGATGATGCAGCGGTTCCTGGACACCGTCGAGCAAGTCGGCAACCGGGTCCCGCATCCGGTGATCATCTTCCTGATCCTGATTGGGTTTGTCATCGTCCTCTCCTTCATTCTGGAAGCGACCGGCGCGAGCGTCACCTACCAGGTGATCAATCCGGAGACGCACGCGATCGAGACCGCTACGACGCAGGCGCGCAGCCTCGCCACGGCGAGCGGGATCCGCGACATTTACGTCCGGTTGGTGCCCAACTTCATGGGGTTCGCCGCGATCGGGCTCCTCGTCGTGGCGATGGTGGGCGTCGGCGTGGCCGAGGAAGCCGGACTCATCAAGGCCCTGATCCGCATGATCGTGGCGGTCGCGCCGGCCTGGTCGATCACGTACCTGCTGGCCTTCGTCGGCGTGCTCTCCAGCATTGCCGCAGATGCCGGCTATGTGGTCCTGATCCCGCTGGCCGGCGCCGCGTTCCTCAGCCTCGGCCGGCACCCGCTGGCGGGCATCGCGCTGGGGTTCGCAGCGGTGGCCGGCGCCTTCAACGTCAACATGCTCATCAAGCCGCTGGACGCGGTGCTGACCGAACTGACCAACGACGCGATCCGCATGGTGGACCCGACGCGAACGATCGAACTAACCTCCGGTCTGTTGTTTTCGATCGTTTCGGTGCCACTGCTCGTGATCGTGATCGCGCTGGTCACCGATCGCGTCATCTCGCCGCGGCTGGGCAAGTTTGATCCGAGTCACGCCGAGGGCACTGAGCCAGCCGCGCAGGGCTCCAGCCTGGCGGCCGCCGAGTGGCGCGGTCTCGCCTTTGCCGCGGTCGCTCTGGTTCTGGTGCTAGGGATTTTCGGGCTCCTGACCCTGCCGTCCGGCGCTCCGCTGCGAAATCCGGAAACCGGCGCGCTGATCGGCAACTCACCGTTCATGAACGGGCTGATCGTCGCGATCATGTTCGTGTTCCTCGCGGCCGGCGTCGCTTACGGCATCGGGGCCGCCACGATGAAGAGCAGCGCCGACGTCATCGGCGCCATGACCAAAGCGATCAGCGGGCTCGGCGGAACGCATCCTGCTGTTTTTGGTCATCAGCCAGTTCATCGCCTATTTCAACTACAGCAACCTGCCGACGCTGATGGCGGTGACGATGGCCGACGCCCTCAAAGCCGCGAATATCGGCTCGATCTGGATGCTCCTGGGGTTCATCCTCGTGGTCACCGCGTTGAACATTGTGTTCACGCCCGCGATCGCCAAGTGGGCGATCTTCGCGCCGGTCTTCGTGCCGCTCTTCGTGACCCTGAATGTGGACCCCGCGGCCGTGTTGTCGGCGTATCGCGTCGGCGACTCGCCGACCAACACGCTGACGCCGCTCAATGCCTATTTCGCGCTGGTCGTCGGGTTTGCACAGAAGTACGCCAAAAACACCGGCATCGGCACTGTGGTGGCGCTGCTCCTGCCCTACGCGGTGTGGATGACCGTTGCGTGGACGGGTCTGTTTGCCGTCTGGTACCTGCTCGGTCTGCCGTGGGGCTTTTAGCGCCGGCCGGAATAACAAAAACGTAACAGTTTAGCTCTTTGAAATAAACACAGAAAAAGGCCATCCATTTCAAAGAGCTAAACTGTTAGACAAAAACAATAATGTTAAAGGAGAATGCGATGAAAGACATGCCGCTGGACGTGAGTGCCGCTGAAGCGCACCTGATGAACTTTCTGACGGTGGAAGGCATCACCGGCGAGGAAAAGGCGATCGCAGAGGCGGTCGCGGACGCACTTCAGAAAGTCGGGGTGCCGGCGGCGGCCATCCGGTTCGACAACGTCCACAAGAAGATCCCGCTGCCCACGCAGACCGGCAATCTGATCGTGGAGCTTCCCGGGACGCGGAAGGGAGACAGGCTGCTGTTCTCGAGCCACCTGGATACGGTCGCGCTCTGTGCCGGCGCCAAACCGATGCGCCAGGGGGACCGGATCGTGACCGACGGCAGCACCGCGCTCGGCAGCGATGCGCGCACGGGGTGCGCGGTGATCGTCGCCATGGTCGAGACGCTGCTGAAGCACAAGCTGCCGCATCCGCCGCTCACCCTGCTCTTCACGGTCCGCGAGGAGAGCGGGATCCACGGGGCCCGCGAGCTCGACCCCAAGGACCTCGGGGGAGCGCCGGATGTGCTTCAACGTGGACACCACCCACGCGAACATGCTGCTCATCGCCGCCGTCGGCCAGGAAAACTGGGAGGCGGAGATCAAGGGCAAGGCGTCGCACGCCGGAGTGGCCCCGGAAAAGGGGATATCCGCCACGCTCGTCGGATCGATCGCACTCGCCGAAGCGCATCGCGCCGGCTGGTTCGGCAAGGTCACGAAGCCCGAGGGCGCGGGGACCAGTAACGTGGGCGTGTTCGGCGGCAAGGACCGCAAGGCAGCCGGCGACGCCACCAACGTCGTCACCGATTACGTCCACATTACCGGCGAAGCACGCAGCCACGATGCCGCGTTCGCCGGCAAAATCGCGGCGGGCTACCGCGACGCGTTCATGAAGGCGCGGGAAGCCGTGAAAAACTCGGACGGCGAGATGGCCGAGGTCAAGTTCGATGCACAGCCGTCCTATCCGCCCTTCAAGCTCGACGAGAAATCGCCGGCGGTGCAGTATGCCCGGCGCGCGGTCGAGTCGCTCGGGATGACGCCCGAGGTCATCAGCTCGAACGGAGGCCTCGATGCCAACTGGCTGGTCAAGCACGGCGTGCCGACGGTGACCTTCGGCTCGGGACAGGCCGAGGTCCACACCGTCAAGGAGTACGTGAACGTGCCGGAGTACCTCAAGGGCTGCCGCTTGGCCGTGGCGCTGGCGACCCAGGAATAGGCGGCTTCGCGATGTAAAGACCATTTTGGGACCATTCATGTGAAGAAAGAATCCACGGCGCCCGACACGGCGACTTTGATCGAGTTCATGTTCCGGCTGGGGCAGGCCTACATAGCGTGCGGCGAGCAGACGGCGAAGGTGGAGCTGATCCTGCGCCGCACGGCCTCGGCCTACGGGATGCGCAAGTCGCGCGCCGTGGCGTTTCCCACCGCCCTGTTCATTTCGATTCATGACGAAGCAGGCGAGCGCGTGACCCTGGTCCAATGCGAACCGCAGACGCTGCGACTGGACCAGATCGGCGGCATTTACGCGTTGGGCGAGGCGGCCCAGAAAGCGGAGGTGGCGCCGGGCGAGGGCCTGCAGCGGCTCTCGGCGATCCTGGCGCAGAAGGCGCGCTTCGGTGCCGCCGGGATCGTCGTGGGCCACACGATTCTAACCGTCGGCCTGGCGATGGTGCTGATGCCGACGGCCGCCAACCTGGCGGCGGCGGCAGGGCTTGGTTTCATCGTGGGCGCGGTGAAACTGTCCAACCGCGGGCGCGCCGTGCAGGCGGTGCCGCTGCCGGTGATCGCCGCGGCGCTTGTCTCCGCGCTCGTTTTCCTCGCAGTGAAGTATGGACTGCCGGTGGATCCCCTGCACGCGCTGGTGCCGCCGCTGATAACCTTCCTGCCGGGCGGCATGCTCGCACTCGGCATGGTGGAGCTCGCCTACGGCGACATGGTGAGCGGCGCAAGCCGCCTGATCGCCGGCTTCGTGCAACTGGTGCTGCTGGCGTTCGGTCTCGCGGTGGGCGCCGTGCTCGTCGGCTACAGCCCCAACGACCTGACCTACTCCGCCGCGCATTACGTGAAAATAGTGGAGGCCGCCTGGGCCGGCGTCTTGGTGTTCGGCCTGGGAGTTTATCTTCACTTCTCGGCGCCGCGAAATTCCCTGCACTGGATTCTCCTGGTGCTGCTGATCGCCTTTGCGGCGCAGCGGCTCGCGGGAGGGTTTTTGGGGTGCGAGATCAGCGGGTTCTTCGGCACGCTGGTGGCCACACCGCTGGGCTACCTGATTCAGCTCCGCTTCCGCGGTCCGCCGGCAACCGTGACCTTCCTGCCCGCCTTCTGGCTGCTGGTACCGGGCGCCTTGGGCCTGCTGAGCGTCACGCGCATGCTGAGCGACCGCGCTGCCGGGCTCGAAGGCCTGGTCATGGTGGTGTTTGTGATCACCTCGGTCGCTCTCGGCACGCTGGTCGGCGCCGCCGTTTACAAGTGGCTCACCGAAACGTTCGGCTGGTGGCAGTTGCAGATCGGCCGGGTGGGGTCTTATGTACGGCGCGCGAAGAAACGCTGAACCGGCGGCGGCAGGCGATCCTCGACTTTGTGGCCGAGGCCGGTGAGAATTTCCGTGATATTTAACGCTTCCTCTGCATCCCACGAAAACCGGCCCATGGCCTTCCGGATCGCGAAATCTGGTTCGTCTATAAATATCAAATCATATCAATTGATTGTGTCAATAATTGGCCTGTCGACCCTCTTGGCACAAATCTTGTTACATCAATTGATCCAGTTCCAAACAAATTTAAAACAAGGAGGACATTGAATGAACAAACGAATTCTATCTGTTCTGGCCGTTTTCCTGGTGCTCGCCTTCGGCTGCACCACCACCGGCCCGAGTTCTGGCGACCCTGACACGAGGCGCCGCAGCATCGATGCCGAAGTCGACAATGCGCTCGCCAGGCTCTATGGGCAGGTCGAGGGATCGGAGCAGTTGGTGGGCCGCGCCCGGGGCGTGCTGGTGTTCCCGTCCGTGATGGAGGCCGGGTTCATCGTCGGCGCCTCGCGCGGCCAGGGAGCGCTGCGCATCGGCGGCAAGACAAAGAGCTACCACGCCACGACGAGCGGATCGTTCGGCCTGCAGGCCGGCGCCCAGTCGACGGCGGTCTTTTTGCTGTTCATGACGGACGACGCGCTGAGGCAGTTCCAGAACAGCTCGGGCTGGACGGTGGGCGCCGATGCATCGGTGACCTTGATCTCGGTGGGCGCGAGCGCGCAGGTGACCACGGCTACGGCGCAGCAGCCCGTCATCGGTTACGTGCTTTCCAACCGCGGGCTCATGGCGGGCATCTCGCTGGACGGCGCGCGCATCACACGGCTCGATCTGTAGCCCACGGCGAGTCGGGTCAGCGGCTGCTCCGAGGCCGGCAGGGATAGTAAGAAACCGGCAATCCGGTACAGGAAATTTCGCCGTCTCGCGCAAGACGGGGGAAAGGAGGGACTGAACGCCGCCTGGCGGTCGGCATGCGGCCGGAAATCTGCGCCGATGTCGCCGCCGGAAGGCCCCACCCCCGTCGGGTGCGCTACGAGCTTCACTGTCCCTAGTGTTCATGGGGTTTTTGGAACCAGCACCGTGACACCAACCATTTAAACCCATCGAAGGAGGTCTTTATGTCTGACTTAGTAGCGATCGAGTTTCACGACGAGCACACCGCTTTTGCTGTGCGGGCGGAATTGGCCAAGATGCAGAAAGAGTATCTGATCGACATGAAGGACGTTGTCGTGGTCACCAAGGATGAAAAGGGCAAGGTGAAGCTGCATCAGGCGGTCGACCTGACCTTGACGGGAACCGTGAGCGGCAGCTTCTGGGGCATGCTCATCGGCGTTCTCTTTCTCAATCCCCTGCTGGGCGCCGCCGTGGGCGCCGCCGCCGGTGCGCTGAGCGGCAAGCTGACGGACATCGGCATCGACGACAAGTTCATGAAGGAGTTCAGCAAGGACTTCACTCCCGGCGCTTCGGTCCTGTTCGTGCTCTTTCGCCAGGCCACGGAGGACAAGGTGCTGGAACGCCTGCAAGGTTTCAAAGGCAAAGTCCTGAAGACGTCGCTTGCCCTCGACGATGAGCAGCGGCTGCGGGAGGTACTCCAGGGATAGGCAAATCACGCAGCGGCGGTGCCGGCTCCGGGAAAGGAGGAACTATATGAACAAAAAGCTTGTAGCGGCGGCTTTTGCGGCTTTTGCGGCGCTTGCCTCGGGCTGCATTCACCCGGACCGGACCGGACAGGACAAGAGCGCACAGCCGGTGATCCCGGACAAAATCCTCTACCTGTGCGGGACCACGCCGGTCATCTTCAATGCACCGGAGGGGCGTGCGCGGATGAACGTTGCCGGTGAATCCTTTGACCTGAAAACCGCCGTATCGGCCTCCGGCGCCCGCTATACGGCCGTCGACGGACACCGCCACCGGTTTCTGGAGCAAGGGCGATCTGGCCCTGGTGACCGTGCGCGGCCGGGAGCTTCCCGAGTGTCGCGCCCTGCGGGAGCCCGACCTGCCCTTCACCGCCCGCGGCCAGGAGCCCGGCTGGATGATCACGATCGATGCCGACGCGATCTTCCTCAACGCCGACTTCGGAGCCCTGCAGCTCCGCATGCCGAAAACCGAACCTCTAACGACCGCCGAGGGCTTCCTCTACCGGACCGCGGCCGAGGGCCGCCGCCTGGCGGTCACCCTCCGGCCGGAGATCTGCGCCGATGTCGCCACCGGGATGCCCCACCCCTATCGGGTGCGCTACGAGCTCGACGGCAAGGCGCACGCAGGCTGCGGCGGCGACCCCCGGAATCTTCTCACCGGGCTGGAGTGGATCGTGGAGACCATCGACGGTGTGCCGGTGGCGGAAAAATCCAAGGCGACGATCCTCTTTTTGGAGGAGGGCCGCGTGGCCGGCAACGCCTCGTGCAACCGATTCACGGGCAGCTTCCGCCTGACCGGAGAGGGGCTTTCGTTCGGGCAGATGGCCGGCACGAAGATGGCCTGCGAGGAGCCGTTGAGCCGCCAGGAGATGCGCTTCCTGGAGCTGCTCCAGAAAACCCATCGCTTCGAGATCGGTCCGCAGGGGCGCCTGGTGCTGCACACCCCGGACGGGCAGCGCATTACGGCCCGGCGGTAATCCACCCGGCCCGCTTGGTTGTGACTGAACCCTCACCTCTGGTGGAGGACCCGGATAGGTTCTACCGATCCGGCGTTTCCCCTCCCTCCCTCGATCTTCCTCGGGACCGTGAGCACGTCGAAGGCTGGTGGGAGGGGCTAGAGCCTGCCCCGTACTTGATACGGGGGGAGGGGGTTATGGTGACGGGATTTCACAGCCACTTTTTTCACCCCCACCTTTACCCGCCTGGCGGGTGACCTCCCCCATCAAGGGGGAGGACGTGTTTTGGCAATTTGGGCAAACTGCTGATCAAGAGCCCCCTTCGAGGGGGCAACCTGAGGCCACCCGCTCTGCGGGTGGAGCCTTACCGCGGCGGCTGCCGTAAAGCTGCGCGTAAACATACGAAAACTCACACCCCACAAACACGATCTGGCAGGCCATGAAGATCCACAGCAACAGAATCATAACGCTGCCGATCGCCCCATAGGACAGAAATTTGCCGAAAACGGAAACGACGCCGCCCGTGGCCAACTTCTGCAGCCCGACGAGCATGAAAGCCGTGAGGATGGCCCCCAGCCATACGTCCCGCCACCGGGGACGGACCGTGGGCAGAAGTTTGAAGAGAATGCACAAGGTTACACTCAGGATGACGACCGAAGTGCTGACCTGAAGCCAGCGGGTTAGCAGCAGTTCGTCCACCTGCTGGATGAAGGCGACATTTTTCTGGAAGTGGTTGACCACCTCGATGACAGCCCCGATGGAAACGCTCGCCACGAAAGACACCAACAGGATCAAGGCGGTCGCCAGCACCAGCAGGTAGGCCACCAGCTTGTTGAGGATGAAGAAGAGCACCATTCGGGGGATCGAGCCCGCCTCGGAGATGCGGGCGGGGGATTCCCAGATTATGTTCACCGACTGGCGCAGAACCACAAACAGGGTGCTGGCCGTAAAAAAAAGCAGGCTAAACCCCACAATGCTGGCACCCACGCTGTTTTCGTTAAGTGCGACAATGGTCCCCACCACCATGTCTTGAACGGCCGGGGGCAGATCCCGTACGATCAGCTTTTGAATGTATTCAAATACCTCCGTCTCAGGGCCGATCAGGGCCCCGACAATGCTCAGAATGACCAGAAGCAGCGGGAAAAGTGAGAACAGGGCGTAATAGGAAAGGGCCGCGGCCATGCCGGGGCAGTTGTCACGGTCCCATTTCAAGCCGGTCTGGATCACCAGCTGAACCGGGCGCAACGGCAGCACCCGGGAACTCAGGAATGACCAGGTGGCGCTTCCTATCTGAACGCGTTGCCTCATAGAATCGCTGGGGTGCCTCTGACAGTTCGGATTGCCGGCCGGGTGGATGAACGGACATGAAACGCCGGCCTTCGGACCGGTCCGAAGACCGGAATTACCGCACGAATATAGCACAACACAACGAATAGGGAAATCCCAACTTGCATGCTCCGATGTTAATCGTCTCGAAATAGTATTGACTATGCGCTCCCCCTCACCCTATCCCTGCCTTCGGCAGCGCCAGCCAGCCAGAGGCTGGTAAAAGGCGACCAGGGGCAGGGTGAGAGGGGGCTTCGCGATGCAAAGACAATTGTGGGACCATTAGTAACCGCCGATCGGCCGGCGACGATATCCGTGCCAATCAGGACACGCCACTGAGTCGCGGCAACAGGAGTGGGGCTAGCCTCCTAGCGCCATAGCCACCAGAACCAAAGCCGGGCAAACAGATGAGAGGAGCAAACCTATCTTCCACGGATAAGGTCGTCCTTCCTCAGCTTAACGTTCGCTACGGACCGTATCGTCCGTTGCCGGCACGGCCAGCGCAATCCTCCAGTCCTCGACCTCCTGCTCGTCCATCGCTGGAGCCGGAACCTCGAATTCGCATTCGGCGGCGCGACCAAGATCGGCAATCCTTCGGGAGCGACCTACGACTACATCATCAACGGCCGCGTGACGTTGTTCTTCTAGTCCGGAAAGCTCGAAGTTTCCCGGTGGAGTAGTCACGGCGACAGGCACGCATCGCCGACCAGAACGGCCGCACGAAGGTCGAGCCGATCGCGAACGATCTGCGCCGGCGTTTCGCGCAGCCGGTGCGGGACTGGCAAGCTAGGGCGGGGACGTCCGGAGGGGAAGTCATGAGCAAAGAAGATACCGGCCGCCTGCCGCGGCGCTGCAGACCTTCGAGCACGGCAAGGGGGTGAGCGCGCGCGAGGCGGTGCATCTCGTGCGCGACCAGAGCAACGCCGCCGGCTTCAACCACAGCTCGACCGAGGTCCTCGTCATGGTGCGCCGGGGCTTCTAGCGAGTGTCTCAGTGGTGCCTTGAGCAAGTGCGGTCACTTGCTCGAGCGCCATTGCGAGACAACCATACCGTTCAGCACAGCCCGAAAGATACCGCATGCCACTCCGTGCGCGGGATCACTTTCAGCCCCTGAATGCGGATGCCCGGTCAACGGCGATGCCGAGCACCCGGCAGCACCTGCAAGTGATCGTCGACGACATCCTCCACCTCCGCGGATCGTCGCTCAGTTCTAGGGGAGTCCCGATCACCTGCGGCTGGGTGGTTCGTGGTCTGACCTCCTGCTAGCCTGTGGAGCCAGAACCTCCACCATTCAGCGCCCGCAATCAGTCCTTCGAGAGCCAGTTCCAGGCTCTCAACGGCCGCTCCGAGTTTTCTGCAGCCGGAACCGGTTTCACCGGGGTGATGGCGGCAAGCATCGCCATTCTCTTCTCAATGCTGGTGCTGCTCTTCGAGGTGGGTACCCTGCTCTTCTATTTCCTGTCGGCCCCGCAGGCGGGCATACCCACCTTGCAGACCACGGCAGGAGCCGCGGTCGCCACCTGGGTGTCGGCAGTGGACATGATGAACCTGATGTCGGTGATCCTGACCTTGGGCGGGGAGATTTTCGCGCTGATCTTCGGGCTGCTGCTTCTCTTCCGAACCATTCAGGTGCCGGCGGAGCCGGCCAAGGGGTCGCACTGATCCGCGGGCCGGCGGCCGTTCGCTCAGTCCCTCCTCCCCTCCCTTTTACAAAGGGAGGGATCGTCCCTCTTTAACAAAGAGGGGCGAGGGGAGATTTTACGAACCAGGTCAGTTCAATTGCGAAACGATTAATGCCTCCTGGCCGCAATGCGCCTCCCGTCCGGCGGTTATAATAAATATCATCTGTATCCGCCAAGACCCGTTCGATGGGATACGTCCGGAAAGTCTGCCCATACATCTGCTTCATGATGCAGAATGACCACGTACGCGTACACCCCCTGGAAGTCTCCATAACCTCTACTTTGGAAAGCATGACATGATACCCGGATGTTAAGCGAGTGCAGGGGGTAACCCTCTACCTCGGGTTCGAATCCCATTCTCTCCGCCACATGGTTCCATCCCTGGTATCCGTCAGCTCAATTCCCATCCTCTTGAGCTCTTGGCGAATCCGGTCAGCCGTTTGCCAGTCCCTTGGCTTTCGAGCCGCTTCCCTTTTCTGAATCAGGGCTTCAATCGCTTCGTCCGCCTTGGGCGCGTCCAGGTCCATGATCTCCAGGACCGAGTTGACGGCGCCCAGGGCTTCTTTCACCCGCTGCTTGTCTTCCTGAGAGAGTCCCTTCTGATCGACGATGCGGTTCACTTCACGGGTAAACTCGAACAGGGCAGCCAGAGCCTGCGAGGTGTTGAGATCGTCATCCATGGCTTCGGAAAACTTGTGGTTGAGGTTGTAGACCACCTGGTCCATTTCAGGGTTGGTTTCACCGGAGCGGCAAAAGAAGACTTTCTTCATGAACTTGTCCAGGTTGGAAAGAGTCTTCTTCGCGTTGTCCAGCTTAGCCAGAGAAAAGGAGATGGGCTTGTTGTAATGATGGCTGATGAGCCAGTATCTGATTTCTCTCCCGGTGTACCCCTTCTTAAGAAGATTCTTGATCGTGGTGTGTTCGCTCTCCTTGCCGTCGGCCGGTTTCTTGCCGTCCACCATGACCAGTTCATGATGCAGCCAGTAATTGGCAAGCGGTTTACCGGTGATTGCCCTGCTGAGGGCGATGGCGTTCTCGTGGTGAGGGAACACGAGATCCGCTCCTCCGGTGTGGATGTCATGGGTGTCGCCGAGAAATTTTAGAGCCATGACCGGGCACTCGAGGTGCCAGCTCGGTCTTACGTTTCCCCACTTGGTCTGGAAGAATATGCCCTTCTTGAGTTCGCTCAGGGTGGAACGCTTGAGGAGGGTGAAATCCCTGGGATTGCCCTTTTCATATCGTTCGAGATCCACGGTTTTCCCCAGGTGAATCTTGTCCAGGTCGATTCTGGAGAGTCTCCCGTAGTCTCTGAACCGGGAGATGTCAAAATAGAGGGAGCGGAATTTCTCGTAGGCGTACCCTTTGTCGAGGAGTTTGCCGGAAAACTGGATCATATCCTCGATGTGCTCGCTCGCTTTGGGATAGGCGGTGGCCTTCTTGACAAGGAGCGAATCCAGGTCCTTAAGAAACTCCTGATAGTACCTTTCCGTAAACTCTTTGAGGTCCACCCCCTCTTTTTCCGCGCCTTCAATGGTTCGGTCGTCAATGTCCGTCACGTTCACAATGTGAGTGACCTCGTAGCCCTTGAGCTCGAGGGTGCGGCGGACCAGGTCGGAGAAAACCAGCTGGCGGGCTTGCCCGATGTGGAGGTGCTGGCAAAGGGTGGGCCCGCAGCTGTAGAGGCTGACCCGGTTTTCCTGGATCGGAACGAACGCGTCCTTTCTCCGCGTGAGCGTGTTGTACAGGCAAAGCCCCGAGGTTTTTCTGTCCACGAAAAGAGAAGTGCTCAGATAGCGTTCCCCTCCGTCCGGAAGGATGACGACGATTCGTCCCTCTTTCATTTCTCGAGCGAGCCTGAGAGCAACGGCCATGGCCGCCCCTGCGCTCATGCCCACGAAAAGGCCTTCTTTCTTGGCAAGGAGTCTGGTGGTTTCAAAAGCCTCTCCATCGTCGACATGCATAATCCTGTCCGCTCTTTTCCGGTCGTAGATTCCCGGGGGATAGGACTCTTTCATGTTCTTGAGACCCTGAATCTTGTGCCCCATGTAAGGTTCTACGCCGATGATCTGGACCTCGGGCTTGAGCTCCTTGAAGCGCCGGGCAAGCCCCATGAGGGTGCCCGTGGTGCCCATGCTGGCCACGACCATGTCCAAGGCGCCGCCGGTCTGCTCCCATATCTCCATAGCTGTTCCGTGGTAGTGGGAGAGCCAGTTCGCATCGTTGTTGAACTGGTCTGCAAGCCAGAACTTCTGCGCTTCTTCTCGGACCAGGTTGTAGGCGAACTCGATGGATCCATCCGTGCCCATGTGGGCGGGGGTGAACTGGAGATCCGCCCCCATGGCTTTCAAAATCTTTTTTCTTTCCTCACTGACGGCTTCGGACATCACCAGCAGGATGCGATAGCCCTTGACGGCGGCCACAAGAGACAACCCGATCCCTGTGTTGCCGCTCGTTGCCTCCAGGATGATCCTGTCCTTGGTCAGTTCTCCGGTTCTTTCCGCCTCTTCGATCATGTAAAAGGCCGGCCTGTCTTTCACGGAGCCTCCGGGGTTGAAGGACTCGAGTTTGGCCAGGATCTGAACGCTTCGGTTGGTATTCAACTGGCGGATGGGCACAAGAGGCGTCCAGCCGATGTGATCAAGAACGTTGTTGTGCTTCTTCTGCAGCAAAGAATCTCTCCGGAAAGAATGGAATCAACCAAATAAACAAGAACCGTAGCTACGCAGGTAGATAGACTGAAGGTAGATAGACTGAAGGAAAAGACACCTGCCTGCGCCGCGGGCGCGGCAGGCAGGTTAGCAGGTGATTGTGTCATGGATGATCATTATTGCCCTTCAGTCTTCAGCCTAAACACCTGAGCAGTTACCAAACAACTCAATTTATGGCAACATAGGCTCCCATTGCAATACATTAGTGGGAAAGAGAACGAGAAATCCTTGACTCGCGTCTGCCGGAAATGGTAGGCACAGGTTCGCTTTTATGATACAAACGCAGTTTTTCTTTTGGCATCTTGGAGTTCCCCTCACCCTTCCCCTCTCCCCAGGATTAGGGAGAGGGCGGGGTGAGGGGGCTGAATGGTAAACAATTAACTGCGTTCGTTGAAGTGGAGGTCTTCATGAAAATTCTGGTTACGGGCGGGGCAGGGTTCATCGGTTCCAATGTGGTCGACGGGTACATCGGGGCAGGACATGATGTCGTGGTCGTCGATAATCTTTTTACGGGAAAGAAGTCAAACCTGAACCCCAGAGCAACCTTCTACGAAATGGACATCCGCTCTCCGGAGATTCGCGAGGTTTTTGCCCGGGAAAAACCGGAAATCCTGAATCATCATGCGGCCCAGATCAGCGTTCCCGCGTCGGTTTCTGATCCTCTTTTCGATGCGGACATCAACCTCAGGGGGTTCTTAAATCTCCTTGAGAATGCCGTAAAACACAACACGAGAAAAGTGATCTTCATTTCCTCAGGGGGAGCCATCTACGGAGAGGCGGGAGAGTACCCCACTTCTGAGAGGTATTCGCCGAAACCTCTTTCTCCCTATGCCATATCGAAATTCTGCTCGGAGTTCTACCTTGGCTATTACAGGCATCAGCACGGGCTCGAATACACCATCTTGAGGTATGCGAACATCTACGGGCCGCGCCAGATTCCACAAGGGGAGGCAGGGGTGGTGAGCATATTCATGACCAATCTCTTGGAGGGGAAGCCTTCCATCCTGAATCATTTCCCGGAAGAGCCCGAAGGCATGATTCGGGACTATTGCTTTGTCGGTGACGCGGTGAAGGCGAATCTCAAGGCCCTTACGCAGGGAGGGGGGGAATTCTTTAACATAGGGACTGGAAAGGAAACGAAGACCCTGGATCTTTACAACGTCATCTATGAGGCCGTAAGGGAAATCAAGCCCGGCCTCCCGCAGGCGCTTTCTCACCTCTCTGCCCAGAATGCCAGGCCCGGCGATATCAAAAGAAGTTGCTTGGTGGTCGGCAAAGCAAGGGACGGCCTGGGGTGGGTTCCTGAGACCGTTCTGGGACAGGGGATTCGGCTGACCCTTCAGTGGTGGCTCAGGGAAAAACACTAGAACCGGCAAGTAAATTTTGTGGCTGCTCTTGACATCCCGATTGCCGCAATTAAGTTAAATAATCAAACTTAACCAGGATGTTATTGGCTGCGGTTCCCTGTGGTTGAGTACGAGGGATTCCCAGCCTTTGATTTGAATGTCTGGCTTTTGCCTTTTCAACGAGTGTCATTTCATAGACGTATTGAAACTTAACGGGAGGAGATCAGGAAAATGAAAATGAGACCATTACATGATCGTGTCATTGTCAGAAGAATGGAAGGGGAAGAAAAAACAAAAGGCGGGATCATCATTCCGGATACCGCGAAGGAGAAACCCGTCGAGGGCAAGGTGATGGCCGTTGGCGGCGGCAAGGTCCTTGAGAACGGCAAAAAAGTACCCCTTCAAGTAAAAGCAGGAGATCGGGTTCTTTTCGGCAAATACTCGGGAACGGAAGTCAAAATCGACGGTGAAGAAACCCTGATTATGAGAGAAGACGACATCATTGCAATCGTAGAATAACGAGTCAAATTTTCGAGAAAAAGAAATCCTTAAGGAGGATATTGGACATGGCAAAGGATATTAAGTACAGCCAAAAAGCCAGGGGGGCCATCCTGAGAGGAGTGGATACCCTTGCGGATGCAGTGAAGGTAACCCTCGGACCCAGAGGCCGAAATGTGATCTTGGAGAAAACCTTTGGATCGCCGACCATTACCAAGGACGGTGTGACGGTGGCAAAGGAGATCGAGCTGGAGGATAGGTTTGAGAACATGGGAGCCCAGATGGTCAAGGAGGTTGCCTCCAAGACCTCGGACGTAGCAGGTGACGGAACCACCACAGCGACGGTTCTGGCTCAGGCGATTTACAAAGAAGGTTCAAAGCTGGTGGCCGCCGGCGTCAACCCCATGGCCATCAAGAGGGGAATTGAGAAGGCGGTTGAAGCGGTCGTGGAAGAGCTGAAGAAACTCTCCAAGCCGACCAAAGACCAGGAGGAAATTGCCCAGGTGGGAACGATTTCTGCGAATAACGATACCACCATCGGCAACATCATCGCCGAGGCTATGAATAAAGTGGGCAAGGAAGGCGTGATTACCGTTGAAGAAGCGAAGGGCATGGAGACCAATCTGGAGATCGTGGAAGGAATGCAGTTTGATCGAGGTTACCTCTCTCCCTACTTTGTCACAGATCCCGAGAAGATGACGGTCACGATGGCCAATCCTTATATCCTTCTCAATGAGAAGAAGGTCAGCAGCATGAAAGATATGATTCCCATTCTGGAGCAAATTGCCAGGATGGGTAAGCCGCTGTTGATCATCGCTGAGGACGTCGAAGGAGAGGCCCTGGCAACGCTCGTGGTGAACAAGCTGAGAGGAACTCTTCAAGTGACTGCCGTGAAAGCCCCTGGGTTTGGGGATAGAAGAAAGGCGATGCTCGATGACATCGCGATCCTGACCGGTGGAAAAGTGATTTCCGAAGATCTTGGAGTCAAGCTCGAGAGTGTGACCCTCAATGATCTCGGCACTGCAAAGACGGTCACCATCGACAAAGACAACACCACGATCGTGGATGGCGGTGGTAGCCGGAAAGACCTGGAAGGCAGGGTCAAGCAGATCAGGATCCAGATTGATGAAACCACTTCCGACTATGATCGGGAGAAACTTCAAGAGCGACTGGCGAAGCTGGTGGGTGGCGTTGCCGTGATTCATGTCGGCGCGGCCACAGAGACCGAAATGAAAGAAAAAAAAGCCAGGGTCGAAGATGCCCTGAATGCAACCAGAGCCGCTGTGGAAGAAGGCATTGTGCCGGGAGGCGGGGTGGCTTTGTTGAGGGCGGGGAAAGCGCTTGACAAGCTCACGCTGGAAGGAGAAGAGCAGAGTGGCGTGACTCTGGTTCGGAGAGCGCTGGAAGAGCCGATTCGGCAGATTGCGAACAACGCAGGCGCAGAGGGCTCCGTTGTGGTCGAGAAGGTGAAAGACCAAAAGGGCGGGTTTGGCTTTAATGCGGAGACAGGAAAGTATGAGGATCTGATGAAAGCCGGAATTATCGACCCTACCAAGGTCACGAGGTTTGCACTCCAGAACGCTTCTTCTGTTGCAGCTCTTCTCTTGACCACGGAAGCTATGATCGCCGAGAAACCGAAAGATAAGGAAGAGATGCCACACATGCCACCGGGAGGTGGGATGGGCGGCATGGGCGGCATGGGCGGCATGATGTAATCAGTCCGCTTTCATTTGTTCTTTGGCCTGGAGTCTTTCTCCAGGCCATTTTTTTGGCTCAAAGCGGATGGTCGGATTCAAGCGATTGAAACCGATACCACATAGCTGAATCAAATCGATAACTCTTCGTAACTACTCAGGTGGATAGACTGAAGGTAGATAGACTGAAGGAAAAGACATGCGCGATCACACAAAGCCAAGATCGTTTGGATACGTTGGCAGGTGATTGTGTCATGGAGGATCATTATTGCCCTTCAGCCTTCAGCCTAAACACCTGAGCAGTTATAAATCTGCATTGAAGTAGACAGATAATTTCCATAAAATCGTATGAAATATGACAATTATTGTTCTTTATTAACAAGAAAAGTAGTTTTTATAACAAATAAATACACACAAAATTATATATAATTATTTATAATAAATATAATATAACCTTAAAATGGGCCTAAATATAGCCCTTTTTATGATAAGAAGCACTAAAAAATCTTCCCCATCTCGAATTAGGGTTGTTGCTGGCATGGATAGTGCAGTGTACTTTTGTGCAGATACGCCCTCTAAACCAGAGTGTTTAAAGGAGGAGAGCCGCCATGAATCTTTCGACCTTGCGCGAAGTGCCGCGTGCGAATCAGGAAACAAGTAGAGCTTGCATGGTTGAGTTTGGACCTCTGCGATTCAGAGTCTGGCACAAATCACCGACCTACCTGTGCCTCCTGGCGGAGCAGGATCCCTCCGCTCTGCTTGAGTTCAGGGAAGGGGAATTGCTGAGTATGGAGTACTACGATGCCGACTCGATTCTCCCGTCCGAGCACCTCAAAACCTCAGTTCGCAAAATTAAGAGAAATGATGGGGGAAGGCTCAAAGGTCAATATTTGGTTGATTTAGAAATTCTAAAGAGCTACCATTAGATTGATTTTCTGTAACTACTCAGGTGGATAGACTGAAGGTAGATAGACTGAAGGAAAAGACATGCGCGATCACACAAAGCCAAGATCGTTTGGATACCTTGGCAGGTGATTGTGTCATGGATGATCACTATTGCCCTTCAGCCTTCAGCCTAAACACCTGAGCAGTTACAATTTCATGTATCTTGGTAGATTGATTTTATGCGTTCTGAAAAACCAATTGGAGAGAGGCGACTCGCTATGTTTCCTTACCCCTATGAACGCCGAACCGGTCGGGACAGACGTTCTGGAGATGACAGGAGGAGAATAGGTGGCGCGTCCGAACTCCCGTTCGGCGATGAGGGAATGGACCAAGAGGAAGCCGCGGCGAAGGCTGCTCAAATGAGTCTGCATCTTGGCGACCTCTGGAACAATAAGGGCAAGGAGCTTTTTAGGACCCATCGCTACCCGGAGGCCAAAGGAGCATTACTCAAGGCTGTGGAGATCAATCCGCAGCTTGCAGGTGCTTGGTATGTCATCGCCTGTATTGAATCGATGAAAGGCGAGAAAGAAGGAGCTCTTTCAAGGTTGAGAAAAGCCATTGAACTCGAACCGGGGTTCAAAGAAAAAGCCAGGGCGCAGAGCTACTTCAAGAAGCTGAAAGGCGATGCGGATTTCGAAAGACTCATCCAGTGAACCTTCTTGCATGACGGATGAGTTCCCCACCTCGTTGCTATTCACAGTAGGTATATTCCGGATCTCACTCGATGAGCCGTGGCGTGTTTTTTCCCGCTCGGCTGAGCGAATCTTTTTCATCCCGTGCTTGTTGGAGGATGAAGCCTGCAATGAAAGCAGAAGACATCCGAAAACGATTGCTGAATCTTGAAGACAAAGAGAAAGCGAAAACCCTTCAGAGATTTTTCAAGACAGGGCCTGGGGAGTATGGGGAGGGGGACATCTTCCTGGGGGTCATGGTTCCTCAACTCAGAAAGCTTTCCAAAGAATACGGGGAACTGGATCTTGGCGAAGTGGAAGCGTTGCTCAAGTCTTCAGTTCACGAGGAAAGGCTTCTGGCCCTGCTGATCCTTATCCGCAAATACATGAGGGGAGACGAAGCCGAAAAAAAGAAGATTTACGGCCTCTACCTGAAAAGCACTCGATGGATCAACAACTGGGATCTTGTTGATCTCTCTGCTCCCAACATTGTCGGCGATTTCTTGATGAACAGGAACAGAAAGCCTCTTTATAGACTCGCCCAGTCATCCGTATTGTGGGAACGTCGAGTTGCGATCTTGGCGACCTTTCAGTTCATCAAGAGTCACCAATTCGATGATACACTCAGAATCGGAGAGATTCTCATCTCCGATCAAGAAGACCTCATCCACAAGGCTGTCGGTTGGATGCTCAGGGAGGTGGGGAAAAGGGACCCGGCCGCTGAGGAAAGCTTCTTGAGAGCGCAGTACAGGCAAATGCCTCGGATCATGCTTCGGTATGCGATCGAGAGATTCCCCGCTGCCAAAAGAGAACTCTTCATGAAAGGCAGAATATGAAGGGGGGGTAAACCTGCCGGCGAATGAAAAGGGGCTGTCGGATTTGCGACAGCCCCTTGCTTTTTATTTTTCGTGAGATGCCGAGACACAGAATCGAACTGTGGACACGCGGATTTTCAGTCCGCTGCTCTACCGACTGAGCTATCTCGGCATCGTGGGCCAATTATACCGGCCAACGATCCGATGTCAAGGCGAAAGATCAATCCAAATTCACGGCCTAACTTCCAAAGGCATAAAGGGAGGGAGGTTTGGAAGGATTCCTGATCACCGGCAAGGCATTAGATGCAAGGCGCCCAGGAGCTACGACTGAGCGTATGGAGCAATACGCCGCAAAGAGGAGCGAGCGCTTGCTGGTGATCAGGGTCAATGAGGTTTCGCGTCCTCCAGTTCCAGGTCCAGATCCAGGTCTTCCAGGTCAAGAGAAAGCTCGTCATCCGCAGGCGTGGCGCCGGCCTTCTTCTTTAGGGCTGTGGCGCTGACCACGCGCGCTTCACGTTTTGATTTTGGAGAGGCGCCCGGTAAAGGGATTTCATCGAGTTTGATTTCGTCCATTTCGAGGAGTTTGTCCAATTCATCTGAAGCATTGGCATCGGACCCAAGCTCCAGTTCCCCCGTGTCATTGATTTTGAGGTCATCCAGGCTGAGTTCAATTTCCTCTTTGCCTTGAGTCTCTTCCGCTTCCAGATCCAGCGGCTCAAGCTCTGGAGCGGTGGCTTCTTTGTCCTTCTTGCTCAGCAGGTCTGAGGCAGGTTCAGAGCCTTCAGTTTCCTCTTCCTCAAGGTCGAGAGTAATATCCAGCTCGGAATCTGCCGCTTCCTGCACTGAAAATTCTTCTTCGCCTTTTTCTTCTGAATCCAGCAAAAATTCCTCTTCGCCTTCTTCTCCCAGATCGAAGTCTGGAAGAGCTTCTTCAGGTTCCAATTTGAAGTCCCCTGTATCAGATTTGCCCGTCTCGGTTTTTAACTTCTGCAAGCCCTTGGCAACTCTAGCCTGAACCTCTCCTGTGTCCAGGGAGATGGACGATGTGTCATCCAGGGAGAGCTCGCCCGAATCCAGGCTCAGCTCAGATGAATCGTCAAGAGAGACCTCATCGGAGTCCAGTGAGCTGGAGTCGTCCATGCTAATATCTGCCTCTTTTTCAAAGGGAATCTGAGATGCCGCAGGAGCAGGACCAATCTGAGACTCATTGACTTCCCCGGTCAATGCGCCAAGAAGGAATGGCGGGTCAGGTCTGAATGCGGGAATATGCAGTTTCTCCTGTTCAGAGGAGATATCTTTGTTACACTTTGGGCAACTCAGGTTATAGTCAAAGCTGACATAACCGCACTTAGGGCATTTCATTAGTGACTCCTATAAATCAGTATTTCTTGTTCAAACAAAACAAAAATTAACTAATGCATAGGCAATTTCGGAAACTGTGGAATATATAAATATCACAATTTTTAGTTCCCGTCAATGGCTAACCACTTGACAGGATGATTGCTACCTGCCCTAAATTGAAAATGCTTCCATTATTTGTTGTCCTCCAGGGAGCTGCAGCGTCTGATGGCCATTCTGGCCAGTTCGTCGCATCGCTCATTTTCCTTGTGTCCGCTGTGTCCGGGTACCCAGACCCACTCCATCTCATGAGGTTTGCTCAAATCAAGAAGCACTTCCCAGAGATCTCTGTTGAGCACAGGCTTTTTCTGCGAATTCATCCACTTCTTTTTAATCCAACCCCTTATCCACTGGGTCATGCCTTTGACAACATAATTGGAATCGGAGATGACCTTCACCTTACAGGGTCTCTTAAGAAGACGAAGGCCTTCGATCACTCCCATTAGTTCCATCCGGTTGTTCGTCGTGTGAGGCGCACAGCCGGATGCCTCTTTGGTTGCTTTGCCGCAGCGCAAAATGACCCCAAACCCGCCGGGCCCTGGGTTGCCACTGCATGCCCCGTCCGCAAAGATCTCTACGACTGCTTCCTTTTTCTTCTTGCTTCGTGGAGGCTTTTCCAAATCCATTCTCCTGAAGATCATTTCGCCTTGATCATTGTTCATTTAACATTGACAGAAAAGGGCGTTTTCGGACTTTTTACGTAGAAGCCTCAGATTAAGACTCCAAGGAAGAGCCGTCAGCATTAGTTGATGAACTTCCCCCTCACATGGATCACGACTTCCGGTCTTTCAGGATAGCTTGTCCTGAGCCTGAGGAGACCCTGGTAATAGTTGCCCACATTCGGGATGCTCGTGAAGGTGACCCGGTAGTGCTTCCCCTTCGCAACTTCTTCGATGTTGAATTTCACCTTCTCGTTGAGGGTGTAGTCGACGGGCTCGAGTTTCAGAGGCTTGTTGAGCTCCCCTTTGATGTCCACGGCTCTTGTGACGGCTTCCTGCGTGGTTCCCTGCAGGAAAACCATTCTCTCCGATAGCACGATAGGCGTTTTGACCAGAGCCTCCATGATAAGCGTGTCCTGAGGGATTTTCGGGTCGTTGGTGTAGACCCTAGCGGCTTTCCGGAACTTGCCCTCGTATCCTCTGGTATCGACCTTCAGTGTAATTTTTCCCTCCCCTCCGGGGGGGATGGACCTATCATAGTAGGCCACGGCGCAGCCTCACCCGGGATTCACGTTCTTGATTTCAAGAGGCTGGTTGCCTTTGTTCAAAACCTTGAAGGCATGTTCAACGACTTTCCCTTCCTCCACTTCCCTGAAATCAAAGGATCTCTCGGGGAGCACCATGGCAGGTCCGGAAGGGGTCTGAGCCTGGGAAAAAGACAAAAGAGCAAAACAAAACAGAAAACACAATGAAGCCGGGGTGAAGAGTCGCTTCATGGATTCCTCCTCATTGACTCACGAGGCGCCGGCGCTCGCAAGGATGGTTCCGGCGAGCGGAAAGCCGCGTATTTACTAGAAAGAATAGCACAGAGCCTTTGAAGAGGGCAAGAGAATTGTAATGACAAGGCCGGTTGAGTTTTTCTAGAATACACGAGGGAACACCTGGGAGGTGACGTGATGACCGCAAAATCCAAGGGCCGGGGGCAACGATCGCCGTCCAAGGGCAAAAAGAAGAAGCCGGACAGGGTCGAGCAGGTGCAGGTCCTGAAAGAGTCTGAATATGACTACCGGTGCGCCTACGAAGCAAGCCGCGTGGCTGAAAAGAGATACAGGACCCTCCTCGATTTTGTCCCTTACCCGATGGCGGTCTTCACCGTGGAAGGTAAGGTGAGCTACCTCAATCCAGCATTTACCCAGACCTTCGGCTGGTCCCTTGAGGAGTTGCAGGGGAAGCACATCCCTTATGTTCCGGCGGATCTTCAGGATCAGGTCAAGGCGGATATCAAAAAACTTCTCGATGAGAAGATGATCCATCGACATGAGAGCAGGAGGTTGACCAAGGATGGACAAGTCATCGAGGTGCTGATGAGCGGCGCCGTCTTTTCAGAAATGGAAGGCGAGCCGGCAGGAGAAGTGGTCCTCTTGAGAGATATCACCCAGGAGAAAAAACTCCAACTGACCCAGGACGCTCTTTTCCGCATTAGCATGGCCCTGCCTTCCTACCCTCGTCTGGAAGATCTTCTGGACTACGTGAGCAGAGAGATCAAACGCGTTCTTGAGGTGGAAGGCGCGCTCGTGATTCTCCTGGATGAGGCGAAGAAAGAATTTTACTTCCTGGGCGCGGCTTATGATGACAGGGACACCCAGAGAAGAGCCAAGGAAGTTCGGTATCCCGCGAGCAAAGGGGTCTCAGGAAGAGTTCTCAAGACGGGTCAGCCGGTCATTGTCCTTGATACCTCAAAGGATCCGTATTTCTACGGCTTTGTCGATGACCAGATGCATTTCAAATCGCGCAACATGCTGGACGTCCCTCTAAAGAGCGGTGATCGCATCATTGGCGTGCTCTGTGCCATTAACAAGAGGAAGGCTGTTTTTGACCAGACGGACGTGGAACGTCTCAATCTCATTGCCGGCACCGTGGCGCTCTCCATCGAGAACGCGAGGTACGCCAAGGAGGTCACGGAAGCCTACAAGGAACTCGCGAGTTTGAACCGCGCCAAGGATCGGGCCATTAACCATCTTTCCCACGAGTTGAAGACCCCGGTTTCAGTCCTCATGGCAAGCCTGAACATCCTGTCGAAAAAATTGGAAGATCTTCCGGAACAAGGCTGGAAAAAGACTTACGAGAGAGCCTGGCGAAACCTCGATCGCATCCTGGGGATTCAGTACCAGGTGGAAGACATCATGGCCGACAGGCAGTACCGGACCTACCATCTTCTCAACATGCTTCTGGAGCAGTGCACGGATGAGCTTGAAACTCTTGTGGTGCAGGAAGTGGGAGAAGGTCCAATCATTGACAGGATCAAAAACAAGATCGAAGAGCTCTACGGGCCCAAGGAGATAAAGGTTTCCGAATTCTCCCTGGAAAGATTTGTGGAATGGAGGATCGAGACTTTAAGACCAAAGTATCCTTACCGGGAAGTGGAGATCGCCACTCATCTTGAATCGGTGCCGAACATTTGCGTGCCGGAGGATGTGCTCGAAAAAGTGGTGGATGGGCTCCTCCGGAATGCGATAGAGGCGACTCCGGATGAAGGAAAAATCGAGATCACGGTTCATCGGAAAGGGGATGGAGGAGAGCTGATCGTTCATGACTACGGGATCGGCATCACGGAGGAGAATCAGAAAAGACTCTTCGAAGGTTTTTTTACCACCCATGATACGATGGCCTACTCCTCGAAGAGACCTTTTGACTTCTACGCTGGAGGTAAGGGAGCAGACCTCCTGCGCATGAAGATTTTCGCCGAGCGGTTCAGCTTCGAAATCGACATGGAATCCTCGCGATGCGGATTCATCCCCAAAGACAGTGATCTCTGCCCCGGAAGAATCAGCAAGTGCCGGTTTTGCAGGGAGCGGGAGGACTGCCTCAAGTCAGGAGAAACCACGTTCAGGGTCTATTTCCCGCCAGCCCCGGATGACCAGAGTTGTGCTCCAGCAAAGAGCGAAGGGAAGAATACAGAAGACAGTAGACAGTAGACAGAAAAAGAAGGACCCAGAGCACCGAAACCTCTGAAGACTACCTGATAAGCAGGCTGATCAAAAACGCCTAGATGCAAGGCACCCGAAATTCCGAGGAACGAGGCGTACACAGAAGTACGCCGCAGTGACGAGGGATGAGGGAAACGCCGCAGATGGGCGTTTTTCATCAGCATGCTCTAATGCGGGATGAGGGACCGGTAATACTCGTTCGTCTCCATAAGCTGCTGGTGAGTGCTCGAGGTGAGGCGCTTGTTTTCATCCAGGAGCAACACGCGATCGCAATACTTCAGCGTAGAGAGTTTGTTGGATACGACAAGGAGGGTTTTGTCCTTTACGAAGGCAGGGAGAGAACGAAGGATCGATCCCTCTGTCTTGCCGTCAAGGGAGGAGGTGGGCTCATCAAGAACAAGGACATCCGGTACCTTGACCAACGCTCTTGCAATGGAAAGCCTCTGTTTCTGCCCTTCCGATAATCTTATTCCCTTTTCCCCGATCTCTGTGTGGTAGCCCGATGGCAGACCCGTAATGAAATCATGCAATTCCGCTGCTCGGGATGCCTGAATCATTTCCTCCTCACCGGCCTCGGGGTTTCCGTACCTGAGGTTATCCATGATCGTACCGGACAAGAGGAGAGTGTTCTGAGAAACATACCCGATTTTTTTCCTCAACGACGTGACCTGGAGATCGGATGCAGGCCGGCTGTCAAAATAAATCTCACCCGACGTAGGCCTGTAGAAGCAAAGGATAAGACTCAGGAGCGTCGTTTTTCCGACACCGCTCTGTCCCGCCACGGCCAAATGTTCACCGGGCCGGATCTCGAAAGAGAGACGATCGAGCACGTTTTCACGGCCGTTGTAAGAGAAAGAGACTTCCCTGAACTCGATTTCACCCTTCAAATGATCCACTTTGATCCCCGTCCGTGAATTCTCCTCAGGGAGGATTCGGAAGAGGGCCCAAATCCGTTGAAGGGCTGCCAGGGCTTTCTGGAGCTGGAGATTGGCGGTTGCGAGGAACTGGGCCGGGCCAAAGACATATCCCAGATAACCCTGGAACGCGAGAAGGGAGCCCAGTGTCCACTCCTCCTTGATGACCCAGTAGGCGCCTAGAGCAAGAGCAATGCCTCGCGAAACAGCAGGCAGGATGCTGATCGCCGTGTCCGCCAAGGAGCTGACAGCGGTTTGCTCAAGGGAGATTTGAAATGCTTTTTTGAGTTCGGAGACGAGACGATTCTGCGTTCTATCCTCGGATGCGAAGGATTTGATCAAGGGCGTGGAGGACAGGGCTTCCTGCATGCGGCTGGAGATGTGGGCTTCCTGCTCCATGCTGCGATGGCTCAGGACATGCACTTTTCTCGCAAAGTAATTCATGGCAAAGAGGATCCCAGGAAAGATAACGAGAATGATCACCGCGAGCCGCCACTCGAGGTAAAAGAGAAAACCGACACCTCCTGCGAATCGGATCAGATTGCTGAGAACGTACACAACGGTGCTCGAAAAGAACCAGCGCAGCCCCTCTGCATCGTCGGATAGTCTGGACATCAAATATCCGGTCTGGATTTCATCGAAGAAGGACTTGGGAAAGTGGAGGACCCTGTCAAAGAGGCGTTGCTGGATGTCGAGCGTGATTCCCTGCTCAAAACGGGCAAAGGTGAAGTCTTCAAGCACCTTGACGAGTTTTTCAGCCAGGATAAGAACGATGAGCAAAGCAATAGCGCCTGCCAGAAGCCCGAGCTGGCGTTTCAGAATGACATCATCCACGATGTACCGTGTGATGAGCGGCTGGGGGAAAGCGAGAAGGGAGGCAAAAAGAATGAGAAGAAGGCCAGCGGCCGCGTTTCGCCAGTGACGGAGGAGGTACGGTCGCAGGTTGCGGAGACTATCGAGAGTGTTTCCGTACCCCTCCTGACCTGCAATCCTGTCTTCAGGGGATGGACGCGAAAGTCCCTGCTTCAGATAGGTCCACCAGTTATCCAGATCCCTTGCCCTCCGCATGTGTCAATCAGCTTGCAGGATTATTTTACCTCACCTGGAATTCTGCTACAAGCGCCGAGTTGGCACCAAGAAAGGAAGCGCTAACACGAAGGCATGAAAACAGATGCTCTCCCGGAATGCCCTCAAAGCCGTCACCCCGGCGGAAGCCGGGGTCCAGGATGGATTGTTTTTAATGGATTCCGGCTTCCGCCGGAATGACCCAAGAGGTCATTTCCTGACTTCTTACAAACCCATCAGGATTGACAAATATAAAGAAAGCTCTCCTGGTTTTCCTTCGTGCTTTCCTAATTTCGTGCTTTCGTGATTGGTCTTGTATTCGGATGTTAAGGGGTTTTGCAGAAGCTCAAACGGTATGGTACCATGTTGATCCATGGAAACTCAAAGTTATCAAGACTGGAGCCTGAGCGTTCATGATCGCGTTGTAGCGAAACGGGTTCCCATCGATGGCTCCATGGAGGTCACCAAGCGCTGCAACCTCACCTGTGTTCACTGCTACAATAATCTTCCACTTAGCGATCAACAAGCCCGCCGCACCGAACTCACTCTTGGCGAACATTGCCGAATCCTTGACGAGCTGGCCGCAGAAGGATGCCTGTGGCTGCTTTACACCGGAGGGGAGATCTTTGTCAGAAAGGATTTCTTAGACATCTATGCGCATGCCAAGAACGCAGGGTTCCTGATCACTCTTTTCACCAACGCGACCCTCATCACCCCTGCGGTAGCGGAATATCTGGCCACGTGGAGACCTTTCTCCGTAGAAGTCTCCCTCTATGGCTGCACAGCGGTGACGCATGATAGAGTCACGGGTGTTGCCAAGTCCTTTGACAGGACCATGCGGGGAGTGCGGCTTCTCATGGAGGTGGGCTTGCCGCCGATTCTGAAGACCATGGTCCTCAAGCCCAACACCCATGAGATATGGGACATGAAGCGTTTCGTCGAAGAGGAACTGGGCCTGGAGTTCCGGTTTGACGCCATGATCAATCCTCGGGTTGACCCTTCGACGGCGCTCAAGCCCCGCTCAGGGTCAACCCTGAGCAGGCCCCGTGGAGAAGCACGGGGTAGCCGAAGGGTTGACTCATCGCTTGCCCCTCTTAGTGTGAGGCTCTCTCCCACGGAAGTGGTGGAGCTGGATTTGAAGGAGCCGAACAGGAAAAACGAATGGGTCAAGTTCTGCGAGCATTTCAAGAGGCCTGCTCACAACCCTGAGGAGGGGGTTGAACTCTACACCTGCGGCGGTGCTCACAACACTTTTGCGATAGACGCTTCCGGAAAGCTGAGCACCTGCGTGCTCCGGCACGGCGAAACCTACGACCTAAGGAAAGGCAGCTTCAAGGAAGGCTGGGAGGAGTTCCTGCTGAAGGTGAGCAGGAAGAAGGCCACTCGAAAGACAAAGTGCCTGGCCTGCGAGCTAAGGAGCATGTGCGGCATGTGCCCTGCAAACGGGGTGCTTGAGTGCGGAGATGCAGAAGAACCTGTGGACTTCCTCTGTCAGGTCGCCCACCTTAGAGCCCATGCTTTTAAAATTCCCATATCCCCTCACGGAGAGTGCGAGTATTGTCCGGGAGGCACAAAGCACCGGCAAATGATGGAGATGGTGGAAAGGCTAGTGCCGAGGACTGAGGACTGAGCAATGAGCGAGGAAAATCAGTGGCAAAAGAGGGAGAGTAGGTATGGGTGAGAAAGGCAAGATCACGCGGTTTGAACATTTGATAGCTTGGCAAAAGGCGAGGCAACTGGCAAAGAAAATCTATGAGATCACTCGACAAGATCGATTTGCGAGGGATTTTGGTCTCTTAGGTCAGATCCAAAGGGCTGCCGTTTCAATTATGTCCAACATTGCAGAAGGATTTGAAAGAGGTGGCCGAAAAGAATTCCATCAATTTCTCTCAATCGCAAAGGGCTCCTGTGCTGAGCTTCGGTCGATACTCTATGTTGCCCTCGACGTCGGATACGTCGCCGAATCGGAGTTTGAAGAAATATTGCTACTCGCTGAAGAAGTTGGGAGGATCGTGGGCGGTCTAAGGTCTTCCGTGGCGAAACAGGCAAAAGCCCATTAAGGACTGGGTAACCAGGCCTGAGGTCCTTGTTTCTGTCGGTTTTAAACTCATTACTGAGGCCTCAGTCTTCCGTACTGGGTTTATTCTACTCAGTCCTCAGTCCTCGTTACTCATTACTCATTACTTCTTCTACCGCTCTACGACTTCGCTCTTGATGCCTTTAGAGGCCAAGGCGCTTCGCTCTTTTTCCGCATACTCCTTTCGGTCAAAAGCTCCTGAATAGAGCAAGCTCTTCCCGTCAGGCGCTTTAATGACGTAAGGATAAAAGCCTGCAGACAGAAGCGCTCGCTTCTGATCCTCAACTTCCTTGTCAGATCCATAGCTCCCAATCCAATTTGCGTATTTTGTAATCCCAGGCGTAGCTCCTTGAATGTTCCGGTCCCTGATGTACTTCTCGGTCTCATCTTTGGTTCGAAAATACCCTGCAAAAACCCTGAACCAAACACCTTTATCCCCTAGATCCACTTTTGTCCAATAAGGAGAAAGCCCCTTTTCCTGATAGTCGGAGATGGCTTTCTTAACTGCTTCATGGGCTTTCAAAGAGCCGAGATATACGGAATAAGGGTATTCAGGGGTCCTTGGCGGAGAGGGAGAAACTTCCGTTGCGCTGGGTTTGGCCGAAGGCTGAGTCTGGAGTGGCAGTGGCTGAGGTTCCTGCTTGGCAGAAACCTCAGGAGGCTTAGGTTGGTCGGTAGTGGACACGGAGGGCGCTTTTTTCTCGATTCGCTCCTCGCCCGGCGCTGCTTGTGCGATTGCTGTGGGCGTTTCCAATTCCACGAGTTTCTCCTCCTTCGACACAGCTGGAGGAGTTGGTTCGCTTGGCGCAGGTGGGGGTGTGGAAACCTTTTCCTGCGCTTGCGGTTGCTTTGGGGAGATAGCAGGCTTTTCAGGAGGCTTCGCCGGTTGTTTCCTGGGAATAGGTGCTTGAACGACCTGCTGAGGACCAAATCCAAAATAATTGAGCAAAAGAGAAATATCGATGATCCCCATGTAGTTCGAAACTATCCCGGCAAGAATAGCTAGAAGGACTAGGAGGACTGCTGCCTTCGGAGCACCGGATCTCTTCGCGTTTTTCTTGTCGGTTTTGGACATGCCTTTTGGCGGAGGGTTTGAATCTGCTCTTTCACTCTTCACCGGAAGAGGTGTTTTGGCTGTTTCAAGCTTTCGAGGGGTAGGAGGCCCTGCACCCTTAACGGCGCTCTTCTTAATCTCCGGTGTCTTTGTTTGATGCTGTCTTCGTCCTGGATCGGATTTTGGGGTGGGTTGGTGAGTTTGAACTTCCCCTGATTTTTCCCTTTTGATCTCCATCGTTGCTCGCTTGAAGATCTTTTCAAACAATTCCTGGCTACTGGATAGAGGGGTTGCTTTTTCCCCGTTCTTATCATCTTTGCCATTCATTAGCTTAAACCTCAAGGACGACTTTGAACTAATGAGAGCAGACTACGGAAAAATACCGGCTAGATGTTCCAGCAGAGCTCACCGGTTAACAAACCCCTTCTTGCTCTCAGGTAGAATACAATAATGGATGGACCTCCCCTTGTAAACCCTTGATTCCCAATTCGCAGAACGCAAAGACCTGGTATCTCTCATAGGTGAATATCACCATTTGTTGGGAGTAGGCCTGAGAAATGAACTAATTAAATGATCCATCGTAAGTTAAGCAATCCCTCCCCAAAAATATCCAAATTGGACAGAAATTGTCAAGATCTTTCTGACAATTAGATTTACACTTCCTTGGCAACATTTTGAAATCACGAAGAATGTTTGGTGTTAACTCCATGGCACAGGTCTTGCTCAGAGTAATGCAGGGACGATTCTCGCTTGCCTTCAGGAGTTTCTTTAAGCAATAGGTTTCCAACGAATAAGGCATGAAACCATGAGGACAAAAAAGATAAACTCAAAGCGTTTCAGCTCTCGTTCTTTGATGGCGGTGAGGGCGAGCCTTCTAATCCTTTTAGCGGCTCTTGCCTTCGCAGGTGTCGCACAGGCTGCTGGCGTCCAGACCGGCATCACCACCATCGCCGGCGGCGATAGCATCGCTACCGCGACCATCACCGCCGTGGACACGACTAAGGCCTTCCTGGTCTTTGGGGTGAGCGAAAACACCAGTGCCCCGAACGATGGTCAGATCACGGGCCAGATCACCAACGGAACCACCCTCACCTTCCAGCGGAATGGCACTACCGGAGCGGTCACTGTGAAGTGGTACGTCGCAGAGGTCACAAGCGGGGTCACGGTTCAGCGGGGTACCTCGGCGGCTCTGAACGGGATCACCTCCCTGGACATTCCGATCACCAGCGTGGACACGACCAAGAGCTTCCCTCTCATCAGCTACAGGGTCAGTGGGGCGAGCTTCGGGGGCAACGACTTTGTCAAGGCCAAGCTCACCAGCAGCACGAATCTTAACCTCACCATGCAGTTAAACGGGGATGCCACCTCCTATGTGGAGTGGCAGGTCGTGCAGTACGACTCCGCAATCGTCCAGTCCGGGGATTTGACCTTTCTGTACACCGATACCTCCAAGACCGCCACGGTCACAAGCGTGGACGTGAACAAGAGCTGGCTGATCTCGTCGTACAACTGCCCTAGCGGCACCGGGGTCAACATCAGCCAGAAGCTCGTCAGGGACCAGCTCACCAACGCCACCACCCTCACCTTCGACCGAGACAGCACCTACGCCAACAACCTGGAGAACCTCAATCTCACCTGGTACCTGGTCACCTTCACCGATGCCACCACCGTCCAGCGCGGCTCACAGAGTTTCACCACCTCGGAGACGCAGAAAGATGTGACTATCACCAGCGTGGACACCACCAAGAGCCTCGCCGCGGGCGGTTACTTTGGCCGGGGCGGCAAGTCCGCTTACACGGGCGATGATGTCCCGGGCGTCGGTTGGTTCACTCTGGATCTCACCAGCTCGACGAACCTCCGGATCACCCGGGGGGTCACCGGCTCCGCCACAGCAAATGTCGGTTGGTTCGTCGTCCAATTTGCCGAGGTGTTTTCCTATCGAAAGCCCATCACGATTGATCGGACCAGGGTGGGCGCGAGCTGTTCCGCGAATCTAACAGACTTTCCTGTTCTGATCAGCATCCAGAACGACAACAATCTCAAGACCACGGCCAATGGCGGACGTGTCACCAGTAGCAGCGGATATGACATCATCTTCAGGGGCACCGACTTGAATCAACTCGATCATGAGATCGAGAGGTATGATGGGGCAAGCGGAACGCTTCTCGCATGGGTAAGGATTCCCAGCCTTTCCGTCAGCACTGATACGGTTATCTACATGGATTACGGCAATAGCTCCATTGCGTCCCCCCCAGCAACTCCAACTCAGGTATGGGATACCAATTATGTGGGGGTGTGGCATTTGAGCGAGAGTCCTAATGATGGAGTAGCGGGGCATGTGGATTCAACGGGTAACAATGGCGCGGGTACGCCGCGAAACTTTCAGGATGGGGGTGGAGGCACAACCAATGCGACTGGAAAGATAGGTGGGGCAGACTATTTTGCGGGGGATGACGATTATGTGGATTGCGGAAACAACGCTATTCTTAATGTCAATTATGTCACAGTTGAGCTCTGGCTTAATGTAAACAGCTGGGTGAGTGACGCGGGGATCCTTGCAAAGGGTGACAATACCTATCGTCAATACTGGATGTGGACCTATGGTGGCGCCGGTTCATTCGAAATTGATGAAGCCCCCTATCAGAATAATGTCTGGGCTCTTTCGTTGGGGATATGGGAACATCTGGTTTTAACGTATGACGGGTCAAATGTTACAACTTACAGAAACGGCGTACAGGAAAACCAGTATCCCCAGACTACAGGCACCATAGATGCTACGGCACAGCCGTTACTTTTTGGATACATTCCTAGCTTTCATTACTTCGACGGAAGCCTCGACGAAGTCCGGATTTCCAGAGTTCCCCGCGATGCGTGCTGGATTCAGACGGAATACAATAACATGAACTGGCCGAACAAAACGGAGAGCGGGGCCAGCGGATTTGTGAGCATCGGCGCTGAGCAGGCGAGCCCGCCCACGGCTGTGGATCTTCTCTCTTTGAGAGCGACCGGCGGAGAGAGCGAGGTGTTGGTTTCCTGGAGTACGGCGCAGGAGATAGATAATTTTGGGTTCCACGTGTACCGGTCTGAGAGTGTGGGAGGGCCGTACACGAGGATAACGGACAGGCTCATTCCCGGGCTGACCTTCTCGGTGAGGGGAAGGGACTACACCTATGTGGATAGGGGAGTGGTGCGTGGAAGGCTCTACTACTACAAGCTGGAGGACATTGATTTTGATGGGACCAGGACCATGCACGGCCCGGTGTGTGTGGACTGGGACGGGGACGGAATCCCGGATGACTGGGAACAGAGGCATGGACTGAACCCTGCGGTCGAATGACTCGGGATTGGATCCGGATGGGGACGGGCTGACGAATCTCCAGGAGTACTACCGTCAAGACCGATCCATTGCGGTTGGACACTGATGGAGACGGAGTTAGGAGACAGCCAGGAGGAGTAGAGCTGGGATGTGACCCAGGGGCTGATGAGAGGGGTGGAGGTGATTGCCTCTGATGCTGCTGGAATGACTCTTGAGCTGAGGACGGACAGTTTTGAGAGTGTGGTGCAGGATGTGGGAGGAGTGAGTTACCGTCGGTTGAGAGTCCCGGAGTACCTGCATGGGTATACGGATGTAATAGGGAAGCCTGAGCTGCCGGCGAAGGGTATTCTCATAGACCTGCCTGCCGGGAATGGAGGCTTGGTCCTGAGCATTGAGTCTGTGGAGAGCAGGGAGCTGAGCAATTACTGGATTTACCCTGTTCCTGAGAAGGTAGTGAGCGGGGAAGGGGAGCTGGCGACGGTCAGTGAGGTGTTTGCTATAGATGATGCTGCTTACCGGGTGAACAGTTTTTATCCGGATGTGGTGGCACGGGCTGGAGAGACGTATGACTATCGTGGCCAGAAGAAGCTGCAAATCTTCTTCCAGCCCTTCTCCTTCAACCCGGTCACCAGGGAACTGATCCAGTACACCCGTATCCGGGTGAGGGTAGCGTATGTGGCCCTGGCTGAAGAAGTACCTGCAGCGAGATCTGGAGTTCCCTTGACTCCTGCTCCGAGTGGATTGGCCAGGGCAGTGGCCTGGGTGCCGCCTGATCCTGCATCGGCCTACAAGATGGTGGTTTCAGAGGAAGGGATCTATCGCCTCACGAGTGCCTGGCTAACAGCGCAGGGGGTGAGTGTGAGCGACTGGAGCCAGGTGAGGGTGTATAATCTGGGTCAGGAGATCCCGGTTTACCAGGGAGCGGATTACATCGAGTTTTACGGGACACCTCCCACAGAGGAGTACAGCAAATACACGAGGAACAACGTGTACTGGCTGACGACAAGTGGAGGGGCAGGGAGTCCGTTGAGGATGGGAACGATTGACGGGATTCCTGGAGCAGGAACGATCCCCACTACTCATGTCTTTACGGTGCACGCGGAAGAGGACAAGGAGTATCTGGGAGAGGCTCCTGGGGCGGAGAGTCTGGACCGGTGGGTGTATGGGACCTTTGCGCTGGGAAGCGGAGCCGGGGGAGGCCCGTCTGGATTATCCAGTCACCTTGCCTGGAGTGGGGGGAACCCAGACAGGTCAGGTGACGGTGCTGATGTGTGGGCTCACCACCCTGGATCATGATGTGGAGATAGCGCTTAATGGGAGTATCTCTGGGGACGTATCAATGGAGTGGATTTGAGTTTTACGAAGTGAGCTTTAATGATCTGCCGCTTGTTGATGGAGCCAATACCATAACCCTTACGTGTTTGAGTGGGGCTGATCCTGTGAATCCGGACGGGGTGGCGCTGGACTGGGTGGAGGTGGCCTATCCGAGGAAGTATGAGGCCAACGGTAATGTTCTGAAACTCACCCATAATGTGGGATACCGGTATCAGATAGGGAACTTTACCAGCAATACCATCCAGGCCTATGACATCACCACACCCACGGATGTGAAGAGGATCACCAATATACATGTGACAGGGACCAATCCCTACACACTGACCATGGGGCCCATGAGCGGGAGTGGAGAGAGAACCTACATTGCCCTTTCCTCTACTGCTGCAAAGACCCCGGTGAGCATCACCAAGGACGTAGCAGGGAATCTGTCCGGTACCACTAATGGAGCGGACTACATCCTGATTACCCATCGGAATCTGGGATGGGACGGAGGAGGCAGTGCCCAACCATGGCTTACAAACCTCAAGGCTCACAGGGAAGCCCAGGGGCTGAGGGTGAAGGTGGTGAATGTGGAGGACATTTACGATGAGTTCTCCTACGGCGTCCTTTCTCCCCAGGGGATCAAGGACTTCCTGAGCTACACGTACCAGAACTGGATGTCTCCGGCTCCCCAGTATGTGCTGCTGGTAGGGGACAGTGCCTATGATCCAAAGGATAACTATGGGTTAGGGACGATCAACTATGTACCCACTTACCTGGCTCAAACCCCGTTTATGGGGGAGAGCCTGACGGATGAGTGGTATGTCCGTATTAGTGGGAATGATCCCATAGCGGACATGGACATAGGGAGGCTGCCTGCATCCACCACAGCTCAGGCTGAGACGATGGTCAACAAGATCATCTCTTATGAGAATACCCCTGTGCTGAAGACCTGGGAGAGGAACACGCTCCTGGTGGCGGATAACCAGGTAGAGGGGTATGAAGTGCTCTTTGAGCTGATGAATGAGGATGTGGCTGGTCTCGTGCCTGCAGGGATGAACTCCCCGTTCAGGGAGTATCTGAACGACTATTGGACCCCAGCGGATATGACCCAGTCCATGATAAACAGGCTGAACGATGAAGGGGCATTGATCCTGAACTACAGTGGTCATGCCTCGGTGCAGGTGTGGGCAGGTGAGAGCATCTTCAGCACAGGGGATGTGGCGGGACTGACCAACTCCGGAAAGCTGCCTTTTGTAGTGGCCATGACGTGCCTTAATGGGTTCTTTGGGTATCCGGAGGGGTGGAGCTGGCCGTCGCTGGCAGAGGTTCTGCTCAGAAACAGCAACAATGGAGCAGTGGCTGCGTTCATGTCCACGGGGATGACGGAGCCAGAGGGTCAGAGAGTGCTGGACCAGGCGCTGTTCGAGGGGATCTTCAAGAGGGACTACCGGACGCTGGGCCGTGCGATCTCCTATGCGAAGCAGGAGCTGGTGGCGAACAGCGTGGCGCTAGGGGAGTTGGGGAAGACCTTCCTGCTCTTTGGTGATCCGGCGATGAAGCTGAAGATGCCGCTTCCTACGACTCCTACGAATCCGACGGGTCAGGTGTCGGGGAACAGTGTAACCCTGAGCTGGGGCGCTTCTACGGATGCGAATGGAGCGCCTGTGGGTGGGTACAATGTGTATCGGAGCACGTCTCCGAGCGGGCCGTACACGAAGGTGAACAGCTCTCTAATAACGAATAACCAATATACGGATAACTCTATCCAGAGGGGGACTTACTACTATGTGATCAGGTCCGTGGACAGTGATGGGGATGAGAGCCCCGCTACTCTGGAGATGACTGTAACAGTGGGAGCGCCCAGCATAGGAGACTCAGCAGGAGGCTCAGGAGGAGGATGTTTCATATCGACGATGGCGAATTGAGGGATCTCTCACAGAGGCACAGAGAAGACGGAGAGGTAGGACACGGATTAACACAGATATGCACGGATCAGTGCGCTCAAGAATGACGCGTGACCCTTGAACGAGAAAGAATCAAACAAGTTCGCTTCTTTCTTTTTCAAGGTCCCGCTGCTCCAGGTGCTGCCGCACCCGTAGCCCCCGCTTCGCTGGGGTTTTGAGCGCACAGAACGCTATAGGATGATCGAACGTTTTAAGCCTGCCGATGGAAGTTTTATATCGTTCGCTCAAGAGGCCCAGTGCGACGGGGCTCCCAATGCTCAGAGCATTGGGAGGGGTGGGGCCGAGAAGTGAAGAAACAGGCGAGCGTGTTTCATTCACATTTTGGTCCCCACCTCCATCTTGAGCGAACCCGTCTGCTTTTGTCGGTGTGGGCTTGCCCGCCGTCACTTAGGCGGGTCTGTGGCCAAACTCTCTTAACTCTGTGACTCTAGTCCCGCTATTCGCGGGACGGGCGAGAGAAATGTTTTTCTTGCTTTCCAGGTTGCCTGATTTCGTGTTAGAATGCTTTTGATTTAACCAATATTCCATCGTTCCAGTATTCCATTATTCCGTTTTTTTTCGTTTGGAGGCCGTGATGGATCAAAGCGGAAAGAAGCGTTATGAGAAACCAACGCTGAAGAAGGTGAAGCTGGACGCCAAGTGCGCTGTGCTGGGCTTCTGTAAGGTCGCGAACAAGATCGGCCCCGGGAAATTAGGCTGCGGCATCCCTGTACCCAGATGCTTTGCACCAGGATCCTAAAAAAACCCAATTGAGGGATTAAGGAATTAAGGAATTGCGAATTGAATCCCTTAATTCCTCAATTAGCCGATCAACGAGAGGCCAAAAATCGCCAGATTGCCCAGGCAGTGGATGGCGATGGGGACGACAAGGTTTTTCTCTGTTTCATAGGCAGCGGCAAATAGAATACCCCCAATGGCTTGGATCAGGGGGAACCCATGTCCGAGACCATGGGTGAGTGCAAAAGCGGAGGTGCTGAGGACAAGGGCAACAACAATCCCCCATCGTCTCAGAAAGCCATAAAGAATTCCCCGAAAGAAAACTTCCTCTGCGACAGGCGCGACGATCCCGCCCACGAGGAAAAAGAGGAGAAGACTTGCTGAGTTTTTTGGAAGGCTGGTTCTAATCATGGACAGCGAATTGATGCCGGCCATGAATAGAACAGCGAAAACAATTCCTGAAAGTGCTCCGAAGCCCGCTGACCAGATGAGACCCCTTTTCAGGCCCGCAATCCATCGCGCCCGATCAAGGCCTATCGAAGCAAAACTCCCTTCGACAGTATGAACGATCCAGACCATCAAGCCAAACTCGATAAGTCTGGCTACGCCTAACCTGAACAGGGGGTTGAAGGTTGCTTTTGAAAAAACAAGCCCTGCCTCCACCAAGGCAACAGCGGCAATAGAGAGGGCCAGTGTCTTTACCTGGATCTGCTTTGCTTCCACCCCAGATTCCTCAGAGCCCTGTAAGCGTACCACTGATTGTACCAGTCGCCGGATGTTCCAATGCGTTTCAAGATCTCCGGGACAGCCCGGGAGTCTTTTCGCTGACCCAGGCTGTAAAGGGCCATGGAAACAACGCCGGGATTAGGATCATCAATAAAGCTGAGGAGATCTCTGTAGGTGCTTGTTCGTCTGCTTGTTCCCAGCGCACGCACAAACCAGTAGCGTTCAGCGACGTGATGGCTCTTCATCAACCTTGGATAGGCTTCAAAATCCCCTACCTCGAGTTTCCTTTGCTCTATGAGCTTGAGTGCCGCCACTCTAGTCTCCCATTGGTCTGAGGCCAGAGCTCGCGCCGGATCAATCGATTCCTCTTTCACGCCGCCCTGGACATAGAAAAAGAGCGCTGTTCCGAGAAAGAGGCAAAGAACGGATGCAATCCAGGCCGAAATTCTCGGACCCCTCTCACCCCCACCCCTGGTCGCCTCCGGCGCCGCCGAAGGCGGGTAAACCTCTCCCCCAGATTGGGGGAGAGGGCAGGGTGAGGGGGCAGAGGGATGTCTAGACAGATATGAGACGGTCAATAACACAAAGGAAATGACAAGGTAGAAAACGGTGAAGCTCACCGCATAGAGCATAAGGGGCAAACTCACCAGGAGAGAAAGCAAGGTGAAACTGCGGAAAGGAGAACACGTGTCCGTCCCTTTAGAAAATTCTCCGAGCAATTTGCCCGGGCTTGCCAGGAATTCCTGAAGGTTGGTCTGCAAGATGGTTTTCCCTCTGTGCTGAAAGAAAAGAAGACCGTTGTCTTCACGCACGACCAGGTCCGCAGGATGTCTAGCTTCGTCCACAGGGAGGTAGTCGTAAGCAATCAAGGTTCTTTCGAGGGCCTGTTCAACAGGTTTTCTCTGAATGCTTCCGATAGAGCAGGATTTGAGCAGTTTCTGGTCCAGCGATTTAAATGCCTCAGCAGGATAATAGGCATAGTCGTAGTAGAAGTCATTGACCTTTATTCCAACGGAGTTCGACAGGAGAAGCTTGTCCCTCAGATTAAGAAAGAAGTTGCTGTTCGCCTGAGTTGCCCACAAAAGGGCCAGGAGCAGAAGCGGGGCAAGGAGAAATAATCTCCCGGGGGCAGGAGCGTCTTTGCCTTGAGCGGGGAGCTTTGCTGCAGCTGAGAAGACGGTCGCCGGGATAAAAATGAAATACAGCGTAATGAGGAGACAAAACCCTTGACCGTTAATCAGGATGAGGGATGTCAGCCACGCCAGAAGACAGAATAAAAAAAACAATCGATTTCCGCGGAAAAGACGATTCCATGCCCATGCCGCTGACCATGAGAGAAAGGTCAGAAGAACTCCGATGCTGAGAGTGAAAAAAAGCCCTCCCCAAAAAGCAGGTTTAAGGGTTAGAAGGCGGGGGAGGATCTGCTGGTTCGGGACGATGAGATAACCGGCCTCTTTCAGCGCGAGGAGCGTGCGATGAAGGTCGGCGTTGGAGAAGTAAACCTGGAGCGTGGCAACGCACTGGGCGACAAGGAGGCCGAGCAAGAGCACGGCGGGTGTCTGGAGCCCTCTTTTCATTATGCCATATTCTCGCTCTGTCGGATTCACTGGCCGTCCGGCTTGGGAGATGGAGGAAAAATATAATGGATAGGGCGGGATATCAAGTTCTTTTGCTTTGTGCAGATATCGGTGATGCAGATTGACAAACTCCCGGCACGGATGATTAATAGAAACCATGAGGAAAAGAGAAGACAAAACCCTCGCCCTTGCTGCAGCGCTGGACCCTTCAAAACCAGGAAAGGGCCTGATTCCTTTCGACACCCGTCTGATCGAACGAGCCATGAGCGAAGGAGTGGCAGGGATCCTCTACAAGAGTCTTCTCGCCTCCGGAGTTTTCGAATCCCTGGACCAGGTGCACAGGGAAACCTTGCAAGCCATTTACTATCAGACCATTCGAATGAATATGCGGCTTATGCACGCGCTCAAGCAAGTTCTGTCTCAAGTGAATCAAAGAGGAGTTGCCGTGGTGATTCTTCAGGGCATGGACCTGTTGAACGATCCCTATAAGGATATTGGCCTGAGGCCTATGACGGACATCGATCTCTGGGTTTCGAAGAAGGACTATGAGGAAATTGTCCGTATCCTTGGAGCCCTGGGTTATGAGAGAGATTCTGTTTATCCCAGCACCTTGAAACAAGGGTCAACCATCTTCGACATTCATACTCATATCCTGTGGGCGGATCGGATCCGAGCCAGGAAGCTGATCCTCGGCAAAAGTGAGGAGCACGTTATCGGGGAGGTCAGGGCCATCGAGATCGAAGGTGAGAAGGCGCTATGCCTGAGCCCTTATGACCAGGTTTTGTATCTGAGCCTTCATGCTTTCAAGCATCATCTGAACAGGCTCATCTGGCTGGTTGACATCAAAAGGATACTGGAGCGCTGGAATGCCGGCAACTGGGAAAGGCTTGTGCGCCGAGCTGAAGACCTAGGTCAGAGAAAAACTCTTATGTACATCTTTTTTCTGCTTGAATTGGTCTTTGATTTCAGGATTCCTCCGGAAGCTCTCAAACTCCTTCAGAACGAAAAGCTCAGTGCCCTGGAGAAAAAGATTCTGCGGGAAAGAGTGAAGAAAGGGTCGCTTCCCCTTTGGGGGCCAGTGCTCCTCTTCTCTTCAGAACTTGGACCGGTGACGCGTGGTCTTTTTCTTTTTGAAAATCTTTATCCCAGAACAGAGGTTCTGAGACAGGTGTTCCCATCACCTTCCACCCTCAAGCCCTGGCAGCTTTATGGCAAGAGGACCCTGCAGCTCCTTGGCATGTTCAGAAGAAGTGCCTAAAAAGTCAGTGGTCAGTTACCAGTGATCAGTGATCAGTAAAACCGGAAAACAACTGAAGACCAAACAAAGTAGAGCAAATGCCTAAAATGCCCCTCCGGGCCGTAGGCCCTACAGGCCGGAGGCTAAAGTGTCTAAAGTTGAACAAGAGAAGAAGACAGAAGACGGTAGACAGTAGGAAAAACAACCGAAGGCAAAGTCAAAAGGATGGAATGCTGGGTTTAACCAGAACTCCAATACTCCATTACTCCAAGGTCTTAAGTGCCCTTTGGGCGGTTCTTTGTTATAAGTAGATATCTTTTGTAATAATTTCTATACATTATATTGACAAATATAGAATTATGTGTTTAAATTTTGCTTAAATTATTAGTAACGTTTAAAAGTGTTTACATGAGACCGCCACACCTGGACAGGGCTGGGGCAATTTCTTCCGTTCCAAGTCTCCCGGGCTGGTCTTTTCTACGACTTATCTGCGAGGGAAACTTGCCCCCTCCACCGTTCCCCTCGCATGCGCTCGGGGCCGGGGCTTCCCGCACAGATAAGTCGTGAAAAGACGGCGCCCTCCCGCCAGTCACTTCAGAAAAGGCCCATCCCTGTCCGACATGTGGCTCGTTGCAAGAGATCCCTTTTGTGTAAGCCCCTGTAAACACTTTTGAACGTTACCAAATTATTTTAGATATATTTCACTATTAGATTGCTCGGAGTTGCGAAGCTCATTGAGGGCAAGTAACTCATGAAGTCTGGTTACCCTCTCCAGAAGGGAAAGGAGAGGTACTGCAGCAGTCCTGCTATTGCACTTACGGCGTTTTCAAATGACGTCAGCAGATATCGGGAGTTCTCTTGGCTCAATATGACGTCGATTTAAGAGAATACTGGCGGATCATAAGGAAAAGGAAATTCATTGTCCTTTTCATTGCCATCATTCTGGGTATTTTCAGCACTTCTTTTGCCATCCTCAGCGCCCCAGCCCCGCTTTATTCAACAGAGTGCATGATAGAGATCAAGAGAGAGCGTCTCGTTGAAGGGATCTACTCCAAGACCATCGCGTGGGATGATTCCGACGACATCGAGACCCAGATTGCGGTGATCAAGAGCTACACGGTTTTCGAAAAAGTGGCGGAGTACATGGGCCTCACCCCGCGGACCTCCTCGTCGAGGGGTGAGAACCAGATGAACAGCCATGTGATTGCCACCATTGAAAGCCTCCAGTCCAAAGTGGAAGTGACCCGTCTCAAATTCAGTAGTGTCCTCAACATCAAGGTGACGGATGACAGTGCGGTCTTTGCCCAGAGGCTCGCCAACACGATGGCCCTCGTTTACAGAGAACTCCACGGGGAGCAGCAGACAAAGCGAACCAAGGAGGCTCTCCGCTACATCGATGATCAAATGAAGGATGTGCGAGCGAGGCTCAGAGATGCGGAAGACCGTTTCAATCGGTTCAGCAAGGACAATGAACTCATCTCCATCGATCTCCAGAGCGAAACCCTTTTGAAGCAGATCAAGGAGATACAGGGTGAGCTTGCAAAACTCGAAGAGGAGAAGGGAGAGCTGGATGGGCTTCTCAAGAGACTGAAAGAGTTCATCAAGAACCCGGTCGGCGCCGGTCACAATTTCGATTCCATCAAGGCGAACAGCCGCTATCAGAGCGCGAATGATGCGCTCGTGGGACTCCTGCTCAAAAGGGAAACGCTCCTCAAGGACTTCACTCCCAAACATCCCGAAGTGGTAACGATCAGCAACGAGATTTCCGAGACAGCGCGAAAAATGGAGTACATGCTGGAGCTGCAGGTCAAGGGCCAGGAGAGAAAACAGGCGGATTCCTTGAAGGAGCTTGAAAAGGTCGACCAGAAAACCAAGGCCCTTCTCGACAAGAAGCTGGAGTATGGCCGGCTGAAGAGAGAGGTCGAGCTTTACACGGAAATGACGACTCTCCTGGAACGAAAAAACCAGGAGGCCCTCATCCGGAGATCAGAAAAACCGGAAGAAGTGAACATCGTGAAACCCGCGCTCCTGCCGGGAACTCCCATCAACCCGCCGCGAACCGCTGCGACAGGAGCCATGGGGGTCTTCATCGGGATTGTTCTCGGTCTGATCGTCGCCTTCATTGTCGAGACCTTCGATACATCCCTTGGAGCCATCGAAGACGTGGAGCAGACTCTCGGAATCCCCGTGCTCGGAGTGATTCCCCATGTGGACCTCAGGGTCATACAGGAAAACATCAAGGAGCGATATTCGGGACGAGTCCAAGCCCATTCCATGAACCAGGCGGTCAATCTCATTTCCCATTTTGTTCCTAAGTCGATGATGGCAGAAAGTTTCCGGTCCCTGAGGACGAACATCCATTTCAAAGACACGGAGAAGAAGATGAGGTCCCTTGCGATCACGAGCACTTCTCCTCAAGAGGGGAAGACTCTGATTGCGCTTAACATGGCCATCACCATGGCCCAGTCGGGAATGAGGATCCTTCTGGTGGGTTCTGACCTCAGGAAACCCATGCTCGCAAGGGTCTTCGGAGTGGCATCCTCTCCGGGCCTTTCGGATATCCTTCTGGGCAACTGCGAATGGCGGGAAACAGTCAGAGGAGTCACGGATGTGCTCCTGGGAGAGATCAGCCTGGATGAAATCATGATCACCCCGGGTTTTGATAACTTTTTTTTGATTACCGGAGGATCTGTGCCTCCGAACCCGGCCGAACTGATCGAATCATCGAAGATCGACCAATTCATTGAAGAGGCAAAAGACGAATACGACATGATCCTCTTCGACACAGCGCCCCTCCTCTCCGCTGTGGATCCGGCCATTCTCGGAACAAAAGTGGACGGCGTGCTCCTGGTTTATCGAATAGGCACGGTGCCAAAGGGGTTGTTGAAGAGATCCATCACCCAGCTCACACAGGTTAAAGCCAATGTCATCGGCGTCATCCTGAACGGGATGAGGCCGGAGGTGAGCCCTGATTTCGAGGACTACAAGCATTACAAATATTACTACTCCTATGGGGAGGATGGAAAACAACGAAAGAAAAAGAAAAACCTTTCCATGTTCGACACGAGGGAGATCAATCTGCGCAGTATAGAAGAGAGTACTTCCGCGAAAGTGGCGGGATGGGTGACGAAGGCATGGCGCAACTGGAAGAAAAGTTTGGGGCTTTCTCTCCTGGTTCTGGCGGTCGTCCTTCTGGCCGGAGGTCTCCTGTGGCAGAACGCCCTGCTGGGTCCTTTCAAATCGGGTAACACGGAGAGTGCTAACCGAAAAGAGGAAGTGAAAACCCAGATCAAGGAACAACCTGCAAAAAATCTTTATCGAGAAAAACCGTCTAGTCCTCAGTCAGGCATCTCCTGCCGACGACACCTCTGAGACAAAAAGCTCAGCCGGCGATTCGCCTCAGGCTCCATCCCGCCAGCCCGAAACGAGCCCGAAACCAGTCTTTGAGGAGAAAAATGTCGTCGCCGTCGTGCCACCCAAGGAAGAGGCTTCTCTGTCAGCGCCAACGACGCCTCTGACCGAGACTAAGGAGGAATTGCCCGTTGTACGCATGGATAGCGAATCTGCTGGAATGAAAAAAGGCGAGATGATCCAGAACGCAATCGCTGACCCTGCTGCGCGGCCATACACCCGGAGCGTTGGAAAAACCTCCTATCCTTATTCGCTCTTCCTGAGTTCAGTACCTGATATTGGTCTTGCCAAGGAGACTGTTTCGCAGTGGAGTAAACGAAGCTTCGCCCCCTATTACGTAAGAGTGGTTTTCAGTCAAGGAGAGCAATACTGGATCTATATTGGATGTTTTGAAAGCAAAGAAAAGGCAGAGGTTTTCAAGCAACAGAATGAGTTGGCCGGCGCCACCATAAGGAATACCCCATATGCTAACATGGTTGGGGTCTATGAATCATTAGAAGAGCTTCAAAGACAGGATCAGAAATTGAAGGAATTGGGCTATTCTTCGTACTCTGTGGCAGAGCCGCAAGGCAAGTACAGACTTCTTGTTGGAGCCTTCTTGCAAAAGGAGAGAGCTACAAAACAACATGAAGAACTGAAATCTAAAGGCATTGAGAATCAGGTCGTGCAGAGATGAAAAAAGAATTTAGGAATTATGGAATTGTGAATTTAGGAATTCAATTCCTCAATCTGTCTCTGCCTGCCTAGCGCTCTCTGCGGTGAGAAGGGCTTCTCTAGACGCTCCACACAAAGTCAAGGATGCGTCCATCCGGCACAAAGGTGAGTTCATGGCAGGGGATTTTGCTGATAAGACGCTGGCAAAATTCGATCGTGAATGACATTCCGTCCTTGTCCCAAAGGGGGGGAAAAGAACGAGCCAGGAGCATGGAGACGGATTCAGCGCCGTTCTTGACCTGGATTGAGTTCTTTCGGCCGTGACGCAGGAAGAACAGCTTGCGAACAGACAGCCCGTGGGACGAGTGCTCTTTGAAGTCACCGTGCCATGGCGTCCCGTGCATCCAGAAGTCCCCATCCCTTTCTGTTACAATGATCCTGTCATCATTAAGAACCTTCATGCCGTTCTTACACCATAGCTTTGCAGTTGTTGACTTGCCATCGCCTGAGTTGCCCGCGAACAAATAGCCGTTCCCGTTGGCGTCAATACCACAGGCATGGAAAAGCAAACCTCTTCTCTGAGAAAGTAAGATGATCCATAAAACCTGGTTTAGAGGGTAGCCTAGAGGGTCGGCTTCCTGAGGGGTGTCACCAGCCACATAAAGGTCACCCGATTTGAGATCAGGGGCGAGAAAGAGCAATCGACTGGGACTGAGTTCGGAATGAAGGCTCGCATTTTGCAGGATGAGTTTGCCATCGCTTCGAAAAAGAGCCCAGGTCTGTCCCGAATCAAAGGTCTTTTCTTTTTTGGCGAATGGGGGAGGGGGTTGTTTGTGAATGAGCAGCGTTACATCAGAGAGCGCGTCTAGAGGAGACGTCTGGTTGGTAGAACGATTTGGCTTCAGGTCGAAGAACCAAGAAATCCTGATCCCGGCTATTTCTAATGTGTTTCCCTTTTGAGGTTCTGCATCGATCAAGAGAATGAACCTTTCACCTCAATCCTCGATAATCGCTTTGATGCTTGCCAATTCCTTTAGATGATGGACAAGGTCTTTTTCAGCTTCTTCCGGGGTGACGTCGAATTCCTCGATCATCTTGTCTCTGATCTCTATCCCCTTTGCGGTTCCATCCAGCAGTTCCCAGATGCGGGCAGCTGTTTCATTCAGGGTGTAAATGCTTTCCAGGTCGCCCACTCCTTGACGGATAGGAACAAGGATGCACTCCTCACCGATTTTCCGGAATACCATGGCGTCACTTTTCCTAAAGATCGTGTCGAGAAAGTCCACCAATAGATACCCCTCTCCGGCCAATCTTAGTACAGGGTTTTGTAAGTCCCCTCCCGTATTCACCACAGAGGCACAGAGGACACGGAGGGGACTGTGTTTTTTCGGCTATCGGGAGATACCGAAAGACGAAAATAACCCCTGTGAGATTCTTTTAGCGCAGAACATTTTTGTTTGTCGGTATCTCCCGACAAACAAAAATTCTTCTCTGTGCCCTCTGTGTCTCTGTGGTGAACCAACATTTGTAACCGCAATTGTCAAGAGCAATACTTACCCGGCGGATGGAGATGATGATTCGTTCGCCGTCGGGAGTCGAATCGTAAAGGTCGTTCCTTTCCCGAGAATGCTCTCGACCTCTATGGCGCCTTTGTGGCTCTTGATAATGTCCTGACTTATCGAAAGCCCAAGGCCGGTGCCTTTCCCCTCTCCCTTCGTCGTGAACAAGGGCAAGAAGATGTTTTGAATGTCCTCAGGTTTGATCCCGCAGCCGGTGTCTGAGATTTGGATCGTTACCCAGGGATGATTCTCATGGTCTGTTGAAACCGTTAATGTTCCCCCCTGCTCCATCGCATCTCTTGCATTCAAAATGATATTCACGAGAACCTGTTGGAGAAGCCCTTGGTTAGCCAGAATATGCGGGGGATGGGGACTCAAATTTGTGACGATTTCAATATGGCCCTGGTTCATATGGAACTTCGCCACATTAAGAGCAGCTTCAATCACTTCATGGATATGGGTCGGAGCCATATCGCTCCGCTTGCGCCGGTAGAACTGGGAGATGTTTTCCACAATCTGAATGCAGCGCTGAGCTTCCTCTTGCACGACGTTCAAATAGTGAATACACTCGTTCATTTTCTCCGGCGCGGGGATGCCTTCCTTTAGCCTTTTGCAGGCCATGCCTGTGAACCCGAGAACGGACATGATCGGGTTGTTGATCTCATGCGCCACCCCTCCGGCGATTTTTCCCAGGAGGGCCAGCTTCTCAGCCTCTATCAACTGGGCCTGCTGCTCCTTGAGCTCAATGTTCGCCTTTTTCAAATCCGTCACGAGCGTTGCGTTCTCAACGGCAATCCCGATCTGGTGGCCCATGGCAGCGAGCAGCTCCAGGTCTCCCTGAGAGAAACCCATCACCTTTCCCAGAGTATCCACATGGATGATCCCCAGAATGCGGTCTTTGGTCTTGATGGGAACACAAAGAGTGGATCGAATGCGGTGAAGAATAATGCTATCCGAACTCTTAAAGCGATCATCCTTCATGGCATCCGAAGTCAAAATGGACTGCCCTGTCTCGAAGACCCGCCTGGAAATCGTTCTTGAAAAAGTGATTTCATCGCCATCTTTTATGCCGTCTGCTCTGCGAGCGGCTTGCGGCAGAAGCTCTCCGCTTTTATCATCCACCAGCATAATCAGAGCCCGGTCGGCCTGAATGATTGCCAGCACTGTTTCAGCCGTCCGATCCATGAGCTGTCGGAGATCTGTAACCGTAACCAGATCATTGATCAACCGGTACATAACGGCCAGCCGGAGGTAGGCTTTGTGCAGAGTTGAAAGCTCTGCCTGATTCGGAAGAGCGACCAGCGATTCTATTCCCTGCGGGGGGATGGCGAGTTCGATGGTTGGCCTGTCCCCCGGGTCATGGTCGGAGGCCAGCTGGAGCCTAGATGCGTTGTCTTTCAAGTCCTCGGGGATCTCATCTGATTCCAAGAGAGGCATAAATTCCAGGATCGTACTTCCCAATGTGATTTTATCCCCAGGCCTCAGGACCTGCCGGTGCACGGGGTGGTTATTCACCATGGTACCGTTTACCGATCCAAGGTCTTCAATGATGAATTCAGAGTCGTGGGGGCTGATTGAAGCGTGTTTTCTGGAGACTTGCTTGTCTGGCAGCGGGATCGTGTTAGAGGGATCGCGACCGATGAAAACGACACGATCCCTGATCGGGTAGGTCTTTCCTTTTTGCGCTCCTGTCTTGATCAGCAGCTTGGGCATTGATTTCCTAATTAGAAACGATGCATTACGATCTTATATTTTCCCTCACTTATCCACGAGAGTCAAGCGTTACCAGCGTCCAGAGGCGGTTGATTCTTTTGTGTTTCTCTGCTACCAATAGCTTCATTCTTTTTACTTCTAATGAATCTCAGAGGCATTTCTTAAGATGGATGACAGGGTGATTTCATTGATCGTGAAACAAGTGGAAAAGGAGCGGTTTGCCCGAAAACTGGGCTTGCGACTGATCAAGCTTGAGCCGGGCTATGCCATTGTGGAGATGGAGCCGCAAGAGGACTTAACGAACATCTTCGGCATGACCCACGGCGGAGCCATCTTCTCTCTTATCGACGAAGCGTTCCAGGTGTCGTGCAACACTCATGGAACAGTAGCGGTGGCGCTCAGTGAGACGATCACGTATCACCGATCTCCGGACCCGAAAAGCACTCTGCGCGCTGAATCCGTAGAGATTCATCGCTCCTCAAAAACTGCCACGTATGAGATCAAGGTGACGGATGAGCACAACGTCCTCATCGCTTCGTGCACCGCGCTCGCTTACAGAAAGAAGGAGAGACTGCCTTTTCTCGCTTCCACCGTCACAGAAACGGAAAGGCACATCTAAGAGCTTACACTGGAACTCCTTGAAATGAGCAGGCCGTGAGCCCTTGGAACGAAAGAAAAGATACCAATGGCCCACTGATCCAGTTTGGTTGCGGCTAAAGGCCGCCATTGGGAAGATCGGGAATGAGGATCCTTGAATTGGCTAATCTATTGACATTAAGAAGGGTATTGAATATGGTATAAACTCTCAACTGGTTAGACCCTCACGGGATTCTGTAGTTTGACTCAGACTGAATTCATGACGACGCGATGGAAAAAAGAGTCCTGATACCGAGGCGCGAGATCCAGAGCAAGGTTAAAGACCTTGCCCGACAGATTTCCTCAGACTATGCGGGCAAGGAACCAATTTTGATCGGCATCCTGAACGGGGTGGTCTTCTTTTTTGCCGAGCTTGTGATGGCCTTGAGTATCCCTTCAAAGATCGATTTCATAAGGGCTTCGAGCTATGGGTCAAGCAGAGCTTCCAGCGGGACGATCAAGCTGGTAAAGGATGTGGAAATCCCGGTGAAGGGCCAGGATCTGATTATTGTGGAGGATATCGTGGACACGGGACTGACCTTGAACTATCTCGTCAAGAAGCTGAAGAGCCGCGAACCCGCGAGTGTGAAAATCTGCGCCCTAATCGACAAAGCGGAGCGGAGGGAACAAGAAGTGACAATTGACTACTGCGGTTTCAAGGTGCAGGGCGGATTCCTTGTCGGGTACGGCCTTGACTGTGCGGAGCATTACAGGTACTTGCCGGACATCTGTGTGATAGAATGATCAAGGCTGGAGGTAACTACTCAGGTAAATAGACTGAAGGTAGATAGACTGAAGGAAAAGACATGCGCGATCAAACAAAGCCGAAATCGTTTGGAAACGTTGACAGGTGATTGTGTCATGGATGATCATTATTGCCCTTCAGCCTTCAGCCTAAACACCTGAGCAGTTACGACTGGAGTGTTGGAGTATTGGAGGACCGGAGGAATCCGGGCGGTTGCGGGTGACAAGTCCCAAGAGTCAGGTATCCTGGATGTATCGGCAAGACTTGAGCTGGATGGTAGGCTTAAGCATAGGCATCTGATCTGAAACAGGAGGATGGCGATGATCATTGAGTGCAAGCAGTGCAGATCGAAATTCAAACTCGATGAAGGCCTTCTAAGAGAAGAGGGCTCCAAGGTCAGATGCTCCGTCTGCAAGAGTGTGTTCAGGACCTACCCGCCGGGTGTGACCCCGGTGGCCGAGGAAGAGCGAAAGGTTGTGGATCAGAGCCTCGGTAGGACGGTCACTCTGGATATGTCTCCAGCCTTGGAGGAACAAAGACCTGAACCTCTTTTGGAAGATAGTTTTGAAGCAGAGCTTGCCAAGGCGTTGGAGGAAGATTCTGAGACGAAGAGAATAGAGGCCGTGTCCCCTGACCAGATTCCCGAAGAGGAAGAAGAAGACTTAAGGTTTGATTTTGAGGAAGATACCAAACGCGAGCCTGAGGTCGCAGCGGCTCCGGCGACAGATCTGCAACGGCAGACAGAGAGAAAACCCGAAGCGCCAGGAAAACCTGAAAAGGCACTTCCAAGGAAGAGAAAGAAAGGCGGCCTGCCCAGGTTCCTGCTGATTGTTCTGATCGTTGTTTTGCTGCTGACAGGAGGAGCTGCAGCCCTTCTTTATTTTGCTCCCGAACAGGTACCTGATTCTTTGACTTCCTACCTGGGAGTGGCCGGCAAAACGGAGTTGAAGGACCCTGGCGTCCGGAGGCTTTCCTTCAAAGCCGTCACAGGAAAGTTCTATCAGTCCAGCAAAGCCGGAAACCTTTTCTGCATTCAGGGAATGATCGTCAACGACTATCCGGGAAGCCGAAGTTTTATTCGCGTCAAGGGTTCCCTGCTCGACGAGAAAGGGGCTGTGGTAAAGCAGAAGCTTGCATTTGCCGGGAACACCTTCTCTGAAAACGAGCTCAAGGATATGTCTCTGGAGCAGATCAACCAGGGTTTGGCCATTCAAACAGGCAAGGGGAATGCCAATGTTAACGCCAAGCCGCAGGCTTCCGTCCCTTTTATGATTGTTTTCGAAGCGCTGCCTGAGAATCTCAGCGAGTTCACTGTGGAAGCGGTGAGTTCCGCTCCAGGGCAATAGCCCTCAGACCTTCACTCGCCTCCGCCAGGATGCCCCGTGTGACAGCACGGGGAGGATTGACCTTCGCGGAAGCGCGGGGAGCTCCACCCCTTGCAATGCTCAGAGACCATTGATGACACAGAGCGACGCCACAACACCATCCTTTCCCATCCGCAAAATCGGAAAGGGCTTTGCCCTCCTGTTTGTGGTCCTCTCGTTCGGCACCGCGGGATACATGCTCATCGAGAAATGGAGTTTCCTCAACTCCCTGTACATGACCGTGATCACGATTACCACGGTCGGGTACAGGGAAATGGGGCCCATGTCTCCGGTAGGGATGGTGTTCACGATTTTTGTTGTCTTCTCGGGCATGGGCCTAATCATCTACATTCTGGGCGCCGTGGCCCAGGCCATGGTCGAGCTTCAGCTTGGATCTATGATAGGGAGGCGAAAATTGCTTTCGAAGATTCGATCCATGAAGAACCACTACATCATCTGCGGGTTTGGCCGGATCGGCAAGATTATTTGCCGGGAGCTTAAAGCGAACAGTATTCCGATGGTCATCATCGACAACAGTCCCGGCATCGATGCGACCATGGAACACGAAGAGATTCCGTTCATCCACGGGGATGCGACTACAGAAGAGATGCTCGTGGATGCGGGCATCGAAAGAGCGAAAGGGCTGGTCTCTGTCGTTCGTTCCGACGCCGACAACGTCTTCATCACCATGAGTGCCAGAGGATTGAACCCGGGACTTTTCATCCTGTCGCGAGCAGAGGAGGAGCATACAGAAAAGAAGCTGATGAGGGCAGGGGCAAATCGCGTTGTCATGCCCTATCACATCGGCGGACAGAAAATGGCTCACGCCATTGTCAAGCCGGCTGTCTCGGATTTTCTCGAGTTCACGGTTCATAACCGCAGGATTGGACTGGAGATGGGTGAGGTAGTTGTGAGCGAGAATTCTCATTTGAGCGGTGTGAAGCTTGCCGATTCAGGGATCAGGCAGCAGATGGATGTGATCATCATCGCCATCCAGAAAAAGGATGGGGAGATGAAATTCAATCCTTCGTCTCAGACCCAGATCGAGTCAGGAGACACTCTGATCGCGCTGGGAGAGAGTGAAGACATCTCCAGGCTGGCAAAAATCCTCTCAGGGGAGAATGCGGGAACAGAGAAGTGAAAAAAAGGAACGGGCTGCGAATCCTGGCTTAACAACGTAGAACGAGCGTGGTAGAATAGCCAGGAAGAAGCAATGCCTAAAGTGTTTAAAGCGCCTAAAATGTAGACCAGGGAAGAAAATGCGAGAATAATGAATAGGGCAAAGAGCAGAAATCCCCCCCGACCCCCCTTTACTAAAGGGGGGAAGGGGGGATTTGAGAGCGAAGAGCAGGGAGCAAAGAGTTCGTGGAAAAGAAATCAAAGAAGGAAAAAAGACCGCTGGTTGAAATAAACCGGGATTTCTGCAAGGGCTGCGGGATCTGTGTCGCCTTTTGCCCAAAAGAGGTCCTCGAGCTCGACGATCACGAGAAAGCGGTGGTGAAGCATCTGGAGAAGTGCAATGCCTGCACGCTTTGTGAGCTTCGGTGCCCGGATATGGCCATTGAGGTGAAAACAGGTTAGAGTACTAGAAAACAGTCTTTGGTTGCGGCCAGAGGTCTGCATTAGGGTGGCGGAGTTCAACATCTGAAGTAACTGCTCAGGTGTTTAGGCTGAAGGCTGAAGACTGAAGGGCAATAATGATCACCCATGACACAATCACCTGCCAACGTATCCAAACGATCTTGGCTTTGTGTGATCGCGCAGGTCTTTTCCTTCAGTCTATCTACCTGAGTAGTTACCTCAGATTTTTCAATATAGCCTTCGGGTCATTGAGGGAACTGCATTATCAACCAACTTTGTCGAAGCGTTTGGGCTTCTTGCCCAACGAGGATTCATCTCTGATTGAACCAAAGGTCGTAGAAACCGAGAAGGTCTTGAATGGCTTGGGTGTGCTTTGCGAGATGTTTTATAGCCTTCAGCCTTCAGCCTAAACACCTGAGCAGTTACCATCCAAGAGGAACAGAAAACCATGGGGGATAGAATACTTTTCATTCAGGGGAATGAGGCCTGCGTGGAAGCGGCGCTTTACGCAGGGCTTGATTTTTTCGCGGGTTATCCGATCACTCCTTCCACAGAGATTGCGGAGCTGCTCTCCGCACGCCTGCCCCAGAAGGGAGGGAAATTCATTCAAATGGAGGATGAAATTGCCTCCATGTGCGCGATCATCGGGGCGTCTCTTACGGGACTCAAATCCATGACCGCCACAAGCGGCCCGGGCTTTTCCCTGAAGCAGGAGGCGATCGGTTATGCGATCATGGCGGAGGTTCCCTGCGTGGTCGTGAACGTCATGCGAGGGGGCCCCTCGACAGGCATGCCCACCAAGGTCAGCCAGAGTGACGTGATGCAGGCGAGGTGGGGAACGCACGGGGACCACTCCATCATTACGCTGACCGCCTCCAATCTCCAGGATCTCTTCGCGATCACGGTGGAAGCGTTCAATCTCTCGGAGACGTACCGGACGCCGGTCATTCTTCTGCTCGACGAGGTGGTCGGCCATATGCGGGAGAAGCTGACCCTGCCGGAGCCAGGGGAGATCCCGCTGGTTCAGAGGCTCAGGACCTCCGTAAAAGAGGGGACGGATTATCATCCCTACCTGCCCAGGGAAGACGGCCGGTTACCCATGTCGGATTTCGGCGGGGTTCACCGCTACAATGTCACGGGGCTCATGCATGACATGTGGGGTTTCCCCACGGACAACCCCCAGGTGGCTTACGGCTTGATCCGGCATCTCGTGGACAAGATCGAAGGCCACGTTCAGGAAGTCACGAGAGTCAAGGAATACTTTCTCGATGATGCAGAGACGGTTTTGGTCTCCTATGGGTCTTCGGCAAGATCCGCTCTTCACGTGGTGGAAAACCGGAGGGCAAGAGGCGAGCGAATGGGGTTGCTGGAGCTCCAGACCCTCTGGCCTTTCCCCGCCGACGCCGTGAGAGAACGGTGCAATCATGCAAAATCCGTGGTGGTCGTGGAAATGAACATGGGGCAGATCCTGCAAGAGGTCAGGAAGGCTCTGGACGACCCGGAGAAAGTGTTCCTGGCCAACCGAATTGACGGCACCTTTATCAGCCCTACGGATATCCGGAACATTCTGCGCGTCATCCAGGGCAAAGGAGTCTGATCCATGTCTGCCAAAGAATATCTGCGCGAAAGGTTTATGCCCCATATCTGGTGCCCCGGATGCGGCCACGGCATTATCATGAACAATCTGGTCCGTGCGATCGCTTCCCTGGGGCTTAAGAAAAGCGACATCGTCATGGTCACAGGGATCGGGTGCTCCTCACGGATCTCAGGCTACCTTGACTTTCACACCCTCCACACGATCCATGGCCGGGCGCTGGCTTTTGCGACCGGAGTGAAACTGTCGCGGCCGGAGCTGACGCTCATCGTTCCCATGGGCGACGGAGATGCCCTGGCCATCGGCGGCAATCACTTTATCCACGCAGCCAGGCGCAACATTGATATCACGGCGATCATCATGAACAACAACATCTATGGGATGACCGGCGGGCAATTCTCCCCTCTCTCCGGCTACGGCAAGATGGCGACTACGGCTCCTTACGGGAACATCTATGAGGCCTTCGATATTGTGGAACTGGCCAGGGGCGCCGGCGCTTCTTTTGTCGCAAGGACGACCGCCTATCACGTGACCTCCATGAAAGAGATCCTTGAAAAGGCGATCAGCCACAAGGGGTTTTCGGTGGTTGAGATCCTTTCCCAGTGCCCGACGTACTACGGCAGAAAGAACAAAGTGGGCGATGCCGTGGACATGCTTAATTTTTACAAAGATCAAACCGTCCCCATGGGGTCGGAGAAAAAGAAGGACAACCCCGCATTGATCGAAAGAGGGATTTTTGTTGAGGAAGAAAGAGCGGAATACTGCTCGGAATACCAAAAGGTCGTCGAAAGAGCGAAGCGAGAAAGGCAAATCTGATGGAGAGATATCGAATCGTTTTTTCCGGTTCCGGCGGGCAGGGCGTCGTCACCGCGTCGATCATCCTTGCCGAGGCGGCTGTCATTCACGAAGGACTGAACGCCGTCCAGTCCCAGAGTTATGGGCCTGAAGCCAGAGGGGGAGCGACCCGGGCGGATGTCATTATCTCGGACCGGAGCATCCGCTTTCCCAAGGTGAATCAGCCGAACGTACTGGTCTGTCTGACCCAGGAAGCCTACAACAAGTTCTCCAACACCATTCGGCCAGGAGGACTTCTGCTGACCGACAGTCACTTTGTCAAACAAGAACGCAGGGTAGATGCCCGTCAGATAGGCCTTGAGATGTACAAAGCCGTGATGGATCGCATCGGCAAGCCTGTGGTCCTCAACATTTGCATGCTGGGTGCCGTAATCGGGCTGACCCAGATCGTCAAAACGGACTCCATCATGAAGGTCCTGGAGACCAAGATTCCCTCCGGTTTCCTCGATATGAACAAGAAAGCCATGGACCTAGGACTCCAGCTGGCCGAGGCCTCCGCGGTCAAAGGAGCTTAAAGGCCCGCCCTCACCGCAGAGGACGCAAAGCACGCAGAGGGTTTCTTGGTCTAAGCCCTGAAGAGCGGGTCTTTCTTGAAACTTCAAACTTCTCTGCGTTCTCGGCGACCTCTGCGGTGAAGGATCTTATCGCAAAGGCTTGGGAAGTGAGAAAAAGATGAAGGTCGTTTTTCACGACGACTTCTACGATGTCTACACCACGGACCCGGCCGCTGAGCCCGGGCGTATGGAGGCGGTGATCGACGTCATCCAGCCCCATGTGGAATTTGTGAACGCCGAATCCGCAGCTGAAAAGGACCTGCTCGCGGTGCACACCCAGTCGCACGTAGAAAATGTGAAGAGCATGGGGCTTTACCCGATTGCCGCCCTCGCTGCAGGTGGGGCGATTCAAGCGGCGACCCTGGGTTTGACAGAGCCGGCTTTCGGGCTCATCCGGCCTCCAGGCCATCATGCTTCCTCAGGCTCATGCTGGGGCTTCTGCTATTTCAATAACATGGCCGTTGCGCTGGAACACCTCAAGAGAACGGGAAAGATAAAAACGGCGTATGTCCTGGATATCGATCTTCACTTCGGGGACGGTACGGTCAACATTCTGGGCGACAAGGACTGGGTCAGGGTCTACAACGTGGACGCCAATGACCGCGAAGCCTACATGGATGAAGTGAAGAGGGAAATGGATCGATGCAAAGTGGATCTCATTGCGATCTCGGCAGGGTTTGACAATCACGAGCGGGATTGGGGCGGAACCCTATCTACGGAGGACTATCGCGAAATCGGCCGCATGGTGCTTAAGGCGGCCAAGAGAGATCGAGGGGGGTGCTTCGGCATTCTGGAGGGAGGGTACAACCACAGTGTCCTCGGCCACAATGCGATGGCCCTCATAGAAGGATTGGGGAATTGTGAATTCTGGGATTAAATCCCTGAATTCCTTAATCCCTCAATTCCAGAATTTTTTTGCAGGTTTGATCCATGGCATCCTGTCCATCCTGTGATCCTGTCAAAAACAGGGTTTTCATTGTGAACCCTCATGCGGCAAGAGGCGCTGTCGGGAAGAACTGGCCGCAGATCAGGGAGCTGGCGGAAAAGCGCCTCGGTTCCTTCAAGTCTTTCCTCACGACCGCCCCCGGAGAGGCCACTCAATTGGCCCGCCTTGCCGTGTCCGAAAGCGCTCAATCCGTGGTTTGCGTGGGAGGGGACGGCACCCTCAACGAAGTCATCAACGGCCTCATGAATGATGACGGCCCCAGGAATCCTGATCTTCAGCTCGGGTTCATACCCAACGGTACAGGGTGCGATTTCAGAAGGACCCTGTGCATTCCCACAAATGCTGAACAGGCTCTTGACGTGTTCGCAAAAGGGAACACCCGGCTCATTGATCTGGGGCGACTCAGATTCACGGATCACGATGGCGAGATAAGAACAAGATACTTTCACAATTTGACGAGCTTTGGACTTGGTGGAGAGGTCGACGAGCGGGTCAACAACTCCGGAAAAAAGCTCGGCGGCTTTCTTTCGTTCATCATGGCCACACTCATCTCGCTCGTTCGTTATGAGGGAAAACGAATACGCCTTCGCGTGGACGACCATTTCGATGAAGAGGTGGTTGTTTTGAATGTGGCTGTGGCGAACGGTCAGTATCACGGAGGAGGGATGTGGGTCGCTCCGGGCGCTGACCCGTCCGACGGCCTTTTCCATGTCACCATCATAGGAGACCTGTCTCTTCCTGAGGTATTTTACTATCTTCCGAAGCTTTACAATGGGAAGATCCTGCAGGTGAAACAGGTGCGATCCCTTACGGGTAGAAAGGTTGAAGCTCTTTCAGACGAGCGAGTGCTGCTCGATGTGGATGGGGAACAACCCGGCCGTCTCCCAGTGAAGATAGAGATAATCCCATCAGTGTTGCGAATTCTCAGCCCGGAGGCGTAGAAGACGGAAATCAGGAGATGATCAAGAAACAGAGGTAACGCGTGAAATCAACTGTCGCTGCGGCTGCGTTTCTTGTATTCCTATTGTGCACGGAGGCTCATGCGGAATCGAATTTCCGGTGCGGGAATGAAGTCGTCAGTGTCGGCGATACGACCTACGAGGTTCTTCAGGAGTGCGGGGCTCCGGACTATCGCGAGATCAGAGTCACGGAGAGAATCTATGCGCGGCGAGGAAGAGACTTCTACGGCACCAAGGTCGTCAGGGTTCCGGCCGGCTCCAAGTATGAAGGGGTCTCCACCGGGGATGAGACATGGTACTATGATCCGGGACCCACTGGATTTGTGTATGTTCTGGAGTTTGGCAAATCCCGTCTGAGCAGCATCAAGAAGGAAGGATACGGCAGCGCCAAGGGCATCCAAAGCTGGGAAGAACGAAAAAAACTGGCTCGATAGGAGGAAGAAGAACGGGGACAGGGTCACCGGAGTCCAGAGAATTTATAACGATTTGAAAAGACTGGATTCCGGCTTTCGCCGGAATGACGGGTAACCCCATTTCTGGACTTTTTACGAACGCAACAATGGTTGGAGGTGCGTGTTTCTGGACCTCAGTCTATTCCTGAAAGGACTTATCATCGGGTTTTCCATCGCCGCGCCTGTCGGGCCGATCGGCGTGCTTTGCATAAGACGGACCCTGGCGGAAGGCAGGATCTCGGGTTTTGTGTCGGGCATGGGAGCGGCTACGGCTGATGCCATGTATGGATGCATCGCCGGTTTCGGAGTAACGGTCATTTCCAATCTTCTCATCGGGCAGCAATTCTGGCTTCGCCTGATGGGCGGAATTTTTCTTTTCGTGCTTGGGGTGAAGACCTTTTTGTCCAAACCGGCGGAGGCGGCTTCTAAAACAACCGGAAAGGGGTTGGCTGGCGCTTACGCCTCAACCCTTTTTTTCACTCTGACCAATCCAATAACCATTTTGGCTTTTGCCGCCATCTTCGCCGGGCTGGGCCTTGGAAACACCAGGGGAGATTACACTGCCGGGCTGCTCCTGGTATCTGGGGTGTTCCTGGGTTCGGCTTTCTGGTGGCTGTTTCTGAGCACCGGCGTCGGCCTGTTCCGGACGTGGTTCAACGGGCCTAGGCTACGATGGGTGAACCGGTTCTCGGGCGTGATCATCGCCGGATTTGGGTTTCTTGCTTTTCTCAGCCTCCTTCAGCCATAAAGTCCACTCCTAGCTGGCTTAAGGTCTTGGAGCAGCCTTTGGTTGCGGCCAAAGGCCTGCACTGGAATCCTAATCTGAAACTTCTACGAAAGGTGCGCTTATGGAATTCTCCCTCCTCAAAGACCTCCTTTTGGTATTTGCTCTGGCCATTGCCGTTCTTCTGATCTGCCATCAGCTCCGCGTGGCGGCGACCGTCGGTTTTCTCGTCACAGGGGTTCTGGTAGGGCCGCAGGGACTGGGATTGATCGGCAGCGGAAAGGAAGTCGAGCTTCTCACGGAAATCGGTGTGGTCCTTTTGCTCTTCACGATCGGGCTGGAGTTTTCTCTTGGGGGCCTTCTGAGAATCAAACGATATGTCCTTCTGGGCGGAGCTCTCCAGGTCCTGTTAACGATCGTGGCGTCCTTTCTCATTCTGAGGCGCTTAGGCCTTGCGCCCAACCAGGCGGTGTTCATGGGGTTTCTTCTCTCCCTGAGCAGCACGGCCATTGTGCTCAGAATTCTTCAAGAGCGGGCCGAGGTGGACAGCCCCCACGGTCAGATCAGCCTGGCCATTCTCATCTTTCAAGATATCATTGTTATCCCGATGATGGTTGTGACTCCTTACCTGGCAGGGGTGGGAGAAGAAACACAGGGCTCCTTTGTGGGATTGATTCTTAAAGGAGTAGGGCTGATCGGGTTCGCCTTTGTGGCGGCCAAATGGCTCGTTCCTGCGGCGCTCTATCAGATCGCTCGGACCCGAAGCCGCGAACTCTTTTCTCTCACCGTTCTGGTCATCTGTTTTGCAGTGGCTTTCCTGACCCACAGCCTTGGACTGTCTCTGGCCCTGGGCGCTTTTCTGGCGGGTCTGATCATTTCTGAAACCGAGTTTACCTCGGAGACCCTCGGCAACATCATCCCTTTCAAACACGTGTTCACAAGCCTCTTTTTTGTTTCCATCGGCATGCTTCTCGATGTGGAGTTTTTGATCGAGCGGCCCGGCACCATCGTGATGGTTGCGATATCCGTGATGGCCCTCAAGCTGATCCTCGCCTCTCTCACCGTCAGTCTTCTTGGATTTCCCCTGCGAACGAGTATCATCTGCGGGTTGTCCCTGTGCCAGGTGGGAGAATTCAGCTTTGTCCTTTTTCTGGCAGGCGCGGGCATGGGGTTGCTTGAAAAGGAATTGTACCAGCTCTTTCTGGACGTTTCCGTCCTGACCATGGCGGCAACGCCCTTTGCCATAGCCCTTGCGCCGAAGTTCGCCGATTGGATGATGACGCTGCCTTTTCCTTCCAAGGTGAAAAGAGGTTTCACAAAAGCCCTCCTTGGGGGCAAGAGAAGGCGACACCGGATCCTCCGGGACCATTTGATTATTATCGGCTTTGGACTCAACGGAAAAAATGTGGCGCGTGTTGCGAAAGTCGCGGGCATCCCCTATGTGGTGATCGAGATGAATCCTCAGACCGTGAGGGTGGAGTCTGCAAAAGGAGAACTGATCACCTATGGAGATGCTTCGCAGGAGGCGGTTCTTGAGGAGGTGGGGATTCAAAAGGCCAGGGTCGTCGTCGTGGTGATTTCTGATCCCCTGGCAACCCGCAAGATTGCTGCAACGGTGAGGAAAGAAAATCCCAATGTGTTCCTCATTGTCCGCACGCGCTTTGTCACGGAGATGGAATCCCTCTACGCTCTCGGGGCAAATCAGGTGATCCCCGAGGAGTTCGAAACGTCCATAGAGATCTTCAGCCGGGTTCTGGCAAGATACTTGATCCCCAGGAATGAGATTGAGAGGCTCATCGCCGAGGCTCGCTCCGGCGGTTATGACATGTTTCGAAGCTTATCCGGCCAGTCCACTGATTTTTCAGATTTAAAGTGCCAGATACCGGATGTCGATATCACGACCTTCCGGGTAGGGGATGGGTCTCCCATCGCTGAGAAATCCCTGGCCCAAATTGAACTCAGGAAGAAACACGGAGTCACGCTGCTCGCCATCCGGCGCGGTGATCAGGTGCTGTCAAACCCTGACGGGAATACGATCATTTACGCCGGTGATCTGTTGGTTGCTCTTTCACAGCCGAGCAAGCTTGCCCGTTTCGCCCAACTGTTTCTGGATGGGCAGAGAGGAGGAGCCGATGAGTGTTATCTTTCACACCGTGCTGAGCATGATCATGCACCTGAAAAGGAAATGCCCTGAATGCAAGAGAGAGCAGATCGTGCCTTCAAGTCAGCGGAAGGAAACGGTCCTCTGCAAGTTTTGTGGAGCCAAGATCCCGCCGAACAGGTAGGGCTTGAGGAAACCCTCCGGCCTTGACTGCGCACAACCTTCCGACCATGAGGATCCCCTTGAAGCTTAGGGGTCCCGTTCATTGACTTTTTTTTCTTGCTCCGGTAATAGTCTTAGACTGAATCCTGAGAGAATTCATTCTGGGGGGATCTTTACTTGAAGATCATCATTGTCGGAGCCGGCGAGGTCGGCTACCATATTGCGCAAAAACTCTCCGAAGAGAACCAGGAAGTTTTCCTCATCGACAAAGATCCGGAAAAGATCAGAAGGATCACCGAAAACCTGGATGTTCAAGCCATTCTTGGGTCAGGAACGAGCCCGGAAAGACTGAGGGCCTCAGGCATCAAAGAAGCCGACATGCTGGTCGCCGCCACGGACAGTGATGAAGTCAACCTGTTTGCGTGTTTGCTCGCAAAAAACCTCAACCCTTACATCCTCAAGGTCGCCCGGGTGCGAAGTCCGGAGTACCTGGAAGAAAAAGAACTCTTCAGCCAGGATTTTCTTGGAGTGGACCGAATCATCAACCCGGTATCGGCCATGGTCGAGCAGATTCGCAGTCTGATGATGGTGCCGGGAGCCTCGGATGTGGTGGATTTTGAAGAAGGACGAGTCAAACTGATCGGCATCACGGTTAAACCCGATTCTCCCTTTGTGGATCGCCAGTTGACTTCCTTCAGGGGAGTGGAAGGAAAAGTCCTTGTCGGAGCGATCGTGCGCGGGGAGCAAGTTTTCATCCCCCGCGGAGAAGATACCATTCGAGCCAATGACCTTGTCTACCTTGTGGTGAAAGGGAGTGACGTCCCTTACGAATTCGGGTTTTTTCGAGAGGGAGAGAAAGAAGGGGGCAGGGTCATCATTGTCGGCGGTGGAGTGACAGGAACCGCCCTGGCCGCTGCTCTGGAGCGCACGAAGAGAAATGTCAAGGTGATTGAAAAAGACCCGCAAAAGTGCACGGCCCTGGCAGAAAAATTGGGAAAAGCGATTGTTCTTCATGGGGACGGCACGGATAAGGATCTCCTGCAAGAGGAAAACATCAGGGATGTCGATTTCTTGGTCGCGGTGACAGGGGACGAGGAGAACAATGTGCTCATTTCACTTCTGGCCAAAGGGCTGGGCGCAAAGAAAACGATTACCAGGATCAACAAGTTGAGCTACATTCCCCTTGTGTCCGCGATCGGGATTGACACGGTGGTCAGCACAAGGCTCTCTGCTGTCCGGGCCATTCTCCAATATATCCGACGGGGAAGAATCATCTCTGTAGCCCCTTTGAAAGGGGAACATGCAGAGGCCATCGAGGCCGAAGCTCTAGAAACATCGGAGATCGTGAACGTCCCCCTCTCCCAGGTGAAATTCCCGAAAGGAGCAATGGTGGGCGCTATTGTGCGGGGCGAAGAAATCATCATTCCTCGCGGAGACAGTATCATCAGGCCCAAGGATCGCTTGATCATTCTGGCGCTTCAGAAAGTGGTGCCGAAACTGGAAAAACTCCTCACGGTGAAACTGGATTTCTTCTGATGCACCTTCGACGCGTCTTACGCCTCATCGGACTTCTTGTTTTTTTCCTGGGCCTGTCCATGGCTCTCGCCCTTCTTGTCTCCGTTATCTACAAAGAGCCGAGCACCTGGGATCTGGCCGCCTCCATGGTGATCACCTGCGTCGCAGGGCTGCTCATCTTCCTGGGCACAAAAGGGGAGGAAGTCTCTCACCTCAGCCACCGGGACGGTGTGGCCATCGTGTCGTTGGGGTGGTTTCTCGCCGGAGCGGTCGGAGCCCTTCCCTTCCTCGTTTCCGGGTCCATCGACAATTTCACGGATGCTTACTTCGAGTCCGTCTCCGGTTTCACGACCACAGGGGCTTCCATCCTGAGTGATATCGAAAAGCTTCCCAGGGGCATCCTCATGTGGAGAAGTATCATCCAGTGGCTTGGAGGCATGGGGATTATCGTGCTTTCCATTGCTATTCTCCCTTTCCTGGGGATCGGAGGGATGCAGCTTTACAAAGCGGAAATCCCGAGCCCTGTGGTGGATAAACTCCGGCCACGGATTTCCGACACGGCCAAAGTGCTGTGGAAGGTTTACATCCTGATCACGGTTCTTCAGATTCTTCTTCTCCTGGGCGGAGGCATGTCCCTCTTCGACTCGGTGTGCCACGCCTTCTGCACCATGCCGACCGGCGGCTTTTCCCCGAAAAACAAGAGCGTCGCGCATTATGACAGCCCCTATTTCGACGGGGTGATCATCATTTTCATGCTCCTTGCAGCGATCAACTTCTCTCTCCACTACCGGCTGCTGAAAGGAGAGGTGGGCATTTTTGGTAAGGATCCGGAGTGTCGTGTTTTCGTCGGCTTGGTGGGGGTCCTCACTCTGCTGGTGACGCTCGACATCTATGGGAGTGTGTATCCCTCGTTGACCCAAGCCTTCCGTTATGGAGCATTCCAGGTCAGCTCCATGATTACGACCACGGGATTTGTCACGGCGGACTACGACACCTGGCCCTCCTTGTCCAGGTGCCTCCTGGTTCTCTCCATGTTCCTTGGGGGAATGGCAGGGTCAACCGGCGGGGGGATCAAGACCGTGCGACTGATGGTGATGGCCAAGCATGCTTACCAGGAGGTCTTCAGGATCATTCACCCCCATGCGGTCAGGGCGGTCAAACTGGGAGGAAAACCGGTTCCCGCCGACATCCTGAGCAGCATCTGGGGATTTTTCTTCCTGTACCTGACCTTCTACGTGATCTCTGCTCTGATCCTTGCGGGGTTGGGCATGGATCCGATCTCGGCGTTCTCCGCAGTGGCAGCCTGCATCTTCAACGTGGGCCCGGGGCTCGGGTCTGTTGGGCCCACCCAGAACTTCCTTGCAGTGCCCTTCCTGGGCAAATGGGTGCTCATCCTCGGCATGATCCTGGGGCGGCTCGAAATCTACACCGTGATTGTTTTGTTCATGCCCGAGTATTGGCGAAAGTAAACAGGAAGAAAAAAAGGGACAAAGGCACAAAGTGGCAAAGGCACAAAGCAGAAAGACCCGTCTAGGATATCCCTTTGTGCCTCTGTCCCTTTGTCCCTTGAATTCAGTCCTCGTTACTTCTTTTTGGCTTTTTCCATTTCCTCCTGCTTGAGCACCCGGCGGAGAATCTTTCCGACCAGGGTCACGGGCAGTTCATCGCGGAATTCGATGATCGACGGGATCTTGTAGTGGGTCATCTTGTCCTTGGCCCACTCCTGGATATCCTCCGGCTTTATCTGGCCTTTCTTCGCAGGGTCCAGGACCACGAAGGCTTTCACCACTTCCCCCACCTTTTCGTTTGGAATACCGATGACCGCAGCTCCGCGGACGTCGGGATGCCTGTGGAGCAGGTCTTCCACTTCAGCCGGGAAAATGGCGTAGCCCTTGAACTTGATCATGTCTTTGGCTCTGTCGCGGATGATGGTATAGCCATCTGCATCAAGACAAGCGATATCCCCCGTGTACAGCCAGCCGTCGCGAACCGTCGCCGCGGTCTCGTCCGGCCGATTGAGATACCCCTTCATGATCTGAGGGCCTTTGATCACCAGCTCACCGGTGTAGGCCGCTGCCTGCTCGGACTGTTCCTTGGTGAGCCCGCCTGTTTCAGCAACCGCGAAGGGTAGGGGCGGCAGCTCCTTGGTCCCTGTCTCCTTGTCCATGATCTTGATGTCCGTGTCAGGATAGGGAAGGCCGATGGTTCCCAGTTTGCGGCGCCCATGAATGGGATTGGCATGGGTGACCGGAGTGGCTTCGCTCAAACCGTATCCTTCCACGATAATCGCTTTAGTCAGTTCCTCGAATTTGTTTTGAACTTCAAGAGGCAGGGGACCGGCACCGGAGACCGCCATCTTGAGGCCGCTCAGGTTATAGTTTTTGACCTTGGGGTGTGTGTTAATCTTGTTGAACAACACGGCGACGCCCGGCATGATCAGGCCGCCCTTGGAGGAGTACTTCTCAATGGCCGCGAACAACTCTGCCAGGTCCACAGGCGGTTTCGGGAAAAGAAGTTGAAAGCCTCCGATGCGGATAGCGGTGTTCATGACCGTCGTCATCGCAAAGGAATGGAAAAGAGGCAGAACGCCCACAATGCCCGTGCTGGCCTCTTTTTTCCACAACCAGGCGTCACACATGACGGCATTGGTGACCACGTTGCGGTGGGTGAGCATCGCTCCTTTGGGAAGGCCGGTTGTCCCTCCCGTGTACTGGAGCACGGCAATGTCCTCAGGGTCAACCTTCACCTGAGGCGGATTGGGCTTGGTTTTAAGGAGATCCGTCAGTTTATGGGCATTGGAAGGCAATTCACCCACAGGGATCTTCTTGAGGAACTTGCCCAGGAAAACCTTGAGGGCTGAAAACCCACAGAGGTCCACCACGTTGGTGCCGATCACTGTTTTGACCTGGGTTCCTTTGACTCCCTCGCGCGCCTCTGCGAAAACAGCGTCGAGGATAATGAGGGCCTTGGCCCCTGAATCCTTGAGCTGATGCTGGATCTCCAGAGCTTTGTACGTGGGGTTAATGGCTGTGACTGTCACGCCGGCGAGTTGACAGGCATAGTAAGAGACCACGAACTGGATGGAATTGGGAAGCATCAGCGCGCACACGTCGCCCTTCTTCAGGCCGAGATCGGCCAGAGCCGTGGCCAGTCGCTGAACCATCTCCCAGAGCACACTGTAAGTCACCTGAGCGTCCAGGAAGAAGATCGCAGGTTTTGAGCCGTGTTTTTCTGCTGACTGTCTGAGGAATTCCGCCAGAGTGCAGTCGGGGTAGTCCAGGCACTTCGGCACCTGAGACGGCCAGTACTTGTACCAGATTCTGTCACCCAAAGATTCCTTGGCCATACACACCTCCGTTCCGAAGCTGCCCGGCGGCCAGGGATGGTCGGCGGGAAGCGAGAAAAAGATGAATTTACACTATTCAAAGAAGACTCAAGGAGTATAAAAGGGAGACCGGTAGCCGTCAAGGATAAATCATTGAATATTAAAGGCCAAAGAGTTGAAAATCAGTTAAGCCAAGAGCGAACCGCAGAACACCGAATGACGAATGACGAAGGCCGAAGGAAAGAATAGCAATAATTGAACTTCATCATTCGAAATTCCTTGTTCGACATTCGACATTCATCCAGTTCAACAGCTTCGAATACTGTTTTGCAGCGGAACGCCGGCATCAGGATGTTTGAAGCAGCTTGAAGTTTTCCTGGGCTCTGAGGAGGGCGGAAAGGTCGTCCACGCCCATCACTTCATCTTCATCGTCCGCGATGATGAAGCCCGCGTTCTTCCCATCATGATCCATGAACTCAACGAGGTCCGTGATAAAGTATTCCTCCAGCTGAATCACCGTTCCGGCTCTGTCCTTGGAAACCACGTGGGGTCTGCTCCTGAGGACGGAGAGATAGGGGATGAGATCCTTTCTGCGAGCGGCATAGATTCCTGAGTTGCAGATCTCCATCCGGTCCTGTGCGCCTTTGGGGAAAGCGCTCCAGTATTTCCATTCCACAATTCTCTTCACCCCGGCTCCATCGATGTCCAGCACGCCGTACTGCCGCTTGTCCGAAGGCCGGAAACCAAGCACCGTGAGCAGATTGGACTGCAGGCTTTCGACGAGACGGAGGTACGTCTTCTCTTTGACGAGAGGGACGTCTCCCATGGTAATGAGGAGGTTGTCAGAATTCACCGTCTCAATGAATTCTCCGGCTGAAAGGAGCGCGCCGCCTGTTCCGTTCAACACGGGTTGGTCGCAATAGGTGATCCCGAGAGATCGTGTGGTTTCCCTCACTTCGTCTTTTCTGTGATTCACGACCACCGCTTTGGGGCCGGGAGGGAGGCATTGAATAATGTGAAGGAGGATGGGATAGGCGCCCTGAAAGGGAGAGCCGGCAGGCACAAGAGGAAGGAGAGTTTTGTTGCCCTCAAATCCCTTCATTCGGCTCCCGCGGCCTGCGGCCATGATGATCGAAGCGGTTGCCCTCTCTCCCATGTGTCACCGTCTCAAGCGAATTATGAAGGTTCCCATATTTGTCTTGACACGCGTAAACCCCCTCACCCCAACCCTCTCCCCCAATCATGGGGGAGAGGGCAGGGTGAGGGGGAGCGATTCGTCAATACTATTTCGAGACGATTAATATCTGTGCAAGACAATTTACAATTCCCACAAACGAATGTAAAAAAGTTATTTGTTACATTGTGTTTGTGTTTGGACCACGTTACTCGGTTGATATTCAAGAACTGTCATGCCAAAAGTAGGTCTCTCCTTGTCACTGGAGCGTGCTTTGCTGGGCTGATACAGGCTTGATGGTCTTCAATTCGTCGGCTTCAGCCTGCTTAGCGAAGTAAAGATCCCATCTCAGTTGCAGATTCAGCCAAAAGTCCGGAGAAACGCCGAAAAACGTTGACAGCCTCAAGGCCGTATTGGGAGTAATCCCACGACGCCCATTGATGATTTCATTTATTCTCTGATAGGGCACGTGAATCGAATCTGCCAACTCCCTTTGCGTAAGCCCCATAGGTTTCAGAAATTCCTCAAGGAGCATTTCACCAGGATGAGTGGGCGCCCTGTGAGTTGGTATGCGAATCATAATTTTCTCCCCTAATTCATAATTTAATGATAGTCCGCGATTTCAACATCGGATGGACCCGTTTGCGTCCATTTGAAACAAATTCGATATTGGTCGTTGATGCGGATGCTGTGTTGTCCTCTGCGATCTCCTGAAAGAGACTCCAAACGATTACCCGGAGGGATCCGGAGTTCTTCCAGAGACAAAACGGAATCAAGTTGATCGAGTTTCCGAATGGCAATTTTCCACGTATTTCTAGGACACAGCCTTAACGCCGATTTGGTCACCTTGCCATTAAATAGTTCCTCGGTGGCTTGATTCTTAAATGAGATTATCATGAGAGCACAGTAACACGGATATCCTGCTATTGCAAGTCCAGAGTTGACTTCAAATAGGCGTAACCTTGAAAATCATCTGCCGGGCGGCCTGCCCCCAGCCTGAGTGCCTTCGCAGAGGTGACGGTTCAGAGTTTCCTGCACCCGGTCAATAGCGTCCGCCCGGGCCACAGGGTTTGTGCCGACCGTCGCTTTGCCGTCACGCCGTGCCGTGTGAGCAAGCCCGCTGCGGACTCTCAGGGGTTGATCCGGGGCATCAAAGGCATGGTGCGCTTCTGGATAGGTGACGATCTCGACTGGAGCCCCTTCCCGACAGACCCTGTTTACCAAAGAAGCACAGGCAGAGGCCGGGGTCCAGTTGTCCGCCTCGCCGATGAGAATGGTCAAAGGGATATGGGTAGTCCAGTTGACATTTTGTTCGGTAGATCGGCAGCCCGGATAGAAGGCGACGGCCACGCGGAAATCGTCTGTGAGGCCGGCCGGCTTGGCCCGCGACCTTGCATTGATAGCTGAAAGGAGGGTCGTGCCTCCGTTGGACCATCCCATAAGGCCGACGCGATCTTTTCGGACAAAGGGCTGAGACTGAAGCCATCTCAATGCCCCATAGGCATCCCTGGGACGCTCCCGATAAGGCATGGCTCCTCCGATGTCTTTCCTCGTGCATATCTCTTCTATCCCGCGGGGAGTCAGGCTGTCAGGAAAGAGAACCACGTATCCGAGACTCTGCAAACGCTTGGCCCAGTCCCTATCCCTTTTTTGAAATCCGCCCGACTGAGTGAACAATCCCGAACAGCCGTGCAAGGCCACGAGGGCAGGGAAGGGACCTTGCCCAACTGGCTTGAAGAGATACCCGTCGATGATCGTTGGTGACCCTCCTGTCAGGTCCGCGTCATTGGAAGGAAACTGGACTCTCTCCGGTCCGGATTCAGCGATATAAGAAGGCGCTTTTTCTGATTCGGCAGTTGATATCTTTAGGCACTCTATCCAGGCGCAACTGTGCAGCCCACAAGCGAAGAACAGGATAAGGAGGTTCTTGAGTTTCATTTTTCGACCTCTTCGGCCCATCATGACAGAATCTCTACCGGGAGCCATGGCCTCAGCCATCCATTTCAAGAAGCTAAATGTTACGGTTTTTCTGGCGTCTTCAGCTTTCGGGCTCGGGTGCGTTGCTGCTTTTGATATGCATCTACCTCCCTAAAAGCCAGAATCCTGCGGCCTCGGTACTGCTCATAGTCGCGGATGAATTCAGCCGCATCCTTATACGGACCGGCTATATGGCCGGGACGTTTCGAATCTGCGAAAAAGTTAACCTGGCCTTCGCGCTTGAAACTCGCCAGCCAATGCAATCGAAGCATATTCCCTGCAACCTGCATCGGAGCAAATTCGATCATCAAATACTTCGGATCGCTCTTTGGATCAATGCTTTTGAGGGTCTCGACACCAAAGCGGGACAGGTCCACACAGACTCCTCCTTTGGTGGCGAAGAACTGGGACGGCGTGTAAATCGGGAAGTCATTATTCTTTGCTCTTTGGGTCTCCGAGAGACGCATCGCCCGCACCGTGTCATAAGCGAAATTGGCTGAGACCCAGGCACTGATGTCTTCAGGGGTCTTCCAGACCTGCAAAGCCTGTTCGTAGGAGTCGGCAGCCTTGAACACAGCGGTGGTATCCCGTGGGGACCCCGGTGCATCTGAGGCAGAGTCTGCCGAATGGACTAGACCCGCAAAGCCGGTCAGAAAGAACAGGATAAGCAAAAGAAGACACTTAAGCATTCTATGCCTTTAGGCCGCAAACAGAACTCTTAGCGGAGCCGCAAGCCTCGGTTGGTCGCCCCATACGCTCCATTGGTCACCACACCAGGGGGAACAAGCGCTTTCGCCTTTTGGCAAAATCAGAATACCCTTCAATCCCGAAGAGCACCCTCTCTTCAATCACTATCCGCAGAACGATCGCAGGCACGAGGGCAAAAAGAAAGATGCCCAGTGTCACCCAGTTCAGGAAGTAAAGGACAGCGCCTGCATTGAGGATGATCATTCCTGCATAGGCCGGATGCCTCGTAAAACGGTAGGGCCCGGAAGACACAATTCGGTGTTGTGAGAGAGTCCGAACCCTGTGAGAATAGAATTTCCCCAGTGTCCAAATCGCCCATAACCGATAAAAGACACCCAATAGAAATATGCTGAAGCCGACAAAATGGACAGCATTCGGCGGTTGCCAAACAGAAGGGAACCAAAGTGCGGAGAGAAACGTAAATGCCTGTGCAAAAGAATAGATTTGGCAAGTGGCAAAATCCGATGTCGTCTTGCCTTCAGTACTCAGATCTCTTTTGGCAATGGGCGTCTCCAACAAAATCCATAAAACATAAAAGCTGATAAACAAAGTATCCTGATTCACCGGAGACTTGACCCACAGGTTTGGTATCCGCCACTGCCTCACTAGGGCAAGGGCGACGATCGCCAGAAGGAGGAGAAAAGACATTATGGCCGGGGTGAGATCCTTACGTTCCATGGCAATCATCCGTTCCTGCCGTCCACCCGGGTCGGCTTTCCTTCTATGAGACGCCCCACCGATCCGATACGCTGGATGCTGAGTCGCTTATTCCAGGGAAATCCGCATCATCTCAGGAGAGGCGACAACTCCAATTTGTTCATAGAGCGGTTTTCCTGCTTTGCTTGCACTGAGGAGGACCCGCCTAATCCCGTTTGCTTTGCAGTATTCGAGGGCGGTCAGAACAATCCGGCTGGCAAGGTTCTGGCCACGTGATCCCGGTTCCGTGTAGATGGAATGCATATAGGCCGTTTTCGAAGATAGATCGTTTGGCGTGGGGACAACGCTGACGATCGTGATCGCTCCGCTTGCGACGACGTGGTCTCCTTTTTCAATTAGCCAAGATTTGCAGGAACCCGCCTCCAATTCTGTGCTCAACTTTCTTGAATAGGCTTGCTCCATTTCGTCGCCTGCTGAACAGTGGATCGGTTGGCCTTTTTTCTCCCATATTTCTTCAAACATCTTCCGGTGATGGACAGACAGCAGAGGGATGTCATGCTCGGATGCCTCCCGCAGCGTAAATTCACTCTTCTTTGAATCGCCCTTCATAATTAGCCCTACTCTGATTTCAACTTAACGAAAGCGTTCATGTGCGCGACTTACCGTGTCGCCGTGCGGCACGTTGTTGGCCTTTCAGTTCCTTCCTATACACCTTCTGTGTTTTCACGCTGTTGTACCCTAGACTGGGATAAAAATCATGGGCCTCCTTTCGCACAGCGTTGCTGCGCACGACAATGCGCGAGTAACCTTGTTCCTTTGCCCATTCCTCAGCCGCATGGATCAGTGCCCGGCCCATACCCTTTCGGCGATGTCCTGCATCGACAACCAGGCCGCCAATCTCAGCAAGGCGCGGCGAGTACAGAAGCTGGCGCGGCATCATGTGGATCCAACCCACGATGCCGTGACCGAACAATTCGGCAACGAAAACGGCATGTGCTTCCTCTTTGGCCAGTGAAACCAACTGCCTCTCCACCTCCGACTTCCGCATCGGATAGCCCAGTTGACCGGCAAGGGAGGCAAGCGCTCTGCAGTCCCCTGGTTCCGCGCGTCTTATCACGAGATGTCCTGTGTCCATCAGCTCAAGTCTGCTCCGTTCCTCTATAGCTATGGCTCAGTGGCCGCGAAAGCACGAGAGGTCCTTACGCTGCCTCGATCAGATCGCAGTCCGACCGGTCGCAACTCATCTTACTCTCGTTCGAACTGCGTATTGACCCCTTTGAGAAACCCGCGGAGTTTTGAGACTTTCTTGTCTGGAATAGGTCTGGTCCGATTGACCAGAGTCCGGAGTTCCTTGTATCGGAAGCAAGCCACGAGATGGTCGTTTACCATGCCGACGGCTTGGGTGAGGTGAGGTGATAAGAACTCGGTTCAGATGGCCGGGAGCGTAGGGGAATTCGCGGTTGGGTGTCAAGGACAAACTTAGCCCATCATGTTGGGCACCAGAGTCTTTCGGTGGGCGGGGGTGTTCCAGGCTGGTATAGTCCGCTGTGAACGCGAGGGAGATCAACCCCGCGATTTACTGAGAGACGGCGTTTTGAGCGAAAAAAGGCGGGGAACACCCTCCGGGCGGCATCTCGATTTCTATTTCTTGACTCATGGCAGGAGGTCCACCGGGTACCTGTCTGCGTGCGGTCACGCACAGGCAGGTATGGGGTCGACATAAAACCAGTTATCAGAAAAGGGGACCTGTGAGTCGGAATAATCGATATGGGGCTCGGTTGATAAAGGCTGCGATTTGGCGCTTCGGGGTGGGGGTCTGGGCGTGAGCTCCCATAGACCGAGGTGTTTGAGGATCTTTTCTATGACGTCTTCGGCCTCAATGAAAGCGATGACGGCCATCGGCCCTTGGCATCCTTCGACAGGCTCAGGACAGGCTTGGGACACGTCAGGGGATCGATTTTCCCGGATCAAGTCCGGGACAGGCTCCGATTTTTTGTATCAGCCTTGCCCAGTTCTTGCGGTGCCCCTTGGATGGTTCATCGGGCTGCAAGATGGAAGGCACCAATCCGTCCTCATTTGCCTTCTTCCGTTGACCCCGACAGACGTTGGTGTAGTAGCCATAGTATCGAACCATTTGTTCTCCCTTGTTGGGAACATGGGAACACCTGTCTGCGTGCGGCACGCACAGGCAGGCATGGCGGCGAGCCACTCCAGCGCATCAAAGGTCCTTTCGTTTTTTCCATCCTTAGAGCGGTAGAGCACCTGGGATTCATCGGGAAGGTAGGTCATAATCCAGATAGCGGTAGATCACCTGTTTCACATAAGCACGGAAGAAACCGTACTTGGTGGCAAAGCGCTCGTCATAGACCTGCTCAAATTCCTCAAAGTGATTCTCAACGCACTGGTAATACTGGGAATCCTGCGGCTTCCGAGGGTGATAGGCTGAAGAGATATCGGGCACGGCACTTCTCTCCGAAAGAGAAACACAACCATGCCCGGCAGATGATACTGTAAGTTAAGCTGAAAATAAGGATATTTTCTAGGTTATCTTTTTGAGATTCCATGAAAAAATCCCTTCTTTACTATCGCTCTAAAGGAATGTAAAAGAATTCGTTCAATTTCAAAATTCCCCCTTGCGAGGCTGTCCGACAACTCGTCTCCTCTCCCCTGGCGCCCGTCCCTCGTAGCAGGGCTACTGCGGGGGATGGAGGCGGGGACAAAGGGGAGGGAGATTTAAGGTTGTCGGACAGCCTCGCAAGGGGGATTTGTAGAGTCGGATGTCAAACAATATTTCTTTCGTTTAGGACGCAGGAGCAAAGGACAGGAGCGAAATCAATGGTCGCTTGTTGCTGAAGGTTGGGAACCTATGTATCTTCATCCCATGAGCCATGAGGAACGCATCAGCCTGATGAACACAACCCTGGGGAAGGTTCCTGCTGATGTCATCCTCTCCGGCGGCCAGCTGGTCAACGTGTATTCCGCGGAGATCCTGCCCCATCTCTGGGTGGCTATTAAAGGAGAGAGGATTGCTTACGTCGGCACGCCTGATCCATCGATGGTGGGAAAAGAAACCGAAGTGCATGAGCTCAGCGGCCGGTTCATCCTGCCCGGGTTCATCGACGGCCACACCCATCTGGACAGTATCTTTCAGGTCGGCGCCTACGCCGAATATGCCCTGGCTTTCGGCAACACCACCGCGGTCAGTGAAGTGGCCATGACCGCCAACGCCATGGGCGTCAAGGGGGTAGAGTATTTTCTCCGCGAGATTGAGACCCTTCCTCTGAGAGTGTTTGTGCTGGCTCCGCCTGGTGTGCCGCCGTTCCCTTCCGTTGAAACAAGCAGGCCCTTTCCAGTCGAGCATTTTCAGAAGCTTCTTTCCATGGATCGGTGTCTTGGCATCGGAGAGAGCTACTGGCCGAGGGTGACGGATTTCGAGGAAAGGGCTCTGGCCCAGTACGAGTGGTCGGAGAGGGCCGGGAAAACCAGGGAAGGGCACGCGGCCGGGGCAAGGGGCAAGAAACTTCAAGCGTATCGGGCGGCAGGCACGATTTCCTGTCACGAGTCGGTGACGGCGGAAGAAGCCCTGGAAAAACTCAGGCTCGGCATGGCGGTCATGATCAGGGAGGGTTATGTTCGGCGGGAACTCGATGCCGTCTCCGGCATTGCCCGCAAGGCCGTAGATCTCACTAACGCGATGATCGTCACCGACATCGCCGACCCACAGGAACTGGTGGAGCTGGGAGGGATGAATCTCCTTCTCAAGAAAGCGGTGAGCCTGGGTTTTGACCCTGTGAAGGCGATCCAGATGGTGACGGTGAATGTGGCGAGATACTTCGGGCTCCATGACCTGGGCGGCATTGCTCCCGGGAACATGGCGGACCTTGTGGTCGTGGATGATCTCAAGGGTTTTCATTGCCACAAGGTCTGGGCAGGGGGCCGCCTGGTCGCCCAAGAAGAGAAACCGACAGTGAGCTTCGAGAGGATAGCCTACCCACAGGAGTCAAGACGTTCCATCGCCATTGAAAGCGTGAGGCCCGAGGTTTTCAGAATCCCCTGTGCTCAGTCGAAGGCGAAAATAAGGACGGTGGAGGTGGTCAACGAGACGATCACGCAGGAAACGCCTATCGACATAGAATCACGCCAGGGCAACCTGATGGCGGATCCTTCGATGGACATTGTGAAGGCGGCGGTGTTCAACAAAAGCAATGCGGAGGCTGCTCCAGGGCTTGGTTTTGCAAAAGGGGTGGGGTTTCGTTCCGGAGCCCTGGCCATGAGCATCCTCTGGGATACGAATAACATCCTCGTTATCGGCACAAGCGATCAGGAGATGGCTGCCGCGATGAACGAGTTGATCCGCATGCAGGGAGGAATGGTGGTCGTTCAGGGAGGGAAGGTCATTGCGGAAGCTCCGATGCCCATCTGCGGAATCATCTCGCCTGAACCGCTTCCGCAGATTGTCAGGGAGATTAAAGAGGTGGAGGCGGCCTGTCACAGGCTGGGTTCGACCATTGCCCGGCCTTTTCTCTCCCTGCAAACCTTCTCCTTCACAGGCCTTCCTTTCTTGCGGCTCACGGACCAGGGCCTCGTGGACGTCAGGAAAATGAGCAAAGTATCCCTGTTCCTGTGTAACTACTCAGGTAGATAGACTGAAGGTAGATAGACTGAAGGAAAAGACACCTGCCTGCGCCGCCGCGGCAGGCAGGTTGGCAGGTGATTGTGTCATGGATGATCATTATTGCCCTTCAGTCTTCAGCCTTCAGCCTAAACACCTGAGCAGTTAAGTTTCTGCAATCGGGTGGCGATCGTTTCATGGAAAAAATTCCAATTCTCCTCATGTTTCTCGGACATATCTGGGTGGACGCCTCACAAGGGATTCTGCCTATCGTGCTTCCCAAGCTCAAAGAAGCGCTTGCTTTGAACTACTTTGAGGTAGGCCTCGTGGTGACGGTTCTCAATCTGACCTCTTCGGTCATTCAGCCGATCTTCGGGTACATTTCCGACAAAACCCGAACCGGATGGTTTGTCCCGGTTGGAGTTCTTTGGACTGCGCTCATGATGGGGGTCCTCGGGTGGGCTCCCAATTACTTGAGCGTGATCCTGCTCGTCGCTTTTGCGGGACTCGGCACCGCGGCGTTTCATCCACGGGCGATGATGGTGGTCCATCACGTGAGCGGTTCCAGAAAAGGTCTCGGCACTGCGGTTTTCGGCACCGGCGGGAATATCGGATTTGCTATGGGGCCCATGGTGGGGAGCCTGCTGGTGCTGGGATTCGGGCTTTACGCAACGATCGGCCTGGTGGTTCCCGGAGCGCTCATCGCGCTCTTGATCTTTTTCTGGCCTGGAGACTTCCTGCAGCGAGAAGCGCCGGCGAAAGGGAAGACCAGGAGCAGCGACGAAGGTCTTCGTTCCATCCTCTGGGGCTCTCTGATTCTCACGTGTCTGATCGTGACTCTGCGCTCCTGGGTTTACACCAGCTTCATTACCTACCTTCCCATGTTTTTGCAGGAGCAGGGACTGCCTCTCAAGACAGGGAGCCTGATGCTCACCGTGTTTCTTGCCGGAGGCGCGGCAGCCGGCCTTTATGGCGGCCATCTCTCTGACCGTGTGGGGCGGCGCCTGGTCATCATCGTGAGCATGCTCCTTTACCCGATTTTCATGTCGCTCATGATTCTGGGCAGCGGGCCCATTCTCTGGTTTCTTGCAGCGGCTTCGGGCGCCGCGCTGCTGGCCTCCTTCTCGGTGACCATCGTCCTTGCGCAAGAAATTCTGCCCAGGAACCTGGGCCTTGCTTCAGGACTCATCCTGGGGCTTGGTTTCGGCATGGGGGGGCTTGGGGCGGCTGTGTCGGGGTGGATAGCGGATATGGTCGGGCTTTACAAGACCGTGTGGGTCCTGGCTCTTGTGCCCGTGCTTGGGTCCCTGGTTGGGGCATTCATTCGAACGCCGAAAACGGCGCGTTCATAGGAAGTCTCAAAAGCACTTTCTCCGTCATTCCGGCAAAAGCCGGAATCCAGTTCAGTTACAGAGTTACAAGGCACCTGGACACCGGTTTTCACCAGAGTGACGAATTCTTACAGACGACCCCCCTAACTTTCTGAATTCCGTTGACCACGTTTTCAGGCGACTCGCCTGAAGCAGCCCTCAGAATATTTCCAATCGCGCCTGTGAGCATGCGTTTCATGGCTCCTCTCGTCATACCGGCGATGTGCGGGGTGAGCAGAAGCCTGTCACGGGCGGAGGGAGACAGATGAAGCAGAGGATCATCGGGTGGGAGCGGTTCAGGATAGATCGTGTCCAGGGCCGCGCCTCCGAGATGGCCGGCTTCAAGGGCTTCAGCCAGGGCTTTCTGATCCACCACTTCTCCTCTGGAGGTATTGATCAATAGAGCACCCTCGGGCATGAGACGGAACTCCCTTGAACCCATCATCCCCCTGGTCCTGTCTGTCAGGGGCACATGCAAGCTGATGACGTCGCACGCTGCAAGCAATTCATCAAGAGGCTTAAAAGCGACTCCAAGTTCGTTCTCAAGTTGTTCCGGCGCCCGCTCCACATCGTAGTAGCTGACGGAGGCTCCAAGCGACAAGGCCAGTTCGGTCACTTTGCGGCCTATTTCCCCAAACCCGATGATACCGATGCCGGCCTCAGCCACTTCACGGGGTCCGGATTTGAAAAACTGTTCCCTCGCCAGGGCGTATTGGCCGGCCTTGATTTCCCTGTCAGAACCAACAAGGTGACGCTGAAGAGCGATGAGAAGAGCAAGGGTGAACTCCGCAACCGTGGTGACATTCCGGCCTGGACTATTGGCGACAGGAATTCCGAGGCGGGCCGCGCTCCGGATGTCTACCCTGTTGTAACCGGTTCCGGTTGTCTGAATCATGCGGACAGTCGGGATGTTTTCGATAATTTGTGATGTGATGTCAGGGTATGCAGCAGGGACGAGGAGAAAATCCAGGCCCTGACAGGCGGAGATGATCTCCTTTTCCGTAAGGACCTCGTCGAAGCGAAAGTCAAGCGCTTCCGGCAAAACCACTCCGGCTTCCTCAAAGCGTTTCAAGGGAAGGATGCAGAAGACTTTGGATTTCACAAGAACTTATCCCAACGCAGACCCTTAGCTGTAAACAAATCCGAAGCACGAAATCCGAAATCCGAAACAAATTCAAAATACCAATGCTCCAATGTCCAAAACGGAAACCCGAAGGCCATGTTTTTTGTCATTTGAATTTGGGTCATTGGATATTGTTTAGTATTTCGTGCTTCGAATTTCGGATTTACAAATGCTCCTCAGAGAGCAGAGACCTCAAAGCGCAAGACGCTGAGATCCTTTCCCGTTACCTTTTGAGTTCTTCCATGCACCTTGCGATTCGTTCCATCCCTTCCTTGCAGTCTTCGTAGGAAGCCGCAAAGGAGATCCGGAAACACCCGTCCCCCTTTTCACCGAACGTGGTGCCGGGCACAACCGCCACTCCACCGTGATCCAGAAAGTGGTCGGCAAGTGCGGAGGAATCTTTTTCCGGAGTTTCGTGCCTGACAAAAACATAGAACGCGCCGCGGGGATCGGTGAGAGCCGAGAGACCCGGGGCATGAGAGAGCCCATCCAGGATCACCCGGCGTCTTCGCTCGAATTCAGCCACCATGGTCTCCACGCACTCCTGAGACCCCTGGAGCGCGGCCACAGCCCCTGCCTGAGCAAAGGAGCAGACCGAGAGGAGCACGTTCTGCTGCATCTTTACGGCACCCGCAACCAGATCTGCAGGAGCCGCGAGGTAACCGATCCGCCACCCTGTCATGGAATAGGTCTTGGAGAGAGATCCCCACAGGACGGTTTTATCCTTCATCCCTGGAAAGGAGGCAGGGCTGACGAATCGGCTGCCTTCAAACACCATGCGATCGTAGGCATCATCGGAGAAAAGGAGGAGATCATAGTTCTTCGCGAACCCGCAGACTCCCTCTACCTGTTGCGGGGTCATGACTCCTCCGGTCGGGTTGTGAGGCGAATTCACAATGATCGCTCGGGTGCGGTCGCTCAGAAGCATTTCGGCTGATTCCAGGTCGGGCGCGGAGTTTTCCTCCAGGAGCAAGGGGTAGGGCACCGCCACTCCTCCTGCAAGCCTGACACAGGTTGTGAACTGGCTGTAGCCCGGGTCAGGGATGAGCACTTCATCACCCGGTTCGAGAAGAGCCATGAGGCTGAGGTACATGGCTTCCTGGCCTCCTGCGGTGACCATGATCTCCGTAAGGGGATCATAGGTCAGGTTCTTGTACTTCTTCAGCGACTCTGAAAGGGACTGGCGGAGGTCGAGGGTTCCCAGGTTCGGCGTGTAGTGAACGAACCCTTTGTCCAGAGCCTTCTTTGCCGCCTCTTTGATGTGAGCGGGCGTGTCAAAATCAGGCCGTCCGATCTCGAAATGAATGACTTTCTTGCCCTGGGCTTCCAGCCTGGCCGCCTTCTCAAACACTTTCCTGATGCCGGCAAAGGGAATGTCCGCCAGCCGGCTTGAAACAAGAGGTGCAGTCATAAGCTTTCCCTATTTTTGACGAGGCCCTCACCTTTGGCTCGAATACACAAACCCGAGGGGGAGGCGCAAGAGCTTCACGGCGTTGTCGCGGTAAAGCTTTTTCTTGTCTTCCGCACTCAATCCCATCTCTTCCACAGAAACGATCGTATCCCGAATCAGCCTTCGGCCGTTCTGGTTGTCAAAAGGAAAGTCCGTGGCAAAAATCATCTGGTCAAGGCCGGCAAAGGAAAGCCCGCAGAGGAGGGCTCCCGTGTTTCCGTTGACGGCCGTGTCATAGAAGAAACGACGATAGTAGACCAGAGCGTTTTCTTTGAGATAAAGATCACGATGGCCCATTCGCATTTCATTGAAATCGTCGTTCCAGTCAAGCCTTCCGGCAAGGAAGGGGATGATCCCTCCGCAGTGATGGGTGATGACCTTCAGGCCGGGCAGCCTTTCCATCACGCCGCCGCAGACCAGGCGGGTCATGGCCAATCCGGTGGCATAAGGCCATCCCAGCTTGGTCCACACTCGATACTTGGAGAACTCCTCACCGGGATAATCGGGCGTGGTCATTTCACGAGACGGGTGGATGAAGATGGGCCGGTCCAGTTCAACCATTTTCTCGTAGAGAGGCATGAACTCAGTCGAGTCCAACGGCTTCCCCCCTATGTCCGAGGTGATCTCCACGGCACGAAGCCGGAGATCCTTCATGGCTCTCTCAGCCTCTGCCACGGCAGCATCAGGGTGATTCATGGGCAGGCAGGCAATGCCTCCGGCAAACCGCTCCGGGTACTTGAAGACCAGCTCCGCCAGTTCGTCATTGGCGATTCGGGCGAGTTCTACGGCGACCTTGGGAGGAGCGATGTTGTAAATCGCCGGTGAAGCGATGGAGATGATCTGGATGTAGTCCTCATAATCATCCATAATTCGGAACCGGGCATCCAGATCGAGAAGGGTCGGCACCATCTGCGCGTAACGGACCGTGTTGAGTTTCATATCCCGGCCGGTGACCTTCTTCTCCAGACCGGCCTGGTACTTCTTGGGCAGAATGTGAGTGTATGCATCAATGATCATCTTGAGTCTCCTTTAAGGTAATATTGAGAAAATACAGAAGACAGAAGACAGAAGACAGAAGAAACAGTAGACAGAAGACAGAAGGCAGAATAAAACCTAAGAGCTCACCACGAAAACACCAAATGAGGAAAGCACGAAAAGGACTCTGTTGTTCTGTAAACCTCTCCTCTTTCGCGTTTTCGCTTGTCCCGTTGAATTCCCGCTGACAGCGGGACTATTCAACTGGGGTACCTTCGTGCTTTCGTGATGGCTTTCTTTTTATCGTTTGTCATTTGGGCTTCGTCATTTGACATTTTCTCTACTGTCTCCTGTATTCTGTCTCCTTTCTTCTGCTTACTGCCTACTGGTTCAGTACGGCACCACTCCCGCGCTCACCATGATGCGGAGAGGAAAACGAATCTCTATGGCCCCCTCCGGGCAATCCTGCCTGCAGGAACCGCAATGCCAGCATTCCTCAGGATACTTTACGTAGGATTTGTTCTCCTCGTGATCCATATAGATCACATCCAGCGGGCAGGAATCCTCACAGGTTCCGCATCCGGTGCAGAGTTCCTGGCTAATTAGTGGAGGCATGCTCGATACTCCTTATTCATATTGGATCGGCAAAAATACTGGTTTCGCTTTTCCCTCCGCATCTTTCATGACCGTCACCTGACCGAGCCAGTTCCGGTCATCGGTCTCGGGAAAATCGAGGCGATAATGACACTGGCCGAAACGGCTTTCTTTGCGATGAAGCGCAGCCGTAATCATGCATCTTGCTACCGTGATCATGTTGTAGACTTCCTGGGAACGGCAAAGATCATGATAGGTCTTTGCGCTGACCTGATCCTTCCACTGATCGAGGAGATCCAGGTTCTGCCAAGCTTTCTTCATGCCCCATTCCGAGCGCACCGGGCCCATGCCTTCCGTCAGGGTCCGCTGGAGCACGTCTTCGAATTCGCGCCATGAAAGGCTCCTCGACTCCTGCATGGGCGAAAAGACCCTCTCCTTGATTTCCTTCACCAGGCGCTCGGGAATCGGCGGCCCGCTTCCGCTCATTCTGGCCGCGTAAGCGGACGTGGTGCGCCCCGCACGAATTCCGCTTGTGACGGCCATGTGAAGGCTCCGGCACTGGTCTGCAGAGTTGCCTCCTGCAAAGAGCCCTGGAACGTTGGTCGCACAGTCCGGATCAATCTTGATCCCGCTGCCGCAGACTTCGTTGGGGCCGCCCTGCATGCCTTCCGAGGCGGCAATCTCCATGAGGTCTCTAGTGAGGTCGATCCCTTTTTGTTTGAAGTAATCCGGAAGCGTGTCTTTGTCGTAACCAAGTGTCTCAATGAGATGCCGCAGGGCATCGGGATCAAGGTGTCGGCAGTCCACATAAACAGGTCCGCGATGAGCTTTCAGTTCCGTTAATATCGCATGAGCCAACTTGTGGCGGGCCCCCTTGATCCCCATGGGATCATAGCGCTCCATGAACTCTTCACCCATGCCGTTGATTAATTTGCCGCCCATCCCGACCAACGCATTTAGCCCCGGGGCGCTGAAACCTTTCGGCACCACGGTCATTCGAAGGAACTCCACATTAGCGAGCCTGGCACCGGCGCGAAACGCCATGGCCTCTCCGTCTCCCGTGTTGGCGGGACACATCCAGCAGTTGAAGCTCAACCCGGTTGGGTTCTGGTAAATCCGGTTCGTACCGCCTGTGGTAAGAAGGACGGCTTTGGATTGGACAACGTAAAAGGTTCCTTCCCTGATGTGAAAGCCTGTCGCCCCACATGGGATTCCGTCATGCACCAGGAGGTCCGCTGTAACGACTCGATCGAGCACACGGCATCCGGCTTTTCGGACTGCTTTGCCGAGAAGCGGTTTCATCCGTTTTCCGTTGAAGTTGATCCACCAGGGACCGGGTTGGCCAAAAGACTGAGTTCGATAATAGGATCCATCCGATTTTCGGAGGGTGCACCCGATATCCTCAAAACGCTGAATAGCAGCCTTCAACTCGTCACAGTAAACTTTTTCCACCACGGAAAGGTCCGTAACCCCACGCGCGCTGCGGCCGGTAAAATCCAGGTAGGCCGGCCGGGTATCCCAGGCCGGTCCCGTGTCCAGATAAGCGGCAAAGTGATCAATGCCGCCGGAAGTGTGGCCGCTCCGTTCAATCACGGCCTTGTCCATGATGACAACCTCTTGACCCGCTTCCCGCGCCGTGAGTGCGGCATTGAGGCCTGCGACGCCGCCGCCGATAATCAAGATGTCGGTTTCCAGATGTTTCTGGTTCATTCCGGGATGCTCTCTCCAAATTGAAAATCCCCTCTCTCCGCTCCTTTGTCAAGAGCGGAATGAGTGGGGATTTGTATACTCCAGTCTCTTAGACCTATTCAAACAAAAAGAAAAAAGTCGTCACGTTGTCGTCCGTGAGCAGGCCCTGAGCCTTGCCCATTCGATCCTTTAACTTCAGCAGGTAATCCAGAAGAGGATCCTCCTCCCGTCGGCAAACCGGAGAAACCAGTTGATCTTTTCCCGGATCTCCTGCGGGCATTCCTTCACGTGGCGATCCGGATACTGATCAATCATCTTGGCCAGTGACAAGGTGATCAAGCCCCTCTATGGGGTGCTATGCATTTACAGTTGATGCCCGGGCTTTTGAGGAGCTCGATCGATAACGCACAAAAGCCTTTATCCCCTCAAAAGCCAGAATAATGGCAGCAACGACCAGCAAAATCGCAACCAAACCAATCAGTATATTGCCCACAAGGGCCTCGCCTTTCACCGCTCCGCTGAAAACCGCTTTGAGGCGCCTGTAGGAGGTAGCGACCAGAGCCGCTGTGGCTGTAAAAAACATGAAAATCATCGGGTAGAAAGTCCACGCAAACGGTTTCCGCTCCGACATCAAGAACGCGGTCACCAGCATCAGGGCCATGGAAGCCATCAATTGATTCGATCCGCCAAAAAGGAGCCAGAGATACTGCCACCATCCTGTCAAAACAAGGATTAGCGTGAGCAAAACTGCGATCGCGGTCCCCACATGCGCATTCTTGAAGATAGGACTTATATCACCCAGCAATTCGGAAGTGGCCACTCTCATAAATCGAATCACCAGCTGGAGAATCGTCACCGTCAAGATGATTAATATGACGCCACCATATGATTTTCCAACAGCAGCCGGCATCCCCAAGGCTCCCAGGAATTTCGATACCCCTGCTGTAAAGATCCCAATAGGTCCCTTAGCCAAGGCTGCCTCATAATCAGAGGAGGACGCGTAGATCGTCCCGGCAATGATTAAAGCGAAAACGGCAAGCATCATCTCGGCAAACATCGCACCGCCGGCCACTGGCCGGGCATCGAGTTCGTTTTCGAGCTGCCGGGCGGTTCCATAACTGGATACAATACCGTGCCAGCCAGAGACGGCCCCGCCACCAATCGTTACAAACATGATCGGCCAAAGAGGACCAAGTTCGATTTCGAACCCTGTATAAGCAGGAAGAGTGAAATTGGGATGGAGAACAAGGACTCCAATGATCCCGAAAAAAAGGCCCAGGAAAACGATATAAGACGCAACATAGTTGATCGGCTGTGCGAACCTCCAAATCGGCAGAACCGCAGAAACGTAGCAGAAGAGGAGCGCAGCGACGGCCCATAAGGGTCTGCTACTGGCGATACGATATCCAAGAATAGAGTCGGATGGGGCGACTGTTCCCAGCCATATGCCGAATAAAGCGATACCGACAGTGACCACCGTTGTCAGGATAATATCGTTTCTCCACCGATAGATCATCTGACCGGCCAGTAGTCCACCGATGGTAAGAAGGAGCCATGCCATAGGGGAACTCTTTTGAGCTGTGGCAGCGTCAACGACGATTGCACCGAAAGCGCCCGCGACAAGAAGGAGAAAGAAATAGATAAAGCAAAGCAAAACGATCCTAGCCCTCGGGGAGATCAATTGGCCACTCAACCCCGCAAAGGAAGCCCCATCTTTTCTCACAGCCACCGTAGCGCTCGAGTAGTCTTGAACCCAGCCGATGAAGAAGGCGCCAAGGAGTATCCAAAGCAATGCGGGAAGCCATCCCCATTGAATGGCAATGATCGGCCCTACCACCGTGGCTGCGCCTGCTATGGATTTGAATTGGTAGCCGAAGAGGATGGCCTTTCTGGTGGGCATGAATTCCACTCCATCCCTATACCTCTTTGCAGGAGTGGCCTTGTTTGGATCGGACTTTATAATTCTGGTATCGATGAATCTTGCGTAAAAGCGGTACCCGATGAAGAAAACCAGAAATCCAAAAATAAGGATAACCACTGAATTCATGCGTTCCCTCTTTCTCAAGAAAAAACCTGTGACCGCTTGGGGAGGAGCATCCTCCCGAACCCTTAAGAAATCAGAGGGGTGGCCGAAGTATAGGGAATGGCCCCGTGCCTTGTCAAGAAACAATCCGGTCTTGAAAAATGGCCGGATTTCAATTAGGTTCCTTTAGTCTTGTGTAATCGAGCGAATAAAATATGATGCGTTCGTAAAAAGTCGGAGAATGGCCTTTTCTGTCATTCCGGCGGAGGCCGGAATCCAGGAACACCAAGGACTTCTGGACCCCGGTGCTTGCCCGCCTGGGCGGGTTCGCCGGGGTGACGGCTGCAGGGATTCTTCCGGATGTCAGCGGTTCGATGGATCGCTACGTTCGATTCTTGATGCCTTTTCTTCTGGGTCTCCGGGGAATCGGTTCCCAATCGGAAGTCTACGTGTTTTCCACCTCCCTTACCCGGATCACCTTCTGCATACTCCCTACTGCATACTGCTTACTCGCAGCATTGCGGCCGCAGGCCTGCATTGGGCTCATTCCTCTATGATGCGAGTTCCTGCAGGCGGCGTGAATTTGAAGAAGTCGTCCTTGAACTTCTCCTCCTTGATGGAGTCCCCGAGCTTGAACCGGGTCAAGCCTCCAAGGAGGTTGTAGATTTCAACCTTCTGGATGTGAAAAGATCCGGGAGTGAGAGTCAGATCAATGTGATCGATGTCGCCCCATGACGGGCTGGGAGTGACTTCCAGAATCAGGGCTCCTTTGTCATCCTCCCCCTTCTGCAGGATCACAAAGCTTTGCTCCACCCCTCGCAGCCCCTGGAAAATATCGCCAAGGAGTTTTACTTCCTGACTCAGTTGATGAGAAGAGTAGCGGTGAGCCTGGTTCTTGGCCTGGATGTACCACCAAAGCAGGTTGCCGTCCGTAACCAGGATCTCCTTTGTAGGAGTTTCCTGCTGGAACTTGAGAAGATGGGGAGACTTGTAGTGAATGAGGCCTGTAGCGGTCTCGGCTTTCACCTGGTCGCCGAGCATGGCCATGGATTTGGTAATGACTTCTCGTTCATAGTTGAGGGTCAACCCTGGAGCAGATCCGTACCTTTTTCTGATCCCTTCGAGGATCGCGGATAATGCAGGATCTGCAGCGAGTGCACTCCATGGAAGCAAACACACAAGCAAGACCCCTGCCATCAAATATCTCTTGATCATACGACAAACCTAACCTTTCTAATGCAGGCCTTTGGCCTCAACCAAAGCCGAATTCCTAAACCCGAATGTCGAATATCGAACAAGGAATTTCGAATGATGAAGTTAAAGCTCTTCTGTGCTTTCCTTCGGCGTTCGTTATTCGATATTCTGCGGTTCGCTCTTGAGCTTCTACTCAGCTTGCGGAGAAGTTGCAGACTAAGATGCGAATACTTACTCATCCCTCTCTTCTGCCGAACACTTCTCTGTGCCTGATTCCGTCCGAAGGACCCACGATACCTAGTTTCTCCATGGCCTCGATCATCCTGGCGGCCCTGTTGTAGCCCACTCTGAGCTTTCGCTGGATCATGGAGATCGAAGCCTGGCGAGTCTGGATCACGAGCTCCACGGCTTTCTCAAACTTTTCATCGAGCTCGATATCCTCGCCCTCTTCCTCCTCTTCTTGCGTCACCTGGGTCATGACGTCCGTGTCATAGTTGGGTTTCATCTGGGTTCTCAGAAAATCCGTCACTTTCTTGATTTCCTCTTCGGAGATATAGGCTCCATGGATCCTCACGATTCGGCCGGCGCCGGGCGGCATGAAGAGCATGTCCCCCTGGCCGAGAAGGTTCTCGGCGCCGATGGCGTCGAGGATGGTTCTGGAGTCCACCCTGGAGGAAACCTGGAAGGAGATGCGAGCGGGGAAATTGGCCTTGATGATTCCTGTCAGAACATCCACGGAGGGCCGCTGCGTTGCAATGATCAGGTGAATCCCTGCTGCCCTAGCCATCTGGGCCAGCCGGGTAATCGCCTCTTCCACATCTCTTGAAGAGGTCATCATCAGATCAGCCAGTTCGTCGATGACCACGATGATATAAGGTAAGGGCTTATCCGAGCCTTCCGCCTTATCAGCCGTCGGAGGCCTTTTCTCTTTCACGACCTTTCGATTGTAAGCCTCGATGTTTCTCACCCCGCGATCGGAGAGGTGCCAGTATCGCCTCTCCATTTCCTCCACAGTCCATTTCAGGGCCCTGGTCGCTTCCTTGGGTTCCGTGACGACAGGGTGAAGCAGGTGAGGGATATCGTTGTACATACTGAGTTCGATCCGCTTTGGGTCGATCATCAGGAACCTGAGCATATCCGGCGAGGCTTTGAAGAGAAAGCTGTTGATAATCGCATTCAAACAGACGCTCTTCCCTGACCCGGTCGCACCGGCCACAAGAAGGTGCGGCATCTTGGCAAGATCCGTGACAAAAGGTGCGCCGGTAATGTCCTTTCCCAGGGCCATGGTCAATTTATGCTGCGAGTTTTTGAACGCAGGGGACGAGAGAATCTCTTCGAGATAGACAATGCTTCTCTGATTGTTCGGAATCTCGATGCCGATCGCCGCTTTTCCCGGGATAGGAGCGACGATGCGGACACTGGGGGCCCTGAGAGCCAGGGCAAGGTCATCGGAGAGGCCTGCCACCTTGCTGATCTTGACCCCTGGCGCAGGCTTGAGCTCATACATGGTGATCACCGGACCGGGCAGAATTTCGACGACCTCTCCCTCCACGTCGAAATCAGCCAGTTTCGCTTCAAGTCGCCGCGCATTCATCTCCAGGCTTTCCTTCTGGATCTCTGCGGGCTTGTCGGTTGGTGGTTTGTTGAGAAGATCCAGGGGCGGGAGGTTGAACTCTCCTGCAACATTCATGAAGGGAAAGGCTTCCTGTTCAAGTTTTTTGGGGAGGTCAAGCTTGGGTTCGACGATCGTCACCTGCCGCTTGGGTTTCATTTTTTCCCGTTCAGTGTATTCTTCACGAACCCTCTTCTTCCTTTTCCGTTCGGTTTTCTTCAAGGAGATCTCTTTGAGCTGCCTCAGAAGGGTGTTGCCCCAAGAATAGAGGTTCGAAAAAAGCCATCCAAAGGAGGCGTCGGTGATGACCATGAAGGAAATAATGAAGATGCCTCCCAGAATGACGTAGGCGCCAAAGTCGTTCAAGAAATTCGTCATGAAACGGGAGAGAAGGTAACCGATCAGACCCCCGCTGATGACCTTCCCTCCCCGGTACACGATTTCCTGAGGAAGATATAAATTCAGCAGCCCGGCAAAGGAGAGAAGAAGGCAAAAAATTGAGGTGGTGCTCTTGGCAGGGGAAGGAAGAGCAAGGCCGCGGAAGGAAAGAACCGACAAGGCGGCAAAGACAGCGACCAGCCATAGGGATGCAAAGCCGAGGGCGCGAAAAATCCATCCTGCCAGGTGAGCACCCACAGGGCCAAAGAGATTATGAAAATTCTTCGCGTGGTCCGTCTTGATTCCAAAGACGGGATCAGCAGGGTGGTAGGAGAGCAGGCTCACCCCTAGAACGATCATCAGAAGCAAGAACACGATGCCCCGAATCTCTTTCCTCAAAGACCTTGCTCCACCCTGAGGTTTACCGCCGGAGTTCTTTGATTTGTTGCTCAATGAAACAATACCCTCTGATTAGAAAAATCACAAATCATCCTTGCCAAAGCCCGAATGCAGGCCTTTGGCCGCAACCGAACTGGATCAGCGGGCCATTGGCATCTTTTCTTTCGTTCCAAGGGCTCCCGGCCTGCTCATTTCAAGGAGTTACGGACGGGGGATGCCCGCCCGCTTCGCCTCACGGCTCGCGATTCGGCGGGCACTGCCTCCCCCCTCGCTGTTCCCCTCGCATACGCTCGGGGCCATCGGGTCCCCCATTCCGTAACTCCATGAAATGAGGAAGGCCTCCCGCCAGTCACTTCAGAAAAAACACCAATGTCCCACTGATAACTCCTACGCAGGTTGCGAAGAAGTCACGGACTCTAAACAGGCATAATGATCGGAAGAATGAGAGGCCGCCGTTCGATCGTGTTGAAGAAGTAACGCTTCAGGCTTCTTTTGATGTCCGGCGCAACCTCAGTCCAGTCAATGTGAGAACGGTTTTCGATTTCATTCACCACCTGGAGGACGAGGGACTTTGCCTCCTCCAGAATGATTCCGCTATGATCTGCGAACACGAAACCTCTTGAGACGATCTCCGGACCGTAGATGATGTCTCCTGTCTGCTCATCAACGCCGAGAAGGACCACGACCACCCCGTCTCCTGAAAGCCTTCTCCGATCCCTCAGGACCACATCTCCGACGTCCCCCACCCCTTTACCGTCCACGAGGACCCTTCCTGTCTGAACACGCTCCGCGACGCTCGCTTCCCCCCGTTCAAAACAGACAGGCATGCCGTCTTCCACGAGAATGAGGCGATCGGAGGTCATCCCTGTTGCTCCGGCCAACTGGATGTGCTTGACCAAGTGCCGGTACTCCCCGTGGACTGGAATGAAATACTTCGGCTTCACGAGATTCAGCATCAGCTTGAGCTCTTCCTGGTACGCGTGGCCCGACGAGTGGATAGCGGAGACCTTTTCATAGATGACTTCAGCGCCCATGCGGTAGAGGTTGTTGATGATGGTGGTGATGGCCTTTTCGTTGCCCGGGATAAAGCGTGAAGACAGGATGACCATATCCCCCTTCCTGATCTTGATCCCCTTGTGCCGGTTCTCGGCCATCCGAGTGAGAGAGGACATGGGTTCGCCCTGGCTGCCGGTGGTGATCATCACCACCTCGTCATCGGGCAACCGGTCAATCTCGTGCTCCCCGATTTCCAGATCGGGCAGGATGCGAAGAAGCCCCTCCTCCTTGGCAATCCGCACGTTGGTTCTCATGCTCTTTCCGCTAAAATGAATCTTTCGATGGAACCTGGAGGCAAGGCGCACCACCTGCTGGATGCGCGTCATGTTGGAGGCAAAGACGGCGACGATCACCCTTCCACTGCAGGATTCCATCAGCCCCTCCAGGGTCCTGGCAACCTCTCGCTCGCTCAGGGTGAAACCCTCTTTCTCCACATTGGTGGAATCGGAGAAAAGCGCGAGGACCCCCCTCTCGCCATAGTGCGCAAACCTGAGAAGGTCCGTGGCCTGGCCGTCCACAGGGGTCTGGTCCATTCTGAAATCTCCTGAGTGAACAAGAATGCCCTCAGGAGTATCAATGGCAAGCCCCACCCCATCCGGAATACTGTGATTGACTCTGATGTATTCGATCTTAAAGGGGCCGAACTCGGACCTTTCTCCTGGTTTGACTTTTTGAAGCAGGGCATTTTGAAGAAGATTGTGCTCCCTCAGCTTTTCCTTCAGCAATTCGATCGTGAAGCTTGTTCCGAACACGGGGAGATTGAATTCCCTGAGAAGGAAAGGCATCCCCCCGATGTGGTCTTCATGACCGTGAGTGAGGACGACCCACTTCACATTGTCCCTTTTATCCCTCAGATACTGGATGTCTGGAATCACCATATCCACGCCCGGCATGTACGCCTCTGGGAACATAAGTCCGGAGTCGATGACAAGAATATGGTCGCCGTATTCCAGGGCCATCATGTTCAGGCCGATTTCACCGAGCCCGCCGAGAGGGATTACTCTTAACATTTTAGTCCCTTAGAATATTTGAGATTGTTGCACGGAACCGATCGCACAGCAGGGAAATCCGAATATCGAAACCCTAAGCACGAAACAAATTCAAAATTCAAAATTCGAATGTCCAAAACGAAAGCATCAAAGAAAGCCATCCTGTTTATCCCTTTCGAATTTCGGATTTGTCTTATGTTGAAACCTTATTCACCAGCCCTTTTGCCCAAAAAATTCAGAGGTGGAAGAGACCATAATTATCATGCATTAACAACACCTTACATTTTCGTACTTTTGACGTCAACATGGAAATTACCAAATCGCTTGATCTGGCAGGAAAGCCTGTGATAATTTCCCATTAAACTCCCACCCATTCACAAACAGGAGGTCATGACATGGCAAGCGTCAACAAGGTGATCCTCGTCGGGAACCTGGGTGCCGATCCAGAGGTCCGGTATACGCCCAGCGGCAAAGCGGTCGCCACATTCAACGTTGCAACCAAAGAGCAGTGGACCGGCAAGGACGGTGAGAAGACGGAACGCACCGAGTGGCACAAGATCGTCGCGTGGGCCCGCCTGGGAGAAATCTGCGGAGAGTACCTGCACAAGGGAAGCCAGGTCTATGTCGAGGGCAGGTTGCAGACCAAATCGTGGGAGGACAAGGAAGGGAACAAACGGTACACTACGGAAATTGTGGCGCAGATCATGCAGATGCTGGGGTCTGCAGCAGGAAAAGGAGGAACAGCAAGATCCACCGAAGAACGTTTCCCTACGGAAGAGCCTGTCACGATCCCGGATGATGACATCCCGTTCTAGGATGTGAAGCCTTATGCCTCACCGTCCCGTTTGGTCTTCTTGTCTTCCGGTGAAGCGATCTCATCCGGCTTTTCCTGGGTAGCCTTCTTGAAGTTCTTGATCCCTTTGCCTATCCCACTACCTATTTCAGGCAGTTTTCCTGCCCCGAAAACGATCAGAATGATGATCAGGATGACGATCAGCTCCGGCATTCCTAAACCGAACATGTAAGACCTCCATTCTTAAGAATCGGAATTGGGCTCTTCCAGAAGCAGCTTGTATTCCCTCGAAGCCACAAAGGCTGAAATCGCCTTTCGGTACTCCAGCCACGCTCTCCACACCTCGAGCCACTCCTGGTTGTGCCAGAAGACCTCAGGGGATTTTTTCCCTTTGGTAACGGAAACGAACTCCTCAAACTCAGCCATGCAATCGCCGCAGAAACTCAACCCGAAAGGCGTGCGCTCCGGCGCTTCACCCGATGTCACTTGAATGCCGCACATGGCACATCGAAAACGGCAAGAGGAGCACTGGATGATTTTCTGAATAGAATCCAACCTTCCCTTGTACTTGTCCAGGTGTTCTTTTTTCTTTTTCTTTTCGAGCTGATCGTGGATGTCGACGATCTTGGTCATTGGGCCACCTGAAGCAAAAACCTTTTCCCCGGACAGTATCCTGCTAAAGAGCATAAAGCGATTGCGCAAACCGGATGGAATAATTGAATCCTATCACGCTTTGCCCATCACGGCAACCGCATCCTCTCCGAATTTGCCAAGGTTGCGAACAACGGTGATCCCTGCTGATTCGAGGGCTTTGATCTTGTCTTCGGCCTTCCCTTTTCCACCGGATATGATGGCGCCGGCATGGCCCATGCGCTTGTCCGGAGGAGCGGTCTGTCCAGCAATAAAGGCAAGCACGGGTTTACGGAATTCCTGCCGAACATACTCTGCAGCCTCTTCCTCAGCAGATCCGCCGATCTCCCCAATGATCACCACCCCCTTGGTCTCGGGGTCGTCCTTGAACTTCCTAAGATGATCTATGAAGGAGGTGCCTACGATGGAATCCCCTCCGATGCCGATGCACGTGGATTGCCCCAGACCTGCCCTGGTGAGTTGGTCCACCACTTCATAGGTCAGGGTTCCGCTCCTCGATATAACACCCACGCTTCCGGGTCGATGGATGTGCCCGGGCATGATTCCGACCTTTGTTTTACCGGGAGAGATGATGCCCGGGCAGTTGGGGCCGATGAGGACGCACCGCTTGTCCTCCAGGAAGCTCATAACCTTGACCATATCGAGGGCAGGAATTCCTTCTGTAATACAGACGACAACACCAAGCCCTGCAGAGGCGCACTCCATGATGGCGTCGGCGGCAGCCAGAGGAGGAACGAAGATGCAGGAGGCGTTGACGCGTTCGTATTTGACGGCTTCCTGGATCGTGTTGAAAACAGGGACGCCTTCAACGGTCTGTCCCCTTTTCCCGGGAGTGACGCCGGCAGCCACGGTTGAGCCGTAGTTCAGCATCTGCTTGGTATGAAAGGAGCCTTCCTTGCCCGTAATCCCCATCACAACAACTCGTGTCTTTTCATCGACCAGAATACTCATCTTACCGAAATCTCCTCAATCGAAATGAAGTCCTTAACGTCCCTGGAGTAATGGAGTATTGGAGTACTGGAGTGTTGGTAGGACTGCTGTTCAGTCTGTTCTTTTGCATTACTCCATTGCTCCAGTACTCCATCACTCCATTCTTTTGATTCTGTCTTCCGTTGTTACCCTGTTTTACCGATCACCGATCACTGTTAACTGATCACTGGCTCCTTAGGCACTTCTTCTCACTTGCTGCGTGACCATGCCCGCCGCTTCCGCCATATCTTTCGCTACCATGAATTTCAAATTTGAGTTCTGCAGAATCGCTTTTCCTTCCTGGACATTGGTCCCCTCCAGCCTGATGATAATGGGAACCTTGATGTCGATCTTTTCTGCAGCAGCAAGGACTCCCCGTGCCAGAACGTCGCACCTCAGAATACCGCCGAAGATGTTGATCAAAATGGCTTTCACATTTTTGTCTTCCAGAATGATCTCAAAACCTCTCTTGACCATTTCTTCGCTGGCACCCCCTCCCACATCCAGGAAGTTCGCCGGTTCGGCGCCTGCCAGTTTGATGACATCCATGGTGGCCATGGCCAATCCAGCGCCGTTCACCATGGCGCCTATGTTGCCGCTCAGCCTGATGTAGTTGATATTGTACTGTTCGGCCTTGGCATCCAGGGGATCTTTCTCCCTGGGATCATCCCAGGTTTTAATCTCCTTTTGTCTCACCAGGCCGTTGTCATCAATGTTGATCTTGGCATCAACGGCAAGCACCTTTCCTTCTTTTGTGATGACCAGGGGATTGATTTCTGCAAGGGAGCAGTCGTGAGCCATGAAGAGCCTGACCAGTTGCCCCATGAGGGAGATGAGTTCTTTGACGGCGTCCGGACCCGGCAAAGGATCAATACTGTAAGCAAGGTTTTTTGCCTGAAAGGGCATCCAGCCGACCTTCGGATCAACGAACTCTTTCAGCACCAGTTCCGGCGATCTTGCAGCGACTTCTTCAATCTCCATGCCTCCTGCCTGGCTGAAGATCACCACAGGCCTGGCTTTTGATCGATCGATCACCACGGCGAGATAAAACTCCCGATCAATGTTCACGCCTTCCTCGATCAACACTTGATGAACCTTCTTGCCGTCCGGCCCGGTCTGCTTGGTCACCAGGGGTCGGTTGAGGATGTCCGAGGTCGCCTGCTTGAGTTCGTCCAAGCTCTTGACGACCCTCACGCCCCCGCCCTTTCCCCGGCCTCCCGCGTGCACTTGAGCTTTGACGACCCATGGCGGTCCCGGGAGGTCCTGGCTGGCTTTCAGAGCTTCGCCGACGGATGTTGCGACATGACCCTTGGGCACGGGGATACCGAATTTCCTGAAGATGTCCTTGGCCTGATATTCGTGCAGTTTCATAGAATTCAACCCCTGTTCCACAGTGATCTTCTGGGGAGCTTTATTGCTTTTTCAGCGTTTCTTGTCAAGCTCGCAGAAAAACAAACTTGCGGCAAGGGCCGAATTCCCCGGCACATCACAGGCAGCAGCACAATCCAGGCCTGTGCTGGCAGCCAAATCCGAATCTCGAAATCCGAAATTCGAAACAAATTCAAAACCCCAAGGCTCCAATGTTCAAAACAGAAAACAAGGGGCCTACAGTTTTGGTCATTTGAATTTGGGTCATTGGATATTGTTTCGGATTTCGTGCTTTGGATTTTGGATTTCCAGGGTCTTCGCACCTTTCGGAAGAATAACTGGAAAAAACTCAAACGTCCTCTCGATAGAGGATTTGAAAGCAAAAAGGCACCCTCCCTTTTGGAGAGGGTGCCTTCAGTGAGACTGCTGGGATAAATTAACGTCTTACAACATTCACTGCCGCAAGACCTTTGGGGCCTTTTTCAACGTCAAAGGTTACCTGTTCGCCTTCAGCGAGGGACTTAAAGCCGCTTCCGGTGATGGCGGAATGATGAACAAACACATCCGTTCCATCATCTCTCTGGATGAAGCCGAAACCTTTCCTGTCGTTGAACCACTTCACAGTTCCTTCTGCCATAGTGCCAACCTCCTTTTCACAGATTTTATAGCGGTTACAAACCTGAGGTCGTCACTTTGGTAAAGGAACACCTTAGGATGAAACCGGCCCGATTACTAGCACCGGGTACTCTATATTGAGACCATAAAATACTCCCGTCCCAGGAAATGTCAAGAAAATAAATGGGTAACGTCTAAGAGTGTTTACATGGGGTTACAGAAAATGGATCTGTCACAACGAGCCTCACCTCGGACAGGGCGACCTTTCGGAGGCTGGCGGGTAGGTGCCGCACGGGATTTCACCGCTCCAGGTATTTTTTTAGATATCTGGTCGTATGAGACCCGTTTGGGCCCACCAGAAGTTCCGCCGGCGAGCCGGTGGTGACCACACGGCCTCCGGCTTCCCCTCCCTCCGGCCCGAGATCAATGATGTAATCCGCTTCCTTGATCATCTCCATGTTGTGCTCAATCATGGCGACCGTGTTTCCCTGATCAACGAGAGCTTGCAATACGTCCACAAGCTTCTTTACATCGCTGATATGAAGGCCCGTAGTCGGCTCATCGAGGATGTAAAGAGTCCGCCCTCTGGAAGTTTTGGCCAGTTCTTCGGCGAGCTTGATGCGCTGGGCTTCTCCGCCTGACAGGGTAGGGCTCGGTTGGCCGATCCTGAGATAGCCCAGGCCAATCCTGCAAACCACCTCGACGGCATGGCGAATGGGAGGAATGGCAATGAAGAAGTCCTTAGCTTCCTCAAAGGTCAGATTGAGAATCTCCGCGATGTTTTTTCCCCTGTAAGTGATGTCGAGAGTTTCCTGGTTGAACCGTTTGCCATGGCACACTTCGCAGTTCACGTATACGTCCGGGAGAAAGCTCATCTCCACCTTGACGGCTCCGTGCCCCTTGCACGCCTCGCACCTTCCTCCTGCGAGGTTAAAAGAGAAACGGCTGGGCCTGTATCCCCTGGCCCGTGCCTCAGGGGTCATGGAGAGGAGGTGACGGATTTCAGGAAGGAACCCCACATAGGAGGAGGGCACGGATCGAGGAGTGTATCCTATGGGGCTGTGGTCCACTTCCAGCACCCGGTCAAGGGCCTCCCATCCGTCCATTCGCACGCAGGCCCCTGCAGGATCGTGCCGCTGCAGGAGAAGGTTCTGCAGGCCTTTGTAAAGGGTTTCCTTGAGAAGTGTGGACTTTCCCGACCCTGACACGCCGGTGACACAGATGAGGGTGCCGAGGGGCAAGGCCGCATCAATACCCTTCAGATTGTGTTCGGTCGCTGAAATCACTCTCAGCGTGGGCCTTTCTCTGTAAGATCTCAACCGCGAGGTGAGTTCGTGAGGCTTTCCGTCGAAAGAAATCCCCGTGATGGATGCGGGGTTCTTTTTCAGATCCGCGAGGTTTCCACTCGCGACGACCTGCCCGCCTTCCCTGCCTGCACCAGGCCCGAGGTCAATGATGTGATCGGCTTCACGGATCGTTTCCTCGTCATGTTCCACAACGAAAATGGAATTTCCTCGTTCTTTGAGTTCTTTCAGCGCGTCAAGAAGGATTCGGTTGTCCCTCGCATGAAGCCCGATGGTCGGCTCATCGAGGATGTAAGAGACTCCCGTGAGATTGGAGCCGAGTTGCGCTGCCAGCCGGATGCGCTGACCTTCTCCTCCAGACAGCGTGTCGCCGCTGCGGTCCAGAGAAAGATAGGAAAGGCCGAGGCGGTTCACAAAAGCCAGACGCATCAGGATTTCAGCCATGACCGGACCCGCTATGGGTGCTTGGCGAGGGGAGAAGGAAAATCTTTTCAGGGTTTCGTAAAGCTGACTTGCCGGCTGCTGAACCAGGTCCCAGATAGAATAACCTTGGATTTTAACGCTGAGGGCTTCGGGTTTGAGGCGGCTTCCCCCGCATTTGGGGCAAACTTTTTTGCCGGACTCGCCGATCGCGCCAAGACCTTCACAGCGCCTGCAGGCTCCCAGCTTGCTGTTGAAGGAGAAGAGGCGAGGATCAAGGCTTTGAAGTCCAATGCCGCAGACCGGACAGATCCCTTTCTGACTGAAGATTTCCTCGGCGCCTCCTTCTTTGAGAACCATCACGTTTCCTGCTCCCTCTTCCAGAGCCACACGCACCAACCCGTCCACGTTTTTCGCAGGGAGCCTTGTGACGACGAGATCAATGGTGTGCTCATAATAGCGGCTGAGGGACATGTTCTCTTCAAGCTTCATGATGCGGCCGTCAATGCGGGCCTGTTTGAATCCTTTTCGAAGAGCGCGGGCCAATACCTCTTTATGAAAGCCCTTGCGCCCGGTCACCTTGGGCGCCAGAAGGACGGCTTTTTCTCTTCGGTAACGATCTCCGATCTGAGCGATGATGCTTTCAAGATTCTGAGCGCTAAGCTCCCTGCCACATCCAGGGCAGTGCTGGGACCCGAGTTTGCTGTATAGGAGCCTGAGGAAATGGTAGATCTCCGTCAGGGTGGCGACGGTGGAGCGGGCGCCGGCATGGCTGATGCGCTGCTGGATGGCTACGGTTGGGGAAAGACCTGACACGGAATCCACGTCAGGCCGTTCAAGGACTCTCACGTACTGGCGCACGTAAGGGGCGAGGCTTTCGAGATACCGGCGCTGGCCCTCGGCAAAGAGAATGTCAAAGAGGAGGGTCGATTTCCCTGATCCTGAAATCCCTGTCACCACCACGAGTTTCTGCCTGGGAATGGACACGGTCAGGTCCTTGAGATTGTGCTCTCTTGCGCCTCGCACGAGGACGGCCGGGACCTGCGGAAAGGAAGAAGGGGTTTTAGCGGGCGCGAAAGACTTCACACGACCGGCCCGGGGAAGATAATTCTTGAGGAACCCGGCTGTGTGAGATCGTTTGTCCTCCGCCACCCTCTCAGGCGGCCCGGCGACCAGGAGGGAACCTCCCGCTTCCCCGCCTTCCGGACCCAGATCGATCACCCAGTCCGCGGTTTTGACCACATCCATGTTGTGCTCGATCACCAGCACCGTGTGGCCTTGATCGACCAGCCTCTGAAGAACGGAGAGAAGTTTTCTAATGTCTTCAAAATGAAGGCCTGTGGTCGGTTCATCAAAGATGAAAAGCCGGGGCTTCAGATCCGTCGTTTTGAGATAAGAGCAAAGCTTCAATCGCTGGGCTTCACCCCCGGAAAGGGTGTTCACCGGCTGGCCGAGGCGCATGTAACCCAGGCCGACATCCACCAGGGGCTGAAGCGCATCACCAATGATCGAGTGTTCTCCGAAAAAGGCGATGGCCTGGTTGACCGTCATGGAGAGGATGTCATCTACGCTCTTGTCCTTGTATCGAATTTCGAGCACTTGCTTCTTGAAACGCTTTCCGCCACAGTCAGGGCAGGTGATGAACACATCCGAGAGGAATTGCATCTCCACTTTTTCAAAACCTGCGCCCTGGCATGTCGGACACCGACCGTCCGCTACATTGAAGGAAAAGTACCGTGCTCCCATGCCCTTTTCCCTGGCGGCCTCTGTGCCTGCGAGCAATTTGCGGATGGGATCCATGGCCTTGAGATAGGTCAGGGGATTGGCTCTGGGTGAGCGGCCAATGGGTTTCTGATCGACAAGAAGGACATCATCAATCGCTTCTCCGCCGCTGATCGAGGAATGCCGACCCGGCTCGCCCTGAGGATTTCCCATCATTCTCTTCATCCCCTTGTAAAGAATCTCTTCGGCAAGGGTGGATTTCCCTGATCCGGAGACTCCTGTGAGGCAAACGAAGAGCCCGAGAGGAATCTTCACTTCCAGGTTCTTGAGGTTGTTTTCAGAGGCGCCCTTCACGGTGAGCCAGCGATTCGCTTTGGGCTTTCGCCGTTTCTCGGGCACGGGAATGAATTTCTTTCCCCTCAAGTACTGCCCGGTTAAGGAACCGTTCACGCCGGCCGTGGGACCGAAATACATGACCTTGCCGCCGGCTTCTCCGGCACCCGGTCCCAGATCCAGCATGAAATCGCTCTGGCTGATAATCTCGGGATCGTGCTCTACAACAACGACCGTGTTCTCAAGATCCCTGAGACCCTTTAGAATTCGAATGAGACGGTGGTTGTCTCTTGGATGAAGGCCGATGCTCGGCTCGTCCAGAACGTACAGGGTGTTGACCAGCGAGGAACCGAGCGCGGAAGTGAGGGCTACACGCTGCACCTCTCCTCCCGACAGGGTGCGGGACTGGCGATCGAGGGTCAGGTAGCCAAGACCGACCTCCTGCAGATATCGCAAGCGGCTGCGGATCTCCTCAAGGATGAGAAGCGACGCTTTATCTTCCGCGGAAACATGAAGGGAATTGAAAAAGGCTGCGGCCCGGCCGATGCTCATGCTGTAAAGTTCACCGATGGTGATCCCGCCCACCCGATAAAGGAGAGTCTCCGACTTGAAGCGAGTGCCATGACAATCAGGACATGTCACCGTGCTTCTGTAGCGGGAGAGGTAGACCCGCACGTGCATCTTGTAGGTTCTGCCCTCGAGCCACTTGAAGAACCCTTTGATCCCATAGTACTCCCTGCTTCCCTCAATGAGGGCTTCTTGCTGTGACTCCGCCAGATCCTTGAAGGGAACATCCATGGAGATCTTCCTGCTCCTGCAAAAGGCCTTCAGGTCTTTGAACTCAAACCGACCTTCCTTGATCCCTCCAAAGGGTTTGATCGCTCCCTGTTCAAGCGAAAGGGAGGGGTCGGGGATAATCCGATTCAGATCGACCTCAATCGTTTTTCCGAATCCGCGGCAGGTCTCACACGCCCCCACCGGGCTGTTGAAGGAGAAGAGGTTGGGGAAGGGGGTTCTGTAAGTGATGTTGCAGGTCGGGCAGTCAAGTCTGTTGGTGAAAGCCAGGTGCTGATCCGGTTGGATCCATAGATCGATTCGTCCGCCGCCGAACCGGAAGGCCTGCTCCAGAGAATCAACGATCCGTTTGCGATCGGAGCGTTTGAAGAAGATGCGATCTGCAACGACATGGATGTGGTTCTCCCCTGTCCACGACGCTAACGATTTGATTTCTCCGCCCTCATAAAAGCGGGAAAACCCCATCCGACCAAGTTCATCGAGTTGTATCCTCCATGAATCCTCCGCTTCGAGGCTTTGCGCGGAACCTTCCCCACTCCCCAACCCTCCCCCTTGACGGGGGAGGGCAGCGTGGGGGTGAATGCTGGCGGGAAAGGTGATGATCACCTCTGTCCCCTCAGACCGCTGCTCCAGAACACCCCAGACTCGCTCCGGAGTTTCAGGGATCACCGGTTTGCCGCACTTCCTGCAGTGAAGTTGTCCTGCCCGGGCGTAGAGGAGTTTCACGTAGTCGGTGAGCTCCGTCATGGTTCCCACCGTGGAGCGGGACGTGCGCACGGGGTCTTTTCGGTCAATGGCAATGGCAGGAGGAATGTTTTCGATCCGGTCCACCTGGGGCCGGTCCATGCGTTCCATGAATTGCCGGGCATAGGGGGAGAAGGTCTCTACATACCGGCGCTGCCCTTCTGCATAGAGGGTGTCAAAGGCAAGAGAGGATTTTCCTGACCCGCTCAGGCCGGTAATGACCGTGATGCGGTTGAGCGGGATATCGAGATCGATGTTCTTGAGATTATGTTGCCGGGCACCCCTGATTCGGATGACCGAGTGGGAGTCGTTTGATCGAGGCATCATTTGTTCCTGGAATTGTGCGATTCACTCGCACCGTGAACTTGTAACATCTGGTCTAGAGCATCAGCGCCTGCTCAAAATCTTCGATGATATCTTCCGGGGCTTCGATGCCTACGGACATGCGGATGAGAGCGTCGGAAATCCCCAATTTGTGCCTCTCTTCCGGGGATAGGCCCGAGTGAGAAGTGGTTGACGGCCGCGTGAGCAAGGTCTCGATACCCCCAAGGCTCGGCGCGATGACGGGAAGGGTCGTCTTCTTCATGAACCGTTCGGCCGCCTCTAACCCTCCTTTCACTTCGAAACTCAGCATCCCGCTGAATCCCTCGAACAAAGAGACTGCTCTCTCGTGAGCCGGGTGGCTCGGCAGGCCGGGATAATTCACTTTTAAGATAGACGGGTGGCCTTCAAGGAACCGTGCGATCTTGAGGGTGCTCTCGTTCTGATATCGGACCCTGACCCCTAGGGTCTTCATCCCCCGATGGAGCAGGAAGCACGCGTGAGGATCCAGAGATCCGCCCAGATGATTGAGTTTGTGAATCGTCTTTTCGATGAGGTCAGCCCTGCCAATGACCGCGCCGGCCACGATGTCAGAATGGCCGTTCAGATACTTTGTGCAGCTGTGAAGAGAAAGGTCAAAACCCCATTCCGGCGGCCGGAAGTTGATGGGGCTCGCGAAGGTGTTGTCAATCATGGAAACAAGGTTGTGGCCTTTTGCGAATTTCACAACCGCTTTGAGATCCGCAACCTGGATGAGCGGGTTGGTCATGGTCTCCACGTAGATGACCTTTGTTCGAGGTTGGAGTTTCTTTTTCCATGAATCAGGATCATTCCCATCGATAAAATCATAGGAAATGCCGAGGGCCGGCAGATCTTTGGTAATCAAATCGTGAGTCCCGCCATAGAGACAATCCTGGGCAAGCAGATGATCTCCCTGAGAGAGGACGGCGAGGAGCGCCGTGGAGATAGCCGCCATGCCGCTTCCTGCGACCAGAGCAGCTTCTGCGTTTTCGAGGGCTGCCAGCTTGGTGTGAAGGGCTGCATGATTGGGCGTGTTGTTCAACCGAATGTATTTGAGGTCATGGTAGCTCTTCTCTCCTCCGTACTCGAACATGGCGGATTGGAAAATCGGCATGCTCACTGCCCCGAGAATGCGGGGTTCCGGCTCTCCGGCGTGGATGAGTTTGGTGTCGATGCGCTGATACTTCTTTTCCATTTCTCATATCTCCTTATTCCGTTTGTTTCCTGCGTACACGATCTAGGGACAAAGGGACAGAGGCACAAAGGCACAAAGCAGAAAAACCATTCCGCTCTGGACCTTTGGCCCTCTGTGCCTTTGTGCCTGTATTCCTAGGTCCCTTGCCCCGTCTTATTTCCGGTAAAGCTTCTGGCTTCTGAGAGTAAAGGAGTGTCCATCTACGGCCCTCGATACAGCCAGGATGCCATCCAAATGGTCATATTCATGCTGAAGCAGTTCTGACAGATCGTCCTCCAGTTTCATCGTGTGCTCTTTGAAGAGCAGGTCTCTGAACCGGATGGTACAGCTCTTGTGCCTCATCACTTTGACGAGAAGGTCAGGGAAACACATGCAGTCATCCCAGACCTCGATCATCTCTTTGCTTCTGTCTTCCACCACGGGATTGATGAAAACAGCGGGCCTGTCTATGAACATGTAGATGAGGCGTTTCGCGAAACCGATCTGGCAGGCTGCGATCGCTCTGCCCGCACCGTATTTTCTTCTGAACTCCAAAAGGGTGTCGTGGAGATCTGCAACCACAGAAGGCAGATCTTTCAGATCATCCTCTCTGACGGCTTCGGATACCTCGTAGAGCTTGGGATTTCCCAGAAGAAGAATCTCTCTGACGGCCATAGTGTGTCTGCCTCTGAATGCATTTTAGATTTGCGATTTGCGATTTTTGATTTCTGATACTGGAAATCAAAAATCGGAAATCCAAAATCAAAAATAGGATTGATGGTTTCCGGCACACGATTTGCGCGATCGCCCGCTTGGGATTCTCCTGAATGCCTTCAAAGTGATGAAGGACATGCCAGTCCTTGAACCAGTTCATCAACTCCCCTGGCTTGAGCAGGAAATCAGGGTTGCGAGGTTTTCCAAACTGCGCCTGATCCACCGTGTAGGTGTGATAAACAAGAAAACCTCTCGTTCTTAGAGCCTTTCTGATGCAAGGGATCAGGGGCCGGTGAAGGTATCGGAAGACAAGGATGGCGCAGTACTCATCCTCCTTGAGCGGATTTTCACCTGCTCTCTCCAAATCGACCTTCCACAGGGTGATCTCTCCCTGCATCCCTTCCGCCGTCTGTTTAGCCTTACTGAGAGCTTCGTCGAAACGATCGGCGAGTATCACGGGAACCCCTTTGGCTGCAAGGAAAAGCCCGTTGTGGCCGTCTCCCGAGGCCAGGTCAAGAACAGGGCCGTCGGGCCTCTCGGCAATGATGAGATCTGAGAAGGCTGCAACAAGGGCGTCAGGGCTCAAGGCCAGGTCTTCCTCTTTGTGATTTGTCCGGCAACCTGTCGAATGGTTTCGAGCGCTTCCTTCACCTGTTCTCGTGACACATCGAGATGGGTGACTGCTCTTGCCCTTGTTTTTCCAAGAAAAGAGATGCGTAGCCCCTTATCTCTCAGAAGATCGTTAAAGGCTTCGGCAGTGACCCCCAGGCCGGAGACATCGAAAAAGATGAGGTTGGTCTCCACCGGTTCGACCACAATTCCTTCGATTTCAGCCAGACCTCGAGCCAGGATCTGTGCGTTTTCATTGTCTTTTGGAAGACGCTCCACGTGATGGTTCAGAGCATAGACCGCTCCGGCGGCAATGATTCCCGCCTGCCTCATGGCGCCTCCGAATTGATGTTTCCAGCGCCAGGCGTCTTTAATAAAGCCCTTTGATCCGGCCAGGGCGGCACCCACAGGCGCGCCCAGTCCTTTGCTGAAATCAATCCACAAGGAATCGAAGGGGTCTGCATAGGTCCTAGCCTTGACGCCCGTGGCTGCAACAGCGTTCAGAAGCCTGGCTCCATCCATGTGGCAGACCATGCCGTGCTTGTGAGCTGCATCACACACGGCCTGAATGCCGTCCAGAGGCCAGATCGCTCCGCCGCCCAGATTCGAGGTCTGCTCCACGAGAACCACTCTGGAACGGGGCAAATGGTTGCTGGCAGGGCGCACGGCCGCTTCAAGTTGTTCTGCAGTGAAGACTCCCCGTTTGCCGGCAAGAGGATAGATCATGGCTCCTGTGAGTGCTGCTGGGCCTCCTGTTTCATAGTGGCGGGTGTGGGCTGTTTCATCCATGATGATCTCGTCGCCAGGACGACAGTGGACACGGAAGGCGATCTGATTGCACATCGTCCCTGAGGGCAAATAGACAGCATCTTCCTTGCCCAAAAGGTCACAGACCATTTCCACCAGTTTGTTTACAGACGGATCTTCCTTTTGTTGCTCATCTCCCACCTCTGCTTCCGCCATAAATTTTCGCATCCCCTGGGTGGGCTTTGTGATCGTGTCGCTAAAGAGATCGATTCGGATGTTTTTCATGTGTCGTCCCCTTCAAACGATGGGTTTTGTCCCGGCTTCCGGAACAAGCGGGATGCGCCATATTAGACTCGCTCTGCCTGGCGTGCAAGAGGATTTAAGCGATCAAGGTGAGGACGGTTTTCGATGAAGGGTCGAGGGAGGGCAAGGAAGAAGAAGTGCTAGAACGTTTAGAGGTAAGGGGACCCGGCTGCACAAGTTCTGTGCTCAGCCCTGAGTGCGCTAAAAGTATGCTTTGACTTCTTTTGCAGTCGCAGTGACCGTGAAGTGAAGCTTCTTGAGTTCCATTCCGAAAATAGAAATCTTGTCAGAATACCGTGCCGTTACAGTGACGCTGTTCTTTGAGTCTTTCTCAATAATAATGTCATCTTCCCTGATGGCGTAACCTTCTTCTTTCAGTTTCTTGAGAAGGAATTTCTGCGTGTGCTCCAAGTTGTTCTTTGTACCGTACACGGCTCCGACTTCGAGCTCCTTTTGTATCCAGTACTTGTCCCAGTAGGGCTTTACGGCACTGCCAAGGGCTATCACGATTGCGATTACGAGAACGGTGAGAAAAAGCTTTTTCATGGTTTTCCCTTCAATTTTGCGGTTATCTCATTCACACCGCCCCTTCCGCCCCTGGTCCGGGGGCAGAGGGAAAGCGAAAACAAAATAGAAGGAGTCTCCAGAAAGATAGGGCGGTATTACGACGATTGAGTGAAAGCATAGCACGAAAAAGCTTAGAAATCAAGAGGGTTGAGGCCTGCATTGGGGGGGAGAAATCGAGGGGCGTATCTGGAGCAACTGGTTTCTTGGAAAAGCCGCTGGTTCTAAGGTCTTTAGGGGGCAGCCGGCAGGCGTTTGAGAGCAATCCTTCTTTCGAACCCCCTTGACATCTTGCCCAAGGGACCTGACACCCTATTTCGGATGCGCCTGTCTCTAATGCTCATCAGTTGCCTGCGATCCTGGTCGCTCCTCCGGTCAAGACCTTGTCGCCTTTCAGGAATGTGGGCGCTGTAAGAAAAGTTCCTGCGATCAATCCCTGATCGCCTTCCACCATTGTCGGGAAGTGAGAACTGCACCCTCGAGTCTGTCACGCTTCAAATCCTTTCCATTACCGCAAACCGGTTCCCTTAGCCCAAATTGAAAGTCTACCGGGCCGCCACATGCGGCGTTCTATACACCCGAGGGGTAGGCTAGTCAAATACTTAATGGCATTCATCAGGCAAAAAAATTGGTAACGTTCAAAAGTGGTTACATGGGACTGCCACACCTGGACAGGCTGGGGCCTTTTCTTCCGTTCCAAGTCTCCCGGGCTGGTCTTTTCTACGACTTATCTGCGAGGGAAACTTGCCCCCTCCACCGTTCCCCTCGCCTTCGCTCGGGGCCGGGGCTTCCCCCACAGATAAGTCGTGAAAAGACGGCGCCCTCCCGCCAGTCACTCCAGAAAAGGCCTCAGCCCAGTCCGACGTGCGGCTCGCCGTAAGAGATCCCCTTTATGTAAGCCCATGTAAACACTTTTGAACGTTACCAAGAAATAGAGGTTCAGAGGAGAATAAAAAGCCCCTGAATACCGGGGTCAAAAAGAAAGAGGCGATATTCAGGGGCGGAATCAAGGAGGTTGTTTGAATGATTGCCTTAAAAATACCACGCAATGGTATCATTGTCAAGGCCTGTCCTGCGCCGGGGCACATCTTTTCCTCAGGAAGGGCGCTTCTCCTATAAGGTCAGGCTGGTGCAGCATCCGCTTCCGTCCAAATCCGTTGAAACGGCGCGGCAAATGTGCTAGCGTCCGACCCAACATTTTCGAATGCGCCGGGGGGGGCCGTATTATCTATAAACGTCCGGGGCGAACATCTCAGCAGGAGTATTACAGGTGCGTAACAGCGAATTTTCCAGAATAAGAGGCTACCTAGGGAAGACACAGAATGAATTGGCACAGCTCCTTGGAACTTCTCTCAAGGCCATCCAGAGCTTTGAACAGGGGTGGAGGAGAATCCCTGTCCACGTGGAGCGGCAAGTGCTCTTTCTTATTGCCCATCACCTTCCTCTGTCCGTCAAAAGCGGACAGAATTGCTGGACCATAAAAAACTGTCCCAAAGAGACCAGGCAGGCTTGCCCGGCGTGGGAATACCGTTTAGGGCATTTGTGCTGGTTTATCAACGGGACCATATGCCACGGCAAGATTCAGGGAACGTGGCAAAAGAAGATGACTCTGTGCCGGAAGTGCGAGATCTTCCAGTCCGTCCTTTCCACCGTCTGAATCATGAAGAATGGGACACAGATTTTCACAGATAGACACAGAGGGTTTTATTTTTCATTCCACTCCAGGCATTTCAGTCACTTTGTCTCACTTTAGGCTCTTGAAAATCCTGTTCATCCTGTCGAATGGCTTCGAAACTTCCGAGCGAACTGCCGGCCCGCCGCGGTTTCTTACTGAGAGAGGCGATCGACCCGTTTGAGGAAATCCAGGACAGCGTAGTTGAATGCGTGCTCCTGCTCGATGTTGGAGAGATGCGCGGCAGACTTGAGAATGACGAGTTCAGAGCCTTTGATTTGTTTGTGAATAGCCTGGGAAGCGGTAACCGGGGTGCCGGGATCATCCTCGCCCACGACAATCAGGGTGGGCAGAGCAATCTCGCCCAAGCGCTCCGTGAGATGCAACCCCATGATGGCTCGTGAACATCCAGCGTAACCCTTCGGGGGTGTCGCCCGGATCATGCCGCGGATTTTATCAAAGACAGGCATCGGCTTCCGGCGGAAAGAGGCGGTGAACCATCGCTCCATGGTGGGTTCCACAAGGGGAACCATTCCTTGGTCTTGAGCAACCTGAATACGCTCCTCCCAGACGGGCAATGCCTCTTCAGGGATGCGGCTGGAGGTATCGCACAGTAGGAGACTTCTAAGCACGCCGGGATACTTGAGAGCAAAGACCTGGGCGATCATTCCGCCCATGGAAAGCCCAATGAAATGGGTTTTGGGAATGCCAAGAGTCTGGAGAAGCGTTTTGACATCTTCTGCCATCTGCTCCAGGGTGTAGGGCCCATCCGGGACTTCCGTGCTTCCGTGTCCCCGAGTGTCATAGCGAAGGACACGGTACCCGGACTTCAGGACCGCCACTTGGGGATCCCACATGGAAAGGTCTGTGGCCAGAGAGTGACTGAGAGTCACGACAGGCGCTGACTCAGGACCCTCCAGCTCATAATGCATGTTGATTCCATTGGCCTGGAGTTTCATCTCTTCTCCTCCTTAAGGATAGATCAAGCTTTGGAGCCTTTCAGGGTTTTTTCACCATAACCCCATCCCTTGCAGGACGGAACATCGATCAGGATAAAAGAAGAATCTCCGTAAGATCTGAGTTCGATGTCCGTTTCCAGATCGATCCGGGCCTGATCATTGCTCTCCAGCCTCTTGTCATTCACGCCGAGACTGCCTGAAGTCAGGTAGATGAAGATTCTCCTGGACTCCGTGACTTTGAAGTCAATCTTCTGCCGAGCCTCCAGATCAGACCGGTAGATGGTCGCATAGGTGTGAAAGGTCACCGCCCCATGAAGTCCCTGACCTGAGGCCACCGGGAGAAGACGGTTTTTCCAGGAATCGGGCGAAAAGCTTTTCTGATCGTAAGAGGGTTTCAATCCGGGCAGGTCAGGGTAGATCCAGATCTGATAAAAGTGAACCGGCTCCTTGGCAAGGTTGAATTCGGAGTGAGTGAGGCCTGTGCCCGCAGACATGCGCTGGACATCCCCTGCCTTGATGACGGTCTTGTTGCCCATGCTGTCTTTGTGAGTGATCTCACCACTCAGGGCGATCGTGACAATTTCCATTTCCTCATGGGGGTGGGTTGGGAAACCGGTTCTTGGCTCGACCACGTCATCGTTGAAAACCCTTAGGGCTCCGAACTGAATATTGGAAGGGTCATAGTAATTCGAAAAGGAAAAGATCCAGTAGGTTTTGAGCCACCCGAAGTCGGAGAAATGACGCTTGTTTGCCGGAATGATTTGAATCATCTTTGTCTCCCCCTAATAACCGGTAGGCAGTAAGCGATATTCAGTAGGCAGCTACAACTTCCACTCATCGTTATCCGGTCACGACGATTGCCAGTTGTCCGTAGTCGGTTGCCCGTTATGGATCGTTGGTTGTCTTCCCTTGTCTGTTCTCGGCGGTCGGCGGTCGCCCGGCAGTTGTCTCTTTTTGCTTGTCACTCGTCACTTGTCCCTCGTGACTGCTTACCGATGACTGATCACTGCTCACTTCTTCTTGTGCGGTTACGCCTGCGGTTTCTTCAGGAACAAGGAAGCCACCATCCCTGCGAATGAGATCCCTCCGGCTACGAGAAAAGGAACGGTAAAGGAGCGGCTTATGTCCGCCAGGTATCCTCCAAGGGCCGGCCCTAAAGCCTGGCCGATTCCGAAAAAGAGGGTGATGAAGCCGAGGCCGGCAGATGCAAGGCGAGGTCCGACAAAATCGCCCGCAGCAGCGGCCATGATCGTAGGGATGCTCCATGCCGTGAGGCCGAACATGATGGCGGAAAGATAGAACCCGAATTCCGTCTTAATGAGTGCATAAACGATGTAAGACAACCCCAGGACAAAGTAGGCCAGCGCTGCACCGCGGCTCCGACCGAGGCGATCTGAAATATGTCCCCAGATAATCCCGCAAAAGGTACTGAGACCTCCTACCAAGGCCCACAGGCCGCCCGCATAAGCCTGGGTCAGCCCCATTTCTTTTACAAGATAAGCGGCAAAAAAGGTCATGTAAATAATGTATGAAAACCCGTAGAAGAAATAAACCAGGCCCAGGTACCAGACAGAGGGCATCCCGTAAACCGAACTCCATTGAAGGGATGAGACCTTAGGGCCGGATGGAGACGGGGGTGGGGAATCTTTCTCAGAGACTCCCACGGGCAGGAGCCCCTTTTCATCAGGCCTGCTGCGGATCAGAGCAAACACGATGCCCGCGATGACAAGCGCGATACCTCCCAGAATATACCAGGCGTAGCGCCATCCCTCGTGACCGTAGGCAGCCAAAATCAGAGGAACGAGAAGCCCGGAAATGAGCGTCCCCGCGCCGATGCCACCCGATACAATTCCAGTGGCAAAGCCCCTCCTCTTCATGGCGAACCATACGGAACCCAGGGCCATGGCCGGAACGTAGGCTGCACCATTACCCATGCCGGTCAGGAAGCGCATGGTGAAGGCATAACCGAAGGATTGAGCAAGGCCGGTCAGGATAAGGGTGATTCCCAGAAGAATGAGAGCGAGGGTGATCACGATGCGGGTTCCGAAACGGGCGGCAAGAAAACCGCCGATAATCGCCATGGTCAGATAGCCGATGAAATTCCCTGTGCCGAGAAGACCCAGCTGAGTGTAGTCGAACTTCAGACCGTCTTTCATGGCCGGAAGAATGATCGTGTAGGCCATGCGTCCAAAGCCGTGCGCTGCGATTGTAGTGAGAAGCCCCATAAAGATGACGATCCAGCCGTAGTGAAGTTTGCCTTCCCTCATGACAGTGTCCTTTCTTCTCTAAGGGTTCCTAGCCTTTACTCACAACCTCTAATTGTTTACCCGGATGATAGGAAAACGGGTAGGGAGTGTCAATGCAATATTGGATGAACGGTGGCACGGAAAACAGAGGACAGACGACGGTTGGTGGCACGGACAAACTCTGTTTGTCCGTGGGAGCAGGATGCAAAAAACAGGGGTGGCACGGACAAACTCTGTTTGTCCGTGGGAGCTACATTAGGGAGCCCTGCAAACAAGGCCTTTGAGATAACCGCCTTCCGGGAAGTTGAGGGACGTGGGATGGTCGGGGCTCTGAGTGAGGATCCTCATGATCTGAGCTTCACGCCCAGCATCAAGGGCTGCATCGGCCACAATCTTCTGAAAGAGGTCAAGGGCAACCAATCCGGAACACGAAAAGGTGAAAAGAATCCCACCTGGTCTAAGAAGCTTGAAAGCGAGCAGATTGATATCCTTGTAACCCCGCGTTCCCCTGGGCAACTGGCTGCGGGACTCCACAAATTTCGGGGGGTCCAGAACAATGAGGTCAAAGCACCGGTTGAAGTTTCGGAATTCGCGCAGAACCTGAAAGATATCCCCTTGAAGGTGATCAACCTTCGCAGAGTCAAACCCGTTGATCTCCACATTGCGCATGCCGAGTTCAATGGCACTTGAGGAAGACTCCACATCCGTCACATGCTCGGCTCCGCTTTTCAATGCCCAGATCCCAAATCCGCTGGTGTACGCAAAGCAGTTGAGGACCAAACCTCCGCTGGCATAGTCCGTAAGAGCCTCCCGATTGTCTCGCTGATCCAGATAAAAACCTGTTTTGTGGCCCCTCCTGATGTCCACAAGGAAGCGACAAGGTCCCTCTTCAATGAGCAGGAGATCCGGGGGTGATTTACCCCAAAGGTTGCCCGTGCGAGGTTCAAGACCTTCCTTAAGGCGGACGTCGACATCCGACCTCTCATAAATCCCTGCAGGCGAAAGGATCTGTTGAAGCTGATGGATGATCTCGTCTTTCCAGCACTCTGATCCTGCGCTAAGGAACTGGCAAACCAGGAAATCACCGTATTTGTCCACCACCAAACCAGGGAGGCCGTCTGATTCGGCGTTAATCAGTCGACACGCACCGTCCCTGCCTGATTTTAGGTATGGGACACGAGATTGGATCGCCTTGTCCATTCGGGCACGAAAAAAGGAAGAGTCTATGGTTTGGTCCTTTTGGAAGGTCCAGACCCGGACACTGATCTGTGAATGAGGAGAATAGGCTCCGAGGCCGAGGAAGTCTCGCTCGCTGGTGAGGATTTGGACCGTGTCGCCGAGACGAGGATCTCCTTCAATACTTCCGATCGCGCCTGAAAAGACCCATGGGTGATGTCGGAGCAGGGATTTTTCGCGTCCGGGTTTAAGAACGATCGAGACCATCTATGCCGGCTCCTGAGGGGTCGGGAAAATCATGGTGGTGAAAGAATTCATAGCTGTGATAAACTAGCACAAATCCTTATACGGGTCGAGGATGCAGACGTTTTCCAACTCTTTTGAGGAGAGGGAGATGTTCATCAGGTGCTGGGGTTCGAGGGGTTCTATCCCTGTTTCAGGTGCGGACTATGTGAAATACGGGGGTGACACGACCTGCCTGGAAATCCGGACAAAGGACGATCGCATCATCATCGTGGATGCGGGAACGGGAATACGGAGGTTGGGGCACCGCTTAATGGAAGAGGGAAGGTACTCCTATGACATGATCTTCACCCATGCTCACTGGGATCACCTGATGGGGTTCCCATTTTTTGACCCCCTTTACACCAAGAGAACCCGCATACGTATACAGGGTTGTCCCTTTGCTCAGAAATTCGTTCAAACCATGCTCTCCAAGGTGCTTGATCCACCCAATTTTCCCGTAGGCTATGACAACCTCAAGGCCCGCATCCGTTATGAGCCGGAGTGCATGGAACGTTTTCAAATCGGCTCTGTCACGGTGATCCCCATCAGCCTGTGCCATCCAAACGACGGCAACGGCTACAAGTTCATAGAAGGGGACCGCGTCTTTGTCTTTCTTACCGACAACGAATTGGATTACTGCCATCCAGGGGGGCGCTCTTTCGAAGAGTATAGAGATTTCGCAGCAGGCGCTGATGTTCTGATTCACGATGGAGAATTTACTCCAGAGGAATACAAGAAGACGAAGCGATGGGGGCATTCAACATACACCAGAGCCCTGGACCTTGCCCTGCAGGCTGGGGTGAAGAAGCTGGGTCTATTCCATTTGAATCAGAGCAGGACGGACCGCCAAATGGATCAGCTTGTGGAGGATTGCCGGAAAAGGGTTGCCGGAAGAGGCTCACACCTTGAATGCTTCGGCGTTGCCATGGACATGACCTTTAAGCTGTGAAACGCTATCGGTTCACCGTTGTCCGGTGTCAAACGTCGGCGCAATCTGTTCACGGCGGTCGGTGGTCGCCTGTCAGTCGTCACTTTTTGCTTGTCCCTCGTGACTGCCTACTGATTACTTTTTTACAGGAGCCCGCCATTCTTCAGTATCTGCCGAATCGCATCCCTGGCCTCCTGGTTCACCGGCCTGAGAGGGGGACGGGGGTCCCCTCCCGAGTAACCAAGCATGTCCACAGCGCACTTGATCCCGGGAACGCCATAGCCGCCCACAATCTTCTGATTGAACGGCAGGAGCCTGAACTGCATTTCTCTTGCCTTCTCATAATCTCCAGCCTGAAACAGTTTGTAGATTTCCACGGTTTCTGCAGGAGCCATATTGGACAGGGCAAGAATGCCGCCCTTGGCTCCAAGGAGCAAGGCGGAGAACAAGATTGACCCGTGCCCCTGGAAGACACAGAATTCCGGAGGACAAGCCCTGAGGGTCTCACTGATAGCTGACACGTTTCCAGAGGAGTCCTTCAGCCCGATGACATTCGGGTGAGTGGCCATCGCAGCAATCGTCTGTAAAGGAAGTTCGAGGCCCGTGAACTTGGGCACCGTGTAGAGGATGATGGGGATCTTTGATTTTTCCGCGACTTCCCTGTAGTAGGCTTCGAGGGCCGCAGCCGTCATCTGAGCCTTGTAATAAAAGGGGGTCACGACCAGTGAATAATCCGCGCCTGCCTGAGCGGCCTTGTTGGAAAACTCAATGGTCCCGGCGCTCGACTCTGAACCCGTGCCTGCGATCACGATTTTACCCGGCGCGGCAGCCGCTCGCACGGTTTCTATTGCCTGCAGGCCTTCCCTCTCGTCCATCAGGATCCCTTCCCCGGTTGATCCCAGAACAACATAGCCTGTGAAGTCGAACCGGTTCAGTTTCTTGATGTTGGATTTGAGTCCCGATAGGGAAAGCTTCCCCTTCTGAAAGGGGGTTACGAGAGCCGGAAAAATACCGGATAGAGTCGTTGCCATATCTTTCTGTCCTCCTCATCAATCGTTCTTCACGGCCCACGCTTAATCCAGGACCATGGGAGTCGGATCATTCTGAATGAAAGCCTGTCGGATGGGAAGAAAAAACTTCGCCTGCTGGACCCGCGGCCTCAGGACCGGGTGAAAGGGAACGCCTGAGGGTTGTGATCAAACTTTTTTCTCTTCGTCACACGCCGGAGCGGTGTTCACAAACCCACTATAAGTGTTCATGAACTCAAGCAGGTCAGCCTTTTCAAAATGTGTTGGGTCCCATTCTTTTGAAGAGAGTCGATCCCGGTACTGAGCTTTGATGGCATAGGTTTGCGCGGTGAGCGATTCTCCCTCCAGCGTGTCCGCCGGAATCTCTGTGCGCTCATAAAGCTCTCCTTCGAAATCATCGAGCCGCTTCACGGAAAGTGCATCCAGATCCATATAAAGAACCCCTTCCGTTTCAGCGCCCTTCAATGGAGTAAGCCCCGGATAGGATTCTCCCTTCACTTTGAAACGAGCGTAGTCTTTCACGCGGGCTTTCTTTGCAGCGAACTCGCGGCCTGTGACGGCCTTCATCACAGGAGGAAACATCAGTGATCCGTAAGTGAAAATGTTCATGCGCCCATTGACACAACAATCCTGTTCAATTTGATGGCTTCCTGTGTCATTATATAAAAGCAACAGGGAATAGGAAAGAGCCTCTCATCTCCGTGGGATTGGATGACAGCTGAAAGGGGCAAAAATAATGGGTCCTGGAAGCATCAGGACAGCAGAATGGGACATTCCCCCGTTCGTTAGATCCGTCATAACGAGACTGCACCGCGCAGGGCACGAAGCCTACGTCGTCGGTGGGGCCGTGAGAGACCTCTGTATGGCTCGGCCTGCGGCCGACTGGGATGTGACGACCTCCGCAAGCCCTGAGCACATTGCCTCTGTTTTCAAGCGCCTTCGAAGTTTCTCCCTCAAGCACGAAACAGTTACGCTCGTGTACCGGCGGCGTCACTATGAGGTCACGACGTTCAGAGGGCCAAACAAAACCTTGGAGGAGGATCTGAAGCATCGTGATTTCACGATCAATGCCATGGCCTATGACATGGGAAGGTCGGTTCTCATTGATCCTTGGGGAGGAAGGAAAGACATCGCAAAAGGGGTGGTGAGAGGGGTGGCCAGCCCTGAGGAGCGATTTCGCGAAGATCCTCTCCGACTCATGAGAGCTCTTCGAATTGCCGCTGAACTTGGATTTAGGATTCATGAAAAGAGCCTGAAGGCGATTTCCTGCATGGCGGAAGCCATAACCGCTGCAGCTCCTGAGAGGATCAGGGATGAGCTGGTCAGGATTCTTCTCTGTGAAAAGCCCTCCCAGGGCTTGCACCTCCTCAAGAAAACAGGCCTCATGGCCCGGATCGTGCCTGAACTCGTTGAGGCGGGCAGTGTGAGGGAGAGCCTGTCTAAGACCATGACCGTTTATCGGCACACCCTTGCTGCTGTGGATCAAGTTGCACCCGATCCGGTCTTAAGACTTGCGTCTCTTTTTCACGGCATTGCCCAATCCGCTTCCCCGGATCATGAAACAAGGAGCGCAAAGGCAGCGCAGGAAATCATGGTTCGCCTGTGCTTCAGCAAGAGCGTGATCCGGCAGGTGGTTCTGCTTGTTCAAGAACAGGAAGCTCTCGCCGGCTATGATTCCTCCTGGAGGGATGGGGACCTGAGAAGGTTCATCCGCCGGGTGGGTGCGGAGCATGTGGAGTCTCTCATCTCGTTGAGAAGAGCAGATCTCCTGACCTCGGGGAGGCGCGGCCACCAAAAGCTCCTCCTGCTGGATGAAATTCAAGGGAGAATAAGAGATTTGATGAATGCCCCTCTTGTGAGGGGACCGCAAGATCTGGCAATCAGCGGGTCTAAGGTCATGGAAGTCACTGGTCTATCTCCGGGACCCGAGGTCGGCAGGATTCTGGCACGACTTTCTGAAGAGCTCATGGACCATCCCGAGTGGAACACACGGAAGAGGCTGATGGCGCTGCTGAAGAAAATGAAAGCGGCGGCTTTAACGGATCATTCTATAGTTTTCGGCGAAGTCCACCGAACAGCAGGTCGGTTGAAAACGAGAGCTCAGCCCAAGTCTTGAAGCTTCTTCGAGAGCTTCCTCGGACCAGACGGCCATTCTAGTTATCCCGGCTCGGAGGGCCAGCTTTTCAAGCTCTGTGCCCTCTTTGTTTCTGGGCCTTTCACACCCAAGGGAAATCGGAAGGTGAGGCATCAGGAGCCTTGCCTTTGCGATGAGCCGCGCAACCTCCAGAGGGGAGGGAGGTTTGATCCCGGCCATGGGGGTTCCTTTCAGAGCTGTGAGCACGACAACGACGAGGACCGTGGGATCGTATCGGCTCAAGATTTGGAGCGCCTCCTCTTCTCCTTTCATCCTGCCGTAGTGCAACCCCGCCACAATGTGAGGGGCTAACTGGAGACCGCTTTGCGAGATGCTCTCCAGAGCATCCCTGACTGTTTGGAGGCCCCTGAGATGATAGACAGAGGAGGCTGTTTCTTCATCGCCCATTACGTCCACCAGAGCCTGACGGACGCCGCTCTTCTCCAATCGCCGGCATGTCTCAAGATCGGGAAATCCTACGTGGGCTGAAAGAAAGAGCCCGGTTGTCTCTACCAGCTCCCGGATCGCATCGCCATACTTTGCCCATGGCAACCGCCCCTTGCGGTCAGAACCTCCGCTCAGGAGAAGTCCATGGGCTCCTCGTTTCTCGAGGTAAACGGCTTTTTCGAAGAGGTCATCCGGTTCGGTCACGTGGATCATAGGAGTTAGGAGGCGGCCCTTGCAGTGTTCGCACTGGAGCTCACACCGGCTTCCCGTGAGGGAAATGGCAGGGTAGCGGCCGCGCCGGCTTTCGTAACGGATCATCCCGGGGAGATAGAAGGTGATCTCCGTGCCGTGCCTTGCCCGGGTTTCTCGAAAAGCCTGTTCAAAGAGGCGCTCATCTTCAGAAGTCATTCGGCACCCTGGTGAAAACGTTTGTCCCCGAGCTTGACAGGGTCACTGCTAGGCAAGTATCCTAAGCTCATTCAAGGATAAAAGAAAGGACATGAACAACTATGGGTGCAAAAGATAGAATAAGAAGAAGTCTAAATCAAGGGTGGATGTGGATGCCGGGCCTATTCGCTGCCCTTTTGTTCACTCCGGCCTGCAGCTCCATCGCCTATATCCAGTTAAATGACCGCCTCCCGGCGAAAGCCAACGCCCTGGAAGGCAGAAAGGTTTTCCTGGCTGTAGAGGATGAGAGAAAAACGAAGGAGTTCGCGGGTAGAGGGGTGAAGAGGGAGTTCGATAACTTTTCGGAAACCCTTTCGTACTCTGTGAGAAAAGGGACGGAGCCTCCTCTCAAGCTGGGCCTTTACGACACGCCGTCGCTTGTGAAAGAGGCTTTTCGCCTGAGGATCGAGAACGAGGGAGTCGAGATCGTGCCTGAAAAAAAAGCGAGTCAGGTGGAACTGGTCTTTGTGCTCCAGGAATTCTCCCTGGACTTGATCGACCGAACCTGGAAGGTCAGATTGGGGTACGAGGCCAGGCTGGTCAAGAACGGCACGGTCCTTTCAAAGCAGTTCGCCACCGGGGAGGCGGAGAGACTCAAAATCATCGGAACCGAGCAGGCGGATGCGGTCGTTGGAGATCTGTTCGCGGACGTCATGAACCGGATCAATTTGGTGAAACTGTTTAGGGACGCAGGTCAATAGCATCCCTTCAGGTTTTTTCCTTCACCCTGGTTTTTTCGCTGTGACCCAGGCACAAAGGGACAAAGGCACATAGGCACAAAGCAGAAAGAGGATCCTGGTATATCCCTTTGTCCCTCTGTGCCTTTGCCCCTTTCCTCCCTAGGCATAACAGCCTATTCTTCTTGAAGTTTCCAGTCGCCTTGTGGTAAAATGCCCCGTTGGTAAAGCAGGTTTGTATTTGAGAAGGAGAGCCTTTTGCCCGAAAAGAAAAAAACAGAACAGGAAGCGGGTAAGAAAAAACTCAGCCTCACAAGCTGGCTCAAACTGAAACTGCTGGGCAAAGATAAAGAAGCCAGCCCTGTGGACACGCAGTTTCTTGCCGATCTTTCAGACATCAAGACGGTCGGCCGTTATGAAATCATGGGGAAAATCGGCCAGGGGAGCATGGGTGTGGTCTACCTGGGACGAGACCCTTACATCAACCGATATGTGGGGATCAAGATTTCGCGGCCTGCTGCGGACGTGAAGGGAGAAAAAGCGGACAAATACCGGGAGCAGTTTTTCCTGGAGGCTCAATCCGCAGGAAGGCTTGTCCATCCCGGGATCGTGGCCATCTACGATGCAGGCATGTACAAAGACTTCTGCTATATCACCATGGAGTACGTGGACGGCCCTTCTCTTCAGAAGTATTGCACCAAAGAGAACCTGCTGCCCGTCAGCAAAGTGGTGGAAATTGTTTTTAAGGCGTGTCATGCTCTGGACTATGCTCACCGGCAGGGAGTGGTCCACAGAGATATCAAGCCTTCGAACGTCATGCTCGATCGGTCAGAGGAGGTGAAGATCACCGATTTCGGAATCGCTCACGTCAAGACCGAGCAGACGAGTTCCAAGGGAATCATCGGGTCTCCCAGTTACATGTCCCCTGAACAAGTCAAAGAACAACCGGTCGAAGACAAGAGCGACATTTTTTCCCTGGGATGCGTCCTTTATGAGCTTCTCGCAGGTCAGAAAGCCTTCCCCGGGGAGAACTACTTCTCGATCATGTACAAGATCACCAATCTGGATCCTGTTTCTATCCGGACGGCCCGGCCGGAGGTACCGGAGGTTCTCTGGAAAATTTGCCGGAAAGCGTTGGCCAAGGATCCCAGCCAGCGGTACCAGAGCTGCATGGATTTAGCCTACGACTTGAGGGTGGCCTTGAGAGGGTTGAAAGGAGGGCCGAGAGCGGACAAAGTGGAAACCATCATCGACTATGTCCACAGCGTCCCGTTCTTTGAGAATTTTACAAAAGACCAGGTGAGAGAAATCCTGCATGCGAGCAACATCATCAAGGTTCGTAAAGGAAGGGTGGTGGTTGCCGAGGGAGATATCGATGACACGTTCTACATTATCCTCAGCGGGAAGGCTGCGGTCAGCAAGGGCAAAAGGACCATTGCTTCCCTGACGAGGGGCGAGTGCTTCGGGGAGATGTCCTACCTGAGCGGTCAAACCAGAGCAGCGACGGTGGTTCCGGAAACGGATTGCATCCTCATGAAGATCAGTGGCATCCTTCTCGACAAATCCGCAGAACCCATCCAGCTCCTGTTTATGCGAAATTTCGCCCTCACCCTGCTGAATCGTCTTTCCAAGAAAATCCAGGAAGATCTCTAGCGCAATGTTCATCATTTGTTGAGAGGGCCTCTCTCAAAATGAAACCGAAAC
>CAVPOU010000003.1:0-31311 GCA_963707125.1 uncultured delta proteobacterium | reverse complement strand
GCGGATCTCCTGACTTACGTCAACGCCCCCATAGGGCAGGGGAAACCGGTGCCCGGACGGTTGAAGCCGATGATCGCGATTCCGACCACGGCAGGGACGGGCAGCGAAACGACGGGGGTCGCCATTTTCGATCTCCTGGAAATGCACGCCAAAACCGGCATTGCCCATCGCGCACTGCGGCCGGTGATGGGCATCGTGGACCCCGACAACACCCGCACCCTCCCCAGGATGGTGGCCGCGTGCACCGGCCTGGATGTGTTGAGCCATGCCCTTGAGTCCCTCACGGCACTGCCGTATCACGAGCGTCCCGCCCCTGAAAGCCCCAGAATGCGGCCAGCTTACCAGGGAGCCAACCCCATCAGTTCCATCTGGGCCTCGCGAGCCATTGAACTGATCGCCCGGAACCTCGTGCGGGCCATTGAAGATCCCTCCGACGAGGGGGCGAGAGGCCAGATGCTGCTGGCGGCGAGCTTTGCCGGGATCGGTTTCGGTAATGCCGGGGTTCATTTGCCGCACGGCATGTCCTACCCAGTATCCGGCATGGTACGCCATTATGTGCCCGAAGGGTATCCGCAGGGCCACCCGATTGTGCCTCACGGCATGGCCGTGGCGCTGCACGCGCCGGCGGTGTTTCGTTTTACCGGGCCGGCAAACCCGGACCTTCACTTGTACGCAGCCGGACTGATGGGTGCGAACACCTCGGGCGTGCCCCCTGCGAGCGCGGGAGAACTGCTGGCCGGTGCGATCGCCGATCTGATGCGCAGGGTGGGCATGCCGAACGGACTGGCGGCGGTAGGATTTGGGCCCGGCGACGTGGACAAACTGGTCGCCGGCACACTGCCCCAGCACCGCGTCACCAAGCTGTCGCCTCGGCCGGTTGATGCAGAGGTCCTCAAGCAGCTTTTTCTGGACTCCCTGACGTGCTGGCAATACCGGGGAATGCCAGTATCGAATCGAATGATATGTGAAAAAACAAGCCTCCCGCCGCACATACCGTGTCCTCAGCCTTGCAGGTTGGATGCAGCCATAGCCTGCAATTGCTCCACTCTCTTGGTTCTTTCCTGGGAGACCTTGTCCATTTGCCTCGAAACGTCAGTCAGCAAAGCCCTTGACGAATTTGCAGCCTTCACATAGAAATTCTGAATTTCCTTCTCCAGCTTAACGGCCAGGTTCAATACCTCGGAGACGCTTGCCCCTTTGTTATACTCGGGCATCACGATATCGGCCCTGAGGTCCTTGAAACAAAAACCGGTTTCCAGGGCATCACTGACCACACTGTAATAGGCTCGCTTCACCCTCTGTTCGTTCTTCTTGTTCGCCTTGGCAAAGGCTTCGAAGGAATCCCTCAGCTTCTCGTGAAGCTTGCCCCATTGTTCATAGAGCTTTGCGGAGTCCAACTCGATCTTTGAAACATAGGTTATTACTGAGGCTGCTGTGACGCATTCCATCATTCATTTCCCCCTATCTCAGTACCATCTCCTGATGACCACCTTGGTTTCGGTGAAGAAACGCACGGCGTCCTTGCCCTGCCCGTGGGTGATCCCGAAAAAGGAATCCTTCATCCCGCTGAAGGGGAAAAAAGCCATGGGCGCCACGATCCCTATGTTGATACCGATGTTTCCTGTCTGCACTTTGTACTCGAATTCCCTGGCCCAACCCCCGTTGGAGGTGTAAATGCTGGCTGCATTCCCAAAGGGACTGCCGTGAATCATGTCGATCGCCTGGTCCATGTCATCCGCCCGCATAAGACATGCCACAGGTCCGAAGATCTCTTCTCTGGCGATGGTCATTTGCTGACCCACATCCACAAACACCGAAGGATTCAGAAAGCACGTCTGGGGCAGGTTGCCTTCAAGGCGTATCTTCCTTCCATCCAGGGCCAGCTTGGCGCCTTCCCCAAGGCCCTTTTCAATATAGCCTACCACGCGTTCTTTTTTGTCCTTGGACTGCAAAGGCCCCATCTGAATCCCCTCTTCAAGACCGTTTCCTACCTTTATCTTGCGAGCGGCCTCCACAAAGGCCTCAACAAATCGCTTGTAAAAACCGCCATCCTTGCCCACAACGACCGCATTGGCTCCGGACAGGCACCGCTGGCCGGCATTGCCGTAGAAGGACGTCATCATGGAGGTCACGGTGAAATCGAGATCCGCATCCGGCATGACGACCAGGAAGTTCTTTGCCCCGCCCTGGGCGATGACCCTTTTGCCTGTTTCACCGCAGGTCCTGTAGACAATCCTTGCAATGGGCGTGGATCCCACAAAGGTCACCCCCTTCACGTCCTCATGCTTCATCAAGCCGCTCGGCCACCTTGGCTCCGCCGTGCACGATGTTGACCACGCCCTCGGGAATGCCCGTCTCCTCCAGCAGTTCGTGAAGCTTGACCTGGCTGATGGGGTCATTGGGCGAGGGCTTCAAGACGAAGGTGTTCCCCGTTGCGATGGCATAAGGCAGGAACCAGAGAGGAACCATGAAGGGAAAATTGAAAGGCGGTATGCAGGCAAAAACTCCCAGGGGCTCCCGGATCACGTATTCATCGATGCCCGAGGCAATATCCTGAAGACTCTCACCCATCATCAAAGAAGGAATGCCGGCTGCCACCTCGCAGTTTTCTATGCCCCGCCTCGTCTCACCACGGGATTCATCGATGGTCTTGCCGTGTTCCTTGGTCTGAACAACCGACATGTCTTCGAAGTTCTCTTCCAGCAATTGGATGAGCCTGTGGAGATACCTCGCCCTCGAGACAGGAGGCGTTCTCCTCCACTCGGGAAAAGCTGCTTTTGCCGATCGGACGGCTGCATCGACCTCGGCATCCGTCGACATGGGGACCTCTCCGATGACGATGTCCAGGGCAGGGTTCCTGATCGGCCAAGTCTCTTTGGCTTCAGACTCCATCCATTCGCCGTCGATAAAATTCTTGACTCTCCCGAATTCCATAGTTCCCGCTCCTTTCACATTATATTCTCCACGCACCATATCCGTGAAAAATCGCTTTGCCTTTTCTATGCGGTCTCCTCAGTCATCCGGGTCGGATACGGTCGTAGCCTGCAATGGCTCCACTCTGTCTCACGATGCCGGCGCTTATGAAGGTTCCCATATTTGTCTTGACACACATAAACCCCCTCACCCCAACCCTCTCCCCCAATCTGGGGGAGAGGGCAGGGTGAGGGGGCGCGATCCGTCAATACTATTTCGAGACGATTAATAAGTCCTTATAGCATAAAACGGTTTCCAGAGCATCACTGAACTCACTGTCCAGATGAGGATACCCTATAGTGCCCTCCACATCCACAGCCGTCATTATTTTTGAATGTTTCAGAGAGAACAATCTCATTGACTGTTGGGGCTTGCTCAAATACCATTCCGCAAAAATATAGAGGAGATTCCCAGAGGCTCAGACAAGCAAACCCCGAGATATTAGGTCGCGTAATGCTTCTGATGACCTGGGGACTGGAGATATGGCCTTTCGAAAACAGGCAAAGCCACTTCCTCCAGTTGAGCGCTTAAGGTTTTCTGTCACGAGTCTATAGAGCCAGAAGCCCGAAAGAAGGAGACGTTCATGTACGGACATCAGGGTAAGCTTCTCACGGTCAACTTGTCCGACGGGCACATTGAAGAGGAAAGCTACACCGCGGATTATGCGGAGATGTTCCTGGGAGGGAACGGGTTTGCCGCCAAGATGATCTTCGACAGCGTTCCTGCTGATGCCGACCCTCTCGGACCGGGAAACGCGGTTGTCTTCACGGTCGGTCCTCTGACAGACACTCCGGTCTGGGGGTCGAGCCGCGGGCACATGGCTTCCATCTCGCCGCTCACCGGCTTTTTCTGCGACTCCAATTATGGCGGCCAGTTTGCAGTTGCCCAGAAGAGAACGGGTTACGACGCCATACTCGTGAAGGGGTCCTCTTCAGGGCCTGTCTATGTTAGTGTCACAGAACGAGGAGCTGAAATCAGGAGCGCCGCTTCTTTGTGGGGAAGAAGCACGGAGGAGACGATCCAGGGTCTGCAGGCGCAGGCAGGGGAGGGCGCGATCTGCGCGTCCATAGGACCGGCCGGGGAGAAGGGAGTGCTTTTCGCCAATGTGATCTTCGGTGGAAAGCGAACCGGTATTGCTGGAAGAGGCGGGTTGGGCGCGGTGATGGGAGCGAAAAATCTCAAAGCCGTGGTGGTCAAAGGATCAAAGCGCACGCTGATCTCTGATCGCGAGTCTCTCACGAAGGTGCTGAAGGAAAGATATCCCTATCTCAAGAAGAACACGGCGCCCTTTAAGACTCTGGGCACGCCTTTCCTTGTCCATCTCATTAACTCCCTCGGGTTGCTTGGAACGCGGAACAATGAAGGGGAAGTCTTTGCCCACGCCGGGGACATCAGCGGCGAATTCATGAGAGAAAAGTACTGGGACAGAAACACGGCTTGCTATGGCTGCCCGGTGGCATGCGGGAAAATGGTGCACGTCAGGAAGGGGGAGTATGCCGGGTGAAACAGTGAAGATGCCTGAGTATGAAACCCTCTACGCTTTTGGCTCCATGATGGACAACCGGGACCTTGATTCCATCATCGAGGCGAATCACCTGTGCAGTTTGATGGGCATAGACACGATTTCCATGGGGGTGACCCTTGCTTTTGTCGCCGAGTGCATGGACAAAGGCATCATCAAGGAACAGGATCTTGGCGCCAGGGTGGCTTTTTCCGACGGAGAGTCATTCACGGAACTCATCAGAAAGACCGCAAGCAAAGAGGGAATTGGACGGTTTCTTGCCATGGGATCCGTGCGCCTTGCAAAGATCTTTGGAAAAGACGCTTACAAGTATCTTTACGCGGTGAAGGGGCTGGAGATGGCAGGCCATTCAGCCCGTGGATTGAGAAATATGTCCTTGTCTTATGCGGTCTCCACTAGAGGCGGCAGTCACCACGACGGCCAGCCGAATTATCTTGCCGTGGACCCGGATCCGGGATTTGGGCCCCAACCGCAGCTCATCTTCAGAAACAACGCCTTCACCGCAGTAGGCGATTCCCTGGTGCTGTGTCGCTTCATTGCCGAAAGAGGGATTGGAACCCCTCTCAATGAAGATATGGTCAGGCTGGTCAATGCGGTCACCGGCTGGAGCTTGAGCCTCCAGGAACTCGAAAAGATCGGCGAGAGAATCTACAACCTGGAGCGGCTCATCAATGTTCGCCGCGGGGTAAGCCGGAAGGACGACATTCTCCCTCACCGGGTCATGAGTGAACCCATCCCTGACGGCCCGGTGAAAGGCCGGTTCTGTCTGCAAAAAGATCTCGATGCCATGCTCGATGCCTACTACGAGTTGCGAGGGTGGAACCAGGAAGGCATTCCTACGGATGAGAAGCTGAAAGAGCTAGGTCTGATCTAAGTGCCGAAATGCAGGGGCGGCTGAGTCGTAACCCGCGAAGGCTTAAAGGAAAAGCCTCACTATCCCATTGCATTATGGTTGCCAAAAGGATCAAGATGGAACTATACTAACACCCGATCCGATGCACAGCCTATCATTGACCTAGTTGTAGAATTGCAAAGGGTAAGAAAAAATGAAAAGAGCAATCGCCTTGATTCTGGGGATCGTTGGTTTTTTGTGGATTCCGTGCGCACAGGCGGCGGATTTCAAGTTTCCTTCCGTAACCGGTTGGAAGCTGGTGGGTGAGATTCAATCCTTTGACCCCAACACGCTCTACGAGTATATCAACGGGGGCGCAGACCTTTACCTGGCATACGATTTTGAGGAGCTAAAGGTTGCGGAATACCAGAATGACAAAAAGGCTGCTGTCACCGTGGAGGTTTACCGCCACAGAACCCCCACCCAGGCCTTTGGGATCTACAGTCAAGAGCGATTTCCCGGTGCAAACTTCATCGATGTGGGAATCCAGGGTTACCTGGAAAAACAGGCGCTGAATTTTCTGTCTGGGAATACCTACGTGAAAATAACCAGCTATGACGCCGGGCCTGAAGACCAAACGATCCTGCTCGCCTTTGCCAAAGGGGTTGCCGGAAACTTAGGAGAGAAAGGCGCCTTTCCCTCCATCGTGACGGCTTTCCCTGCGGAAGGGAAAGTGAAAAACTCGGAAAAGTTTATTTCCAGGAAATTTCTGGGCTACCCATTTCTTCATTCAGCGTTTGGTGCGGATTACGACGTTTCCGGGAAAAACTTCAAGCTCTTTATTATTGAAGGGAAAGATCAAACGGACTGCAGGGACATGATGGAGAAATATCTGGAGCAGGTTGGAATGAAGGACAAAAGCGTTGTGGAGGGACAGTACACCCTTTCAGACGCCTATCACGGAGAAATTGATCTTCGCTGGAGAGGATCGCGGATATGGGGCATCCTGGATCTTGGCGATCCCGGGCTACGGTCAAAATATTTTAAGCTTTTTGAAGAAGAGCTACAAAGAAGACAATGAAAGAATTTGAAAGCCCTAAATCCGAAGCACGAAATTCGAAACAATATCCAATGATCCAAATTCAAATGACCAAAACTGTAGACCACTATGGTTCTGTTTTGAACATTGGAGCATTAGTGCTTTGAATTTGTTTCGAAATTCGGATTTCGGAATTCGAATTTGGTTGCGTCCAAAGTTCTGCATTAGCTGTTTAGGGGAAGAAGAACGATGAAAGACAGATGGATCGGAAGAAGAGATTTCATGAAAACAACCCTGGCCGGATGCGGTGGACTCTTTTTGCTGTCTTCAGAGGCCAAGGGACAAGAGACCAAGATGGTCGACTCAAAAGGAAAAGAGAGGAAATTCGTTTACCGAACCCTCGGCAGGACCGGGCTGAAGCTCCCGGTGATCAACATGGGGGTCATGAATTCCGACAATCCCAACCTCATCAGGGCTGCACTGGACTCCGGCATCGTGCTCCTGGACACCGCCCATGGCTACATGGGCGGACGAAACGAGGAGACCATCGGAAGTGTGATCAAAGGACGTCCGAGAGATTCTTTTATGATCGGTTCCAAGGTGGGCCTCCCTCGGGACCGTTCAACGGGCCTTTACGTGGAGGGGGCCACCACGGAAGAATTTCTAAAGAAGCTGGATATCAGTCTCAAACGCCTGGGCGTGGACCACGTGGAAATCCTTTACCATCATGGTGTCTCGAATAAGGAGTCGGTGGTTTACGAGCCTGTCCTGAAGGCCATGGAAAAGGCAAAGAAAGAAGGGAAGATCCGATTCGCTGGGATCTCCACTCACATGAATGAGCCTGAAGTCATTCATGCCACAGTGGACTCGAAATTCTACGATGTCGTCCTGGTGGCCTACAATTTTCAGCAGAAGCACATGCCCGAAGTGAGGAGCGCGATTGCAAGAGCCGCTCAGGCGGGGATTGGCGTTGTTGGAATGAAAGCCATCCGGGGAGGAAACAGGCAAACTCCTACGGTTCAGAGCGCATCGGCCGCCCTCAAATGGGTTTTGCAGGATCCGAACGTGCACACCATTGTGCCCGGGTTCACGGCCTTTGAGGAGATGGAGATGGATCTGGCTGTTCTGGAGAATCCAACGCTCACGGAAGAGGAAAAGAAGACGATCCATAGGGAAGCATCCCTAAAAACCCTCTACTGCCAGGGGTGCGGACAGTGCTTGAAACAGTGCCGGGACCATCTCCCTGTTCCTGATTTGATGAGAGCCTACATGTACACCTATGCCTATCGAAACCTTGCTCTTGCCCAGGACCTCGTGCTCTCGCTGAACCTCCCGAGTCGCGCTTGCGAAGACTGCGATCAGTGCTCGGTGAAGTGTTCGGTCGGGTTCAATGTGCCGGCGAAGATCAAGGACGTCGTTCGCCTGAAAGACGTTCCCACTGAGTTTATAGCATAGAGCTGCTTCTGGGGCTGTGGCTCAGCGGCTTAGGGCTTTCCTCAAAGGAAGGCCCTTTTTATTGATGGGGTTTCAGGAAGTGCTGGACATAGGCCATGATGGAAAGCGCTGCCACGAAGAGCACGATCATGATCGCGACAGCCATTGCCTTTTTACGATGGAGGGGATGGCGGGTGGAAGAGCGATCCATGAAGGGCAAGGCCAAAAGCAAAAGGGCTAGTCCCCCAGGGACGACCACCGTGCCGACGACGGCGAAGGGACCCCTGAAGATGCTGACAAGCTGATTCAGAAACAGAACCCACCACTCGGGCTTGGGGACGTAGGAGGAGTCCGTAGGATCCGCAGGGCTCTCCAACGGGGCAGGCCAATACCACGCCGCCAGACCCAACGCGAGAGCAGTGAAGACGAACAGGATAAGCCAGCGAGTGATCATGTCAGGGAAGAAGGGCATGGAATCCCGCTTCACCTGGCTCTCGCGAAGCGGTTCGGCCAGCCCCCGATGGGCAAGAAAATGGAAATGAACGGCGATCAGCAGGATCAGCAGACCGGGCAGAAATAGCGAGTGGAGGACGTAGAATCGGGTAAGCGCCACGATTCCCGTCCGGGGTCCTCCCTGCAACAGGCGCAGGGCAAAATCACCAACCACGGGCACCGATGAGATGATGCTGTTGCGCACCTGGGTCGTCCAGTAGCCCTTCTGGTCCCAGGGCAACAAATCCCCTGTGACGATGAAGGCCGGTACGACCAGGAAAATCAGCACTCCCGAGACCCAAACCATCTGTCTGGGAGCCTTATAGGCGGCTGTGAGGAAAGTGCCTGCCAGGTGAAGCCCGAGGACGATGAGGAGAATATTCCATGCGTAACAGTGCACCCCCCTGATGACATCGCCGAAAGGAAGAGAGAACTGGGCGAAGTCCACGCTGTCATAAGCCGCGCCTGGGGAAGGCGAGTAGTAAAACATCATGAAGGCCCCGCTCAGGAAGAGCAGGACCACCAGCACCAGGCTCAAAGATCCGCAGAAGCGTGTCCAGCTCAAGGCGTCTCTTGGGACATGCAGGCTGCGGAGGCCGGCCGCGTACTGGTTCAACGCCAGAAAGTCCATGAGCTTCTCAGACGGGTCTTTGGTGCCGTTCATTCATGCTCCTATGCTCTAAGCCGCTACCGACCAAATCTAAGAATCATCGGTTGGGTTGCTTTCGAGTGATCATCGCCTGAGTCGTCGAACAAGGCCATAGCAAAGCTATATTCCTTTCTGGGATCGAACACGACATCATCTTCGTGCCCTGTGTCAAGCTTCCGGTAAAGCATGACGGTCCAACCCCCTTCGGCATATTGTCCTAAGGCTTTGACATCCGAGCGGGAGCCAGAGGGTTTCTTGGGCATGCGGTAGGTGATGATATCGCCTGTCTTGAAAGCAGTATAGTCGGAGATCTTGACAGCCTCTTCATAGAGCAAGAAACCGGGTGTGGAAGGGCTGATGGACGGGTTCTGCATGTAGAGGGGCCGGGATTTGTCTTCGGTTTCATTCGACACGTCGCCGCCGTCTCCGGCATCAGCTCTGCGTCCCGTGGTTCTGTATGAACCGGAGGGGTTGCCGGCCACCGTGAGCCATCCGTCGTCAGCGGAATGGTAAGGATTGGAACGGGCCGCTTTCCAATGCCATAAGTCTCCTTTCTCTGCGGAGGTGTGTGTAGCGAATTTCCACTCTTTACTGGGAACGTCCGGGGGACTGTGGCACACCACGGTACATCCTTTGGTGGCGAAACCTTTAATCCGTGTGATTTCGAACAGAAGAGCAATCCTGTCTTCGTCGCCTTTTGAATGGGTCCATTTCTCACCATCGAATTTCCAGGCTTGCTTGGTCACGCTCTTCGTGGGATCTTTCCATCTAAATAGAAAGTACAGGTCGTCGTCTGTGTAGGCGGCCTTCATGGTTACCATCACTTCCTCTTCGGCAAAGCTTCCTCTGCCTCTCACCGTAACTTGGAGCGGCTGCGCCTGCTGCCAGACAGGATCATCCAACAGGGCTGGGACCTTGTGCAGATGTTTGGCAGTGACAACGAGTTGCTGCTCGGCTGACTCCAGGTGCCCCGGCCCTAAGAGGGTCACACAAAGGGCGACACCCAGGATCAGCGTCAGGCCGGTCACTATTCCAGTTTTCATGGACTCTCCAATTGAATCCCCCTCCCTTGACGGGAGGGGTGAGGGGAGGGTGAAGAACGGGGATATCACCCCACCTTAATCCTCCCCCATCGAGGGGGAGGAGGGGTTGTATTGCGAAGAGGTTACAGTTCAAGGCTCTAGCGGCCGAATTCGAGGGTCAAGGCTTCTGAGTCGTAGGAGTCTGCATCCGACGAATCATCAAAAAGCGCCAGGGCAAAGCTGTACTTCTTCTTGGTGTTGAACGCCAAATCATCGTCATTTCCCGTTTCGAGCTTTCGGGAAAGCATCACCGTCCAACCTCCATCAGCATAACGGCTTTCCGCCTTGATATCGCCGCGGGATCCGGAGGGTTTCTTGGGCAGCCGGTAGGTGATGACATCGTTCGCCTTGAATTTGGAATAATCGGTGATCTCCACAGACTCTTCGGCCAGGAGCACGCCAGGAACAGAGGCCTTCTTGGAGGGGTCTTGCATGAAGCGCGGCTTGGATTTATCAGCTGTTTCATTTCTTGTGTCCCCGCCGCCGCCCGAATCGTCCTTGCGGCCGGTCTTATCCTCAGCCAGTGTCAGCCAGCCGTCGTCGGCAGACCGGTAGGGATCGGAACGGGCTGCTTTCCAGTGCCACAGGTCGCCTTTTTCTGCTGCCGTCGCGGTGGCGAACTTCAAATCTTTCGCGGCCGCGCCTGCAGGGCCGTGGCACGTCACGGCACAGCCCTTTGTGGCAAAGTTGTTGATCCGATTGATTTCGAACAACAGGGAAATCCGGTCCTCATCCCCCTTGAGATGGTTCCATTTCTCGCCGTCAAACTGCCACGCCCCCTTGGTCACGCTCTTGGTCGCGTCCTTCCACTTGAAGAGAAAGAAAATTTCATTATCGGTGTAAAGGGCTTGGGTAACTACGTTCGCCTTTTTGCCGGCAAACTTCTCCTTGCCCACGAAGGGGACATCGACGGCTTTCGCCTTTTGCCAAGCCGGATCATCCAGTGCGGCCGGCGCCTTGGACACACGGGCTGCGGTGAGCGTCTGCACATCGGCTCCGGTGGTCTGGGTTACCGTGAATACGGTCCCCCCAAGCACAAGAGCCAGGAACAGTGTGGAAACAATCAGAGTCTTTCTTTTCATTTTGATCTCCTCTCTTTGACGTTAATCCTTTCAGGCAGGCATGAAGACCTTCAGATTGCCTTCTTCCATTTTATGATCCAAAACAACGAGGGGCTTGCTTGGCGGACCGGCGATGGGCCGGCCGTCCTTGTCGAAGTGACCGCTGTGGCAGGGACATTCAAAGATCTGCTTTTCCTTGCGCCAGATGACATTGCAGGCAAGATGAGTGCAGGTGGATGAAAAAACGGTGATTTTTTCAGGGCCGCTGATTTTGGCCCAAACAAAGCCGCGTTGGGGAAGAACGAGCCACCCGTCTTTGACCATGAATTCGTAGGAGAGCATCTCGATCTCACCGGACTTGAGGCGATTGGCAGGCCCGAAATCGATCCATTTGCCGGTCCCTTTTTTGAGGGCCGGAGCGATAACGTAGGAGAGGAGAGGAACACCGGTCAGAGCCGCCGCCACTCCGGTCAAGAACGGAGGTTTTGAGAAACGCCCGTCTCCCTGGGTTTATCGCATTGCCCATCTTGGGACACGCTTCACTTGGACTCATTTTCGACCGGCTTTAGGTGAACTGATTGTGAGGGGTTAATTATACGTGTATCGTATGTTAAGCACGGCTTTTCAGCATGTCAATGGCCCAGGCAGCTTGCGATAGGGCAGAGGTTGCACAAAAGTTTATCGGATAGTACTCAGTGTGGGTCTGTGGCTAAACGCTTTCTTCTCAGGAAAGCACTTCCTGCAGGGCCTTCAAGGCTTGGTCGATTTCCTCTTTGGTGATCACGAGAGGCGGCAGAAGCCTGATCACGTTGGCGCCGGCCAAAAGCACGATGATTCCTTTTTCCATGAGAGCCTGGACATAAGGCCCGGCCTTTTCTTTGAGCTCGATCCCTATCATCAGTCCCAGTCCTCTCACCTCCCGGATCTTGTCACTCCGGATAGCCTTGAGCCCTTCCATAAAATAGTTCCCGAGAGCCCCGGCCTTTTCCACGAGCCCTTCCTTTTCAATCACGTCGAGGGTGGCGAGAGCGGCAGCGCAGGCTATGGGGTTGCCTCCGAAAGTGGACGTGTGGCTTTTCACAGGGACGTTCACGGCCTCGGAGCAAAGCACGGCGCCCATGGGGATTCCACCGGCGAGGGACTTGGCCACACAGAGGAGGTCAGGCTCCACGAACTGCTCACAGGCGAAGAGGGTGCCGGTCCTCCCAAAGCCCGTCTGGACTTCATCCATGATGAGAAGGATCCCTTGGGAGTCACAAAGGGCTCGGACCTCCCGGAAGTAGTCCTTGTCTCCTACGCGAACGCCCCCCTCCCCCTGGACAGGTTCCAGGATCACGGCGGCCGTGTCTTTGTTCACGGACTCCTTCAGCTTCATGATGTTGTTGTAGGGGACGTGGGTGATTCCCTGGAGCATGGGCACAAAAGGCTTCTGGTATTCCGGTCCCCAGGTGGCGGCAAGGGCCCCAAAGGTTTTGCCATGAAAGCCGCGCATGGCTGCGATGATTCCGGTTTTTCCGGTACTTGCCCGAGCGAACTTGATGGCCCCTTCCACGGCTTCGGCGCCGGAGTTGCAGAAGAAGACCTTTTTGAGGCGGCTAGGGGCAAGAGAAACGAGCTTTTCCGCGAGGCGCGCCCGGACAGGGTTGTAAAACATGGCATAGCAGTTTCCAAGAGTGAGATACTGCTCGTAGATGGCCCTGGCCACACTTTCGTTGGCATGCCCGATATTGGAGACCCCGACGTTGGAGGCGCAGTCGATGTACTCCCGTCCCGCCTCGTCATAGAGCTTTGCAGCCTTGCCCCTCACGAGGACAATATCTCTCCTCGGGTAAACCGGAAGTTCGTAACGATCTTCCAAATCCTTCACGTTCATGCGATCACCGTCCCCTTTCCCGAAAGGGCATCAGCCACGGGGTGCTCGGCGCGGCCGTCCGCGATGATGACCCGTGTGGCCCCTGCCTCAAGGAGCTTTCGAACAGCGAGCATCTTCCTCTTCATCCGTCCCTCCACCTGCTGCTCGCGAGCCTCCAGCTCCAGGGGAGAGATCTTCTGGATCAGGGTGCTCTCGTCGTCCTTGTCTTTCAGGAACCCCGGGGCTTCAATGAGGTTGATCACCGTGTCCGCCCTGACAGCGTGCTGCAGAACCCTGACCACGTCGTCGTTTTCCGTGTTGATGGCGTTGTTCTCCTCGTCAACGATCGGGACGGTCAGCACAGGCACATAGCCATGCTCCAGGAGAAGATCGAGCAGAGCCTTGTTGACGGATTCGGGCTTCCCGGAGAAGTCCCGCACGATCTTCTGCTTGCCGTCCTGATACACGCGGATCCCCTTATTCCGAACCCCCTGGACAGCTTTTCCATCCAGTCCCGAAAGCCCCACGGCGTTGATGCCATGCCTGTGGCAAAGCTCCACGATTCGTTTGTTCCTGATCCCTGCATAAGACATCATCATGAGATCGATCATCTTGTCGTCCGAGTAAACGCTCGAGTAGCCCTTCACCGAAGTGATGACCTGCTTGGTTTGCCCGAGGGCCTCTGCCAGTTTATCGCGCAGGGCGTTTGCGCCGTGGACGATGATGAACTTCTCCTGGATCTTGGACAGGTCCGCGATGATCCCTTCAAGGTTGATCCCATTTCCGCCGCCGATTTTAACGATAATCATCTACCAAACCCTCACGGAATCATTGGGTATGTCTCGCCATCCTTGTTCAGAGGGAAAGGCCTCTGAACAGAGGATGAGTTCCCTGTTTTCTTTGCAGTGCATGGTGAAGTACTCCGGATCCCCCTGGAAAAAGGTGGAAAGATAGATGGTCCGGTCCTTCACCATGATGATGTTCATGCCCCGGATGTACTGGGTCCGGTTCCTGATGATGGCCGTCGCCTTTTTCAGTGCCGCCAGAGGATCTCCGCTGTCAAAGCGCCGGATGAAGTTGAAAATCTTTTCCGCCCCGATCCTGCCCTCTTCCTTGATCTTGACGCCTCGAAGCTCACCGTTAAAAATGAAGACCGCCTTCCCGTCGGTGAAGGGCATGTTGTTCTCCACCAAGATATCCTTGTCCTCAAAGGCGCTCCGGGCGTGGGCGACCAGGAGCGTGGTGGAAGGGAAAGGGGAGAAATCATCCTCCCACACGGGCCGGATGTTCCGGTAGATCTGCCAGAAACCGGCGGGGTCCAACCAGGCGCCCCCCCACCCGTGCCCCTGAAACTCCTTGCTGTTCCTGGCGATGGAGGCGAACTTTTCCAGGTACGGGGCCGGCGGAAAGGCGTCTTGGGAGCGTACGATAAGGAGCCTGCACATATCAGACCGGGTGGAGCCCGGCAAAAGAAAGGCCTGCTGTTTCTTCAAAGCCGGCCATGACGTTCATGGCGTGGACGGCCTGTCCTGCCGCTCCTTTCATCAGGTTGTCGATGGCGGAGATCACAACGAGTCTCTTGTCTTCGAGTTCAAAGCCGATGTCGCAATAGTTGGTCCCTGCCAGGATCTTGGGCTCGGGGAAACGGTAGATGCCCTGCTTCTCCTTCACGATGCGGATGAAGGGTTCCTTGCCGTAAACTTCCCGGTAGGTCTTCCAGATGTCTTTTTCCATGATTCCTTCTTTGACGAAGAGGTGCGCTGTCACCAAAATTCCCCTGACCATCTCGATGGAGGTGGCGGAGAAATAGACCGTGTGCCCGAGTTCCTGCTCCATCTCGGCGATGTGCCGATGGCCGGTCGGCTTGTAGGACCGCACGCAGCCGCTCCGCTCCGGGTGATGCGAGCCCTCGCTGACCGAGTTGCCCCCCTCTGAAGACCCGCACTTGGCCTCGGCCACAACAGGGAAAGAGGTGTCGATCACTCCAAGCTTGAAAAGGGGCCAGAGGCCCAGGATGGTGGCTGTGGCATTGCAACCGGCCCCGCTGATGTATCTGGCCTGCTTCATCTCCTCCCGGTGGAGTTCCACGTTGCCATACACGAATTCGGCGAGTTTTGCAGGCTGAGCATGTTCGACCCCGTACCACTTCTGATAGGCGGAAAGGTCCTTGAGCCTGAAGTCGGCGCTCAGATCAACGATCTTTTCGGCCAGAGGGGCCAGAAGGTCAAAGCGCTTCATGAACTCCGTGTGCGGAAGGGCCACAAAGAGAAGGTCCACCTTCTCCAGTTCCTTCATGGTGCAGAAATTAAGCGGGGTCTGCTTCCGCAGGTTGGGGTGGAGGCGAGTCACCGGTTTTCCGGCGTTTCTTTCAGAGGTCACCTGATTCACTTGGACATGGGGATGCTGGAGAAGGAGCCTCAGCAGCTCACCTCCGGTGTAGCCTGAAGCCCCGACAATGCTCGCTTTCATTTGCGGCCCACCTCCAGAACGTAGTCCACCACCTTGGCCGGGATGTTGACACCGGTGACCGTGATGCTGTTTCTGAACTCCATGGTGTAGTTGACTTCATTGACCGAGAGGCCCGCGGGGGTTTCAAAGAGGTCAATGGCCACAACGCCTCCGCCTACGGCCTTGGCGGCCCGCACCGAAAGATCGTGAAGCTCATCGGTGATCGGGCAGTTCTCCGTTTTCCCGCCCCTGGCCGTGTTGGTGATCCAGTGCGGGGAGTAACGATAGACCGCTGCATCGCAGCGGTCTCCCACCACAAAGCTCCGGATGTCCCTACCCTTTTTCTCAACGTACTCCTGAATGTAAAAGATGGAGTGGTGGTAGCTGCCCAGGATCTGCTTGTGTTCCAGGATGGCCTCGGCCGCGTCCCGGTCGTTGATCTTGGAAATGAGCCTTCCCCAGGAGCCCGTGTTGGGCTTGATCACACACGGAAAGCCCAGTTCGTCCATGGCTGCAAGGGCCGACTCGGGCGTGAAGGCCATGTAGCATTTCGGGGTGGGCACGCGTGTCTTGATCAGGGCCTGCGTGGTCAGGAACTTGCTTCCGCAGACTTCCGCCACCTCGAAGGTGTTGACCGTGGGGATCCCAAAGTCGTTGAAGATCTTGAGGGCGTGGACCGCACGGGAGTGGTTGATACAGCGTTCAATGACCACGTCAAAGGCGAAGTCATTCTTGTGGAGGTCGAAGAAGCGCTCCCTGTCGTCAATCTTTTCGAGCTCGACCCCGGACCGGGTTCTGAACTCGTCAATGAGTAACTTCTCTTCTACTCTCAGTATGGAATGTAAAAAGCCAACTTTCATGTTCTATGCTCCGCGAAATCCCAAAGGTTTCTAAATAAAATAGCCGGACCGCGCCCCCTCACCCCAACCCTCTCCCCCACATCTGGGGGAGAGGGCAGGGTGAGGGGGTCTATGCTCGTCCAGGCAACTATGGGTACCCTAACAAATAGGCTGCTGTCACGATCATTCGCCCCAGTCTTCCTCTTCCTGGGGGGCTTCCTGCACGCTGTCCTTGCCGGTCACTTCAAGCTCGGAACCGCAGTCCGCGCAGCTCATGATCTCTCCCTTTTCCGCATTCGGAGCCAGGTTTATTTGCGCACCGCATACCGGACATTCAGCCATTTTCCTTACCTCCTTGGTTTATCAGTTGCAACTAAAGCCTCCACCTGCCACTTTATGTCCGTTCTCTCCGTGAGCTCTGCGAGAGAACCTGAAAAGCGCCGCTGTATGGGGCGGAATCATAGAAAAAACCTGTGCGTTTGTCAAAGAAGCTTTGTGGCCTAATGCAGGCATTTGGCCGCAACCAAACCGGATCAGAGTGGGGCATGGGTGTCTTTTCTTTCGTTCCAAGGGCTCCCGGCCTGCTCATTTCAAGGAGTTACGGACGGGTGATGCCCGCCCGCTTCGCCTGACGGCTCGCGATCTGGCGGGCACTGCCTCCCCCCTCGCTGTTCCCCTCGCCTTCGCTCGGGGCCATCGGGTCCCCCATTCCGTAACTCCGTGAAATGAGGAAGGCCTCCCGCCAGTCACTCCAGAAAAGACACCCATGCCCCATCAAATCCTTTCCGGCGGGTTGCGGAAAAGTTACGGGCTGAGATTCTAACGCAAAGGCAGGAATGGGAGCGAAGGCAAGAATCCAACTCGGAAGATCTTCAACAAAAAGGGCTATTCTTTCTGCTCCCCTGGAGGCTCCTCTCCCATATGGGACTGGAATATGTCGAGAATTGTCTTGTCGAGGTAGGCTTCTTCCTTGTAGGTGAGAAACGCCGAATTGAAAGCCTTGGTCACCTTGGCGATCTTTTCATAGGCATCGCCCACCCCGTCATAGGATTCCCTCAAAGAAACCAGAGTTTCCCGCATTTGCTTCAAGAGGTCTCCGGAGGGTCCCCCGTCGGCAAGGAGCTGGGCGAGCCCATCAAGGGACTTGATATCTTCCTTCATGCACTCTCGTGAAACGAGCAAAGCGGCCAGATGCGTGTTCAGGTAGTGGCACATGCCTCCGGCCGCATTCCGAAGGACCCTGTTCCTCTGGTCCTCGAGGGCCTTTGTAATGTTGTGGGCGAGACCTTCATAATAGAGAAGTTCTCCGGCGTCATTCATCTTTGCCCGTGCAGTGATCGCTATTTCGCTGGCCTCTCCGGCCTTGTTCTTCAGCCTGACGCGCTTGTCCGCGACATATCCTTTTTCCCTCATCTCGGCAAGAAGCTCTTCTCTTTCCGAAGGATCGACGTAAGTTTGCTTGATGTTGGTTCCAAGAGCCTCTTCCCTGCTTTCGAAACCGAGAAGCTTGAGCCCGGCGTCGTTGATGTCCATGAAGGTCCCTTCAGGAGTCACCGTATAAGCCATGTCGTTCGTAGATTCAAAGAAGCTGCGGTACTTTTCTTCGCTCTGCTTCAAGGCATCAAGGACCCTCTTCTCTTCAGTGATATCCCGGATCACGTGATCGATGCGGCGCACCCGACCCTTTTCAGCGTACACGACCCGACCTTCATCGAGAACCCATTTGACCGCCTTGTTATTGCTAACGATCCTGTATTCGAGTTCCGCGAACTCGCTATCCAGAAGGGATAGATGAAAGTCCTTCACTTTCTCCTTATCCCGGGGATGGACAAAGTCCATGACATGCCTTTTTCCGGAGCTGAAGTCCCTCACCGGGATGCCGAAGAGGGCTTCTGCCGAGGGGTTGATGGCGAGAATAGAATGATCTTTTGGTGAAACGGAGACGACCACATCATTCATGGAATTGACGATGCTTTCCAACCTGTCTTTAATTCTCTGAAGTTCAAGTCTGGTCTTCCTTCTTTCCGTGATGTCTGTGAGTGCCCCGAGTATGGCAGGGATCCCGGCGCATTGGACGGTGTTCACTTTCATCTCCACGAGCGCCTCCTCCCCGGGCCGCATCATGGTGAATTCAATTCTGTCCGGAAGGCCGTCGGTCGCTGTTCTTTCCGCGCAGAAGGTTGTGACCGTCTCCCTGTCCGAAAGGGCGATGAGTTCCGAGAATTCTGATTCCAAAATATCGTCAGGACTTTTTCGGCAGATCTCACAGAAGGCCCTGTTTGCGAAGACGATCTTCCCGTTTTTGATGATCACCACACCGTCATTGATGTGTTCGACAATTCCGCTGTAGCCAATGTCGCCATCACAGAAAGCGATTTCTTTTTCATCGGTGATCGGTCCGTCTTTTGTCATCTTTTCCCCCGAACATTGTTCTGAAGATGGTCGTTGTACGCGCCTGCTCCGTGTTTACCCAATTAATTGAAAGGAAGATGCTTTTTCTGGAGCGGAATATAGGGAGGCTGGTCCTGTGTGTCAACAACAAATGGCCCCCTGATCACCATCAAGGCATCATCTGCGGCGTTGCCTTCGCTCGCTCCTCCTTGCGGCGTATTGATCCATACGCCTCAGTCTTCGCTCCTCGGCGCCTTGCATCTGACGCCTTGCTGTTGATCAGTAATTGCTCGAAACCCACGTCGCACGAGGAATGCGGGAATTAGACGGCGGATTTCGGACCCTGACTTCTTTCTCCCCAAAAAAAGAGATTGAGCATAAGCCTTAGTATGTTCTATTGTCCGTCTCTGGAAACAAGATAGAACCGAAGCTTTTGGGCGAACACCTCAGCCTGGTTTTTCCACCACGCTGCCGGCACAAAGGTACAAAGAAAGGGACAAAGGCACAAAAAGAGGGACAAAGGGATATAGTATAATGGTTCTTCTGCTTTGTGCCTTTGTGCCTCTGGCCCTTTGTCCCTCAAGCTGTCGGCTTCATCGACAGCAGTTGACTTATTCCCCTATGAGCAACCGCATACGGAGACATGTTGATCCCTTTCAATGCAGAATCGTGATTAAACCCGAGGACTGGCTGGAGGCGTATGAGGCCCACGGGCAAGGGGACATATGGATGGACCTGGGATGCGGAAAGGGAGAGTTTCTGGCCGGATTGGCGGAGATCTATCCCGGGATATTTTTCATCGGCGTGGAGGTGCGGAAAAAAATCGCAGAGAAGTACTTTCCAAAGCACGAGCATCTAACCAATCTTGTCCTCCTCCACGGTAACGTGAACCTGTCCATCCCTTCCATGATGGGCCGCCACAAGGTTCAAAAAGTATTCATTCACTTCCCGGATCCCTATAGCCGCAAAGACCGCTACAAGAAAAGGCGAATGGTGAACGAAGTATTCGTGAAGGGCCTCTGCGAAATTCTCGCAGCCGGCGGCACCGTGTCCGCAAAAACGGACGACCAATCGCTTTTTGAAGACATGGATGCCCTGCTTTCAGCCCGCTTTGAACCGGTGCCTGCTTCAATGATCCCATCAGCAGAGGCGACAGTCCTTACCGAGTGGGAGCAGGCGTGCAGAAGAAAATCCATGCCGATTTATTCCAAGGAATACCGGCTCAAATAGAAAGCTCCTGGCCTGAAATCCCTTGACGAATCAGCTCATTTTCTATAATTTTGCCGTAACTGCTCAGGTGTTTAGGCTGAAGGCTGAAGGGCAATAATGATCATCCATGACACAATCACCTGCCAACGTATCCAAACGATCTTGGCTTTGTGTGATCGCGCATGTCTTTTCCTTCAGTCTAGCTACCTTCAGTCTATTTACCTGAGTAGTCACATTTTGCCTTAATTTTCACAGTCTCGGCTTCAACTTTTTTCAGGGGAAACCATGAACTGATGTGCCGAAACCCAGCTCAGTAGACTCAGGGCTGGGTTTTTTCTCCCTGGAGGAGTATCACGCCCGTGATCTGAGGGGTTATTACCATGCCCTGGCCGTTCACCCTCACCACAATTATTACGAGGGCAGGGCCGATGCGGACATGACCCAGTGGGTGGAGTATTTTGTCGCGACGCTCGCAGAGACGTTCGAGGCTGTCCGCAGGGAAGCGCGGCGTCTTGTCACAGAGAGCGCGCCCGCTGAGCCTATGAATTAACGGCAATCTATCGGCAATATATGGGTGCTTTATCGGCAATGCAGCGTGAAAAAACAGACAGAGTGCGAAAGAAGTAACTGGAGAATGATCCAATACGGCTGTTTGTGCTTCCGATTGGTTTATCTGCGCCCCGCGCTCGATGCAGGTCTCATAGAGATGACCCAACCGGACAAGCCCCGCAGCAGCAAGCAGAAATACCGGCTGACGGCCAAGGCTGGAGCCGCGCATTCTGATTGAGGACCTGGAAAAGTCGTACCATGCGCCCTTCCGATCCGGCAAGGACGACCTCTTCGACAACCGGCTCATCTCCGGAGACAACCTTCTGGCGCTCAAAGCCTTGGAGCAGGAGTTCACGGGAAAGATCAAGTGTATCTATATCGATCCTCCGTACAATACGGGAGCCGCGTTTGAGCATTATGATGACGGGATTGAGCACTCCCTATGGTTAAGCTTGATACGGGATCGACTTGAGTTGCTGTGCGTTCTATTGCGTGAAGATAGGGCAATCTGGGTGAACATCGACGACAACGAGGCGCACTATTTGAAAGTTGTGATGGATGAGGTATTCGGGAGAAAAAACTTCGTCGCCAATGTGTTGTGGCAAAAGCGGACCTCTCCCGACGCTCGCATACACCTTGGCCCTGCCCATGACCACATCCTCGTATACGCAAAGGAATCAGGAAGAGCGGGCTTTCAGTAAACTTCAGCTCACGGATATCCATACATCACAGTTCAAGAACCCAGATAATGATCCCAGGGGCGCCTGGACCTCAACTGATTTCTCGGCACAAGGTTGGCGACCCAATCAAATGTACAAAATCACAACCCCTGGCGGAAAGACATATGAACCACCCGAAGGGCGATGCTGGGCCAATATCGAATCAGAGTTTTTTCGATTGTGGAAAGAAGGTCGGATTTGGTTCGGGAAAGATGGCAAAGGGCGGCCTCGCGTCAAGAACTATCTCTCTGAATCGAAAGGCATCAGTTCCTGGACATGGTGGTCTAATCAAGAGGTTGGACACAACCAAGAGGCCAAGAAGGAGATTATAGATTTGTTCGGTGCAGGCAATGCCTTCGACACTCCAAAGCCAGAACGGCTTCTGTCCAGAATAATCGAACTGACAACCAACCCTGGCGACCTCGTCCTCGACTCCTTCGCAGGTTCTGGCACGACCGGGGCAGTGGCGCATAAGATGGGGCGACGGTGGATCATGGTGGAACTGGGTGAGCACTGCCACACGCACATCATCCCGCGGCTGAAGAAGGTGATTGATGGCGAGGACAAGGGCGGCATTACCGAGGCTGTGGGCTGGAAGGGCGGTGGGGGCTTTCGTTACTACCGACTTGCGCCGTCCCTATTGGAGAAAGACCAGTTCGGCAACTGGATTATGAGCAGACAATATAATGCGGCTATGCTCGCTGAGACCATGTGCAAGCTGGAAGGCTTTACCTACGCCCCGAGCGATACGATCTACTGGCAACACGGCCATTCCACCGAGACCGACTTCATCTACGTCACCACACAGACACTCACCCGCGAACAGTTGCAAAAGCTCTCTGACGAGCTTGGCGAAACCCGCTCGCTCCTTGTGATGTGTGGCGCATTCCGTGTGAAGAACCTTGACGATTTCCCAAACCTGAACGTCAAGAAGATTCCGAAGGCGGTCCTCAACCGCTGTGAATGGGGCCATGACGATTACAGCCTGGAAATCAAGAACCTGCCCATGAAAGCACCAGAAGAGAACCGCCAAAACGCCAAGGACGCCAAGATTGGACCGAGGACAAAGACCGAACGACGGGCCGCGGTTCAGCAACAATCGCTTTTCGATTCACCTGTGGAAAAGAGGGATGATAACTGAGATCAAGAAAAGGAATGACAGGGCATCAACTTCCTCGCAGACAACGATTAAGGATTTCTTAATAGTTCGCCAGGAAGGGGATGGTGGATGCGGCAAAGAAAGACCCTGTCGGAAAGAACTGCCAAAGCGCCAAGGAGGCCTGATGAGGCTATGCAATTGACTCTCGGCCTGCTCATCAACTTCAACGTCTCATTACTCAAGAACAGGATCAAGCGTATCGGTCTCGGTGAAACTCATGGCGACCTTGGCGTCTTGGCGATCGGGTCGCATGGAGGCACAAATGAAGCCGAGAAGTAGAAACCCAGTCTATCTTCGGATCCGGGCGATCCTCGAAGCGGCCCGAGTGGCCTCCGTACGATCGGTCAATACTTCGCAAGTGGTTGCCAACTGGCTTATCGGGAGGGAGATCGTCGAGGACGAGCAGAAAGGACAACGGAAAGCCGGGTATGGTGAAGCGTTGCTTGAAAGACTGGCGGGGTTACTCGCAGCCGATTTCGGCTCAGGTTATTCCGAAACGAATCTGCGCTGGTTCCGCCAGTTCTATGTTGAATACGAGTCCTTGCTGCCACGTGAGATTCATCACGCACCGCGTGACAAATCGGCGGCGGATTCCTCGGCACGCCATGCTGCGATTCATCACGCACTGCGTGACAAATCTATACCTGTTTCTGCATGGCCTGTGATTCTCCAGATGCCGCAGGGGAGATCTTGGAAGCCCGGGCGACTGCATCCGAACCTGTCTTGGACTCACTACCGTACCTTGCTGCGCGTGGATAAGCCGGAAGCCCGAGCGTTCTACGAGATAGAAGCCATCAAAAACAACTGGGCCGCCCGGGAGATGGAACGGCAGATCAACAGCCTTCTTTATGAGCGATTGGCCCTCAGCCGGGATAGAAAGGGACTGATGCGGCTTGCCTTGAAGGGCCACGAAGTGGCAAAACCTCTCGACGTTTTCAAGGACCCGGTGGTGATGGAGTTTCTGGGCTTGCCGGAATCACCGCGTCTGGTGGAGACCGACCTAGAGCAGGCGCTGATCAGCAACCTGCAGACTTTCCTGTTGGAACTGGGCAAGGGGTTTGCCTTCGTGGCTCGGCAGGAACGGCTCACGCTGGATGGCGACCACTTCTACATCGATCTTGTTAAGAACGAAGACGAGGTCTTGAATGTGGTACAGTACCACCAGCAAGCGTTGGTGAATCTGATTCACGCCCAGATGCAGGACCACTTCGAAGAGAAAGCGACAGCCTTCGAGCCGCATGTGAGCAAAGGCTTCACGACGCTTCGGCCTAACAACTACTCGGCACCGGCCGGAGAGATCGAGCGGGACTTCCGCGCCCCCGTGACCGACAAGCAGGACATCCGCAAGATGCTCTTCGCCGGGTTCAGGAAGTGCCTTTACCGAGTGCAGAAGTTCGACTCGGACTCGGAGCGCCGCTTCGCAGTAGTTTTGGAAAACGACAAGGAAGTTTTGAAGTGGTTCAAGCCCGCCAAGGGCGACTTCCGGATTCACTACGCTGGTGACGCATCTTACGAACCGGATTTCGTTCTGGAGACATCGACGGCAAAGTTTCTTTGCGAGCCAAAGAGCGCCGCTGATATGCAGGATAGCGAAGTGATCGTCAAAGCCAACTCGGCAGCCGAATGGTGTAAACATGCGACGGAGCACGAACGCAAACATGGCGGAAAGTCATGGACTTATCTTCTCATACCCCACGATGTGATTGCCGACAACAAGACTCTTCAAGGCTTGGCCGCAACCTACACTTGGCACAGCGGTGCTGCGCCGAAACGCTGAGCGGAGGGTAAAACCGTGACCCGATTTCTTCACACGAGCGACTGGCAATTGGGGATGACCCGCCACTTCCTCACGGAGGGAGCACAGGAGCGGTTCAGCCAGGCGAGGTTTGACGCCATTCGAACACTGGGGCGAATCGCAAAGGAGGAGAATGTGCCGGTTTATGCTTGTGTGCGGCGATGCCTTCGAGTCCAACCAGGTGGATCGGAAGACGGTTGCCCGCGCACTTGAAGCCCTTAAAGATGTGCCTGTTCCGGTTTACCTCCTGCCGGGAAACCATGACCCCCTGAACGCGGCGTCTGTGTACCGTTCAAGTACCTTCATCGAGCGGAAGCCCGCTCACGTTCACGTCATTCAAAGTGCCGCCCCGATCAAAGTGGATGAAGGCCTGGAGCTCGTGGGCGCGCCGTGGATGTCCAAGCGGCAGGTCGCCAACCCCATTGAGGATGCACTCTCCGCTCTCACACCTGCGAGCGGAATCGTGCGCATTGGTATGGGGCACGGTGCTGTCGATACGCTTACGCCGGACCGGGAAGCCGCCGGGGTTATCGCTGTTGCTGCGATCGAACACGCCATTAGCGAAGGGACGGTTCACTTCGTGGCGCTTGGGGACCGTCACTCCCTAACCAAGGTGGGAACGGGCGACCGTATCTGGTATTCCGGGACGCCCGAGGCCACGGACTTCTCCGAGACAGAGTCCGGGTATGCCCAGGTTGTTGAGATCGGCGATGGCCGGGTATCCACCAAGACCGTCCAGGTCGGCCATTGGCGTTTTGTCGAGCGTGGTCGCGTTGATCTGAACACCGCTGAAGACGCGGAGGCGCTTCGGAAATGGCTGGAGGAAGTAGAAAGCAAAGAGCGCACTGTCGTCCGGTTGTATCTTGTGGGTTCGGTTTCTTTGTCGTTGCATGCGTTGCTTCAGAACCGCCTTCTTGCAGCAAGGGATTTGTTCGGTGCTCTCGAAGTGCGAGAAGACGATCTGCTCGCGCTTCCTGACGATGCTGATTTCGCTGACCTTGGATTCTCAGGCTTTGCCGGCGAAACCGTGCAGCGACTCCGGAGCAAGATCGCAGAGGGCGGGGAGGAAGGCTCTGTAGCCCGCGATGCCCTCACGCTCCTTCTTCGGCTGGCAAGGGGGACGGCATGAGGTTCCTTCGTCTTCGGGTCGCTAACTACCGTGGCATAGACGCCTGCGAGGTGAGGTTCGGTTCACCCGGCATTACTCTTGTGCAAGGGCCGAATGAAGCGGGAAAGACCAGCCTCGGCGAAGCGATAGGACTTCTCTTTGAGTACCCTGATTCGAGCAAACATCGCAATGCCGAGGCCATCAGGCCTGTTCACCGAGATGAGGGACCGGAGATTGAACTTGAGGCGGAGAGCGGGCCATATGCCTTCACGTACTTCAAACGATTTTACAAAAAGCCGGAAACCAAACTCACTGTTACCCGGCCGAAGCACGAGAACCTCACAGGGCGCGAGGCTCATGATCGAGCAGAGGCCATCCTCCGTGAGACCCTTGACATAGACCTCTGGAAGGCCCTGACCATTCAACAAGGCGATGCCATTCACCAGCCTGACTTGGGGAAGCAGACATCGCTGTCGGCCGCGCTTGATCGGGTGGCCGGCGGCCGCCCCGCTGATCCGATGGAAGAGGGCTTGTTTGAGAGAGTCAGGGAGGAATTCAGCCGCTTCTTCACCGAGCGCGGCACCGAAAAGAAAGATCTCCAGGAGGCGCGCAAGCTTCAGACGGAAACTCTCGCCGAGATTACTGGGATCGAACAACAGATCCGCGATCTTGAGCAGGACATCGAAAAATCGGCGACCCTTCAGCGGGAGCTGGGACAACTAAAGCAGCTGGAGGATGAACAGGGGAAGGCGGTTGTTGCGTACACTGCTGCGCTTGAGGAGATAAGGGCTTTGGAGTCCGCCCTTTCTGCGGCTCGCTTGAAGATGGAGACAGCCCAGAAGTCCGAGGAAATGGCACGCCGCGACAAGGAAACGCGCCAAGGTTTCGTTGATGCGGTTGCCAAGGCCGCCAAAGCTTTTGGAGAAATCCAGGAGTCCAGCGTGATCTCGCTTTCAGCGCTGAACCAGACAGAGGGTGAACTCAAGAAGGCGCAGGCAGCCCTCAATGAGGCGGACAAAGGACGAAAGGGAGCGGACAACCTCGCCGCTCTTCGGAGAGAGGATTTCGACTACTACAACAACAAGCTGCATCTTGAACAAATCAAAGAGCGCAAGGAGCGCATTGACCAGGCCAGGAAGAACGCAGCCCAAGCAGAGGAGGTATTGGCGAGAAATAGGGTAGACTCCCGCGTTCTGAAGGCAATCCAGGATGCTGAGCGTGGATTGCTGGCCGCGAACGCTCAGTTGGATACGGGTGCGCCGAGTGTTCTCCTTCGAGGCTTGGCTGAATGCAGCCTGCAGATCGACGACGCGGCCAGTGTTCTTCGCAAGGATGAGGTCCGAACGATGTCTGTTGCCGACGGGGTGCGGTTGACAATCCCGGGGGCTCTCCACATCGAGATCACCGCTGGCTCCAGCACGGAGGGGCTCTCCATGAAGGTTGCGGAAGCCCGCCGCGCTCTTGACACCGCTTGCGGAGCCGCAGGGGTTGGCAATCCGGATGAAGCAAGAAGGGCCTTTGATGAGCGCCGTGAGGCCATGCGACATGTCGAAAGCAAAGGACAGGTTGAAAAGGAAAATCTGCGGGACCTGACTTACGAGCAGCTTGAGAGAAAGCTGATTGGCTTAGAGCGTAGCGTGCCGGGCTACCTTGTAAAGCGCGTGCGGGATCCCGTCCTTGGCCCTGACCAGGAGTCGGCAAAAAAGGAACGCGCAAAGGCCGAGGATGCCCAAAAGAAGGCAAATGAGGAATGGGAGACGGCACACAAGTCACTTGATGCCGCTCGCAAAGTCCGAGACGAACTGAGAGCGAAGCATCAGGAAGCGCGAGTACAGCTCGATATGCTGGCGAAGGCTCTTGATCATGCGCGTGAAAATCTCGACCGGGCACGGAAGACAGTTCCAGATGACAAGCTCGATGCGAACCTTGCGGACGCCACTCGAATCGTGTCTACGGAGGAATCCAACGTGCGGTCCGCTGAGGCGTCTTTGAAGGATAAGAACCCCGAGCGGGTGAAGGCATTGGCTGAAACGGCGAAGGGGTCTCTACGAACGACGCAGAATCGCCGGACCGCCGCTCAAACAGATCTGACGGAGGTGCAGACCAGGCTGAAAATCCACGGCGAGGAAGGGCTCCATGAAAAGCTGCACGTGGCTCAGAGTCGCTTTGAGCATTTGGAGAAGGATAACCTTTCATTGTTTCGGCGAGCTGTCGCGGCCAAGGTTCTCTATGAAACCATGCGCGAAGAACGCGATAAGGCGCGGCGGGCTTACGTGGCCCCGCTTAAGGAGAAGATCGAACATCTTGGCCGCTTGGTCTTCGATGACTCCTTCCAGGTGGAGATTAGCGAGGAGTTGCAGATTGCCAGCCGGACGGCCAAGGGAGTCACGGTGCCCTTCGACTCCTTGAGCGGCGGCACGCGGGAGCAGCTTTCTTTGATTTTTCGCTTGGCCTGCTCAATGATCGTCGCCAAGGATGGGGGAACACCCCTCCTTCTGGATGATGCGTTGGGTTATACGGATCCGGAACGGCTGCGACTGATGGGGGCGGTTCTGGCTAAAGCCGCCAAGGATTGCCAGGTCGTTATCTTCACCTGTGTTCCTGATCGATACAGCAATGTTGGGGAAGCGACCGTTGTCTCGCTGGGATGACACATGTCTTCGAGAGGTTCCGGCCCGGTGATGTCAGAGGGGTCTTTGAGGCCTTTAAGTGGCCTATGTGAGAAGGCGCCCGGCTTGAGGCGTGTGGATGCCGGCGACCGGGCGCCCAGCCCAACCCTAGCCTTTGGCAGGCGTTAGGGCGGCAAAGAGGGTGTTTTCACCTCTCTGGATGAGAAGGAGAATGGTTTCCTGATCTTTTGCACTTTCGATTTTCTGCTTGAAATCCTCTACGTCTTTGACCGGCTTCTTGTTGATTTGCTGAATTACATCCCCTGAACGGATATCTGCCTTCGCAGCCGGACTTCCCGGGACAACGCTTGCAACCAGAATCCCTGTTTCGCTTTTCAGGCCCAGACCTTTTGCTATTTCAGGAGTAATGTTTTGCACGGTCATGCCCAGAGGCTTGTGGGTTGAAGAATCCGCGACTTCCTCTTTCTGCTCCATCTCCCCTATTTTCACCTCACGGTCAACCACGTTGCCGCCTCTCAGAACCTTGACAGCGACGGTCTTGCCCACGGGGATGGATGCAACCATGCGAGGCAGGTCATTCGAGTCAGAGACCTTTTTCCCGTTAAACTCAACGATCACATCTCCTGTCTCAATACCTCCTTTGTCGGCAGGCCCACCCTTAGCAACTTGGGAGACCAGAGCCCCTTTCTCGTCTTTCAAGCCGAAGGACTTTGAGAGTTCAGGAGTTACCTTCTGGATTCCAACGCCGAGCCACCCACGGGTGACGTGGCCCTTGTCCTTGAGCTGGGGCACGATCTCTTTGGCCATGTTGACGGGAATGGCAAAGCCGATCCCCACGTTCCCCCCGCTCTGAGAGAAAATGGCGGTGTTAATGCCGATGACTTCCCCTTCGGTGTTCAGCAAAGGTCCACCGCTGTTTCCCGGGTTGATAGAGGCATCGGTCTGAATGAAGTTGTCGTAAGGACCGGACCCGATGACTCTCCCCTTGGCGCTGACAATTCCTGCCGTCACAGTCTGCTCAAGGCCAAAAGGACTTCCGATGGCCACGACCCAGTTTCCGACCTTCAAGGAATCCGAATCGCCCAATTGAAGAGACTGAAGACCCGAGACTCCCTCTGCTTTCAAAAGAGCCAGGTCTGTCTTTGGGTCACGGCCCACGACTTTGGCGTCATACTCTTTGCCGTCGGAGAGCTTGATCTTGATCTGGTTCGCATCATCGACCACGTGGTTATTGGTGAGAATGTAACCGTCGGAACTGATCACGAAGCCCGATCCCACCCCCTGCTGCTCAGGGCCGCGATGAGGGTTTTCATCGGAGAAGGGGCCAAAGAAATCGCCGAACGGGTTCCTAGAAGAATGAGGGAATCCGAAACCCGCGTTCTTCACCGTCTTCACCACCTGGATGTTGACCACACCCGGCCGAACTTTTTCTGCGAGGTCACTGAAGTTCGCCGGAATCATGGGAATGTCCGAGTTCTTTGTTACCGCAGACGCGGGAGTGTCGTTGCTTTTGACCGCGGGAGATATCCCGTAACCGACTCCCACCATTGCGCCCGCCATGATGAGGGCGAGCAGTGCTTTCTTGATGCGCCTCTTCGTTTCCATTTTGTCTTCTCCTTTGTAACAGGGTTTAGCCACGAATGGCTTTCATTTGCCCTTCAACTTACGCCATGAACATGACGAGAAGATGGTCGGATCATTACAAGTTGGTCATCTTAGAAAGAAGAGGGACAAAGGAACAGAGGGGCAAAGGCACAAAGCAGAATGTGGAAAAGGAATAAAGATGCAAAGGACAAGAAGAGACCATTCTACTTGTCCCTTTGTCCCTCTAGTTGCCGCTGGGATTCTGGACTTCGGCAGGGTGAGGGTGAAGGTGCTCCCCTGTCCGGAGGTGCTTGTCACCGCGATGTCTCCCTGGTGGGCGCGGGCAAAGGCTCTTGCCAGGCTCAGGCCGAGGCCTGTCCCGGGCTGGGACCGGCTGTGATCACACCGGTAGAATCGCTCGAAAATATGGGGGAGATCGCCTGCTGGAATGCCGATCCCCGAGTCCTGGACAGCCACGACCACCTCTTCCCCATCCTTTTCTGAAAGGGAAACCTTCACGGCTCCTCCGGAGGGAGTGTATTTGATAGCATTGTCGAGAAGGTTTGCGAGAATCCGCTGAAGCATTCGCCGGTCTCCGACGAGATGGCATGCATCCGGCGTGTCGCACGTCAGGCCCAGTCCCTTGTCTTCAGCCACAGGCTCAATCAGTTCACAGGCATCTCGGACCAGGCGAGCCAGGTCAATGCCTTCGTCGTTCAGTTTGTCCAGGCCGGACTCGGCCTTTGTGATCATGAGCATGGTGTTGATCATGTCGAGCAGGCGATCGCATTCTTCCACGGTGCCGGATGCCATGTTTTCGTATTCCCCGATCGCCTTGCCGGTGGTCAGCGTCACCTCGGCCATGCCGCGGATTCGCGTGATAGGGCTCTTCAAGTCATGGGCGATGTTGTCACTCATCTCCTTGATCTCTGTGACGAGAGCCTGAATGCGACCGAGCATCTGGTTGAACGTCGCCGCGAGTTGATCGATTTCATCGCCCCTAGTTCCTATCGGAACACGCTTGTCCAGAGTCCCTCCTGAAATCTCCCGGGCCGTTCGTGTGACCGCCTCAACGCCTGAAACCGCGCGCCTTGCCATGAACCAGCCCACCCCTGCAGCAAGACCGACCAGCAACACCATCGTGATGACGAAGATGTTCTTGAAGGCATCGATGAACCGGGAGTCGGCTTCCATGGATTGGCCGATCTGCAGGATGATGCCGGCGCCGACCATGACGTGAAGGACCCGGACCTTGTCTTTGCGGTTGGGTATGGTGATTGTCTCGAAAACATTCCTGCGGTCGCGAACCAACTCCTTGATGGCCGCCTCCCGGATGTCGATGTCCTGCCAGTAGGACATGTTCGAGGAGGAAAAGACCTGTCCGCTTGAAGAAAGGAGTCGAAAAAAAACCTTCTTCACCCCGGCGGCCTGAGCTTCGAGCATAGCCAGGCTCTTGACCGCTTCAAGGCCTCTTGCGGCCAAGACGGTAGAGAACTCCCTTGCCTGGCCCAAAAGCTCCTGGTCGGTTCTGTCGCGAAAAACCGAGGTGATCAAGGTGTAGAACAACAGGAAAGCAACACAGGAGGAGACGGCAAAAACCCCGGCGTACCAGAGGGTGAGGCGAAAGGCCAGGGTCTTGCGGTAGCTACGAAGCCGTCTTAAGGGCATATCCCACTCCCCGCACGGTCTGAATCAGCTTCTGGTCAAATCCCCGGTCGATTTTGTCCCTGAGCCTGCAAATCCGTGACTCGACCACGTTCGTTTGAGGATCGAAATTGTAGTCCCACACGTGCTCCATGATCATGGTTTTGGAAACAACCCTTCCTGCACTGCGCATGAGGTACTCAAGGAGAGAAAACTCCAACCGCTGCAGTTCAATCTTCCGCCCCCCTCTCGTCACTTCCCGGTTGAGGAGGTTCATGGTCAAGTCGCCGACCGTGAGGC
>CAVPOU010000002.1:0-85807 GCA_963707125.1 uncultured delta proteobacterium | reverse complement strand
GCCACCTGTGAGATCTGAGCCTTACAACTACGATACGCATGGTTCCGTTTAGCCGGGTGATCTGAGGATTATGATTTCAAAGGCAGGCTCAGGTCCCGGTTCAATTTCGAAATCGTAACCAGCCCCGTTCCTGTCCACGCAATAGGATGAATTGGGTAATCGTTAGTGGATGATCGCTCGGATCTCAACGGACTTGGATCAGTAATCGCTCGTTCTAGGGCGACCCCATATACGCGCCAGACCTCTGCCATAAGCCCGGAAACCGACATGCAGCCTGGAAGGTAATCTTCGTCCTTTTTCGCTCAAAACGCCGTCTCTAATTAAATCTCGGGCTTGCGCCTCCTTACGTTCACGGCACACCATACCAGCTCGGATGCCCTCGCTCATCTCGATCCACCGGACCTCAGCATGATGAGCCGACTTCTCCCTTGACACACAAGGCCAAATCCCCTTATACTCCCACCCATCTGAAGCAAGTTCTTATCACCTTACCGCAAAGCTCAAACCGGAACAAATCCTTTTGCCGATCGGTAGTGGGGAGATTTCTTGGGTTTCATGCTCTCAAAAATTGCAAGGTTTTGGATGGTTGTTGCCGAAAAACCTGCAATTTTGATAGCACATATTCTCAATAATTACTAATAAATTCAGATAGAATTACGGTTTTTCAGGGACGACTGGATTAAATGAGAACCGACCATGCGTTTTCATGCATGATTGAGGGGATTTCAAATATGTTAAGAAAATGTAACTCAAAAACTTTGAGGATAGAGAATGATAAAAGAAATAATGACTATCCTGAGGGTTTTTTCCATTTGACCCTATGCCTTATTTTCTTCTTCATATTGGTTCATGTTGGACTCGCTACAGCATCACCTGTCGCAATCTCCGCGAATCCAGTAAACGGAGCGACCGGTGTCAGCCAGACTGCTGATCTGGTATCTATAACATTCAACAAACCTATGAATACTGCGTACCGGTCAGTATCCACATCCAACTGGTCTAGTTCTTTCTTCACAAACTACTGGTCTGAAGATGGCAAAACCCTTTATTTGCCACGACAGGATGTCCATTATCCATTTGTCCCGCACACTAAAGTTATGATAATGATAAATTTGCCGGGGTATGAAAATATCCGGGACACCGAAGGTAATTTTGCGGAAGAATACAATTTAACCTTTTGGATAGAATCTATCAACTATCAAAAAATTGCCGCACAACCGGAAAAAGGCTTCCACTGGCCTTACTTACTCTACGTTCCAGAAACTGCCAGAAGTTCCGCCCTGCTGTTGGTCGAACCGAACAATTCGGGTGTCCCGTCTGATGACTTTGCTTTTCATGAGGGAAGGGCAGAGTCATTTCTCAATATACGGTCCCCATTTGCCTATGTATTGAAGGCACCACTCCTTGTCCCGATTTTCCCGCGTTATGAGGATCTATATACACAGGCGCTGGACAGGACGGCATTGCTGACTCAAAGAGAAAACTTGGTTCGGATTGATTTGCAGTTGATTGCCATGGTCGATGATGCAATCGAGAGACTTGCAGGGAAGGGGATTAAGTCGAACAAAAAGTTTTTCATGATTGGCTTTTCAGCATCAGGGGCATTCGTCAGTCGCTTTTCTGCGATTCATCCTGAAAGAATCATGGCGGCGGCCATTGGTTCACCTGGGGGATGGCCGATAGCACCTGTGGCAACATGGTGGGGTCACAACATGACATACGATCTGGGTATCTCAGATCTTGATGTCGTTACTGGTACACCATTCAACCTGAGCGAGTTCAACAAAGTTCCACTTTTCTTATATCTGGGGGACAAGGATGATAACTGGGACAGTCAGGATGTCAGTACGGAATTGCATTTTCTTGGTGAGACAATACAAGAACGATGGATTGTTGCCGAGGATATTTACCAATCTATTGGCAGTTCAGCTAAATTCGTTTTGTATCCTGGGATCGGTCATATAACTACTAATGACATATGGCTTGATATCGAAGCGTTTCTAATCAAGCATAGCAAGAGAACGCGGGTTATGCCTTGGCTGCAACTTCTTTTAGATTGAATCGGATATGAAAGGATGACTCAACATATATCACAGGAAGAGTAGATATCACACAGTTTGTGATATTGACAGCATACCTCTTTCTCGCTTTCCTTCCTACGGCAAGTGATACCCACATGAAATAGAAAGAATGCTCCCACTTGCGTTCCCAGCGGACCGTACCAGCCCGGAACACCCCCGTCCACCGAAATCCTCTGGCCCCCAACATGATGTGCCCTTGAGATGAGGTTGTATATCGCCACGAGTTTTCCTTTCAGCCGACATTATGACTCGGCTTGGTAATCACGCGCCTCTGACCCCAATTCAAAAGCCAACACTACGATACGCAACCTCCATTCAAGCGGTTGATCTGAAACCCGGACTTTCGAGGGTATACTCAGATTTCGATTCAAATTGGGAAGTGTGCGCCAGGCGAAGCCTCCATTAGGGAGTTGAAACTCCTTTGTGAGACCCTGTAGGTAAACAGTCCTACCCGGCAAAGTGTGCTGACAGCCGGAACCGAGTGTTGCGTAGTCCTGGGGTAACCCAGGCCCCGAGCATCTGTGATCTGTTTCACACATCACGTGTTGTTTTTTGCACGCTAGAGACACGGTCACTGGAAGAGACTGGAATTAAACAGGCTTTTGCTAACACTATGGATTTATTAAACAAAAAAGGCTTCTTTTAACCAGAATCATGTTTGGTACTGATATTGCTTTTCTATAGCATCGTACACTCTAGTATTGGTTCGATATCCTCGAGAAAAGGAGATGAGACCATGCAGAGAGAACCGCTGAATCAAGAAATAGTGAATGTCTGCAATTTCATGATTATGCCCATCGTGATGGCGATTGTGTTATTTCTAGTTGTTCAGCCCTACAGTGGCGCCTCTTCATTCTCCACTGGTGTCGGTCACGTGTTCGCTTGTCTGTTTTGCCCTTGAGCTTCTCTTTGTGCTTTCTACCTGTGGTATGGCGGAAGGACTCGGCATATCGCTGTACCATAACTCCACTGAGGAAGAGAGGAAGAACAATGGTTTTAAGTTCTATATTAGGGCTCTTCTCCCAAGATCTAGCCATTGATCTAGGTACCGCCAACACCCTCGTTTACATGAAGGGAAAAGGCATTGTGCTGAACGAACCGTCTGTAGTGGCCATGAAGAATGGGAATGGAAACGGGAAGAAAGTCCTTGCAGTCGGTAAAGAAGCCAAACTGATGCTAGGCAGAACACCCGAAAATATCACTGCGATCCGGCCCATGATGGATGGGGTGATCGCTGATTTTGAAGTCGCAGAAGCGATGCTCGGTTATTTTATCAGGAAGGCACACGCCAGGCGCAGGCTTGTAAGACCTCGAACAATCATCGGGGTGCCCAGTGGTATCACTCAAGTGGAGAAGAGAGCGGTTCTGGAATCAGCCGGGTTGGCAGGAGCCAGAGAAGTGCACTTTATCGAAGAGCCGCTGGCTGCTGCAATAGGGGCAGGGCTCCCGATATCTGAACCCAGGGGTAGCATGATAGTGGATATCGGTGGTGGTACTACTGAAGTGGCTGTCCTCTCACTTGGTGGCATTGTTGACAGTATTTCTTTACGGGTTGCCGGAGACAAGATGGATGAATCCATCCTGGAATACATTAAAAGAAAACACCGCTTGGTGATAGGATTGAGCACAGCTGAAACTGTGAAAATGACTATTGGTAACGCATACCCTGATGAGAATTTGGAAAAGGTTGAAGTGAAAGGAAGGGATCTTACTAACGGTGTGCCGAAGGTCTTGACGATAGATTCTGGCGAGATCAGGGAAGCGATTTCAGAGCCACTGAATGCTATTTCTGGAGCTGTGTTGACGACCCTAGAACGAACACCCCCGGAACTTGCATCTGATCTTTTAGAAAAAGGAATAATGCTGGCTGGTGGTGGGGCTTTGCTCAAGAATATGGATTCATTCTTGAGGTCAGTCATAAAGCTTCCTGTAAATATCGCAGAAGACCCAATGACTGCTGTGGCTGTTGGGGCAGGAAAAGCCTTGGAGGATTTGGAGATCCTAAAAGGTTGGAAAAAAGATGAGTATGACTTGAGTTGCTAATCGCGCGCCTCGCCACCACCGATCGCTTTCAACTATACGATACGTAGTCTGAAATTCAAGGTTCAATTGGAAGTCATAACCTGCCGCTACCACTTTTTCTCAATTGCTTACAATCAAAGGTCAAACCCAATCAACTGACCCCCAAATATCGAGATCGCAACGACGGCGATCAGACCACCATTCGGCCGCAGTAACAATTTTTTCCGGGAACTCCTCACCCAATACCCTGCTTCTCAGCAGAGTTAAAAAGTGGTGACAATCTGAGTCGACCTGGGCGGTTGTGAGACAGGATCGGCTGATGACAAAAAGAACCCGCGTGTGTCTACATTTTTTCACCCATGGATTCTTTTTCTGAACACCAAGGGCGCCATAGATGAAGGGCCTAATATGGCGTCTGAGTGTATCTCTTAACAATCAAAGAACATTCCCGATGTCTTTTTCATCATAGCGCATACGGCACACCTCTTGCTTTCATAACCACTAGCCATTAGCACCCCCCATGTCTTTACTCTAAGTTTTGGATGAAAGGGAATTCCAGGCTCTAAAGCATCATCTCAAATTGAACGCTTAAAAAAAGCAAACCGTTCGAAAGAGCGGGACGCAAAGCCATCGGCCTAAGTCCCTGAGGGATAGGGTTGGGAGGCTGCCGGGCGGTGGAGCACCTTCCTGGGTGCTGATTCCTGCACGGTCTACTATCCAGGAGGTGCCAATATGTCTTTCCTAAGAACATCCTGTTTCCGGTGTCTTTTCCTCAGAGGTTCTTTTCTTCTCCTCTGTGCATTCTTCAGTCCATCCGCGGTCCATGCCGGCGAAGTGAATCTGGCGTGGGATCCGAACACAGAGCCGGATGTGGCCGGATACAGAGTGTACTACGGGTTAGGGAGCAGGAATTACGGTTATTTCATGGAGGTAGGGAACTCCACAAGCTGCTTGGTTACAGGACTTGAGCAGGGCCGGACCTATTACTTCGCTGCAACCGCTGTGAATACGGCAAACATAGAAAGTGACTTCTCTAACGAGGTGAGTGCCGCCCTCTCCACTTCCAATCAGCCGCCTCTGGCCAATGCAGGCCCGGACCAAAATGGGAATGAAGGGACTCTCGTTACATTGAGCGGCTCCAACTCCACAGACCCCGAAGGAGGAGCCCTGACTTACTCCTGGTACCAAGTTTCGGGCACCCCCGTAACCCTCAGCAATCCTTCTGCGGCTCAGACAACGTTTATGCCTCAGAATGTGGGTCCTAATGGGGAAACACTCGGCTTTCAACTTACGGTCACGGATTCGGGCGGGCTGCAGTCAGCGGACACATGTCTGGTGAATGTGCTCTGGATCAATCAGCCTCCCGCAGCGAATGCAGGGACTGATCTGAGTGTGAATGAAGGAACGATGGTGAGTTTGAAAGGCTCAAACTCGAGTGATTCGGACAGCTTTGCACTCTCTTACGAGTGGACCCAGGTAAGCGGAACTCCTGTAGGATTGAGCAGCCCTTCTGTCGCTGAACCCACCTTCGTGGCGCCGAATGTCGGCGAGGCTGGCGAGAGCCTGATGTTCCAGTTAACGGTTACGGATTCGGGTGGCCTTCAGGCACGAGATACCTGCATCGTCAACGTGGTGTCGGTGAACCAGCCACCCGCAGCGAATGCAGGTCCCGATCAGAACGTGAATCAGGGCGTGAGTGTGACCCTGAACGGTATCGGTTCAACAGATCCGGATGGAGGAATTCTTGCCTACTCCTGGCTTCAGACAGCAGGGGCGCCTGTTACGCTTGACAATCCGGAGTCAGCTCAACCCCGATTTTTGGCTGATACAGGTGGAGCGAGCAGCAGCCTTGTGTTCCGTCTGACCGTGACCGACTCAGGAGGCCTGAGTGCGTTGGATCAGTGCTCTGTCGCGGTGAACGGTGCGGCTGCTGTCGCAGTGAACAATACCGCTTCCGGGGTGGACCTTGCAGGCCAGTGGCTTTCCCTGAATCGATCCACTAAATGGTGGGCCCGCACATTCAAAGGGAAAATCAGAATCAAGAATCTCGGAAACCAGGTTGCTCCGGGCTCAATCCTCTGCGTTTACCAGTCTGCTGATTCCGCCTTTCAGAAAACGGATCTGTTTCTCGGAAAAAGCACAGTGTCGAGCATAACACCCGGTGGATATGTGGATGTGAACCTGACACTCAAAGCCCCGTATGACCGTTCAAGTGTTTACATCATAGGGATCCTGGATGCGGCCAACGCCCTTGTTGAAACAGATGAGACGAACAACACGGTTGTGTCGGGACTTATACAGCGATGAGTGGCGAGTAACGAGTCGCAAGCGAGGGGATTCCATCCGCAACGTAGTTTGTCCATGCCTCCTGGAAACCTCTTGGTTTGCTTATTGTAAAGAAAATGATTACAGACGCTAACCTATCATTTCGAGCACCCCTTAGAGCGAGCGATTAACGATACGAAGAACTCGCTGGAAAACCACCAGGCCGCTCTCCATGACGATATTTATAAGAAGACACCAACCGGCCTGATCGAACGGCTATGATTTCAAATAATCCAGAGGGCGAAACACTTCCTATTGCAAAATCAAATCTCAAGAAAGAGTTGGCTTCAAATGAGCGATCCGATAAGAAAGCTTTTGTCTTGGTCTGAAACGAATATTCATGTATCTTAAGCGCGGTATCGATGTCTCTAAGTTATTCGGAAAATGAAAGGCACAGGAAGGGGGACTATGCCTCGGAGGGAAAGGGTTCCGACTCATGAGCGATGATTTTCTGCATCGGGATGTTCCCGCCTTTAGGAAGAGGGTGTTCCGGCTCGGTTTAGCGACCAACTACGGCGTTGACGGAGCGGATTTGGAATGGGCGCTGGAACAAGGGGTCAACTATGTCTTTTGGACTCCCAACGCGCGAAAGGTGACGAAGTCGCTCAAAGAGGCCTTGAAGCGTGACCGGGAATCCCTTGTCCTGGCTTGCGGGCCGACCACCGCATATTTTGGCGGAAGTGTCAGGCGCGCCTGCGAACGCTTGCTTAAGAAACTCGGGACGGACTATATTGACATCTTTCAGTTGTTCTGGCTTGGCCGGGCGAGTGCCTGGACTCCGTCCACGATCGATGCGCTAATCTCCCTTCGGGAGTCAGGCATGGTCCGTGCCATTGGGGCGAGCATTCACGACAGGAGGCGGGCGGGCAAACTCGCAGCAGATTCCCCGCTGGACATGCTGATGATCCGGTACAATGCTGCTCATTCAGGGGCCGAACAGGACATCTTCCCCTATCTCGCCAAACGCCGGCCGGCAATTGTTACGTACACAGCCACGCGGTGGGGCGGTCTGCTCAAGCGCCCAAAAGGGTGGAATGGACCCGTCATGACGGCAGGGGATTGCTATCGCTTCTGTCTGTCCAATCCCCACGTGGATTTGGTGCTCACAGGCCCCAAGAACCGTCAGCAGCTCCAAGCGAATCTTCATCACCTTCGGGAAAAGGGTCCCTTGTCAGAGGAAGAAATGCATTGGACCAGGGAGTTCGGGCAGGTTGTGCACAAGGCAAGTTCACGGTTTACTTTCAGGTTCTAGCTGAGTGACGGCGGATTCATCTGATCTGATTCGAGGAATGGACCTATTTTCTGCCCTGTTTCTTTCTTGACTGGATGGCAACTTTTTCCTATGGTTGCTGGAATCAAAAAGGAATAACCAATCAATTTATGAGCGTTCACGAAATAGGGAGCACACTCCCTGCGGGGAGTTATTACTTTTCCGGGAACGAGGCGGCGACCGAAGGGGCGATTGCCGCCGGGTGCCGGTACTATGGGGGATACCCCATCACGCCTTCAAGCGAGATCATGGAGCGGATCGCCGTCCGGCTCAAAGAGGTGGGCGGGGTGTTCATGCAGATGGAAGATGAGATCGGGTCCATCTGCTCCGTCATCGGCGCAGTGTGGGCCGGAGCCAAGGCTATGACGGCCACGTCTGGACCCGGCTTCAGTCTCATGCAGGAGGCGATCGGGTACGCGGCATTTACAGAGACCCCTTTAGTGATCGTGGATGTTCAGAGGGCAGGGCCTGGAACAGGCCAGGCCACGAGAGTGGGAAGCGGCGATCACATGCAGGCCAAGTGGGGCTCTCACGGGGATTATCAGGTCATCGCCCTTTCCCCATGGTCTGTGCAGGAAATGTACGACCAGGCGATCGAGGCCTTCAACCTGGCAGAGCAGTACCGGGTTCCTGTCTTTCTCATGGCTGAGGAAGCCGTCGGTCACCTGAGGGAAAGAATGGATGTGAAACCCAGGGTGAAGGTCGTGAACCGGATCAAGAAGAAAGGGGCTCCCCCTTTCGGGACCCCGGAAGATGACGGTGTGCCGCCCATGCCGTCTTTCGGAGAGGGGGAAAACCTTCTGGTCACTGGTTCGACCCACAATGATGCAGGAATCCGGAAGACGGATGATGGGAAAGCCCATGAAAAACTCGTGGTCCGGATCAACAATAAAATCCTGAAGCACCGGGAAAACATCATTCAAACAGAGGCTTATTACCCTGATGATGCGGATGTCGTGGTGATTGCCTACGGCTTTACGGCAAGAAGCGCCTTGTTCGCCACAGAGAGACTTCGCAAAGAAGAAAAAAAGGTCGGTCTCTTGAGGCTGAAAACCATCTGGCCCTTCGCAGACCAGGCCATTCGCGAGGTGGGGAAAAAAGCCAGAAAGATATTTGTCCCTGAAATGAACCGAGGGCAGATCGCCGGCGAGATTCTGAAGTATGCCGAGTGTGAGGTCGTTTCCTACTGTCAGATCGATGGAGAGATCATTCACCCTCACAAAATCATGGAACAAGTGAGGAGTCTATTGTAATGGCAAGAGACCTGGAAGCCTATTTGCGTTCGGATGTGAAATCAACTCCTTTCTGTCCCGGGTGCGGGCACGGAATCCTGATGAACGCCATTCTCCGAGCAATCGATGAGCTCCATTTGCCCATGGAGAGGATGCTGTTCGTCTCGGGCATCGGATGCGCCGCTTGGATTCCAAGCCCTAACTTCAATGCAGACACCCTTCACACCCTTCATGGCCGGGCCATTGCCTTTGCAACAGGCGCAAAGATGTTCAATCCTGAGCTTAAGGTGGTGGTGATCAGCGGGGACGGGGATCTCACCTCCATCGGAGGCAACCATCTCATCCATGCGGCAAGAAGAGATATTGATATGACCGTGATCTGTGCCAACAACATGATCTACGGCATGACGGGCGGCCAGGTGGCTTCGACCACCCCCCTCGGAGCTTCGACGGCCACGAGCATCGAGGGCAACATTTACCGGCCCTTTGATCTGTGCAAGCTCGTGCAGGCTGCAGGAGCCTCTTATGTGGCCCGTTATTCCGTGACTCAAGTGGTTTCTTTGAAGGAAGCGATAAAAAAAGCCCTGGGCACAAAGGGGTTCACGTTTGTCGAAGTGCTGTCTCCCTGCCCGACACAGTTTGGAAGAAGGAACCGATACGACGCCCCGACGGACATGCTGAAGACGCTGATGGAGTCGTGCATTCCCGTGGAAGAGGTCGAACGCTTGAGTGGAGAGGCCTTGAAGGACAAGATCGTCACGGGGGAATTCATGCATGGGTGAGCCCAGGCAGGTCAGAATTAGCGGATTCGGGGGCCAGGGTGTGGTGCTGGCAGGCACGATCCTGGGATATGCCGCCACCAAGGACGGGAAATGGGTGGCCGGTGCAAGCTCTTACGGGGCTCAGGCCAGGGGCGGTTCCGCACGCTCGGATGTCGTCATTTCAGACGGGCAGATCGTGTTTCCCCACGTGATTGAGGCCGATGTACTGGTCACCATGGCTCAGACGGCTTACAACCAGTACACTGAGGAACTGGCTGAAGGGGCAGTCATTATCTATGACGACGAGATGGTTGCACCTCGAACCCTGGAGAAAGTGATACAAATCGGTATCCCGGCCACTTCTCAGGCAATCAAAGAGCTCGACCAGAAGCAGTCGGCGAACATCGTTATCCTGGGAGCCTTTGCAGCGATTACAGGAATGGTCACCAAAGAAGCTCTGATCGCGGCGATCACCGAGAATGTGTCTGCCCGCTTCAGGGACCTGAATATCAAGGCCCTTGAGCTGGGATATCGTCTGGGAAAGGAAAGTAAGCAGCAGGCAGAAGGCAGTAAGCAGAGGGCAATGCCAAATGCTAAAGTCCAAATGTCAAATCAAATCCAAAGATCAAAGATGGAACTTTAGGATTTTGGGATTTGACATTCCTTTGACATTTGGATTTTGAAATTTGAATTTGCGCGATTTCAATAATAGTTCAGCAAGCCCTTCGAATGAAAAGGAGGAGCGCTAAGCTTTGGCCGTCGAGGGAAGAACCCACAAACCCGTAATTGATTACAACCGCTGTGAGACGTGCGGAGTCTGCCTCAAGGCTTGTCCGGCAGAGGCGATCCCTGACTTCAGGTATGAAGGGGAGAGCCTCAGGGGAAAACTGTATTCCAGTTCAGATACAGAGCCGAAGATCAACGTCACAAAGGTCTTCGACCTTCCAATTTGCCAGGCAACCTGCCCGGTACGGCAGGATGTGCGCGGCTACATGAGGCTCATTGCAGAAGGGCGATATGGCGAAGCTATCGAACTGATCAGGGAAGCGAATCCGCTTCCATCGGTCTGCGGGTATGTGTGCCATCACCCCTGCGAGAGCGCTTGCACCAGGGGTCGAGTGGATGATCCCCTGTCGATCAGGTCTTTGAAGAGATTTGTCACGGATTACGATGATGGCCGGCTCAACCCGCCTAGCGTTGGCAAACCCAAAGGGAAAAAGGTGGTAATTGTAGGTTCGGGGCCTGCGGGCCTGGCAGCCGGCCATGAGCTTGCGAGGATGGGCTATCAGGTTGAGATCATCGAGTCCTACCGGGAAGCGGGTGGGTTGCTGGCGTGGGCCATACCTGCATTTCGGCTGCCCAGGGAGATCCTGCAAAGAGATATCGACTACATCAGAAAAATGGGCGTCACGATTAAAACAGGGATGCACTTCGGCTCTGAAGTGAAGATCTCGGGCTTTCGGAAGGATGGTGCGGATGCGGTGATCCTCGCAACAGGGACTCAGAAAAGTCTGAAAATGAACATTGAAAATGAGGATCATCATCGAGGGTATCTGGACTGTCTCGATTTTCTGAAAGCATGCAGCGATCAGAGGGACGTCGCTCTGGGCAACAGGGTTCTAGTGATCGGGGGCGGAAATGCCGCGGTGGATACGGCCCGTTCTGCTCTTCGAAAAAGCGGAGCAAGGGTGACCATCCTTTACAGACGAAGCCTCGAAGAGATGCCTGCAGACCGGGAAGAGATCAACGATGCCCTTAGAGAGGGGATCAAAATAGAGTTTCTCACCGCTCCAAAGAAAATGCTGGTCTCAGGAGAAAAGGTAAAGGGGCTTCAATGTATCAAGACGGAGCTCCGGGACGCGGATCAGTCCGGAAGGAAAAGACCTGTGCCGGTGGAAGGATCGGAGTTCGTGATCGAAGCCGGTACGATTATTTCCGCTGTCGGCCAGCAGCCGGACTATGAGCCGGTGGTGAACGGTCTTGCATCAGGCAGCAAAGTACTGTCTATCGATCGAGAGACCCTGCAAGCCAATGCGGACGGGGTGTTCGCCGCAGGGGACTTTGTCACCGGAGCAAGCACGGTGGTGGAAGCCATGGCCAGCGGCAAGAAAGCCGCCCAGGCCGTGGACCGGTACTTGGAATCAAAAAACAGATAACTCACCGCAGAGACGCAGAGAGCGCAAAGAGTTTTTCTCTGTCCGATCGGGAGATACCGATCGGACAGAGTGAAGCTCTGAAAAATATTTTCTTTGCGTCCTTTGCGACTTTGCGGTGAAACGAAGGAAGCCGGGATGGCTGAACCATGTGAATTGAAAATCAGGCGCCGGGGTGAAGAGCAGCACGCCGAAGAACTTGACCATGTCAAACCGGGTCTTGATGAGGAGACAGCGGTCATGGAGGCGAGCCGGTGCCTTGGGAATAATTTCTGCCGCAGCTGCGACCTGTGCCGCTATTTTTGCCCTGATCTCTGCATCACCAGAAATGAGAAGACCGGCCACATTGAGATCGATTACGATTTTTGCAAGGGCTGCGGTATCTGCGCCTTCATCTGTCCCAAGGGCGCCATCACCATGGCCCGCGAAGAGTAGCGGTTAGGGCTTCTTCGCCCTCTCCGGTGTGCACCTGACCAACATGAGATCCTAAGGGTCATTCCGATACAATTTGAACAGGTTGACTTTCCCTTTTTCGGAGGAGTATAAAACCGCTGAGAGAACCAATCAGTTCCTTCTGGTTTTGGGGATACTTCGTCTAACTCTTAAAATGGAGGTGGCTTATGAAGAAATGGGGATTCAAGGTGCTGATCGGAGTATTGTTCGTTACGCTGGCTTTTGGAGGGATGGCTATGGCGCAGACAACCAAGCAAGCCAAGGAACCGGCCAAGGCAGCAACCAAGAAGGCAGTGGACACGGCGATCATTGTCGTTGATCTTCAGGGGGATTTCACTAAAGCCAAGAAAGGTTCTCTGGCCGTTGAGGGAACCGACGACGCCTACGTCAAGTCAGTGGCAGATGCCACAGCCAAGCTGAAAGCGGCCGGGTTCCCCATCTACGCGACCCAGGATTGGCATCCTGCGACCCATGCTTCCTTTGCCGCCAATCACCAGGGGAAGAAGCCTTTTGACGTGATCAAGCTTCATGGAAAAGACCAGGTTCTGTGGCCGCCCCACTGCGTGCAGAACACCCCCGGGGCGGAGATTCTGCTGGACAAGAAGCTCTTCAAAGCTACGGTCAAGAAGGGGATGGATGCCCAGTATGACAGCTACTCCGGTTTTCAGGATGACGGCGGGAAAAAGACCGATATGGACAAGATCCTGAAGAAGGCCGGCATTAAGAAGGTGGTGGTCTACGGCATCGCGACAGACTACTGTGTGAAAGCGACGGCCATAGATGCGGCGGCTGCCGGTTACAAGGTCATCATGGTCAAGAATTTGAGCAAGGGCGTGGCGCCGGAGACCTCAGCAAAGGCTCTTGATGAGATGAAGGCCAAAGGCATCACCGTGATCGAGGATCTGGATATCGCGAAGATGAAAGGAATGTAGTCGCAGGCACAAAGGTTCAAAGGGACAAAGGCACAGAGGAACAGAGGGACAAAGGGATAGAACTGAATGTTTTTTCTGCTCTGTGCCTTTGCTACTTTGACCCTTTGTCCCTTGACTCGTTCACTTTGACATTCGGGCTGTGCGCTCTGAGATGACGGGGGATTTGAGGTCGATTTCGACGCGCAATGCTTTGAGCCCTTGCACACCGGGAAGCTCTTCCACGTCTAATGCTTCTGTGTCTCCTTTGAGGAAACCCTGAGATCGAAGAAAATCGATGTAGCGGCGTATCTCCCTTCCTTCCTGGGGCTGAGAGTAGATCACCGCGATTTTGCCCGGCTGGGTAAGGCGCTCTGGGCTGCCCTTCACCATGGCTTTATCAATCCGTGATTTGATGATCTCCTGCCTTACGTCATAGGCACCGTCCACATCAAACCGCTTTTCATCAAATCGGAATCGAATAGAAAGGGGCGTGTGATTGACCAGGATAAGGTGAGCCGTTTCAAGCGGCACTTTGAGCTCGGTCTTCAATTGCACAGTATGCCATGCGATGCCGCAGGAGACCATCAGTTGCCAGAGTCTGAGATTTTCGAGATACAGTTCATTGAACACCCCTTTTTCGACAAGGCTGGCACCCACGTAGATGAGGTAATCCACCCCGTCGGTCTGGTGCTTCTCAAAGTAGTGGGGAAACACCGACTGGGCTTCAACCTGTTCCCGGTCCAGATAAAGGGAGATCCGTTTATTGAGAAGCGACACGCTCTCTTCGAATTCCCTGCGCTTGCGATAGACGGTACCCAACCTGGCATCGAGAGCGGACTGATACCCTTCAATGGCCACGCGGACTTGCGGGCTGAAATCCTGAAAAGGGACAAAGAGGGGTTCAACATCTGTCTTAAGCATCTTGATGACGGAGGCTTCATCTCCGGAGCTCAAGCCTCCGCGCAGCCGCTCCAGTTGCCTTCCCAGGCGGTGGCCGAGCTCTTCAAGAATAGGCATCGATCTTGCCTCGCTTGCCAGTTGGATCACCCTGAGAGCCAAACCCAGTTGCTCTTCTAAATCACTCCGCACGGCCCGGTTTCGTTCTTCGGAAGACCCGCGAATGTCAGAGATGGCATAGAGAGGGTAAACATCTCTAAAGACGATCGGTTCAAGATCAGACACCTGTCCCATTCTGATTCTGTCCAGATGATGAAATGCCGCCTCGTGGAAGCGCCATTCCACTGCGGGATGCACGGCGGTACATTTCTGCTTGATAACGCCCTGGATATGGTGGTCCGTCTCGTCCAGCGCTCTTTTGACGGCCAGTGCGAAGATTGGAATGATCTGGTTCATCAGCATCAGGTCCTCGGGGCCGAATTCCCCGGGGTTCGGTGAGGTAATGTCAAGGGTGCCGATCATGCTTCCCTGGTAGGTCAGAGGCGCAATGAGAAGCGATCTGGCGCCGCCCTGGAAAACGGCTTCCTCAGCTTTTGTCCGGAGCGTCTTTTCCTTGAGATCCCGGATAATGAGAATCCTGTTTTCCGTGAATGCCCGTTCATAGAAGGATCCTTCAAATTCGCTAAGGGGCAGGTGCAGGGACCCTGAAAAAACGGAACTGTCGGAAAGATCGCATCCCACATTCAAGAGCATAACCTGATCGCCCTTGATCGCCGCGAGGCCGGCGACGAGACTGGGACAGCGAAACAGGGTGCGAAGCTTTTGCTGGAGAAGCTGAAAACCGCTCTGGGAGAAGATGGATTCCTGATCGATAAGGCTTCTCTCCAGTGCTGAGATGATTTCAGACTGGGTCACATCGAATACGTAAAGAGAACCGAAGCCGCTGAATTCAAAGTTCTCAGGCGGCAGAATTTCCCGAAGGACAGCCGGGTTTGTCATATTCTGGAGAATTCTTGCGCGCTCTTGTTCGGTGAGCTCTTTGAGTTTGCCTCTCGGGTGCACTTCAATAAACCTCATGTTGGGTCTTATTCTGAAGTAAAGATCCAGTCCCGTGTCCGGATCCGGAACCACCTGGATGATCGGGGGGTCTATTTCCCGGCGAATCCCGTAGTGACGCTCGAGAATCAGGAAGTAGGCCATAAGGATACGACCCACGAAGAAATTTTCTTGTCCCATGAGAGGCGTGCCCTTGAAAGAGCCGTCGTCCTTTAGAATGAGGCGCTTGAATGAGGGAGAGGTGTAAACCGGCAGGAGGATGAAAGGCACAAAGGCGCCCACCAGGTCTGTCTTCCAGAAGGCCGGAGGAAAAACCAAACTCATCAAGCTTTTGAGCAGGTCCTGGTGCTGGTCCAAAACGGTGAGATCTTCTATGGGTTCAAGGAGTTCAGGGGCTCTTTGAAGCTTTGCTTCAAGGCTTTCTGCCAGGCAACTCCCATATTCGGGATTGGCGGCAATGTTTCGACGCCAGAACTCGATAAGGGGTCTCAAACTGAACACGCAACGAAACGGGTAATCTGCAAGCTGGGGACTCATAAATGAAACTCCCTGATATCGAGGTTGCGAGCGGATAGTCTGTGAATTCCGCAAGAAAGTAAGGATAATGATTTCATTGTCAATTCAAAGCCTTCAAAAGCGAAGTGGAATCCCTGCATGGCGCGCAAAAAGAGATCTTTGGCTTTCTGGGCCGTAGAAGCGCCAGACGAAGTCTTTCAAGAATTGGAAGCGACGAGTGCAACCGAGCCATAGCGATGCGGCATGATAGCACACAATAGGGTATCTAGGAAAGCGTATCGCAGAGGGAAGAGATCGTGGCTTGCTTGAACAAGGGGGCTGGTCGAACTCTACGCGGTGGAGTAGGGGAAACAAGGACAGAAACGCGATTCTCACTTTAACGGCTTGATTTTAAGATCATTCTTGACACGGGGCCAATATTTCTCTAATAAGAACCCATTGATTTCCTAATGGTTCACATAGGTCAACGCTCGATGTCCAATAGCGATTTGAAGAGGGGGAGATGGCCGTATCCGAGAAGATAGTCTGTGAGGATCTCGGTGGTATGAAAGATAGCGAACAGACTGAACCGCCATTATTGAAAAAAGGAAGAAACTTTACCAGGAGCAGAGAAATCCAGGCTCTGGGACTCTATCCGTATTTCAGACCCATCTCTTCTGCCCAGGACACCGAAGTGATCATCGAAGGGCAGAAGGTGCTGATGCTGGGGTCCAACAGTTATTTGGGCTTAACCAATCACCCGGAAATCAAGCAGGCCGTTCACACAGCCGTGGATAAATACGGTTCAGGCTGTGCAGGATCGCGCTTCCTGAACGGCACGTTGGACATCCATCTGGAGCTGGAGGAGGCTCTGGCCAGGTTCGTTGGGAAGGAATCGGTGCTCCTTTATTCGACCGGTTTTCAGGCAAACTTCGGCACCATCAGTACCATGGTGGGGCGCGGCGAATACGTCGTCGCCGACAAGGAGGACCATGCCAGCATTATGGACGGGTGTCTGCTGTCCCTGGGCACCTTCATGCGCTACAACCACAATGACATGGCCGGCCTTGAAAACTGCCTGAGAAAAATCGATCCTGCTGCCGGCAAGCTCATTGTTGTGGACGGGGTTTTCAGCATGTCTGGGGACATCGCGCCGCTTGAGCACATTGTATCGCTTGCGGAAACCTATCGTGCCGCCGTCATGGTTGATGACGCTCACGGCATCGGCGTGATGGGGAACAACGGGCGCGGCACGTGCGATCATTTCGGACTCACTGATCGCGTCCACATCCTTATGGGAACCTTCAGCAAATCACTTGCTTCCCTTGGCGGATTCATCGCCTCTGATGCAGACACCATTAGATACTTGAAACACCATTCCCGCAGCCTTATTTTCAGCGCCAGCATGACGCCGGCCAATGCCGCCGCCGTCCTGGAGGCCCTGAAGATCATGCAGCGGGAACCTGAGCGGATTGAACGCCTCTGGCACAATACGCGCTTGATGAAAGAGGGGTTGCTGGGGCTCGGTTTTGACCTGGGTGCCAGTCAAACCCCTATCCTGCCTGTTTTCTGCTATGAAGACGAGAAAACCTTGCTGATGGCCATGCGGCTTCACCAGGAAGGCGTTTTTGTCAATGCTGTTCTGCCTCCGGGCGTTCCGCCGAACAAATGCCTCATCCGCATCAGCCTGATGGCCACCCACACGGAAGATCAGATACAGACCGCGCTTGAAAAGTTGAAAAAAGTCGGCAAGGAGCTCGGTCTGATCTGATACGAACGCACCTATTCCTTCCAAATCAGGATGCCCCCTCACCCGCCCTCTCCCCCGCGACGGGGGAGAGGAGAAGGGTGAGGGGGATGAGGGAGGTTCGATGACGCAGGTTTTCGTAAAGCCGGCTGAATCCAAGCGGGATATGGATGCCTTTATGCGTTTTCCGCTCCGGCACTACAGCCGGGATCCCTTTTTTGTGCCCCACCTTCTTTACGAACGCAAGAAATTCTTCAGGCCGTCCAACCCCATTTTTCAGTTTACGGATGTCACTTATTTTCTGGCACGCGGCGAAAAGGGCGAGGTCGTGGGGCGGGTCACAGCCCACATCAATGAGCGCCACAACGACCATGCCGGTGAGAAGGTCGGTTTTTTCGGATTTTTCGAATGCGTTGACGATCAGGCGGTTGCATCGGCCCTGATGACGGCGGCTGAAAACGCCCTTCGGGACCGGGGCATGAAGGTTATCCGGGGGCCTTTCAATTTTTCGACCAATGAGGAATGCGGCTTTCTGGTCCAGGGGTTCGACCGTTTGCCAGCCTTGATGATGCCTTACACCAAGCCTTATTACCCCGATTTTATGACCCGACTGGGCTACAGCAAGGTAAGAAATCTTCTGGCCTACGAGTACGCATACCAGGGGAGCATCCCGGACTATCTCGTGCGTCTTAGACGACGCATCCAGGAGCGCAAACAGATCGTAATCCGTTCCATCAACATGCGCCGCTTTGAAGAAGACCTGGCCGAGATATTCAGGATTTACAATGCTGCGTGGTCGCAAAACTGGGGATTCATCCCAGTAACGGAAGACGAATTCCGTTACTCTGCCCGGGAACTCAAGCCCATTGTAGACCCCTCGGTGGTCCTGATCGCGGAGAAGGAGGGGAAGCCTGTGGCTTTTTCCGTGAGCCTTCCGGATTACAACGTCCTGCTGAAAAAGATGCACGGCCGGCTGTTTCCCTTCGGATTCCTGCACTTACTCTTCGGCCGCAAGACCATAGGGAGAGTGCGAACGCTGTTGCTGGGAGTGGCTGCCGAATACCGGCTGAGCGGCATTGAAGTGCTGCTCATTCACGAGAGCTTTGAGAAGGGACTATCCAGGGGATACCGGACAGGCGAGATGTCGTGGATACTGGAAGACAACGTGCTGATGCGCAGACCCCTTGAGCGCATGGGCGCACAAATCGGGAAAGTCTACCGCATTTACGAGAAAGCGCTATGAAAGTTTTCCTGACGGGCGCGAGCGGGTTCGTGGGAAGTCATGTGCTCGATTCGTTGCGTGCCGGGCACCACGAGGTCTCCATCCTGTTGCAGCGCACGAGCAACACCCGCTTTGTTTCCCGTCACGTTCCGGAAGTGACCGTCCATTACGGCTCTCTTGACGATGTGCCCCTTCTGACAAAGGCCATGCGCGGGGTGGAAGCGGTCATCCACTGTGCCGGCAAAATCAAGGCCCTGCGCTCATCCGACTTCTACCGGGTCAACCAGGCGGGGACCGGCAACATCGTCATGGCCGCCAACGCGTGCTGTGAATCCGTGCGACATCTGGTTTACATCTCCAGCCTGGCCGTCAGCGGGCCGGGTGTCTTAGGCAGCCCGGCCGTGGAAGCCGGTGAGCCGCGCCCGGTTTCCGTTTACGGGCAAAGCAAATGGCTCGGCGAAATCGAGGTCCGGCAGCGCTGCAGCGTGCCCTGGACCATCCTGCGGCCCGCAGCGGTGTACGGACCGAGAGATACCGAATTTCTGGCTCTGTTTCAAAAAGTGAAACGGCGCGTCATGCCTCTGGTCTCTGGCGCCAAGCGGCATCTTAACATGGTTTACGGGCCGGATGTGGCGGCTGCGGTCCTCTGCTCACTGCGGAACGAGCGAGGCGCCGGTGGAACCTACCATGTGGCTGCAGAACCCCCGTGCACCGACGCAGAGTTCATGCAGGAGATTGCCAGCCAGCTGCGGTGTCGCCCACTGCGCCTCCCTATCCCCCGTTCGGCCCTGTATCTGGCCTGCGTGATCCAGGAAATCCTGTCCCGGATGACGGGCCGGCCGAACATCCTGAGCCGGCAAAAGCTCCCAGAACTCCTTGCGCCCGGCTGGGTTTGCACTACTGATCGGATCAGGAACGACCTCGGCTTCACGGCCCCTACCTCCCTGAGGGAGGGCATCACGCAGACGCTGGACTGGTACCGCAGGGAAGGGTGGGTTTAGGCATGACCCCATGGGCCGGCATAACCCGGAGCTACCGTTTCGTCGATTACGCCACCCAGACCTACCTGCTGCTGGTGGGAGCGCTGATCCTCTTCTTTCACAACGAAAGTGTTCCTAATTTTCAAACGCTCCTTCTGGCCCACGGGGCAGGCATTTTGGTCATTCACGCCTTTATCCTCGGGAGCGCACGCCGGCCAGAAAACCGGTTTTTCTCCTTTTTCCGACACTTTTACCCGCTGATTCTTTATTTGTTCCTGTACCGGGAATCTGAGCAATTGAATCTCATGTTCGTGGACAGGTACCTGGACCCTGCTTTCATCGCCCTTGAAGAGCGGATCTTCGGCTTTCAGCCTGCAGTAGTGCTCATGAACGCTTTTCCTCATCCGGTGGTCAGCGAATTCTTCTACATGAGCTACTTTTCATATTACGTGATGATCGCGGGGGTGGGACTGGCACTTTATTTCCAGGGCAGAGAACCGTTTTGGCATTACTTGGCCGTGCTCTCTTTTGTGTTCTATGTGTGCTTTCTCGCCTTCATCTTCCTCCCTGTGGCTGGACCGCCTGCATTTTTTATGGAGATCCCAAGGTATTTGGACCAGCAACAACTCCCATACTACCCCCTTGAATTTCCGCCGGGCATTACATCCGGTCCGTTCTTTAATTGGATGAAGATTCTTTACAGGACCTTTGAATCAGGCGGGGCCGCATTTCCGAGCAGCCACGTGGCGGCAGCCCTGTGCACGCTCTTTTTTTCGTGGAAGTATCTGCCGCGAGTTCGGCATCTGATCCTTGCGGCGACGGTTGCTCTGAGTTTCGCCACGGTCTACTGCAGATACCACTACGCGGTGGATGTGTTTGCTGGTGCGGCAACGGCAGGGGTGCTTGTTCCTCTTGGTGATTGGCTGTATCGAAGATATTAGCTCAGTGGAGGATCTGGCTCAGGAATAGCTTGGTTCTCTCGAGCTGGGGATGACTGAAGAAGTCCTCAGGCGTGTTTCCTTCCACGATCTTCCCATAGTCCATGAACAGAACTCTGTGGGCAACGCTCTTGGCAAAACCCATCTCGTGGGTCACCACGATCATGGTCATGCCTTCCTTTGCAAGTTCGATCATGACGTCGAGCACTTCTTTGATCATCTCCGGGTCAAGGGCGGAGGTCGGCTCATCAAAGAGCATGACCTTCGGGTTCATGCAGAGACTTCGGGCAATGGCCACTCGCTGCTGCTGTCCACCGGACAGTTGACCGGGATATTTCTTCGCTTGCTCGGCGATGTGGACCTTTTCCAGGCAATGCATGGCCGCCTCTTCCGCCTGTTTCTTGGGGACTTTTCGAACCCACAAAGGACCGAGGATTAAATTGTCCACGATGTTGAGATGAGGAAAAAGGTTGAAGTGCTGGAACACCATGCCCACTTCTGCTCGGATTTTCTCGATGTTCTTAATATTGTTGGTCAGCTCGATACCATCCACAATGATCCGTCCCTTCTGATGCTCTTCCAGGCGATTAATGCACCGGATCAGCGTGGATTTCCCCGAGCCAGAGGGACCGCAGATGACGATCCGCTCCTGCTTTTGAACCGTTAGGTCAATTCCCTGAAGCACATGGAACTCACCAAACCACTTATGCACATCGATGAATTCTATCATCGCTTCGCTCGATGGATTCCTTTCCTCTTTCTTCGCCAGTTCCTCGCTCATAAACACCTCTCACAAAAACTTATCGTCCCGTTGAAAGCTCCTTTTCCAATTTTCTGCTGTAGTTGGACATGGAAAAACAGCCTAAGAAGTACAGGAGCCCGATGAAAAGATAGGCTTCACGGCTAAATCCCATCCATTCCGGGTTGGAGAGCACGGTCTGGGTGGTCCGGAGTATATCAAAGAGCGCAATGATCACCACAAGAGACGTATCCTTGAATGCGGAGATGAGGATGCTCACGGAGGGCGGAATCACAATCTTCAGGGCCTGTGGAAGGATGATCAGCCTCATGGTGAGAAGGTAGTTCAAACCCAACGACTCTGCCGCTTCGTATTGACCCCTGGAGATACCCTGCAGCCCTCCACGTACCACCTCGGCAATATAGGCGGCAGTAAAAAGGATGATCGCCACCTGCGCTCGCAGGATCTTATTGATGGTAACGCCTTCCGGCAAGAACAGAGGAAAGATGATGGAAGACATGAAGAGAAGACTTATCAGGGGGACGCCGCGGATGAGCTCGATGTAGAGGATAGACATGATTTTGACGGCAGGCATTTTCGAACGGCGGCCGAGGGCCAAAATCACTCCCAGGGGATAAGCGGCGGTCAGGCCGAACACGGCGAGCAGGAGGGTGAGGGGCAAACCGCTCCACTGCGTGCTTTCAACGTGCGTGAGTCCGAAGATCCCACCCGTCATGAGGAGCCCCATCAAAATCAACCCCACGATCCATGCATAGCCGAGCGACTTTTTCCAGTGTGTTCTGTCTCTGCTGTAAAAGAAAAGACCAAACAGGATGAGCATCGCCACGAGGGGACGCCACTGCAGTTCTTGAGGATAAAACCCGAACAGGATAAAGCGGAAGTTTGAAGAAATGATGGACCAGCAGGCGCCGGCTGCCTGTTTGCAGGCCTGGCCGCTGCTAACCCAGACACTGTCGATAAAAGCCCACCGGACGAGAGGAGGCACGACTTTACCGAGGAGGAAGAGGGTCACAAGGCTGAGAATAGAGTTGAAGACACTGTTAAAGAGGTTCGCTCTAATCCACCCGATAACGCCGACACTGGTCACCGGAGGTCTTGTATGGTCGGCGTCTATGGTTTTAGTAAGTGTGTCCATCTCTTCTTTTGTTTTCCGTATACCTTTGACCTTTATCCTTTAACCTCTTGGCCTATCTTTCCACTAGGGCCACGCGCTTGTTGTACCAGTTCATGAAAGCGGAGGTCGAGAGGCTGAAGACAAGATAGACAGCCATAATGAGGGCAACGCCTTCAATGGACTGGCCTGTCTGGTTTATGGTTGTGTTGGCGACCGAAACGAAGTCCGGATATCCTATGGCCACAGCCAGGGAGCTGTTTTTAGTCAGGTTAAGCATCTGGCTCGTCAGGGGCGGAACAATGACCCGCAAAGCCTGGGGCAAGATGACCAGGTTGAGCACCAGGGTCGGCCTGAGGCCGATGGACATGGCCGCCTCTCTCTGCCCTTTGCTGACCGACTGGATTCCTGCGCGAACCACTTCTGCGACAAAAGCGGACGTGTACAGGACAAGGCCCAGTAAAAGCGCCATGAACTCGGGGCTTACGGTCAGACCTCCCTCAAAGTTAAACCCCGTCAGTTTCGGCGCATCCATTTTTATGGGAGAGCCTGCTGCGAGCCACACGATGAGAGGGAGCCCTATGAGCAATACCAGGGACACACGAAAGACGGGAAAATACTGGCCGGTCCTCTCCTGCCTCTTCTTTGCCCATCGCCGAATGAAATAGGCCCCCACACAGCCTGCTAGAAAGGCAAAAAACATGTAAAGATGAGCCGGATGTGCTTCGGGAATGGTGAACGCAACACCCCGGTTGCAAAGATAGATGCCCGCTCCCGGGCAAAGGGCATCGCTTGGGGGAGGCAGGCTCTCGTAGAAAATGGCATACCAGAACACGAGCTGGAGAAGAATAGGAAGGTCCTGCATGACTTCAATGTAGATGGCGGAAAGCTTTGCCACAAGCCAGTTGGTGGAAAGCCTTGCCACTCCGATAATTGTCCCCATGAGGATGGTGATGACGACACCAACAAACGCGACCTTAATGGTATTGAGGGCGCCCACCAGCAGAGCGCGGGTGTAAGTATTGGCTGCGGAATAGGGGATCAAAGATTCCCCGATTTCGAAAGCAGCCTCTTTCTTGAGAAAACCGAACCCTGTGGCGATGGACTGCTTCTGAAGATTGACGAGGGTGTTGGAGACGAGATAGTAGATGATCAGCCCAACAACACCGATGGAGAGGAGCTGGAAAATGATGGCCCTTTTGTTAGGGTCAAGCCAGAAAGGAACCTTTTCTGCAAAAGAACTGTCCTTGGGGCCTGTCATTTCCTTTACCGGAATGAGGGACTGGTCGAAGACTTGCGTTCTGGAGTCCGTGCCTCGGATTCAGGGCTTCAGAATTCATACCCGCACCCTTGCCCTTTCCCTCGAATCTGAGTCAAGGGCAGGTGTAAGGGGGTCCGCATGCCTAGTGGATGAGCGGATTGGTACTCTTTAAACAAAGGTGCCCCTTGTCGGGGCACCCTTAGAGTGTATTTATCGGATCGGCAAAGCGTACATCAGCCCGCCTTTTGTCCAGAGTTCGTTCAAGCCCCGTTCTAGCTTAAGGGGAGTATTTTTGCCGACGCTCCGCTCAAACACTTCACCGTAGTTTCCGACCTGCTTGATGATGTTGTAGGCCCATTTTTCGTCAAGGCCGAGCGCTTTACCCATGCCCGGTGTGACGCCGAGAAGGCGCTGGATATTGGGATCTGTGCTTTTGAGCATCTCGTCCACGTTCTGGGAAGTGATCCCCATTTCCTCTGCCTCGATCATGGCCATAACGGTCCAGTTGACGATGTCATACCATTGATCGTCTCCGTGACGAACCACCGGAGCCAGAGGTTCCTTGGAAATAATCTCCGGCAGAATGACATATTCTTCAGGGTTCGGAGCAACGGAGCGGTGGGCGGCCAACTGGGACACATCGGATGTGAGGGAGTCACACCGGCCCCCAAAGAAGGCTTTGTTCAATTCCACGTTCTGCTCGATGACCACGGGTTTCCATGCCATTCCATTCTTCCTGAAATAGTCGGCTGCATTCATCTCCGTGGTGGTTCCTGGCAGAACGCATACCGTTGCGCCGCCGAGCTGTTTGGCGCTTTTGAGGTTTAGCTTTTTATGAACCATAAATCCCTGGCCGTCGTAATAGTTGACGTGAGCGAAGTTCAGGCCGTTTGTCGTTTCCCGGGTCAGAGTCGCCGTGGTATTTCGGCACAGCACGTCAACCTCTTTGGACTGAAGGGCCGGCAGTCGCTGAACCGCGGTGACCGCTACGTACTTGACTTTGTTGGCATCTCCGAAGACCGCTGCAGAAATCGCTTTTGCGGTGTCCACGTCAAGGCCCTTCCAGACGCCTTTCTCGTCAGGCATGCCAAATCCAAAGACCTGGCCGTTCACTCCCGCAACGAGAACCCCTCTCGCCTTCACTTCATCCAGGGTCCCTGCGACAGCCGCACCCGCTGCCCCAAGGAGCAACAGAACCGCTACAACCAATCTAAAAGCCTTCATTCACTGTTCCCCCTTTCTTGATAAAGCGTGTCTTTTTATGAGATCCCATCAGGAGGACCCCCGCCTTAGACATCCCTAGAAAACCACCACGTATTATCCCATTCGATAACACAAAGGCCATTCTCTTTTCAAGGGAAAAGGGAGTTTTCCTCGGGTTCGCGCCTTGACCCTTCGACCGCGCTGAAGAAACGCTCGGAAAAAGGGGTAAGCAGAGCCGCTCAGGGTTGACTCCCTCTTCCCTTTACCTTATAGTGCATCTCTGAACTTGTTGCCATTGTTTGTTTTTTCAGGTTCCCCTTATTGGGAGGAGGTTTTCATGCTCGAAGACAGGATGGTGTTTCTTAACGGCGAGTTTGTGGCCTGGAATCAGGCAAAAGCGCATCTGATGTGTCATTCCTTTGGCCGCGGCTCTGCGATCTTTGAAGTTCTGAGCCTTCATGACACACGGCTCGGGCCTGCGGTTTTCCGGCTGGATGAACACATGGACCGGCTCTTCAGAAGCGCAGGACTTCTGGACATGGAACTCCCCGGCACCAAGCAGGCCATTCAGGAGGCCGTACTGGATTCTGTCCGGCGAAACGGCGTCCGGCAAGGCTTCATCAAGATCATCTGCTATTATTCCCAGATCGCCTTTGAGATTCTGCCGCCTCAGAAAATGCTCGACCTCTCCATCTTTGTGGTTGATCCCCTGGAAGATCTAGGGGGCCTCAAGTTCCCCTTTGATCGCGGGGTCAGCGCTTGCGTTTCCAAATGGCGCAAGCTCGATCCTGAGACCGTGCCTGTGGAAGCCAAAGCGGCCGCCAATTACCTCAACGGGATGATGGCAAGGGCCGAAGCAAAAAAACGGGGTTTTGACAATGCCATCATGCTGGACACGCAGGGATTCATCGCAGAGGGAGGCACGGAGTCCGTCTTCCTGGTCAAGGGAGGCGTGCTCATGGCCCCAGGTCTCGGAACCATCCTCGCGAGCATCTCTCGTAAGTCCCTTCTTCAGGTGGCCCAGGCAACAGGCATCCCGACTTTCGAGGGAAGGCTGAGGCCGGAGCTGTTTTTGGAGGCGGAGGAGATTTTGTATTCCGGCACACCCATCAAAGCCCTTGCCATTCGCCAGATTGAAGACAGGATCCTTGAAGAGGTCCCGGGACCGGTGACCCGAAAGCTCTCCGCCTCGATGAGCGATATTGTTGCCGGCAAGGATGATCGTTTTAAAGCTTGGCTGTTTCCGGTAGGAAAATAGTACGCAGTAGGCAGTAAGGAGTAAGCAGAAAGGAAAAGGCGGTGGGGAGTGGTCCTTGGTGCTTACTGCATACTCACCTACTGCTTGCTGTCCTGTATGAATTTCTCTGCCACCTTCTGGGCGATGAGCGGTGCATTGCCTCCTGCCCGGTTGTTGATAATGACATTCGCCTGCACGTCCTCTTTCACAGCCGCAAGCATGATCTCTGCGGTCTCTTCGGGCATGCGAGGACTCATCATCCCCTCAACCATTTTGTCGAAAGGGAACGCCTTGAGGTATGCTTCCTCATAGCGCATTCCAATCGGCGTCATCAACCGGATGACCGTCTTCTTTCCCGCATTGAAGAATCGGCCGGATCCTTTTGAGAACTGCTTGCGAAGCGAAGGCAGCCAGGTCCAGTGAGAGAGAACCTGGCCGATCCCATGCTTATCAAGAACCTGAAAGTAGTCTTTAGAGAGAAGCGCTTCGGTCCTCAATTCCACGTGGTAGCGATCATCCCCCGGAATCCTTTCAAAGAACCGGTCCAGAGCAGAGGCGAACTGATCCGGAGAGGGCCGTTCCTTCTTGGCCTGATACTCCTGCTCAAATATGAATCCCTGGAGGGTTGGGCCCAGCAATTCCATGGCGGGCGTGTAGAATTTCTGAATGAAGATCTCCGTGTTCAGATACCCAGGATTCTCAGCGAACTTTCCCCCTTTCCATAATTTCTGGGCGAAAATCGTTTGGGGAACTTTTAGAACGAGGCGATCCGCGTCTTTGAGATGTTTCCGGTATGTCTCGAGGACGCGATAGGTTGGGGTAGGATTCGAATGGTCGTCCAGAAGCAGACTGTAGAAAGTGAAATCCAGTTCCAGAATCGAGAAATGCTGAAAATACTCTTGCACGCTTTCCACGGGCAGGAGCTCCTCAGTGACGGTCTGGCCTCCCACTGTCTTGGATCTTTTCGAGATCTTCCCTCCGAACCGATCCGGGGAATAGATCTGCCCCAGCCATCCTGCATACCGGTCACTGGCCGTGCCCATGGAAACGCGGGGGTGCAGATCGCGGAACATGAATTTTTCTATGCGTGGATTCATCGAGCGCCCGAAAACGCTGGATTCCGGCTTCCGCCGGAATGACGGGACACAGAGTTTGTGTCGCTCTCTGCTCTATGCTTCTTCATGGGGTCAGCCTTAGCTTCTGTCCCACCTCAATGTGGGAGTCCTGGATTCCGTTGAGCGCTTTGAGCCGTTCCACGGGCACCCCTGTGACAGTCGAGATCCTGGTCAAGGTGTCTCCCGGTTGGACCACGTAAAAACCCTGTGCTGAATGATTCGCCGGAGCCGTATGGTTGTTGTTGGGCCGAGCTGCCACAGGGGCCCCATTGTTTAGATTGGCCAGAGCGGCAAGGGCATTGCGTCCTGAACCAGCCGGAACTCTGAGACTGTATTGACCTGTCGGCAGATGATAGCCCAGAAACTCCGGGTTGAGTTCTTTGATCACCTTGAAGTCCATTCCAATGGCTTGAGCCAGATCCGTGATGTGGACGGAGGAACTGATGCTCACGGTCACGGTGTCAAATTTCAGGGGCTTGTACAGCTGGTCTTCGGGCAGGATATAGCCGTAGCGACGCGGATTTTCAAGGATGATTTTGATGGCAGCGATGCGAAAGATATATCTCTCCGTTTCCGTAGGCAGATTGAGTCTATAGTAGTCCGCCACCTTTTGTTCCCCGATTTCCTTTTGCAGTCGGTTTTCTCCGCAATTGTAAGCGGCCATGGCCAGCGTCCAAGACCCGAACATTTCCTTCAACTGCGTCAGGTAAAGGATTGCCGCCTCTGTCGAGCGTTCAAGGGCCATTCGTTCATCCACACTGTGGTCTTTTCGAAGCCCCTTCCTTTGACCGGTCTCCGGTATGAATTGCCAATGTCCGAGTGCTCCTGAGGTTGACCGGGCATAGGGAATGAGAGAGCTTTCAGCGACCGCAAGATACTTGAGGTCATCGGGCATGCCTGCATCACGGAGGGCTTTTTCAATGAAAGGGAAATACCTAGCCGCCCGCTTGAGCAGCATGAAGACCCGGGCGTGATCCCATACCATCACGGTGAACTCCCGGTCCAGCATCTCGAAGACATCCGGGTTTTCAAGAGGCATGCGTTCTCCGCAGAGAGTCACTGTTTTAGGAGAAGGGAAAGCGTTAAAGACAGGGGGGACTCCTTCCTGTGCAGCTGCGCATGGGGAAGTTATGAAAACGAAAAGAATCAGACTCAGGGTTACACGTTGAAACGTTGCTCGCATAGAAACCTCGACAGTCACAGAGATCAGTCAGTTTAAACCGCTTTTATCCTGATGCAGGCCTTTGGCCGCAACCAAAATAGAATCCCGAAACTCGAATGTCGAATGTCGAACAAGGAATTTCGAATCACGAAGTTAAATCTCTTCTCTTGTTTCCTTCGGCGTTCGTTATTCGTTATTCGATATTCTGCGGTTCGCTTTTGAGCTTCTACGCAACTTGCGGAGAAGTCACAGGCTAAGAGTCTAGCGTAACCTTGCAATCAGGGTCAAGGGTTAGAGAAAAAAATGGTTGAGGTTTTGAGGGGGATTTCATAGTCTCAATCAGGATGAATGACCGGGAAAGGAAGATCAGTGATGATCGAGATCAAAGTGGACAAGAATCTCCACATCCTGATTCCCGATGACCTGGATGTGCGAATTGCGTACACGAAGTCTTTTTTCGAGAAAAATGGACTTCTCAAGCGGATCTCTGATTTCAAGCCCAACCAGATCTATTTCCTCAACGCGGCCCTTAAACTCGAAATGCTGGCCGAAAGCGGAGACCTCTTCAAGCATGACCAGGTGATCGGCACCACCTATCCCACGTCAAAATCCATAATACCCAGTGATCAGTCAGCAGTCATCAGTGATCAGTAAAACCGGAAAACGACGAAAGGATAAAAATACGAAGGGAAAATCGAACATTCTTTTTTTCGTGCTTTCCAATTTTCGTGGTTTCGTGATTGGTTTTGATTTAGTGTTAAGAAGTGCCCAAAGTTGAAAAAAGCAGTGACGAGTGACAAGTCACAAGTGACAAGAGAAGAACCAAGAAATCACGACTCGTCACTTGTAACTTGTCACTCGTTACTGAAAAGGCAACCCGCGAAGCACAAGGGTTAACAGATAACGGAAAACGTGACATGACACAACAGGAGGGAAAAGACCATGAGGAAAAAGTTCTTTTTGATCGCACTTGTTTTGGGCGGACTGCTGATGATGAACCCGGTCAATGCTCAGACAACAAACAAGCCTTTTATCTTCGGAGTGCTCCTGGTAGGGCCTTACAATGACCACGGGTGGAGTCAGGCCCATTACGATGCAGGTCTTTATGTTGAGAAAAAGGTCCCGGGGACCAAGATGATTTACATTGACAAGGTCAACCCGGCGGACAGACCGGGAGTCACCATTCCCCAGCTTGTCGACGATCTCGTTGGAAAAGGGGCAAAGCTCATCATTGCCAATTCGGATGATATGAAAGACGGGGCAAGAGAAGCGGCCAAGCTTCATCCAAACACCTATTTTCTCCATGTGTCCGGGGATGATGTCCTGACCGGGAAAGCCTCGAAAAACCTGGCCAATGTCATGGGCCGCATGGAATATGGAAAGATGATAGCCGGGTTTGCAGCGGCTCTCACTACCCAGACAGGAAAGATCGGCTACCTTGGACCGCTGGTCAATGAAGAGACTCGAAGGCTCGCTGCTTCCGCTTATCTCGGAGCCCGTTATGCGTGGGAAAACGTCCTTAAAAAAGACCCCAAGACGCTTGCTTTCCAGGTGACGTGGATCGGGTTCTGGTTCAATATCCCAGGCGTTACGGCAGATCCCACCCAGGTGGCGCAAAACTTTCACAACACGGGCTACGATGTGGTGATCTCGGGGATTGACACCACGGAAGCTCTGGTGGTGGCGCGGCAAAAGAGACAGGAGAAAAAGCAGGTCTGGGCCATTCCGTATGACTACAAGGGAGCGTGCGAGGGCGCCATGGACGCCTGCCTGGGTGTTCCGTACTTCAACTGGGGGCCGGCGTACGTTCATTTTATCAAGGATGCCATGGAGGGCAAATTCAAACAAGAGTGGCTCTGGAACGGGCCGGACTGGAAGGACATCAACAATCCTGACACCAGCGCCGTAGGATTCCTTGCAGGAGGCGCCCTTTCAAAACCCGCGCAGGCTTCGCTGGACGCATTCATCAAGGACCTTGGAAGCGGAAAGGTCCAGCTCTTTAAGGGGCCTCTCGATTACCAGGACGGAAAGCCTTTCCTGAAAGCAGGGGAAGTAGCAACGGACAAACAGATCTGGTACATGGAGCAGCTCCTCAAAGGAATGGCTGGGGAGAGCAAGGCGAAGAAGTAAGCAGTAAGAAGTAGGCAGTAAGCAGTAAGAGATTAGACACCCTGGAAGCATGAAAACAGCCCCCCTCCGTCATGCCCGCGGAGGCGGGCATCCAGGGTTTCTCATGATTCTCTGGATTCCCGCTCCCCGCCAGCGCGGGGACAGGCTTCGCGGGAATGACCGCTGAGGGCCGCGAGAGAATCTATGCGCCGCTGTGCCTCATTTCCTGAGCAAAGCCACGGAGGAGATCACGGACAAGCCTGATCGGCTTGTCCGTGCCACCAATCTTAATCAGAGAGAACCGCTTTTCATCTCACACAAGAAAAGAGTCTCATGAGGATTACGCTCCGGGACATTCGCAAACAGTATGGGAAGGTGAATGCCAACGACGGGATCGACCTTGAAATCTCCGAGGGGTCCATCCACGGAATCCTGGGTGAAAACGGTGCGGGCAAAAGCACCCTCATGAAAGTTCTTGCAGGATACACGGTCAAGACCTCCGGCACCATCCTCCTCAATGGTCGGCCTGTGGAGTACGATCATCCTTCACAGGCTACTCGCCTGGGCATCGGCATGCTCTACCAGGATCCCCTCGATTTCCCGCCGCTCACGGTTCTGGAGAATTTTATGATGGGGCTTGACCATGGGCTCATTTCCAGAGAGGAGGCTTATCGTGGCCGTCTCAACGAAATGGCCGGTCACTTCGGCTTTCATCTCGATCCCGCGGCGCCCGCAGAGCGGCTCACGGTGGGAGAGCGGCAGCAGCTCGAACTGATCAGGCTTCTTGCCCTGGGGGTGGAAGTCCTGATTCTGGATGAACCCACCACGGGAATATCAAGCCTCCAAAAGCAAGCCCTCTTCAGTGCTCTCCGTAAACTCGCCGGGGAAGGAAAAACCATCCTCCTCGTTTCTCACAAACTCGATGACGTGGAAGCCCTTTGTAATCGTATCACGGTTTTGCGGCGGGGGAAGGTGGAAGGTGAAATGGGCCTGCCTTTTGAAAGCAAAAGACTTCTGGGGTGGATGTTCGGGAATGAACTTCCTCCACCTCCCTGTTTCGAAAGACGGACAGAAGAGGGAGTCATGACTCTTGACATGGAAGGGGTATCGGCCTCTGGGGGAAGAGCCGGGCTAAGCCCCTGCCATGTGGCCGTCCGGCAGGGAGAAGTGGTCGGGCTGGCAGGGCTGGAGGGCAGCGGGCAGGGCTTGTTTTTGCGCCTAGCCGCAGGGCTTGAGAGGCCTGAAACAGGAAAGATCCGGGTGGCTGAGAAAGACATGACAGGCAAGGATCATCATGCTTACAGAGCCAGGAGGGTCACCTTCTTGCCCGCGGGCCGTCTTGAAGAAGGCTTGATGCCCGGTCTGACTATCATGGAGCACTACGCTCTTCACCAGGAAGGAGCGATGATGATCCACTGGCCCAACGCCCAGAGGAGGGCCGAGCAGGGGATCGAGCGATTCAGAATCAGGGGAAGCCCTCTCTCTGTGGCGGAATCCCTTTCAGGGGGAAATCAGCAGCGACTCCTCCTTGCCCTCCTTCCGGCAAATCCTTCGCTCCTGCTCCTGGAGCACCCAACGCGGGGTCTCGATATGGATTCGGTCCAGTGGGTGTGGGAAAAGCTGATGGCCTATGCGGACGAGGGAACGAGCATTGTTTTTTCTTCTGCAGAGCTGGACGAGATCTTTCAAATGGCCGATCGGGTTCTCGTATTTTTCAACGGGGTCGTGGTGAAAGACGTCAGGACCTGCGATACGACCATGGAAGAGCTTGCGAAGGCCATCGCAGGCAAAGGATAACCATGCTCCTGTTCCCGGAAAACAGCCTTCCCAAAGAGCTTCTCATCAGGGGCCTCTTCATCACAGGGGGTGTCTTTTGCCTGACCAGCCTTGTTCTCCTTGTTGCAGGCGCTCCTCCCTGGCCTGCCTTCTATCATCTCTTTGTAGGCGCCCTTGGATCTTGGAGCAAGTTGGCACAGGTGCTGACCGTCTGGATTCCTCTCACGTTGTGCGCCTGTGGGCTTCTCTACAGCTTTCGCGTCGGGTTGTGGAATATCGGAGTGGAAGGACAGGTGGTGGCCGGTGCCATCGCCTCTACCGTCAGTGCTCAGGTTCGGTCTGGAGAGCGGCTCCCCCTTTTTCGTGATCGTCCTGGCGTTCGCAGGAGGGATGCTGGGAGGGAGTGTCTGGGCTATCCTGGCCGGTTTCCTCAAGACCAAGGGGGGCGTCAACGAGATCTTTGGCGGGCTGGGGCTCAATTTCGTAGCGCAGGGAATTACCCTATGGCTCATCTTCGGTCCGTGGAAGCGGCCCGGCGTTGCTTCCATGAGCGGGACAGAGCTCTTCCCTGAGTCCCTGTGGCTTCCGACGTTCCTCTCCTCTAGGCTTTCACCCGCGGGCCTGGTGCTGGCGGTGCTGGCTTTGATGGCTGCAACCTGGGTGCTCAACCGCACAAGGCTCGGGCTGGCCCTCAAAGGTATTGGGAGCAATCCAAAGGCGGCGTATCTTCACGGCCTTAACCCGAACATCTACTTTATCTTTGCCATGGGGCTGGCCGGAGGGTGTGCAGGCTTAGCCGGAGCTTTCCAGGTCACAGGAGTGTATCACCGACTCATCCCTGTCATCTCCAGCAATTACGGCTATCTCGCGCTTCTGGTGGTGATGCTCGCCAATTATCGAGTCTGGGGATCGCCTTGGATTGCCTTCTTTTTTGCGTGCCTGAATGTGGGAAGTATTCAGCTTCCCATCGTATTGAAGCTGGATTCCTCATTGAGCGGGATCATCCAGGGAGCCTTGGTGCTGACAACCCTTCTGGTGTATGGACTGAGAAATGACCGACCTTGATCTGACCGTTCTGCTGGCTTCCATTGTGGCCGGCGCTGCGCCTATTGTCCTAGCCGTTTTGGGAGAGACGATCTCCGAAAAAGGAGGGGTCATCAATCTTAGCCTTGATGGCTCCATTCTGTTGAGCGCCATGGTTGCCTTTGCCATTGCCTATCAAAGTCACAACCTTTTTCTTGGATTTGCGGGTGGCGCCCTTGTGGGAGCGGTGATGGCAGGACTCGTGGGGTTTTTCAGCATCTTCCTCGGCCAGTCTCAGGTGGCTGTGGGATTTGTTCTCACCCTTACGGCCAGGGACCTTGCCTATTTTCTTGGGAACCCCTATTCGAGACTTTATGGCCCTCAAGCCGGCATGAACCCGATACCGTGGCTTCAGGATCTTCCGGTTCTTGGACCCATCTTCTTCCATCAAAGTCTTCCCGCCTACCTGAGCATGCTCCTGATTCCTCTTGCCTGGTGGTACCTTTACAAAACACCCATGGGGCTTCGCCTCAGGGCAATTGGTGAACACCCGGAAGCGGCCTACGCCAGAGGCACAAACACGCGGGCGATTCAGTTCTGGCATACGGTGGTCGGAGGCCTGTTGGTAGGTCTTGCAGGGGCCACGTTCTCTTTGTGCACCAAGACCGGTTGGGGACGGCCTCAGGGGGCCGAGGGGACGGGATGGATTGCCCTGGCGATCGTCATCTTTGGAGGCTGGCATCCTGTCAAGACGGCTCTGGGAGCCTATCTCTTCGCTTTTCTCCAGATCATGGGAATCCATTTCCAGGGCTGGTGGCCTTCAGTGCCTGCCCAGGTTTTTCAGGTGGCTCCTTTTCCGCTCATGATCTTCACCCTCATTGTCATGCACCTTGCGCAACAAAGCTCGGCACGAACTTCGATCCGGGGATCTCCCTGGCTTCGCGGCTTTTTGCGGGTATTGAGCGGATCAGCGCCTGCGGGACTCGGGAGATCTTTCAGGCCTGAATAAGCACGTCGTTGATACCCACGCGTTATAAGCCGATGAGAAGGTCCCATCTCTCTTCGAGCCAAGGATCTGAAATGTCAAATGTCAACAGTTCGAAGTCCAAGTCAAATCCAAAACTCAAATGTCAAAAGTACATCATTGTCTTTGGCATTCCTTTGACATTTGAGCATTTTGAGCATTTGCGACTTGCAGGGTCTTGATGTCTGGATTCTTCGGTGTCTTGACACTCCGCGGCCTTTTTCCTATAGTCTTTTGAATACTTCATTCCCTTCCCTTCATGAAGCATTCTTGGACAGCCGGGCATTAATGGTTCTTATTGGAGGCCGAAAGGCAGCCGGCCTTAGAGCGGTGTTTCCAGGCTCTTGGAGAAAGGTTTCAAAGGTCAAGAAAAACACAGGAGGACTGAGTGATGAAGACCAGGAAAGTCAAAGATCTGATGGTGCCCCTTGAGGAGTATGCTACGGTGAGCGATGACGCCAGCCTACATGCAGCGGTGCTGGCCCTGGAAGAAGCGCAGAAGAAGTTCCGACAACAGGACCGTTACAAGCACCGAGCGATTCTTGTCCTCGACAAGAGCAGGCGCGTGGTGGGCAAACTCAGTCAGCTTGATGTGATCAAGGGTCTTGAAGGAGGTTACAAGAAAATGGGAGACTTCACGGGGATCTCCCATACGGGTTTCAGTACGGAATTCATTAAATCCATGGTGGACAAGTACGACCTGTGGAAGAAACCGCTGGAAGACGTTTGCCGAAGAGCCCCTCACATCAAAGTGAAAGATATCATGTATACTCCCACGGAAGGGGAATACGTTCCGGAGGAGGCCACCCTGGACCAGGCGCTTCATCAACTCGTCGTCGGCCGACACCAGTCTTTGCTGGTCACGAAGGACGGCAAGGAAATCGTCGGCATCCTGCGGTTGACGGACGTTTTTCAGGAAGTGTGTGAGATGATCAAGGCTTGCCAACTCTAAACCCGCTTCCACCCGCAGACCGAGTTTGGGTTCCTCACGCAGGATTGATTGAAAGCAGGAGGTCGTAAAGCTGGAATGAAATCCAACGAAGCCATCATGGCTTTTTCTCAGAGCGAGAAGATCAAAGCCGGGCTGATTATGATTGCCGGCAGCCTGGAGCTTCTCAAGAACTTGCCGGAAGAAGAGAAGCGGGGGGCATCGAGAATCATTTATATGGATTTGAGCATGCTTGGTCACGAGGTCGGTCTAGCCAGGGTTGTCACAGGGCATGAGGAGTGGAATGAAGTTGAGCGCTTTCTGAACAAAGCGCTTGTGATGTTTGATTCCGGGATAGGGGAAGAGGCCTTGATTCATCTGTCCAGGGCCCTGAGCAAAGTGACGAACATAGGGCAGCAATCTATGTCCTATCTCAAAGAGACCGGTCTTCTTTAGCAGGCTGATGAAAAACGCCCATCTGTCCCGCTTCTCCAAAGCCGTCACCCCGGCGCAAGCCGGGGTCCAGAACCGCTTGTTTCTCCTGGATTCCGGCTTCCGCCGGAATGACGAAAAACGGCGTTTTCCGGCTTTTTTCGAGGCCGTCAGAAAAGAGAATAAAAGGGCAGGAACTTGGACCAGCAGAAAATCAAAGAACTTCTGGGAAAGGTGAAGGCAGGGGAGATGTCGGTGGATGAGGCCGTCGCCCGGCTCAGGGACCTTCCCTTTGAAGATATCGACGTGGCCTGCATCGATCATCATCGGAGCATCCGCAGGGGCGCTTCCGAGGTGATCTTCGGAGAGGGCAAAGAGGTTGAGGATATTCTTGCGATCGTAGAGAGGATGGTCGCCCAGGAGGAGAACATCCTGATCACCCGTTTGTCGGCGGAAAAAGCAGAGAAGATCAAGACGAGATATCCCGAAGCCGGCTATTACCCAAGATCACGAGTGCTCACTCTGATGAAGCACACCCCTGAGAGCAGGGGAAAGGGAACCCTCCTTGTCATCAGTGCCGGAACGTCGGATATCCCCGTAGCGGAGGAAGCGGCTGTCACGGCGCGCTTCATGGGAAACGAGGTGGACACCCTTTATGATCTGGGCGTTTCCGGTCTGCACAGGTTGCTCGCTCACAGGGAAAAGCTTTTTAAAGCATCGGTCATTATCGTGGTGGCCGGCATGGAGGGAGCCTTGCCCAGCGTTGTCGGAGGCCTCGTGGATAAACCGGTGATCGCTGTCCCTACGAGCGTCGGCTACGGGGCGAGCTTCCAGGGTATTGCCGCGCTTCTGGGCATGCTGAATTCATGCGCTTCGGGCGTGACGGTGGTCAACATTGACAATGGATTCGGAGCAGGCTATGCCGCAAGCCTGATGAACAGAAAATGACCGTTGTCCGTAGTCCGTTGTCCGTTGCAGAACGCCAGTTGCAAGTTGGATGTGGCAGATTGCTTGTCGTCCGTTGTCCATTGTCAGTTGTGCGTCGTCGGAACCTGGTCGCGGATTGCTGGTCGTCTCCCTTTCTTTCCTTGCACCTTTATCCTCGTACCTTTCACCTCTCGGTTAGGCACTTCTTCTGATCTCCCGGACTCTTGCTTTCACCTGCATAAACTCCTTTCTCTGCTCTTCGCTCCAGCAGGGAAGAAGAGTGTTGTTGTGGAAAAGAGGTTCCGAGGCAAGATCATATTGGGAAGAAGCAACGGCTTTCTCCCACAGGGGAGTGTGAGGGATGGGGGAATATTCGGCCAGATAAGGCATGGCTCCGACCCTGCTCACGAATTCCACGCTTTCTTTCACGGACCCTACAGACTGTCCCGGTAGGCCTGCCAGGACATAGGCGCCAACCTGCTCTTTTGAAAATCCCGCCTTGAGCAGACAACGCACCGCCCTTTCAAAATCCCCTTCCGAAAGCTTCCGGTCGAGGAGTCGGTGCATGGCCATGTCCGATGTCTCAAATCCAAGCCGTATGGTTTTGAACCCGGCGCGCCGGAGAAGCTCCGCCGCTTCAGGGGAGAGTTCCTTTACATGAAGTGCGTTGGGAGTGTGGAACCGAAGGCCGAGGTTCTGTTTCACAAGTTCATCCAGCAAAAGGCCCAGGTGCTTTTCAAAACCCACGAGCAGGGCATCGTCATAAAAGGCGAAGTCCCGTATTCCATGCTCCCTGTGCCGGAGCAGAATTTCCTCCAGAACATGATGAGGATCGTGCCTGAAGAATCGAGGGTTCAAGAAATGGCTCGCACAGTATTCACACCGGTGCGGGCACCCGGTCGATGTTAAGAGCGGAACATAATCCAGGCCGTGGAGCAGGTCGAAAGCAGGAAAGGGAAGTCCCTCCGAGGACGGGGGATCGTTTTCTCCCACCATGCCGAAGTCAAGAAGTTCATCAAGAAGTTTTGCCATGCGTTGAAGGGAGATCCCTGTGACGACCCGGTCTGCGCCGGACGTTGCGGTCGCGTGCCCTTCGCAGAGACGGGCGTAAATACCGCCGAGGAGGATCGGAGTCCGAGGATGAACCTCACGAGCCACGGCAATCGCTTCTCTAACGCCGGGATACCAATAGGTCATCAGAGAGGTCACGAGAATGGCGTCAGGTTGCTTGGCTTCCCTCAGGGCGTTCACAAAGAGTTGTTTTGGAATCCCGTATCGGCTATAAGATCTTGGAACATGCTTGAGAGCCGAAGGTCTGGGAGCTTTTTCCCTGAGGAACCTACCGGTTCCATAAGGGCGCCGAACCGGTTGAGCACTTTTTTCCAACGCCGGATGATGAACATCCAGGCAGTCGATCAGGTGAATGTTGAATCCGCAACCCCGGAGATACCCTGCCAGGTAAAGAAGACCAAGGGGCTTCGACCAGAGATCGTAAGCGGCAAAGTCGTAAATCCAGGGATTGATGAGCATTAAAGTGTGCTTCATCGTTTAAGAACCCAAAGAGAGATTTCCACAAGCAAAGGTATACTACGAATCGCAGGATGACAAAGCTCAAAATTGAAAGGGCAAGAGGCAGATTATGAGAGCGGTTGTTCAGCGAGTAAAGAGTGCGAAGGTGGATGTGGAAGGAAGAACGGTTGGAGAGATCGGGACCGGGCTCCTTGTTTTCCTGGGCGTGGGACACAGTGACTCCGAGAAAGACTGCGAGGTTCTGGCCGGAAAGATCATTCACCTGAGAATCTTTTCCGATGAGCAGGGACTCATGAACCGCTCGGTCCTGGAAATGGGAGGAGGGATCCTGGTGGTGTCCCAGTTTACGCTGTGGGGAGACTGCCTCAAAGGGCGAAGGCCTTCCTTCACGCGGGCTGCGCCGCCTGAGAAAGCCAGAATGCTCTACGATCACTTCACAGGGCTGATCCGGGAAAAAGGGCTCAAGGTGGCGACCGGGGAATTTCAGGCGATGATGGAGGTCCATCTCGTTAACGACGGCCCTGTGACCATGCTACTGGACAGTGAAAAGGCTTTCTGACAGGCAATGGAGTGTTGACGAGGAGGTATCCGATGGGTTTGAGTCTTTGGCCGAAACCGAACCACACGGCGGGTGAGCAGGTCGACGACAGAACCAAAATGCCCGATGCAAAGCCTATTGAGCCTGAGACTGCTCCATCCACCAGCCTGGGTGTCTTCAAGTGGGTTTTCTTCATCGCGGTCATTTTCTATGTTCTCCTGTCTTACTTTCACGCCCCTATCCTCACCCAGCTCGGGAAATATCTCGTTGTGCAACATCCCCTCGAGAAGTCGGAGCTCATTGTCTGTCTGGCAGGCGGTGATGTGGAGAGGAGCATCGCAAGCGCCGATCTTTTTGCGAGAGGATTCGCACCGATGGTCTTTATCGCCCGAGAACCCATCCCGGATGGTTTGGAAATGCTCAAGCAAAAGGGAGTCGCCTATCCCGAGAGCAGAGACCGGGTGGCGATGATCCTCAAGGGCTTGGGTGTTCCGGAATCGGCGGTGATCGGAAATGACGAACCGGTGGAGAGCACGTTCCAGGAAGCGGAGAGGGTCGGAGCCATCATCAGGGACAAGAAGTACCGTTCCCTCATCCTGGTCACCTCTCCGTCCCATTCGAGGCGCGCTTGGCTGACCTTCAGGAGGACGATTCCGGACACGGAGGTCCGCATCACGGTCATGCCGACGCCCTATTCCAAATTCAGGCCGGAAGACTGGTGGAAAACGCGCAGGTATGTCCGCGATGTCATCATAGAGTACCAGAAGTTGATTTATTACAAAGCGAAAGGGCTGCTATAGGTTTTCAGCTCCACGATTTCGAAGAGATCCACTTCCGCAACAAAGAGAGCAAGGACGAGCAGGGTAAGAAGGATGGTCAGGGAAACGGGATTCAGTGAGAAAAGCCCATGGTTGGATCACGTCAAGATCAGCCAGGATATTTTCGTTGACACCGGCAGAGGTGGTTGCTACCTTTTTAGTATGAAAGGTTGTGTTTCGGAATGAAGTGTGTCCTCTCCATTGCAGGTTCTGATTCAGGGGGCGGAGCCGGGATACAGGCGGACATCAAGACCATCACAAGCCTAGGGGCTCATGCTCTCACGGTCATCACTGCACTGACTGCGCAGAACTCTCTAGGGGTATCGGCCATTCATCCTGTTCCACCGGGTTTTATCACCCGCCAGATCAAGGCTATTGTTGAGGACAGGCCTCCTGACGCCGTGAAAGTGGGAATGGTGTTCACCTCGGCGGCTGTGAAAGCGGTCAGCCGGATGATCGCGAGTTATGGGCTCTCACCGGTGGTGGTCGATCCTGTGCTCCGGGCGTCCACTGGCATACTCTTACTGGAACCCGATGCGGTTCGGGTGCTGAGAGAAAGGCTCCTGCCGCTGGCGACCGTGGTGACTCCCAATCTTCACGAAGCCGAGCTCTTGACCGGGAAAAGAGTCAGGACCTTGAAGGAAATGGAGAGAGCGGCCCTTGAGATTTTCCGTATGGGCCCTCGGGTAGTGATCAAGGGCGGGCACTTGAAACGGGAGAGCGCAGACGTCCTCTTTGACGGGAAGGAAGTGACGATTTTCCCTGGAAAGAAAATTGCGTCAAGCTCCACTCACGGGACAGGATGTGTGTTTTCAAGCGCTCTGGCCACGTTTCTGGCCATGGGAGAGGAGTTGAGGGAGGCCGTGCAGTCGGCTCATGACATGGTCCGAAAGGCGATTCGAGGAGGATACTCCGTTGGTCCCGGCGCAGGAGTCGTGGCGCCCTATTCGGCCCACAGGTTTGAAGGATTAAAGTAAAGAATTAAGAAGAGGAACAGATGACACAGTTAGCAAAGGCAAGGGCAGGGATCGTCACACCCGAAATGAAGAGGGTCGCTGAAAAAGAGCAAGTGGACCCTCTGAGGCTTCGAGACAAAATCGCCGAGGGGAGGGTGGTGATTCCAGCGAACGTAAACCACAAGGGGCTTGATCCCTGCGGCATAGGCGAAGGGTTGTTCATCAAGGTCAATGCCAACATCGGAACTTCAGCGGACAGGGCTGTCCTGGAAGATGAGCTGGCCAAAGTGGATGTGGCTCTTGAAGCGGGCGCAGACAGCGTGATGGATCTTTCCACCGGAGGCGACATCTCCCTGTGCCGAAGAAAGGTGATTGAGCGATCGACGGTCCCCGTGGGAACCGTCCCGATCTACCAGGCGGTCGTGGAGGCGGTCAACCTTCAGGGAGCACTGATTCATCTCAGCGTTGACAGGATCTTCGAGGTGATCGAAGAGCAGGCTGCGGACGGCGTTGATTTCATCACCGTGCACTGCGGTCTAACAAGAGCCGCCCTTGAAATGCTCAAGAGCCAGGGCAGGGTGACGGACATTGTGAGCCGCGGGGGCGCATTTCTCACTACCTGGATGCTCCATCACAACAGGGAGAATCCTCTCTACGAAGGCTTCGATCGTCTTCTTTCCATTGCCAAGAAGTATGACGTGACCTTGAGCCTGGGGGACGGCCTGCGGCCGGGTTGCCTGGCGGATGCGACAGACAGGGCCCAGATTCATGAGCTCATGACCCTGGGGCACCTGACCAAGCGGGCGTGGCAGAAAGACGTGCAGGTGATGATTGAGGGCCCCGGGCATGTGCCCCTGAGTCAAATCAAGGCGAATGTGTTGATCCAGAAGCAGCTGTGTCATCACGCGCCGTTTTATGTGCTCGGCCCTCTGGTCACGGACATCGCTGCAGGCCACGATCATGTTGCCTGCGCGATCGGCGGCGCGGTCGCCGGGGAAGCGGGAGCCGATTTCCTCTGCTACGTGACCCCGGCGGAGCATCTGTGTCTGCCCTCTGTGGAGGACGTGAGAGAAGGGGTCATTGTCACAAGAATTGCGGCCCATGCGGCGGACATTGCGAGAGGGCATCCCCTGGCCGTTGAAAGGGATCGAAAGATGTCCGTGGCAAGGAAGAACCTGGACTGGGAAGCACAGATGGCCCTTGCCATCGACCCCAGGAAGGCGCGCAGACTGAGGGAAGAAAATCCGCCCACCGAAGGAGATGTGTGCACCATGTGCGGAAAGTTCTGCGCTATCAAGACGGTGAAAGACTACTTCGCCAGCTGATTTCACTTCCCAATGCAGAACTGGCTGAAGATCCGGTCAAGAACTTCTTCGTTGGTTGTCTCTCCGATGATCTCGCCCAAGGATTCGAGACCCTCTTGAAGATCCGCAGCGATGATCTCAAAAGGCAGGCCCTCTCTGAGATTTGAAACAGTGTTTTCGAAGTGCCCGGACGCGCGGTCCAGCGCCTCCTTGTGCCTCAGGCTCGGGGCGACACCGAGATCCGTGGTGTCGATCCCGGAGGTGATCACGTCTCGGATCGCTTTTCGCAGCTCCTCGATGCCTTCTCCTTTCAAAGCCGAGATCCTCACTCGAGGGAGCCCAACGGCCATGGTTTCAAGAGCTTCCCCGTTCACTCTGGCCGGGAGGTCGATCTTGTTGAGCACCACCACAGCTCTCTTGTTTCGAACTCTGGCAAGGAGGTCCAGGTCCTCAGGGTGAAGAGGGCGGCTCTGATCGATCACAAGCAAGACGAGGTCTGCTTCTTTCATTTTCTGCTCTGCTCGATGAATGCCGATCTGCTCCAACTTGCCCCTCACTTTCCTGAATCCGGCGGTATCCATCAAATGAAGGGGGATGCCCTCCATGTGAATCGTGGATTCAATGATATCCCTCGTGGTGCCGGGGATGGGAGTGACCATGGCTTTCTCCTCGTTGAGGAGACGGTTCAGGAGGCTTGACTTCCCGGCATTGACGCGGCCGACAATCACGGTTTTGACGCCCTCCATCCACAGCTTCCTCTCCTCATACCCGGAGAGGATTCGGGACACAGGGTCGAGAAGATCTTTTTGCACGCGGCCGGCGGTTTCCTCCCGGTGCAAAAGGCTGAATTCCTCTTCGGGAAAGTCAATGGCCACCTCGATGTGAGCCAGGATGTCCACGGCCTTTTGCCTCAGCCTTTCAATTTCAGCACGAAGCCGGCCATGGATCTGGTTCGAGGCGAGCTGGAGCCCTCTTTCGGATTGGGCATTGATGAGATCCATGATCGCTTCAGCCTGGGTGAGGTCCATTCTGCCGTTCATGAAGGAGCGGAAGGTGAATTCTCCGGGTTTTGCCAGACGGGCCCCTTCCCCGAGAAGGACCTTCAGAATCTGCTCCAGGAGAAGGGGTCCACTGTGGGAGTTGATCTCCACCACCTCCTCGCGGGTGTAGGTGTGGGGCGCTGCCATGAAAGAGACGAGGACCTCGTCGATCGGCGCTCCGGAAGCCGGATCGATCAGGTGGCCTAAATAAAGCCGGTGGCTCTGAAAGGAGTCCACCGGGTTCCTGGGTCTGAAAATTTTCTCGGCGATTTTTCGGGCTTCAGGGCCGCTCATGCGGACGATACCAATCCCTGCCTGCCCCGCAGGCGTGGCAACGGCAGCAATGGTATCTTCGTTGGAAGCATTGGGGAACATAGGGAAAAACCGGTACAGGGTGCAGGGTGTATCATTGCTCATTGAGCATTGGTCATTGAGCCTTGATCATCGAAAGAGAGTCATTGGGTTTTGGCTCAATGAACAATGAGAAAGGTTAAATGATAAATCCCTCAGTTGCCTTTGGGGATAATCACGACCCGCTTCAGCAGTCCCTCCCCTCGGCTCCTCGTTTCCAGGTGCTCATCGTTCTTCAGAGCCAGATGGATGAGTCTCCGGTCATGCGGATTCAGCGGATTGGTGGTGACCGGCTTCTTGATCTTTTTCGCCTTGTCGCCCATTTTCAGCGCCAGCTGAGTCAGAGAGTCTTCTCTTCTCCGGCGGTAGTTCTCAGAATCAATCACCACGTCGATCTTCTTGTCCAGAGCTTTGCTGACCATCTTGTTCACAAGAAACTGCAGGGCATCGAGCGTCTTCCCTTTTCGGCCGATGAGGAGGCCGGAACGATCGCCCTGTATCCTCAGGTTGATTCTGGCCTCCCCGCGGGTTGCGGTGATCGTTGCTTCCACCGGGATGAGGGCAAGAATCTCTTCCAGGGTTCGTTTGGCGAAATTCACGTCGTCTTCTTGCGGTTCCTCTTTTCTCTCTCTGGGCGCTTCTTCCTCCTCTTCGAGTTCGGAGGGCGTCTTCAGGGTGACTTTGACCTTGGCCTTTCGGCGTCCCACCAGACCAAAAATGCCTGCAGACCCAGGCTCGATGACATCAATATTGAGTTCTTCCACAGGAAGGTTGAGTTCACGGGCCGCATTCTGAATCGCTTCTTCAGTGGTTTTTCCTTCGAATTCATAAGTGTCCATGATGGTCCTCCAGTTGCTAAGCAGCTCGCTTGATAATGCGGTATTGCTGCCCAATGGACAGGACGTTATTGACCAGCCAGTAGAGTACGAGGCCAGAGGGGAAGTTGATGAACATGAATGTAAAAATCACGGGCATGAGGAGCATGATCTTGGCCTGCATCGGATCACCGGGCGTTGGAGTCATTTTTTGCTGAATGAACATGGAGGCACCCATGAGCAGGGTCAGCACCGGAATGCCCGAAGGCGGCGTCATGTAAGGAATCGTAAAGGGCAGGTGGAACAGCCGGTCAGGCGCGGAAAGATCATTGATCCACAGCACGAACGGAGCATGCCTGAGTTCGATCGAGTTGCCCAAGATCCTGAACAGGGCAAAGAAAACAGGGATCTGGATGACCATGGGAAGGCATCCTCCCATGGGGTTCACTTTGTAAGTTTTGTAAAGAGACATCATTTCCTTGTTCATCATCTCTTTGTTATCCTTGTACTTCTCCCTGATCTTCGCCATGAGGGGCTGTATTTTCTGCATCTCCTTCATGGACTTGTAGCTCTTGTGGGTCAGGGGCCAGAAAAGGATTTTGATGAGGATAGTGAGAAGAATGATGGCGATTCCGTAATTCCCCGTGTACTGGTTAAAAAAGCGGAGCAAGTAGAGCAGGGGCTTGGCGATAATATCGGTCCAGCCGAAATCAATGGCGAGATCCAGCTTTCTCCCGATGACCTTGAGAATGTCCAGGTCCCGCGGTCCCATGTACAACGTCGAGCGGGTGGAGAACTGATTCCCTGTAGGAATGGGCTGCAGAGCAGCACTCCAGGTCCCTTCCAGGACGCCGGAAGCAAGCGTGCGGCCCAGGAAGTTGCTTTGAGACTCCGCCTCAGGAACAAAGGCGGTCATGAAATAATCTTCCTGATAGGAAATCCATGCGATCAGGCCGGACAGGCTTTTCTCATTCTTGAGGTCTGTGGATGCAATCTCCACGTACTTGTTGTTCAGGAGAAGAGTGATTCCGATGAAGGAGTAGTAACTGGTCGATTCCTTGGGAGGAAGATTCGCGATCCGTGCCTTCAGAATTCCTTCCACAGGTTTTTCGAGGGGATTGGAAACCGTTAAACCATGCTCGATGGCGTAGTGGTCCGGATCAATGCGAAAGGTCTGCTGGAGCAGGAGCCCATCCGACGTGGTGGCGCGAAAGGTGAGCTCCCTGGGGGAGGCTCCTGCCTCCATCGTCAGAGAATCCTCGTCCACGTGATAGACCACGGGGTTCATGTCTTTCTTTCCGGCAGGATCAAACTGGATGGTCACCAGGGGAGCCTGGCCGTGAGCGAGATCCACCAGGGGTGAATCCAGGTCGGCCGTCAAGTGGTATTTCTTGAGCTTGAAGCTCTTGATCGAAGCCCCTGTGCTTGAAAAGACGGCTCTGTAGAGGGGGGTTTCCACCACCACCTCTTTTTCTTCAGCCGTCGAAGCCATGGAGCCCGCAGGCCTTTCCATCTTCTGCACGGCCGGCGCCGGTTGAGGCGAGGCGGTCGGAGCGGGTTGAGACTGGACCGTCTCTTCTTTTGTCGAAGGTTCTGTTTTCTGCGCCGGCTTTGGTGCGAAGAGGACAGACCAGGCAATCAGAACGGCGAGAGACAAGACGAATGCCAGAATAGTTTTCTTTTCCATGGATACTCCCTGACCCTAGATAATTTTTCTCATAGGCGGCGGAGGCATACCCGGTTAATGAAGCGGGTCATAGCCTCCCGGGTGCAAGGGGTGGCATCTGAGAATCCTCATCAAGGATATAATGCCTCCCTTTAAAATCCCATACTCCTTGAGGGCAAGGCGGGCATAGGTCGAGCACGACGGGTAAAAGCGGCAGGAAGGTAAGAGGAAAGGGGAAATGAGTTTCTGGTAACCGACAATCATTCCTATCGGGATATACCTAAGAGGGTAGATGCAACGTCGAATTTGAGACAAGCTCAAGGAGTTCCTCTCTCACTTTCCGGAAATCAAGGTCGCCGGCGCTCTTTCTTGCAGATATCACGGTGTCGCAGCCTTTAGGGAAAAATCCCTTGTGGAGCCTGAAGACTTCCCGGATGAGCCGCTTTAACCTGTTCCTGACGACCGCACCACCGACCTTCTTGCTGGCCGTGATCCCCAGCCTTGAATGGCCCAGCCCGTTCCTTGAAACAAGGACCGTAAAACGTGCCGTGCGGAACCTCTGCCCAAACCGATTTAGATTGACAAAATCCTTACGGTTCAATACCCTCTCAGTCTTCGAAAAGGCAGAAGCAGGCATTCAATAACGAAGCTCGTTTCAGAAGGTTAGGGTACCGTTACACGGTCAAACGTTTTCGGCCTTTGGCTCTTCTTCTTTTCAGGACCTTGATACCCCCGGGTGTACTCATTCTTGCCCTGAATCCATGAGTCCGCGCCCTTCGGATATTGCTTGGTTGATACGTTCTTTTCATGGTGTCATTCTATCCGTTTTTTGATTGAATTCAAAAGAGAACTTTAATAAACAGAATTTGTGCGTTTGTCAAGTGTTACTCTTCCGTGCGGGAAAGGGAGAGTCTTCGTCCGCTTAAAAGGAGTCTTTCCATGTTGCTGGACCCCCTCTTGGGTCTGTTCTCGAACGACCTGGCCATCGACTTAGGGACAGCCAACACCCTGGTCTACGTTAAAGGCAAGGGCATCGTTCTCAGGGAGCCTTCTGTGGTGGCTGTGCGCAAGGACGCCAAGGGGACGAGCAAGGTGCTTGCCGTGGGACGCGAGGCGAAAATGATGCTGGGACGAACCCCCGGCAATATCGTCGCCATTCGCCCCATCAAGGATGGAGTGATCGCCGATTTTGAGATCACGGAAGCCATGCTGCGGCATTTCATCGAGAAAGTGCACAACCGGCGGACCCTGGTTCGGCCGCGGATTATTATTTGTGTCCCTTCAGGCATCACCCAGGTGGAAAGACGGGCTGTGCGCGAATCTGCGGAATCGGCCGGGGCCAGGGAGGTGTATCTCATTGAGGAACCAATGGCCGCGGCCATCGGTGCGGGGTTGCCCATTACCGAGCCCAAAGCCAGCATGATCGTGGACATCGGCGGGGGAACGACCGAAGTGGCGGTGATCTCCTTAGCCGGCATTGTGTACAGCAAGTCCGTCCGCATGGGGGGAGACAAGATGGATGACGCGATCCTGCAGCACATCAAGAGAAAGTACAACCTCCTCATCGGTCTCGCCACGGCGGAGATCATCAAAACCACGATCGGGAACGCTTATCCCTCGGACCAGGTGGAAACCATTGAGGTGAAAGGAAGAGATCTGGTCACAGGGATCCCGAAAATCCTGACCATTGATTCGGACGAGGTCCGAAAAGCCATTTCCGAGCAGGTGGAGACCATTGTGGAGACGGTTCGCATCGCCCTGGAGCAGACTCCTCCGGAATTGGCCGCGGATATCGTGGACACAGGCATCGTGTTGACCGGTGGGGGGCTCTTCTCAAGAACCTGGATGTACTTCTGAGAGAGATGACCAAACTCCCCATCACCATTACGGAAGACCCCCTGTCCGCCGTCGTGCTCGGTTCCGGAAAGGCTCTGGACGACATGGTTCTTCTGAAAGAGGTCGCGGTGAGGTGATGCTTGCATCAGCAAGCTTGGTCCTTGGGATGAGTCAAAAACGCACTGGCACTGCCCGCTGGAAAGGCGAGCTTTAAATCCGAAGCACGAAATCCGAAATACGAAATGGTTCGACCTGCTCACCACCCTGAGCCACGTCGAAGGGCAATACCCAATGTCTCAAATTCAAATGACCCAAACAAATCCGATTTCTGACTTCGTCCCTTCTAAGTCCGCTCCTCTGGGCGGTGACGTTTTCCGTGGGAGCTAGTCGATACCCATGCATCCTTTAAGACGAATCAGAACGTACTGGGTATGGGTCGTTTTCGTCTTCGTCGCTCTTGTTCTCATCTCCTTCAACGTGGGCAAGCAGCGATCATGGACTCCTGTGGAGCAGGTGGTTATTGAAATCACCGCCCCCCTGCAGAAGTTCATCAGGAAGTCTTCGGAGACCGTGGAAAGGGCGTGGCTTAAATACTTCAGCTTCGTGGACCTGCGGGAAGAAAATACCCGCCTCAAAAGAGAAACCGACGATCTCCGGATGCAGAACGACCTTTACCGTGAGCTGGTTTCCACCCACGGCCGGCTCCGAGAGCTCCTCCAGTTCAAGGAGAGCATTCGCTCACCCGTGGTGGCCGCACAGGTCATCGGCAGAGATCCCACCGGGTGGTTCGAATCCATTCTCATTGACAAGGGCGCCCATGCCGGGCTGAGGCTCAACATGCCCGTGGTGGATGCCCGGGGTGTGATCGGCCGGCTGGTGGCGGTTTCTCCGAATTACGCCAAAGTTCTGCTGATCATCGACCAGAACAGCGCCGTGGACTGCCTCATCCAGCGCTCTCGGGAGAAGGGCATCCTGAAGGGACTGCCTTCCCAGTTGTGCAGACTCCATTACGTTTCCAGGGCCGCGGATGTTGTGGTAGGAGACAAAATCGTCACCTCCGGAATGGACCGGATCTTCCCAAAGGGATTGCCTGTGGGGGAGGTGCTGGAGATTGCGGACACGCCCTGGGAGTTCTTCAAGGATGTGAGGGTCAAACCCTCTGCAGATTTTTCGAAACTGGAAGAAGTGCTCGTTTTGCTAAAGGAGGATCCTCTATCAAGCCCGTCCCAAAGAACCAAGTAGTCCTCCACGGGGTGGCCTGGCTTCTCTCCCTGATCTACATCCTTCTCAAAGGGAGTGTGGTGAATGAAATCGCTCCCCTTTTTTTTGACGTTGATCTGGTGATCGTCATCACCGCCTCCCTTCTCATGCGTTCCGGAAGCGCAGGGGCGGCAATCTTTGCCTTTGGCCAGGGCATGCTCATCGATCTCCTCTCGGCAGGGTTCCTGGGGCTCTTTGCTCTCCTCTATGTCATCAGCTTTCTGTGCCTGGAGCTCGGAGCGCGATTCTTTGATCTGCGCTCCGCCCAGGGGCAGTTCATCCTGGTGGGCCTCGTCGTCTTTTTCAAGGAGCTTTTTTTGGTCGGCCTTCTGGATGCGTTTGCTTTTGAAGTGGTTCTTTCGGCCTCGCTTTTTTTCTGGTTCGGAGCCTCGGCTTTCTTCACGGGCTTGATTGCGCCTTTAATTTTTTATATCCTTAAGGTCCTGCAGGGCACAACGGCAGGAGAAACCAAGGAGGCTGCGTAACGTGATGAAACGCGTCCCTCCGGTTTCATTTTCATTGAGAGAGGCCCCGTCCCTTTGAGAAACCAAGCTTTTGAACAGGCATCGGTAGAGGTTTTACGAAAGCGGCTGAGCAAACTCCCTTTCCTCGTGGCCGTTGTTTTTGCCGTGCTCTTGTTGAGACTGTGGTTTCTCCAGATCATTCAAGGCCCGTCCTACCGGGTCCAGTCCGAGAACAACCGGATCCGCCTCCAGGACGTGGCGCCTTTCCGGGGAATGGTTTTCGATCGCAACGGAGAGCTCCTTGTCGACAACCGCCCCTCGTTTGACGCCTATGTCATCCCTGAGGAAATCCACGATCGTGATGAGCTCATCAGGAGCTTCCACTCCCTGATCGGCATGGAGCCCAACTACCTTGAAGAAAAGCTGGGGAAGGAAGCTCAGAAATACGGCTTCAGACCGGTGTTGATCAAGAAGAACCTCTCCCGGGAGGAACTGGCCATCGTGGAAGCCCATCTCTTCAACCTGCCCGGCGTGATGATCCAGATCAAACCGCAGAGATACTATCTCCACAAGGAGCTGGGTTCCCATCTCATCGGGTATCTCGGCGAGATCAGCGAACCGCAACTGACAAGCGGCAACTATCCCGATAACAAGCAGGGGGATCTCATCGGACAGGCCGGGGTGGAACGGGTCTGGCAGAAAAACCTGAATGGGATCCGGGGCGGTGAACAGGTGGAGGTGGACGCGGCGGGACGCAGGCTGACCGTCATTTCGAGAAGGCCGCCTATTGCCGGGCAGAACCTTGGTCTGACCATAGACAAGAAACTGCAGATGGCGGCCGAGAAATGCCTGAAGGACAAGAAAGGGGCGATTGTCGCGCTCCACCCCATGACCGGGGAGATCCTTGCCATGGCGAGCAATCCTGCCTATGACCCCAACCTCTTCCTGGAAGGGCTGAACAGAGCCGAATGGGCGAAGCTCGTTACGAGCAAAGAGCATCCCCTTCAAAACAGGGCGGTCGCAGGACAATACCCGCCTGGGTCCACGTTTAAGATGGTGATGGCCCTGGCAGGGCTGGAGGAAGGCCTTGATCCTCGCGAAGAGGCCTTCTGCGACGGGAAATTCCCTTTCGGCGAGCACACGTTTCGTTGCTGGCGCAAGCAGGGACACGGTCGGGTGGCGTTGCATAGAGCCATCGTGGAGTCCTGTGACGTGTATTTTTACAAATTGGGAAAACGACTGGGCGTGGACAAAATCCACCACTATGCGAGGATGTGCGGGTTGGGAACGGTTTCCGGCTATGAGCTGGGTTCTGAAAGGGAAGGCCTGATTCCGAGCAGTGAATGGAAGCTCAAGCGATTCGGGGTTCCCTGGCAGCCGGGGGAAACCATTTCCATTTCCATTGGCCAGAGCTTCGTGCTGGTCACTCCTCTGCAGATGGCCAGGCTTATCTCCGCCTTCTTTAACGGAGGGATTTTGTATCAGCCCAAGGTCGTGAAGTGGGTGGGAAAAGATGACAAGCAGGTTTATCAGTTCACACCGGAAGCGAGCGGCCGGCTCAAGGTGAAAGAACAAAACCTTGCTCTGATCCGGAGTGCGCTGATCGGGGCGGTGAACGAGCCCGGTGGCACCGGCTCCAGATCAAGAATCAAGACCGGAGCCATTGTGGCCGGCAAGACAGGGACGGCCCAGGTGGTCGCGATGGGCAAGGAAAAACCAGTCCAGCGAGGGGAAGAACCGCCTCCGGATTTGAACGATCATGCCTGGTTCGTTGCGATCGCATCCGCGGACAAGCCGGAAATCGCTGTGGCGGTGATCGTGGAAAACGGAGGGCACGGCGGAAGTGCGGCAGCGCCTATGGCAAAAGAAATGTTCGAGACCTTTTACGGAAAAGGACCATGAAGATTAGGAAGAAAGACCATGTTTGATCGAAGACTGCTTCAACATTTCGACTGGGTGCTGCTCCTCCTGCTCATCGTCATCGGCATGCTGAGCGTGCTCAATCTCTACAGCGCCACCTACCCGATGAAAGGTTCGGGCGGGTCCCAGATCTTCTTGAAACAGAGCTACTGGTTTCTCCTGGGGATCGGGGTCATGCTCCTCATGACCACCTTCGATTATCACGGGCTGGAGCGGTTAGCCTATCCTGCTTATTTCTTTTCCCTGGGCCTTCTCCTGCTCGTCGCCTTCATCGGGGACGTTCGATCCGGATCCCAGAGGTGGCTGGGTTTCGGCGGCTTTTCCTTTCAGCCCTCCGAGCTGGTCAAGATCACGCTCATCATCAGCCTGGCCAAGTTTTTCAATGACCGGAGCCACATCAATGAATTCGGACTCCGGGATTTGTGGCAGCCTTCCCTCCTCATCGCCGTCCCGGCCCTGCTGATCGTGAAAGAACCGGATCTGGGCACGGCCCTTCTGGTCCTCGGCGTTTCTTTTTCCATTCTTCTTTTTGTCAGGATGAAATGGCGATCCCTTCTGGTCCTCACCCTCTCCGGTCTGTGCGCCGCGCCTTTTCTCTGGATTCACCTCAAGGAGTACCAGCAGCGGCGGATCCTGACCTTTCTCAGCCCGGAAATGGATCCGCTCGGAGCAGGATACCATATCAACCAGTCCAAGATCGCCATCGGATCCGGATTGGCCTGGGGTAAAGGATTCCTGAACGGGACCCAGACGAGGCTGCATTTCCTGCCGGAGCAGCACACGGACTTTGCTTTTTCCGTTCTTGCGGAGGAGTGGGGGTTTGTGGGCGCCGTGTGCTTGCTGCTGCTTTACCTTTTTATGATTTTGTGGGGAATCCATATTGCTCTCAATTCGAAAGACAAGTTTGGGACCCTTATCGCCCTAGGGGTTGTGGCGATTGTTTTCTGGCAAACGGTCATCAACGTGGGCATGACCACGGGATTGCTGCCGGTAGTGGGAATTCCCCTGGTGCTCTTCAGCTATGGAGGGTCATCGATTCTCTCCACCATGGTCGGCATGGGGCTCCTGATGAACATCAGTATGAGACGATTTATGTTCCAGTAACCATTCCCCTGATTTTTTCTTGCCAACTTCCCAGGGCTATGCTAAACATTCTTGCTTAACCCCTCGGAGATCAGGACATGAAACGAAGGGACGAAATCAACGCCTTTTTAGGAAAGAACACCGAGTTCGATGGAAAGCTGTCTTTCTCCGGGACCGTTCGGATCGATGGCCGGTTCAAAGGAGAGATCCTGACGGACGGCACCCTGATTGTGGGCGATGGCGCGGTCATCGAGGCCGATGTTCAAGTCTCCCATTTGGTGGTGTGCGGGGAGGTTCGAGGCAATCTCTTCGCCGCCGAGAAGATTGAGATCCACCCTCCTGGAAAAGTGTTTGGAAACATCCAGGCTCCGGCTGTGGTGATGGATGAAGGGGTCGTTTTCGAAGGCTGTTGCCGGATGCAGGATATCAAAACGCCTGACGACGAGAAACCACAGCCTGCCGAATAGACAAAGCCGCAAAAAAAAAGAGGAGAACCGAACAAGAAACTTTGACAAAGGGATTGGTGTTTTTGTAAAAGCCTTCGCTAAGTCCTTCGATTTATAAATCGAAGGTAACTACTCAGGTAGATAGACTGAAGGTAGATAGACTGAAGGAAAAGACATGCGCGATCACACAAAGCCAAGATCGTTTGGATACGTTGGCAGGTGATTGTGTCATGGATGATCATTATTGCCCTTCAGTCTTCAGCCTTCAGCCTAAAGACCTGAGCAGTTACAATCGAAGCACGAAGGAGGAAAGGGCGCTATGATCATGCCAGATTATACCCTCTTTCTTCAGTTAGCGAATTTTCTCTTCCTACTCTTTATCCTGAACATCATTTTGTACAGACCGGTTCGCCAGATTCTCGGCAAGAGAAAAACGGAAATCGATGGCCTGCAAAATTCCGTGAACGAACTGGAAGGTAACGCGAATCGCTTCGCCGGAGAGCTTGAAGAGAGCAAGGCCAAAGCGAAGAAGACGGGATATCAGGAGAAGGAAAGCCTGAAAAACCAGGGTTTGGAAGAGGAAAAGACGCTCTTGAAAGAGGCGGCTTCAGCTTCTGGAGAACGGATGGGGCAGGCGAGAACGGAAATGGAAAAGAAGCTCCTGGAGGCCAGAGGGGCTCTGGAGAAGGAACTCCATCTCTTCTCGAAAGAGCTTGCCGAGAAAATCCTGGGGAGGAGCGTTTGATGGAGACACGCCGCAAGAACAGAAGAAGACGCTTCTTCATGGTTGGATGTTTTGCCGCAGTCAGTGTCTTGCTTTCTTCCTTCGCCTTGGCCGCAGGGGGAGGCGGAGCCGATCGGAGCGGTGATCTTCTCGATCTGCTTTACCGGGCCATTAATTTTTCTCTCCTCGTGATTATTCTCTTCATCGTTTTGAGAAAACTTCCGATCAAGGAATACTTTTCCTCCAGGATCGAGGGAATCAAAAAGGAACTGGAAGAGCTGAAGAGACAAAGGGAGACGGCCGAGCGAAAAGCGCAAGAGCTGGAAAGCAAGCTGAAAGCGTTTGAAGGGGAACGAAAAGAGATCCTGGAGCAATTCAGGGCGGACGGTCTCGCAGAGAAAGAAAGGATCCTGGCCGAGGCCGGGGAGCGGGCCAAACAGATGCTTGAGCAGGCTGGGGTGAGCATCCAGTACGAGATCCAGACTGCAAAGGAAAAGCTGAAACAGGAAGTGGTGGCCCTTGCCGCTCAAAGAGCGGAAGAGATCATTGCCCGAGAGATGACGGACAAGGACCAGGACCGCCTGGTGAATGAATTTATAGAAAGGCTGGGGAAGACACATTGATACGCTCGAAAGTTTCTAAACGCTATGCCAAGGCTCTTCTGAGTCTCGGAATGGAAGAGGGCCGTCACCAGGAATATGGCAAAGAGCTTCAGGATTTTTCCGCCTTCTATGCATCCCGCCGAGAACTGAATCAGGCCATTTCCAACCCCGCGTTTAAGCTGGAAGATCGAAGGGAAGTTCTGAAGGCTCTGTTGGGCAGGAGCGGCTACTCGGACACCATCCGGAATTTCTTGAGTCTCCTTCTCGACAAGAACCGGATCACTGCGGTGGGAGAGATCAGTGCCCATTATGAGCAACTGACCGACGAAGTATCCGGCATTGTTCGTGCGGAAGTCGTCGTCCCCAGGCCTCTCAGCGGAGAGGCGGAGAACAAACTGGGGAAGGCCTTGGAGCAAATGACCTCCAAGAAGGTTAGAATGAATGTTCGGCAGGATAAGAGCATTATGGGAGGGATCATCGTCAAAATCGGTGATCTGGTGGTCGATGGGAGCGTGAAGGCCCAGGTGGAAGGGATTAAAGAATCACTGAAAAGGGGTGAGTAAAGGGCATGGAAATCAGAGCAGAAGAGATCAGTCAGATTATCAGGGGCCAGATTAAGGATTATGAGAAAAAGGTCGAAATGAGCGAGACCGGTATTGTCCTGTCCGTAGGGGACGGGGTGGCGAGGGTCCATGGGGTGCAGAATGCCATGGCCATGGAGATGCTGGAGTTCCCAGGCAGCATCTACGGTCTCTGCCTTAATCTGGAAGAGGACAATGTCGGTGTGGCCATCATGGGCGATGACGCTAAGATCAAGGAAGGGGACACGGTCAAACGTACGGGCCGTATCGCAGAGATCCCTGTGGGGCAGCCGGTGCTGGGCCGTGTGATTGATGCCGTGGGGACTCCCCTGGACGGCAAGGGCCCCATCAATGCCACCGAGTTCCGAAGAATCGAGATGGTCGCCCCAGGCGTCATCGCGCGTCAGCCGGTGAAGGAATCGATGTACACAGGGATCAAAGCGATCGACGCCATGACTCCTATCGGCCGCGGCCAGAGAGAGCTGATCATCGGAGACCGGCAGATCGGCAAGACGGCCATCGGCGTGGATGCCATCATCAATCAGAAGGACTCGGGGATTTTCTGCATCTATGTGGCGGTGGGGCAGAAGAAATCAACCGTGGCCCAGGTGGTGGATGTGTTGCGGCGGAACGGGGCCATGGAGTACACGACGGTCGTTGCAGCCTGTGCGAGTGACCCTGCCACCCAGCAGTACATTGCCCCTTATTCCGGCTGCGCCATTGGCGAATATTATAGGGACAAGGGCAAGCACGCCCTGATCATCTACGATGACCTCTCCAAGCAAGCGGTTGCCTACCGTCAGGTTTCTCTGCTCCTGAGGAGGCCGCCGGGACGAGAAGCCTTCCCCGGCGATATCTTCTACAACCACTCCCGGCTCCTGGAGAGGGCCGCTAAATTAAACGACACGCTCGGAGGAGGGTCGCTGACTGCTCTTCCCATTATTGAAACTCAGGCTGGCGACGTGTCCGCCTACATCCCGACCAACGTGATTTCCATTACGGATGGACAGGTGTACCTGGAACCGGGCCTCTTCTTTTCCGGCATGCGGCCGGCCATCAACGTGGGGCTCTCGGTGTCCCGTGTGGGAGGATCCGCTCAAACCAAGGCCATGAGAAAGGTTGCCGGCAGCCTTCGTTTGGACATGGCTCAGTACCGAGAGCTGGAGGCCTTTGCCCAGTTCGGAAGCGACCTGGACAAGTCGACGCAGCGTCAGCTCAATCGGGGGCGCAGGCTGGTGGAAATCCTGAAACAGCCTCAGTACCAGCCCATGCCCGCAGAAAAGCAGGTGATGATCCTTTTTGCCGGAGCCTTCGGATACCTTGACGAAGTCCCGACCGATTCCGTGAGCGAATACGAGAAGCAAATGCTCGAATTCGTTGGAACCAAGCACCCGGAGATTTTGAAGGAGATCAAGGAAAAAGCGATCATCAGCGATGAGCTGGAAGGGAAAATGAAGAAGGCTCTGGACCAGTTCAAGGGGATGTTCCAGTCGGCCTCAAGATCGTAGAGTTCAAGGGGAGTCGATGGCAACGTTAAGAGACATCAAGCAGAAGATCTCCGCAGTCAGGAAAACCAAACAGATTACCCGGGCGATGAACATGGTGGCTGCGGCCAGGCTCCGGAGCACGCAGGCGAAAATGGAAAATTTCGAACCCTATGCCCGGAAGTTTTCTGAAGTCCTTGGAAACCTGGCCAGCCACATCGATCCGGACATTCACCCTCTGCTGAGCAAGAGGGAGAAAGTCTCCAGGGTGGAGCTCCTTCACTTCACGGCCGACAGGGGTCTGTGCGGGAGTTTCAACATGAACTCCATCCTCAAGGCGGAGAAGTGGATCAAGGAGCAGGGGACTAAAGGTCTGGAAGTCCGCCTCACCCTGGTGGGAAAGAAGGGGAGAGATTACTTCAGGAGAAAGGCGGTTCCTGTGACGACGGCCCACACCAACATCTATGGAACCGTGGATATTTCCTTTGTGAACAAGATGACCGCCGGCTTTATCCAGCGGTTCATGGCGGGGGAGGTTGACGAAGTCTACATGCTTTTTTCTCGCTTTGTGAGCATGGCAAAGCAGGAACCCACCCTGGTGAAACTGATCCCCATAGAACCTCCGAAACAGGAAGGCGCCGAGGGGGGAAGGGTGGATTACCTTTATGAACCTTCTTCAGAGCAACTGCTGGTGGATTTGCTTCCCAAGAACATCAGCGTCCAGATTTTGAACGGCTTTCTCCAGCAGGAGACGAGCGAGCACGCGGCGCGCATGGCCGCCATGGACAATGCGACCAAGAACTGCTCAGAGCTGATCGGCAGTCTGACGCTGGTCTACAACAAGGCCAGGCAGGCTGCAATTACCGCGGAACTCATGGATATCGTGGGCGGTGCCGAAGCGCTGAGAAATGCATGAGAACGGTTCAAGGCAAAGATAGCGGAGAGCAAAGAGCTGAGAGCAGAGAGGTAAACACCGAGAAAAGTTTTTTACTCTATGCTCTAAGCGCTATGCTTTTTTAAAGAGAACAAAAGGGAGGTTTCGATCAAGTCATGAGTGATGGCAAAGTCATTCAGGTTATGGGTCCCGTGGTTGACGTGGAGTTTCCGGAAGGAAATCTGCCCCCTATTTTTACCGCACTCCATGTAACGAATCCTACAATTGATAACACGCCGGACAACCTCATTGTCGAGGTGGCCCTGCACCTGGGCGACAACGTGGTCCGCACGATTGCTATGGACACAACGGATGGACTGGTGCGGGGCATGAAAGTGAAAAACACGGCAAAACCGATCATGATGCCTGTAGGGGACATCATCCTCGGTCGGGTTCTCAATGTGGTGGGCAGACCGGTCGACGGCTTGGGCCCTGTGAATGCAAAGGAATTCTTGCCGATCCATCGCCATGCCCCCTCCTTTGTGGAGCAGGATACGTCGATCAAAGTCCTTGAAACCGGCGTTAAGGTCATCGACCTCCTTATCCCTTTCCCCCGTGGAGGCAAGATGGGCATGTTTGGAGGAGCAGGTGTGGGCAAGACCGTGGTCATGATGGAGATGATTCACAACATCGCCATGGAACACGGCGGGATCAGCGTTTTTGCCGGCGTGGGGGAGCGAACCCGAGAGGGAAACGATCTTTATCTGGAGATGAAGGAATCGGGCGTCATCAACAAGGCCGCCTTGATCTACGGACAGATGACGGAGCCGCCCGGCGCAAGGGCCAGAGTGGCGCTCTCGGCAGTGACTGCAGCCGAATACTATCGCGATGTCCAGAATCAGGACGTGCTCCTTTTCATTGACAACATCTTCCGATTCACTCAGGCGGGATCAGAAGTGTCGGCTCTCCTGGGCCGAATTCCTTCGGCCGTGGGATATCAGCCGACCCTGGGGACAGACCTTGGCGAACTTCAGGAAAGAATTACCTCCACGAACAAGGGTTCCATCACCTCTGTACAGTGCGTTTACGTGCCTGCCGATGACCTGACCGACCCTGCACCGGCCACCACCTTTGCCCATCTGGACGGGACCGTGGTGCTTTCAAGACCCATTGCAGAACTTGGTATTTACCCCGCGGTGGATCCGCTGGATTCCACCTCCAAAATTCTTGATCCGAATATCCTGGGCGAAGAGCATTACCGCGTGGCCAGGCAGACTCAGCAAATTCTGCAGAAGTACAAAGATCTTCAGGACATTATCGCCATTCTGGGGATGGATGAACTCTCAGACGAAGATAAACTGGTGGTTGCCAGGGCAAGAAGAATACAGAGATTCCTTTCACAGCCGTTCAACGTGGCAGAGGCTTTTACAGGAAGGAAAGGGCGGTATGTGCCTGTGGCGGAGACCGTGAGAGGGTTCCGGGAGATTATCGAAGGAAAACATGACGATCTTCCCGAAGCGGCATTCTACATGGTTGGGTCCATTGACGAGGTCAAGGAGCAGGCAGAAAAAATGGCTGCAGCGGCCTAACGAGAGATAGGGTAAGTTATGGATAAACTCCATCTGGAAATCGTGACGCCCGCCAGGGTGGTGCTTGAAAAGGACGTGGATAGTGTGGTCGCACCCGGCAGCGAAGGGGAATTCGGCGTTTTATCGGGCCATGTGTCTTTCCTTTCAGGGATTGTTCCCGGTGAATTGCGCTACACCGCCGGTTCTGAGAAAGAGGTTCTGTCCGTGACCGCGGGTTTTGCTGAGGTGTTCAAGAACAAAGTCGCGATTCTCGTGGATGCAGCCGAGAGAGTGACTGAAATCGACGCGGAGAGAGCCAAGAAAGCCATGGAAAGGGCCAAGGAGCGGCTTTCCCGTGATCGATCAGACAAAGAAATTGATTTTGCCAGGGCAGAGGCTGCCCTTCGGAGGGCTGTGGCGAGGCTGAAAGTCGTTCAGAAGGCCCTGTGACATAGAGTTCCTCAAGTGGGGATGGAACAATAAAAAAGACAAGCATAAGCTTGTCTTTTTTATTGACTTTTCTCCCCTGCACGATAGTATGAACCATAGTGCCGGGAATAGAGATCCTGGCTATTTCGTTGGAGTCAGTGAAGGGGTGTCATGTTTAAAACAGAGGAAATGGATCAGTTTCAAGTCCTTGAAGCAAAAGTGGATTCCCTGATAAAATTCGCTAACTCGCTCAAGAAAGAAAGAGAATCTATGCTTGAAAAACTCCACATTCAGGAGGGAAAAATTGCTGATCTGACCAGTGAGCTTGAGAATTTGAAGGGCTCAAGGGATAAGGCAAAGCAAAGAGTTCTTTCTTTGTTGGAGAAGCTTGAGCAAATTGAGATAACTCATTAAAATTGCATGGTGTACCGTGCGTTTCGCTTTCGCCAAAAGCGGCTTTCCCAGGGAGTTTCATGGAGCCTGTTAAAGTCAGAATCCGCAATGCCGAGTACCTTGTTCAGGGTGAAGACGACGAGCAGCAGGTGCAAAGGATCGCGGATTACGTCAATGACAAACTGAAGGAAATTGAAGAGGGCGCTGAGGGGTTGTCCGAAAAAAGGACGGCCATTCTTGCAGCGCTCGATATTGCAGGCGATTATTTCCAGATTCTCAAGGAGAGGGAAGACCTGCATTCCAAGCTGCGGCAGCGGACTCAGTCCCTGATTCGCTCGATTGACTCGGTGATAGGACCTACTGAAAAACGATGAGATCCCCTTTTGTCCCGTCCCTTGAGCAGGGAAGAAGAGGGGGTGTCGTCGAAACACATATGACCTGCTTAGAAATGGGGAACAGAGGCGGTCAGAAGAGGACGGGTTGATTAGTAAGGCACGATGGAAACGAGCCTTTTGACATATCGTTCAGAACATAGCAACATGCTCCCTGCGGGAAGCATTGACGATAAAAGGCTGTGTGTGAGGGATCTCTTGACCTTGCGGCCAAGAGGTCTCGGCTTATTTTTTTGTTTCCCTCAGTCGCTTTATTTCCCTTCTGATTTCTCTTTCCTCTCTTAGCCGTCCCTCCAAGGACTGCCCGGAACGCAGGTTTTAACCAGCAGACCTCCACGTCTGTATGGACCCGGCGCAGGGGTTGCTGCTATCTCAATATACAGAGGATGGTGAGATATGTCATGGATTCAAATTGTAGGAATCTTTGTCGTGGGGATTCTTTTGGGTCTTCTCTTCGGATTCTGGACCCGAAAGAGGGTGGTGGAAAGACAGTATGACTCTATCAGGAACTATTCGAAAAAGATCATCAATGAGGCCCACAAGAGATCCAAGGCTCTGAAAAGGGAGGCAGCCATCAGGGCCAAGGATACTCTCTACCAGATGAACCTGGAGTTCGACAGGGAGACCAAAGAGAAAAAAGAACAGATGGCGGTCCAGGAGAAAAGGCTCTTTCACAAAGAAGAAAACCTGGACAAGAAAATTGAACAGTATGAGCAAAAGGAGAGGAAACTCACTAGAAAAGAAAAAGATATCGAGACCATTGAAGAGGATATAAAGACAAAACACGCCCAGCTTGAGGAAATGGTCGCAAACCAGAGAAAGGAGATCGAAAGGCTGGCAGGACTTTCCAGCGAGGAAGCCAAAGCTCTGCTCATAGGCTCTCTGGAGGAGGAGGCCAAGGCGGACGCGGCAAAGCTCATGCGCAGGATCGAGAGCGAAACCAGGGAGGCGGCCCAGCGAAAGGCCCAGGAAATTCTTGGGCTGGCCATCAAGAGGTATGCAGGCGACTATGTGGCGGAGAAAACCGTGTCCGTGGTGAGCTTGCCCAACGAAGAAATGAAAGGCCGGATCATCGGGCGAGAGGGTCGGAATATTCGTGCGCTTGAAGCGGCCACAGGAATTGATGTGATCATTGACGATACGCCGGAAGCGGTGATTCTTTCCGGTTTCAACCCGGTGCGCCGTCAAGTGGCAAAAATTGCACTGGAGCGATTGATCGATGACGGTAGAATCCACCCTGCTCGCATCGAGGAGATGGTGGATAAGGTGAACAAGGAGATCGAGGCGGGCATCAAAGAATCGGGCGAGCAGGCGGCCTTTGACATGGGAGTCCACGGGATGGACCCGGAAATCATCAAACTGGTGGGCAGGCTCAAGTATCGGACCAGTTTTGCCCAGAACGTCTTTCTTCATTCCATAGAGGTGGGATTCCTCTGCGGGGTCATGGCCTCTGAACTCGGCCTGAATGTCAAGCAGGCCAAGAGAGCGGGCTTGCTCCACGATATCGGAAAGGCGGTGGACCACGAAGTCGAAGGCCCTCATGCCCTGATCGGTGCGGAACTCGCGAAGAAATATAACGAAGCCCCCCAGGTGATTCACGCGATTGCGGCCCATCATGAAGAGATGCCGCCGGAGTCGGTGCTTGCCGTGCTGGTTCAAGCAGCGGACATGTTGTCCGGGGCCAGGCCGGGTGCGCGGCAGGAGATGCTGGAATCCTACGTGAAGAGGCTGGAAGATCTGGAGAAGATTGCCACCTCCTTCGAGGGAGTGACCAAGTCCTACGCGATCCAGGCAGGTCGTGAAATCCGAATCATGGTGGAGGGGAAAATTGTGGGGGATGATCAGTCTTTCGTTCTCTGTCGCGACATTGCTAAGAAAATTGAAAAGGAGTTGACCTATCCCGGGCAGATCAAAGTCACGGTGATCCGGGAGACCAGGGCGGTGGAGTACGCGAGGTGATGGAATTTTCTATTGTTTTGCCTCGCGATCCCTGGTAAAGTGTGTTTGAAACTTTTATTAAAGTGCAGGTCGTTGGCTGCAACTAAAGACTGTTTGAGCCCGAGGCTGGGGGGTGTGGTCTCTGGCGAGTCCGCAACCGGAAATGGACTCATCCCGCCAACCGCCTCCTTGCCCCTAAAACTTCCCCGGAGGAGGCAACAATGAGTAAGCAGTATGAAGTAGGGAGTATGCAGCAAGAACTACTGCCTACTGCTTACTGCCTACTCCTTACTGAAACTGAGCGGCTCCGGGGTAAGAGTTCCAGGAGAGCGTTCGTCACATGGAAAAGACTCTGTACGACAAAAAAGGGGACACGGTGGCCTACATCGCCACGGACTATCACGGAGCCATCTTTCTCTGGGACGGTCATCCGGTCGCTTACCTCTATGAAGAGGATCACCTTTACGGCATCAACGGTCGCCACCTCGGCTGGTTTATTAATGAAATCATTTATGATCAAGAGGGGGCAAGGATCGGGTTCACCTCCAGCACCTGTCCGGCGGCTGTCGGCAAAAGACGGCCCAAGGGCAAGAGAATGGTCCTGCCTGAGTTGAGACCAAGATGGGCCGCACCCCCTCTGGCCAAGCTGACCTTTCGTGAAGCCGATCAGGATCTGGCCGATTTCCTGAACGAGGGTCGAGTCGGTTAAGGAGACCTTGCCAAGGGCACCTCGAATCCAGCCAGCCGCATCCTTACCGCCAGAAGAAGCCTGCCTGCGCGTCTTTTCTCTTTCATGACCCAAGAGGTTGAAGGAACCATGATCCAAGAAGAAAAAGTCCTTTACCTGGTGGATGGGAGCTCTTACATCCATCGAGCCTTTCATGCGGTGAGAAACCTCTCAAGCTCCAGAGGTCTTCCAACGAACGCCATCTTCGGGTTTTCCAGAATGCTCCTCAAACTCCTCCGGGACACAAAACCCTCTTACATGGCCGTTGTCTTTGATGCGAAAGGCCCTACGTTCAGGCATGCGCTCTATGAAGGGTACAAAGCAACGAGACCCCCTGCGCCTGAGGAACTGATTGCTCAGTTCCCCTATATCCGTGCCATCGTGGAGGGGCTGGGTCTCGCGATGATTGAAAAAGAAGGCTATGAGGCGGATGACATCATCGGCACCCTGGCGAGAAGGGGCGAGGAGCAGGGCTACAAGATCATCGTGGTGACCGGGGACAAGGATTTCAGGCAGATCGTCTCTCCCTCGGTCACGCTCTGGGATACGATGAAGGATAGGCTCACGACTTACGACCGTTTCAAAGAAGAGTACGGACTGCAGCCGGAACAGATTATCGATGTCATGGGTCTCTCAGGGGACAGTTCGGACAACATTCCTGGTGTCCCAGGCGTGGGCGAGAAAACGGCGATCGACCTGGTGAAGCAGTTCGGGAGTCTGGAAAAGGTCCTGGAAAGGGCACAGGAAATCAAGAAAGCCAAACTCAAGGAGAACCTGGCGCAGGCCCGGGACGATGCCATCCTCAGCAAAAGACTGGTGACCCTGGATCTCCACGTGCCTTTGGACGAGCACCTTGAGGACCTCAGGATCGCTGCTGCAGATCAGAAGAAACTCGGCGAGATTTTTCGGGAGCTTGAATTCAGGGATCTCTGGGACCAGTTTGCCCTGCCAGAGGATACCGGAAAAAAGGATTTCAGCTTGTGCCTTTCTGAAGGAGATCTCCGTGTTCTGGCGGACAGGATCAGACACCACGGATGGGTCTCCTTGCGATTGGAGACCACGGCTGAAGACCCTTTGAGGGCGGAGGTGGTGGGCATGTCCTTTTCGTGGGAGGAAGGGAAGGCGGCCTATGTGCCTTTGGGCCATTCCTATCTGGGAGTTCCCCAACAACTCGGGTTTCCTCCGGTGCTCGGAATCCTCAAGCCTGTCCTGGAAGACGACTCCATTGCGAAAGTGGGGCAGAATATCAAGGCGGATGCTCTGGCGCTGCGCCGTCGCAAGGCCCATCTCAAGGGGATTCATTTTGACACGATGATTGCCTCTTATGTCCTCAATCCGGGGCTCAAGCAGCACGATCTGGACACCCTGGTTCAACAGCACCTCGGCACCAAAGTCGTCTCTTATGGGGAGGTCGTGGGAAAGAGCAAGGGCCCGGCCGCTTTTTCTGCAGTGGACGTGACAAGGGCCATGGAATACTCCTGCGAGAAGGCTGAGGTGACGTGGAGGTTGAAGCGCCTCATGGAGAAACAACTCGTCTCTGACAAGAATGACGACCTTTTCTACAACCTGGAAATGAAGCTCGTCCCGGTTCTGATGGACATGGAATGGGAAGGGATCCGAATCGACATCCCCTTTTTCAAGGCCCAGTCTCAGAAATACGGAGAGGAACTCCAAAGTATTGAACGGCAGATCTATGAAGAGGCGGGGATGGAGTTCAACATCAACTCCCCCCAGCAGCTCGGGTATGTTCTCTTTGAGAAGCTCCGGCTTCCGACCCAGAAGAAGACATGGAAGACCAAAGCGTATTCCACGGACGTGAAAGTTCTCACAAGGCTGGCATCGCTCCCCTACAAGATTCCCGGGCTTCTTCTCAGGTACCGGAGCCTGTCCAAATTGAAATCCACTTATCTGGATGCTCTGGTCGGCCTGGTCCATCCATCGACGGGAAGAATTCATACCTCCTTCAACCAGGCGGTGACCGCAACGGGCCGTCTGAGCAGCAGCAATCCGAATCTGCAGAACATTCCTGCTCGCGGCGAAGAGGGAAGAGAGATTCGGAAAGGTTTTATGGCCGATGAAGGGCATGTGTTTTTGTCCGCCGACTACAGTCAGATTGAGCTGAGAGTGTTTGCCCACTACTCGGGGGATCCCGCATTTATGGAGGCCTTCAGAAAGGAGGAGGACATCCACGCCAGAACAGCCTCCGAGGTTCTGGGTGTCGAAAAGGACAAAGTCACCCCTGACATGAGGCGAATCGCCAAGGCCATCAATTTCGGCATTATCTACGGGATGGGACCCCAGACCTTGAGTGAGCAACTGGGGATCGATTTTTCGACGGCAAAGGACTACATCGCTGCCTACTACAGCCGATATGAAGGGGTGGCGCGCTACAGAGAGACGACTGTTGCTTCGGCCCGGGAAAGAGGTTACGTGACGACCCTTTTCCAGCGCAGACGATATCTCCCGGACATCGAGCACAGGAACAGGATGATTCGGGCTGAAGCGGAGCGCATGGCCATCAACACGCCCATCCAGGGAACCGCAGCGGACCTGATCAAAAAGGCGATGATCCACATTCATGAAAGGCTGAGAAGAGAAAGACTCAAGACCAAACTGCTTCTCCAGGTCCATGACGAACTCCTCTTCGAGGTTTTGGAAGAGGAAGTCCCCCAAGTCAGCGGCCTGGTCAAAGAAGAAATGGAAGGGGTGCACCGTCTGGATGTGCCTCTCAAAGTGGACATCAAAACAGGAAGAAACTGGGATGAAGCGCATTGAAAGAGAGAATACAGAATAGAGAATACAGAATACAGTAGACAGAATACAGAATAAAAAGAATGGAGTGTTGGAGTGATGGAGTGTTGGGTTTAAACCATTACTCCACTACTCCACTACTCCATTACTCCAAACTTTTAAGGATAACTGGCAACATGCTCTGAGCGTGTATATATTCGATCATTAGAATAAAAGTCGAGGCATCTCGTGAAATACATTTTCGGTCCCGTGCCATCCAGACGACTAGGGCTTTCTCTCGGGGTGGATTTGATCCCTCCCAAGACCTGTTCCTACGATTGCCTGTACTGTCAGATCGGGAAGACCACATGCAAGACCATTGAGCCGAAGGCCTATGTTCCTATGGAGGCGGTTATTGCTGAACTCGAGGAGACTCTAGCCAAGATCACGCCGGATTACGTGACCTTCTCAGGCTCGGGTGAGCCGACCCTTCATGTCGAAATCGATCGAGCCATTGCTTATGTCAAAGAGAAGACCGGCGCGAGAGTGGCTGTGCTGACCAATGGATCCCTTCTATACCGCCCCGAGGTCAGGGAACGGCTGCTGAAAGCGGACATGGTCATGCCGACTCTCTCCACCGTGAGAGAGGAGACTTTCAGGGCGATCCATCAACCCCACGACAACCTGAGTCTGACCGGGATCATCGAGGGTCTGAAAAGTCTCAGAAAAAGTTACAGGGGACAGCTTTTCATTGAGGTCATGCTTCTGGCCGGGTTCAATGAGGGTGAGGAGGAAATCGAAGCCCTGAAACGGATGATTCTGGAAATCGCTCCGGACAGGGTCCAGCTGAACACGGTGGTGAGGCCGCCTGCCGACCCAAAGGCTATCCCTCTTGACAGAAAAAAGCTGGAGGATATAAAGAGTGTCTTCGGTGAGTGCGCAGAGATCGTCGCCACGGCACCGATTAAGGAAAAGCAGCACCTTCAAGTGCCTTTATCCGCTGCAGTCCTCGAAATGGCCAGGAGAAGGCCCGTCACGGTCGAGGATGTGGCCGGCGCGCTGGGCGCTCCTCTCCGTGAGGCGGACGAGACGGTGAAGGCTCTGGTGAACAAAGGGGATCTACGCAGACAAACCCATATCGGAAAAGACTACTACACAGGTTAGAAGCGGAATGGAAAGAAAGATGCAGAGCGACAGCACCTATGTGGGAATCGATGCAGGATCGGTAAGTCTCAACGCGATCGTCATCAACCAGGACAAAAAGATCATTTACGAGGCTCCCTACAAACGGCACATGGGCCGGGTGGAGGAAGAAGCGCTTTTTCTGATTCAGGATGTTCAGAGGAGGCTGGGTCAGGAGAACATCCTGGCTTTTGCCTTCACAGGAAATCACGGGCAGAAGATCAGCGAGAGGGCAGGGGGTTTCTACGAGTTCGAAACCATCAGCCAGGTGCTCGGCACCCTGTTTTTGAGACCGGATGCGGGAGCGATCATCAGCATGGGAGGCCAGGACACGGCGCTTTTCCAAATCCATCACGATCCAAAGGGATGGGAACTGGAATACTTCAACACCAACGGTCCCTGCGCATCCGGCACAGGTTCTTTCATTGATCAGCAGGCCCAGAGACTGGCCACCTCGATCTACTCTTCTGAAAAGGACGGCTCCAAGAATCAGATCGACCGGATTTTGACGGACTTCATCACCCTCGGCCTCCGGAGTGCAAAACCGGCCAATGTGGCCTGCCGGTGCACGGTGTTCACCAAGTCGGACATGATTCACCTTCAAAACAAGGGAGAGAGGCTGGAAGACATCATCTACGGCCTTCACGTGGGAAATGCCAGGAACTACATGAGCACCATCGTTTCCAACCGCATCCTGGAAAATCCTATCCTTTTTATCGGCGGCCTTTCGCTCAATGAGCTGCAGGTGAGGGCCTTCAGGGCTTATTTCCCGGAACTGCTGGTGCCGCCCCACAACACGTCCGTGGGAGCGCTCGGTGTCGCCCTCCATGCGCTGGAGCTGGGGATCAGAAATCGGCTGAACCTGAAAGCTCTGGAAAGTGGAGAAAGTGCGGATCAAGAGAAACTTCCCACCGCGCCGAAGCTCGAAATCAGGGAGACCCGCTTCCCAGAGGACAACGACTTGCCCGGGGTGGTCTTCAACAGAAAGATGCCTGTTTATCTGGGAATCGACATAGGCTCCACCACAACGAAGTATGCCGTGGTCACGGAAGACCGGCAAATCATTGACAAGCACTATGTCCACACTCAGGGGAAACCCATTGAGGTGACCCAGAAGCTTTTGAAAAGGATCTCCGATCTCCAGGGAGACCGTGTCGAGATCCTGGGAGTCGCGACCACCGGGTCAGGAAGGAATGTGGTGGGCGACTTTCTGAACGCGGATTTGATCATTGACGAGATCACGGCTCATGCCCGCGGAGCTGTGGAGATTGATCGCACCATTGACACGATTTTTGAAATCGGGGGCCAGGATTCCAAATATATTTCCATCACTCATTCAAACCCCCTGGACTTCGACATGAACAAGGTCTGCGCCGCCGGCACGGGAAGCTTTCTCCATGAGCTGGCCAACAAGCATGGAATCAACATCGTGGGCGAGTTTCAGGAAATCGCACTGTCCTCAGACGGGCCCGTGAAACTGGCCGAGCGCTGCACGGTTTTCATGGAGTCGGATCTGGTGTCCTACCAGCAGAAAGGCGTGCCCAGAGAGGACCTCATCGGCGGTCTTTGTTACGCCATTGTCCACAATTACCTCAACCGGGTTGTGGGAAAAAGAAAGATCGGCCAGAGGGTCATGTTCCTGGGCGGGCCGTCCCTTAACAAGGGCGTGGTGGCCGCGTTTGAAGATGTCCTGGGCCGGGGTCTTATCGTCCCGAAGCACAGGGAAGTCCTCGGCGCCTTTGGGGCGGCCGTGTGTCTCCAGGAAAAAATCGCCATGGAGAAAAGAGAGAAGAGCACTTTCCGTGGACTGGCCAGTGCGATCGAGGACCGGATGGATTATGCGGAGAAGGTGTGCAGCGCGGATCTTAACTGTCACAACCAGTGCAAGCTCAAAATCTACGATTTTGACGGCCGCAAGAGCGTGTGGGGAGGGGAGTGCGGCCGGTATGAAGTGATCCGGAGCAAGGGAAAGAAGCAGGAAAACCTTTTCAAGGTTCGTGAAGAGATGTGGGCCTCCGCCCTGTCGGGCGTTTTTGAAGAACTCAAAGGAAAGCCGTTGATGGAGGTGGAGGGGCGGCCCACCGTGGGGATGCAGAGGTCCCTGTACACGCTCCAGACCGGCGTGATGTGGGCTCACTTTTTTGACCGGCTCGGGTATCGTCTTGTCCTGACGCCTTCCACCAACAGCCAGATTTCGAGTTCCGGCATTGAATCCATGACGGCAGAGACCTGCTATCCGGTCAAGGTGTCGCACGGCCATGTGAAAGAACTCATGGGGAAGACGCGATTTCTCTTCCTTCCCAGCATCGTGACCATGCCGACACCGACCGATCGGGAAAGAGGGTTCTTTTGTCCCCTGGTGCAGGCGAATCAATACATGGTGCGGGCGGCTCTAGGTCTTGAAATGGAGGCAGTCCTGAATCCGGTCATCCATCTCAAGTACGACCTTTCCACGCTCGCCTTGGAGTTGACGGAGCAGATGGCCGGCAAAATCGGACGAAGCAAGCGCCAGATCAAGAAAGCCCTGGAGGTTGGCTTGGAGAGGCAGAGTCAATTTGCGCAGGATCTGCTCCGAAAGGGGAAAGAGGTCCTGGAAGCCCATGACCCCTCAGAGCCCATGGTGGTGGTCACCGGCAGACCTTACAATCTTCACGACGAAAGACTGAATTTGAGAATGGGGCAGAACCTGGCCAAGATCGGGATGGCGGCCATGCCCATGGATTTCATTGATGTCTCTTCCGTTGACCTGAGCGACTTCCCGAACATGTACTGGGGTATTGGCGCACAAATCCTGAGGGCTGCGAAGTTTGTCAGGAGCCGGCCCAATTTCTTCGGGCTCCACATCACCAATTTCAGCTGCGGCGCGGATTCCTTTATTGAGCACTTTTACAAGTACATCATGCAGGAGAAACCCTATCTCATTCTCGAACTCGATGAGCACAGCGCAGTGGCCGGGGTGATGACTCGCCTCGAAGCCTTCCGGAACGTGATCGAGAACACCATGCAGAAGCTTGGAAACGATTCCTTTGTCTATTTGAAAGTGTCCAACTGAGGCGACTATGGAAGCAGAAACCCGGCAGACCTTTCATTCCCTCTCGGAAAACGTCGGCCCCTTCAGACTGAAAGGCAAAACGTTTCTCATTCCTCAGATGAACCGGATCGGAGGGCACCTCCTGGCAGGGGCCTTCAGGAGCTTCGGCGTCAACGCCGTGCTCATGGACACGCACGAAGGCCTGGATCTTGGAAAAGCATTCACCTCCGGTAAGGAGTGTTTCCCATGCCAGGTGACGACGGGCGATATTCTCCTTTTTCTCAACAAAGAGAAGGAGAGGCTGGGCAAGGACTTTGATCCGGACCGCTACATTTACTTCATGCCCGAGGCAGAAGGTCCCTGTCGTTTCGGGATGTACAACAAGTACCAGCGCATCGTGCTCGACTCCTTTCCCGAACTGGAGAGCCTCAAAATCGGATCCCTCACCTCCAAGAATTCCTATGCCCTCGACGGAATGTTCGACCAGGAGCAGACTAAAGAGTTCCGAAAGGTCGGGTATTTCTCCGTGGTCGTGTCGGACGTGCTCGACAGGCTGCTCTGGAGGGTAAGGCCCTATGAGAAGCAAAAGGGAATGGCGGACGAATTCATTGAAAGAGCCACGCACGTCCTGGCCGGTGTGTTTGAGCAGCGCGGAGCCGTAAAGGACTTTGAGGGGATTCTCGACAAGCTGGCAGAAATCATTCAGGAAGGAAAAAAGCTCATCGACCCCGGCATTCCGCAGAAACCCCTTATCGGGATCGTGGGCGAAATCTACCTGAGAACCCATGTCCAGGCCAATCAGGATGTGATCCGGTTGCTTGAAAAACACGGAGCCGAGGTCGTCAACGCGTCCATTGCAGAGTGGGTCAACTACACCACCTATGACCGGATGAGAGAGGCAAAGATAGGCCTTCGCCTGAGCCTCAAGCAACTTCGGGTGAGCAGGATCAGGGTGTACCTCAAGAAGATCCTCTCCTACGGCGTGGACCTTTCGTACCAGCATTACCGGCAGGATCAGGTCTACAAGCGGGTGAAGCCGATTCTGGATCTGGCTCAGGATCATAGGGTCCATCACCTGGACAAGATCCTCGGGAAAGAAAAAATCTATTCCTTTGACGTGGGAACCGAGGCCTGCCTCAGCATTCCGGGAATCCTCGAGTATGTCCACCAGGGCTACAATGGGGTGGTCAATGTGTATCCCTTCACCTGCATGCCCAGCACCATCACGTCCTCCATCATGCGGCCCATCATGAATCAAAAGAAAGTTCCTTACCTCGACACGCCTTATGATGGCTCCTTTCAGCCGGGCCGGGAGGCGGCGATCCGGACATTTATGTACCAAGCGCAACAGCACTTCAAACGCCATGCAAGAAATGGAAGCTCATGAAGACAAAAATGCTGATCAATGCCGTTGACCCTGAAGAGTACAGGGTCGCTTTTCTAAAGGATGGAAGGCTGGATGCGTTCCAGATTGAAACTTCCACGGCTGAGCAGAAGGCGGGAAACATCTATAAAGCGGTGGTGGAACGGGTCGAACCAAAGCTTCAGGCGTGTTTTGTCGACTTCGGTTCCGACCGCAATGGATTCCTCGCGATGACGGACATTCACCCCGAGTACTACCAGATCGATCTCGCCTCCTGGAGGGACCAGAATTATCCGCCCATTGAAAAAGCCCTGAAAAAGGGTCAGGAAGTCCTGGTTCAGGTGACCAAGGAAATGCCGGGCCACAAAGGGGACCAGCTCACCACCTATATCTCCCTCGCAGGTCGATACATCGTCCTGACCCCCGGCCGCACGATCAACGGCGTTTCAAGAAAGATCGAGAACGAGGAAGAGCGGGAGAAGCTCAAATCCATCATGATCCAGCTCAAGCTCCCGGAAGATCTCGGCTACATCGTCCGGACCGTGGCTGCGGGCCAAAACAAGCGGGAACTCTCCAAGGATCTGAATCGGCTGGTGAGAATGTGGAAGACTATCCGGGACAGGGTGCCGGAGGCCCCGGCTCTCTCTCTCATCCACAAGGAGCAGGATCTCTGTTTCCGCACGCTCCGGGACTCTTACAACAGCGACATTGCCGAGATCCTGGTCGACGACCGGGAGACCTACGCGAAGATCCAGGAGTACATGAAGATCATTTCGCCCAGGGATCAGGAAAGAGTGAAACTTTATGAGGACACGCGGCCCCTCTTTGATCAGTACGAGATCGAAAAACAGATCGAGAGCATTTACGGCAATAAAGTTTTTTTGAAGTCCGGGGGGTCGATTGTGCTCAGCCCGACGGAGGCGCTGATCTCCATCGATGTGAACTCCGGTCGCGGAAAGGTGGGAAGCGACGGCGAGACCATGATCTTCAGTACAAACCTGGAGGCGGCGAGGGAGATCACAAGGCAGTTGAGATTGAGGGACCTAGGCGGGTTGATCGTCATCGATTTCATTGACATGAGAGAATCCAAGCACTTGAGAGAAGTGGAAAAGGTGCTCCGGGAGGAACTGAAAAAAGACCGGGCTAAGGTGGATACCTCCCATATTTCCAGGTTCGGCCTTATGGAACTCTCCCGCCAGAGGTTGAGACCCTCCATTGAATCCAAGAGCTATCAGACCTGCCGTGTTTGCGACGGCCGGGGAATAGTGATTTCCGTGGAGTCTGCAGCGGTTTCCTATCTTCGCCGAATTCTGATGGGCGTCTCAAAGGGGGATGTGAGCAAGGTAGAAGGGACCCTTCCAGTGGATGTGGCCGGATACCTCCAGAACAGGAAGAGAAAGGAACTGGCTGACATTGAGAAGCGCTACGGGGTGACCATCCTTCTCCATGCCGATCCTTCCATGCCTCCTGGAGGAGGAAAACTGGAATTCGCGACGTCTCAAACCGATTCGGCCGCCTGATGGATTCACCGCAGAGACGCAAAGAGCGCAAAGAAAAAGATCTTTTTGGGGTCATCTGAAAACCCTTGCTTCACGAACACGTGATTTTTTTCAACCGCTGTTAAGTTTTTCGGGATCGGGGTTTTTTTTGTTTAGAGCATTTGAATTTTGGTCATTCGAATTTGTTTCGGATTTCGAGTTTCGTGCTTTTGATTTAGTTGCGGCTACGGTGCGCTGTGTCCTCGGTGTACCCGTGGTGAGCCAGGCAGATTGCCCGGCAGGACACAAGCAGCATGTTTAACAACGTCATCTACTTCATCATTGTTCTCCTCATCCTGAGCATCAGCCAGCAGAGAGGTGCTCCCGAGGATTCCCTTTTGTACACGGTAAGCATGCTGGTCATCACCTGGGTGATCTTTTCCGCTTACTGCCGGTGGGGATTTCAGCGCCTCCTTCATCATCTCGTCAAGCCCGAAAGAGAGACCGCTTTCCCTGCGGAACAGTATTATGCCTTCGTGTTCCGCCTCTCCGTGCTGGCAATCTTTCTTTTCGCCCTCGATGTCCATTTTTTCCACATTAAGATCTGGCTTCAGCTGATCCCGGGGATCCGAGCGTTTTCCGTACTGCAGGGCATCTTGGCGGTCCTGGTGTTTGTGGCGTATCAGGTGACCATCTGGTATTTTGCTTTTCCCGCCTATGTACGTGCTTTTCAGACAGGGATCTCCCGGCGGTCCTTCATTGTCTCCAACTTAAAACTCAATGTGCCCATCCTGTTTCCGTGGGTGATGCTCTCCTTGATCTATGACCTGATCTTTCTCAGCTCATGGACGAGCTTGCACACCTTCATGAGCAGACCTGGGGGAGAGGTCCTCTTCTTTTCCCTTTTCCTTTTCATTCTCATGATCTTCATGCCCGGCCTGATCCGGACCTGGTGGTCCTGCAAGCCCTTTTTGCCGTCGGAAAAAGTGGCCGCCTTGAAGGGCTTTCTTCAGGAAAAGCGTTTCAAGTACCAGGAACTCCTGCGGTGGCCAATCTTTGAAGGCCGGATCATGACGGCAGGGATCATGGGAATGGTGCCCCGCTTCAGGTACATTTTGATCACCGATGCCCTCATGGATATCCTTTCCATAGAAGAACTGAAAGCCGTGGTGGCCCATGAAATGGGCCATGCCAGGTACCGCCATTTCTTTTTCTACCTTGTTTTCTTCATCGGTTTTGCGGTGGTTTCGACAGGCCTCTGGGATTTCTTTGCCGTCCTTCTTTCGACCCAACCTTTCCTGATGAGAATCGTCGGGACCGGCGCTTCCGCGGACGCAAGCTTCTTGTACTTTTTGCTGGCTCTCCCGATCCTGGTCGTCATGGTCGTCTATTTCCGCTATGTGATGGGTTTTTTCATGCGCCACTTCGAGCGGCAGGCGGACCTTTATTCCGCTCTCACCATGGGAAGCCCCAGGCAAACCATCAGTTCTCTGGAGAAGATTGCTATCCTCAGCGGGAAGATCCGGGATCTTGCCGAGCTGGCACCATTTCAGCATCGGGCGAAGAGTGGATTACCTCTGGAAGTCTCTCCGCGACCCCGGCTTGATCAGGAAGCACAATCGGTTCGTCAGTCTTTCTTTTACCCTTTATCTTGTCGGCATGATTGGCCTCGGTTATTTCCTGAATTTCAGCCCGATCAAGGAAAAGCTCTTTAACGAGTGGGAAGAAAAGGCCATCTATGCACACCTGGTGAAAAATCCCGATGATGTTCTTCTCCTTCAGCGTCTGGCCATGTTCTACCACAAGAGAGGAGATCTCCGGGAGACCATCAAGCTTTATGAACGGGTTCTGAGCCTTGATGGCAACCAGCCGATTGCCCTGAACAATCTGGCGTGGATTCTGGTGACTGCAAACGAGGCGGAGTTGCGGGATAAGAAACGGGCGCTAGCTCTTGCTCAGAAAGCTGTGGCTCTCGAAAGGTCGCCCGTGTTTCTTGATACACTGGCGGAGGCGCTCTATGCCAACGGTTTTGCTCCCGAGGCCGTTGAGACGATCAAAGAAGCCGTAGACCTTGCAAGGGAAAACGTGGAGTACTACAGAAGGCAATTGCTGAAATTCACCGGTGAAATAAAGGAAACCTAACTCTATCATGATCGATCATGCTAACGTGCATCCTCTCACATTCGAAGGAAAAGAAATCACTCTGGTCGGAACCGCCCACGTGTCCAAGGAGAGCGCCGACCTGGTCAGCCAGGTGATTGAAGAGACGAAACCGGACACGGTCTGCGTGGAGCTTTGCCAGTCCCGCTACGATTCTCTCACCCAGAAAAAAAAGTGGGAGAACACCGATCTCCTCAAGGTCATCAAGGAAAAGAAAGCTTTTCTCCTCCTCTCCAACCTTCTCCTTGCAAGCTTTCAAAGAAAGATCGGCCAGAAGCTCGGAATCAGGCCAGGCGAGGAAATCCTTCAGGCCATTCGATCTGCCGAAGCAGCAGGTGCAGTCGTCCATCTGGCAGACAGGGACATCCGGATCACGCTGTCTCGAACCTGGCGCCTCATGAGTTTCTGGAAAAAGGTGAAGCTCCTGACGGAGGTCTTGTCCTCTGTGTGGGAGGTGGATGAGATCACGCAGGAGCAGATCGAGGAGATGAAAAAGAAGGACGTGCTGGATGCGCTTCTTTCTGAAATAGGAGAGGTTCTTCCGGAGGTGAGGAGAATTCTGATCGACGAAAGAGACCAATATCTCAGCACCAAGATCCGCCGTGCGCCGGGGAACAGGATCGTGGCCGTGGTCGGAGCAGGGCATGTTCCGGGGATTCTGAGTTCCTGGAACCAGGAGGTGGATTTGGCAGCGCTGGAACAACTCCCTCCCAAGGGCAAACTCCATAAGATCCTGGGATGGGGAATCCCGGTGTTTATCGTCGGCCTGATTCTCTTCGGATTCTTTTATTCAGGAATGGTGGCTACGGCCGAGATGGTGAAGTGGTGGACCCTGGCGACCGCAGTGCTTGCGGCACTGGGTGCAGCCGTGGCTTTAGGCCACCCCCTCACCATTCTCTCCGCTGCGGCTGCAGCTCCCTTCACCACGCTTCACCCCCTGATTGCTGCAGGCTGGGTGTCCGGACTTGTGGAAGCAGCCATTGCCAAACCCAAGGTAAAGGATTTTGAGAGTCTCCTTGATGACATCTCTTCCTTCAAAGGATTCTGGCGAAACAAGATCACCAGGATTCTTCTCGTCGTTGTGTTCACCAATCTCGGCGCCTCCCTCGGCACCTTCGTGGCCATCCCCCTCATGCTCAAAGTGCTGGCCTAAACCAGGTTTCGCAGTTCCAGCCGACTTTCTTCGCAGGGTACCCAGAAGTCACTCCCCTTTCCACCCCTGATCTCTGCCAGGCAAAACCTTCAAAAAGCGCCTGTCATAATTCTACAGTTGACCCTGGCATTTTGCCAGGATTGGCCAGATAGATATGGACAACAAAGAGCCCCGCCATTAGGCCTCTTGCTATCCTTAAGATCCTCACGACTGAATCGAGCCAGTATACTTCAAATCCTAGCCCGCCGAAGTTCATTCCCATGGTAGGAGACATTCTGCAATCCCACCAAAGGCGTCATGCGTTGAACTATTCTTCTGGCATAGTAGGACTTCGTTCATTGCATTCGCCCTCTTCGTAATAGCAGAATGTGGAACCCTCAGTGCGAGTTTCAGGTTTCGTGTCGTTAATAGAAAAGCGGACCGGTGGCACTTCTGATCAGCGTTTAGCACCACCAGTCTATTGGCTGACCAGGGAAAGGGCAGTCAACGATTTCCAAGTGAACCACCACGCCTGCCTTGGGGCGAATGTCCAATTGGGTCAAAATCTGTGTATGAGGAGTTCGAGGTTAAACGTTGGATTTTATGAATAGAGGGATCGTTTTTGCTTTTGCAGCCGTCCCGCAATTCCGCCGATCCATAGCCCACCGGTACAGGAACTTTCTGCGCTTCAGAATGTTTTGGTAGTCCAATACCGGAATGAAGGGCGGGGAGAGTGCCCTCAATACTAAGTTCAACTATGAAGTTCTTTATTCCGAGGGAGTTGCGTATTCAGGGCGATTCCGTCAAAAGGGTCTATTGCCTGCGCTTCACTGGAGAGAAGTGAATCTGTATGGCGATCGGCTTCGCGTCGCAGGCGTAGAGGCTTTTCACACTGAGCGGCAATTGCTTCTCTAAGACTCTGTCGGTCTTTATCCTCATCAATCCTTATAAAGTAAAAGCCCATTGCGGGATTGAAATTCCAAGATGTGAAACTGTCTAAATTGGACCAAGTCAACTTGCCTGTCACCTCCAGTGGTTTCTCAGGAAGCTTGATCGTCATACGATAGACTGCTCCTTCACGGAGCCTTTCTGAGCAATACAGAAACACTCCTTCACCGGTGATATTCCTCGTCTCCCCATCCGCCTCCCCACTTTCCGTTTTTATCGCCACGGGCCACCTTGCGCTCAGCCGCAGAAGTTCACGCTTTTTCATCGAATCAACCATGGTTTTCTCTCCCGATGGGTAGTTGATCTAACGAATCAATTCTTTAGGTAAGGTTTATCAAAATCCATTTCGATGCATAGGTAACTCCCAAGGGCCGTGGGCCGGTGCATGTGAAGGTGGCCCAGCCTTTCCCTTGGGACCGCCAAGAGCAAGTGCAGGAAACAGGATGGTCAGGCAGATGGCTACACCAATTAGGTTGTTCAAAAATTTTCCTTTCATGTCATCCTCCTAAAGCTCCTACATAGGAAAGTCGAATCTGTGGAACCGACTGGAAGCGGTTGGTTCTTTGCCTTCTCTTCTTGCATTTATTGGGCTTCCTTTGTAACGGGACTCGGGGTTGTGTAGCCTTCTCCCCAAAGTATCTGCTCAGTTATTCAGGATGGCCAGCCGCCGTGGCTCTGCTTGCCCTAGGATTGTCAGTTACCCCGGAATAAATGGTCGAGGCCAACCCGATCCCTTTCTCGTATGTACTAAAGCAAGATGCCTGCCAATTTGAGGTATTATTGATATTAGGAGAAATTTCAAACGATTAGCATAGCCACGTCCACAGCTAAATATGAGAATTGCCACATATTGTCCCAAATGAGCAAAAAATGGCAGGAGAGATACTCGCCCGAACGAAACTTCACTTTGACCAGAGGAGTAAAGAACTTTAGGCGGTGGATTTGGGACGCGGCTGTTAGGTGGACTCAGTCAGCTTTGGTTAGGCAACTTCTCACAGAGTCTCCTAGACCATTCATCACGTGACCTCCAGAAGCTGTTCCAGGATGCCTATCTTCGAGGACGACAGGAATCGGGAGGCTTTCCTGGAGCTGGAGAGTAGGGTTGTTAGGAGATTTAAAGAACGGGAATGTCCATATCTCAAGGTTTCGAGATAAGAACTTCGTTCTCTAGCCAATGCCGCCCCCTCCTTTCGGCGTATCACACTGACGGATGGCTCATTTCCCCGTTGCTGCTTTTTGGCCTCGGATGACCTGCATGGAGTATCGCCCAACCATGGGGCTATTCCGTTAACAGCATCAGAGTCGGCACAATTGTCGATGCGGGACGGGAGACAATACGCATGACTTTGAGAGAGTTCATACTGTCCCACGCATAGGCCCATCCTACATCTCCGTTGGGAAATGACCGAAAATCATCCACCGGCCCGGCCTTAACATTGATCTGCTCAGCTTGTGTCTTGAAGTTCCCGTCGATATCGACCAGGGAAAAGGTTCGTGTGCTCCCCTCGGTTTCCCAGGAAACAAGAAGCCTGCCGGAACCGTACGGAATGATTTTGGGGTTGATTTCATTGGCCGTTGTGTTGGCGACGACCCTTTCAGTCCTGACACCATATGGGGATGCTTTGCTAAACGAGTTGAAGATGACATCCCAATTCGACCGTCCATCGATGGAAAGATAGACCAGTGCCAGATAGTCGGTGAATACCACCATCTCACCGAACCGGGCTTTGGTGGTCCCGGCGCAGTCCCCGTCAGCTGCAGAGATCAAATAGTTGTTTTTCAGATAAAGGCCTTTACCCGGATAGCAATCGGAGATGCATAATGGCATGGCCTCGCTGTCTGCATACAGGATTCGAACATCCATGCTGTGACTGCAACCCCATTCCCAGCCGCCTGGCTCGATGGATCCGTTGCCGTCGATGTACTTGAGTTTGTCCCCTTCATGCCCTTCCGTGAATCCCGCAGTGCCATGGATGCCAAAATATGCAGTATAGCGGAATCCATTCCAAACCAGTTTGCCGGCGTGCCAGGAATCGACGCGATCGTCCGAATCGGTGAGTTCGGTCCGGAATAATCGTGCCCCTGCATCGTTGTATTTGTCGATATACATCCTGTTGTTCTGCATCAAAAGGATGGCAAAGCCATCATCATGTGCAACCAGGTCGTACAATCGGCCGGGGCCGATGACGAGATCCTGCGCTTTCCTGGTGTCGCCGCTGGTCAGAGGGGTGATGTGGATGTCCCCGTTGATGTCATGCCATCCGACTTTGCTCTCACCATTGGCTGATGGGGACAATACCGTTGCCCGCAAATCGGCAAAGGTCCAAAACGGTCCGATATTATCCCCTCGACCCGGATTGACAGATGAGGTGACTGCCACTTCGGTGATACGCAGGTTCTTCTCGATTTGGCCTGCACTCGCACCATTGACCATGCATGACAGGTGAATAACAGAGAAAGCCACGGCGCAAATGATCGAAAGTGTGCGCATCAATATCCCCCCTATTCCTCGCCGAAATCCTAGAACCCGAAACGAATGGCTCGATCGACGTCAATGGTTTCAGACAAACGGAAAACAACGTTGATTCAATGAACCAGCCAATCAAGCCCAGAATAAAATACCATGAAGTGATTGGAAGACCAGAAGTATTCTTTCTGGTGAGGTGATAAGGACGTCCTTTTTTAGACTCGGAGTATACAGGAATCGGAGTTGTGTATCAATGGGAAAGACGCATCCCAAGAACAAACGATTACCAGATGGAACAAGAAAATCGTCAAGCATCGCCCCGTTTCTGAGTTTATGTCTCAAAAGTGGGTTTGAATTACACTACATGGTATGATGTCCTCGGCTGGGGGACGGAGGGAGCCCGTAGGGCGACCGGAGTTCCCCAGCCGAAGGCGCCAAGAGCGGAGCCGAAACATACTGTGTCCTACATGGACACTTCAGACTTTCTGCTGCCTTCGCCTGACAAATTGACACACAAGCCTAAATTCCCTATACTGCGACTTTGAAAAGGGCATATGCGGTCAAACCTTCCAATGCGCCCGATTGCCGGGTGGTGGTGCTTGCAAAGAAGATCGACAGGGGAGAAATCAACAGTTCCTTCTTTGACCGTTCATGGTTCCGGTTGGGCCGGGACTCGCCTTCTTTTGGAGGACCCACGATGAAGAAGACCCATTTTGTGCGGCTTCTCGGTTTGGCCTTCCTCCTCCTCCTGGGAGACGGAGGGATCTGGACGGCTTGTGCACAGACCACCGAACCCATCCTGCGGATAGAGGCCGGCACGCACAACGCAGGCATTTGGGATATCGCCGTCGACCCCTCCAACCGAATCCTCGTAACCGGTTCCGAGGACAAGACTGTCCGGATTTGGGACATCTCGGGCCGCGGGGAACTATTGCGCATCCTCCGGCCGCCTGTGGGCGAGGGGGAGGAGGGGCACATTTTCTCAGTGTCCCTGTCCCCGGACGCGGCGACTGTGGCGTGCGGGGGCCGAACCGGCTCTCTCCAACAAGCTGATGCTTGCGTGTACCTGTTTGACCCCACCACCGGTGCCCTCACCCGTCGTCTTGGAGGATTGCCCGGATACGTCCATCACCTGGAATACACGTCTGATGGGCGTTTTCTAGTGGTCGCGATGGGCGTGACCGGGGGCAAAGCAAGCACGGCAGGCATGAGGATATACCGATTACCGGATTACGCGTTGGTAGCGGAGGACAGAGACTACGGGGATATTGTAAGATGGGCAGAGAGCGATCCCACAGGCTCTCGGCTGGCCACCGGGAGCTGGGACGGATTCATCCGTCTGTACGATCTCTCCGGTTTGCCGGCCCAGGATGCCTCGTCGCCCCGCCCGATTGCCCCAGTGTCCAAGCTCCGTCCGCCCGGCGGGCAGCGTCCATTTGGCTTGGCCTTCTCACCCGATGGCACCCGTCTGGCCGTGGGGTTCTACTTTAACCCCAAGGTAGACGTGCTGGAGGTCAAGGACAATACTTTGACCCATGCCTATTCGCCGGATACGACGGGGCTCGTTGCGGGCCAGGAAATCGATCTCAGAACAGTGGCGTGGTCATCCGATGGCCGCTTCCTTTACGCAGCAGGGGGCTACCGGTTGAAGGGAGTCCGCCAGATCCGAAAGTGGGTCGACGGGGGCCGGGGACAATACAAGGACTTGCCCATGGATGTTGATCTGCCCTTCTTCCACATCCTTCCACTTAAGGCGGGCGGCATTGTCTACTGTTCCCGTGACGGATCCTTCGGACTGCTCAGTGACAAGGATGAGCCTGCGGTCTTGGCTCCCAAGGCTATCCCCATCTACGCCGCCAATTTTGAAAGGTTTCTCCTTTCCCCGGACGGTTCGGGGATCCAGTTCGCATACGAGCGGCTCGGCAAGTCACTCGCGATCTTTTCGGTGACTGATCGGCGGCTCTTTGACGCCTCGTCCAGCCTCTGGGCCAGCCTGAAGGCCAACGTCACCTTTCAGGCGCCCATCACCGACGGCCTAGGCGTGAGCGACTGGAGGAGTTCCCTGTCCCCCAAGCTGAAGGGTAATCCCCTCCCCTTGAAGAACGAGAACAGTGAAAGCCTGGCCATCAAGCCAGACCGCTCGGGCTTTCTTCTAGGAACCGTTTTCTTTCTCCGGCTCTTTGACGCCTCAGGAAAGGGGCTTTGGAGGGTCAGAACGCCCGGCGCGGCTTGGGGAGTGAACACCAACGGCCATGTCGCCGTGGCAGCCCTCTCCGATGGGACCATTCGATGGTACCGCCTCTCAGACGGCAAGGAACTCCTGGCATTTTTCCCCCACCCTGACCGCAAGCGCTGGGTCCTCTGGACTCCCTCGGGATACTACGACGCATCCCCGGGCGGCGAGGATTTCATCGGGTGGCATGTGAACAACGGCAAGGATCAGGCCGCGGATTTCTTTCCCGCCTCCCGTTTTCGCTCCACCTACTATCGGCCGGACATTATTGATCAGGTGCTTAAGACACTCGACGAAACGGAGGCCGTCCGGTTGGCCAATGAAGAGCGTGGCGCGAAACCTCTTGCCACCGCGTCGGTTCGGGAGCAGCTCCCTCCTGTTGTTTCCATTGTGACACCTGTGGATCGAGCGGAGGTATCCCACCCGACAATAAACCTGCGCTACACGGCCCGTAGCCGGGAGCCAATCACCGCGGTCAAGGTCCTCGTCGACGGACGGCCTGTCTCCGCCGAGGGCGCGGGAAAATCCGTCAAGGAGAGCGGGGACCTCTCTGTCCCTATTCCCGCTCGGGACTGTGAAGTTTCGGTTATTGTCGAAAACCGCCACGCCGCCAGCCTACCGGCCACTGTGCGTCTGCTGTGGAAAGGCATAGCGACCAGGGAGGAGTTCCAGATTAAGCCCAAGCTCTACGTGCTTGCCGTGGGGGTGAGCACATACCAGGATTCCGAACTGCGCTTGAGCCTTGCCGCCAAAGACGCCCTGGATTTCGGGGAGGTCTGGAAGAAACAGAAAGGTCCTCTATACAGCGGGGTAGAGGCCCGGGTACTGACCGATGCCCAAGCGACCAAGGGAAACGTGCTGGACGGCCTGGAGTGGCTACAGCGGCAGGCGACTAGCAAGGATGTGGCCGTGATGTTTTTTGCGGGTCATGGGGTTAACGACCCCAACGGCGTGTTCTACTTCCTCCCCGTAGACGCGAAACTGGTCAGTCTGAAACGCACGGGCCTGTCCCAGGCGGATATCACAAGCACGGTTGCCGCAATCGCCGGCAAGGTGATCGTCTTCATAGATGCCTGTCACTCAGGGAACCTCATGGATAAGGTCAAGCGCCGCGCCCCCTCTGACATCAGCGCGGTGATCAACGAACTGGCCAGTGCGGAGAACGGGGCCGTGGTCTTCTCCTCAGCAACGGGCCGGCAGTATGCTCTGGAAAACTCGGAGTGGGGCAACGGGGCTTTCACCAAGGGGCTGGTGGAGGGGATTATGGGGAAGGCGGACTATATGGGCACCGGTCGCATCACGGTGAACATGCTGGACCTCTACATCTCGGAGCGTGTCAAGGAATTGACACAGGGCCAGCAGACTCCCTCCACAGTCAAGCCGCCCAATGTTCCGGATTTTCCGGTGGTGGTGCTGGTGAAGTGAAGCGCCACCTTGGAATCCATCGGCTCGCCATTTCGCCGCGCACTACTCCGGTTCCTTTTGGGCGCGTGTTCATGCGGGGATCGGCGTTAGTAAGCAATCGGCCAGGAGGGGTGACACGGCAGGTAACGATTTCCCAAATGCAACGAGAGGCTGAAGGGCCGATGATGTTAGGAAAAACCTCTTCGTCCCCTATCAAGAACCGCTTCAGCTGGACCTGCAATCAGTCAACCCCGCCCTGGTCCTCCGTCAATGCTTCGTCACGGTGCAGGTCGACCTGCTTTCGGGTGGAGCGGAGACCAAGGTCGTTCTCAACCTCTTTGATGACTTCGTAGTGACGGCTACCTGCGACCGGGTGGAGCAGAACACATCCGGAGGGTTTGCCTGGCTTGGGCACATAGACGGCGAGGAGACCGGCGAGGTCACTCCGCCGACATGGCCCAGCTCAATTACTTCAGCCACTATAGCCTCGATGGGCGTGAATTCCACGAACCCATCTCAACCTATTTGTCCACCCCGCATTCAGATACCCTCTTGTCGCACCGGATTTCATCATTGCGTTTTTTAGCAGAATGGAAAAACTTGCTTTTACAATTCAGAAAGCGCTATTTTGCCTCTGAGGAGCCTATCCCATGCCCGAAGCCCCGACGAGAAGGAAGTTCTTTAAGCAGGTATGCAAGGCGCTGGCAGTAACCTATTTCGGGAGATTCATTAAGCCGAGTCTGGCCTTTCCTGAGGACCTACTTGAATAGGAGATTCGTAATAGATGCTGCAGCAGTACAATTTGACTTCCCGTCTCAACCCATCTGACATTTCGCTAACTACCGTCTCTAAACCCATCCGTAGGGACACGGGACGGCTATATTCATGTACCTATAAACATGATGCACAGTAGAAGGAGAGGATAGATGAAAAGGGTGCAGATGACCTTGGCTGAGGGGCTTGTCGCTTAGGTGGACAGAGTCGCGGAGCAGATAGGCACCACACGCTCTGAGTTTACCCGCCGCGCACTCCAGAAGGCCATTGCTAGTTTAAGAGAAAAGGAGATGGAGAGAAGACAGCGGAAAGGCTACATGAAAAAGCCCGTGAAGCCTGGAGAGTTCAGTGGCTGGGAAACCGAGCAGGCATGGGGGAAGTGATGAAACGGGGCGAAATAAGGTGGTACAGATTCAGCAAGCCTGACAAGAAGAGGCCTGTCGTCATTCTTACGAGGGATTCTGCCTTGGACTTCCTGGGGGAGGTGACTGTTGCTCCGGTGACATCGACAGTGCGGGATATCCCGTCCGAGGTTGTTCTCGGTAAGAGGGACGGAGCATGTGCCCTTTAATGTTGCTCCGATTCTCTTTGTCCCAGAATTGCAGTCAGAGTCGCGATAAGAGGTGGTAGGTCCAATTGAATGATGTCCCAAAGGATGTCGAAATCCACATCATCGTAGCCATGCACAAGTCGGTTTCGAAGCCCAGCGATTTCCGGCCAAGCTATTTTGGGATGGATTCTTCTGGTCGCCTCGGATACGCGGGCGGCGGCTTCGCCTACTACCTCCAACAGACGCACCAGAGACAAGTTCAATCGCCTGTCCGTGTCTAGGTCCCCTCTTGCCCGACCGCAGGCCATTTGCACCGCCTCAGTGGCATGATCGAGCATGTGCTGTAGGCGTATTCTATCCTTGTCCTGAGGCATACTGGTCCTCGGCTTCCTCCATGACACTGTCTCGGAAATATTTGCTCAGAAAGCCGGGAGTATTCAGGTCTACCTTTCGGCCCAACATCCGGGACAACTCTTCCTGTAATGCGAAAAACTTCAATCCCATTCTTGTTCCCGGCTCGAATTCCACGAGCACGTCTACATCACTGTCCGAGGTGAAGTCATCCCCCAATACGGAGCCAAACAGGGCCAGCCGGCGAATATTGTGCCTCCTGCAGAATTCCACGATTTTCTTTTTAGGGATGTCTATCCTCGCCCTCTTCATAGATGCTCCACCAGAATAGGTTTTGGCCGACTGTATCCGTCCGGTTCGATCAGCTCCCGGGCAGGCAGAAAAAGGATTGTTGCATGAAAGTAAGCATACAGAAATCGAGATGTTATGTCAACATAGGGGTGAGCGGTAGACTCCGGGTCGGGCAGGTATCCAATGATTTGAGTTACTGATCTGGAGTGAAGCCCGGCGTGTGTCTTAGTCTGACGGGGTGTCCTCCAACTTCAAAATGTAATGGCTGAGTCGTTCGTAGTCTGTCCAGTTCCTCCTCTATAATTGGGTCATTGGTATTCGAGGAGAACAAGGACGGCGTTGTGGCAGCCGAATCCGAAGGACTGGGAAAGGCCGATGACCATTCCACTGCTGTGCTCCGGGGTCGGTTGAATCTTTTCCTATTTCTTTTCCCTATCTGTCTCCGATAGAAACTTCTGGTCCGTGTATGCGGGGTTCGGGTATGAGTAGAACCCTTGATGAAGTAGTATGTTTTCAGGTGGGGGTAGTACTTGGGGCACGGGTGGATCCGAGGGCCAAAAAAGAAGAAAAAAGCTTGACATGTTTTTTTTCGTTCTATAATATGAATCGCAATTTCATATTATGAAACTGCAAAGGTGAACCATGAAGCTCAGTTCTGTTGACAAGAGTCTTCAGGTCATTGAAGCCCTGCAAAAAACCCCCACGGGTTCAGCATTGCCGAGCTGAGCCAGCTTCTCGGTTTTCCTCCAAGCACGATACACCACATTTTAAGCACCTTACGACCTTACGACTATGTAGCCCAGAGCCCTGAGACGAAGAAGTACTCCCTAGGCTTCAGGTTCCTCTCGATTAGCACCTACATTTTAGAAAACCTGGACGTCCGGAAAACCGCTTATATCCATTTGCGCAAGTTGCAGCAGAAATGCAATGAAGCGGTTCACCTTTCCATTCTGAGAAACGGCCAAGTGACATACATCGACAAAATTCAGGTGTCGAGTGGACTGAGCCTTGCCACGTATATCGGTTTCAGTACAGACCCCCACGCGGCGGCCGGCGGTAAAGTCCTGCTCTCGGAGTTGCCATCAGAGGAGATCAGGGCCATGTATGAGAATAGATCTCTTAAGAGATATGGCAAGAACACCATTACAAGCATAGGGCAACTTCTTGAGGAATTGAACAACATCCGAAAACAGGGATATGCCCTCGACAATGAGGAGTATTATGAAGGGGTCAGATGCGTGGCTGCCCCCATAAGAGCCGGCGGTCGGATTGCGGCAGCCCTGAGCATCACAGGTTCGATCTTCAGCATGACCATGGATAGAATCAATCGTGAGTTGATAGAGATCGCCAGGGAAACAGCCCG
>CAVPOU010000001.1:0-113122 GCA_963707125.1 uncultured delta proteobacterium | reverse complement strand
GCATGGGCGAGCCGCTGGACTCCCCATTGTTCAATTCTGATAAGGATTCCCTTCTGCCTCTCCAGCAGGGTACTATACTTCTTGAGGACCTCTTTGTAGTCCTCTTCCCCTAGGCTCGGTTGACGACAAAAATGGTTTCGTAGTTTCTCACTCTTTCCTTCTCCTTTCGGACAATTTTCCCGCTCCGGGGATTTAGGTCCCGCTCCGTAGGTTTGGAATTGCTCGGGCGGAACAAGGAGACAACAATTTTGAAATGTTATTTATAAATCCCAATGGATTTCCTTGTCAAGGGATTTCCACCGTGATAACCAAAACAAAAATACACGGAGCAAAGGGGCTATGAGCTGGGAAAAAGAACGTTCTGTTATCCGCCAAATCGCACTCGAAGCCGGAGTCCTGTTGAAGAGCCTTCTTGGCCGGATCAACCGGATCAGACACAAAGGAGAGATTGACCTGGTTACTGAAGCGGATCTTCAATCCGAAAAACTCATCCTTGAATCCATGGGCCGCCAATTTCCAAAGGATACCTTCATCACCGAAGAGACAGGACAACTTGGGGCTGATTCCGAGAGGGTTTGGCTCATCGATCCTCTGGACGGCACGGTCAATTTTGCTCACGAGTTGCCTTTTTTTGCTGTTTCCATTGCCCTTCAGGTTCAGGGCGAAACCATGCTCGGTGTGGTCCATAATCCCTGCACTCAGGAACTTTTTGAAGCTGCAGAAGGAGTTGGTGCTTTCCTGAACCAGAAACCCATCACCGTCTCCAAGACCTCTGAACTCTTAAATTCCCTTCTGGCCACGGGCTTTCCCTACACGATGCATCAAAATCCCGGCGACGTCATTCAACGATTTAACAACCTCACCGTTCGCAGCCAGGGCATACGGCGAATCGGCTCCGCGGCCATGGATCTGTGTTATGTTGCAGCCGGCCGATTTGCCGGGTACTGGGAACAAGATCTCAAACCCTGGGACACCGCGGCAGGCTCTATCATTGTGGAAGAAGCGGGAGGACGGGTCACCGACTTCGAAGGGACCCCCTTTACCCCTTACCTCAAGACCGTGGTGGCCAGCAATTCCCTCATTCACGAGGACATGATCAAAGCGCTGCGCCTCCAAGCGACGCTAACCGCAAAACGGGTTTTCAGGCATTTGAGCGCAGGTCACCCTGGAGGTACTCTCTTACAAGCCGCAACATTTCTCTTTCCCTCTGTAAGCGCCCCCAACATCCTGCCATGGATTCCGTAAAGATATCGAGTTCCCTGAATCGTCGCGAGTTACTTGTCTGGGGCTCTTTCGGGGCTGGACCTTACGTGCTCAGTCGCCTTGAAACAGACCTTGAGTAAATCAGGTTGAGGCTCTTCAGAGACCACCTCCAGGGCATCCCACGCTCATCGAGCTTTTCCGCTCTTAAGCACCCCAAGGCCTGCTTAGCCTTCCTCCTCAGAAAATCGATTTCTTCCGCAGCAGCTTGTGGCGTGAGGGCGAAGGGGGCCTCAGGGGTGTTCTCTGGAGAGCCGCAACCGGGTTTTCTTCGGAGCTGGTTCAGGGGAAGAGAGATCGCAAACTCCAGCCCCGAATCAGCCCCACAGGACAGATTATCCGAGCACCATGATTCTCTTGTCTTCTCGGGATCCCTATTAACTTCGAGGGGGCGCGTGGGACGGACAAAGAAATGTTGCGGCTTGAAAGAGAACACCCCGAGGCCCCCGAGCCTTCCAAGAAACATCCGAAGTTACCCATTGCCAAAGGCTTCCATGGCCTCTTTTCGGATCTCTTCTTCCAGCTCGCTGTAGCGGGGGGAAAAATGGAAAAGGGTCATTTGCTTGACCCTCGCTTTTCTGGCAAGAGTCCCAGCCTCTTTGGCCGTGAGGTGACACTTCGTCCTGGCGGTCTCCCTGTCTCTGTCCAGAAACGCGGCTTCCACAAAGAGGTAGTCCGCATCGCGGGCGAGTTCCACCGCCTTTTCAAGGTTCTCCGGACTGCCCAAAAAGTCTGTCAGGTAGGTCACCTTCTCGCCCGGAGAAATTCGGGCAATCTTTCCTGCGAGTTCACCAAAGGGGAATGTTTTTTCCCTCAGGATTTTCCCCTTCCTCCTCCCAGATTACTGAAAAGGCATGACCCGGATCTTTTTTCTCAGCCACCGCCTTTTTGAAGGAAGTCAGCCAGGGCCCGACTGGAAGATCCAGAGCCTTCAGAGCTTCCTTGTCGATGTTGACTGAAAACTCCTCGATCAGGGAAAGCCCTAGACACGGGATGCGGTGATCGAACAAACCCGCTTCGATGTGAAAAGCCGGTTCCTTGAGGAGGATGCGAGTGAAAGGGGCTTCCTCCTCATTGCCCGCCTGGTGGAAACGCTCTTTGCACAGATACTGTCTTGTCCTGGATCGTTCCTCGTGTACCTCCGTCACCCTCAGGTGGAGACCGTAAGGATATTCGTCCACCAAGTTCCATGTGTAGCCCGCGAGTTTTCCTTCCACCCGATCAAAAAAACCCGCAGGCCCGAAAAGATGAATCTCTTTATCACGGCCTAGAAAGACCCGAAGCAAGGTATCGAATCCGACGAAATGATCCATGTGCGTGTGAGTCACAAAAACGTATCGCACCTTAAGCAGTTCTGTCGGAGAAAGGGCGTGGAGGTCCCCGAGATCAAAGAGGATGGCTCTTCTCTGATACAGGAAGGAAATGTAAAGGCCCGGATCGTGAAACGGAGGATTTATGAGCCTTGCAGAGAAAGATGGCTTGGCCATGGAGATATCAACTTTCCTTGCTTGTCTGAATAGCGACGGTCGCCGAAGCGCGCCGCAAAACTCACACTGGGTGGTTGACAAAATGTAGCAGATGTGTCATTTCTTGCCAATAACTAATCAGAATTAAAGCCCTTTTCGAGTGCGAGGCTGCGATGGCGCTGACCAAAGACGACCTATCAAAGAGTGTGATGGAAACGGTTCGCCTCAAGAAACCCAAGAAGGACAAACAGCAGCTTCTCTTCCCTGAGTTTGGTTACACTCCCCTCACCAAGAAGCGAGCCACAGAACTCGTGGACGCTACTTTTGAAATCATCAAGAAAGCCCTTGAGCGAGGAAACGAGGTGCTGATCTCCGGCTTCGGGAAATTCAAAGTCAAATTCAAATGGGCCAGGAAAGGAAGGAACCCCAAGACAGGAGAACGAATCGTTTTGGAGTCACGGCGGATCGTGAATTTCCAATGTTCTCTGAAGTTGCGAGACAAACTGCAGAAAGAGCCTCAGCCTCCTCCCAAAAAGTGAGTCAGGCCCCTGTGCCAAAGGAGCCTGACCCGTTTTACCTTATTTGCTCCTGAAAACCACTTCCCCTTTTTCCACATCCACCGCGACCCGGTCCCCGTCTTTAATGCTCCCGTCCAGAATTTTCACGGCGAGAGGGTCCTGGATCATATGCTGGATCGTTCTTTTGAGAGGCCTTGCGCCGTAAACCGGATCAAAGCCTGTGGTTGCCAGGAACTCTCTGGCACGGTCCGTTAACGCAAGGGTGATCTTGTTGCCCTCCAAGCGTTTGGACAAGTAGGCGATCTGAATATCCACGATCTTCTTGATCTCCTCAGTGCCGAGGGAATTGAAAATCACGATCTCATCAACGCGGTTGAGGAATTCAGGTCTGAAGGTGCTTCGCAGCGCATCCATGACCCGGGCTTCCATCTCCTTGTTGTCTTTTCCCGCCAGTTCATAGATCCACTGGCTTCCCACATTGGAGGTCATGATGATCACCGTGTTCTTGAAATCCACAGTGCGGCCTTTCCCGTCCGTCATCCTCCCGTCATCCAGAATCTGGAGGAGCGCATTGAAGACATCAGGGTGGGCCTTCTCGATTTCGTCAAAGAGCACCACCGAGTAGGGATGCCGCCGCACGGCCTCGGTCAGTTGCCCTCCTTCCTCATACCCTACATAGCCCGGAGGCGCGCCGATCAGCCTGGCCACGGAGTGCTTCTCCATGTATTCGGACATGTCCAGCCGGATCATGTACTTCTCGTCGTCAAAGAGAAACTCCGCAAGAGCCCGGCCCAGCTCTGTCTTGCCGACGCCCGTGGGCCCCATGAAGATGAAGGACCCAATGGGACGGTTGGGATCCTGGAGACCGGACCGCGCTCTCCGCACGGCATTCGCCACAGCGATGATCCCCTTTTTCTGACCGATCACACGCCGCTCAAGGCGATCTTCCATTCGAAGGAGTTTTTCCCTCTCTCCTTCCAGCAACCGGCTTACAGGGATGCCCGTCCACTTCCCCACGACCTCGGCGATGTCCTCGCTGTCCACTTCTTCTTTCAGCATTTTCTGATTGGCCTGGAGTTGATCCAGCTTCTTTTTCTCCTGCTCCAGGCTCTTTTCCAGAGCAATCAGGGTACCGTACTTGAGTTCCGCAGCCCTTGAAAGATCTCCTTGTCGCTCCGCCACCTGAGCCTCGTTCTTCGCGGATTCGAGCTTCCCCTTGATTTCTCTGATCTTGGAGATCGCCTCTTTCTCCTTTTTCCAGTGCCCTGCCATGCCTTCTTTTTCAGCTTTCAGGCCTGTGAGTTCCTTTTCCAGCTTTTCGAGCCTTTCCCTGGAAGCCGGGTCCTTCTCCTTTTTCAGGGCCTCTCTTTCGATTTCGAGCTGCGTGATCTTTCGCTGAATCGTGTCGATCTCCGCAGGCATGCTGTCGATCTCTATTCTCAGCCTGGAGGTCGCCTCATCGATCAAATCAATCGCCTTGTCCGGCAGGAAGCGATCGGTGATGTAACGGTGAGACAAGGTGGCCGCCGCCACCAGCGCGGAATCCTTGATGCGCACCCCATGATGGACCTCATACTTTTCCTTGAGTCCCCGCAGGATGGAGATGGTGTCCTCCACGCTCGGCTCTTCCACCAAGACGGGCTGAAAACGCCTTTCCAGAGCCGCGTCTTTCTCAATGTGCTTTCTGTACTCCTTGATCGTGGTGGCGCCCACACACCTGAGCTCGCCCCTGGCCAGTGCCGGCTTGAGCATGTTGGAAGCATCCACCGCCCCTTCCGCTGCTCCGGCGCCTACGAGGGTGTGCATCTCATCGATGAAGAGGATGATCTCACCGTGAGCATCGGTGATTTCCTTGAGAACGGCTTTGAGCCGGTCTTCAAATTCCCCCCGATACTTGGCCCCCGCAATCAGGGCGCCCATATCCAGGGCCACGACCCGCTTGCCCTTGAGAGTCTCAGGCACGTCTCCCTGGATAATTCTCTGTGCCAGCCCTTCCACAATCGCGGTTTTGCCGACACCCGGTTCTCCGATCAGCACGGGGTTGTTCTTGGTCCTCCTGGAAAGGACCTGGATCACACGGCGGATCTCGTCGTCTCGCCCGATGACCGGATCCAAATTCCCTTTGGAGGCCATGGCCGTAAGGTCCCGGCTGAAGCGCTCGAGGGCTTGGTATTTGTCTTCAGGATTCTGATCCGTGATCCTCTGGCCTCCCCGAATCTCTACAAGCGCCTTCAGGACAGCTTCTCTCGTCACTCCGGCGGTGGCAAAGACTCTCGTCGCCTTCCCATCCTTTTCTTCGAGCAATGCGAGAAGGATGTGTTCCAAGCTCACGTATTCATCCTTCATCTGTTCCGCTTCCACGAACGCTCTGTCCAGGACCGCCTTTGCCCGGGGCGACAGATAAACCTGGCCGGTCCCTGAGCCGGACACGCTCGGCATTCGTTCCAGAGTTGATTCGAGTTCCTTGATGAGTTGGTTCTGATTGGCCCCGATTTTTCCGAGCAGGGGAGGGATCACCCCTTCCTTTTGTTCCAGGAGAGCTCTTGCCAGGTGTTCGGGCTCGATCTGCTGGTTCCCGAAACGCTCGGTCAGGTGCTGGGCATTCTGGATCATTTCTTGTGACTTCAAAGTAAACTTATCGAAACGCATTTCCAAATCCTCCGCGATTTAACTTTGCGATATGTTATAAAGGTCATTCTTTCGCTTGGCTTCAAGCTCACAAGTTCAAAATAAGCCGACTCCAGCTCGTGTCAAGGAACCAACGCGGTTCCGCACAGTTGCCCTCTTTGGATCAGCTCTTATCATAAAACCGTGACCGGGTTGCGCGTGACTCAGACTCTTGGATAGATGCTTCTCCGCAACCTGCCTGCGGCGGGCAGGGGTGCGTAAAAGTTTTTGAGCCTGGGGCGGGGTGTGGGTCTCTTTAGAGCCGCAACCCTTTCTTCAGTGCCATGAAGCGGCGCCGAAAAGTCGGTGGGTTATGGTGGCAGCCCTTTGGGGACAGACCCTCCGATTGGCTTGAAGGTCTGCGCCTCCTTCGGGGAAGATTCGAAGGCAAGGGGGCGGTTGGCGGGATGAATCCATTTCCGGTTGCGGACTCGCAAGAGATCATACCTCCCCTGCCCCGGGCTCACGCAGTCGTTGGGTGCGGCCGAAGGCCTGCATTGGAGTCTTCGACGGCAGAATCGGCCTTCCGAGATTGATTTCAGCGGTGTGTTGGGGTATCCTCACGGGTATGCGATTCGTCCTGCCGTTCCTTTTGCTGGCCATGCACCTCCTCTGGTGTCCTCCTGCCGTGGCTCAGCACGCCCTCTTGAAAGACATCATGATCCAGCGCAATCTCACCGACCTTCAGAAAAGCCTCAAGGATGGCTCCTACAAAGGAGAAGAAGGAATTCTTCGACTCCGACCTGAAGCGGCAAAATCGCTCGGTTTGAAAGCATTTGTGGACCGGGAGTATCTGGATGCTAGAGAACTTTTCGAACAGGCGGCCTCCTCCCTCGAAGCCGCCAGAGGGTTCATGGCCACCAGAGATGAAGAAGCCTACGTAGGGGAGCATGTCCGGAACATTGGAATCCTGTACCTCCATTACAGGCGTTCCCTTGAACGGGCAAAACAGAAATTCCTCTCCTACCGTGCAAAACTCAATCCCGGCGTTGATGAAAGACTGAACGAGGCGGCCTGTGGCCGCTTGATGGATAAACTGCTTGCAGAGTGCTTGAAAAGGGCCGAAAACCGGCTAAGAGACGGCCTCGGCCTCTTTTACGATGTCTGCCGCGATCCCGACCAAGACCATGCTTTTTTGAACTCGGAAAACGTGGATTTCGTCAATGAGGTCTTTCGCCGTTTTGTGACGGAATACCCCCGCGACGGAGCCCTGCCCTTCCTGTTGGATAGGCAGGAGGAGTACACAAATCACGAGGCGGACTGGAAAGAGGTGATCCGAGATGATTTTCTCTATGTCTCTCAGTTGGACGAAACCATCAGGAAACTCAAGCCCGACAGCGATGCCATTGACCCCTTGCTTTTCGTAGCGCTCATGAGAAAGGAGTCCAACTTCGATTCTCAAGCCGTCTCGTCTTCGGGAGCCGCAGGTCTGACCCAGCTCATGCCCAGAACCGCTCTGGACTTAGGGATGAAAAACATAGGGATGCCCGCCCCCTTTATTGAGGCTGCCGGCCTTTCGGACATGGAACGAAGGACCAGAGCCCAGGCCATGGCCGCCCTTCACCGGATCAACGAGGAAAACAAACTTCAATTCGCAACCGAGGCCCGAGAGCTGATGCAGGAAGCGATCAGAATCGGGCACCAGAAGGAAAGGCTCTATGCCCAGTACCGCAAAGAGATCCTCCAGTCCTCCACGGATGACCGTCTGAATGCTTCGCTTTCAATGGAATATGGCCTTAAGTATTTCCTGCGCCTGATGAGGGACCACAACGGTGACATGAGCCTTGCCCTGGCCGCCTACAACGCCGGACCTCAGCGAATCAGGGAATACAGGGGAATCCCGCCCTTTGCTGAGACAGTCCGTTTCAGAAATCGAATCCTGGAATTCTATCGAGAATACAATAAGAAGCTGAAAGGTCGGAGCAACCCGTAAGGCAGCTGTCTATGGGGATTTAGGCTCCAGGGCTTTTTCATGCACCCCGCGTTGAAAGTCTTCTACCCACCTCACCCATATTCTCTTGCGGGTCTGGAATTTGTAGAGAATCCTGTCAAGCTGTTTGGACAGTTCAAGGTCGAATATTTTTCGCCGTGAGAAAAAAATGAGGTCCCTTTCAAGGCGCTCGTAGTCCGGCATTCGGGACTCAACTCCCTGGCAGTATTTCTGAAAACTGAGGTGCATTTCTTCGATTCTCTTCTCGAAATCAAGTATGCTACTCCTGGTCTCCTGACTCTCCTTTGAAATGAGCATGTCTCATCCTTTTCGCAACGGGGCTGTGTGAGGAGAAGAGGGCTTCCCTCTTTGGAACGATTTTGTATTCTATACCGATCCAAAATGATCTTTCAACCTAAGAGTTAAGATATTGACATTCATTCCCCGATAGTCAATGATACCTCCTCCAAAATAGTGATTAGGATGCCGCTGCGAGAAGGAGAGAGAGTCATGTTTGAGCCTGTTCTTATGAAGTCGGATCTGCCGGGTCTCAAACTGGTCAAACGGGGTAAGGTGAGAGATGTCTACGAAGTGGACGATAAGCTATTGATTGTGGCCAGCGACAGGATGTCCGCCTTTGATGTGGTTATGGACGACCCCATCCCTGACAAAGGAAAAATCCTGACTCGCATCTCTCTTTTCTGGTTCAAACTCCTGGAAGGCTTTGTTGAAAATCACCTCCTCAGTGCGGACCCCCGTGATTACCCTGCACCCTGCCGCAAGCACCAGGAAGTCCTTAAAGGCAGGAGCATGCTGGTCAAAAAAGCGACTCCCCTTACAGTGGAATGCATTGTTCGGGGCTATCTTTCAGGCTCCGGGTGGAATGATTACCGCTCCACCGGCAGGGTGTGTGGAATTTCCCTGCCCAAAGGTCTCACGGAGTCCCAGAAACTCCCTCAACCCATCTTTACCCCTTCGACCAAAGCAGAAGCAGGCATTCACGACGAGAACATCTCCTTTGAAAAGGTGATCGAAATTCTGGGGCGTAAACAAGCCGACCAGATTAAAGACCTGAGCCTCGACATCTATCAGAAGGGGAGCGAATTTGCCGCCGAGAAGGGGATCATCATTGCGGACACGAAGTTTGAGTTCGGTCTCAAGGACGGAAACCTCATTCTAATTGACGAAGTCCTTACACCGGACTCCTCAAGATTCTGGCCCATGGATACCTATATGCCCGGCGGCCCGCAGCAGAGCTTTGACAAGCAGTTCTTGAGGGATTACTTAAACCGCTTGGACTGGCCAAAGCAACCACCCCCACCCAGACTTCCCCAGGAGATCATTACCAAGACCCGTAAGAGGTACCTTGAGGCCCTTGAACGCCTCACAGGACAAACCTTCTGAAAGCCTCCTTTCCCTTGTCTTGACAAAACCTACCCCGATGCTTAGTGTTTAGATGTTTTATGTTCTCTATCTTTCTGGAATTACTTGGATTCGCGACTAAATTCAAAACGAAGGAGAAGCGATTTTAGAGGCATGAATGATCAGAATCTTAAACGCCAATCAGAGGAAGCTCTCGAGCAAGATAAAAAGGGTGCAGATGACGTTTCGGAGTCGGTGGACAAGGCTCTTGACGATCTGACGAAAGATGAGCTCTTGAGAAAAATTCAGGAGTTTAAGCAGGAGGCGGAGAAAAACCATGATCTCTACTTGCGCTCGCAGGCAGAGATGGAAAACATGAAGAAGCGAAACAGGAAAGAAAGAGAGGACTATTTAAAGTTCGCAAACGAAAGCCTGATTAAAGAGATGCTGCCGGTACTGGATAATCTAGAGAAGGCAATGTCTCATTCAGAAAATGAAAACACCGTCCATGCTTTAAAGGAAGGCATCCACCTGACGCTGAAGGGCATGAAGGACTCCCTATCGAAGTCCGGACTTGAAGAAGTCAAGGCTTTGGGCGAGCCCTTTGATCCTTGCTTTCATGAAGCGGTTTCCGAGATGAATGACCCCAAAGCAAAACCGGGGGTTGTCATCACGGAACTGCAGAAGGGATATGTGTTGAACACTCGTTTGATTCGACCTGCCATGGTTGTCGTGAACAGGCAAAAGGTGAGCCACAAGGCTAAAGAGGATAAGAATTCCGAAAGGGCATGCGATAAAAATTAAATTCGATTAGGACACCTGAGGAGGAAAAAATGGGAAAAGTTATTGGTATTGATCTCGGTACGACCAATTCGTGCGTAGCCATTATGGAAGGTGGGGATCCGGTCGTGATCGCCAATGCAGAGGGAAGTCGCACCACTCCCTCTATTGTCGCCTTCACGGACAAGGGAGAGAGGCTCGTCGGGCAGATCGCCAAAAGACAGGCCATCACCAATCCGGACAACACGATTTTCGCCGTTAAGCGATTGATCGGCCGCAAATATGATTCAGGAGAAGTTCAGAAAGACATCAAAGTCCTTCCCTATAAGATCGTGAAAGCGCAGAATAGCGATGCTCACGTGGAGGTTAGAGGGCAAGCGTACAGCCCCTCGGAGATCTCTTCGATGATCCTCGTCAAAATGAAGCAGACCGCGGAGGATTATCTCGGTGAGAAGGTGACGGAAGCCGTCATCACCGTTCCCGCCTACTTCAATGACAGCCAGAGGCAGGCGACCAAGGACGCGGGCCGGATCGCCGGCCTGAGTGTGTTGAGAATCATCAATGAGCCGACGGCGGCCTCTCTTGCCTTTGGTGTGGACAAGAAGGGAGACAAGAAGATCGCCGTCTTTGATTTGGGCGGCGGGACGTTTGACATTTCCATTCTGGAGATTGGAGAAGGAGTCTTTGAAGTCAAGTCGACCAACGGGGACACCCATCTGGGAGGTGAAGATTTCGACTTGCGCGTGGTGGATTACCTGGCCAATGAGTTCAAAAAAGACCAGGGCATTGATCTGAGGTCAGACAAGATGGCTTTGCAGAGGCTGAAGGAAGCGGCCGAGAAAGCTAAGATGGAGCTCTCCTCCTCCCAGGAAACGGATATCAACCTGCCCTTCATCACCGCGGACGCAACAGGACCCAAGCACCTCAACATGAAGCTCACCCGGGCCAAACTGGAAGCCCTGGTGGATGATCTCATTGAAAAAGTGGCCGGGCCGTGCAGCATCGCGATCAAAGACTCAGGGATCAAAGTCTCTGACCTTGATGAAGTCATTCTGGTCGGAGGCATGACCCGGATGCCCAAGGTTCAGCAGAAGGTGAAGGAAATCTTCGGCAAAGAGCCCAGCAAGAACGTGAACCCGGATGAGGTCGTCGCTGTGGGCGCCGCGATTCAGGCAGGCGTTTTGAAAGGGGAGGTCAAGGACGTCCTTCTTCTCGACGTGACGCCTCTTTCTCTCGGGATTGAGACTCTCGGTGGCGTTTTCACGAAACTGATCGACAAGAACACCACCATTCCCACGAGAAAAAGTCAGATTTTTTCCACGGCGGCGGACAATCAGCCGGCCGTGGAAATCCACGTGCTTCAGGGAGAACGGGAGATGGCTGCGAGCAACAAGACGCTCGGCCGCTTCCAGCTTGTCGGGATTCCACCTGCGCCGAGAGGGCTTCCGCAGATTGAGGTCACCTTTGACATCGATGCAAACGGAATCGTCAATGTCTCGGCCAAGGATCTAGGAACCAACAAGGAACAGTCCATCCGAATCACGGCATCCAGCGGTCTTAGCGAGGAAGAGATTAAAAACCTTGTGAAGGATGCGGAGCTTCACGCTGAAGAGGACAAAAAGAAGAGGGAGCTGGTGGACGCTCGCAATATGGCGGATTCCCTGATCTACTCCACCGAGAAATCCATTAAGGAACTCGGGGACAAGGTAGACGCCGGGACCAAGGGCGATGTGGATCGGGGGATTGAAAAGCTGAAGAAAGCCATGGAGGGGGATGATGCTCAGGAGATCAAGCGCCTTTCCGATGAGCTCACCCAGACCTCTCACAAGATCGCGGAGATGATGTACTCCCGGGCCTCCCAGCAGCAGGCGCACGCGGGCGCCGGAGGCGGCGGGCCGCAGGGCGGTGGTGCCTCAAAGAAGGACGATGATGTAGTCGATGCGGATTTTGAGGAAGTGAAGAAGTAATCAACGGGCCTCGGTTAGGCGTAAAGGCTATCCTCATCCTTGCGATGGGGATAGCCTTTTTAATGATCGCCGGGAAGTGATCAAGAACCCCAACCCTTTACAGCATCCGCGGCAAACGCCTCGTGGTCCTCAATAGAAATCTACGACACCGATTGACTGGCTTTCCCCTTGACACATAAGGCAGCAAACCGGATAGTCAGAATCTAAAAATCGGAGTTGATTATCAGCCGGTAACGCAGGCTGACCGCAGGACTCCCGCCCGGATGGAAGTATGATCATACCTATTATCGTTTTAGGAATTGTATTCCTGCTGATTGCACTCAGGGACATTGGAAAAGTTAAGCTGCAGATATGGCAGGTGATGCTTGGCGGAGCCGTTGCTATTCTTCTCACGGGCCAGATCACACCGGTCGATGCGTTCCATTCAATCAACTTCGACGTAATCTTCTTTCTCTTGGGAATGTTTATTGTAGGGCAGGCCACTGAAGATTCCGGCTACCTGACCCACCTCTGTCACAAGCTTTTCGGAAGGATAAAATCCGTCGACATACTGGTTCTGGCCATCCTGTTCAGTATGGGGCTCGGCTCAGCGGTTCTCATGAACGACACCATCGCCATCATAGGAACTCCGATCATGCTGCTTCTTTCGAAAAGGAACCACATTTCCACAAAGCTTCTTCTGCTCTGCCTTGCCTTTGCCATAACGATCGGAAGCGTGATGAGCCCGATTGGAAACCCGCAGAACCTTCTCGTGGCCATGAAGGGAGGCATAAAGAACCCTTTTGTAACCTTTTCTGCCTACCTGCTGATTCCGACGGTGATCAATGTGTTTGTTGCCTATCTGCTCCTCAGGCTGTTCTACAAGAAGGAATTCACCACAAGGAGGCTGCAGACAGACGGCGAGCACATCCAGCATAAGAGGCTTGCGAGGGTTGCAAGAATATCGCTCATTCTGGTAGCCGGCCTGATTCTCCTGAAAGTGGCGTTAACTCTGCTGAAGGTGGATTTGGACTTCAAGCTCACCTACATTGCGCTGATCGGGTGTGCGCCGGTATTGATCTACAGGTTTTTCTGGAAGAAAAAACGGTTTCATATTCTCAGGAGGATAGACTGGTTTACGCTTCTTTTTTTCGCCTCCATGTTCGTCCTCATGGAGAGCGTCTGGAACACCGGCTTCTTCCAAAACCTCATGTCCCGCATGAGCCTTGACATCACAAGCATCGGAATCATCCTGATCCTAAGTGTTGTGGTGAGCCAGCTGATTTCAAATGTTCCCATGGTCGCACTCTTTCTGCCCCTTCTGATTTCCGCCGACCCGGGAGCGAAGCAGTTCATGGCCCTCGCCGCAGGGAGCACGGTTGCCGGCAACCTGTTCATTCTTGGTGCTGCAAGCAACATCATCATCATCCAGCATGCCGAGAAGGAGAACGCAGGGGAGAGCATTCCCTTTCTAGAATTTGCAAAGGTTGGGGTACCTCTTACAGCAATAAACATGGCGGTATACTGGATATTTCTTGTCTATCTGTAATCGCCTTCTTTGCCCTCACTGTAAGCACAGGCAATGAAGCGGATCGGGAGTCTGCATGGATAAACGTCCGGGGCTGGGGCATCGCTTGGTCCCCGGCCTCTTCGAGGATTATTGCCAAATCTTGAATTGGCAATTCACAAGCGCTTCGGACTAATGCGTATCGTTATCGTCAGTTTGATTTTGAGCTGGGCGCACTGCATTAGCAACTCAAGTCATAACATCGTTTGAAAAGGATGGCGGAGTAATACGCTTCTATGCCTCAAAGACACATCGGCTGTTTTATATCAAGGTGAGGTGATAAGGGCCGCTATCGGAAGCAGGCAGCTGCGAGCCTGGGCAATCCATCTGGGGTGGGGGCCTGGGCGTGAGCTCCCATAGACCGAGGTGTTTGCTTAAGTAAAGCCCCCACCCATGAATTTCTTCTTCATCAACGACATCACTTTAACCATTGCACGTGCGGTCCGGCTTTATGAGCAAAAGCCGGGGAAGGCGTGTTTTGCCCCCTCCCGGCTTGGAAAGTACGTGCAGGGGTGGATCAAGTGACTGTATAGCGGCATATCATTCCGCACATAGGCTGCTAATTCGGTACCGTGTCACCTCCAGTCAATTTTAATGTTGCCATATCGCAACGAAAAAATCATTATTAATAATCTTTGAAGCTACGCCGGGACCACAAAACTCCCCAGCGTCTCCAGCGGTCAATATCCTGACGCATGTTAGAGCCTTATGGTCAGGCGTCATTCTGCAACGCCATGACGCCGGCGCATTAGGCATGGAAATGTCCGCAAGCGGCCCGGATTTCCATTCGCCTATAGTCGCACCGACGCTGGAGATTATGATGCTTCCATCTTCGGTCACCTCGTATGTGATGGGTGAATTGAGTGTCTGCTCTCCTACCCAAGGAACGTACATCATCGGTGGATAGTTGGGTGGGCCTAATAGAGGGTTGGGTTGCCCTTGAACAAACGCCGTATCGTTTTTCGTTCCGCTCCCGTCAGGGTTGAGTGTGAGTGTGCCCTCAATAACCACCGAAATGATCCAGTATGGGCCAAATTCGTTACTGGCACCCCACCGGCATCTGGTATTGGTCAAACCCGCAGAATGCCATTAGGCCGCTGCCCCCACCGACTTTAGCGTATGTTCCATGTAGGCGATGCTTGATTTTGTTACCGCCTGCCGATACCGTGGCGGTCAAGATGAACGACGCTATTGCGATGATCATAATAACGATTATGGACTTCTTGATATTGCCTTTCATTTGAATCTCCTTTCAGCGGCTCATTGAGGCCGCTTGGATAAATTTTGGTTTGCCCTTCTGAAAAATAATTCCCTGTTTTTCCCGATTTGATCATTTCATAGGACCTCACCTCCTTTCGGTCGTTAATGTGAAGTGCAGCGAAGCCAATATCTTTTTGAAACTGTTCGGTTTTCTTGCGTTGATTGTTTATGAAGGTTTTGAGAGACATCTTTTATGGCTCCCCGAAGATTGACATTACTTGTGGCACCTGATACGTTTCCGTACGGTTCGGACCGTCCGGTTTTTTCAATTATTTTCAGCTCGAATAAGATCTCCTGTTTTTTCAAGCGTTTTGAGTGGATGAAAAAATGACGGAAAGTACCAAACACCGGCCAATCAGAATCGATCTGAATCAGTTCAAGCTCCACATCGACCTCAAGAAAAGAATCGAGCTTACCCTCCACTTCGACTCGCCCTCCCGAAGGTTTTACCTCTCGGTGATTGCCTTTGTTGTCAATGAGATGAAAAGACTTGGGAAAATTACCTCCGTTCCCTTGGAAAAAAACCATGAACTGCTGGTGCTGCTGAACGACACGGTTGGGGGCTCTGCCGGATCATCAGACTTGGAAAATTTGCAGTCTAGGATTTACAGGAAATGGAAGAATGCTCTGCCCAACCTGGAAGAGGCGCCACTTTTCAAAGTCCTCGGAAGGAAAAAGCAATATGACGAAGGGGTTGGCAAGACTTACCCGTTTACCGACGCTGAAAAGGATAATTGGGCGAATCTGTTTGAGTACATAGGGAGCGAGAATAATGTTCGACTCAAGTTTGCACTTGATAAGATAGGAGCGGACTTGAATGACGTTGATATCATCTATGAGGACTCAATAAATGGCGATGCCTGGGATAAATTCCTATCGAGTCTTCAAAAGAAAGTTGAAAAGGTCCCTGGAACAAAAGCCATACAGCTAATTTCGGAAGCCCCTGAACCTCCAGTATCGCCTCCCAGGGGAGAGAGGAGACGCTTGCTCCAAAGCCGACATCATTGGATAGCCCTTATTGCAGTGGTTATTACCATAGGAGGTGCCGCTACCTGGGGAATACGGGAACTCGCTTTTGAACCTGCCCAAGCCAATAAAGCTTCTATCGAAAGGATGGCTTTTCCATTGCCCGATGCACCCTCTTTTGCCGTAATGCCTTTTATGAACATGAGCGAAGACCCAAAGCAGGAGTTTCTGAGTGACGGGATCACCGAAAACATCATCACCGCCCTATCTAAAGTTCGTGACTTATTTGTGATATCCAGACAGTCAACGTTTTCCTATAAGGGCAAGCCTGTGAAAGTCAAGCAGGTTGCAGAGGAACTGGGGGTTCGGTATGTGCTGGAGGGAAGCGTTCAGAGGTCTGGTGACCGCATCCGGATCACAGCCCAGTTGATCGATGCCCTCACAGGACATCACCTTTGGTCAGAGCGGTACGAGCGTGATCTGAAAGACACATTTGCCTTGCAGGATGAGATCACATTAAAGATAGTAAACGCTATGGCAAAGAAAGTGCTCATTGAAGATCGCTTGATACTGGGAGGAAAATCAGAAGGGAAGACAAGTCTCGATTGTTTTATGAAGGTAAACGAAGGGTATAGGTACAATGAGCGTTCGACTATCGAGGACACCAGGGTGGCTCGGCGACTCGCAGAGGAAACGATCGCGATGTGTCCAGAGGTCCCAGGGGGTTATGTCCTCATGGGTCATGTCCACTATACGGAGTTTCGTCTGCGGTTCTGGAGTCAACCTGATGATTCCCATCAGGAGTCACTTGAGAAAGGCATAGAGATGGCCCAAAAAGCCCTTGCCCTGGATGATTCTTCATCGATGGCCCACTCCTTGTTGTGTACTCTCTATTCAAGGAAAAGAGAATATGACAAGGCAATTACCGAAGGGGAACGGGCTGTGGCCCTCGACCCGAGCGGGGCGTTTGCCCATGAGGTGTATGCTGGCATTCTAATGTATCGCAGACCGGTCGGAGGAAGCTGTATCAATATACCGAAAAGCAATCCGACTCAACCCTCGTGGTGCCACCGCGGCTACTTATCACGGCTTCGCCGCTGCCCTTTGGAGGACAGAACGGTTTGAAGAGGCGGTTTCGGCATATAAAACGGCAATCCAGCGTGCTCCTGATAATATTGGGGCCCATTGTGGTTTGGTGGCTGTTTACATCTGGCTGGGCCGAGAGAAAGAGGCCCGTGCCGAAGTCGAAGAGGTGTTAAGATTAAATCCTCAGTTCTCTACCGAAAATTGGGGAAAACAAATGGCCTTTACGATGAAGAATCAAGCTCAAAATAATCGCTTCATTGATGCCTTGCGCAAGGCAGGTCTGAAATGAGATAGGAATCCCAGCAGCCATTGATGAAACTTAGAGCCTTGCTTACGATTACAATACCAATTATTGCGAATTGGCAGACAGACGGCGATTCAAGTATACCAAATGCTATGGTGCATTCCTACCGTGTTTGAGGTTTTGTCGTTTACTACTCGAAATCTCTATTAAAGGCTCTCTGAGAAACGGCAGGGCGCAGAGTCCATGTTCGCGATATCTGCTGGATGTCCGCTCTGCGGGAATTTCCAGGTTTGGGGTCACATCTTGCATCGTCAATTATAGCGCAACTTAAGAGAAGATAATTTGCCAATATATGAAGACCTGTCCCCATGCCCATTTCTTGTCCGCGACTGCCGGACCGTAACACGGCACTCATTACGACTTCCCGAAATCACGAGGGTGACGCTTCCCACAAATGCAACCCTGTTACACGGGCTATGGAGAGGAAATGCTTGTCCAAGGAGAAAAGGGGGACCTTGTATCGTAATGCTACTGCGGCCACAACAAGATCAGGGATACTGAAAGGCCCCAAACCCCGAGCAAGCGAGCGTTCCTGGATGTCGGCCACATCGGTCCAGATGTCGACCGCTGTTTCCAGGCAGGGCAGCCCGGCCATGAGGGTCCGCACCCTAGCGCGATCCTTTCTGTGAAGCCCTGGCAGTAATTCCGCCTCTATCAGACCGCAGATACAGGCTTCACCCTCTTCCAGGAGCACATCAAGTTTCCTCGCTGCTGGTGAAGACCCTTCCCGGAAAAAGACGATCCAAACCGAGGTGTCGACCAGAACCATTACCGCTTCCCAGCATGGCGAAGAGTGGTAAGATCCCGTTCTACCGCGATGGAGCCTCGGAGTTTGCGCAGACTATCGATCTTTTTTCGATCAATATAATCCTTAAGGGCAAGGATCACGGCGGCCGTCTTCGATCGAGTGCCGGATATGCTCTTGGCTTCCTCTAGGAGATCTTCAGGAAGGTCCATCGTTGTCCTCATACAATACCCTCCATTCAAAGCACTTTTATGATGCCATGATATTAAACATCCGTATGCATTACAAGCCAAAACTCGCTCGATCTCGACGGCAAGAAGGAAGGGGGCAACAAAGGGATTTTGGCGAGATCAGCGGCGTAGAGGCATGAAGTGGATCAATAATCTGTATGGCTAGATGGAATGTAGTCAGGCTGAAGCGGACGGCGTTTTCACCCTGACGGTTCCTTGAGATATCCATGCAAAAGGTGAATGTATCTACTGTCTGAGGAAGCTGTGATATGTCTGACTGATCCGTGATGGTCCCTGGTTGCAGATACCCGCTCTTTCACCAAGGTCTTCTGAAATGCAATCTCTTAAGATATTCAGAAGTTTTGTCACCACCAGTGAAGCTCCCCGCGCTCCCGCGCGGGGCATCTGTGGCGAAGCCAAGCGGAACTCCGCCGAAGCCACCCGTCTTCGCCCTTACGAACTACGCCGCGGTCGCCTGTCGCCATTTTATCGGGCCTAAGCCTTCGGCGAAGGACGATCCTCCCCGTGCTTCCACACGGGGCATGCTGGCGAAGGCGAGTCAAAAAGGCATCCGCCGAACCGTTCGCGAGAGGGGCCAGGCCAAGAAGCCTCTTGCTCCACCTGCTACCGATAGACTTCCTTCCGATGCCGAACGTGATAGATGGTAATCGTCTTCTGCTTTTCATCGATCATGTATGTGTCTATACACACAGGCGAGCCTTTCTTTTTCGGCTATACACTTCGTAGTCCTCGGCAGGCTCGGCCACTCTGTCCCTGATCACCTTGAGATCGCAGGAATCTTCAAGAACTTCTTCTATCCGGTTCAACTCCTCGATGTCGATGATCGCCCTCCAAATTCGTGCTCTGGCCCTTACAGTCCCTGAGTTGGAGATGGCGCAGAAAGTCGACCCTTGCAGCGGCCCTGATCTTCTACACGGGCCGCTCAAGCGGCCGCGAAGCTCCCATGCCTCTCCCCAAAACAGAAATATGCAGGGCTTCCCAAGAACCAACATAGGGACATTGACATAACTACAAAATGTAACTACAATGAGACCGTATGCAATTCCTAATCATTTCCATGCGAAAGGCGACCCATTATGAAGAGACCATCTACATCGATCAAGTCGGAAACTGATTGGAAGCGGGTCCGGGCGATGAGGGATCGTGATATTGACCTCTCAGACAGCCCTGAAATAACCCCTGAACTATTTGCCAGGGCAGTAGTGCGTCGTGGCTTAAAGCCCAAGGAACCGAAGGTGCAGCTCACAATTCGGATGGACAAGGAAGTCCTGGAATGGTTTCGGGCACGAGGACGGGGCTACCAAACCCATATAAGCTCGCTCTTACGCGCCTACATGGAGGCTCACAAAACCGAAACCAGCGAGGCAGCCAATGCCAAACGTGCGCGGACGGCAGGTGGAGGTGAGCGGCCAGGCACTCGGCGAGTTCAAGGCTGACAGCTTCACGTGCAGAGAATGTCCTGCACAGGCTCTCGTGAGGTTTTGATATTTGTGTTTTTCCTGCAGCCATTCGTTCAAGGCAGAGTCAGGCCAGCCAGAAACACGTGAGCGGAGAGCATGGAGACTCCCTCTTTTTCTCTGGCTCGCTTCAGGTCCAGGACGATCTGCACTTTACGCGTAGTCGGCATGTGTCGGCCGAAATGCCACAGGGCTTTTGCAAATGTGTCATCAGATGCCTTGACCTCAGCCAAAATCACCGGTTTGCGGTCTACCAGGACAAGGAAATCCACCTCATGGCTATCGCGGTCTCGCAGATAGTGTAAAGCCGTTCTGCTGCCCGTCGTATCCTCCACCAGATGCATCTCCCTCAACAATGCAAGGGCCACAGTATTCTCCAATCTAGCCCCGATGTCGCCTTCCACAGCGCCGGTATCATAAAAGTAGTATTTGGGTTCCTTGAGAAGGCTGCGGGCGATGTTACGGTGATAGGGACGCACTCCGAAAATCACGCAGAGATTCTCCAGGATCTCCAGCCAGTGTTTCACGGTATGAACCGAAACCTGGAGATCTTGTGCAAGCGAGCTGTAAGAAGTAGGAGAACCCACACGGGTCCGAAGTAGATCGATAAGGATCTCAATGGATTTGAGATCCCTCACCCGTTCCAGATCGAGAAGGTCGCCACGTATCAAGGTGTCAAGGTGGATCCGGCGCCAGCGTCTGGCGTAGGTCTCATCGTCCTGCAGATAGGGCTCTGGGAAGCCTCCCAGCTTCAACATTCTGTCCAGGGCTGTGGCAGAGGGCTGTTTCAGTAAGTGGACGATTTCCTTGAGGGTGAGGGGGTGGAGCCGATAGGCAAAGAACCGGCCTGCCAGCGAATCGCCGCCTTTACGGGCTGTTTCGAGTCGAGCCGACCCGGTGACGAGAAGAGAAGGCGGAATGCCGTCCGTGTCAAAAATGCCCTTTATTTTTGACTTCCAGTTCTTCAACTTATGGAGTTCGTCGAAGATGACCAGGGGCACTTCACGGGGCCAGTCCTCCTCCCGGATCATACGGCGGTCGGAGGCTGCGTCGTAATTGAGGTATACAAACGATGGCACCAATTGTTTGGAGAGCGTGGTTTTGCCGACCTGGCGCGGCCCGGAGAGGATGATGATTTTTTTCGCCATATCGCGCCGGATGTGTTCTTCCAGATATCTTTCCATGCGGCTATTTTGAATGGAACTTCAAAAAAGTCAAGGCATTTTTGAAGTTGACTTCAAATTTGCCATGGCCCATCAGTCGTGAAAAGGGGCATTTTCTGGTGACATGTCCGGGGTTCCCATCGCGGTTTCCTACCAGTTCTTAGTTGGTCCCAACCTTCTTCGTACCCAACAAGTATGCCTCCACGTCGGTCTCGATCTGGCGGGACAGGACGCGGGCTTTCTCCCGCTCGCGGGCAATCCGCGCCCGCCCGGCCTCTACGTCGGCCACAATCCGGCGCTGGACGGGCCTATCAAGCACCTGTTGGCTCTCGTTACTCAACCCAACCTGCGAAGTTGAATTTAGGTTGCCGCGAATGCTTCCAGCTTGCTGAGCCACGAAGCGAAATGCGGGCACTCTGCCCGTATGCGATCCAGTCCGATACGGCCTGCTGCCGCAGGACCATGGAGATTCTTTTTGTAGGCGGGGAAGAGCGCCTCTATCCGCTTGGAAGGAGCAAATTGGGGCCGTTCGTTGATCTCTTCGGGGGTTTGAACGCTTGCGCGGATGGCCGCGAACTGAGGCTGCTTTTGATTCTCCGTCATGACCCTTGGCAGTTCCTCGGGTGAGGCGAAGAGCCACGCCTCGAATTCGTGCAGGGCTAGAAACGGGAGAAAATTCGGTGGCGATCCGAATTTCTCAAGAATGGCCTGCTCCACGTGTGTTACTCTTGCCATTGGTGACCCGATAGGACGGGAATCCATTCCCGGGAAATCGGTTGGAAGGCCGTAATAATCGAGAATAGTGGTCACCAAAGCGCCGACCGCGCTGTTCAGGAGCCGTTGAGCGTCATTCTGAAATTTTCTGAAATTTGTCACGCCGCCCTTGAAATTAGGCCCACTCTTTACTCGCTTCGTCACGAGTATCGTCGGGGAAAAATAGAGCTCACGGTTAACAAAAGCAGGCGCAAGAACATCCTTTACAAAGCGCTCTTCCGTTTGCCCTTCGACTAGAATGAGCGCTCTTTTGCTCATGGCCGGGCACCAAGAACATTTTTTTCCCAGAGTTCGCCTAATGAGTAGTCATCAAGCCAAGCACTCATGTCCGCACTGCCGAGATGGCGGAATACGCTCTGGCTCTCCGCCCGATCAACGGCCCACACCTGCTCGGGATCAAATTGGTTTACAAGCGTCACAGACTGCGTTGCCACCATCACCTGCGTGCGATTTGAAGCGGAGGAAAGAAGGTCTGCTAATAAAGTGATGGCTGCTGGATGCAAACCCAGTTCAGGCTCGTCCAGCAGTACGACAGCGGGCAACTCAGGCTGCAGCAGGAGCGTGGCCAAGCAGATGAAACGCAGAGTCCCATCGGAGAGTGACGATGCGTTAAAATAGGCGTCGCTGCCCTTTTCCCGCCATTCCAGCCGGATCTTGGACTCATTGTGCTTTGAAGGGGCAAGACTGAAGGCATCGAAGAATGGCGCAACTTGTCGGACCGTATCGAGGATATTGGCCAGGTGGTCTGGTTTCTTTTCTTGAAGCCAGTAGAGAAAGGCTGCAAGATTTTCTGCTTGGGGTCTCAGAAATCGGTTATCCTCGACATCGCAGGTTCCCTTCACTGCCGATGTGTCGCTTGTGTCGTGGAAATGATATACACGATAACTTTCCAGATCTCTCATTACCTGTCGAGCGCAGATATGGGCAACTTGCTTAAGCTTCGATTCTTTTGAGACAGAGGAAACAGCATAGTCGTAAGGCTTCTTGTATTTCTTCCTCTCGTGATAAAAGGCTGTCTCCTCCCAGATCATGAGGCTGTCATCATCTGTGCCCCTGATCTTGACCTTGTAAGCATTTGAGGTATCTCCATCGACGAACTCTAGAAACATCTCCATCTCCGGAGATTTCTTGCGCCCGAAGTGGAGCAGCTTGTCTGCTCCGCCCTTGAGCGCAGTATACCCGCCGAGATTCTGATTCACAATCTCGCGCAAAAAGCGGAATACTTCTATTAGGTTCGACTTGCCCGCGCCATTTCCGCCGATGAAGACATTGAGGGGGCCTAACGCAAGCGTTTGCTCCCGGATAGACTTGAAGTTCTTGATCGTCAGCTTTTCTAGAGTACGCATGCGAGTCCTTCAACGGTGACCGTCATTTGCCAGTGAATATAGACAAAAAATCGTTTGAGCGTCAATGAAATTGCAGCCGCGACGGCATATCCTTATTTGAGATGAGGGAGGAGCTGCTTCCTCTATCTTACCGCATCAACCCATCTGCACGGTGAGGCGGTTGGTACCGGCCGTGAGCCGGTCCCGCACGGCTGACATGGGGATCTCCGCCGCGCCTCTGCGGTAAGGGTTGACACCTCTGGTGTAAGGGAGGTCAGCCCCATTGAGTTTCACTCCCTTAGGGCCACAACCGCCCCCCTGAATGCGGTAGGTAATCTCCATCGCATGCCCCTCCCATTCCAATTCCACCCTCAGTCCATCCAGAGACTTCGGGATCACCGGGTCCAGGACAAGTTCGGAGTGCTCCGGCCGCCAGCCAAGAAAACACTGGATCATCAGGCGTGTCCAGATGCCCGGCCCGCTCGAATAAACCCTCCAGCCTCCATCCAGGGGGACTTCCCCCGATTTCACGCGACCGTACTCTGCGAAGGCCTGGTAGCGGTCCTGAAAAGCGGCATCAGAGCTGGAATAGTAGCAATTGGCCTGGCGAAGAGTTGCGCCGGGCACCAGACTGCGAATGCCGATCGGGTTGGCCTGGCAAAGGGCATGGAAAAACCCCTCGGCATCGCCGAAGCGGGCCAGTGCTTCTGCATAGCGCAGATGAGCGTGGGTATACATGAGAGCGATTTCCCGGCCGAAGAAGGCCGCGCTTTCAGCACGCTGGAAGTGCTTCATGGGGCCTCCCCGGTATTGCATGGGCTTGTCAAAAAGCCTGGCACCGTCAGGACCGTGCAGGTGGGCTTGGATGAGGTCCAGGTGTTTTTTTGCCTGTTCCGGTGTCAGGAGGCCGTTGATGATGGCGTGAATCATTGGCAGCAGGCTGTAGGACACGCCCGTTATCCGGTCCCTGGGATGGAGGAGGTAATCAATGTCGCCGTTGTCATGAAAATAGGCGAGCCCGGCAATGACCCCGTCTATGATCAGGCGTTGCTGGAATTCTTTCTGGACTTGCGATGCCATGGCCTCGAACCCGCTCGCCCGGTCACTGACGCCGAAGCGTCGCAAGGCCGTACTCAGGGCCGTGAGGGTCTGGTAGTGGAGCGTGACGGTCCAGGCGCTGCACAGGCGCTCGCGCATGGCAGGATCAAAGGGCTGCATGGAATCGTTCCAATCCCCATGGCCGTAGGCTGCCAGCGAGGTGCCTGGAATGACCCGGCTGTTCATGAGAGAAACGGCTCGCTCCGCATGGTGCCGGACAGTTGCCTTCTCGGCCTTGTCATCGCCCTCCGGGTGGAAATAGGGCACCCCCTCGTCGAGCAGGCTCGTGTCTCCGGAGGCAATGAGATATTGAGCCAGGGCCAGCACAGGCCAGAAAACGATGTCGCCGTGGGAGTCGCCTGCGCGGATGTTTCGCTCCCGATCGAAGAACATGAACCACTGGGGCCAGTCGCCGTCAGGATTCTGGGTCTTGAAGACGCGAATGAGAAGATCTCTGATGGGTTCGTAGCGGCTCAACGCCAGGAGCATTTCCACCGGCCCCTGAGAAATGTCACGGGTCCCCCAGCCGCCCCCTGTGTACTGCTCAAGGCCGCGCGGGGCGAGGTAATGGATCAAAACGTTCTGGGCGAACCAGGGCAGAATTTCACCAAGGTTTGCCGCTTGGACGGCCAAGGGACTGCTCTCAGGCGGGTGGAGGCGGAGACCCGAGGTGATGTCGGTCCAGAAGCCCGCCCTGACAGGTCCTGCGGCCTCAACAGGCTCTCCTGAAACCAACTGTCCTTTCATGCGAAAGCCGATGGAAAGAGCCGGTGCTGTGATCATGCAAAGGTAAGGCTGACTTCGGGAACCACCGTCCAGGAACAGCAGATCATCCCCTCCCATGCGTTCGATCACCGTAGCTGAGAGAGGCTCTATCCGGAACCCTCCTTTTGGAAAGCGCCGGCCCACATCAGAATCAGGCACCGGATGCACGAAGACGCCGTCGCCGTCCTTGACGCATTGAATCGGAAGGGCGTTGCTCCCGTCATCCCCGTTGATGGCCACATGGTTGGACAAAAGAAACCGCACAGGATTCCCCGACATCACCTCCACCGACAAGGTCAACTCGTGGCGGTCAATGGCCGCTGTGCTGCGGACGGCGATCAGGCCGCCGGCATGCTTGTAAATCCATCGGGAGCTGTCCGGAGTCATCTCAAAGGCCGACGGCACATCCAGTAGATGCCAGACGCCGTCCAGCTCCACGAAGAGCCGCTGGCCGTTGCCGCGCAGCAGGCTCAGGTACGTGTGGGGGGTGGACAGGAAGCGGTTGATGCTCACGTGGCCCTGGGTCACCATGGAGTGGAACACTCCGCCCATCCACGTGTTGGAAGTGAGCGCCGCCTCGTCCGGAATCAAAGCGTAGCCCGTGCGAAGAATCTGGCCGTGAGGCCGCAGGGCTTTCAGCTCCTTGGCCTTCAACACCACATGCCGGTTCGCTCCGGTAAAGAAGGACAGCATTTTGCCGTCCTCCTTTTCCTCCACGCGGCGTTCCCGGCCAAACTGGTCGGGGATTTCGTTTTCAGTCAGTTCTTGAGCCTCCAGCAGAGGCGCGGCGCTGAACAGGGTCGCCGCCGGTTTTGACCCGCCCGGACTGTTCCAGCCGCTTGGCGGTGCTGCCTCAGGCAAGGCCATGGCCTTGTCTACGAAAACCATGTCGGCCGCAGAGGTTGCTTCCGGGTGGTTCTCTTCGAACCAGCCGAAAAAACCTGTTTTGATTTCTGCGCCCGGTTTCAGCTTTATCGGGCTTTCCTGAATCGCCGCCATGGAGTGCTCGTGTTGCAGGCGGGCACCCGGTAATCCCTTGGTGAGGCCAACGGCCGCTTGCCCTGCTCGGGCGGCCAAGCCGTAGACTTGGAGCGCGTCCGTCGCATAAGCGATGCCCTTGCCCAGGGAGCCGATGACGGTCCAGGGATTCCGGCCTCCCATGGGCAGATTCTGACGGGAAGCCAGGACAAGGCCCCGTTCCTTGTGGGATAGAACCGAGTGGTCTATATAGTGACTGGTGTAGTATTCGTTGATCCTCGCGGCCCAGTACTGAGCAAGACCCAGGTCCTGGGTGTAGATGAGATCCAGCGTCTCGTCTTTGGCAAGCGTGTTCTCCAGCGCCACGTGCCAGAACCAGGCCGGAGCAACCGTTGGCCAGACACAGCGAGACTCTGAAGCGGATCCCCTTCCACTCCCCTTGCGCGGTCATGCCTCGCTGATCCACGTGGATGGCTGCAGGACTTCGGGGTCCGAAAAGCGGTGTGGCCTCCACGACGGCGCCCAGACGGCGCAGATACAGGTTGGCAAGGCCGCCTTCGATTTCGGTGCCGAGGAAGAGGTTCAAGAGGATGTCGCGGTGATCCATGCGCCGGATCGAGCCATTGGCGTTCAGCTCTATGCTCAGGCCGGTAGGGCTTTCCAGACGAAAAGGAAAAACAGCGGGCGACGGACTCTGAGGATTCATGGGGGCCTCCCTGGCGATTTATCGAAATGTAGTATCATAGCTGAAAACAGACAGGTTATCAATGAGACGGGAGACCTCGAACTTCCCTGTTGCAAGGGAAGGGATTCGTAGTTAAAAGAGTTCAGAAGAGACTGCTTTCCTCTGTGGTGCGTTTGAAGAACTGATCCGTACACTTCGGCCGAAGGGGCACAGAAAATGATGGCTCATCGGTCGGCATGAAAAAGGAGAATTCAAATGCCTGTGTACATGGTAGCCGTGGTCAAAAAGAAGGATAAGCAGAAGTACAACGAGTATATCGCTGCGCTTACGGAACTCATTGAGAAGTTTGGGGGCCGTTATCTGGTGCGTGGCGGCCGCGTGACCCCGCTCTTCAAGGGCATGGAACTGGAGCGGAGGCGTGTGGACAAGATTATCATTATGGAGTTTCCTTCTGCGGCGGATCACGGACGGTGCTTCACTTCGCGGGAATATCTGGCGCTCATCCCTCTTAGGGACGAGGGAGCTGACGTACGAGCTTTCCTGCTCGAAGGGTACGTCCCCGATGAGCGGTCAGGGTACCCGGGGAAGGACGAATAGCGCACTTCTCTTACTCTTTACCAGCGACGCCAACCGTGATAGTAGGGGTAAGCGCGAGGCCCGTAATAACCTCCGTAGTATGGCCGCCCATAGTAAAAGGAAAAGCTTGGGAAGAAAGGCCAACCCCAATATCCGTAATAATAAGGAGGAGGAGGCGGTGGCGGCGCAGCGTAGTAACGGACCCCCGGAGGCCCACAGACTTCCTCGACCGTTTCTTTTATCAGCGTTCCATTTTCCCAAATCCGCTTTGTTATCTTCTGGCAATTGGGATTATTCGTCCCCTCAGGGATGGCTTCAACAGCATGTCCGGTGCTGTCATAATAGATCACAGGCTTGCCATACTGCGCGGCATCCCGGGCTGCCTGATAGTCTTGATCGACCGCATTGCCGACCAAAGCCCCAAGGATGGTTCCTGCAGCCAGTCCGATAAGGGTGCTCTGAGCATTGCCCCCGATGGCCTGTCCAATGAGAGCGCCTGTGCCGGCCCCTACCGCAGCCCCGACCTGGGTGTTGTATCGGCCGTAAGGATAGTAAACGCACGAAGCAAACAAGAGAGAAAAAGCCAGCGTTAGCATAACAATATGATATTTTTTCATTTTTCCCCTCTCAGGAATCATGGCGTGTTTCTTGGTCCATTCTCCGGCCATTAGGATCTTCACTGTAGCCACAAATTAAGAATGACTTCTGCCGAAGCAAACTGCTTTTTCTGTTTCTTTTGAATAATTGGACGCTTGACCACTTAAAAGGTTTACTTCATACCCTTCTCCGTCACATCTCCAGGCCGTCTTCACACAGGCCGTCTTTAACCCTTGACACACCACCGCACATTCCCTGAACTTTATCTCCTCAAAAAAACTTCTAATCATTTATCAATATCTTGCGATACGAGCGGTTAAGTATTAGCTTAGCAAGAGATTTGCTGTTAGACCACGAAGCATAGACTACATTTCAATAGGGGAGGGAATGGCCATGAAGCAGGAGCACTTGCTGAAGAAACAAGCCAAGGATCTGGAAGAAACGTTTTTTGCAAAAGAAAACGAACGGTTGCTCCGCGAGCTTAGGGAGAAGGCCAAAGTCGATGAGAAGCGGAAGGCTCTCCACGCTGTTGTGAAAGTGAAGGACCCGGCGATTATCGAGCACCTATTGGAACTTGGAGTAGGGCCTGAATCTATTCTGGCAGTTGCGCTCGTTCCCATGGCTGCTGTTTCCTGGGCGGACGGCCGTCTAGACGATAAAGAACGAAAAGCCATCCTTAATGCTGCTTCCGAGCGGGGCGTTAAACCGGGCAGCGCCAGCTACACCATGCTGGAGGTTTGGCTTAAGGAGAAACCGAGCCAGAAGTTGATGGACGCCTGGAAAAAATATGCTAGAGGCATCTGGGAGCAGCTTACGGAGTCTGAGAAGGTCCTCATGCGCGTGAGCATCGTGGGAAGAGCCAGGGAGATCGCCGAGGCTGCAGGGGGGTTTTTGGGGGTCGCTTCCATTACCCCGCAAGAGAAAGCGTTATTGGAAGAAATGGAAAAGGTCCTCAGCTAACCCATGCGGGCTAGACATTTCTAGGGGGCAGTGCTGGACATTGGGCCGCTATCCGCGGATCATTTCCACACCTTGCCCCCTAACCATGAATTTTTTTCAGAAGCCAGGCCATGTTTTGCCCGAGGGTCTGCATGGTTCGGATGGCTTCCGCATCTTCCCTGACTTGCCCCGGGTCACGCCCAATGCCGACATTCCAGTAGCTTGAGCCGATCACAATCATTTGCCCGTGCTGGAACAGGTGGTTCATCGTGTCGAACGAACGAATTGCCCCTGCGCGCCTCACCGCTGCGACAGCCGCCCCTACCTTGCGCTTGAAAAGGCCTCCATTGGCCACAGACACCATGCCGCAGCGCTCGATGAGTGCCTTGATCCCCGCGGTTGCATCTGCGAAATATACCGGTGACCCGAGCAGAATGCCATCCGCCTCGATCATTTTGGCCAAATACTCATTGAGACTGTCTTTAGTGACTGCACATTTCTGATCTTTGTTTTCAGAGCACTTGTAGCAAGCGATGCACCCTTGGGGAGCTTTGCCCGCCAGTTGAATGAGTTCCGTTTCAATGCCCTCCTTTGAAAGCTCCCCGAGAACCACGTTGAGAAGGATGGCGGTGTTCCCATCTTTTCGACCACTCCCGTTAAAAGCGATTACTTTCATGACTCTCTCCTCCTTTTCCAAGTTCTCCCAATCTTAATCCGTCGTTTCACCTTTGCCATATCGCTTGAGACAGGCACTCTCTCGCCTTTCTATATCCCAATTCAATCATCTCGGATGCCCGATCATATTCAAATGTCCGACACGCGTTCCTGGCAATTTCTATGACCACGTCTGGTGGATAAGCAGCAAGCTTTTGCCGTGCTATGGCGCTCTGCATAGCCTCAAACGCCTGGATGGCGATATCGTACGCTCCCCAATCTCGACCGCTGCTGCTTGTCACGGATCGTTGGAGGCGGTTTACAAAGCGATTGATCTTTTCATGCAACAGCGACGAATGGAACGCCGCAGAAGAACTCGTGCCATTCAGTTTTCCTGAACTCTCTGCGGGGCCGCCCAGATTTACTGCAATAGTCATATCCGTGTCATCCCCAATCTCGGAGCAACAGGTACGGGATTCAACACCCCTCCGTCAATAAGATCAACGCCTCTGTGTTTAAAGGGAGTAAAAAGAAGGGGTATGGATATGGACGCTCTTATCGCATCAAAAAGTCTGCCTGACTTGATCCATAGTTCCTTCTGGCCATAATCCCTCTGCGTGCCTTCGTGGTTCTGTTTTGGAGCGTGCGGTCAGCCGCGGCCGAGAAACGGCATCTTCGTTGCCATAATCGTCAAGAACCGGACGTTGGTATCGAGCGGCAGGCCGGCCATGTAGAGCACGGCGCTGCCGACATGGCTCAAGTCCTTCAGTGGCACGACCGCGACGGTCTTGCCGATGCCGCTGCCCGCGCCGGTGACGATGTCGACTTTGTTGTGAGCGTGCATCATTTATCTTTCTGAGGCGCGTTGGCACAAACCCTTCATGGCATCCCGTGCGGCATGCACGATCCTCCATGGGGCGTGAACGACCACATCGCCAGTAAGCAACACGAAAACGCGCAAGCTCCCCTGTGTCCGATTGGATTCCGAGCCTCACAAGTCTCTTAGCATACGAGCCATTCCGGGCGAGCCGATTTCTGCCTCAAAATATGGATCTCGCATCTCGTCTAGGATCGCAAAGCCATGTTTTTCATATAGCCGCTGTGCCGAGGTGTTGCCGATGTAGATGTTGACTTGAGCATGGCGAAAACCCTTGTCTCTGCCCTGGTTCATTACGGCTTCAAGCAATTTGCTCACGATGCCCTGTCTGCGAAACTCCGGGAGCGCAGCAACGCTATCGATCATCCAGGCACCCTCGACTGGTTTAGGAACGCAGTTGAGTATTCTTGGTGGGGCGCCATCTTGGGACATGCTTGGAGACCCGCCCCCTAGGCGTTGGAAGGCCTCTGGAAGCGCCTGGAACAAAGCACTGTTGCCAGAAATGTTGGGATCGTAGCCCCCGAGGCCCGCTCTTGGCACACTGTCCACATCGGCGACGAGATAGCATGTGTGATGGAAGAGGTGGGGAACGAGCGTGGCCGAAAGCAGTCTGAGAAAATGAAGGCATTGCTCCTCTGGCATTCCAAGGATTACTTCCCATATGCCTTTTCTTACGTGTGCCCGACCAGCAGTTAGTATTAGCCACGATAGAAAGTTGGCATCTCGAACTTCAGCAGTCCGGATTGTAATATCCGCCATCTTTGCTCAAACCTCCTTCACCCTTTGCGGATGGGTACCTCGGCTACACCTGGTGCAGCGAGTAAGACTTCTTGCGGCGCGGAGCCGACGCAAAAACTCTAGTTGAACTGAACCGCTGTCCGCGAGGGTGCAATTGGATATGGGGATTTAGGCACCGACTTGTCATATTTCCAATCTACTACAGAGGATGAAACAGCGCAACACAAGGCCTATGTAGAAGATTTGTAAATACCCACTTCCGGCAAAAAGAAAGTTCTGGCAGAGGCATTCTATCGCTGATTACCGGAAGGATCTGCGAGAATCAGATGATACCTTCGAGAGGCCAAGGCTGACTCCCGTGACGGTGAAGTTTGATCCCCATGTGCTGAGAAAAATAAAGATGCTCGCAAAAAAGCGGGGTCTACCCTACAACGCTTACATTAGATACCTCCTTGCCAGAGGTGTGGAAGACGAAATCAGTTACAAGCCCTCACGCGATAAGTAGGGGGCTCTCCTCCTCATCACACACAAAGACCCAACGCGATGCCGTGGGTTTCTTCAGCCCCTCAACATCTTATTATTCGACGCACAGAGGGAGGGGCATTTTAGGGTACCCGAGCGATTACAGATACAGTGCTGGCGAGCCGGATGGGTAATTACATGTATCGATTACCCAAGAAGTCAATGACTACCCGAGCGAACTCTTCGCCCCGGTCTTCCTGCAGAAAGTGACCTCCGCCTTTGATGACCGTGTGCGGCTGACCCTTGGCGCCGCGCACCCTTTTCTGAAAGATCTGCTCGCCGCCTCGGGTGATGGGATCTCCGTCGCTGAAAGCGGTGAGGAACGGTTTTTCGAACCTGGACAGGACCTCCCAGGCCTGGCGATTGGCCGGAGCCGCCGGATCGTCCGGGGAAATGGGCACCAGGGAAGGGAAAATGCGGGCACCTTCCTTGTAGGTTTCATCCGGGAAGGGAGCATTGTAGGCTTCCAGTACCTCCTCTGGAAGATCGGATAGTGTGCCCATATTGATGATCGCGCCCACGCTGAATTCCGGAACCTCTAAAGAGAACTGACGCCACTGGAGAAAGGCTTCAGTGATGGGGAAATCCCCGGTGGGCAGGCCCGTGTTGGCTACCACGGCCCGGGCGAATCGTTCCGGGTGAGCCGCCAAGAGCCGCAGCCCGATCAGTCCTCCCCAATCCTGGCAGACCAGGGTGATACGCTTCAGGTCCACCTGATCGAGCCAGGCCTTCATCCACTCCACGTGTCGGTTGTAGGTGTAGCTGCTCCGGTGAGCCGGTTTGTCCGAACGACCGAAACCGATCAGGTCCGGGGCTACAGTCCGGTACCCGGCCCCAAGAAAAATGGGGATCATTTTACGGTATAGGAATGACCAGGACGGCTCTCCGTGCATCAGCAGAACCGGGTCGGCATTTCGAGGGCCTTCATCAACATAATGGATTCTCAGACGGCCGCCTTCTCCATCGGGAACTTCGGCGTATTTCGGCTCATACGGAAAATCTTTCAGATTCTTGAAACGCTCGTCCGGTGTTCTCAAAACTTTCATAAAAAATATCCTCCTCTAACATGGAGTGTGCGCGCTTTTGTGGGTCCCCCCGGGCAGAGCCCGGGGCACCCACTTCGTCTCCCTTCGACTTCGCTGCGCTCCGCTCAGGGCGACCCCTCGAAGATTTCCCGAGTCGAGGGGTCGTTATCACGATTTTTTCTATTGCCTCGAGGAGCCTCACTATAAAAGGGACCTTTGGAGAATTTGTTTGTCGCCGGCCGGAAGGCTCAAAAGCAGGCCGTCTTCACCGATGGTGATCGGTCCATGGTAAAATTTTCCGGCATCGCCCAGAAAAGCCGCCTTTAGGATCGAAGCCGGAAGGGGCGGCACGATGTGAGTCAGAAGCAGATGTCGGACCCCCGCTTCCTTGGCCATCTTGGCAGCATCCTCCGGAGAGGTATGGTACTGCATGATGTCCCCCATGATCCTGGCCGTGTTGTGGCGGCCGATTTTTTGAGCCAGATCCTGGAGAATGCCGACCATAGCGGGCTGGAGCGCCTCCTGCACCAGCAGGTCGGCACCCCTGGCCTGGTGAAGCAGCGATTGACATGGGATGGTATCCCCGCTGATCACCACGGACCGGCCCTTATAATCAAAACGATAACCCACTGCCGGCTTTACCGGGGCATGATCGACCTCAAAGGCGGTTATCCTTACACCGTCTGCATCGATGATGACCGCTTCATTTTTTCCAGGAGGAAAATGAAAAGGTCTGGCCAGACCCCCGGCGCCGGCGGGCGGCACTGTTTCGGGTCCGTGATGCAAAATCCGGTATTCGGTGTCCAGCGAATAAGCCAGATTGAATCCCTTAACCACCGTTTCGACACCGGCTGGGCCAAAAACCTCAAGGGGGGATTTATTGGAACCACCGGTCCATCGTTTCAGCATGAGTTCCCCTAAATCACCGATATGATCGGAATGAAAATGGGTGAGCAAAACAGCCTTGACCTTTCCGGGATTCAGCCTCATGAGCTCCATTTTCCGCTCACTGCTTGGGCCTATATCGACAACGTAAAAGCTCCGGCCGGCGATCACGGCCACACAGGGATTGGCTCGCCTCGGATCGGCAAGGGGGGCCCCGGAGCCACAAAGGCCGACATGGAGCCCGTCCGGGAGATCGGCGATTACGTCTGCATTCATGCTTTTGGCCGCTATACGTTCCACCAGGGCCAGGCCGATTTTTTTCTGCGATAGAAATAGGCCGCCGAGGATCGCGGCGACCACGGCTGCTCCGACCAGGGTCTTGAGGTTCAACAGTTCCGACACCTTCAAACCTTTTTCGTTTGACCCCGCTCTCAGGGCAAGCACCACCGTCGATACCGCCAAAAGGACCAGCAGAATCACCTCAACCAACAGAGATTTTACGGCCGCCGGCGAAGGACCGTCCAGGCCGATGCCGATCAGCCGTCCGGCAATAATCAGCAAGAGGAAAATGATGGGAACAGTGAGCCAGCGGCAGCGGCCGGTCGTCGCCCCAATAAGGCAAAAAAAACTCATCCCGAGAAAAAGGCCGCCGAAATCGCTCCTGATCCCGTTTACACCAAGGCTGTAAGCCGGTTCCACGGAAAACACCGCAGCAAAAATGTCCGGAAAAGCCATAAACCCGATACCGAGGGCCAGGAAGAAAAGGCCGGTCAGCCCGACAAGCAGACGAAAGACTGTCTTGGTTGGAGACCTTCGCGATGTGGCAGTCATCTCAGACCTCCCTTGGCCGTCATCATCATTTTATTGGCCACCTCAGCCCCGGCATTCTGGTTCTGGCCGGTCACCAGCCGGCCGTCCACAACCGAGTGATTGGCGAAAATGTCCCGGAAAGCCCTCTGGCTTTCAAATCGCGCCCCGGCCGCGCGCAGTTCCCGTTCCGGATGCTGGGGTGTCATGGTGATGCCGAGTTCCTGGACCTGCTTATCCGTAACCGCGGTCAGGCAGCGTCCCTTGACCAGCGGGCCGCCGTTTTCATCCTTGGCCGGAAGCAGGCCGAGGGGACCGTGGCAGACGCCTCCAATGACCTTGCCGGCCCCGAAGGCCTGGCTGATTTTCCGACCAAGCACTTCAGATGTGCCCAGATCATAGGCAGCTCCCCATCCGCCGGCAAGGTAGATGATGTCGTAGTTCGTGAAATCGATATTGTCGATGCGGAGGGAATGATTGGCTTTGCGCTGGAACTCGGGATCCTTCAGGTAACGGTCGTCATATTCTGATTTAATAAACCACTTGAACGACATGGGATCGATGGGGATTGGGCCGCCCTTGATACTGGCCAGATCGACTTTCATACCCCCATCGCTGAACTCATAATAGGGTGCCGTCATCTCAGACCCAAACACTCCGGTTTTTGAACCGTTTTGCCCGAGTCGATCATGGCTGGTGGTGATGATCAGGGCCTTGCCGCCGGGAAATTGAACCTTTGGACCGCGGTAAGGAGGATGTAAACCCATGGCCTTTAACCCTGCCGGAAGTCCAAGCCACACGACTAGCCCCAGAACGACCAAAACGATGACGATGATGACCAGTGCTTTTTTCATATCATACTTCCCTCATCTCTCTCCGAAGAAGGTCTGAAAGAAACGGCTTGCATTGGCATTGGTTCGAGCAAGCTCCTCTACTGCTATTGAATGATTATCATCTCAGAAGCAAGTGTTTTCAAGCCTTAAACCGCGATTTTCATGCCCCAAAAGGAAATGCATCGGCTAGGATCATTGAAAGGCCTTACAAAGGCATTATGTATTGCGTGTGAAAGAGGAGGAATCGGATCTTCCCGAGAATGAAGTTGGCAGGGGGTGAGGTGAAGATGAAGAAGCGTTTCGGAGCAGTTCTAGTAACGGCTGGGCTCGTTCTTGCTGTATATGGATGCGCAAGCTACGGAAACGTCCGTTCTCAAATGGTTCACGGTAATCGCATCACCGTCCAGGGCCTGGTAAAAGACTGGCAAGCCTACACCATCTATTTTACTGGACACGGCCGTGGTCATCCTTCCGCTGTCCTCTTTGAACCAAAGGATGATGATAGGAGGATCATCGCGGATCGGTGGTGGAAGGTGGAGCAGTATGAGATCTTGACAGACCTCGTCGATTCCATCCAAAGGCAACTCCCGATCGGTTTTTATTATCCAAGGTTGCTGGAACTTCTGGGCTCGGACAACCACCGATATGGATATGTATTCACCTCGTGGGATCACGTGGTCATGAAGCGGGTTGATGATCGCACGATGTACGTCTATGATTTGCCACTGCCTCCCTATCTTGCGATTGATGGCGGAGACGGCCTCCGTGAAAGGAGATGGCGTTGATGCCCATTTGGACGTCGCTGAGAGCGTCCCCGACCACGACAGCCTGCGAGCGATCCCCAGGCGGTCGAGGATGATATGGATCATCTCGGGATCGGGTTTCGATCGGGACACCCCGGTCGCCGGACCCACGGGACAGCGCCGCCCTTGCCGATCTGCCCGGCCGAGGCGCCCGGTTACTTCACGTCCGGATTGGGGAGCATGAAGTCCCGGATGAGGTTCACGAGATCGTGCCACGAGGTGATGAACGCGCGTAGCGTGCGCACGGTCGCCCCGAAGCTGTCGAACTCTTCCACCGTCATGCCGTCCGGCTCGTAGGCGCGGCGGAAGTCCGCGAACTTCTCGTAGAGTAGGTCGAAGGTCTCCTTGGGTACCGGGTTCTGCATCCGCTCGATGACCGGTACGTCGGACCCGTTGAACTGAAGCTGCCACTCGTAGGGGATGGTCATGCTGAGATCGCCGCCGATGAACTCCGACCAGTGCATGTGGTGCCGGTAGGCCGCTGCCAGCAAACGCGTCCGAAAGCCTTTCTGACGGTAGAGTTCGTAGGCTTTCTTCATGACGGCGATCCCTGCCCAGTGGAGCGCGCCGGGATCCACCACCACGGTGTCGCGCTGGGCGACGACCTGCAGCCAGTCGTCCAGCCGGCCGATCATGATCGTGCAGACCGGGGTCATGCCCGCGACGGGCTTGCCTTCCTTGGCGCGGCGGTTCAGGCCGCGCTCCACCGCCTCAGCGACGGCGATGGCCTGGGGGACGGTGAAGCTCACCGTGGCATTGATGTTCACTCCGTGGTAGGTGGCCTCCTCGACGGCCGCGACACCGGCCTTCGTGACGGGAAGCTTCACTTGGATATTGGGCGCCAAACCATGGAAGGTGATCGCCTGCCTCACCAGACGGCCGGCGTCCCGGTACCACTGCGGGTTGGTCTGGATCGACAGCCGGCCCCGCAGGCCCTTCCGCGCCTCGAACACGGGCAGGATCACCTTGGAGCCGCGCACTCCTACCTCCTCGTACACCTGCTGGGCGATCTGCTCCTCGTCCCACGTGGGATGCTCGACAATGATCTGCTTGATGCGGTCCTTCCACTCGCCCAGCGCCGCCTTCAGCACGGTGTAGACGATGAAGGGATTCGACGTGGCCCCGGTGGCGCCGTGCTCGATGGCGTACGTCAGCTCCGGCACCGAGCAGGAGTCGTTCCAGAACTCGGTCGGTGTGATGGATACGGTTTGGTGAAGCGGGCTCTTATACTTCAACGTGTCGCCTCCTTCAATTGAAATCCCCCCATCGAGCCTGTCCGATGACTTGGATTCATTGTCACACGGGTAGATGAAAGGATATCTCGACCGTCACTCCCGCGGAGGCGGGAGTCCAGAAAAACCCAAACATACTGGATTCCCGCTTTCGCGGGAATGACATCCGAAACAGCACTTTGTTTCCTGGTCAAGGCCAATGGTCTCATTAAGGAAGTTGTCGAACAGACTCCGACGGGGATTTGTGCAATTTCCTGGATGATAATGACAAATTTGTGATCGCTTTTCAATAGGCGATCATTTTCAATGCAGGGCCTTTTACAGCCGCACGGCAAGCTCCGACACATCCCGGGCAATGAAAGGGGTGAGGGTCCGGAGCTGCTCGGCCGTGGCGAACCCCGTGAGCACGCCGATGGATGCCTTGAGGCCTGCGTTGATGCCCATCTGCACATCGCTGAGAGCGTCACCGACCATGACGGCCTGCGAGCGACCGATCCCCAGGCGGTCGAGGATGATGTGGATCATCTCGGGATCGGGTTTCGAGCGGGCCACCTCTTCTCCGCCGACGACCAGGTCGAGTGTGTCGCTTACGCCCATAAACTCCATGGCCAGCCGGGCCCGCCGGCCGACGTCCACGGTTGCCAGCGCAACGCGGCAGCCGCGATCACGAAGCGTTCCCATCAGGGACACCGCCCCCTGGATCGGCCGGATGAATCGGCCCAGGTTATTGATTGAGATTTCGTCTGCACGATCGAAGGCGTGCTCGCAGATCGCCAAGGTGTCTTGGTAGCCGATCCCGCCAAGATAATCCATGGCTGCTTTGAGTACGATCTCGCGCTTCTTGAGGCCCACCGGCCCCTCGTTCCGGAGACGTCCGGCTTTTTCATCCACGCCCAACGCCCACCGGAGGCCGGCTTGATGGTTCGTGCCCAAGCCAAACGCCTCGCAGATGATCCGGGCGCGCAGCGCCACCATCTGCGACCAGTAGGGGTAGAGCTCGATCAGGGTCCCGTCCTTGTCAAAGATCACGAGGCCCACGTCATGGATTACGTTTGAGTTTACTGAAAGATCGATCATACGAAGTCAGCCACTGTCGGCTGAGGCCGACAGCCTGAGGGACAAAGGCACAGAGCGGATGGATTTTTCTGCTTTGTGCCTTTGTCCCTCTGTCACTTTGTCCCTTCTTGTTTTTCAGCAACCCGCTAGTCCTTCAAAGCCCCCATCGTGAGCCCCTGCACGATGGTCTTGCGCACGAAGAATGCGAACACAGAAACCGGAAGGACGATCAGGGTGGCGGCGGCACCGATGCCGGCCCAGTCGATCTTCCCGTAGGATATGAAGTTGTAGACGGCCACCGGCACGGTCTTGGTCTGAGGGCCGGAGAGAATCAGCGAGAAAAGAAACTGGTTCCAGGAGAAGATGAAACACATGATGGCCGAGGTAGCGATACCGTTTCGTACCAGGGGCAGCACGATGATGAGAAAGCTTTTCAGGCGCGAGCACCCGTCGATCATGGCCGCATCTTCCAGCTCGGCCGGCACGCTTTCAAAAAAGGCGACCATGAGCCAGGCCACCATGGGCAGCGTGATGATCAGGTGGGTGAGGGTCAGCGCCGTGTAGGTGTCGATGAGCTTCAGGTATCGGAAAATGATGTACCAGGGCAGCAGGTAGCTCACAAAAGGAGTCATGCGGGCGAGCAGGATGATGATGCCGATCTTGCCCTGCCGGTACTTGGCGATGGAATAGGCCGCCGGCAGCCCCAGCACCAGCGAAAGTCCCGTGGCCAGGGTGGCGATGATGAGACTGTTCATCAGGTACCGGAGAAAATTGTGCTGCTGAAACACCGCCTTGAAGTTTTCCAGCGTGGGCGTGAAAAGGAACTCCGGCGGATAAGCGATGTTCTGCACGCCGGTTTTAAGTCCGGTCATGATCATCCAGGCGAAGACAAACAGCGGCGGCACGCACAGGGCCACAGCGCCCGCATAGAAGAGAGTGGATCGGAAGGTCTTGATGGCTGCCCGTTTCGTCATCGTCTCTCGCACGCCATGCGGTCAGCGCTCCAGGGCGCTGAGCCGCATCCGGTTCATGATCACGTTGAATACCAGCACGATCATGAACACCACCACCATGAGAGCCGAGCCGTAGCCGGCTTTGAAGAAGCCGAACCCGACCTGATAGGAATAAAGGTACAGAGTTTCGGAGGCGATGCCCGGCCCGCCTTGGGTGATGGTGTAGATCGTGTCGAATTCCTTGAGGTTGTCCAGGGAACGCAGCATCAGGGCCGCAATCAGCACCGGCCGGATCAGGGGCAGAGTAATGTACCAGAAGATCTGCAGCGCGCTTGCCCCGTCGATGCGGGCGGCCTCGTAGGGGTCCGGCGGCAGGGATTTGAGCCCCGCCAGCACGATGAGGGTGATCATGGGGGTCCACTTCCACACATCCACCATCACCAGCGAAAGGACCGCGGTGTGCTCGCCGCTCACCCACAGGCTGCCCGGCAGGCCGATGCTGCGCAGCAGGTAGTTCAGCACCCCGATTTCAGGATTGAGCATGACCCGCCAGATCAGCGCGACGGCCACCGGGGTCGCGGCAAACGGGAAGATGTAGATGGCCTGGACAGCCTCGCTGCCCCTGAATTCGCGGTTGAAGTACAGCGCGATGAGAAGCCCCAGCGCCAGTTCGAGGAAAAGGCTCAGCCCGCTGAAATAAACCATCACCCTGATCCCGTTCAAGACGCGCTCATCCGAGACCAGCTCGATGAAGTTGTCCAGGCCGATGAAGCGCGGCTGACCCAGTCCTACGGTCCACTTGGTGAAAGCGAGGTACAGGTTGAAGGTGATGGGGAGCACCACGATCAGAAACAGCACGATCACCGCCGGCGCCGGGTAAACCAGCGACTGGCGTCGATCCACAAAACGGCTGACGGTGATGAGGGCATTGCTCATGGCAGTGATGTTGTATTAGCCGAAAACGAGGATCGCTGCTCGACTTGCGCATGGGAGCGGCTTTCAGCCGCGACGGACCCATCGTGCTCCATGGGTTGTCGCGGCGGGAATGCCGCTCCCACAGCGTCATCGGATCACATCCGGTTTAGATTTCCATCTTCTTATCCATCAGCTCGGCGGCTTTTTTCGCCGACTCGGCCACGTCCTTGCCCTGGATGGCGTCTACGATCACTTGACCGGTGATGTCGCGGATCTCGGGCACGTTGATGACGGGCGGGTTCCATTGGGGCTGGCCGAGCTCAAAGGACTTCTTGGTGCCGAGCGTCCAGTCCGGCTGCTTGTCCCCGGCCTTGTATTCCGCAGAGTCCCAGGCAGAGGCCCGGCCGGCCGGGACGCCGGCCAGCAGCGCGCCCAGGGCGTTTTGTTTATTGGTGGCCCACTGGATGAACAGCCAGGCGGCCTTCTGACGTGCCGGGGCGCTGTTTTTGTTGATGGACAGGCTCCAGTTGGAGACATGAGGCACGCTGCCTGCCGCGCCTGCCGGAATCACCGCATACCCGACCTTGCCGGCGACCTTGGATTCCTTGGGATTCTCGTACAGGGACTTGAACACGTTGGCGTCATAAATCATGGCAGCCTTGCCCTCCATGAAGACGGAGGTGCTCTCGGCCCAGTGCAGCATGGTGCCGCCCTCGGGGCCGTAATTTCTCAGAATGTCGCCGTAGAACTTGAAGGCCGCGATGTCCTGGGGCGAGGCGAAGTTCGACTTGCCCTGGGCATTGGTCCAGGAGCCGCCGAAGCTGTAAAGGAAGTCCACCCACTGGGAGGTTGCCGCGGCGCCCTTACCGCGCAGGGTGATGCCGACCATCTTCTTGCCCTCAACCTCTTTGCCGTGGAAGAACTTGGCAGTCTCCTCCAGCTCCTTCATGGTCGTGGGGACCTTGACCTTGAACTGGTCGAACAGGTCCTTGCGGTAGGACAGCAGCGACGTTTCGGCGTTGATCACGACGCCGATCTGCTTGCCGTCCACCGTCGACGCCTTGGTGAAGCTCGTGAAGAAGTCCTTGGGGTCCCAGCCGGCGTCGGTCAGCTTGGGGTCCTTGATATAGCCGTCCAGGGGCTGCAGCCAGCCGGCTTTGGAGTAATACAGATCGTCCTGGCCGGGCATGATCATGTAGCCGTCCAGCTTGCCGCCGGCATTGAGCTCGATGGTGCGTTTGTTGCGGTATTGATCCTCCGGGAAGACCTCGAAGACGACCTTGATGCCGGTCAGCTTCTCAAACTCGGGGATCTTGGGTTCGATGAACGTCGTAAACGGGTGTTTGTTCATCAGGAACCGGATGTCGGTTCCCTGGAACTGCTTCCAGTCGACCTGGGCCAGGGCGGTTCCGGACACCGCCACTGCGCCCAGCAGGGCCATCAGCATAACGAATACAATCTTTCTCATGGTCTACCTCCATTCTAAATAGGTTTCGCTTCTTATCAATACGAACGCATCTATTGCTTTGTCATTCAGCCCCCTCACCCCGCCCTCTCCCCCAAACTGGGGGAGAGGGGAAGGGTGAGGGGGTGCTCTCCAACGTAGGAGAATTTATTGCGTTTGTGTCAGTTATTTCTCCAGTTGAATCGCCTTCAGACGATGGTCCGCGATGTTTCCCGGTCGAACAGGTGCGTCCTCGGCATTTTGAGTTCGACTTCAAGTGTCTGTCCTACGGCCAACGGGCGTTCCGGCGACTCTATGCGGGCGACGATGGAATGGAGCCCGCAGGTCAGGTACACAAACGTCTCCGCCCCCAGGGTTTCCACCACGTCCGCACGCGCAGTCAGCGTGTTGCCGTTGCCGCCCCCCGCTCCGGGCGCCTGGGCCGCCATGTCCTCGGGCCGCACGCCAAAAATGACCGGCCGGCCGGCATAATTTTCAAGATGGGTATGAAACGCCTCGGGCAATCTCACCTTGAACGCGCCGGCGTCGATGAAATACCGGTCCTGTTCACAAACGAGTGTTGCGTCGATGAAATTCATGGCCGGGGAGCCGATGAACCCGGCAACGAATCGGTTGGCCGGGTGCTTGTAGACCTCCAGCGGCTCTCCGGACTGCTGCAGGCTGCCGTTGTTCATGATGAAGATCCGGCTGGCCATGGTCATGGCCTCCACCTGGTCGTGGGTGACGTAGATGATGGTCGCCCCCAGGCGGCGGTGGAGCTTGCTGATCTCGGCCCGCATGGCCACCCGCAGCTTGGCGTCCAGGTTGGACAGCGGCTCGTCGAACAGGAACACCTCGGGCTTGCGCACGATGGCCCGGCCGACCGCTACGCGCTGCCGCTGGCCTCCCGAGAGCTGCTTGGGCCTGCGCTCCAGCAGTTCGTGGATGCCGAGGATGTCGGCCGCCTCCTGCACGCGCTGGTCAATCTCCTCTTTCGGAAACTTGCGCATCTTCAGCCCGAAGCCGAGGTTCTCGCGGACGTTCATGTGGGGGTAAAGGGCGTAGTTCTGAAACACCATGGCGATGTCGCGGTCCTTGGGCTCGACATCGTTGACGAGCCTGCCGCCGATATGGATCTCCCCCGACGACACGGATTCGAGACCCGCGATCATCCTGAGCGCCGTGGTTTTGCCGCATCCGGAGGGCCCTACCAGCACCGCGAACTCCCGGTCCTGGATCTCGATGCTGAGATTGTCGACGGCGATCACGGACTTGAACTGCTTCACCACGTTTTTCAGAGTTACGCTGGCCAACTGGAATTCCTCTCTACGAAATTAAAAACCCAATGCACGCCGTTGCCCGCGACCAAAGATCTGTTGAGCCTTTTTTTGTCATTCCCGCGAAGGCGGGAATCCAGCCTTTGCAAGCCCTTCTGGACTCCCGCCTGCGCGGGAGTGACGATATGGGAGACTTTCTGCGACGTTATCAATTGTCTCGCACTAAATCGAATAAGAGGAAAACCCTCCGTCTATCGGCACCACGACTCCGGTCACGAAACTCGACGCGTCCGACAGCAGCCAGACGAGAGCGCCGATCAGGTCGTCCGGCTCCCCGTAGCGGCCCATGGGGGTGTGGGCGATCACCTTGTGGCCGCGCGGCAGCAGCTCGCCCGTCTTCCGATCGATGTGCAAAAACTTCAACTGTTCGGTCATGAAAAACCCCGGGGCAAGAGCGTTGACACGCACCCCGGTGCGGGAAAAATGAACCGCCAGCCAGCGGGTGAAGTTGCTTACGGAGGCTTTCGCAGCCGAGTAGGCCGCCACCTTGGTGAGCGGGGTGAAGGCGCTCATGGAGGAGATGTTGACAATGGCGCCCTTGCCCTTCGTCACCATGCCCTTGGAAAAAGTCTGCGTCGCGAGAAAGGTGCCCATGAAGTTGAGGTCAAACACCTGGCGAAATCCGGCGGGGTCCAGATCGAAAAAAGATTTTCCACCGGGATCCAGCGGTTTTTCCGGCTCGTGGAATTCGTCCGAGGTGCTGCCCCGCGGGTCGTTGCCCCCTGCGCCATTGATTAGAAAATCCGGCGGCCCCCACCGGCGGCAGACCGCATCGTAACAGCCCCGGAGCTGGTCCACATCCAGGATATCGCATCGATACGCCTCGGCGGCCCCTCCGGCCCTGGACACGGACTGCGCCCGTGCTTCGGCCTTCTCCAGGCTGATATCCAGCACGGCCACCTTCACGCCCATGGCGCCGAGGGCTTCGGCCATGTGACCACAAAGATCGCCGCCCCCGCCGGTGACGGCGGCCGCTTTCCCGCTCAAATCAAAGCGCTTCAGGATCGTGTTGGTCATTCCGCTTGCACTCGATATCTGTTGAACCGTCAGGTTTTTCTCACCTAATCAAACATTGCCAAAAAAATCAACCAGCTCCCTATCCTCCGGATTGTCCTGTGCACCTGATTGCATTATTTATCCGGATGACGGTGGTATGAAGGCCCGCCGCTATTCCATGCTCAGCTTCTTATCCATCTTGTCGAGGTCCATTTCCTTGTGACCCTCTTGATCAAACATCAGGACCACGTTTCTGAAATCCTTCTGGTCAATCTTCTCCTTGACCCATTTGTTCCAGTCCTCTCGGTGAAAATCAAGAATCGCGTTGAAATTCTTTGAGGCGCTGAAGCGTGACAGGGACTCATCTTCAATCCAGACACAGTAGTTGCATTTCTTCTGCCCTCCCTCTGAAACAACAAAGAAATACTGGAAATGCTTGCTGCCTGGTTTAAGTCCCTCCTTAACCCCGAGGCCCTTGTAAGACCATTCGTTTCCCATTCTTTTCTCCTTTGTGAAATAAGCTAGGATTCTATCTTTTCCCCTTTACAGGGCGATCGCAAGAACTCGCTTTCTGTGGGCTGAAGTATAAGTTGATCCGACCTTGTCTGTCAATTCTCATCACACTCGATCGGGTCACACCAGGGCGGGCTCTCCTTGGGGAGAATGAGGCGCGGACGATCCGCCAGATAAGTGCAGCGGTGGAGATTCTGTTTTGGAGCGTGCGATCAGCCGCGGCCGACAAACGGCATCTTCGTTGCCATAATCGTCAAGAACTGGACATTGGTGTCGAGCGGTAGGCTTGCCATGTAGAGCACGGCGCTGCCGACGTGGCTCAGGTCCATCAGCGGCTCGACCGCAATGGTGCCGTTCGCCTGCGGAACCCCTGTGGCCATTTTCGATGTGATTTCGGTTGCCGCGTTGCCGATGTCGATCTGGCCGCAGGCAATGTCGTACTTCCTGCCGTCGAGCGAGGTGCACTTGGTCAGGCCGGTGATCGCATGCTTTGTCGCGGTGTAAGGCGCCGAATTGGGCCGCGGCGCATGGGCTGAGATCGAACCGTTGTTGATGATGCGACCGCCGCGGGGAACCTGGCTCTTCATGATCTTGATGGCTTCCTGGGTGCACAGGAAGGCGCCCGTGAGATTGATGTCCACTGCAGTTTTCCACTGCTCGAAACTCAGATCCTCGAGGGGGACCCCCGGCGGGAACACGCCTGCGTTGTTGAACAGCAGATCCATCCGGCCGAAGACTTCCCTGGTCTTGGCGAATAAGGCGCGCACGGATTCGGGATTGCTCACGTCGGCCGGAACCACCAGCGCCAGGGCGCCCGCAGATCCTGCGTCCTTCACCGTCTGTTCAAGGGGGTCCTTGCGCCGGCCGGCCAGGGCGACGCGATACCCGTCCTTCAGGAGCGCGAGCGCGACGGTTTTGCCGATGCCGCTGCCCGCGCCGGTGACGATGGCGACTTTGTTGTGAGCGTTCATCATTTAGCCTCCTTGGTACCGCCGGCACAAACCCTTCATCGCATCCCATATCGCAGGCATTTTTTTATCACGACCCCCTCCACATGTCCATGGGCATACGTGGGGCATACGGTCGGACCAAGCTCCTCTACTGATATTGAATGATTATCATCTCAGAAGTAGGTGTTTTCAAGCCTTAAACCGCCATTTTCATGCCCCAAAAGAGGGAGATTCTCATTTCTGGGTTTCAGCATTTCAACCAGTAGACTTTGTCCGACTTCTTTCGCCTTCCCCGAGAGACATTACTGTAGTAGCCATCGTAGCGTACCATCTGTTCTCCCTTGTTGGGCTTGCCCGCCTTTGGAGGGAACATGCGAACGGGTGAGACATCCCGCATTTTATAAATAACTTGATTTTAGCGATAAAAGGGTTACTATATAGACCATTCATGGGGGCTCACGCTATGGGTGGGCTTGTTTCGTTCTTAAGGAAAGATCCATTTATCAAAAATGGCATCCTCAGGTCTGGACACATGAGAGTTTATTGGAAAGAAGGATGTCATCATGGCAGAAGGAATCGTGAAGTGGTTCAGTGACAAAAAAGGATTCGGCTTCATTGAGCAGGAAGACGGTGGCGACGTTTTTGTACACTACTCCGCCATCAACATGACCGAATTCAAGAGCCTTGATGAAGGTGACCGGGTGATGTTTGAGGTAGAACAAGGCAGCCGAGGGCCTGCGGACAAGAGCGTTACGACATTGTAATCCCCTGGGACACGATCATTAAGGGCATCTTGTCGCTTTGAGATGAGATGCCCTTTAATTTGACCACGTCTTTAAGGAAATTCCGGAGACAATTAAATTTGGGGTATTGAGATTAATGGGAACCGCAACAGATGAAAAAGCAGAAAACGGATTCTCGGTAGCCAAGAACATTGATTCGACCTCTGTGGATCGCGAGGAGATTTTTTCCGAAGAGAAGGGGGAAGAGGTCAATGAAAACGAAGAGAACATCCAAGATCGCCATCACTTTATGGAATTATACGAAGAGAGCCTGAAGAGCATCCGCGAGGGTAAGGTTGTCAAAGGAGAGATTGTTCGAATTGACAAGGAATTTGTGCTGGTTGATATCGGCTACAAATCAGAAGGGCAAATTCGAATCTCTGAGTTTACTAACCTGAGGGGAGGGTTGACAGCCAAAGTGGGTGACGAGGTAGATGTCCTCCTGGTGCGCGGAGAAAATAAAGAGGGCCGTATTATTCTTTCTAAGGAAAAGGCTGCTGGAGTCAAGCTATGGGATAAAGTTGAAGAAGCCTTTAGGAATCAAGATACCATCAGAGGTAAAATAATTTCCCTGGTGAGGGGAGGGCTTTCTGTCGATATTGGCGTGCAGGCTTTCCTGCCTGGGTCTCAGGCCGATCTGAGACCAGTCAGAGATTTGAGCACCTTGATAGGAACAGAGCATGATTTTAAGATCGTAAAGTATGAAAAGAGCGAAGAGAATATCGTTCTGTCTCGTCGTGCTGCCTTAGAGGCGGAACAGAAGGCTCTCCGGGAAAAAACACTTGTACTCCTTGAAAAGGACGCGATTCTCGAGGGGATAGTCACGAACATCAAGGATTACGGTCTCTTTGTCGACCTGGGCGGGATCGTCGGTCTGCTTCACATCACGGACATGTCTTGGGGCAGAGTAGGTCACCCGTCCGAGCTGTATCGAGTCGGTGATGAGATAACGGTCAAAGTCCTGAAATTTGACAGAGAGAAAGAGAGGGTATCCCTCGGCCTCAAGCAGATGAATCCCGATCCATGGAGCAAGGCCGAGGAGAAGTACCCCATCCATACCAGGGTCAAAGGCAAGGTATTGAGCCTGGTCGAGTATGGGGCATTTGTCGAGGTGGAGAAAGGTATCGAAGGCCTGATCCAGGTGTCTGAAATGTCGTGGACTGAAAAGATCAGGCATCCTTCTCAGATATTGAGCGTCGGGAATATTGTGGAAACCATGGTCTTAAGTGTTGATGTCGCCAAAAAACGGATTTTCTTAAGTATGAAACGGCTGGAAGCAAATCCTTCGGATACCATCGCCGAAAGTACCCAAGGACAAAGAGGGCAATCTCCTGAAGGGATTTCAGATTAAGAATGAAATAGAGGCCAAAATTGTTCATGTGTCTCAAAAGGATAAAATATGACAAAGGATAAAGATAGGACACCTGTTGCTCAGAACGTGATCACAATGTGCACGAAATGCGGAATGGAACTTAGCCACGTGGTTGTTGCCCACGATAAGGGGGGAATGGTTGAAAGCGTAAAGTGTCATACCTGTGGAAGCGAGCACAAGTATCGTCCTGACAAGAAAAAGGCACCCAAGAAAACTTCTAAAAAGAGTATCAGCACCCAGGAAGTGGATTTGACAAAGACCTTTGAAAAGCTTGCTGAGAAGTTCAAAGACAAGAAGCCGTTGCCCTACAGTATGTCAGGATCATTTAAGAATGACGACGTGATCGACCACAAGACCTTTGGCATGGGCATCGTGATAAGTGCTTCTTCCGACAAAATGGAGGTGGCCTTTTCTGGCGGACCCCGCATCCTCGTCTGCAACAGGGAGAACATAGACTTGAGTTGAAGCCCCCTCTAAGGTTCAGCACTCCAAAACCTCAAATAGGGTTAGACGGACGCGGCTTAAGTAGCCCCCAACAGATTATCGGCATTATTGTGGGCTGACTGTGAAGGAGGCAGAGAGACAGATGAGTTTGAACGGTTTGCGGAAGAGCTAGAGACAAGCCCTCCCGCCGAAGACCTTAAGAGGTTGGGTGGCAAAGAAGCAAGAAAGAACCAAAGTTTTGGCGAAAGGAATGAGCATGAAGAAGGAAGATTGTATACTGTTTAGCGGTGGCATTAAAGGGGCGGAATCGGAATTTGGGGCGAAAGCGGAGCGCTTTGGTATAGCACAAGTGAACTTTACATTTGAAGGACACGCTATCGTTAGCCAGCGAGGCTTGCGCGTCCTGAATAACGATGAACTGAAAAATGGAGACGTGAGCCTGGAATACGTTTCGCGATTGATGAATCGCCGCTACACGGAAAGCCCGACATTTCGTAAAATTCTGCAAAGCATCTGGTACCAGATAAACAGTGGACGGGAGATTTACGTCATAGGGGAGATTCTGGGGGACAAGACCGTAAAGGGTGGCACAGGATGGGGCGCTGAGTTTGCAAAACTCTGCAACAAACCATTGCACGTGTTCGATCAGAAACGTAATTCGTGGTTCATTTGGAATCAGATGGACTGGGTTGAGTGCAAGGGAGGAGAGGAGCCTGTCATCAGCCATGTTCATTTCACAGGAACGGGGACGCGCTTTCTCGAAGAGAACGGCAAGAAAGCAGTCGCCGAACTATTCGAGAGAACGTTCGCATGATTGAGCGACGCACCTGTTCCATTGCCCGAAGTCGCGTAGCCTAACCATCAGGGGGAGGTAGCGGAAAGAAGTTGGCAGGCTTTTTCGTAAACGTTTTTGTTTCGCGTGCTGCCGAGGGCCGCACCACACCCGGAACGTTAGGTGGCAGGGCTCCCACTTTCTCCATCGGCTCGACGAAGCGATAAACGCTATCCAGCGCAAAGGAACATGAACCCTGTGTTCCGGATCAAACGTCCTTCATCGCATGGGCTGCCAGCGCGGCGGTTGACCCGGCGGCCTGCAGATCGTATCCTCCGCTGTCCCCGTCGATATCCAATACTTCGTCAGCAAAATACAATTCTTCGACCAAACGGGATTCCAGGGTTCTGGAGTTTACTTCCTCCAGAGGCGCGGCAAGGTCAGTTCTTCACGGAGATGCAGGCTTCGCCGGCTGCGTTGGCGTGTTTCCCCGTGACGGAGGCGTAGAACGTGCGGATGATTTCCATGTCGGCCTCGATGTCCCCCGTGGGCATGATAATCGGGCCGATGCCCCCGGTCTTGCGCTTGTAATCGAGGTAGGACAGGACAATGGGAACGTTGGCCCCCTGGGCGATATAGTAGAAGCCTGTCTTCCAGTAATGGACCTTTTTACGGGTCCCCTCCGGCGGCACAACCAGATTCAGACACTCATGGGTCTTGATCACCTCGATGGATTGGGCAACCATACTGTTGGCCTTGGAGCGGTCGATGGGAAGGCCCCCCAGCCATTGCATGATCGATCCGAAGGGTGGGCGGAAAAGGGCGTCCTTGCCCATCCAGTGGACCTTGAAATGCATGGCGAAGGACATGGTCAGGGCATACAGGAGATCCCAATTGGAGGTATGGGGGGCGGCAATGATGACGTGGCTGGCATCCTGGGGCAGGCCACCTTCCACTTTCCAGCCGGCCAGCCTGAGATAGGACACAGAGACGAAATAAAAGAACCTGTTCAAGACGGGGGTGGTAAAAATCGTATGGTGCATCGCGTTTTCCCTTCAAATGAAGTCTATAGGGGAAATGGGGGGAGCCGGAGAGCCGGTCCCTCTGAGGATCAAATCTTGATCGCTTTGCAAAAACCCGTCGATTCTAGCCAACCTTCAGGATAAGGGCAGCTGCCGCATCACCCGCAGCGCAGCCGGTGGAGAGCCCGTATCTGCCACCGAGAATCACTAAATACCATTACTTCAGCATTCCAATTATTCGTCTTGGTCCGACCCAAGCCAGCACCAGAGCCAGCAGCCAATATATAAATTTTGCGGGACTTAGTTTTTCTGGCCAACGTAATCAAGGATCCCTTCAAGACCATCAACTTTCGGTGCACTCACAACCGCCGCCTGAACAGGGCACCATGGATAGGGCAAACCGGAAAGCCAATCCATGATTGCGTCCAGGTTTCTTGGGGGGAGTATCTGCATGAATTCAATGGTAATGGTGAGTTCCTGGACCAGGAACGGCTCATCAGGCTGGAACCGCCAGTCATAGCGCCCACACCCAACGCGGACGGCACCACTTTCTTTCTCTGACATTCCAACAATCCAGTTGCACGAGAAACTCCTTGCATCATCCTTCGGCGGGTCCCCTAAGCAAAACGTGAAAACGTTTTCGAAAGATTGCGCGAATCGGCGTATCAAGACCTCTGTGATTGAATCGATTCCATTCGAAAGTGGTGGAAAGGAGATCGCCCCTGTCTTCACGATCATCTTCAGCGCGGCAGCCTCTGTGAAAGCACGTCTCATCCCATGAGGGCGATTTTGGTCCTTCGCTCGAATGTAGGCAAGAATGGATTCGGAGGGAGATTGCATTTTGACTTTAATTCTGACCTCTGTTCACCTACTCACCTCTCAGGGCCCTGATCTCCTCGATGATGGCGGGGAGCACCTTGCGCAAATCGCCCACAATCCCATAGTCGGCATAGTTGAAGATCTCTGCCCTTGAGTCCTTGTTGATAGCGACGACCAGCTTTGATCCGGTCATGCCAGCGGTGTGCTGCACCGCGCCGGATATTCCACAAGCCACATAGAGCTCAGGCCGGATGGTTTTGCCCGTCTGCCCCACCTGCGAATCATGAGTGAGCCATCCTGCTTCCACCGACAGCCGGGTCGCCGCTACCTCCGCATCCAGAAGATCCGCAAGCTCCTTGATCATGGCAAACGTTTCAGGGTCTGCGCCGCCCATCCCAAGGCACACCACTCGCTCCGCCTCCTCAATCGCCACCCCTTCACTGGCCGCCTCGATCGTCTCAAGGATTTTCACCTTCATGTCCTCTGGCTTGATATGAATTTTCAGCGGCACGACCTCCCCGCTCCTGGCCGTGTCCTTCTCCGGCAAAGGCATGACCCCGGGTCTCACCGTGGCCATCTGCGGTCTGTGGTTCGGACAGATGATCGTGGCCACCACATTGCCTCCAAACGCAGGCCGCGTGGAAACAAAGAGACGATTCTCCTGATCAATATCCAGACCCGTGCAGTCGGCCGTGCACCCCGCGTTCAGTCGGAAGGACAATCTCGGAGCCAGGTCTCTGCCGATGGGTGTAGCCCCCACAATGAGCACCTCCGGCTTCCTGTCGAGCACTGCGCCTGCAATGATGTCCGCATAGAGCTCCGTCCGGTAGTCCTTCAACACCGGGTCCTCAGCCACCAGGACCCTTTCAGCCCCATAGGCAATGAGATCCTGCGGCAGCGAACCCAGCCCATCACCCAGCACGATCGCCGTCAGGCCCACTCCCAGCTTCTCGGCCAGTTCCTTCCCCTTACCCAATAGCTCCAGCGACACCCTGGCAGGTTTCCGATGGCGCTGTTCGACAAACACCCAGCACCCTCGATAGTCGTTGATGTCAATGCTTGGCGCCATATCGCGTAACCTCACAGAATGTATTTTTCCCTGAGCACACGGATCAGTTCCGCCGCAGCCTCCCTGGGTCCTCCTGGAAGCATCTCCACTTTCCCCTTGAGCACCTTTGGCGAAAACACCTTTCTCAAGCGCGTGGGAGATCCCTCCAGTCCGAATCGCTCAGCCTCTCCGTCCAGATCCTCCGGCGCCCACACAGGGATCTCCTTCTCATAAGCTTCCATAATGCTGTCCATCGGTGCGATTCTGGGTTCATTGATTTCTCTTTCCACGGTGACCAGAGCCGGAAGAGAAGCCTCCAGCACCCTTTGAACCTTTCCCAGTTTCTGTCTGATCCTGACTTTACTGTCAGCAACTTCCAGGGAGATGGCATAGGTCAGCTGGGGGATTTTCAGATATTCGGCGATCTGGGGGCCCACCTGCGCCGTCATCCCATCCATGGCCTCTTTGCCGCAGAGGATCAGGTCCCAGCCCCCGATCTTTTGTATAGCCAGGCCGAGCGTGTAACTGGTTGCCCAGGTGTCTGAGCCTGCAAACTCCTTCCCTGTCAACTGAACGGCCTTGTCCGCGCCCATGGCCAGGGCTTCTCGCAGGGCCTCTTCCACCTGGGAGGGGCCCATGGAAAGAATGGTCACCTCCCCGCCGTGCTTTTCCCTCAACCGGAGAGCCGCTTCTATCGCATTCCGGTCATTGGGGTTAATGATGCTGGGGATGCCTTTGCGGATCAGCGATCCGGTGACCGGGTCCCATTTCACCTCATTCACATTGGGGACTTGCTTGATACAGACAATGGTGTTCATGGTGATCTCTTTATGAAGTCAACTGCTGCCGGCTGAAGCCGACAGTCTGAGGGACAAAGGGACAGAGTGGCAAAGGCACAAAGCCATATCACTCTCTGTATTGTTCTCCGCTTTGTGCCTATGTACCTTTGCAACTTTGTGCCTGGATCAGGGCCTCAAGAGCGCCATGCCCGCAATGGTTTTGTTGATCTCGAGGCTTGAGGCGACCACTCCCTGGTGCATGGCCAATCGATGCAGCCTTTCGACCTTGTACTCCTTGCTGTAACCGTAGGATCCGTGGATCTGCACGGCCATCCTGGTGATTTCCTGTATGGTGGGTGTTGTGAACACCTTTAGTTCAGATGAATCCGTCTCAAAAGGCTGCCCTTCATCCCATTTCCACGCCGCTTTCAGGACCATCAATCGACAGGCCTCCAGCTTCGCCTTCATCTCCGCCAGCATCCACGTAAAACCCTGCATGTAACCGACGGGCGTCTTTCCAACGACTCTTTCCTTGCAGTACTTGATGGATTCGTCCAACGCCCCCTGTCCGGCGCCGACCATGCCGGCTGCCTGCTGAATCCTTTCGCCGGCAATCCATCGGAGCAAAATCCTGAACCCATCTCCAGGTTGTCCCAGGATATTCTCCCTGGGTACGCGGACATTCTTCAGAAACACATCGCAAGTGTCCGAACCATCCAGGCCCATCATCTTATAGTGTCCGGAGCACGAATACCCTTCAGATTTCTTGTCCACCACAAAGGCGGTCACATCTTTTTTCTCTCCCTGAAGGGAGGCATCCCTGCAGTAGTAGATCCCGTATCCAGGTTTGTTGCCCATGCTGATGAAGCGCTTTGTGCCGTTCAAGACAAACCCGTCCCCATCGGCTTCAGCGGTTGAAGTGAGCGCTCTGGGATCTGATCCGGTCCCAGGCTCTGTAAAGGCCGTCGTGGCCCAGGCGGCCCCGTCGCAGAGGGGCGGAATGAATTTTTTCTTAACCTCCTCTGAGCCAAAGAACTGGATGGTCTCCGCGACGCTGTTGTTCATCATCATGGGGAGGAAACAGGTGGACCCTGTACGCCCCAGCTCTTCGCACAAGAGAATGAAGTTCAGGTTGGTAGTTCCAACGCCCCCGTATTCCTTTGGAACGACAAGGCCCAGCATTCTGGCCCGGGCATAGGTTTGCATCAGGTCCTGGGGATAATCATCGTGCTCCATCATGTACGCATCGATGCGAGGCACTTCGCGGGAGCAGAAATCCCTGGCCGACTTGACCATCATTTCACTGACACGAGACAAACCGAATTCCATGGCGCACTCCTTTCGCCTGTAGGGTTGTGAGGTATGCTTTCGCTTTCTTGCGGAAGTCAACCAGAAGACCAAGTTTACTTTTACCCAAATAAACACCAAATATCAAGCAATTGCCATTTTTGCGGAAAACCTCCAACCAGAGCTTGTTCTGTCAAAGGCGGGACTTTGCTGTTCAGTGATCGAGGGGAGGTGAAAAAAGCAGGCTATGAGGGTTCGGTCAAGCTTCTCTTTGATGCGCACGACCATCCCCTTTCTCAAGAGCAATACCGCAAGATGAGCGACGACCAGAAAAGCGGCTGTCCGTGGCGGAGGTGTTATAAGATGGTGACGTTGCTTCACACGAACTCCGCCTTGGATTTCTTTCTGTTTGTGGCCGTGAGGGTGGTTGCGGGCAATGACCATGAATGTCCTGTGCTTTATGCCTTGGTGGAGGAGTTTGTCCAGGCGGTGGGCAAAGGGCAGGAGGAAGGGACTAAGAAGTCGGATCGTCCACGAGGACGCCCTCGGGTCATTGCGAAACGGAAGAAAGCGCGGCAGAAAACACTCCCTCAGCTGAAACACCAACAGCCCCCGTCTCCCCCCGAAAAGGTCTTGATCAAAAAGGAGGCGGCCGCCATCGGAGAGTTGTGTCGCTGGTCTTCTTGCACCGTGCCCCTTAGCGTGGTGGCTAACCGAGAGCACTATGGCGATGGTCATCAGGATCTGTGGTTCTTAATCGACACCCGGCAGGTAAAAAAACCGGACCAGCCCCAGCAAGAGTACCCCCTGCGTGTCTCCGCCGAGGAGCGATATCGGCAGCTCAAGTGCTTTAGCGACCTGACCCGCTTTACCTCTCGCGCCTTCTCCATGGTCGTCAACCAAGTGCTCTTTATCATGCTGGCCTATACCCTCCTTCAGATCTACCTGTTGCATCGGGGACGTAAGGAGCTTAACCAAAAGACACTGCCCCATATCCGCCAGCAGATTTTCCCTTCGGATAACCACATCCTTGTTTACTACCGGAATTACTATGGACTGTTTGCACCCTTTGAACTCATTGGGTTCGTGGTGGCGCTCCATGAGCAAGCACGCATACAGATCGCAGCTACATGCCGACGGATCGGTCGTGAGCTCAACGGGGCCATGCACAATCCTAGACCTCCATAAACCTTTTCCATGTCCTACACAGGCTCCCAACCGCCCAGGATATCCTCTCTTCCGTGAACAGACGCCCACGGCCGCTGCCGCCTTTTTCTCCTTCTGGCCCAGCCAAGCCCCCCCTCTCTCCAAGGACTACTCGCTTCACCCTTTGATGTTCTACACCCCTTCAACCCACAATAAACAGCCAGGACCTGGCGTACCGCCCGGCAAAATGGATACCAAGAGCCTCTGCAGCAAACTTGCCTTCGTCACTTCGTCTCCCCTTCCTTCAACTGGCCTCGGGTGGGACTACAAGTGCCAATTACAGGTATCGGGTGGGTACGCCCCAGTTCGCTTTAGTGCATGCTTCAAAGATGATGCCACCCACATGGAAGCATTAGGTCAATACCTATCTGTGCGTGGACTTGTGATTACGCCTTCTGGGCTTATTCAAGGACAACCCGAAGAGGGCGGCTATCATATCCTCCACGTTGTGGTGCAAGACAGTTGCCCTTCAGGGATCCAAAGAATCGAAAAGAAATTTGCTTTGGAGGTCAAAGGACCAACAAAATGAGTGAAAGGAAGAAGGTTGAAATGGAAATTACACTCTTCTGGTTGGACGGGGCTAGGCCCGTGAGCGCGCGACCTCACCCAATTCGATCTGAAGGCAAAACATAATGAGGATAAGGGATCTCTGGATTTCAGGCAAAATGGGATCGGGTGAGGACTTCTGCCCCTCGGCCAAGGACTCGTCGCGGCCGGCCGACCAAAAGGGCTGGAGGTCCTTTCGCGCAAGCGTTATCTGGATCTCGCTCCTCCTCGTCCTCTGGGCAAGCGCCGGCCTGAGTGCGGACGCTCAGGACCAGATGGAAGAGCTGACCAAGAAGATGGAGGAGATGCAGAAGAAGTTGGAGGCAGCGCAGGGTGATGATCCCAACCGCATGATGGAGCTTGCCAACGAGATGCAGGACCTCTCGGCCCAGGTGGTGAAGCTCCAAGCGCAGATGGCGGGCAAATCCGCAGCCGGGGCCTCATCTGGAATAACCTCGGCCCAGGGCAAGGCCCACCCCTGGCTTGTCGCGACGCCGCCTGGCTATTTGGCCTGGTCGGTGAAGGTGACCGTTTACAACCACATGGAAGAGGTAGCGTTCGGAAGGATCTCCACGGGCATTATCCCCGAAACGGGCGAGGAGTTCGTGAGGAGCTACCTCCTCTTCGACTACACGGCAAAAGCCGAGGGCGCGCTCCTCTACAAGCAGGACGATAGCGAATACAGAATGGATGCGCCGGGCGACAATGTCTCCGTGAACATCCAAGCCCTGACGGGATATACCCAGCGCCAGGTGCAGACAAGCGACGAGCGGATGCTCTCGGTCAGCGGCTCGTCGTTCCCAAACTTAAGCGTGACTCTGGAGCTTGGGGAACGGTTCATCGCTACGCCGCAGTTGATGGAGGCGTTCGCGGAACAGGGGCGGCTCGACAAAACCTTCGCCTGGCGCACCTTCCAGCCCAATGGGAGGGACTACGTGGACAACCTGGTGCGCATCCAGATCGAAATCGGCGATGCGCCTGAGGAGCAGACCTGGAGGGTGTCCCTTTCGGGCATGGACCTGGACGACCTGGGTGGGACCATGTTTTGGATGAAGGAGGCCGGCAAAATCAAGCAGGTCGCATTCGACTAAGGCGTTCGCTTCGACTTCAAGCTGGGCGCCGAGTTCACCACTAAGAAGGTCCGGGCAAGTGGAAGTACGTGAACGGAACCATCATCGAGGCTGATGTGAAGGCCTCCTCGAACTACGACAAGGACGTGTTCGACGTGACCAAGGTGGTGCTCAAGGGTGGAGCCGCGTTCGCGGCCCTCAAAGGCGCGTGGGTCGGTGAAGGCCGTGTCCGGCGCTGTCTCAAGGACTTGGGCAGGAAAATAGCCCTTGGTCTTCACCCCGCTGACCAGATGGGGTACCTGACCAGATGCGCGGATCGGTATCTCAGGAGAGAGATTTGACAGATAATTGCTTGCTTCGGAGCATCTCCTTCTTCTGTCCAACCGCAACAATCTTTCCTCTGTCCAGGACCAGGGCATGGGTGATGCATGGAGGGATTTCGTCTTTGTGGTGGGTCACATAGATGAGATCCGTGGCCGTCTGGCTGCCTATGAACTCAATGAACTCCAGAATATTTCTGCGGTTGGCATAATCAAGGCCGTCACACGGTTCATCCAGGATCATGAGGAGAGGAGACTTGACCATAGCCCTGGCTAAAAGGATGAGCCGCTGTTGCCCGTGCGAGAGATGGTCGAATCTCTTGCGTGCCAAGTCCGCCATCCCCAAGAGGCCGATCCATTCCCGAACAGCGCGGTGTTGTTCCTCGCTGCAACTCTGATAGAGGCCCATGGAATCGAAAAATCCGGAGCAGATCACATCATAAGCAGGGGTGCGTTTCTGATATCTCATCTGGATTTCTGCGGAAACCATGCTGAGCTTTTCCTTGATCTCCCAGATGTTCTCTCCACTTCCCTTTTTCCGGCCGAAGAGACGGATGTCATTGGCATACCCCTGAACATTGTCACCCGTGATCAACTCCAGGAGTTTTGATTTGCCCGCTCCGTTCGGGCCAAGGACAGCCCAGTTCTCTCCTCTTCGAACAGTCCAGTCAATATGATCCAGGACAACCTGCCCGCCATACCGCACCGTCGTGTTCTTCATATTGATGAGTTCCTGGGGCGCAGAGGACTGCATTTCCTTTTGAGCCTTGAAATAAAACCCTTTCCCTTCTTCTCTGAGACCTCCATCTCCGAAAATCTGTGAGATCTTCTCAGGCTGAAGGATTTCCTCCGTCGAACCTTGCATCATCACCCGACAGTCTTTAACGCAGAGAACATGGGATACCTTGGGGCTGATTTCTCCGAACCGGTGCGTGACCAGGATGACTCGCATTGGTCCTGTCATCAACGAGTCAATCAGTTCTTTCAACTCCATTTTGGCCCGTTCATCCAACCCCTCGAAAGGTTCATCCAGGATCAAAAGACTCGGAGACCGCAACAAGGCGCGAGCAAGGAGAACTTTTTTCGCCTCTCCATTGGAGAGCACGTGGCCGGCTCTGCCCAAAAGATGTTCCATCCCCAGCTTCTGCGCAATTTCCCTGAGTTTACCTTCTTCGGCCCGCTCTCCCGTCGAAGAATCCCACAGAAGGATCTCCGCAACAGTCACTTCCCCATCCTGCTCCGAGCTGAACGAATCAAAGCCCGACCTGGCGCTGTGGAAGTCTCTTTCCGTGTCAAAGGCCACTCTGGCCACTTGACCATCAGGGGCTGAGTCGGAAAGGCCCAGGTCCTCCAGGAAATGATAGACCGCCCTGCCCCGAACAATAGGCAAATCCCCGGCCAGCGCCTTGACCAGGGTGGATTTCCCTGCCCCGTTCGGTCCGATGATGGCCCACTGTTCATCGCTCTTGATCTGCCAGGAGGTATCTTCGAAAACAAAACGATCTCTCAACCGGATCGTGACCTGATCAAGCGTCAAGAAGGGCTTAGGGGAAGTTATGTCTGATTCAGAAATCATCACTATAGAAAGAGGCTGAGTTCATTGCGTGACACGATACCTTCCCTCAGAACCACAGGAGGATCTATCGTAACGTCCAGAACGGTAGACCCTTTTCCTCCGGGGGTTTTGCCGCCGTCCAGAATCAGATCAATGTCCTCGCCAAGGGCCTCCATCACTTTCTCTGCTGTTGAGCAACTCGGTCGACCTGACCGGTTGGCACTTGTGCCTGTGATGGGCGCCCCCACCGCCCTTGCAAGCTCTGTCGGAACAGGATGGCTGGAGAGCCGAACCCCTATTTTCCCGGTGCCCGCGGTGAGCGACCTCGGCAGAATCGACCCTGCAAAAAACACCATGGTCAGACCGCCCGGCCAGAAGTGCTCCATGAGTTTCCAGGTCTTCTCAGAGGCCTCAGTCACATAACTGCTCAGGCCCTCCTTCGAAGGAATCAGAATGAGAACAGGGTTGTCTTCTCGCCTCCGTTTCACGGCAAAGAGGCGCTCAATCGCTTTTTCATCCAGAGCATGGACCGCAAGACCGTAAAAAGACTCTGTGGGAACCGCGACAACACCACCCTCATGAATCACTTGAGCGGCTTCTTGAATCACCTCTCTGAAATTTCTTTCATCGATCTTGAGTAAACGAGAAGACATAGGGAAAATCCGAAATACAAAGCACGAAATTCGAAACCATAGCGAAATAACCAAAATTCAAATGACCGAAACCAATTCCTGGAAGAATTCTTCTGTCTTGGTCATTCGAAAATTCGAATTTTGGATTTGTTTCGTGCTTCGAATTTCGATATTCGAATTTCAGGAAAGCGATATCAAAATCTGGCAATCCGGCGTGCCCTGGAGCTTTAAAGCTTTCCTGCTGTTTCCAGAGCTTTCCTGGTCAACCCTTCCCTGTAAGCTTTCAGTGTTTCAGCAATGTCAGGGAATTTGAGCGCCAGGATCTCCGCAGCAAGCACGGCCGCATTGGTCGCTCCTCCTTTGCCGATGGAGACCGTAGCCACAGGGATGCCGGGAGGCATTTGAACCGTGGAAAGAAGCGAATCCATACCCTGAAGCGGCGACGAATCGATGGGAACGCCGATCACAGGCAGCGTCGTGTGCGCGGCGATGACTCCAGCAAGGTGAGCCGCCCAACCGGCGCCTGCAATCATGACATGAATGCCCCGGGAGGCCGCATTTTCCGCATACTCCCTTGTCTGCTGTGGAGCCCGATGCGCGGAGAGCACTCTCACTTCATGGGGAATCTTCATTTCAGAAAGGGTGTCCGTGCAGCCCTTCATGACCTCTGCATCAGACTTGCTTCCCATCAATACACCAACAAGTGCCTTTTCATCGCTCATATCTTATTCTCCTATACCATCCGCCCTTGCGCGGGCTGCTACAAAATTCGAATCTCGAAATCCGAAGCGCGAAACAAATTCAAAGCACAAATACTTCAATGTTCAAAACAAAAACCGTGCGGCCAATGGTTTGGATCATTTGAATTTGGGTCATTGGATATTGCCCTTCGACGTGGCTCAGGGTGGTGAGCTGGTCGAACCATTTCGGATTTCGTGCTTCGGATTTCGAATTTCAACTGCTCCACAAACAACAGATAGGCCAGAGCCTTTGACCCCATTCATCCTTTGGCCTTTGCTCTTCCAATCATTGGGTAAACCACCATGCCTGACAGCCAGGCGATGTCTTCGGCAGAAAGAAGTCCAATGATGCTCCGGTCAAAAAGAATGTTCCCCTCGGGCGAAAACTCCTCATCTCCCTTCCACAGAATCAGTGCGATCGGGACAAGAGGCAGCGCTCGCACAAGCACGGAAACATCGCCCTGGTTAAAAGGAACGGCACCGTACATTTCCGTGGCGACCTTGAGAAGAAGCTCCGGTTTTTCGCCGAAGGTCATGACCATGGGATTCTTTGCTCTTCTCTGGAACGCGTCCATGTAAAATCGGCCGTCCGGTATTTCCTGAAAAGAAATCCAATCCCCCGTGGTCCTTGCCCCGCTCGAAGTCCAGGCTCCGTAAAGATAGTGAAGATACAGGATCTGCTGCTGAATGGGGATTTCCGCCTCAGCCTTCTCAGACCCGAAGACAAAATCAGGCCAAGAGATGCTCACCTTCTGGTTCAGGGTGTTCAGAAACAGCCTTGTTCGCCCTTCTTTGTCCCGTCCGATCTCCGCTCCTGAGAGGCTCGCCACCAAGTCAGGATTTTTATCCGAGAGCTTCTCTGAAGCCAGCTTCAGGGCTTGATTGTAGTCATCGATTCTTGGCATAGGATCTCAAAGGGGAACGGTGCACAGCGTAAGGTTCACGGCGCACGGCCTGCAAGTGCCTTTCACTGGAGCTTTTCCGGCCTTATACCTTGCGCCTTATCCCTTGCACCACTCGGCTCCGGTCGTCACTTCCAAATCATCCTATTCATGTTATAATAGAAGACCAAAGCGCAATTCAAGGGGTAAACGCTTCCGATGAAAAAGAAAGACACCGACCTTTTCAATGCGGCATTCGGGGGTCTCAAGGAGAAGATAAAGCAGGCCCCGGAACACGCAGAGGCATCCCCGAAGGAACCGCCCCGAAAAAATGACCTTGAGGACGAAATGAGCTTCTTCTTGGATGCGATGTCGGGCGTTACCCCCATGCCTGATGACAAAAGAAGGTCGGTCCACGGTTCGGGCTCTCGCGTTAGGCCCTCCCATCCGCCGACCGATGAATCCAGACAGGTGATGGAACACCTCCAGGGTCTCGTGAGAGGGTCTGTGGAACTGGACATTGCCTTCAGTGATGAATACATCGAAGGCGCTGTCCAGGGTTTCAGCCGCAAGCTCATGAAAAAGCTTAAGCGGGGGGAGCTGCCCGTACAGGACTACATTGACCTCCATGGCTTAACCAAGCAGGAGGCGGAAACCGAGGTGACGAATTTTCTCCTCGAGAGCTTCAGGAACGGGCTCCGATGCGTGCTCATCGTGCACGGCCGGGGCCTGAACTCTCCTGAAAGTTTGCCTGTGCTGAAAGAGGGACTGCCCCAGTGGCTCAACCGTGGCCGTGTCCGGAAGATGGTTCTGGCCTTCGCAACGGCAAGGCCTTACGACGGAGGCACAGGAGCAACGTATGTCTTTCTCCGAAACAGGTAGGATTCGCGCTGGATGTCCTGATCGCTTTGGTTTTAATGTAGGGGTGGGCTTTACGCCCACCCGCGGGAGGGGATAAACCCCTCCCCTACGAGGTCCCGGCTATTCCTGACTTTCTTCGTTTGATTCCTTTTTAAGCTCATCGAGCTTGTGCTGAATGTCTTTGGCCTTCTTGATGTAGTAGTCCACCCTCTTGTAACCAGGATCCAGACTCCTCACCAGTTCCCACTCCATGACGGCCTCAGTCAACTGCTCCTTGCCGTAGCACTCGATGCCCCGCTTATAGTGCATTTCTTTGAAGAGCTCCTCACTCTGCTTGATGTAAGCGTGGCACTTCCGGCAGTTGCTGTTGTGTTTCAGAGAGACGAGAAACTGCTCTCTTGCAGCGAGATATTCTTTTTTCTGAAAGAACTCCACGGCGAGCTCGAAGGAGGACCTGTAGGAATAATCCTTTGCCACAGGATCATCCGGCCTCGCGCTGAGCACCTTGCTGAACTCGAAGAGAGCCTCCTGGAATCTTCCTTCACGATACAGTTCCATCCCCTGTTCGCGATAAACGGCGATCTGGTCAACGACCTCTTTTTGCTCGCCTTGAACCGGGGCTTTTTCAGAAGAAGCGAGATCTCCCTCATCCGCGGTCAATCCCTCAGACGGTTCTTTGATCTCAGGTTCAGACGGAACCAGTTGGACCACCTGCTTTTCAGCAGGAACCGGTTTTCTTGCCGAGACCATCTGCAGGGCTTCCGGATAGTCCGGCCACAATCTCAAAGCCGTCAGAAACTGCTGAAGGGCCTGAGCCTGTTTCCCCTCTTTCTGAAGCCGCAGACCGGCCTTGTAGTGCGCTTCTGCACTTTTGCGCAAAGCCTTTTCAACGCGATCTCGCCCCTCCTTTGCGACAGGGTCGTTGGGTCGAACCGTCAGGCTGATCTTGTACTGCCTCCATGCTTCCGGAAGCTGTCCCGCTGCTTCGAGTTCCTGAGCCTTTGCAATAGATTCCCTGACAAAACGCTCTTCCGGAGCAGGAGACACTTCCTTTGGGGTCTCCTTGTAAGGGGCTAAGGCGCAGCCCAAGAGGCCGGTGGAGAAGAAAAGTAAAAATAAAATCTTGTTCAGAGTGTGCACGTTTCTACTTCAAAGGTATAGGGTAAAATGTCCTGAGCTTCACAGTAAAACTCTCCATGTCCTTTTTCAGGATTTGGTCTCTCTTCAAGGTGAGAGGGTCTGAGAAAAAAGGGTTGCCGCCCGCTTTAACCGAAAACCCTATCCGGTATCCTGTTTCTTCACACAATTTCAACAGGCCCTGGTTGAATTCGCCGTAGGGGAAAGCAATATACCGGGTGTTCTGTTTCAGTTTATCGTCAATCACCTGCTTCGAAAGAAGAAGTTCTCTTTTGACCCTCGCCAGGTATTCCTTCTCACTCTCCCCATCCATCTTCTTTGAAAGATCGGCGTGGTTCACAGAGTGCGATCCCACCTCGAACCCGTCAGCCTTCATGGTTTTCAGTTGGTCCCAGGTGAGTGCGTTCTTTGAAGCTCCTATGAAGGACGTATAGATAAAGAACGTCGCCGTGAAGCCGTACTTTTTCATGATAGGATAGGCGATGTCATAGGTTGACCGGTACCCGTCATCGAAATTGATGACCACGGCCTTCTTGGGGATCGCCCTGCGAAAAGCCAGGAACTCGCTGAGTTCTGCCGTGCTGATCACCGTGTATCCCTCCTCCTTCAGCACCTTCATGTGCTGCTCAAAGACAGAGGTGGGAGTGCAGAGAGAGGAGTCGCATCGATCGGCAAAATGGTGGTAGCAAAGAACAGGGACGAGCTGATAACCATCCGGCGAGAGGCCTCCCTTGTTTTCTTCTTTGAGGGGGATGGCGATCATTTGACCCCTCTCAAAAGGAGTGCCCCTGTTCGCCTCCTCGATGACCCAAGCCTTTCCCGGATCCCCAAGGAATTCTTGGGCAAGGCTCCCCGCACTTTCATCCCCTCTGAGCCTCAAGATCGCGTAGTCCTCTGATCGGAGGAGAAGACGTTCGGCCGGTTCCTCCTTGGCGAATGCCGGCTCCGAGGGTCTGAAGTTGAAGTTCTCCCATGCGCAAGAGGCCACAAAAACAAGGCCGCCCAACAAAGGGATGAGAAAAATTCTGTTAACCCTGCGCCTGAAGATCCCCATACTGCTCCCCCTTTGAGCGGGACACACTGTAGATGGTCACGTGCGCCCGCCTTCCCTTCACCGGCGCTTTTCCCCTTTCTTCAAACCGCAAAGCACCGTCCTTTTCCCCGATCGCGTCAAAGGTTTTCTTGCTGATCAAGATCTCGCCTGCTTTGGCCACTTTGGTGAGCCTGGAGGCGATGTTCACATTGTCCCCGATGACCGTGTATTCCATTCTCTTCTGAGAACCCAGGTTTCCGGAGAGCATCTCCCCGGAATTGATTCCCACGCCGATTCCGATCTTCATCCCGTTCATTTTCTTCTGACGGTTGAGTTCGACAATCTCATCCTGGATCTCCAGAGCCGCCCTGACCGCCGCCTGAGCATGGTTGGGATTGGCCGCAGGCGCACCGAAGACGGCCATGGCTTCATCCCCTACAAACTTGTTCACGTGGCCACCGTGTTTGATCACACTGTCTGTGACGCGAGTCAGGTAGTCGTTGAGGAGATCCACGATGGTCTCCGGAGTTTTGTTCTCGGAGAGAGCCGTGAAGCCGCGGATGTCCACAAAGAGAACGCTCGCCTCCACAGTCGCTCCTTTCATCCACTGGCTCTCCGGATTTGCCAGGATGATGTCCACGATTTCGGGCGTGACATACCGTCCGAAAGAGTCCTTGATCTTCTCTTTGACTTCCAGATCTTCTGCCATCCTGTTGAAAGAAAAAGCCAGGTCCCCGAATTCATCGTTGCGAGTGGTCTTCACCCGGTGACTGAACTGGCCCATACCCAGTGCTTTGGCTGTCTCGCTCAACTGACGGATCGGCACCGTGAAATACTTGCTCAGACCGAGGCTCAGAAGAATCCCCAGGCCGATCACCACGAGAGTCAGGATCAGAACAAAGAATTTCGCATCGCTCAGGCTTTTGAGAATTTTAGCCTGGGACACGGCGAGATGAACTTCCCCTACCTTCAAGTTCTGGTACCGGACCGGAGTTTCAAAGTAGAGAACCTCTTCCTCTTGCTGGCGAATGATGCTTTTTCGCACCTGTCCAGTAGCCTGCAGGATCATGATTTTTTCCGGCGGCTGGTAGGCTAGACCCAGATTCTCCATACGGCTGTGGGCCCGGATGATTTTCTTGTGATCCGTGATAACCGCAAAAAGCACCTGCTCGTTCTGAGCAAGGTTCTTGGCCAGCTGGAAGAGCACCAGATCTTCTTCTCCCAGGATCTTGTCCGCCGCGTTGTTTCCGGCAATTCTGACCAGGCTCTCGCCAAAGTCCGTCAGCTGAGAGATGAACTGCTGCTTTTGCTCCCAGAGAATGATGAAGCTGATGAAGCAAATGAAAAGGGACATGAGGAGTGTTGAAACAATAGCAAGCTTTGCGAATATGGGTATTCGCCAACGCCTTACGGCGCGGCGCTCCCCTGTGCGGCGATCCTTTCCGCTTCTCCTGTCCGGCCCTTCGAAAGGTTCTTGTTTCTTTCGCCTATCCTCATGGCTCCGTCTGTCCCTTCTGTCCCTTCTGTCCCTCCTGTCCTCATATCTACTGGTGCCCGGTTCGGAGGGCATGGATGTGGATTGTTTTGAGTCCAGTGTTGCGCGCATGGGGTAGCGCTGACCTCGTTGTTATATATGACCAGGCTAGGTCCTTTTAATCATTAGAATTTTACTTCATCATTAACCATATGTCAACGTTCACCTTAAGGTCTCCGTTCCAGTGTGTCGCGAAACTCACTGCCCCTAATCCTTAACTTGCTGGTATCCGTAGTCTTCTCTCCGATTAAGCCATGCGACTGAATACCAAGCTCCCTCTTTGACTTTCGATATTCTCTTTATTTTTTCTTGACAGGTTCTCTTCTTTATCATAGAAACACCATTAACCAACCGGATGGTTTAACCTTATAATTAATGGGGCAGTCATGACTACCAATGAACTTATGGAGCACTCTTCTCCTGAAGAACGAATCCTCGCTGCTGCAGCAGAGGAATTCGCAGCAAACGGTTTCTTCGGAGCACGGACCCAGGCCATTGCCGCCGCTGCCGGCGTCAACAAGGCCATGCTTCATTACTATTTCCGCACCAAAGAAAACCTTTACGGCCACGTGATCGCAGGGGCTCTCAGGAGAATTCTCAATCAGGTCGGTCAAGCTTGGCTCAGCCAGGACTCTGTGGAGTCCCGCTTGGATAAGGTCGTTGATGCCTACATGGACAATTATGAAAGGAATCCCGGGTTCCTCAAAATTATTCTAAGAGAGTTCGTGGACGGCGGCGAGCGCTTCAGGAAGGTGTTCAGAGATCTCAAAGACCTGGGTCCCCTGGCTTCAGGCGTTACCCTTCCCCAGATCGTGGAAAGAATTGGAAGCGAACTCGGGCTGAGTTTGGCGCAGACCACTCACCTCATCCTCAACGTTGTGGGCATGTGCGCGATCAGCTTTGTGAGCCCCCTTCTGCTTGAAGCTCTTGGCCACTTCAAGGTGGCTGACCTAAATCTTTACTTGAAGGACCGGCGAGTCGCTGTCAAGAGCATGGCTCTCGCCTACGTGAAAAACCTGATCGGCGGATCGAGGAAGGAATGAAATATGAAACGTCGCAGAATAGCCATCATGATTGCCGCCATCGTCGCAGCAGGATTAATCTGCTACTTTAAGATTTATCTGCCAGGCCTCTCTGAAACTGAAATCATGGCATCCGGTCATATTGAAGTCACAGAAGTGGACATGAGCTTCCGGATTCCAGGGCACGTTGCGAAAATATTTGTGGACGAGGGAATGAAGCCTAAGAAGGGGGAGGCGCTTGCAGAGCTCGATCAGGAAGTCATCAAAGCCCGCAGGGACCAGGCTGACGCGCAGGTCAGGGAACTCGAAGCCCGCGAGGCTTCTCTGGCTTTGACTATCACGATGAAGGAAGAAGTTCTGGATGCTGAGATCAACCGGGCAAAAGCCGGGGTCAGGGCGGCCGACGCTCGCTACCAGAGCCTCAAGACAGGATCCAGGGAACAGGAAATCGCTGAGGCTGCAGCAGCCAGGGACCGGGCAAAGTTCGAGTGGGAAAACAGGGAAAGGGACTGTCAGAGGATGAAGGAACTTTTCGCAAGCCGTATCGTTTCTGAGAGCCAGTACGACGCAGCCCGCACCAGCGCAGATGCAGCGCGTGCGGCTTACGAGGCAGCCTTGGAACGTTACAAACTCGTGAAAGCCGGGCCCCGTGATGAGCTGGTTCTCGAAGGCAAAGCCAATCTCGCAGGCTCGAGCGCCGGCCTTGTTGCCGCTGAGGCAGGACGCAAGGAAGTGGAGAAACTTAAACTTGATCTTAAAGCCCTGCAGGCGCAGAGGGATCAGGCAAAAGCACTCCTCGCTATTGCGGAGGAAGATCTCAAAAAATCATGCCTTTACGCTCCCTTTGATGGATTTGTCACAGTAAAGGATATAGAAGAGGGGGAATATGTCCAGGCAGGAACGCCGGTGCTCACCGTTGCCCAGCTTGATGAGGTCTGGGTCAAAACCTATGTCCCGGAAACCCAGCTCGGAAAAGTTTATCTTGGACAAAAGGGAGAGGTGATTTCAGACACCTTTCCCAACAAGATCTACCCCGGCACGGTGACCTACATCTCTCCTGAGGCTGAGTTCACTCCAAAGAATGTGCAAACCAAGGAAGAGCGGGTTAAACTGGTCTACCGCATCAAGGTAACTCTTCAGAATCCGAAGCAGGAACTGAAGGCAGGGATGCCGGTGGATGTCATTCTGAAGTGAACCGCTGTCGGCTAAAGCCGACAGCTTGAGGGACAAAGGCACAGAGGGCCAAAGGTACAGAGCGGAAGGGTTTTTTCTTACTTTGTGCCTATGTGCCTTTGCAACTTTGTGCCTGCTTCACTGTGAAGTAATGGAGTATTGGAGTGATGGAAAAACCTCATGCCTCTCGTTGAAGCTGAAAACCTGTGCAGATCATTCGGTGAATTGAAGGCTCTCGACGGCCTCAACTTCTCCGTCGAAGAAGGTGAGATCTTCGGCCTCATGGGACCGGACGGCTCAGGCAAGACGACCTGCCTTCGCATCCTCTGCGGTTTGATACGGCCCACGAGCGGCAAAGCCATGGTTTTGGGAAGTGACGTGGACGAGGATCCTGAAGCCATCAAGCATCAAATCGGCTACATGGCACAACCGGCCAAGCTCTATGAAGACCTGACGGTCAAGGAGAATATCGAGCTCTATGCGGACCTCTACCAGGTTCCGCGGGACCGCTATGAACAGAGAATGAAGCGGCTCCTTGAATTCTCAGGCCTTGCGCCCTTCATCAACCGTCTTTTCCGGCAGCTTTCAGGAGGCATGAAACAAAAGGCGGGCCTGAGCTGCGCTCTGATTCACACCCCCAAGGTCCTGTTCCTGGACGAACCGACCAACGGGGTGGATCCTGTGTCCCGAAGGGATTTCTGGAAGATCCTCTATGAACTCCATCGGGAGGGGGTGACAATTCTGGTTGCCTCCACCTATCTCGACGAGGCGGACCGTTGCCACCGGGTCGCGCTTTTTGATCGCGGTAAGGTGAGGCTGGTCATGGAACCGCTTAGCCTGAGAAGCCTTGTCAAAGGCCATCTCTTTGACCTCAAGACCCCGGAGCGCAGAAACGCCATGAGGATGCTCAAGAGCTCCCCAAGAGTGGTCCAGGCAAGCCTCTTCGGCGCAGGAATCCATTTCTCACTCAGGGAGGCTGCCGACCTGTCTTATGTCGAAGACGAACTCGCCTCTTCAGGTCTGGCCTCCTTTCATCTTGAGCCCATTCAGCCGAGCCTGGAAGACGTTTACCTTTCCCTTGTGGAGGGAAACCGAGAGCCATGAGTGATGCGGCAGTTATCTTAAAAGATGTGGTCAAACGCTTCGGCAACTTTGTCGCTGTGGATCACATTTCCATGGAAATCGGCTCAGGGGAAATCTTCGGTTTTCTGGGTCCCAATGGCGCGGGGAAATCAACGACCATCCGCATGCTCTGCGGTCTTCTCAGACCCTCTTCGGGTCAAGGATGGGTGCACGGTCTTGACATGGTCAGCCAGTCGGAGAAAATCAAGTCAAGCCTCGGTTACATGTCCCAGCGATTCTCTCTTTACGACGACCTGCGGGTCGAAGAGAACATGGCCTTTTTCGGGGGCATCTACGGGCTGGACTCATCGGCCTGTAAAGCACGAATCCGGGAAGTGTTGACCCTGATAGGCCTCACAGAAAGACGCCGATCTCTAACACGCGAGCTTCCAACCGGTCTCAAACAGCGCCTGGCCCTGGGGTGCGCCCTTTTGCACCAACCTCCCATCATCTTCCTTGATGAGCCCACCTCCGGCGTGGATCCTGGGACAAGGCGCAACTTCTGGGACCTGATTTACACCCTGGCGGACGGGGGGGTCACCGTCTTCGTCACGACCCACTACATGGAGGAGGCGGAGTACTGCAATCGGATCGGTCTCATTGACCGAGGTCAACTGATTGCCCTCGGCTCTCCTGGTGAGCTCAAATCCAAACACCTTGCAGGAACCATCTACGAGATCGGGACAGACCATGTCCTTGCTGCTGCCGAGGCCCTTGCTCATGCGGAGGGAGTTCTGGACGCAGCGGTTTTCGGCCGTTCCCTTCATGTGAGGCTGAAACAGGAAATCGATGCCCAGGCTTACCTCCCCTCCTTTCTCAACTCATCGGGCCTTTTTGTGAACTCCATTCGACCCATAGATCCCTCCCTCGAGGACGTGTTCGTCGCTCTCGTGGGCCGTAAGGCAGGGCAACCCTCATGAGCATCCGAAGAATCAAGGCACTGACCAAAAAGGAATTCATTCAAATGAGCCGGGACATCCGGAGCCTTATGGGCGCCCTCTTCAATCCACTGCTCATGATCTTTCTCTTTGGCTATGCTCTGAGCCTGGACGTGGACCGCATCCCCACCGTTGTCCTCGATTTTGACGGGACTCCCGTGTCTCGCGAGTTCATCCACCGGCTCACCGATTCCCGGTATTTCACCCTGGTCCGGTATCTGGAGAGGGACGGAGACGTGGATTCCAGCCTTGCAAGAGGCGAGGCGCTCATGGCCCTTGTCATCCCCAGGGACTTCGCATCCAAAGTGAAGCAGGGGATAAAAGCACCCATTCAGGTGGTCTTTGACGGAAGCGACTCCAACACGGCCACCATTGCTCTCGGTTACCTTAAGGCCGTGGCTGCGGGCTTTGACATTGCTCTTCAGGAACAGCGAATCCGGCGCGCAGGCCTGAAGATGGTGGACATGCCGCTTGAAGCAAGGGTTCGTGTGTGGTTCAACCCGGAACTCAAGAGCAAAAACTTCATTATCCCAGGCCTGACAGGCGTCATCATGATGGCCATTTGTTCCGTCATGACCGCTTTGAGCGTTTCCAAAGAGAAAGAGACCGGGACCCTGGAGCAGCTTATTTCCACGCCCATCACGAGCCTCGAACTTCTCCTGGGCAAGCTCCTCCCCTATCTTGCCGTAGGCCTGGTGGATCTTGCCCTGGTGGTAGGTGCCGCAGTGCTGATTTTCGGAGTCCCCTTTCGCGGCAGTTACATCGATCTCTTTATCGCCTCTCTGATCTTTCTCATCGGCTCCCTCTCCTGGGGCCTTTTCGTGTCCGTTGTGGCCAAGAGCCAGATCCAAGCCAGCCAGATTTCAGTGATCAGCGCCTTTCTCCCCTCTTTTCTTTTGTCAGGGTTCATTTACCCCATTGAGAACATGCCCGTCGTGCTCCAGGCCCTCACGTTCATCGTGCCTGCCCGGTACTTTGTGGAAATACTCAAGGGTCTCTTCCTGCAGGGAGTGGGGCTCACCGTGCTATGGCCTCAGGTTTTGGCCCTGGTCCTCTATGCCGTGCTGATCTTCAACCTGGCTCGTAAACGCTTCACCAAGAGGATTCTCTGATGCGAATGATGCTGCTCCGAGTCAAAGTGCTGCTCATCAAAGAGATCATCCAGGCCTTGCGGGATCCCCGCTTGAGGTTCCTGATGTTCATCCCTCCCCTGCTTCAGCTCGTGGCCTTCGGATACGCCGCCAACCTGGATCTCAAGAACATCCCCATGGCTCTTTACGACGAGGACAACACCCCTGTCTCCCGTGAACTGGCCTTTGCCTTTGCCTCCTCCGGTTATTTCAAGTTTGTGGAGACCATACAAAGGCCGCACGAGATGACCACCTTGATCGACAAAGGCACTGTCAAGGCGGTGCTTCACCTCGGCCCTGACCTGGCCAGCCGCGTGGGAAGCGGCCGCACAGCCCTGGTCCAGGTGATCGTCGCAGGGACCAATTCAAACACCGCCTCCCTGGTGCAGAGCTATTCGCTTCAGATCATCGAGCGGTTCAACAGGGCAAGGCTCAAGAAGCGGCTCCAAGACAATCCGCCTCTTCAGAAAATCATTCCTGCCGGATCACAGGGAATCGTTCAGCCCGAGATCAGGGTCTGGTACAACACGGAATTGCTTTCAAGGAATTTCTATGTGCCCGGCATCATTGCCCTGGTCATCATGGTGTCGGTCTTGAACCTGACCGCCATGGCCGTGGTGAGAGAAAAGGAAGTGGGCACCATGGAGCAAATCATGGTGACCCCTATCCGGCCGGTTGAATTTATTCTGGGAAAAACCATTCCTTTTGCTCTGATCGGCATTTTTCAGGTCGCCCTGGTGAGCAGCGTCGGCGTCTTCTGGTTCGGCGTCCCCATGAGGGGGAGCGTCGTCCTGTTGTTTGTCGCCCTGCTGATCTACCTTCTCTCTTTCCTTTCTCTGGGTCTCTTTATTTCCACCATCAGTCGCAACCAGCAGCAGGCCCTCGTCACCACCTTCTTTTTCACCTTTCCCATCATTCTCCTCTCGGGCTTTATCTTTCCCATAGCCAACATGCCCACGGTCATTCAGTGGGTCACTTTCGTCAACCCTCTCCGTTACTTCCTGGTGATCATCCGGGACATTTTCCTGAAAGGATCAGGGCTGGGCATCCTCTGGCCCCAGATGGCCGCTTTGCTCTTCATCAGCCTCTGCGTGATGGTGCTTGCCGTGAGAAGAGTGAGCAAGACGCTGGACTAATGGAAGGATGGAATATTGGAGAATGGGAGCATGGACCTACCGTGTGACACGATGACGAACAAGGGGGGAACCGAATGGCCGTGCACAAAGACAAGCTGGCTTCGAGGACTTGAGAGGTGTCCCTTCCAGCTCCTTCACCGCACCCAGAGTAAACACCCCATGAGGCCGATGAGGACCGATAGAATGACTTCAAAACGGCGCTGGCTCATGCGTTTGTTGATTTTGAGCGCAAGAAGGATGCCTGCAACCGCAAAGGGCGCGGCCACTCCGGAGACTTTCAGCACGGAGGGGGTGAGCAAGCCGTGGGCCCAATAGCTTCCGACGACGATGAAATTGGTGAACAAAAAGAAGCTCTGGAGCATGCCTACGACCTGCTCTTTGGACCAGGGTTTCAGCGCTGCGTACAGCACCACTGGGGGTCCGTCGGTGCCGAAAGCGGCTCCCAGAATGCCGCTTAAAAGGCCTGTTGGGAGGGTCCAGATCCTTGAAAAGACCAGTTTGAACTCGGGCGCGATGATTTTATAAGCCGAAAACAGGATGAGCACCGTGCCCAGGATTTTCATGATGAGCCCGGGCTCCATGTGCTTAAGAAGGAGCCCGCCGAGGAATGCGCCGGGGATAGCCGCGGCGATCAAAAGCAGCGAATGGTCCCACATGAGGTCTTTTCGCAAAACGAACATGACAGGAACTCGATTGATCGTATAGCAGAGAACGACCACAGGAGCGGCCCATTTGGGCTCTGCGTAGAGAAGAACCAAGGGGATGGAAACGAGGGCGCCGCCGAAACCGGCCAAACCCTGGAGCAAGGAACCGGCGAAGATGATAAGTGTTGTGGCAAGGGCGTGTTCAGGCATTGAAAAAGGTCAATATCACACGTCATTCAAATAGGAAAGCTGAGATGGATAAGTTCCCCAGTCCGAATAAAACCTTGACTTATGTTTGCCGCTTTTCTAAAAGGAACAAAGACACCTTTTAGGTGATCTGCTTTATTGCCGCTGGCTGCTGGTCTCCGCAGTGCCAATTCTCCACTTAGTCCCTCCTTGATGGGGCACTCACGTTTCCGGCAACAATGCGTTGATTGAGGTTCTTTCACTGGTAAGATCGGTTCAGACGCTCCGAACCCAAGGGCGCCCTTCTTCCTCTCCTTATCCCGTTGTCACTGAACCTCTATGAGAGGGGCACCCTTGATGCGAACTACCCCTTGGTCGGCAAGACCCTCGTGTATGATGTAGAGTTGGTTGAGATCGCCTGACGCAGGTCCTCTCACCGAACCCGCTTGTTGAAACAGATACAACACACTAGATGGAGGTTATGACAATGAAAATTTATGTGGGGAATTTGTCCTTCGAGGCAACTGAACAGGATCTTAAGGATGCATTTGGGGCCCACGGCCAAGTCGAGACGGCAACCATCGTCAAGGACACCTTCAGCGGCAGATCCAGAGGATTCGGATTCGTAGAGATGTCCAATGAAGCCGAGGCCCGCACTGCAATCAGTACGTTGAACGGCAAAGAGATCAAGGGCCGAACGGTGAAGGTCAATGAGGCCATCTCCAAGACGGACGGCCGCAGAGGGGAAGGCGGAGGCCGCGGCAGAGGAGGACCGGGCAGAGGCGACAGGGGAGACAGAGGCCGCTCCAACTATTGATGCTGACCCTCCAGGGCCGGCTATGAAAGCATTTCCGGCCCTGTTCTCCTGCTGGAGGACAGGGCCTGGGGGTAGACAGGAGCTTGGTGTCCAGCAAAAGGAAGAAAGACGTCCTGTGTTATGGTGTCCACGCCTTATCGTCCGCCCATCATGACATTCGGATTCTCAAAAGACAGCATGCCACTCACTGGTTCGGATACAGGGTTTGGGCGTCAAGCTGGCTTTTGATGGATTTCCTGAAACGTTTCGCGATGCCGGCCGGCAGTCATGTCATGGAACTGGGCTGCGGCTGGGGACTGGCCGGCATCTACTGCGCCAAGACGTTCAAGGCTGTGGTGACAGGCGTGGACATTGACCCGGAGGTCTTCCACTACCTGCACAGGCACTCGGAGATCAACGAGGTGGATATCGCGACGATCAACCTCGGTTTTAAAGATCTCACCCGCGACCATCTCAGAGGCGTGAAGGTGCTGATCGGTGCCGACATCTGCTTTTGGGACAGCATGGTGGAGCCCATTTGCACGTTGATTTCCCGGGCCATGGAGGAAGGGGTTCGTCTGGTGGTCCTCGCCGATCCGGGACGATCTCCCTTTAGCAGGATTGGGGAATTCTTCGGGAAGGACAGAGGCGGAGAAATGCTGAAGTGGTCAACCCTGCAGCCTCATCCCATCGAAGGCCGGATCCTCAGAATCAGCTCTCCCACTCACCCCATTCATTGACACACCCTGCGCTTCCGGATAAAGACATCCGAACCTCCCCGGCAAGACCCTTTCTTGAAAATATGCTAAGAAGCACGCCTATGCGGCTGGCCCATGGGAGCGAAATTCCGTCTTTCACCTTCATCGGGTCCCTGAGCAAACCAGGCCCTTGCCTTGCGAGCACGCTCTCCGGTTTTTCACCTCACTTTTTTGTTGCATGCGGGATCAAAATGACTACAATAGGTTCGAACCAGGAGGAAACACCCATGCAATTCACCGTCCGATTACCGGATGATTACAAGGGGAAAGTCGCCACCGCGGCTAAGAGGATGGGGCTCAAGAAATCCGACATTGCAAGGCTGGCGCTCAAGCAGTTCCTCGATGAACATTTTACAAAAGACAGCAGAACACCTTTTGAGAAGGTCAAGCACCTTCTGGGGAGCACGGAAAGCGGTATTAAAGACCTGGGACAAGAGCACAGACGTTATCTCGTTGCAAAAATAAGAAAGGCCTCCTGATGCAGGTCATTATGGACACAGGGCCGTGGGTGGCCCTGATCGATCGGAGTGAAAGTCGACACCATGACTGTGTCACATGGCTCAAGAGCTACAAGGGCGAGATTGTGAGCACCGAAGCCGTCTTGACGGAGGTCTTGTACCTTCTTGATTTCTCCGTCTTTGCCCAATCCGCTGCTCTGGATTTTGTCTTGACAGGGACCGTCACCCTTGTCCCCTCCAGCCTCGGTAGTTTTGCCCTGGTGAAACGTCTGATGACAAAGTACCATGATCTTCCCATGGACTTCGCAGACGCAACCCTTGTAACCCTTGCTCACGATCTTGAGGTCCAGGAGATCGTGACTTTCGACGCAGGCCACTTCAACATCTACAGGTTCAAGAAAAAAAGGCACTTCAGGATTCTTCCCTGAAAGCGGATGAAGTGCCAGCCACATTGGATCTGGGCCAAACCTATCCTATGGGGAAGTAAGAAGCTCATGGAAGCTACAGAGATCAAAGGCGTCGCTAGAAAATGTGAATTCTTTAAGACCTTGGAGGATGAGGAATTAGACCTGCTTCTTTTCTATGGTGAACAAAAGGGATTTGCATCCGGGGCCACCGTCTACAAAACCGGAGAAGCGGCGGAGGGAACCTTTTGCCTGATTCTTTCCGGCAGAATCGAGATCATCACTGAAAGCGGCCGCGTGATCCGCAAAATGGGTAGCGGTGAAGTCATCGGGGCGATCGGAGCCACCAGCCCGCATCACAAACGCACCGTCACCGCCCGAGCCGTGGAACCCTCTTCGTTGCTCGAATGGGATATTAAATACATCAGCAATCGTTGGCCCAGCCTGCTGAAAAAACTGAAGGAGCAGGCATGGAAGCATCTTGCCCAATATTACGAATCCGCTCCCCCATTGCTCTGATGTTTGCTAAAATCTGCGCGTGCATCAGAGGATTGCCCGCAAATAGAGCTGTTCTCAAAGAAGGCTGCAACCTTACTGCAGCAGTTTCCGAAGGCTGCCAACGAACTCTTCTTGGTCGGATCTTACCCATATCCCTGAAGTCCTTCTAAAGAGTGAAACTTTTATCTGGTGCGCCTTCCGCTTCACCATAAATGAAGTTCTGATGTCTGGAACTCTACCGCCATACCATGTGATCCCATCCGAATGATCCTGCCCCTGAGCTGCTCACGCAAAACCTTTAATTGAACAACCAGCAAGATGTCCTCTCCAAGAGAAAACGTCCTGTCCTGAATTGATCGGATGTAAGCACCGCCTTCACTAATATCCTGGATGGAGCCTTTATACCAAGAGCCCTGCACCATATAGTAGGCATCAGTTATAAAGTCATACCTGGGATGCTTCCTTCTCTCCTGCCTCGAACAAGGGCGGAGTCTCTTAAAGGATTTGAAGAGATTCTCCATCGGATTCCTTCAAAATCAAGAATGGAAAAAGACCTCTGCAACTTTATCACAGCTGATCTTCCGGTCAAATCAATTGGGGGAGCCAACGGAAATACATGAGGGGGGAAAAGGGCTTCTGGGCATCATAAGATAGGATAAATCCCTATATCTAGTGGCATATCCCTCTTCTTTTCTCAACCCTTTGTGGTTCTCTTAAAGCATTATAATTAAGTAAAATATATTGAAAAAGTAATTTAAAACAAGTATAATTATAGTTAATTATACAATGGAGGTGGTGAGAATTCCCACAGAGAACCCACTTAAAGTGCTGCGAGAAAGACTGTTGATCAGCAGATCTGAACTGGCTAGAAGAGCTAGTGTATCGATGATCACCGTGGGCAGAATAGAAAAGGGGAAACCCTGTCGGCTCGACACAAAAAGAAAAATAGTGAAAGCCTTTGGGTTCAACCCATGGCTGAACAATGAGAGGACTTTATTTCCTGAACGATAGGATAGATGCCGGAAGGAGTCACCCTATCGTAGCACCATAACTCTACTAACCTAAGGAAGAAAGGAAGAAGAATCATGGTTTTACGTTCTATATCAGCGATCTTCTCCCATGATCTAGCCATTGATCTAGGTACAGCTAACACCCTCGTTTACATGAAGGGAAAAGGCATTGTGCTGAACGAACCTTCTGTAGTGGCGATGAAGAATGGTAACGGAAATGGGAAGAAAGTCCTTGCAGTAGGCAAGGAAGCCAAATTGATGCTCGGCAGAACGCCTGAAAATATCACTGCGATCCGTCCCATAATGGATGGAGTGATCGCTGACTTTGAAGTCGCAGAAGCGATGCTGAGTTATTTTATCAGGAAGGCACATGCCAGGCGCAGGCTTGTAAGACCTCGAATAATCATCGGGGTGCCCAGTGGTATTACTCAAGTGGAAAAGAGGGCGGTTCTGGAATCAGCCGGGTCGGCAGGAGCCAGAGAAGTGCACTTTATCGAAGAGCCGATGGCTGCTGCGATAGGAGCAGGGCTCCCGATATCTGAACCTAAAGGTAGTATGATAGTGGATATCGGTGGCGGTACTACCGAAGTGGCTGTCATCTCACTTGGAGGCATAGTTGATAGCATCTCTTTACGGGTTGCCGGAGACAAAATAGATGAATCAATCCAGGAGTACCTCAAAAGGAAATACCGCCTGATGATAGGTTTGAGCACTGCCGAGACAATAAAAATGACTATTGGTGACGCACATCCTGGTGATAATTTGGAAAGGGCTGAAGTAAAAGGAAGGGATCTTACTAACGGTGTACCGAAGGTTTTGACAATAGATTCTGGCGAGGTTAGGAAAGCGATTTCAGAGCAACTCAACGCAATTTCTGGAGCCGTATTGACGATCCTGGAACGGATACCCCCGGAGCTTGCCGCTGATATTTTAGACAAAGGAATCATGCTGGCTGGTGGCGGGGCTTTGCTCAAGAATATCGATTTATTCTTAAGGTCAGTGATAAAGCTCTCTGTAAATATCGCAGAAGATCCACTGACTGCTGTGGCTATTGGGGCAGGAAAAGCTTTAGACGATTTCAAGATCTTGAGAGGATTGGAAAAAGGATAAACCGGTTCCTTCTAAAGCCCCCTTCATCCATCTGCCCAATTTGAAGGCTTATTCGACCTTATCTTTCCCTCTGAGTCCTCCGTCCTTTCCCTGACCTCCGTCTTGACCCACTTCAACTCCTCTTCCCCCCTGCCCGGCCCAATATTGGCTTCCATGCCCTGATCAATCCTGGGGAAAAGACATTGCCAAAATGCCCCTGTGAGGCCTTTTATGCTGTATGGGTAGAGGAATTTCAGCTACGACAATGGTAGATGTGTCAAGCGATTTTTGGTTGGAGAAGGTGTGCCTGGGATAGACTATTGGATCAAAATCAAAGCTCGAGCCTGGAAATGATCGGCATCGAGGAGAAGGACACCGCCCTGAGGGCCATGGCAGGTGTGGCCGGTGGATGTTGGCGGGGTGATCTGTGCGGCGCGATTTCAGGCGCTGCGATGGTGATCGGCAGCCTCTTCGCAAGGGCGGACCTGCAGGAAGTCGAAGATCCCCGCTCCATCCCTACCATTGCGCTGCTTTATGACCGCTTGAGAGAATTAGCCGTGAACAAGTACGGAGACACCCGATGCCAGACCATCTCCCGATGCAACTGGTATGATCCCGAAGATGTGAAGGCTCGGAGAACCGACGGAAGACGGGACCCCTTCTCCGTTATCATCGTCACAGGCCACCGGACCTCTATACGAGGGAGTTTTCGTTTTTCGACAAAGTCACTCAATGATTGCCACCTCCTGAGTTCGCGTGGGTTGGGTTTTCTTTCCAGCCGGATTTTGTAACCCAAAAGGAAAAAGAATTCAAGTTTTCACAAATCTTCGTTCCGCCAGAATCCTCTGGAAAATGAAGACGGCCTATCGTATAGTCCGTGAAGGATTCCTCTTGGAAGGGAGATGATCCTATGAAACTGGGCCTCATCGGTCTGCCTCAGTCCGGCAAATCAACGATCTTTTCGGCCATTGCCGGGGCCAGAGGCGAAGACAAGGCTTCTCGATCAGACCAGCTCATCACGACCGTCAAAGTGCCGGACGAGAGGGTGGAATTTCTGACCAAAGTTTTTAAACCCAAGAAGTCAACCTATGCCCACATCGAGTACCTTTTGCCTTCTCAAGCGCCTTCCGCCGCGGGAGCCAAGGCTGAAAATGCCGTCCTCACTCAGGCTCGGATCTGTGACGCCCTGATTCACGTGACCCGCAACTTCACTGCAGGAGGATTGGAACCCGGTCCGGAAACTGATTTCTGGAAGACCGAGGAGGAGATGATTCTCGGCGATCTCGTGGTTGCAGAGAAGAGAATCGAGCGCATGGAGCTGGACGCAAAGAGAGGCAAGAAGCCGGACGAGGAAGAGCACTCTCTTATCAAAGCCTGCCGGGAGACTCTGGAAGCAGGCGATCCTTTGCGTGTGAACCCTGAATTGGCCGACCGCTCCTACCCTGAGAGGTTTTACTTTTCTCTCTGCAAAGCCGCAACTGGTGATCATCAACAATGACGATGAGGATGAGGCCTTGCCCGGCTGGAAGCGCAACCCTCCCAACGTGGAAATGATGGTTGTTCGAGGCCGGCTGGAAAAGGACATAGGGACCATGACTCCTGATGAGGCCAAGGAATTCATGGAGGCCTATCACATTCAGGAATCCGTCCTCGACAGGGTGATCAAAAGATCCTACAGCCTTCTCAATCTCATCTCCTTTTTCACGGTGCTCAACGAGGAAGTCAGGGCGTGGGCGTTGAGGCAGGGATTGCCTGCCCTTGAGGCCGCCGGAACGGTTCACACGGATATGAAGAAAGGTTTTATCAGGGCGGAAGTTCTCTCTTTTGACCATCTCAAGCAGTACGGCTCTGTTCACGAACTCAAACAAAAAGGCCTTGTGCACCTGGAGGGGAAAGAATACATCGTCAAGGATGGAGACATCATACAGTTCAGGTTTAATGTGTAGGGGAGCAAGAATACAGAAGACAAGGAGACAGAATACAGTAGACACATGCAAATCCCGAAAGGAGCCTCCTGAAAGCACAGTTCTTTTGTTTTGGTTTTTGAAGCATTGGGATTTTGAATTTGTTTCGAGTTTAGTGCTTCGAATTTTGACTTTTTCTTGATTAGCATGTTGAACGCTGATCTCTGAATATAGAAGGAGTAATGGCTATGAAGAAAATCAAGGCAGGTATCATCGGCGCCGGTGGATATGGGGGATGCGGAGCGATCGAGTTGCTGTTCAGCCATCCCCATGTCCAGATAGCAGCCCTTTTGGACAAACAGGACATCGGCAAACCCATCAGCGACCTTTATCCGCACCTGAAAGGGTTTTGCGACCTTCCCCTGATCGATGCGGACGACCCGAAGCGTCCTGATGACTTCGATGTGGTTTTTTTTGCAACGCCGGATGGTGTGGGACAAAAGGAAGCCCGCTACTGGCTCAACAAGGGGGCGAAGGTCGTGGATTACAGCGGTGATTTCCGATTTAATGACGTAGAGACATACAAAGGTTATGCGGCAAGGATCGGAAAAGCCCAGGAGCACGCCTCTCCAGAGTTGCTCCCCAAAGCGGTCTACGGGCTCGCGGAGCTCCACCGCAAAGAGATTGCGAAGGCCGGCCTGGTCGGCAACCCCGGATGCTTTGCCGTGAGCTGCATCCTGGGTCTTGCTCCTGCCGTGAAATCAGGCTTGATCGACCAAGGGTCTATCATCTGCGATTCGAAAACCGGCGTTTCCGGAGCAGGGAAAAAACCCAATCCCATTTTTCATTACCCTGCTCGCTATGACGCCATCCATGCTTACAAGATCTCAGGCCATCAGCACGTCTATGAAATAGAGCGGGAGCTCGGACTTGTGGCGGGCAAGGAGATGCGGATTACCTTCACTCCCCATGTGATTCCTCTCTGCCGTGGCATTCTGAGCACGATCTATGGTAACTTGAAACCGGGTCTGGACATCCAGGCTGTGCTCGACGCGTATCGCGTCTTCTACAAGGAGGATACCTTTGTCAGGATCTTCGGGCCGGAAAGGATGCTCACGAGCACCGATGTCCGTGGCAGCAACTTCTGCAACCTCTCCCTGAACCTCGATCCGAGAACAGGAAAGCTCATCGTGGTGAGCGTGATTGACAACCTTGTGAAAGGCCAGGCCGGAAGTGCAGTGCAAAACATGAACATCATGTTCGGGCTGGATGAGACCGCAGGGCTGATGAGGCCGGGACAATATCCATAGCAGGCTGATGAAAAACATCCATCTGCCATTCGACAGGCTCATGGCCCTGAGCAAAGTCGAAGGGCTGCGTTGCCCTCATCCCCGCCCTGTTAAATTCTCGCGATGCGAGACGGCAAAGCCGATTTAACAGGGCAAGTCATTGCGACGTACAGTAAAACGCGAAAGGCGCAGGCCATGAAATCATGTCCTGCGCCTTTCCTTTCAAGCCTATCGACTTGACCCTGTTGAACAACCCTACATCTTTTCTTATCCCTTTACTGTTACTTGTTTTCTTACCATGGGCCTTGTGCCGTGTACCTTGCGCCCTATTTGATACATACCTTCCTGACCTGCATGAGATCCGTCATGCCGAGAAGGGTCTTGCGGATACCGTCCTGCATCAGCGTGGTCATGCCGTCCTTCATCGCCTGCACCCTGATCTCCTCCATCTTGGCCCTCCCCTGGATCAGAGATTTCAGCGGGTCTGTCCCAACAATGATCTCGTGGATCCCTGTCCTGCCCTTGTACCCCGTGTTTCCGCACTTTGCACATCCTTTGGGCTTGTAGAGGACAAGGTCGGAGTTGTACTGGAAACCAAGAGCATCGAAGTCCCCGGCATAAGATCTCACCAGAGCGTCATATTCCTCTCTGGGAGGGTTATACGCTTCCTTGCAGTCTTTGCAGAGGGTCCTCACCAGGCGCTGGGCAAGGACTCCGAGCAAGGCGTCTGCAAAGTTAAAGGGATCCATTCCCATGTCCAGAAGCCTGGTGATCGTTTCTGGTGCGCTGTTGGTGTGGAGAGTACTGAAGACCAGGTGACCGGTTAGAGAAGCTTCAATGCCGGTGGAAACGGTTTCGTGGTCGCGCATCTCGCCCACCATAATCACGTCTGGGTCGGCTCTGAGGAAAGACCTCATAGCTGTCGCGAAGTCAAACCCGATCTTCGGTTGAACCTGCACCTGGCGAAGGCCTTCCTGGGTGATTTCCACGGGGTCTTCAGCCGTCCATATCTTGGTTTCCGGTTTGTTGATAAAGTGCAGCGCTGCGTGGAGTGTGGTGGTTTTGCCGCTTCCGGTGGGCCCGACCACAAGAACGATGCCGTAAGGTTTCTGGATCATCTCGGTGAAGACTCTGTAGTTCCTGTCACTCATCGCCATCTTTTCGAGAGGCATGGGCTCACCAGTTGCCAGAAGGCGCATGACCACATCCTCATTCCCTCCGGCGGTCGGGATCGTGGCCACACGGAGTTCGATGTCCAGCGGCGCGTATTTCCTGAACTTGATTTTACCGTCCTGGGGGAGCCTCCTCTCAGCAATGTCGAGATCCGCCATGATCTTGATTCGTGAAACAATCGCTCTCTTGTACGTGTAAGGAACGGTTTGATAGAGCTGACAGGCTCCATCAATCCTGACTCTGATGTGGGCATGGTTCTTTCCGTGGCGCGGCTCAATGTGGATATCCGAAGCATTCCGGCTGTACGCATCGATGATCATCTTGTTCACAAGCTGAACGATCGCGTTGTCTTCTTCACTCACCTTCTCCGCGTCTTCAGCGCCCTCCTCCTCGGAGGGTTCGAGTTGTCCCAGAATGTCTTCAATGCTCCCCGCATCTTCCATCAAGCTCGATCTCTTCACATCGAAGAAGAGGTCGATCATCTTGAAAATATCCTCTTTGAGGGCTACACAGTACTCAAACTCTTTTCCGGGTATGAGCCGCCGGATGGTATCCCTAGCGGGCAGGTAGTCCGGGTTCTCCATCGCGATGACGACTCTGTTCCCGGTTTGAGATACAGGGACAAAAACATTGTTCTTGAGAAAGCTTGCCCTCAATCCTTTGAGCACGTCCCCGGGAATCACCATCTTCTCATCGTAGGGCACGAAGCGGGTCTTGTAATAGGCAGCCAGGGATTTGCCGATGTCTTCCCTGTTCACCTGGAGATCCGAGACAAGAATGGACTCCACCGATTTCTTTATTTTTCTGGAGGAGGAGATGGCCTGTTCCAGATCTTTTTCCGTGATGATGTTGTTCGCAATCAGATAGTCAAACTTGGTAGGCCTCCTTTTCTGCGTCGCCTTCTGATTGTTGAAGAATGCAATTCCGAGGACCTTGGCTATTTCCTGGACAGACGTCTGGTCTTCCTGGGTGAAATGCTTGCCGCTTTTCTTGTTGATGAACTGGATCACGCCAAGGAGGTACTTGTTGTAGGACACGGGTGCCACAAGAACCTGATTCGTCTTGTAGCCTGTCTTTTCATCCCAGCTTTTGTCAAACACCAGGCTCGTGCTGAGTTTCTTGAGTTCGCTTTCATCGTAAGCATTTGTAATATTGACCATTTTCCCTGAGGCGGCACAATACCCCGCGATACTGTCATTCCCGATGGGAACACGAATCTCAGAAACTTCATTTCCTGTCTTGAATCTCGACACAATTTGCCGCTTGATGCCGTCCACCATGTAGATGGTGATCCTGTCCGCGTCGAAAAGGCCTAGGATCTCTACCTGGAGATTCAGGAGGATATCGTTCGTATCCTTGGCAGCGTGGATCTTGTTTGTGATGTTATTGAGTCTTTTCTGGAACTTAAGCTGTTCCTCAAGGATTTTCTCTGTAGGAACTGCTTGTTGCTCGGGCGTGACAATTGCAGCCATTCGGAAAACTGACCTCGTTTTTGTTATTCAGTAGAATATTGTATAGATTTCTGTAGAATTTGCAACCTATTTCATTGTAATAACCAGAGGGTTTGATAGGCTTAAACGATTATAACTTACTGAAATGACGAGAATAGAAATTATTTTATGTTGATTGACAGCCATGCCCACCTAGACATGGAAGATTTTGATACCGACCGCGATCTGGTTATCAAGAGAGCTCTTCAAGGGGGAGTGACTCGCATGGTGACGATCGGCATCGATCTGGCCAGCTCGAGGAAAGCAATCGAAATCGCTAAGAAATATGAGTCCATTTACGCTACCGTGGGGTATCACCCTCACAACGCCAAGGAGGCGGACCCCAAAGACCTGGAAAAACTCAGGACCTTATCTTCTGAACCCAAGGTAGTTGCCTGGGGCGAGATAGGCCTTGATTTCTTTCGTCGCCATTCACCCCCTGACAAGCAGGTTCAGGCATTTGAGCGCCAGCTGGACATCGCCTTCGAACTGGACCTTCCGGTCATCATTCACGACCGCGATGCTCACAGCGACCTCCTCAGCATTTTGAGGAAGAGAAAAAGGCTATACCGGGGCGTGATCCACTGCTTCTCAGGAAATTACGATCTTGCCATGGCTCTTGTCGAAATGGGTTTCTGCATTTCCTTCCCCGGCACGGTGACTTACAAGAACGCAGTGGACACGCAGACCGCAGCCTCGCGGATCCCGCTGGAGAGGTTGCTTGTGGAGACAGACTGTCCCTACCTGACCCCGGTACCGTTCAGAGGAAAACGAAACGAACCTCTCTACGTCAGGCACACGGCAGAAAAGATTGCACAGTTGAGACAAATGGAATTAGAGAAACTGACAGAAGCAACCTCAGCAAACACCATACGCCTTTTCAATTTGCCGGATAAGATATGACTCGCCCCATCAGCAAAGACTCTCCCCTTGTGCTTGCCTCAGCATCCCCGAGAAGAAAGCAACTTCTCAGGCAGATCGGGGTTCCTTTTCGCACCATCTCAAGCCTTGTCAGGGAAGGCACCCTGTCTCGTGATCCTCTCGTGAATGCCCGGCTTCTGGCCGAAGCAAAAGCTCATGCGGTCATTGAGAAATGCGGAGACAACTGGATCCTCGGGGCAGATACGATCGTGGTCCTCGACAGTGCGGTCCTCGGAAAACCAGGAGATGAAGATGAAGCCTTTTCCATGCTACAGAAACTGAGCGGTAAAGAACACAGGGTCATTACCGGTTTTTGCCTGGTAGCGCCTGAGTCGCAGAAGGCTCACTCCGAAGCGGTTGTGACAAGCGTCGCTTTTAAGGTGCTGACCAAGAGAGAAATCCTGGGATATGTCGCAACAGGTGAGCCTTTCGGCAAGGCGGGCAGTTATGCGATTCAGGGGATCGGAGCGTTTCTTGTGAAGGGGATTACCGGTTCCTACACCAATGTGGTGGGCCTGCCTTTATGCGCCCTTGTCAACGCGCTTCTATCGACCGGAGCGCTCAAGGCGTTCCCCATGCCCTCCTGATCGATCTTTTCTTCAAATCATTTACCCTTGCTTCCCCGTTGACGGACAATCTCGGAAAGGATCACTCCCCCTGCAACAGAAAGGTTGAGCGATTCCACCCTCCCGGATCCGGGGATCTTGACCAGCTCATGGCAACGATCTCTGACGGAATGGCTGAGGCCCTTGCTTTCACTCCCGAGGATGAGAACCACATCCCTTTTCCAGTCAAAATGATAGAGGGACTCCTGCGCTTCTCCGGCTGCACCGATAATCCAGAAACCTTTTCCGGCGAGAAGATCCAGTGCCCTTCCCAGATTGACCACCTGGGAAATGGGCAGGGAAGCGTAGGCTCCGGAGGTCCTCTTGAGAAGCTTGCCTGTGATTTTCGCCGACCGGTCTTTGGGCAGGATCAGGCCGTGCACGCCAAAGAAGGCTGCTGTTCTGATAAGGGCCCCGAGATTTCCTTCATCGGTGATGTGATCAGCCACGACAAGAAGAGCATAGCCCGGCTCATGACGAGACCTCTCGATCAGGTCTTCGAGTTCCGTATAAGAGAAAGTCTCTGCAAGAGCAACAAAACCCTGGTGGGTGGCTCCAGGCATGATGGCTTCTATTTCATGGAAATCTTTGAAATGAACCGGAACACCCTTCTCCTCTCCGAGCTTGACGATCTCCTCGGCCCTTGCCCCCTTCCTGCTCGACCCAATCCAGACTTCGCGCAGCTTTTCAGGGGTCCTGATGAGACTCTCCCTGACTGCGTGAAAGCCGGGGATCAAAGAGAAGCCTTTTTGATCTTCCGCGCTGATCCTTATACCTCCCTCGGGTAGACATCAATGAGTAAGCAGTATGCAGTACGCAGTAAGCAGAGAGAAATACTGCCTGCTGCTTACTCCCTACTTCCCTCCGAAACTGGGAAGGATCCAGAGATTTCAGCACCAGGCCGGGCGATCTGCCCAATCGCCGAAAGAGCCCGCTTAATGGGGGCCTAGGTTGTATAGGGTTTGAGCCTTGGGAAGTTGGACCGGCCTCCGGCATCGTTCCGCGATAATGATGGATTTCAGCTCCTCCACCGCTTGCTTGAGATCGTTGTTGAAGAGGAGGTAGTCATAAGAGACACAGTTCTTGATCTCCTTTGCTGCCTTCTTCAGTCTTGTGCGGATCGCTTTTTCATCGTCAGTGCCTCTCTCCCTCAGCCGCTTTTCAAGGATCTCCAGCGAAGGGGGAAGCACATAGATCAGAATCGCTTCCTTGAAGTGGTCCTTGATGTTTCTTGCGCCCTGAACATCAATATCCATGATCACGTCCAGTCCGAGCGTGACCTGGCTCTTAAGGCTGGACACGGAGGTGCCGTAAAAATCCTGATAGACCTCTGCCCACTCTACAAAGTCTCCGTTGTCGATCATTTTCTGGAAGCTCTCTTTGCTGACAAAATGGTACTCCACGCCATTCTTTTCTTGGCCCCTGGGGGGTCGGCTTGTGTGGGAGATGCTGTAGCCCAGGTCTGAGACCTTCTGTCTCACCTCGCGGATGAGGGTGGACTTACCTGATCCGGATGGACCGGAGACGACAAAAATTCGACCGGCTGCGCTCATTCTTCTATGTCTTCCCTGAAAATCTTGCCGTCCGGGCTGAAACGCTGGGCAATGGTTTCCGACTGAATGGCTGAAAGGATCACGTGATTGCTGTCCGTAATAATGACCGACCGGGTCTTTCTCCCTTGGGTCGCATCAATGAGTCTCTTTTCTTCGCGGGCTTCATCACGAAGACGCCTGATGGGTGCCGCGTTGGGCGAGATAATGGCGACCACCCGTCTTGAAACAACGGAATTCCCGAAACCGATGTTGATCAGTTTGTCACCCATGCCCATCCCCCTTACTCCACATTCTGGACCTGTTCCCGCACCTTTTCCAGTTCCGCCTTGATCTCCACGCCCCTGGCCGAGATCTTGGAATCCGAAGCCTTTGCGCTCATCGTCGTAATCTCCCGGTTGATCTCCTGCAAAAGAAAATCCAGCCGTCGCCCCACAGCATCCTCCGGGGAAAGGTATGATCGAAACTGCTCCAGATGGCTTTTTGCGCGCACAAGTTCCTCGGTGATATCGCACCGGTCTGCGAAAATGGCAACCTCCTGGATCAGCCGGTTCTCCTCGATGGGGATACCCTGTGACACCTGTTCCACTCTTTGCCTCAATCTCCGCTTGTAGTCTTCAACAACCGAGCCGGCCCTGTTTCCGACTTCTTTCAGATGGTCCTCGATCAAAGCCAGTCTCTTGAGGAAATCTTCCTTCAAGGCTCTTCCTTCCTGGATCCTCATGGAATCACAAGCGTCCAGAGCATGACCTACGGCTTCGCGGAACGCTTCTTTTGCCGCAGCAAGGTCAAGCTCCTCCGGCTTGACCAGGAGAACATCTTTCATCTGGCAGAGATCGTCCGGCCTCACCTTTCCGTCGAGGCCGAACTCCTCGCTCAATAGTTTGAAAATTCGAAGATAGGATCGAACGAGGGGGAGGTTGAGTTCCAGGTCATACTCCAGTTCCACGCCCTCCTTCTCCATCTGAAGGCTCACTTCGACTCGACCTCTTTTGATCACCGCTGAAATCTGGCTCCTCACCTCATCCTCGATGGCCTGAAGCGTTCGGGGCAAACGGACAACCAGGTCTCGGTGCCTGTTGTTGACCGTCTTGATCTCTGCAATAAACCTTCTGCCGTTTAGAACCGCTTCTCCCCGGCCAAAACCGGTCATGCTCTTAATCAATTTTATCTCCTCTCTCACCACCCGCTCCCCTCAGAAGGGTCGCTAGAGACACAGAGTACGCAGAGAAAACGCCCTGGCTCAAGATATCAGGAGGGCCGACAGTGAAAAAATAAGCTAGCACATTTTTTAACTGTCTGCCCTCCCCTGTCCCAGTGCCCAGGCACTGGGCATCCCTCACTTCGGGATGTCTTGAGCCAGGGGAGGAAGCTGCATCATGCTTATCTCTGTGCCCTCCGTGCCTCAGTGGTGAATGTCCATGATTTTGGGCCGCCTCATTCGCTCAGCCCGCGGAGCTGGTTTTTGTAACGCTCTCTGATTTCGTTGAAGGTGCCGATAACCACCGTGTCCGCATAGTCTCTGTAGGTCCATGCCAGGGCTTGAAAACTCCCCTGGTGAAAGACCAGGGTCAAGTCCGCGTAGATCCCTTTCGAGAGATAGATGCGGTGAGTGTAGTTCTTTCCTGTGGCGAGAACCAGCCTCTCCAAAGCAATATAGCCTGGGTCGATGTTGACCCTCCGCTTGCCCTCCTGAACATATCTTTTCTCGATCTCATTGGTCTGAAGCTTAATGTCCACGATGGTCTCAGGCCGGATGAGATTCTTGAAAGAGAGAAACCGTCGATGAAGAGGCCCGCCCATCTCTTTTTCATAATACCTTGTTCTGTCGAAAAAGAAAGGGGGGCTCACCCAGTCCGTTGAACCGCATATCCCCTGGAGGTCCAGGATGACTTCTTCGAGGATTTTCTCCTCAGGGGAAAAGAGGCTCGCCATGAGCTTGACGTCATCTGCTTCTTTCGCCGTGCTCACAGGCTTTTTCTCAGCCTTTCGAACATCACTTTCTTGAGATCCTCGGCTTTGACCGTGGACGTACCAACCTCTCCCACAACAATGCCGGCTGCAAAATTCGAGATGATCGCAGCTGCTTTGAGATCCATTCCAGCGGCCAGTCCCAGGCAGAACGTGCTGATCACCGTATCGCCGGCTCCTGTCACGTCAAACACTTTCCTCGCCACCGTCGGAATGTGCGTGGGATCCCCCTTCTTTTCAAAGAGGGTCATCCCATCCTTGCCCTGGGTAATCAAAACAGAGCGGCACTTCAGATCACGAAGGATCTGCTTCCCTGCACGCACCAGGCTTTCATCATTCACTATCTCAATCCCGGAGAAGGCGCTTGCCTCATGATGATTGGGAGTGATGACATCAATGCCCTTGTAAAGGGCGAAGTTGTTCTTTTTGGGATCAACTCCTAGGACAATGCCTGAATCGGCGACCAGGTCTCTTAGACCCTTCATCAGTTGGGGAGAGATCACACCTTTGGCGTAATCCGACACCACAATCGCATGGATGTCCTTTTGCATTTTGCTCACGAAACCGAGCAGTCTCTGAACACTCTCCGTGCGGATCTGTGTTCGGCTTTCCCGGTCAAACCGCACGACCTGCTGGTGCTGAGCAACAATCCTTGTTTTGATCGTGGTCGGTCTGTTCGGCTCCTGAAGAATTCCTTCCGTGGAGACCCCTAGGTTCTTGACCATCTTCATCACCTGCCGGCCCGTGGAATCATCCCCCACGACTCCGCACAGGATCGCTTCACCGCCCAGGGAAGCAATGTTGCTCAACACATTTCCGGCACCGCCCAGCATCTTGGTCTCACGCTTCACATCGACCACCGGTACAGGCGCCTCCGGAGAGATTCGAGACACATCCCCCCAGATGTATTCATCCATGATGATATCTCCGATGACCAAGACCCGGGTTCTCGGGAACTCGTCAATGGTTCTGGCGAGGGAGCCCGGATCTAAGTCAAAACCGATTTGTCTGATCATCATGGCGAAATCCTTTTCAAGAATACGTTCCTGAAACTGTTCGGCAGGTAACTCATGAAGATTCCCACATTTGTCTTGACACGCATAAACCCCCTCACCCTGCCCTCTCCCCCAAGATTGGGGGAGAGGGTTGGGGTGAGGGGGAGCGATCCGTCAATACTATTTCGAGACGATTTATATCATCCTGCTCCGGCCTGTGTCTATCGCTTTTTCATGCGTCTTTTTGGTTGAATCCGTCGGTTTTTTCCTGTAGGGGTATTCGGCTATCTCTCTTGAATCCTGGAAACTTTGTGGTATATTGTGCAGAATTATTCCCGAATCAGCAGGCCCTTCTCCCGGTTAAGGCGCTGTCTCCAAGCAATGAGGAGGGCGAGGAGTCCTTGTTTTGGCGATTGCCCAGACCTTACTCAAATACCGTCTGGTTCCCTTATGCTATTATCTTTTGAGGCTCTACCTTTCTTTTCTGAGAGTGAGGGTCGTTGGAGAGGAAGCCGCTCATAAGCAATTTTCAAAATATGGACGGGTGATCGCCGCGGTCTTTCATCAACGCTTTCTCCCTGCTCTGGCGTATGTCACCAAATTCAGGAACTTCAAGCCCATCGTGATGATCAGCCAGAGCAGAGACGGGGAGCTGATCGCATCTCTCGCTTCCCGGCTCGGGCTTGTGCCTGTCAGGGGATCAAGCACGCGAGGGGGCAGGGACGCCTTGATGGCCATTCTAAGAGCGCTCAAGAAAAACCCTGGCGTCATCCATATTGTAGACGGGCCTACCGGGCCCAAGGGGGTTATCAAACCTGGACTCATGGCCATGGCTCAAGTCACCGGTGCACCCATATTTCCGATCATCATATCTGCTGAAAAGGCGTGGGTGATGAGAAGCTGGGATCGGTTCCTGGTGCCCAAGCCCTTTAGCAAAGTGACCATCCGGTGGGGAGACCCCTTCCCTGTTCCAAGGGGAACCCGTCCAGAGCAACTGGAGGAACTCCGAAAGCAAGTGGAGAGCCTCATGCTGGAAGCCCACGCAGAGGCAGACCTGAAATCAGGCTGGCGCAGGCCCCTGTGAAGCTTCCTCGGAATGGCGGGGCGAATGGCGCATCATTAGAGTATTACACTGAGACTTCGATGCCATTTGCAAAGAAGTTGAAAATTCGAAATCCGAAGCACGAAATCCGAAATGGTTCGACCAGCTCACCACCCTGAGCCACGTCGAAGGGCAATATCCAATGATCCAAATTCAAACGACCAAAACCGTGCACCACGTGGGTTTCTGTTTTGAACATTGGGCATTGGATTTTGATCATTTGCTTTGTGTAAATGAACAATGGAAAATGTTAAATGATAAATGGTTCGGTTGTGGCCAAAGGCCTGCGTTGGGGATATTCATTCAAAAAAGAAAGGTGATTCGGTATGGCGCAATTGACACAAGATATGGTCTTCGAAAAAGTGAGAAAGGTCGTAGCAGAAGTATTCAAAGTGGAGGAGAGCCAGATCTCTTTGCAGACAAAATTCATGGATGATCTGAAGGCTGAGTCTCTGGATATCATCACTTTGCTCATGGAGTTTGAGGATGCCTTTGACAAAAGAATTCCGGACGAGGATGCGGAGAAACTCGTCAGCGTGGAAGATGCCGTGAAATACATTCTGTCCATGGAAGAGAAAGCACCTTCGGCCTAAACCCATGAGAAGACGAGTCGTCATCACTGGATTGGGTGTCATCTCGGCGATTGGGCAGAATCCCGATGATTTCTGGAAGAGTTGTCTCGAGGCGAAAGCCAGGGTCGAAAGAATTCCTGACCACTGGTTTCACTATGGGGATTTCCATTCCCAGATCTGGTCTCCCTTACCTGCCATTGATTATTCCAGCTATGGAATCGGCCGGATCGAAGAAAAGCAGCTGGATCCCTCGACTCTGATCGCAATCGCCTGCAGTTTTCAAGCCCTGGATTCGGCGGGGCTTGAGTATACCATGCTGGACCGGAAGCGAAACACCTATTCCATATCCTCCGTGAATAAAGACAGGGCCGGCGTTTTTATGGGCACGGGGATTGGAGGGCTGAGCACCTTTGCCTCCTGCTACAGCTACCAACTCCTCCTTCGTCAAAAGGAAATGCTTGCCAAAGCGAGCGCCCAGCTTGCCGATCACCCTGCCGGAGAGATCCTCAAGCAGGTCCAGGAAAGGATGCTGTATCCGAGGCGGTTCAATCCTTTCGCAGTCGCGATGACTATGCCCAATGCCTGCTCCGCCAATGTGGGCATCAAATTCAACCTGTGCGGAAACAACAACGCTTACTGCGCTGCCTGTGCTTCCGGAACAGTGGCCATAGGCTACGGGTTCAAAGCCGTGAGATCCGGTGAACTGGATGCGGCTCTTGTGGGTGGAGTGGAGTATCTGCGCGATGATTATGGCGGCGTATTTGCAGGATTTGATGCGGTAAGAGCCCTGGCCAACAACAATCAGGATCCTGATAAGGCAAATCGCCCCTTTGACAAGGACCGAACCGGTTTTCTCTTCAGCGAAGGAGGGGGAGCGGTCTTCGTCATTGAAAATCTGGAACACGCTCAGGAACGCGGTGCAAAGATCTATGCCGAGATCCTCGGATATGCGGAGACGTGCGACAGCTTCAACATCATGATGATGGAGAGCAGCGGCACCCAGATCACGCGGATGCTCCAGCTCGCCTTTGCCGACGCGGGGATATCAGAAGAGGAAATCGATTACATCAATGCCCATGGAACCGGGACCCGTTTGAATGACGAGACAGAAACGGCAGTCATCGAAAAGGTCTTCGGCAAGAAGGTTCTCATCAATTCCACGAAATCCCTCATCGGGCACACTCTGGGAGCTTCGGGAGCGATAGAGGCCCTGGTTACAGCCCTTAGCATTCATCACAAGACAACCCACCTTTGCAGAAACCTCGAAAATCCCATGAAGGATCTGAATTTCGTCACTCGCGTGGACTCCTACCCCATCCGGACCGGCCTTTCCCAGTCCTTCGGCTTCGGCGGCCACAACGCCGTCCTTGTTCTCCGCGAATACCGATGAGGCTCCACTGGCGATCACGGACATTGCCTGGCTGCCTTTGTTCTTCATCGTCTTAACCGTGTGATTCGCATCCGCTTCGTTCACGTCATTGGTGATCAATTTTGCTCCTTACTCTGCTAAGCGAATGGCAATGCTTTCACCGATTCCCCGTCCGGCTCCCGTCACAACAGCGATTTTGTTCTTGAGTCTCATGTCCGGTCATCCTTATATCTTTTCTAAACTTTTGGTTCTTTCCACCAGGGGTAGAAATCAGGCATGTCACTGGAGACTTTCATGGCAAATTTCGGCGGCTTTTTCTCCAAAAAACTTTCAACTCCCTCGTGTGAATCCTTTTGGTGGCCCATCCAATAGAAACAGCGCGAGTCGATGAGATGGACCGATTGCGGATCCCCTTCCGCAAGGCCATGCCATAAAAGCGCCTTGCTGAGTGCAACGGAAACCGCGGACGTGTTTTCCGCTATCTCTCTTGCGATCGTCATCGCCTTGTCGAATACCCTCTCCTGCGGCACTACATAATTAAAAAGGCCGGATTTCGCCTCTTCCGAGGCGCGAAACACACGTCCCGTATAGATCCATTCAGCCGCCTTGGAAACCCCTACGATTCGCGGCAGAAACCACGATGAGCATGCCTCGGGGACAACACCGCGCCTGGTAAAGACAAACCCGATCTTCGCATCCTCTGAGACGATTCGGATGTCCATGGGCAGCGTCATGGTTATGCCCACGCCGACGGCATGCCCGTTGATTGCCGCAATCACAGGTTTTCGGCATCTGAAAATGGCGAGAGCAATCTGGCCGCCTCCGTCTCGATGTTCGTCAATGCTCACTTTTCGACCCTCTTGGATGGTCCGGTCAAAAGCGGAACCCCCGGAGGACAGATCGGCTCCGGCGCAGAAAGCCTTGCCTGCGCCCTTCACCACGACCACACGGACCGAATCATCCTGATCTGCGGCCATAAAGATCTCGATCAACTCCTTTCGCATGGTTTGCGTGAGGGCGTTCATTTTATCCGGTCGAGAAAGCGTGACGGTTGCAATACCTTTTTCAACCTCATACCGCGTCTGAGTCAATTCCATGAATATTCCTCTCTTTCTGAAATCCGACTGCGTCGTATTTCAGTAGGGGGCGGGGTTAATCCCCGCCCGTTGCGGGCGCACGTCCGCCTTCGCCAAGGCTATGGCGCGACGAGTAAAGTGCGCCCCTACATTTGGATGCGTGGGGCGACCAACATACCGATCATGAGCGTTTATGAAGCCGTCACCCCGGCGAAAGCCGGGGTCCAGAAGGTTTTTGACTTGATCATTTCACTGGATTCCGGCTTTCGCCGGAATGACGGAAGAAGTCATTTTTTGATCTTTTGCGCGTTTATCAAGATTGCAAAGGATCCATTCGACATGGATCAAGCGATTCGAAAAAACGACTCGTCGAATTCCGGTTTTCCCTGGTATTTCTTCATATGGATTCCCATTGCCCTGTCCATATGTTCGAAGAGATCCGGATCGGCTTCTATCCCCGCCTGATGAAGGGCTTTGAAAATAGATTGGGGAGAGGGAGGGCAACCTTTGATAGCGATCATTTCCCGAATGTGAGGGTTGTTCTTGTTGGCCTCATAAATGCACTTCCCAAGCAACAGGGTTTTCTTTTTGCCCGGTGCAGCCTGCATGATCTTCCCTGTTAAGATTTCCACATCATCAAAGGGTGCTCCCTTCCAGGCCCGTGCGATGGCTATCAGCATCACTCTGGTCAGCCCCGCACAATAGGTGCAAATCGTCAGATCATATTTGGGGTAGGATACTCCCTTGATCCCTCTCTTTTCCATGGCCGTGGGTAATGTGCCGTCCTCATTGTAGGGGAAGCTCGACTCATGGGCCGAGGCCACATCGTCTATGCGCTCGCCAACGATTTCCACGTCAGACAAGTTCACAGGCCGATGCAGGGCTTGAGCAGCATGAACCAGATGGGGGACGTTGGTCGGTTCAATGCCCAAGACCTTGGCACCAACCATATCGGCCGACAAAACGTCGGAGGAGGCCACAAGGAGATTGCTACTTCTGGCCTGACCGTCCACGTTCGGTCCACGCTCCTGCGAATAGATCCCGTCCAGAAGCGTAAACATGGGCGGCATGGGGAGGAAGAGCTTCGAGACCATGCGGTGAAGATCCAGCCCAGGGGTTGCGTTATGGCACTTCTTTCTCGACGGGATGTCGATAGTCCCCTTGAGATTCTTGATGCCGAGGCTGACCACGGTCTGGCTGTGGGTCTTCAAGACAGGCAGGTTGACGACAAAGTCACTTTTCAGAATGTCCCGGTTGAAGTTCAGCGTGATTCCTTCACCCACATGGACTTTCTCGAAGGGTCTTTCGAAGGTGTTGAAATATTTTACACCATACCGTTTCTTAAGAACTTCATAGCCGAGGGTTTTGAAGGCGTGAGCAGGGGTTTCCAGATCCTTCGGTTTTGAGATGACAGAGCCTTCCCCGATGGTGATGTCATCGATCCCCTTTTCCTTGAGGAGAACAACCATGTCCTCCACAACGCGAGAAGTGGTGATGACCCCCCACTTGGGAAAAGGAACCGCTTTGGTCCAGAAGACAATGTTGGGCTTTATAAAAACCTTGGCCTGGGTAGGCAAATGGTCCAGGCCGTGAGAGAGAGCAACGGCTCTCGCGACAGACTCCAAGGGTTTCTCATATCGCACGATAGAAACAGTGTATTTGATCATGATGCCAATAGTCCCTCGTCTCGCTCACTACGTATGGACTGAGTAGATAAATCCCAATACAGGACTTCTCCCGTAACAAAATTCGAACGCTCCAATGTTTAAAACAAAAGCACAGAAACCCAAGGTTTAGGTCATTTGAATTTGGGTCATTGGGCATTGTTTCGGATTTCGTGCTTCGGATTTCGGATTTGCAGCTTCTCTGCATGGTGCAGAGGAGTTGCAGGCACGGGTCCTACCGTTGCATATTCTCCCATATAATGGAATAGCCTTGTCCACGCCCTACGCACATGGTTGTAAGACCGTACCGCGCATCCGCATTCTCCTTGAACAGGTTCATCAGGAAAGTGACCAGCCTTGGACCCGATGCGGCCAGCGGATGCCCGAACGCCAATGAACCTCCCCATATGTTGACTCGTGGGTCATCCTCCCCCATGCCCAGTCTGTCCAGGCAGTAAAGGGCCTGGACCGCAAAGGCCTCGTTGATTTCAATGACGTCCAAATCACCCACGGTCAATCCTGCCTTGTCCAATGCTTTCAAAGTGGCGGGAACCGGCGCTGTTCCCATGATGGTGGGATCGACCGCCGCCACAGCGGACGCGACCCAGCGCATTTTGGGCTTCAGGCCCAACGCCGCTGCCTTTTTCTCGCTCATCAGTACAACGGCACCCGCCCCATCATTGAGTCCCGAGGCATTGCCGGCCGTGACCCGCCCGTTTTCTTTGAAAACCGATTTGAGACCGGCCAGGGACTCCATGCTGGTCTCGGGCCTGGGTTGCTGATCTTTGTCAACCACCACCCTGGAGCCGTCCGCCCGTTCGACCTCGATGGGAACGATCATCTGTTTCATCTTGCCCGCTTGAATGGCCGAATCCGCCTTTTGCTGGGATGAAAGGGCGTATCGATCAGCCTTCTCCCTTGTGAATTCCGGAAACCGGTCGTGGATATTCTCTGCCGTCATGCCCATGTTGAAGGCCGATGGCCCTCCCATCACCGCCTCGGACCGTGGGTGAGGATCACGCATGAACCCCATGGGCACGTGACCCATGTGTTCCACGCCTCCTGTCAGCAGGCAGTCCGCCATCCCTGTGGCGATGTAACCCACTCCGAAGCCGATGGCCGTGAGACCACTGGCACACATGCGGTCAATGGAACAACCAGGCACCTCCCAACCCCAGTCCGCCAGCATGGGAACAGACCTTCCCAGCGTTCCTCCTTGCTCTTTGACTTGATTCGTGACTCCCCAGATACTGTCTTCGATCATATCCGGTCGCACCTTAGGGTTCCTTTGGATCAGCGCCCTGAGAAGGGCAACCGCCAGGTCGTCGGCCCGCGTTTCCCAGAAGATGCCCTTTTCTCCGGCTTTTCCAAAGGCGGTCCTAACACCGTCGATCACCACGACCTCGTTTAACTTTTTCTCCATGATTTCCAGCTCCTCTGTAATCTCATACAAGAACTTCTACTCAGGTTGCGGAGAAGTTACAGCCTGAGACTCTAAAACGCCTCATTCGGCATCTCTACGATCTCGCGCCCACTCCGAACGCAGGTATCCAGACGAGCCACAGTCAGCGGCAGCATGGTTCCCACGAAATAGGACGCCTGCATGATCTTTCCTGCATAAAACGGGTTCCCTCTGCCTTCATCCATAACCTGCTGAGCGATGATAGCCATGTCCAGAAGACGCCAGGCCGTGGTGACATCCCCGAAGCACATAAGGGCGGGAAAGGTGTAGGATGCCCATTGAAGGGGATCCGAATTCATTCTTTCCGCCATTTGCAGTGCGACCTCCGTCAACTTCTTCTCCGCCTTGTGCAAGGTCTGCACTTCCTTTCCAAGTTTGGAATGATCTTGATGGATCACACAGAAGCTTTCAAGTTCCTCTCTGTATGCGTTGAAGAGCGCGCCATGGCCCGCCCTCATCTTGCGCCCCATCAGGTCCAGGGACTGGATACCGTTGGTCCCCTCATAGAGGGACATGATCTTGGCATCCCGCAGATACTGCTCTATGGGATAGTCCTTTGTATACCCATAGCCTCCAAGACACTGCAGCGCCGTCTCACACACCCTGAATCCCATGTGTGAGCAATAGGCCTTAATGATCGGGGTGATGAAATCCAAAAGGTTCTGGTAGTGACGTTGTTCTTCACTCTCGCAGGGAAGCTCCCAGGCAAGATCCGACCAGAAAGCCCCTGTGTAAATCATGGACCGCATGCCATCCACCATGGCTTTCATCCAGAGCAACATACGGCGCACGTCGGGATGATCGATAATGGGAACGGATTCCGGCTTTCGGCCGGCCACATCCTGCCCCTGAATGCGGGCCTTGGCAAAGGCAAGGGCGTTCAGGTAGGCCGTACTGGCCAAGGTCATGCCGCTGACGCCCGTATTGATGCGAGCCGCATTCATCATCTGGAACATGTGGGAAAGCCCCTGATTCGCCTCCCCGCATAAAAAGCCGATACAATCCCCACGGACGCCGAAGTTCAGTTCGCAGGTGGGAGAGGCATGAAGCCCCAGTTTTTCTTCCACCCTTTCACAGAGGACATCATTCGATGCCCCGAGTGAACCGTCGGGGTTGACCTTGATTTTTGGCACGACAAAAAGAGAGATTCCTCTGACGCCTTCAGGGGCGCCTTCAACGCGGGCCAGCACAAGATGGACGATGTTTTCGGTCAGGTCATGGTCGCCCCAGGAGATAAAGATCTTTGACCCTTTTATCCTGTAATGGCCTCCCTCCGGATAGGCGGTGGTTCGGATATTGGCGAGATTCGACCCTGCGTCGGGTTCGGTCAGACACATGGTTCCGGCCCACTCGCCCCCAAACATCCTGGGGACAAACAGCTTTTTCAAGTTTTCAGCTGCAAAACGTTCGACAAGATGGGCCGCGCCATGGGTGAGACTCGGGGCCATGTTGAAGGCCTGACAAGCCCCATACATCAGATCATTGACCACAATTCGCATCATGTGGGGAAACCCCTGGCCCCCGTACGTCGTGTCCCTGGAAAGCCCTATCCACCCGTCTTCCCCGAACTGCCTGAATGCCTTCTTAAACTCCGGCGGGCAGGAAACCTTTCCCCTGTCAAACTTCACCCCACCTTTTTCGCCGATTTCCTGCAGGGGATCCACCACCCCCTTGGCCAGGTTGATGGCCTCCGTGACCACCATGTCCAACATCTCTTCCTTCATGCCCTTATAACGTTCAAGAGAACAGAGCGACCCATAGTTGAGCTGATTCTTCAGGATGAAGAAGAGGTCGTTCCGGTTTACCTTGAAGTGATCAACCACGCCAATCCCCTTTTACCAGGCTGCTGAAAAAAGCCCATCTCCGGCGTTTCCCTCATCCCTCGTCGCTGCAACGTACTGACATGTACGTCTCACTCCTCTGGATTTCGGGAGCCTTGGATCTGGACATTTTTGAGCAGCCTGCGAACTGCACATTTCTTGCCAACCTGCCATTCATAAGAATTGATGTTCGGCCGCGCCGGAGGTTTCCGTCTCCGTGTCCGCGCCCCTGTTTATTGCGTCTTTCTGCGGCCGTCTTTGTCGTATTCATACCAGCCTTTGCCGGTCTTTCGGCCCAATTCCCCTGATTTGACTTTTCTCCTCAGGATCATGGGCGGGAACCATCGGGGGTCACCTGTCTCCTTGTACATAGCCATCAGAGCCCCATAGGTGACATCGAGACCGACCATGTCACTCGTCTCAAAAATGCCCATCTTCCTGCCCAGAGCCAGTTTCACTCCCTTGTCGATATCCTCTACCGTAGTGATACCCTCCTCGACCAGTCTCATGGCTTCCATACTTGAAGGGAAGTTGAGTCGGTTAATTACAAAACCAGCCACGTCCCGGTTCACCATGATAGGCTCTTTGCCGATGCGTAGGACAAACTCCCTTCCTTTCACGATGGTCTCCTCCATGGTGGACTGACCTCTGATCACCTCGACAGCCTGCATCATGGGGACGGGACTGAAAAAGTGAAGACCGAGAACCCGTTCGGGCCTCTTGGTGGCGACCGCAAGTTCAGTGATGGGAATAGAAGAGGTATTGCTGGCAATAAGAGCTTCAGGCATGGAAAGGCCATCCATTTTCTCGAAGATTTCTCTTTTGAGGTCGAGATTCTCAAACACCGCCTCAATGAGCAATCCGGACGTGGCCGCCTCCGAAAAATCAGAGACTGTTTTGATCCTGCTCATGATGACGGTCTTGTCTTCTTTGACCTCCCCCTTTTCAACAAACTTGCCCACCGACCACTCAATGTTTTTCAATGCTTTTTTCAAGGCCTCCGGATCGATGTCATAAAGAACGACCTTGAGACCGCTCTGGGCGCAGACCTGCGCAATTCCGCTTCCCATCAATCCTGAGCCCACGATGAAAACCTTTTCAATGTCCATAATGCTACACCCCCTTCAAAATACCTAGATGAATGTCCCACACAGGACTATTCCTGCACACCATCATGAATATCGAAACCGAACTCATGCTGCAATGTAGCGAATGTCGACAGCTTCTGATCCGCCATTCGGCGTGACACAGGAATCCAGTGGGTTTTCGAACTGACTGAAGTTCAAATCCCGTAGCGGTGTCTACTCCGCACATTCAACATTGCTCCAATTTCGATATCCTAGTGACCCACTTTTGTACTTGATTTGGACATGGGTATGTTTCGAATCCCCTGTTCGGATTTCGATTTGCTGCGCAAAGGAGAGATTAGATCCTGGCTCAGAGTCTGTGTTCCCATTTAGGCTTTCTTCCACTTCCTTCTTAATGACGCAGTGCAGGCCCTCTCCCTTGAGGAGTGCTTCAAAGCATTTGTTGCAAGAGATGCACGCTGCCCGGTGCCGGTCCTTGTTTTTCCAGTCGTCAATGAGCCCCGGTTCCCTGATGAGCGGCCTGCAAAGAGAAATGAAATCGGCCTCCTGGTTTCGGATCACTTGCTCCATGAGCTCAAAGGTTCTCAGGCCCCCAACCATCATGACCGGGACATTCACGCTGCGTCTTATCTCCCTGCACCATTCCCTGAAATAGGCCTCACGCTCCAATTGGTTGATGCCGGGCCGGAACTCGGAGTTTTCATACCCCCTGCCCCTTAATCCGGAACTAATTTCCAGGGCATCGAATCCCCACTCGGCAAGGTACTGTGCGGCGCGTTTTCCTTCATGAAATTCCAACCCGCCTGCAAAGGAGTCCTCCACTCCGATCTTTACAAGGATGGGGTAGTCCCCACCCACCTTTGCCCGTATGTCCCGGTATATTTCGTGGTGGAGGCGGAGACGGTTTTCCAGATTCCCGCCCCACTGGTCAGCACGGCGGTTTGCAAAGGGAGAAAGGAACTGACTCAACAGATAGGCGTGGGCCGCGTGTAACTGAACCGCATCAAGCCCCGCTTCCCTGCCCCTTCTCGAAGCATCGCCGAAAGACCGGACGATCTCCCAGATCTCGTCCTCTGTCATGGCCCGGTGTGGCCCTTGAAAGTACGGATCGTCGCTGACCAGTGACGGCGCGATGGCCTGCTTGCGCTGAGGCTTAAATGTCTTTGCCGTTTCCCGTCCCGCGTGAAACAGCTGAACCACGATTTTTGCGCCTTGGTTATGGACGGTATTTGCGAGCCTTCTGAACCCAGGGATGCAATCATCGCTGGCAAGGGAATTCTGGAAGACTGAAATCTGCCCTGAAGGGTGGGCGTAAGTGATGCCCGTAATGATGAGGCCCACACCGCCCCGGGCAAGTTCTTCGAACATCCTGAGTTGTTTTTGGGAGACGTGGCCGTTTTTTTCCGCACAGCCGTCATAGGTGGCGGACCTGACGAAACGGTTTCGCAAGATCATGCCCTTCATGTCCGCGGGTTCGAACAGGAGGCTCATGGGAGCATCTCTTTGGAGAGACATCTCTGAACGAGGAGATAAAAAGACACCATCAACCATAAGGGGCTAAAGGCCCAGGTAGGTTTTGCGAATGACTTCATCCTGGAGCAGCTGTTCACCTGACCCTTCAGCGATGATTTTACCGGATGAGAGGACATAATTCCGGGAGGCCATCTTGAAAACCGTGCTGACCTCCTGTTCCACCAGGAGCACAGTGATTCCAAGTCCACTGATCTCTTTTATCTTTTGAAAAACCTCCCTCCTCATGATCGGTGCCAGTCCCGTGGAGGGTTCGTCAATGCACAAGAGTTTCGGGATAGACATGATGGCCCGGCCTATGGCCAGCATCTGCTGCTCTCCGCCTGACAGAGTCCCGGATATCTGATTGAATCGGCCCTGCAAGATGGGGAACAGTTCATACACTCTTTTCAGATTGTCTTCGACCTGCCTCTTGTCCTTCAGGAGATAGGAACCGGCCAGGAGATTGTCCATCACGCTCATCTCCCGAAAAGGTCTCCTCCTCTCGGGGCAATGAATCAGTCCTCTCTTGACGATCTCATGGGCAGGAATCCGGTCGATTCTTTCCCCGGCAAAGGTCACCTCCCCCTTGATGGTGATCTCTCCATGGGCCGAGCGCTTTTTGACGTGCTTCTCCCAGGACACCAAACCAGTGATCGACCTCAACAGGGTGGATTTACCGGCTCCGTTGGGTCCCACCAGGCTCACCAGCTCACCCTTGTCTACCCCCATGCTCAGGTCGTTAATGAGCATGGCCTTATCATAGCTGACCGTCAGATGGGAAACTTCCAGCAACAAGGTCACATCTCCCTTTCACCGAGATAGGCCTCGATGACCTTTTTGTTGGTCACGATCTCCCCGGGCTTGCCGTCGGCAATGACGGTCCCGAAATCGAGCACGATGATCCGGTCCACGATCTTCATGAGCTGTTGCAGCTTATGCTCCACGATGATCATGGCCGGGCCTTCGCTGTGGAGGCGACCGAAGCGGCCGCCCTTGTGGAGCCTCTTGATGGATTGTGCCATCAGTTCGGTTTCGGCCGGGCTGAGTCCGCCGAAGGGCTCGTCCAAAAGCAGAAGCTCGGGTTCAGTGGCAATGGCTCGTGCAACCTCCAGCCGTTTGAGATCCCCCTGGGACAAGGTGGATGCCTTTTCCAGTGCCATGTCGGAGATCCCGGCAAACTCCAGGGCATCCATCGCCTTGGCCTCGATCCTTTTGACCCATTCCCCGCTTTTCATGGCCCGCGGCGAAAGGCAGGACACCATGACGTTGGCTATGATCGGCAGCCGTTTGAAGGGCCTCATGTTCTGGAAGGTGCAGGCGATACCCATGTTGACAATATTCCACGTCTTCAACCCGACGATCTCCTTGCCTTTGAATCGGATGGTGCCGGAATCGGGTTTCAGAATGGCTGTGATCAATCGCAGCAATGTGGTCTTGCCGGCGCCGTTGGGGCCGATCAGGCCCAGCACTTCTTCCCGGCCCATGGAAAAACTCACGTCCGTAATCGCGCTGAGCCCCCCAAAGCCCTTGTGAACCGCTTCGATCTCCAAGAAGGGTTGCGTCATGTCATCTTCCTTCGGTCTCTTCCCTCAGTTCCCGCCTGGAGACCTTGCCCACATCGGTCTTGGGCAACTCCCCTCTGAATTCCACAATCTGAGGTACCTTGTAGTGGGCCAGGTTCTTGCGGCAAAACCCGATAATCTCCTCTTCAGAAACTTTACCCCTTGCTTCACTTTCCAGAACAACGTAAGCCTTGATCACGTTGCCCACCTTGGGGTCGGGCACGCCGACCACACCGGCAGCCTTGATCTGCGGGTGTTGAAAAAGGACTTCTTCCACATGCCTGGCGAAGACCGAGTAGCCCTTGTGCTTGATCAAGTCGCGCTTGCGATCAAAAAAGTGAAAATACCCCTCCTCGTCCATGCTGACCAAGTCCCCGGTGCGAAGCCATTTTTCACCTTCTATCTCAATAAAGGTCTCGGCCGTTCCTTCAGGCCGCTTCCAGTAGCCCTGCATGATGTTGGGTCCGTTCAAAATCAGCTCCCCCACTTCACCCACCGGCACCCAGTCCGTCCCGTCATGGTCCAAAATCCCTGCCCTCATGCCGGGAATGGGAACGCCGAAAGATCCCTTCTTAGGTCTGTGCACGGGGCTGCCATGGCTGACGGCCGTGGTTTCGGTCATGCCATAGCCTTCAAAGATTTTTGAACCGGTTCTCCTTTCCCACGCCTCGATGGTGGATTCGTGGAGGGTGTCGGCGCCACAGACAATCAGCTTGAGCCGTTTCCAGTTGACGCGATCCGTCTTCTCGTACTCCTTCAGGTACTCGAACATGGTGGGAACCCCGTAAAAGGCAGACGCGCGGTAACGCTCTATGGCTGAGAGAATCTCATCGATGTCGGGTGTTGTGAAAAGCACCAGTGCCGATCCCAGGGCAAGACCGCCCAGCATAACCACCACCTGTCCATAGATGTGGAAGAAAGGCAGAAAGGCCATCCCCACTTCCTTCCCTTCTTCAAAAAGGGGCCAGAAGCTGAGAACCTGGACCTGGAGGGCAATCATGTTGCGATGAGTCAGGATGGCCGCCTTGGGCAGACCCGTGGTGCCTCCTGTGTAGGGCAGAACAGCGATGTCTTTGACCGGGTCAATGGTCACCTGCGGAGGCTTGGGAGGGTACCTGCGGATCAGGTCATGGAAAGAGAGAAGCCCCGCTTCCTTGATCTGCTCAGGGGTGGGCACATGCATGCCGCCATAGGCCTTGGCCATAGCGCTCTTTCCGAACCACTTCTTGAGGGCAGGAAGATACTCCCCAATGCTTGTGAGGATCACCCTGTCCAGCTTTACTCCGGCCTTCTCCACATTACTGTAGAGAATGTCCTGACAGACGACTGTCTTTGCATCACTGTCTTCGAGCTGATGTTTGACCTCCTTGCTGGTGTAAACCGGGCTGATGGGCGTCACCTTGGCGCCCAGTTTGAGGGCGGCAAAATAGGCGATCACGTACTGCGGACAATTTAACAGATAGAGCGCCACCGTATCGCCCTTCTTGACCCCTTGGTCGGCAAGGCCTGTGGCAAAGCGATGAATCAGTTCTTTGAGACGGCCATAGGAGATTTTCTTCCCATAGAAAATCAAGGCCGTGTTATTGGCGTATTTGTCAGCCAATTGATCGATCAGTTCCGGCACCGACATCTCCGGGATATTGGGGTTTTCCGGCACGCCGGCAGGATAATATTTCAGCCACGGTTTAGACAGGTACGCCTGTTTGATATCCATACTCCTCCATCCTCTGGCAGGTTCCTGAAAAAGACCCTGCTCGCAGGTTGCTCAAAAACGCTCAGATACAAGGCGCCCGAAATCCCGAGGAGTGAGTCGTACAGTCCAGTACATCGCAACGACGAGGGATGAGGGCAACGCCGTAGATGGGCGTTTTTCAGCAACCTGCTAATCCAAGGAGGCCGTGCACACACGGCAGGTCTTGCGCACGGCCACGTTTCTAAGCTTGCACCTGGGGCACTCCTTCTCTATTTTGTCGCGGACCCAGGGGATCAAGCCCTCAGGCATGTACAGAAGGATCAACAGGATCACTACAGCGAACATCAAGGTCCGGTACTCGGGCCAGAACCGCAAAAACTCCAAGAGCGGAAAAAGAATAAAGACCGCTGCCACCGGGCCGTAGATGGTCACAATCCCCCCGAACACAGCCCAGATCACCACGGTGAACGACAAGCCGACCTCCAGGGTGGAGGGACCGGCAATCCTCATGAAATGGGCGTAGAGCCCTCCGGAGACGCCGGCAAAAAACCCACTCAAGCTGAAGGCCAGCAGCTTGTAGCGGGTGGTGTTGATGCCGGATGCCCTCACCGCCAGCTCATCTTCACGGATGGCATGAAAAATGATGCCTGTCTTGGAGTCCGTGATCTTCCACATGAGCGTGGTCAGGCCGAGCATGAGCAGCACCGTGATGTAGTAATCGCTCGTGCGGGAACCGGAAAGGCGGCTGATGCCGGAGACGCCCAACTCCCCGCCGGTGATGCCGGGAAGGGTGAACACGATGCCCATCAAGATAATGGGGAAGGCCAGAGTGGTAAGGGCCAAATAGGTTCCTTTGAGCCTGAGACAGGGGATGCCTATGACCAGGCCGGCAACCACAGCAGCGATAGCCCCCAAGGGGATGCTTCCCCAGGGGGGGACGTGAAAATGAAGATTCAGCAAGGCGGCTGTGTAAGCCCCTACGCCGAAGAAAAGAGCGTGGCCGAAATTCATCTGGCCGGTAAAACCGGAAAGAAGATCCCAGCTCGCCGCAAGGATGGCGAATATGCTCGCTTGAATCAGGATGCGAAGCATGTAAGGGTCTTTGTAAAAAAGGGGCAGCAACAGTAAAAACAGGCAGAAAAGCACGACCACGACCCGGCTGGGAAGTACCAGGATCTCATTTTTCACGATGGAATAAAGTTTTCTCAGGTAAAAGGCGAGCAAACCCATGATCATCTCTCTTCTTCAAAGGAAACGCCGAAAAGGCCTTCAGGCCTGATGAGCAGCACCAGAATCATGACGGACAGAGCCACTGATCCCTTTAGGAATGCCCCCTTGGGAATCAAGAAAACCACCAGCGCTTCGGCAAAACCCAGAATGTACGCTCCCGGTAAAACTTCCTTTGAGGCTGCCTAGTCCACCCAGGACCACCACTGCCATCATCATGATCAGAGGGTGCATCCACATAAAGGGATCAAGGATGGTCAGGGGTGCCACCACAGCGCCTGCCAACCCTGCCAGGCCGACCGTGATACCCATGGTAATCATGGCTGTCCGGCTCTCGTTGATACCCATCAGATTGGACACTTCCCTGTCTTGAGCTGTGGAGCGAATCGCCAGACCCAGCTTGGTTTTCATGAGCAAGACCCGGAGTGCGGCAAGGATTAGCAGGACCAGGCCGAAGGTCAGGAGTTGTTGGTAGAAGACCTTCACTCCGAACACTTTGAAAAATCCTTCAATTAACGCGGGGACGCTCAGGTAACTCCCGGTGAACATCAGGAGCATGATCTCCTGCATGGCCATGGCCATGGCGATGGTGCAGATCAAAACCGCGGCCTCATGTTCGCGAATTGGGTCAATGAAAAGCTTGTAAGCGATCAGGCCGAACAAGATGACCATGATCACGGAGGCAAGCATACACCAGAGCGGATGGAATCCCAGTTTGTGGGTGCCGAAATAAATGCCGTAAGCAGCCACCATGTAAAATGCCGTGTGGGCGATGTTGACGATGCGGGCTACCCCGAAAATTAGAGAAAACCCGATCGCAAGCAGCGCGTAGATGCTCCCGCCGATCAGGCCGCTAATCACGATGTCCAGTATCATAGTGCCTCAGTATTTAACACAAAAGCAGCAATAGATTGCCATTGTTGTGTATGGAATTACTGTACAAATCCCTCTCAGAGCCCGTCCGACAACTCTTCTCTCCTCCCTTCACCCCCACCCCTGCCCTCCCCCATCAAGGGGGAGGGGTTTTAGGGATTGAAGGTGCTGGTTTTCTAGAGGACCGGCTACTTTTTATAAGCTTCGATGACCCATGGCGGTATCTTGTACGGGAACGATCCCCTTGTAGGTGACTTCTGGCGCTTCCGGGGTTGCCTTCCATTGATTGGGCCAGACGCCTTTGAGTTCACCGTCCTGCCACTGGACTCCCAGACTGGTCAGGTATCCCGGGCCCCATCTGAGTTCATGAAGCGGACGGCCTTCAGCATCCTTGAGATAGGCGATTTTTCCGGAGGGCACCATGTGGACTCCTGATCTTCCATAAAGGCCACCAGCTTGTCCGCATCGAGGGTTGCGGTTTTCTCAATGGCCGGCACAATTGCGAGTACTTGATGGCAGAGTAAGTGTCAGCGTTGTAGGTCGGTGTCTCATTGAATCTTTTCACGTAGGTATCCACAAACGGGCTTGTCAGTTCGTTGTACTCCACGCCCCGGGCATAGGTGTTCAAGGTCATCACATAATTGCCCATTCCCTGGGTGGCCTGCCAGAAGCCGTCCTTTTGGGCCTCCACGTTGATGCCCACCTGCACAGCCGGGATCTTGAGTTCCCCGGCCTGTCTTGCAAAGGTAATACCCAACGGATGCGGAAAACATCGTGAAAATGATATGGGCCCCAGATCGTTGGATGGCGGAAAGTTCGGCAGTCACATCGGTCGCTTCAGCCGACGGCTGCCAAATGCCTGCCATCTCCATGCCCATCTTGGGGATGGCACCTTCCGCCGCCTTGATCATCGGCTCGGTCCACATGGCCTTTTCACCGACCACGGCGATCTTGACCTGGGGCAGGTTTAAGGATTTCTTGAGTATCGCCCCCACGGTTCCAAGGTGAATAAAGCTTGTTTGCACCAGGAACATGGAATTGAAGGGAGTGCCCCGGAAGAAGTACTTGTACTTATTGTAGTCCTTGGCGACTCTTAGACAAAGCTCCGGGTGCGCCGCACCGCAGCCGATAAAGATCTTCTTGTAATCCATGGCAATGTCCTGCATGGCCATGACCGCCTCGGTCCTGAACCCGCCGACAACGAAGTCCACCTTGTTCTGAGTCATCAGGCGCTCCATGGCATTGGTGGCATCCGTGAGATTAATAAACTCGTTGGAGTCCGCCTTGACCAACTCGATCATCATTTTCTTTTGGCCGACCTGGACGCCTCCCTTGGCATTGATCTCCTCAGCGGCCATGGTGGCGCCGTTCCAGTGCCCCTTGGCCCTGCATGAAGTTCATGGGACCGATGACACCGATTTTGATCATGTCGGCTGCCCGGGCAGGTAGAGCCTATGGCCAGAACAAGGCAGAGGGCCGCCATCATCATCCATCCAGCTTTTATTCTTTTCATAGACTTTATCTCCTTTCTACAGGTTTGGGGTTAGCCTTTGATTTAAAGCCAATACGAATCGGAGATTGTCAGGACAAGACCTCCGCTTTGCTTGTCCGGCCTGCCTCCTTATTTCTCCCCTCTTGTTTGGACAGCTTCCGGTAAAGATGATAGAAAAAAACCCCCATGAGTTCCCTGCCTCGAATCCTCCTGGCCTGGTTTTCTTCAGCCGTCAGTTGGTCCGCATTGGAATCCAGAATATCCTCGCGGGCCAATCGGACAATCTTCCTGTAGATCTGGATGTAACGCTTTACATTCCCCGGATCAAACCCGTCTTTGGGGCCGAAACCTACACGGTCCAGATCGACCAACAGTCTTCCGATGATCACATCATCCTGGGAATAAATCTTCTCACCATCATGGGTTTCCGGAGTGATGGCCCCCCATTCCTCGAATTTCGCAATCCATTTCTTACCCATCCGTGTGGTCTTTGCAAAGGCCTCCTCTCCGACCACTTCCTTCTCGAGGAGTTGATCCAGAGGATTGAAATAGCCCATGCGCAGTTTCAGCAGGGCTTTGAGTTCAGACGACTTGTTCTGCCTTTTGATGATTTGCTTGATGAGAGATAAGGGAAGGAAAAAGTGATCCTGGATCTGTTTGATCAGAAGAATGCGTTCGACAAAGCTCTCGTCGTAATCGGATACGTTTTTCCCTTTTTTTCTTGGTCTTGGAATAAACCCCTCACGGACATAATAGTGGATCGTCTCTTTCGGGACAGTCGTACGCCTTGAGAGTTCACTGATCTTCATTTTTGTTTTGCTGACCTCAGGTAGGGAAAGATGGAAGATCGGACTGAATTCCATCTAGGCTATCTATAGGAGACGCTTTTTCTTATGTCAAGAAAAAACATAAATCTTATTGACTTAGCTATATAGTGTGGAGTAAAGCTCAACGTAATTACAAAATCTCTTATCCTGTCTGTTCGTCCCTTGCATCCTGCATTTTGCTCATTTGTCCCTTTTGTGAAGGAGATGGCCGCCATGAAGACAGACTACCGGACCATAAAGGTGGAGCTGAAGGACGGTGTGGCTGTGCTCACCCTCGACAATCCACCGGTGAACCAGATGTCGCCACAGTTGATGAAGGACTTCAGCCAAGCCGTCGGAGAGGCCTTTGAAGATGCTCAGGTGAAGGCCGTTGTCCTGACAGGGGTCGGAAAGAATTTTATCGCCGGCGCCGACATTACCCAGCTCAAGCTGGTGAAAAAGCGGGAGGACATCTATCAGAAGGCCCTCATGGGAGCCCGGTTTCTAAACAGCATCGAAGCCGGCCCCAAGCCCTTCATTGCCGCCATTAACGGCAACTGCCTTGGTGGGCGGGCTCGAGACGGCCATGGCGTGCCACTACCGGGTTGCCGCGCAGGGCATCGACCTTGGACAGCCTGAAGTTCAGATCGGACTCATCCCGGGGGCCGGGGGTACCCAGCGACTGCCCCGGCTCATTGGTCTTCCCAATGCTCTCGAGATGATCACCACGGGCAAGTCCATCAAGGCAGAGCTGGCCTGCCAGAGGGCCCTGGTGGATGAAGTGGTTCCGGGCGAAAAGCTCATGGATGCCGCCTTGAAGGCCGCCCGAAGGTTCATCAAAGGCGAGCTGAATCTCAAAATGCGGATGACCCGCAACGTCATTCACCGAATTCCCAGCGCCGCTGAAAAGACCGCGTTACTCGGCTATGCCAAGTTCATGACCTATCAGAAGGCCAAGGGGTACATTGCGCCGTTCAAGGCGATCGATGCCTTTGAGCAGGGTCTTGGTTATGATATCGAGGCCGACATCGAGAAGGAGGTGGGGCTTTTCAGCGACTGCGCCGTTTCCGACGTGGCCAAGAACCTCATCAACATCTTTCTCAATACACGGAGCGCGGGCAGGCTAAAACGGATAGAAGGCGTTGAACCTGCGAAGATCCGGAAGGTGGCCATGCTGGGGGGCGGCGTCATGGGCTCAGGGATCATCAACTTGCTTCTCCAGGGCCGTTTTGACGCAATCCTGTGGGACATCAATGAGCAGGCCGTCCAAAAAGGGCTGTCCGCTGTCCGCAAAACTTTCGCCTATGCCATCAAGACAAAGAAGATGACCGAAAAGGATCGGGAAGATCTCATGTCCCAGCGGCTGACCACCACCACCGCTTTGCAGGATTTGAAAGATGTGGACCTGGTGATCGAAGCGGTGCTTGAGGACATGAAGATCAAACAGGATATCTGGAAAAACCTGGAGAAGATCTGTCCCTCCCACGCAGTGTTCGGCACCAACACATCCGCGCTGCCCATTACCGAGATGGCCGAGGTGCTCAAGGACCCGGGCCGGATGATAGGGCTTCATTTCTTCAACCCCGCCGATAGAATGCAGCTCCTTGAGGTGATCTGCGCGAAGAAGACCTCTGATCAGACCCTGGCCACAAGCGTGGCCTTTGCCCGGGCCATCAAGAAAATCCCGATCGTGGTCAACGACGGACCGGGCTTCTACGTGTCACGCCAACTGGGCGGCCTCATGGGAGGGGCGGTCTTTCTTACTGCCGACGGTGTGGACGGTGCATTCACTGAAGAAGCCATGATCGATTTCGGCATGCCCATGGGGCCAGCGACCCTGTCCGATCTGACCGGCATCGACATCAACTACCATGTGAACAGAACCTTTGAAAAGAGACTGGGAGAGCGCTACAAGGTCCACCCCCTCACCGAGGTGGTCTACCGGACAGGATGCTATGGACGCAAGACAGGTGCCGGCTACTTTGACTACAGCGGTGAAAAGCCCGTGCCGAATCAGAAGGTGGTTGATGCGGTTCGGCAATATCTCAAGGAAAACAACGTCACTCCCAAAGAGGTGTCCAAACAGGAGGTGGTGGACCTGATGCTGGCCAACGGCATCAACGAAGCAGCCTACATGATCCAGGAAGGGATCTGCGATCGTCCGCAGGATATGGACCTGGCCATGATCTACGGCACAGGATTTCCTCCTTACCGCGGCGGTATCCTTAGGTTCGCCGACCAATGGGGACTTCAGAACGTTTACAACAAACTGTTGGAGCTGGAAAAGCAGTACGGGCTCCGCTTCAAACCCGCTGATCTCATCAAAGAGATGGCAGAGTCCGGGAAGACGTTTTATGCGGAGGATTGACGGGTTTGTAAGAAGTCTTCTAGTCCGTCACTCCCGCGAAGGCGGGAGTCCAGAAGGCATCCTAGAGACTGGATTCCCGCCTCCGCGGGAATGACAGAATAAGGCGTTATCGAAATTCTTACGAATGCATCAGGATTGATGGAGGGCAGTCATGAAAGAAGTAGTCATTGCAGGGTATCTGAGAACAGCACAGTCACGATCCAGGCCGAACGATCCGGCCAGAGATTGGTTCTGCAGGATGAGGGGGGATGAGCTTCTGGCCAAACTGCTCCCCGAGGTCATTCAACGAACCGGGATCCAACCCAAGGAGATCGATGATTTCCTCGTGGGGTGCTCAACGGCCGTGGGAGAGCAATGGGCTTATGGCGGCCGTTTTCCTATTTTCCTGGCCAACCTGCCTGAGACGATCCCAGCCAGATTTATGGATCAGCAGTGCGGCTCTTCCATGGCCTGCATCCATATGGGTTTCATGGAGATTGCCACGGGGTTCTCCGACATCATCCTCGCCGGAGGGTACGAGCATATGACCCGCATCCCCATGGGCGCGTACAACTCGGACAAGGGTCTTATTGCGCCGAATATGACCCTCTTTCTGTACCCTTCCTACCAGCACTGGGACATGATGACCACCGTGAACATGGGGCTTACCGCAGAGAAGCTTTTTTCCCAGACCAAGTTTACCAGGGAAGAGATGGACCGCTGGGGGGTTCGTTCACACCAGAGGGCTGCAAAGGCTCAGGCCGACGGGTTTTTTGCGGGTGAGATCCTGCCCATTGAAGCGGAGCAGGCGGACGGAACCGTCATGAAAGTGGACAAGGACCAGGCCGTTCGTACCGACGCCACCCTGGAGGGTTTAGCTGAACTGAAGCCCTCTTTCAAAAAGGACGGCGTCATTACTCCTGGGAATTCGTCTCCTCTAAACGCCGCTGCCTCCTCCATGGTGCTCATGTCCAAGGAGACGGCTAAGAAGAAAGGCATCAAGCCTCTTGCAACCATCCGATCCATTGGGTTTGCAGGGGTTGATCCCACCATCATGGGGGTTGGGCCGGTTCCGGCGAGCAGGATGGCTGTTGAAAAGATCGGTTTGAAATCTTCCGATATCGACTACTGGGAGATCAATGAGGCCTTCTCCATTGTGGCATTGAACTGCATCAAAGAGCTGGGGCTGGATCCTGAAAGGGTCAATGTCATGGGCGGGGGCATTGCCATAGGTCATGCCCTTGGCGCCACGGGCATCCGCCTGGTGGGAACCCTTGCCCGCATCCTGAATGAAAAGAAGGGGCGCTACGGGTGCGCCAATGCCTGTGTGGGCGGTGGGCAGGGGGTGGCGACCATCATCGAAAGGGAAGAGTACAACTGGTAACAAGGAGCGAGCCCATGGCACAGCTTTTGGCAGACAAACGGGATCAGGATTTTGTGATCTGGGAGCAGATGGGTGGAGAGGCCTTTCTCCAATCCGGGCCTTACAGCGGTTATGACCGAAAGATGTGCGACATGATTCTCACGGAGGCCCGGACGCTGGCCGTCAAGGAAGTGCTCCCCACCCTCGCTGAAGGAGACAGGGAGGGGCTTCATTTTGAAAACGGCGGGGTCAAGGTCCCCGAGTGTTTTCATCGACCCTTCGAACTCATTCTCGAAGGGGGATGGAACAATCTGGGCATAACGGAGGAAATGGGTGGGCAGGGTGCGCCCCCATTCATCGCGGCGGCCGCCGCAGAGTACTTCATGGCCGCCAATTATGCCTTGTTCATTTACTCCGCCATGGGCAACGGCACCGCGGACATGATCCAGAAATTCGGCACCCCTGAGCAAAAGGCAACCTATGTGGGGAACCTGACCTCCGCCAAGTGGGGAGGAACCATGCTGCTCACCGAACCCGACGCCGGTTCGGATGTGGGGGCCCTCACAACCAGCGCCGTAAAGAACGAGGACGGGACCTACTCGCTCACGGGCAACAAGATCTACATCACCAATGGCGAGTATGACCTGGTGGAGAATATCATCCATCCGGTCCTTGCACGTATCGAAGGCGATCCTGCCGGCACCAAAGGGATATCGCTTTTCATTGTTCCAAAGTTCTTTGTGAACGCCGACGGCAGCACCGGGAGAGCGCAACGACATCCTTTGCGAGGGCATAGAGAAAAAACACGGGATCACGGCCAGCGCCACCTGCAGTATGACCCTGGGTGCCAAAGGCAAGTGCATCGGCTTCCTGCTGGGAGAAGAGCGCCAGGGAATTAAGATCATGTTCCACATGATCAACAGCGCCCGCATGAGCGTGGGCTTGCAGGCCCTCTCCTATGCATCGGCAGCCTATCTTCTTGCATTG